>NZ_RKQZ01000001.1:2400000-3600000 GCF_003814695.1 Myceligenerans xiligouense
CTTCGTACCCGGCGCGCACGGGAAGATGGGGACGCCAGCACGCACCAGGAGCCGCGCCGACTCCAGGCGCGACGGCGCGCCGAACGCCGCGACCACGGCGCGTGTCCGGCGGTCGAGTTCGGCAGGCTGGCGGATGTCCATGCCCGCCACGCTGACACCGACAACCGGCCGAAATCGCATGCGGAGAACCGCGCCGGAGAAGCGTGCGGGTGGTTTCGGAGCAGGTCAGAACCGCCCCGGCGCGCTCGGGTCTGAACGTTGACCTGTCCATCAGGAGGAGGCTCCTGAACACGTGACATGCCGTTACAGCGAATCTCGTAGGTGATCGGCGGTTAGCCTCCTGCGTCGACGCGGGGCGTAGCGGATCCTGTCGGGAGTGACACCAGTGGGCAGCGTGCTGATCCTCTCCGTGATCGTGTGAACGGCAGCCGTGCGTCGCGCCGGCTGGCGGGCGAAGGCCGGCAAACCGCCATACAGTCGTCAGGGAGTCGCGGTCACGAGTGTCCCGCTGCCCAGCACAGCCGTCCGGGATCGCCGCCTGCTTGGGAGGGACCTTGTCATCGTCAGCACAGATCCGGCAGAAGATTGCCGACGTCGTACAGAAGCGCTCGAAGGTTGATCAGGACATCAGCGCCGCGGAGACGAAGAAGGCGGCAAAGGAGGCCGAGGCCAGCGAGAAGGAGACGCGTGCCTCCAAGACATCCAGTGCCGTGACGGCCAAGAACTACCTGCGTCAGGCTGACTCTGCCCGAAAGGCCGCTGTCGCGGAGGGCAAGAAGATTGCCGCAGCGGCCAAGAAGCGCGCCGATCTCAGCAAGGGGGAGGCCCGTCTCAACAAGGAACTCACCGCAGCGCTCACCCGAGAAGCAGCAGCTGACAAGCGGGCGGCCGACAAGGACCGGCGAGCGCGCGAGGACGCAGAGCGCAAGCGCGAGGCGCAACGCCGCGCGGACGAACGACAGCGTCAGCAGGAGCAAGTGCGCGCCGAGCAGCAACGGCGGGCAGACCGGGCCGAAACTCGCGCTCGCATTGATCAGGCCGAGGTGCATCTCGCGGACCTGATCGCCGCGCTGAGTGAGAGCGTTATTCACGGGCGTGGGGCGGCCCATGAGGGTTCCGGCGTCTGACCCGCGTCGTTGCTGGTCAGAGTCAAGATCGGGCAGGTAGCGCAACGGCCCCTGTGTCCGGTTTGATCGTGGTTGTCGAGACCTGATCGAACCGAGAACGAGGGGCCGTTGCGCTACCACTCTACTGTCGGGCTCACGCCTGCCCAGACCTCCGAGCTGATCGCCCGCGCGTGGCAGGTGCACGACGGCCGGCCGCCTGCCGAGCGGGAGAACTTCACGATGCCGTTCGGGCGTGCGGTGGTGATGGTGCTGATCATGGCGCGGCACAACCTGCGCCAGCAGATGACCGCCGACCTGTACGAGACCTCTCAGCCCACTGTCTCGCGGATCTGGCGGTACCTGATCGCTCTGCTCGGACAGGTCACCGCGCTGGACCGCAAACACCTCGCGCAGGCCCTGAAGATCGGGGTCGTGCTGATCGACGGCACGCCGATCCCGACCGGGAACCGTGCCGGGACAGGCACGACGAACTTCAACGGCAAGCACCGCAAGCAGGCCCTGAACATCCAGGTCGCCGCCCGGCTGGGCGGCGCCCTGGTCGGTGTCTCACGGCCGGTGCGTGGCTCACGGCACGACTCACGGGCGTTGGAAGAAGTCGGCTGGGCCGACCAGATCACCACGGCCCGGGCCGGCAACGAGCTGTTGGCCGTGTTCGCCGACAGCGCCTACGTCAAGCACACCCGGCTCACGCCGCGACCGAAGAAGAAGGACGAGCCGCGCACCGAGGCCGACAGGGAGTGGAACCGCAAGATCGCCAGCATGCGGGCACCGGTCGAACGAACGATCGCGCACCTCAAGCAGTGGAAGATCCTCTCGACCGGCTACCGCGGCCGGCTGAGCGAGCTACCAAGCGTGATCCACGCGATCACCAACCTCGAGTTCTACCGCCAGAGCCCGTGAATAACGCTCTGAGCCGAAGCAGGAGAACCTGCGGATCCTGTACGCCACAGCGTCGCCCGAAGGAGGGCTCCGGGTCGCGCAGGAGATCCGCCGCGTCAAGAACGCCGTGGCGGCCGCCGTGCACCGCGACGTGGTGGAGATCGAACACGCCCCCGATGTCACCGCAGACGACTTGCTGAACTACCTCACTACGTTCCAGCCCCACGTGATTCATTTCTCCGGGCACGCCGATGAGCAGGTACTTGTCTTTGACGATGGCAGCATCGCGGGGAACGACGGTCGCGAGATCCCGATCGAACTCTTCATGCGCGCCGTCTCCTCTCCTGATCAGCGGCCGGCCCTCGTCGTCCTCAACGCCTGCGAATCCGCCAGCAGCCTCGAACCGCTGCTCGCAGGCGTTCCGATCGCCATCGGGATGAGCGCGCCCGTGGGTGACATCGACGCCATCACGTTCGCCACGCGCTTCTACCGGTCCATCGCTGATGGTCAGTCCGTCGAGAGCGCGCTAGCCGTTGCGCGAGTCGACATGGAGATGAACGGTCTGACAGATCACAACCTGCCCACACTGATCGCCGCACCCGGGATCGATGCCGGCGCCGTTCGCCTCGTACTCGGACCGGAGGGCACCTCATGACACGCTGTGTCGGCGAGCGACGGGACAGTGCCGTACCCGTTTGCGACTCAGGAGCGAGCATGATCGCCCTGCAACCGCGCCTGGGAAATCCCGCATCACGACACCCTGCTTCAGCCGCTTCCCCTCAGGGGCCGAGCGTCGGCTACGGAGGGCCGGCAGACCGGGCAACTCGCTACACGACCGCACTGTTGATCTCCCATTGGACGTGCCTCAGGGCCCTTCGTCTGCTGGTGGCTCGGTGATCGTGGAAAAGGATCCCGACGCTGCCCATCGACTGAATCTGCTCTACCGTGTCCTGCACACGTATGAGTCCCGACTCGTCGGCGCCGACCCCGGCTTCATGCAGGGGTCCCCGCTTGCGCTAGACGGCGATCGCTCGACGGTGCTTCAGCCCGGCCACCGCGCGTACTTGCACCTGCGCTCCACGTACGAGTTTCTCGACTCGATCGGACGGCTGGTCCAGGCAAAGAAGACATTCAGCCCGCTCGGTGTCGAGCAGGCGATGGGCCGTACCGCGCTCCTCGCGGCATGCAAAGCCCTCTATCTACTCGAACCCGACGACAGTGACGAGCGCTTCCGCCGCTGTGCGGCACTCGCCCTCGAAGACGACAAGAGTTCCCTGCGCGAGGTCCGCGACGCCCTTGCGGTGGTCGACGAGAGCGACCCGATCCACAAGACCTTCACAGACTGGCGCGAGAAGCTAAGGTGCGACCAGAGCGGCATTCTCGAGGAGGTCACACGCCTTGGACTCACGCCCGTCGCCCTGAAGGGAGACGGTGAGCTTTTCGGAATCGTCGCCAGGTACCTCGACAGAGTCTCTCCCTTGCCCCAGCCCGACGATGTCAGGCCCACGAAGTCCGTCAGTTACCGAGCGATCCTCATGCGCTATTGGAACCAGACCAGCGGGTATGCCCACGCCCACACCTGGCCGCTGCTGCGCATCGCCGAGTCGGCTCCTGGCACCAACCAACTGACCGTTGCTGCGAACATCGCCGACGTCATAGGCCTACTGACCATGATCTGGGACGTTTTCGACAACGCCATGAGTCTCCTCCAGCAGCGGGGATAGCCCGCACGCCGCCCCACCAGCGATCTCCACCACCTGGCCGGCCGGCGGAGCCGACGCCAGTGGTCGTAGACGTGGTCTGGGAACTGCAGTCACCGCGCCCCAGCGAGGCGACCGTGAACCTCCGACGTCGCTTAGGCCGCGCGCGGTCTCGCTGACCGTCCTCGCCTTCATCGTCGAGCGCTGGCTTGGCGTCCATCGAGAAGGCCGCTCACACCTACTCGAAGCGGGTGAAGCGGTCGACTTCCGTTGCCGGTTTTGCCGGGTCTGGGTAGCGTCAGCGGGACTCTTGCTGGGCGGTGACGAGGAGGACGCTAGCGTGGGGCAGATCGAGTTGGCGAAGGCGATCGAGGCGTTGCGGTCGGAGCTCGAGGCGGCACGCTCGGCCGGGGACGGGAAGGGGCTGCGGTTCGAGGTCGGGTCGGTTGATCTGGAGCTGCAGGCCGCGGTGACGGCCGAAGGCGGCGGCAGCGCCGGGATCAAGTGGTGGCTGCTCGAGGGCGGTGCGGAAGCATCGGCGAGTAGGGCTACAACGCAGACGGTGAAGCTGTCCCTGACCCCGAAGATCGTGGACCGGAACGGGACCGTGCAGCCCCAGACGCCGCTGCTGGACGGGCGGGACTGAGGCGGTGGAGATCGCGCGGAACGTGCTGCTGACGTACATGCGCCACGGCCAGCTAGGTCGCTTTCGGGGATCGGGTTTCCACCTGCGCGAGAACCTCGTCCTGACGGCAGATCACTGCGCAGACGGGTCTGACTACCAGGTGTGGCAGTCAGGCGCGATGCTCGAGGGCCGGGTGGTGTGGCGTACCGGCCAGGCGAGCGTGGATCTGGCACTGCTGGAGGTCGACGGCCTGCCTGAGGTTGAGCCGGTGCCACTGGCGGTCCTGGACACGGCTGCAGGCGGCGTCCTGGAGGACTGTGCGTGCGGGTGCTATCCCTCGTTCGGACGTCTCGACCCGAGCGGCGAGGGCGGATCGAGTGGGCCGGATCGATTGGTACCCCTGGTGGGGAACCTACTGCTGGACTCGGCGCATGCGGCGCGGATCCCGGATGGCTGGGTGGGTGACGGACGGATCGCGCTCTCTTTGACCTCGGATCGGTCGCTGCTGCCGGATGTACGTGGCACTGCCGATGAGGTGACCAGGGCGTGGTCGGCCGCGTCGGGCGGGGCGGTACTCGCGACGGTCAGCGGCCAGCAGTTCTGCGTCGGGGTGATCTCGGCTAGGCAGGTCAAGGAGACGCCGACCGCGCTGCGCATGGCGGGGTTTAACCTCTTGGATGGGCTTGGTCCTGACGCGGCTGCGGGCTTCTGGGACCGGATCGGCGTCCCGGGGCTGGCCGGACTGGTGACGGTGGGTGGAATGGTGCGCGCCGATCAGGTCATCATCGGCCGGGTGCCTCGACGGGCGCCGGGACATGTGGATCGTGACGTGACGGCCGTACTCCTTGAGCTGGTCACCGGTCATGGCCTGGCCACGGTTGTCTCGCTTGCCGGGTTGCGAGGCGTCGGCAAGTCCCAGACCGCTGCCGAAGTTGCCCGTCACTGTATGCAGCAGGGCTGGCCGGTCGTGGCTTGGGTGAATGCCGAGACTCGCGACACTGCCGTGTCTGACCTCCGGCTTCTTGCTGATCGTGCTGCTGCGGTCGCGCAGGGGGAATCGCCCGAGGACAGCGTCCGTCGCATGTACAGCCTGTGGGCCGCAGATCCTGCCGTGTCGCGGCTGGTCGTGTTCGACAACCTGGCCGACGCGCGCGACCTGAACGGTCTGTTGCCTCCGGAAGGGGCGGCCGCCGTGGTCGTCACGACCGCAGACAGATCCGTTGCCGTCGGCGAGGTCCTGGACGTTGGTGTGTTCACACCTGGGCAGGCGATCGGCTTTCTGCAGGAGGGGACCACCTTTACCGATCCGGATGCGGCGGGTGGGGTTGCCGACGAACTGGGACGGCTCCCTCTGGCGTTGGCCGCTGCGGTGTGGACGGTCACGCGCCGTCGCCGTTTCGACCACGCGTACGGGTACGACCAGTACCTGAAGGAACTGGATCGACGACCGTTGGACCGGCTGCTGGGTGATGTCAAGGCAACCCCCGAGTACCCCCGCGCAACGATCGCTGCGCTCGCGCTCGCGGTCGACGCGGCGCTGGAAGCGGCTGCAGACCGTGAACTGGTCCAACGTGTCCTTGGTGCTCTCGCGCTGCTTGACCCTAGCGGCGTGCCACGCCGCTGGCTCGAGGTCCTGGGCGAGAGGTTCGACATCGACGACGCCTTGGCCGTGATCGCCGATAGTGGTCTTGCTCAGCCGTCTGAGGACGCCGCCGGCGTCATCATGCACCGGCTCGTCGCCCGGGTGATCAGCGAGATTTCCCAGCATGCGCAGTGGCCGGCGCCTGCCATGGCCGCGGCGGAAATCGTCCACGCTGTCAACCCCTTGGACCGCGATACCTACTGGGCGCAGCGCACTGAAGCCCTCTTCCTGGCACGACACTTCCTCGCACTCAGCCATGCCCCAGACGCGGACGTCAGTCAGGAACTAATTACCACCGGCCTACGCACGGGGTACGTTCTGCATGCCCTTTCTGACCATTACACGGCCATCACCCTGCTGCGCCGCTTGTTGGACGCCGCTGCGCGCGTTTTGGGTACAGACCATCCGGACACCCTCGCATCGCGGAACAATCTCGCCTTCGCGTACCAGTCGGTCGGGAACCTGCAGCGGGCGATTCCGTTGTTCGAGGCCACGGTCACCGCCTCCGAGCGGGTGCTGGGCACCAATCATCCGGGCACGCTGTTCTCTCGATGCAACCTAGCTGGCGCCTACCGGTCGACGGGGGATTCGCAGCGTGCGATTCGGTTGTATGTGGGCACGCTTAAGAAGATGAAGCGAGTACTGGGCATGAGCCATCCGAACACTCTGACGTTGCGGGACAACCTCGCGTTCACGTACGAATCGGTCGGGGACTTCGAGCGCGCGATTCCCCTATATGAGAGCACTCTCTCGGACAGGGAGAGGGTGCTCGGCGTTGACCATCGGGACACCCTGACGTCGCGGGATCACCTCGCGGGGGCGTATGAGTCAGTCGGGGACTTGCGGCGTGCCATTCCGCTGTACGAGAAGACGCTGACCGACACCGAGCGGCTGCTGGGCGCGGACCATCCGGACACACTGATGTCACGGAGTAACCTCGCATACGCCTATCAGTCATCCGGAGACCTGCGGCGCACGATCCCGCTGTACGAGAACACGCTCTCGGACAGGGAACGGGTGCTGGGTATGGACCATCCAAACACCCTGGCGTCGCGGAACAACCTTGCTGGGGCGTACCAGTCGGTGGGGGACTTAAATCGGGCGTTTCCGCTGTACGAGAGGACCCTCTCGGATAGAGAGCGGGTGTTGGGTGCGCTGCATCCGGATACACTCGAGTCGCGTGGCAATCTCGCTGGCGCGTTCCAGTCGGCAGGTGATCTGCGGCGTGCGATCCCGCTGTTCGAAGAGACGCTTTCAGACCAGGGGCGAGTGCTGGGTCCGGATCATCCAGACACCTTGAAACTGCAGGGAATTCTCGCCGGTGCATATGCGCGGGCGGGGGATCTTCAGCGTGCGATCCCGCTGCACGAGAAGACACTGACCGACACCGAGCGGGTATTGGGTTCCAACCATCCGGACACGCTGGCTTTGCGGATCAACCTTGCTGCAGTATGCGAGTCGGCAGGTGATCTGCAGCGTGCGATCCCGCTGTACGAGAAGACACTGGCCGACGCCGAGCGTGTGTTGGGTGTGGACCATCCGGACACGCTGACGACGCGGATCAGCCTTGCTGGCGCGTTCCAGTCGGCTGGAGATCTGGGGCGTGCGATCCCGCTGCTCGAGGAGACACTCTCAGACCGGGAGCGAGTGCTGGGCCCGGATCATCCAGACACGTTGAACTCACAGGGCAAGCTCGCCGACGCTTACGCGTCGGCGGGGGATCTGCAGTATGCACTGCCGCTTTACAAGAAGACGCTGACCGATACCGAGCGAGTATTGGGCGACGACCATCCGCACACGCTCACGTCACGGAGCAACCTTGCCGGGGCGTACCTATCGGCGGGGAATGCGCTGCGCGCGGTCCGGTTGTTCGAGGAGACGCTTGGCGACCAGGAGCGGGTGTTAGGCCCGGACCACCCGGACTCGCTGGCGTCCCGAAGCAACCTCGCCGGCGGGTACCGGGCGATGGGGGATCTGCGGCGTGCGATTCCGCTGTACGAGAAGACGCTGACCGACACCGAGCGGGTACTTGGTGCGGACCACCCGCATGCACTGGCGATCCAGACCAACCTCGCCAGCGCCTACCACTCGGTGGGAGACCTGAGGCGTGCGACCCCGCTGCTCGAGAAGACCTATGCTGATAGCGAGCGGGTGTTGGGACCGGACCACCCCATGACGCTGGCATCGCGGGAGAACCTCGCTCTCGCCATGGCACATGGCGGCGACGATGAGAAGGCGCTTACCTTGGCTGGCTTCAATGCCAGTGAGAGTCAACGACTGTTCGGCGCGGAAGACTCGCGGACACTGAATCGTCACGACACGATTGCCCTGGTACTACTGGTCGGTGGACACGTCCACGAGGCCGTGAAGCTTCTGATCCCCCTTCTCGCGGACTGCCGCCGGATCCTTGGCGACCACGAGGTGACCCGCACGGTTGAACAACGCCTCGCTCATGTGACCGCAGCCGACTCTTCGCCGGCCAATCAATCCTCGGACTGACAGGCGAGTCGCGCTGTCACTTGTCCGTAATACCAGAACCGGTGATCTGTCGCATGACCTTGGAGGCCCGGTCCAGGTCGTCCTGTGGCTGCACATCGCCTCGCTTGGCGAGGATGTCGGCGGCGAGGTCTCGGGCTCGTTCCGGGTGGTTGTCGGCGAGTTCGACCATCGCAAGGCTGACCTTCAGGATTTCGCCGTCAGGATCAACCGCTGAACCGATCCGGTACGCCTCACGCGCGAGGATCAGGTCGCGGTCGAGCACTGCGCGGGCGACTACTACCTGGGTGACGTCAATGATCGCGGTGGTGAGCATCGCATCACGGTGCTCACCCTCGGTGGCCCACATCCATCGTGCGTCTGGTCGGGGGAGTGTGAACGGTCGTCCGCGTACGAGTCGGAGTGCCGCGACGAGGTCTTCGAGGCCGGCGGCGCCGCGGCGGTAGGCGCGGGCCTTGAGGCGGAGGAGGAGGTCGGAGTCGACGAGGCAGCCCTCGATCCGGAAGCGGTGTGGTGGACGTTTCGCGCTGGGGCGTCCGCCGCGCCCGAGGGGTAGCCAGGGATTGCCGTCGGGTCGGTTGCCGAGCCAGTCGCGCAGGTCGGCGAGTCTGCTGCGGACGTTGGTGGTCTCGACGCCGGCCATGGCGGCGATCTGGGAGGCAATGACGCCATCGGGATGGAGGGCGACGTAGCCGAGGACGGCCTGGATGGTGGGCATCTTATCCGCGACCTTGTCCATCGGGCCTGCGGCCCACATGCTCACGGGGCCAAGGACCTTGACTCGCGGACGGGTGCAGTTCGGATCGGCCCAGTCGGCGAGGTCCTGCTCGAGTGTCGGGTCGACGAGGTCGTGGCCGCCGTCGTGCCCAGCGCTTTCGACGTCGTCGCTGCCGTCGTCAGCTGTGTTCGGCTGGTTGACGACTGGCGCGAGGCGGGCAAGGTCCTCGCGCGTGTTCCCGGTCTTCTCAACGCACTCTGCGTCCGTGTCGGGAAGCAGAGATCCGGGGCCGGCTGGGACGTCGGGGTCGGCAGGGCGAGCCTCGACCAATTCGGGACGGGGTGTGCCGGCTTCGTCGACGAAGGCATTCCAGCCGCGGGCGTCCGGGTTGACCGGGACCGCGACGTCGGTGGTGTCGGCCATCAGGCGGCAGAGGCGGACGGCGGCGTCGACCTCCTCCTGTCGCAGGTGCACCGCTTCAACGTCAACGTCTGTGCCAGGCACGGTGAGTCGCCCGTCACGGATCGCGAGTACCGTCCCGACAGGCCCGCCAACGGGCGCTCCCACCAGGAGGACCGCCAGACCGTTGCGCCCGGGGTCGCCCTCCAGGACCCCGACGAGTTCCGCGAGTTCGTCGGCGTGGGCGGCTTCGGCGACCACGGCGTGGTACCACTCGATGTCTTCGCTGTTGACGTCGTTCTCGTAGGCGTCGCGCAGTTCACCGGGGAACCGCGCCAGGGCGGAGGCGTCGTCGTGCTCTTCAAGGCGGTAGTCCGTCAGGCCACGGGCGCCGGGCGCGATGGGGCCGATGGCGTCGGTGGTGAGGTTGATGGTCCAGGGGTTCATCGCGAGCTCGACGACGAGGTGGCGTGCGAACCGCGCGATCTCGTCGGGGTCGCCGACGACGGTCGCGGTGCGGAGGCGTTCGAGGTCGAGGAGCCAGGCGTGCCCGGCTGGGTCGGTGCCGACGGTGACGAGCATCGGGTAGGGCACCAGTTCGTCGCACTCGTCGGGTGCGGCCGACAGCGGTGCCGACCAGCGGACGCCCTCACCTTCCCAGGGCGCAGGGAGCATGGCTGGTTCGGCGAGGTGCAGGATCGCGGTGTCATCGGTCAGTTCGACCGAGATCAGGGCGGGTCGTCGGGACGTGAACTGGCGCAGGTACGGTCCGCCGAGCTGTCGCAGCAGCAGGTCGAGACTGCGTAGGTCCGGAACTCGGGGCCCGCCGACGATGCGCGCCGTGGCCGCGATCGGAACCAGGTCCTCCGGGATCGGCGGGATCATGCGGCCAGGGCGGCGAAAGGCAGCCTGCCGCTTGCGTCCACGGAGCACGACCCCGCCCAGGCCGGCCGCGAGGAGTCCTGCGCCGGATGCGATTCCGGGCAGCAGCCACGGCGCCAGCCATCCCGGTGCTTCGCTGGACCGTTCCTCGTCCGCGGCCTCCGGGGAGTCAGCGGCCGTGCTCGGCTTCGGACTGGCCGTCGCGCGGGGCCCAGAGGTCCGGGGCGCCGAGAGTTCTGCGTCCGGGACGGCCGGACGGGCAGGACCAGGAACCGCGCCATGTGGTGGGCCGGTAACCGCGCCAGGTGCATCCTCGCTGGTCGATGATTCACCTGCAGGCGCCTGCGACGTGGTCTCCGGATCGCCATCGACCGACCCAGTCGTCACGTCATCCGTTGCGGAGGGGGATCGGTCGGAGACAGGCTCAGCGGTATCGGGCAGAGTGAGGATCCAGCCGGGTTCGATGTGGTCGGGATCGGTGAGGCGGTCACCGTCGGGCTGGATGGTGTCGGCGGAGGCGGCGACGATGTCGGGGTAGCGGTTCGGGGCGCCGTAGTGGTCGTCGGCGATCTCGCTGATCGTGTCGCCGGGCTTCACCGTGTACGACGACGCGCCGACGCTCCCCGCACGGTCGTCCTGGTCGATCGTCTGCGCGGGCTCGTCGACCGCAGAGATCGGCAGGAGGATCGTCGCTCCGGCCTGAAGCAGGTCGGGCTTCGGTCCGATGACGTCCCGGTTGAGTTCGTAGATCTCCCGATACCGCTTGCCGTCGCCCAGACGGGACAGCGCCAGACCCCACAGCGTGTCGTTCTCCCGGACGACATACGACTCGAGCTTCGGCGTTTGCGACCCGGCGGTCGCTGCGGAGACGGTGCGCGCGCCGTCGGGAGATGCCGAGGACTCCACAGGACCTGGCTCGCGCGCAGGCGAGGAGGTTCGGGTGCTCTCGTTGGGCACGGGTTTGCCACGGGGTGTGTTCGCGGGACCGTCGGTGGCGGGTGCCTCCACGGCGGTGGCGGGCGGCTGAGCGAATGCGGTGGGTACGGGCGCCGCGGCCAGGAGCACCGCGACGAGCCGCCCCACGACCCCGGCCGGAACAGGCGCGAGATGCGGACGGCGCAGCCGCCGCATCTGGGTCACGGTCTCCACGACGACGGCCTGTGCGAACCAGAGACAGAACGCCCAGGCCGCGATGTAGAAGAGCACGAGCGCGACGCGCTGCAGGTCCCCGCCGAACAGGACGATCTCCGCGCCGGTCCGCGTGAGCAGCCACTCGGGGAACACGACGGAGAACGTCGCGACGAGCAGGACCGGCAGAGCGGCCATCATGCCCAGGACCACGATGGCCGCCCCAAGCGCTCGTAGCCGGCCGCCGACGCTAATCGGCCGAGGATCTGGTGCGGACTGGGCCGGGTACCGGCCGAGGCGGGAGCGTGTGTTCCGGGTCGTCATGATCGGGCTCCCGTCGTGAAGGTGCACGGTCGCCGCCGCGCAGTGCCATCGCCTGGTGTGGCGGGTTGCCAAGTCGTAACGCTCATGTCTCGACTCCTCCGACGACGCGGATCAGCCGGGCCGAGGCGGTGGCGTCGACGGGGAACGGGCCGAGGCCGAGCATCCCGAGGAGCGTCGGAGTATACGAGTCGTTGACGGCGACGTGGACCCTGTCGCCGTCGACCCATGCCGTCCCGTCGACCCCGACGTCGGCGAGGTATTGCTGGGCTGCCGTCGTGGCGTGTCTGGGGTCGACGGCGAAGCCTTCACCGGCGAGGACGGCGCCGGCGTCGAGTTGTTGCCCGCCGGTTCGTGCGGCTTGGGCGGCGATCGAGTAGGCGCGCTCCTGTGCGTGGAGCTGGGCGCCGCCGTCGAGCACCAGGCCGACGATGACGACGAGCGCGAACGAGACCGTCGCGAACCATGCAGTGACTGATCCCTCCTCATCGGGGCCGGTTCTGGACGTGCTCATGGGGCCGACCTCCAGGTGTCGGTGGGAGACGTTGCGGTACTGCTCACGGTCTTGGTCGGTGCTCCGGCGAGTCCGAGGTCCCAGAGCTTGACCGAGCAGGAGACGGTCACGGTGATGGCGGACGGCGCTCCGGGCTCCGTCGCGTACCCGGAGAGGTCCACGACAACGTCGGTGCCTGCGCAGTTCAGCTCTTGGTTCGCGAGGCTCGCCGCCGCGACCTCCTGGGCCCGGGCCGTGACGTCGTCGCTCCGCGTGATGGACGCCGACCGGGCTGCGTCCCAGGCGGCTGTCTCCACCGCCTGCTGCGACAGCACGACCCGGCCCGCTAGCAGGACGAGGGCAAGCAGCAGCGCGAACGCGGGCGCCCCGACGGCCACCTCGATACTCGCGGACCCTTCCTCCGCATCCCCGTCCCGCCGGGACCACCACGCCCGCCGGCTCAAGGCGCTGCCCCGACCGGCACGATCCGCTCGGTGGGCATGGAGGCTTGCCCCGAGACCGAAACGGACCAGAAGGGGATCGCCGAGTACGGTTCCGCGACGATCCGGATGACCACCTGCTCGTCGGACCGGTCCGCGCTCACGGTCCAGGACGACAGTGCGCTGTCGCCGGTCTGGGCGAGGAACGCCTCGGCGCCGGCTTGGCCGTCGGCTGCCGTCCCGTACTCGCTCGCCGCTGCCAGCGCGCCCTGGTTCGCGGCGGCGAGCACGACCTGCCGGGCATGGAACAGGACCCCGGCCTGAATGCCGAGGAACGTCAGCGCGATCACCGCGGGCAGCACGATGACCAGCTCGGTGGAGACCGAGCCGTCGTCGTGCCGCCTGCGGCGGTTCCTGACGTTCCCGGACGCGGTCCGCGCGTGGTCTGCCTGGCGCTGCATGACGTCACCCGTTGGGGCTGACGATCTTGGTGATCTCACCGTTGACGAACGCGGTGATCGCGGCGATGACGATCCCCGCGAGCACCAGGAGTGCGACGGTGAACACGACGGTCTCGGTCGTGTAGCCGGCCTCGTTGTTCTCGCGCGAGTGTGCGCGGTACCGGTCTTGGACCGTCGTGTATGCCACCAGGAGGGTGGTCCACAGGTGCATCATGAGGGTGTTTCCTTTCGTGCGCTGGCGAACCGCGGTTCGCCAGATCTGGGGAGATGACGTGGTCCTCCTTCCGGTGGGTCGATTGGTCAGGTCAGGAAGATCCGCAGCACGGCGGGCGTGACGAGGAGCGTCACGAACACGACGCCGAGGAGCGCGGCAGGGATCGACATGCGTTCGTTGTCCGCGTTGGCGCGGGTCACTTCGTCGGACAAGATCGCGGCCCGCAGCGAGGACGTGCGGGCGCGCAGGGAGCCCCAGGCTGCGGTGCCTTCCTCGCCGGCGAGGCGCAGGATGTCGGCGACGTCGGTCAGCTCGGGCAGCAGGAGTTCGTCAGCGAGGTCTTTGAGCGCGTCCCAGGGCGGGACCCCGGACCATCGTGAGCGGCGTAGCTCCTCATCCAGCCGCTTCCAGACCCAGTGGTCGCCGAGGACCGCGGCGTGCTCCATGGCCTGTCGCACGCCGGAGCCAGAGGCGCGCTCGATCGCGACGGCATCGACCCACGAGGTCAGCTCGCGCCGGAAGTCGCTGCGGGCCTCCTTCGCCATCGCGAGGACGGAGTAGTTCGGGCCGAAGAACAGCACCACGGCGAACGCCAGCGCCGCGAGCACGACGATCAGCGGCGGCAGGCGGAGGCCGACCATGCCCAGGACCCAGGCTCCGATCGGCGCGAGCAGGAGCCCGCAGGCGGCCTGCACGAGCTTGTCGCCGTAGAAGCGCGCGACGGGGATCCGCAGGAGGGCGAGCTCGCGGTACGGGGTACGGATCCAGGCGTCGTCGGGCAGGACTCGCTGCCCCCACAGGCCCACCCGTTCGACGAAGTCCGACGGCGCCCCGGTTGCCTCTGCGCGCCGGATCACGGACTTCGGCGGGGCGAGCGCGGCCAGGCTCTTGGCGGCGTCCACCCGCGCGGGGACGAGCCACGTGATCGCGAGAGTCACGATCCCGTAGACGATCAGCGCCCCGGCCACGATCGAGCCGATCAGCGCGGTCATGGCGCACCTCCGGGCGTTCCCGCGAGAGCGGTGGCGTGCTGGCGGGCAGCCTCACGACGCACCTGCTCGCCCAAGGAGCGAGGCCGGGGCTTGCCCGCCGCGATGCGCTTCATCCACACCAACGCCGCGAGGTAGGCCCCGACGAGCACGACGAGGAGCACCTGACCGAGCGGCGTTTGGTACGGGGCGATGTAGTCGCCCGTGAACGCCATGAAGCCGAGCACGGTCGCCGAGATGATCGTGACCCAGCGCGCCGTGGCACGGGGGCGGGCACGGTCTGCCTCGATCTGCCGTCGGGCACGGACCTCGGCGGCGACCGTCGTGGCGAGCTCGTCGAGGACTTTCGCCAGACCGGTTCCGCGGCGTTGGGCGGCCTGCAGGAGGTAGATGGTCATGTGGTCGGAGGTGGCGTCGTCCAGGTCGTCGGCGAAGGCCCGCAGTGCGGTTTCGGTGTCCCAGCGAGCTGTCAGCCGGGAGACGAGGCGGTCGACCGGCTCGGCGATCGCAGGAGGTGCGGAGCGTTGCGCGACGGTCAGGGCTTGTTCGAGCCCTTGGCCGATCGTGAGGACGCCGGCCAGGGACCGCGTCCACTCCTCGAGGGCTTCGAGGCGGGCGATGGCGTCGACCTGCCCACGATTGGACAGTAGAGCCGGAAGTCCGACGACGGCCGCCGGGACCGCGATGACCGCGACGGGCCACTTCCAGATCGCCCACACCACCAGCCCCGTGAGCACGCCGAGCCCGAGCAGGGTCCACGTGCGGCGTGTGATGCGAGCGAACCGTGCCAGGCGACGTCGGGCGGCCGGGGAAACCGCATCAGGCAGGAGCGCCCAACCGCGCCACCCTGCCACCAGCGCGAACGCACCGAAGGTGATCAGAGTGCCGGCGACCGTCGAACCGAGGGCCGGACCGACCTGAAACACAGGCATCTCAGTTCACCTCCTGGCGGGAGGTGTAGGCCGTCAGGTCGAAGCCGTGCCGCAAGAGCGCCCGCAGGCGGTCCGGCAGGACGCCGGGCACGAGGCCACCGTGGTCGTCGGTGGAGTACACCTGGGTGGTGGCGAACGATCCGATGGAGTCGCCGGGTTCGATTGCCACGATCTCCGAGACGCGACGCCGCGGACGCCCGTCGTCGGATCCGGTCAGTTCGAGGTGGACGACGAGGTCGATGGACTCGGCGAGCTTCGCCGTCGCGAGTGTCGCGTCCCACTGCGGGCCTTCCTGCATGGCGCAGGTGACGAGCTTGCGGATCGCGGCTGCCGCGTCGCGGGAGTGGGTGGTGGCGAGGGTGCCGGTGCCGTTCTCGGTCACCTGGATCAACGGGACGATCTCCCGGCCGCGCACCTCGCCCACGAGCACCCGGGAGACGTTGAACCGCACCACGTCCCACACCGCCTGCATCAGGCTGTACTCGCCCGCCTGCCGCCCGTCGACGCCGACCTCGCCCGTACCGGGGCGCGCCTCCCATGCCCAGGTGCGAGCTCGGTACTGGTGCAAGTGCAGCTCGTACTCCGACTCCACCGTCGCGATCCGCTCGCGCGGCGGGATCTCGTTCGCCAGCGCCCGCAGCAGGGTCGTCTTCCCGGCGCCCGGGGCGCCGGTGACCAGGACGGACAGCTTCGCCCGGACCGCGGCCGCCAGCAGTGTCGCGGCGGTCGGGTCGTCGAACAGACCGCCCTCGACGAGGTCGGGCAGGGTGACGCGCACGAGGCGGTGGCGGCGGATCGTGACTTGCGGGCGCGGCGAGACCCAGGCGACTGCCGCAAGGCGGGAGCCGTCGTCCAGGCGCAGGTGCAGGGACGGCTGCGCTTCGGAGAACGTCCTGGCGTTGACCTCGGAGCGGGAGGCGAGGAACACGAGGTAGTCGATCAGCTGCTGGTCGGAGTCCGCGACCGGCGGGCCCTCGATCACCCTCCCGTCGGTGAGCTCCAGCTCGACGTCGTCGCACCCGTTGATGTTGATGTTCTCGACACGGTCGTCCTCGATCAGCGGCTGCAGCCGCCCCAGCCGGAACAGGGCGTCGGACACCGCACGGGCGAGCTCCGCCCGTTGCGGGCCGGTGAGGGTGGTGCGGCCGACGTTCGCCCACTGCGCCATCGTCTGGTCGATCAGGTCCACCGTGTGGAAGTGCGCCAGCTGCTCCTGATCCTGGCGCGACAGGTCGCGGTTGTCCGCCACCGCGCGAGACAACTGCTCGGAGACCTGCCCCTGGATCGTCGCGACGAGGTCCCAGTCCACGTCCGGGGCGTAGCGGACCGTACCCGATCGCTGGGCGCGGCCGAAGGGCGGGGCAGTCGGCTGGTTCGCGCTCGTGCGTCGGTCGAAGGATTCCCAGCCGCCCGGCAGGTCCGTCGGCGTCGGGCCATCGGATTCACCACCGCTGGCCGACTGGCTGACCGGCGCTGCGGTGACCGTCCACGGGTTTGCCGATTCAGGCCGCGGGGTCGTCGCTGGCGGTGCGGGCACCGGGTCGGTGAAGACCGGGAGCGCGGCGGGCGGGGGCTTGGTCTCGTCGTCGGCCGCCGAGGTGGGGGCGGCGCTGGGCGGGGTCGTCATGCGATCGCCTCCAGGTCCGGGCGAGAGCTGTCACCGCCATTGGCGAGGCGCAGCCGCCCGACGGCGGCCGTGATCGTTGACGCGGCCGCGCGCAGCGACCGCAGGTACGCGGATGCCTCGAACCGGCGCGGCGACGTGGCGCCCTGGTGGTAGACGGACGCGCCGTCCGGGTCCCAGGCCACGTGGGTGACCACGGGCAGGCCGAGTGCTTCGGAGACCTCCCTGGTCGTGTAGGGGAGGCCGGGGCCGACGACGGCGACGCCTGCCTGCCGCCACAGACTGTCCTCACCGACCTCCTTGGCCCATGCCCGAGCCCCGCCCAAGGCCGGAAGGTCCGACCGGACTGCCAGGAGAGTGAGGTCCGCCGACGCGAGCAGCGGGGCGGGCGAGCCCGGGTAGCCGAGTGCTCCGGCGTCCACCAGGACATCCGTGCCGGTCGCGTCGAGCTCGGCGAGTGCTTCCGCGAGCGGTTCCCAGACACCGCGCAGCACCGGGGCCTGGGCATGGGATCTGAGCCCTGCCACGAACCGGACGTCAGTCCCATCGATCCGGCGGGCGACGTCACGCAACGCGTCCATCGTGGCCAGGGTCGACAACGCGAGCTCGACAAGCCCGGCGTCGTACGGACGGGCTCCCTGGAACCAGCCCGTCATGAGCGCCTGCGTACCACGTGGGTCGGCCTCCACCAGGAGCACCGGGCGAGGCCAGACCAGAGCCAAGCCCAAGCAGGTCGTCGAAACGCCGGGGGCTCCTGAGGCTGAGCAGAGTGCCACGACGGCCATCAGTCCTCACCGCCCTTGTCCGCCGGGCCGCGCGGGTCCGTATCGTCGCTTGAGAGCACTGGGCCCGCGTCGTGCACGATCGACGCCCGTCCGTTCGCGATGGCCACCGACAGGTCGACCGCATCGGCATGGGGGACCAGCACGTCCACGACCGCGCCGCTGGTGCTGGTGTGCACGGCGGCGATCTCACCGGCGGAGAACGTCGGCTCCGCGTCGGTCGCCGTCGGCGGAGCGACCACGACGCGCACGTCGTCACCCGGCTGGAAGGTCACGCCCGCGGCCTGCTGGGCGTTGAAGGCGACCTGGACGACCGTCCGGCCCGAGGGTGGGAACTGCTCCTTCGAGACGTCCGCAGGGGCAAGGACCGAGCCCTCCGGGACGGCCGAGGCCAGCCGTTGCCCGATGAGCGTGGCAGCCTCCGTGCTGGAGACCGACGCGACCGAGGCGTCCAGGGTGACGGGCACGACGCGCAGGTCGCCGACCGTGATCACGTGGTACTTGTCGAGGTCCGTCGCCGCGACCAGGACCTGCTGCGTCGTAGACGCCGCCATCCACACGAACAGGCCGATCAGCGCCCCGACCACCAGTGCGCCGGCCCCGACGATCGTCGCCCATGCACGCCGCCGAACCTTGGGCGGCGACACAGCGAGAGGCGGGGCGGATACTTCTTGGCCGGTATCCGTCTTCTTCGGGGTCGTTGTCGACATGGTTCCTCGCCTCCCCGCATGCCCGTCAGCTCACGAGCACCTGTCCTTCAGCGACGACGATCCGCGTCTGGGCCACCAGCGGGTCCACCGTGATCGTCCCGGTCTGACCGGCCCCCGCCCACTCCACGACCCAGGTCGTGGTGGCCGTGACCGTGTACGCGCCGCCCGGCTCCGAGCCCGACTCGCGCGTGAAGATGTGCCCGCAGTCCGGCGACGGCGCGCCGCCGTATTCGGGGACGTACGGTGTGCCGACGCCGCACGAGAGCGTGGTGCCGTCACCGAGGCCCCAACGGACCTGGTCGACGCGAGCCGTCGCCGTCACCGTGACGCCGCGGACGGTCGCGCTCGCGGTCGTCGGGCCGAACGTCGTCGTGTCCGGGTCAGCGACCCACAGCCAGACCGGTACGCCGACGACGGCCGTGGCGGGCGGCGTGGGGGCGATCCCGATCCTGATTGCCGCCAGATTCATCTGGGCGACCGCCTGCCGCGCGACCTCACCGGGCGTCGGCGGAGGAGGAGCCTGCGCAGGCGGCTCGTCGAGCCAGACCGTCCCGGCCCCGCCGCCGTCCGGGGCGAAGCATTCGTAGTACGCACCCTCGTCGCCGAGATCTTCACCCGTGAAGGGGTCGCGGCCGGACCGGTCTCCGCCAGGCTGAGGGTCCATCGGCGTCGGACTGACGTAGCAGCCGAGGTCGTTGCGCCAATAGCCGTCGTCGGAAGTACACGGGATGGGGACGTCGTCGTTGACGCAGGCCGGTCTGCCCTCGTCGTTCTGACGAGGCGGTCGATCGTCGTCGGACGCATCACTCGATGAGCCGGTGCTGGTGGAGTTCGAACCCGAATCTGAGCCGTCGGCCACGTTGTCGGTTCCGGACCCACCTGGGACCGAGACATGGACGTTGCATAGCCCCGAACGCGGGCTGTGCCACTGGCAGTCGCCACCGACCTCGACGCCGGGAGGGTCGGTTGGCGTGGACGCGGTCGCTGCCAAGGGCAGCCCGAGAAGCCCCGCCAGGGCAAGGGCGGCGGGAAGCCCGCGCGTCACGACGCGGCGCATGGCTCCTGCTCCAGCGTCTTCTGGTCGGAGACGCGCCAGGCAGTCTCCGCGTCGGTGGCATTGTCGATGCTGGTCACGGTCAGCCGCTCCCAGCGGCGGTCGGGACGGTTAGCAGCAACCTGGGACGTACCGTCGGCGTCCACGATGTCGAGACCAGTGACGTCGTAGCAGACGTCCACCTGAGCGGTGGCCTCATCGTCGGAGGATCCGAGGGAAACGGACTGCACGACGAGCTCCGCCACCGTGAGGTCACCGGTCTGGTACCAGCCCTCGGCAGCCCACTGCTCGAACTCGGCCTTGCTCCGCGACAGCGCAGGATCCGCGGCCACAGCATCAAGCGGCGCGACGTCCGCCGGGGCCTTCGCGACGGAGTCGGAGACCTGGTAGTACTCGCGGACTATGGCTTCGACGTCAGCGGCGGCTCGCTCGGAGTCTTTCGTCGGGCTCGGAGGGAGCGCTGGCGACGACGTGGCAGGCGTCGGGGTGGGGGCAGGGTTCGCATTGCTGGTGCAGCCGGCTGCGGCGAGCAGCACGACGGTCGCTACTGTGACGAGGCGTCGCTCGATCCCCATGGTGAACTCCTTCGCCCCCTGACGCGGCCATGTGGCTCACGAAGGATGGTGTCCACGCCGTGTGACGCGGGTACCGCTTCAAGGGTGCACTGAATCGGCTTCATCTGACAACTCATCTTGATCCGGAGTGTCGGCCCAGTGGCTTGCGCCTCGAATAGCCGCGTCTGGCTTCGGATGGCTTCACCTTGGCATGAGTGGCCGCGGGAAAATCGCATTCGGTTCGGCGTGCCCGGGATCGCATCGGACTATCTACGCTGATCAGAACCGCGCTACCTACGCCCTAGTCGGTGCTCGGTAGTAGTTGCTGGGCGATCACTCGTGTCACGTCGACGAGCTGGCGGCATGTCAATCCGACGGCCTTCTTGGAACGGTAGATAAAATTCGAACCGTACCTGTTGAACCCACGTGATCCGCCGCCCGCCGGGGCCTTGGGTCGGAGCGGCTTGCCGACCGTGCCAAGGACGCCATCGATGGGGCTGAAGTCGAACCATTCTTCGTGCTGGGCCGCGAAGGCCAGTGAAGTTCTGCTGTCTTCTCCTGGGTTCTTGGGTGAGCGGATCGCTCGTCGGAACTGGCTGTTCTGGAGCTGCCAGCCGACATCCCAGCTTGGCTCGCCTGGTATCACGGGTTGCCGGTGGAACCATTCGACCAGCGGTGCCCCATTGGAGAAGCCAGTCGTGACGGTGCCGCTCAGGTCGGCAACTTCCGCACCGACGGCCTCGGCGATCGATTGGAAGCGGAACTTCCGTAGCCGCATCGCAAGCTTGGCGTCACCTAGGACCTCGTCAAGTTCTGCTGCAGGCTCGACCAGCTCGTCCAGGTTCTCCATCGCTACGGTCCGCGCAAACTGCGGCAGGATTCGTGCGATCCGGGCGTACCGGCGCATCGTCTCGACCTCGTAGGTCGCCGGTACCCCGCTCATCACCTGCTCGATGCGCACGGCGAGTTCGTCGTAGCCGAGGTAGGACCAGCCCTCCAGCGTGTCGATCCACCCCGGCTTGTAGGCGCTGAGCAACCTGGCAGTGGACGAGCCGAGGCCCAGCGCTCCCCAGCGGTCTAGGACATCGCGTCGGTACCGCCTCAGTTGTTCGGCGCTCGGGATGGAGAAGACCTTGTTCTCGACGACCAGTCGTTCCCGCCCGGGGAATGTCATGATCAGGTCGAGGTCCTTGTGCTCGCGTTTAACTTCGCGGACGGTCTGGCGCCCGGCGGGGAGATCCACAGTGAAGACGTGGTCAGCCGCCTGGGGAAACTGCTCGAAGAACCATGCGAGCAGGTTGCTGTGGAAGAGCTCAAGACTGCCGTACATGATCGCCGCAAGCGGCTCAGCGCGGAGTTGCTCGGCCAGGGCGGCCAGGTCCGTGACAAGGCTGCGAGCAGTCGCGTGGGTTCGGTCGATCGTCGTGGCTATGAATCGTTCCTCAGCGGGCGGCGATTGTCCTAACTCGGTAGAGGTTTCCAACTCCGTGCCGGTCCGTCGGCCGTCGACCTCTGTCCGATTGGGCGGTGGGGTTATCTCGAGATCCCCTGGGGACCACGTCAGCCGTTCCGCGAATGCCTGCCGGCGTTCATCCGTCACTTCAAGACCGTCGTCCGGAGGCTGCTCACTGATCAGCGCCGCCGCCACGTCCTCGATCCGATAGCGCCTGCTGTACTCTGCCGCGATGTCGATCTGCCCGGACCGGAGCCAGACATAGCCCGTGTCGCGTACGACGGCGACTGTTTCGCCACCTCGTTCCAGCACCCAGTAGCCGTACACGACATGCGGCACGCGGTCCTCGACCTCGCCCAGGTCGGGCAGGCGTCCCATGAAGCCGTCGGGCACGTCGAGGCCACCGCCGTAGCCTGAGGTGTCGACAAACATGCTGCGACACCTGACCGAACGCTCGTCGAAGAGGGCTGAGGCCATCAGGTGACTGATCAGAGCGTAGGTCAGCGTTCGTGGCGAGGGATCCTGGCGGTGCGGACCGCACACGTTGCCTGCTGCACGCTCGAGAGCGTCGACGAACAGGTTGGGGCCATCTGCCTGGAGCATGTCGAGCCACGGTGTTGCGGAGAAGGTAACCAAGCCTCTTGCAGGATCCCTCGCGTGAATCGCGCCGCCCGGTGACCGGTTGAGTGACCAGAAAGGCTCGAAATCGGATTCCGGGCTCTTTGTGCGCCACTGACCGATCCAGAGCCGGTCCGACTGGCCTCCGCTGGGGTGGACCTGGATGATCCGCATTTCTGGGTGGCGACGGACAAGTTCGCTGGCAACCATCCACGAGGCGGCCTCGGCCCACCATTGCTGTATTTCAGTCACCGCTCACCTCCGTCGGTCACGGAACAACCACCTACGACCATAGAGCGGTGCGCTGTCCACCGCAGGGTCTCCGGGAGAGAGCTCTATCCGACGGGCCGCCAGTCGCGGCCCGTAGCGGGCGTCGTCGGCCACGTCGTCGACCTGTGGAGACAGGCTGGGCTGACGCACCCGTCATGACCCGCGCTTGTCCGCGGCGCCGATCTGTTTCGACGGTTGCGTTCGACATCTGCCGAGGTAGGGGACGATGACGGGGTGCCCAGCGACTTCCTCATGCGGATCCACAGCCCCGAGTTCCAGGCCATGTCCGAGAGGGTCCTGCGAGCCACCGAACTGACCTCACGCCTCAACGTCCTCCCGTTCGACGACGACGCCGGGAAGGCGGCCCTCTTCGAGAAGATCCTGGGCCGGCCGCTGCCTCCGCGCGTCACGATCTATCCGCCCTTCTACACGGATCACGGCCTCAACCTCGATCTCGGCGAGCGGGTGTTCGTCAACCAGGGCTGCACTTTCCTGGACTTCGCCGGCATCCGGCTGGCGGAGCGCGTCATGGTCGCACCGAAGGTCACGTTCATCACCGTCGGCCACCCGGTCGACACGGACGACCGCAAGGTCCGGCTGACCGGCGGGCCCATCGACGTCGCGGAGAACGTCTGGATCGGCGCGGGAGCGACGATCCTGCCGGGCGTGAGCATCGGGCGCGACTCGGTGATCGCGGCCGGAGCGATCGTGTCCGACGACGTCCCGGCGCAGAGCCTCGTGACGGGCACCAAGGCCACGGTGCGGCGTAGGTGGTGACGTGCTTCGTCGTCCTGGGTTGTCTGGCTCACACCGCTCCTTTGCCGTTGATCATGGTTCTGTGGCCGTAGCGGAGAGCGCACCGGGGAGGGGGAGGTCGGGGTTCGCCGCCAGGTGCGTGGGTTGGAACGTGACTGGGAGCGTGGGCGCGGATCGTGACCAGAGGGAGGGGCCGTAGCCGAGTTCGGCGGCGGGGATGGTGAGCCGTAGGCCCGGGAGGCGGACGATGGCCTGTTCGACGGCGACCTTGACGATGATGCGGGCCAGGCGGTTGGCGGGACAGTGGTGTGGTCCGGCGCCGAATGCGAGGTGTGCGCGGCTGTCGGCGCTCCAGATCTGGTCAGCGTCGCGATGCACGGCCAGGGTGGCTTCGGCGACGGCGGTCACGACCGCGTCACCGCGGTGGATGGCGCGCCCGGCGACCTCGGTGTCTGCAGTAGCGAACCGGCACGGCGTGTTCCAGGTGGGTGAGGCATGGACCAGGACCGTGCTGAGCGCTTCGTCGATGCCGAGGCGGCCGCCGGCCACGCGTCCGGCGAAGGCCGCGTCGGCGAGTAGGTGGGCCAGTGTCGTGGTGGTCCAGGCGACCGACATCTCGTGCCCGGCGGACTGGATCATCTGCGCGGTGTCGAGCAGTTCGGTCGAGTTCAGGCGGGCGGGGTGGTGCACGAGCGCGGACAGCACGTCACTCGTGGGGTGGACCCTTCGGCGGTCTATCTCGGCCTGCAGCATGGTGTTGAGCGCGAGGAACGCGGGCACTGCGCGTTCGGTGTTCGAGAAGATGTCGCTGGCCCAGATGAGCATGTCCGCCGCGAGGTCGGGGCCGAGCCCATACATCGCGGCGACGGCCAGGCTCGGCACGAGGGCGGTATAGCTGGGCACCAGGTCGGCGGTGCCGTGCGGGGCGATGTGATCAAGTATTCGATCGCATGCGCGCCGGACCTCGCGAGCCAGGAGTTTTTCGTCGACGCACTCGAACGCGTCGTCGACCACCGCCCGCAGCCTGATGTTCTGGTCGCCGTCGGTGTAGTAGGCGTTGGAGCGCGGGGAGAAGAACGCATGCAGGCCCGTCCCTAGCCGGACGCGGCCGTCACCGAATGCGCGCCAATGGGCGACGTCGCGTGAGAATGTCGCCGGCTCGCGCAGGACCCGTACGACGTCGGCGTAGTCCAGGACCAGCCACGCGGGGACGCCGTCGGACAGTTCGACCGGTGCGACCGGCCCCCACGCCTCGCGCACGGTGGCGTAGATCGGGCGGAGGTCGTGCGAGGTGGTGGTGGCGGCCAAGGGTGTGAGTCCGGTCAGGTCGTCCAGGCGGACGTCCGTCCGGGGAGTAGCGTGCACGAGTCGTCGTCCTCGCAAGGTCGATCGGTGGGTTGCGGGCAGGCGGTACCCGCCCAGGCACTCGGCAGGAGTGCCCGGGCAGGCGGTTGGGGGGTGCGGATCTTCGAGGGGGCGTGGGGGAGCGGTCAGCCGAGGCGGACGGGGACGCGGGCGTGCCCGTCGGTGATGAAGCCGGGGTTCGCGCGGAGCTGGTCAGCGGGTTGGGCCAGCGTCAGGTTCGGGAACCTGTCGAAGAGGGCGGGCAGCGCGAGCGCGGCTTCCAGGACGGCCAGGGGTGCGCCGAGGCAGCGGTGTGCCCCGAATCCGAACCCGAGATGCTCCCGCCTGGAGGTCCGGGTCGGGTCGAACACGTGCGGGTTCTCGTGCACGAGCGGGTCCCGGCCGGCTCCGGCGAACGAGGTGAGGATGGCCTCTCCGGCGGCGATGGTGAGGCCGTCGACGAGGATGTCCTCGGTGGCGTAGCGCAGGGGGAGGTTGGCGGCGGGGCTGCGCCAGCGCAGCGTCTCGTCGATCACGTCCTCCCACGTGATGCGCCCCTCGCGGGCAGCGGAGAGATGCTCCGGATAGGTCAGTAGTGCGACGGCCGCCTGGTCGAGCAGATTGACCGTCGTCTCATAGCCCGCGACCACCAGGACGCGCACCGTCTCGATCAGTTCTTCGTCGCTGTAGCCCGCGCCGTCGTGGCTGGCGCGGATCAGCGCGCTGGTCAGGTCGCTGGTGGGCTTGTGCCGTCGGCGGGTGATGAGTTCGGCAACTGCCATGTTTAGGTCGCCGAATCGTTCGGCAAGCATCTCCGGTGTCGTCGCGGTGTCGAACAGCGCGTCGGCGCCGGAGCGGATCGGGGCGAGCAGGTCGTCCGGCACGCCCAGCAGGGCGCCGATGGTCTTGATCGGGATGGGGAAGCAGAACGCCTCGCGCAGGTCCACGATCGGGCTGCCGGGCTGGCCGAGGCGGTCGGCGACGTCGTCGACGGTAGTGGCGACGATGTTCTTGATCATCGGTTTCAATGCGCCGGTGCGGTGCTGGGTGAACGCGCTGTTGGCCAGACGGCGCAGTCGGCGGTGTTCGGGGCCGTGCGCGGTGAACATGCCTGACTTCACGATCCACGGCATCAGAGGCCAGTCGGCCGGCACGTTTCCCGCGCGCAGGTCGGCCCAGTGCTGGGCGGCGTCCTTGGAGACGCGCTCGTCGGTCAGCAGGCTGGTGATCGTCGCGTAGTCCGTGATCATCCAGGCGTGGAGGCTGCCGGGCAGCACGACCTGGGTGATCGGGCCCCGCGCACGCGCGCGCTCGATCTCGCCGTGAATATCCTGCCCGGTGGGGTCCAGGGCGAGGACGGGTGAAGCGGTCATGGAGGGGGTACCTTCCGTGTCGTTCGACGTCGTGTGAGGGTTGGCCAGCGGAATCACTCGGCTCGCGTGGTCCCGTTCGGCCAGAGGGGGACGAGCTCGCCGTCTGCCGCGGCTTCCTGGTTCGGTGCTTCCGGCCGGTCGACGGGCAGCAGGTCCAGTTCGAACCAGACGGTCGGGGAGCCGGGCGGCTGGATGCGGCGCCAGCGTCCGCGTAGTCCCAGGTCGCTTGTGGGGAAGGCGAGGCCGGCGTTCGTGACGGCCTGCTCGATCCACAGCATCCGCAAGCCCACCCCGGCGGGCAGCTCACACAGGCGGCGCAGGCTCGGAGGCCGCCCGGACATGCCCCACAGCTCGCACGCGTCCAGGACGGCGCTGCGGCCGTGACGGACGAGGATTCTCGGGGCGCTGCTGTCGGCGGAGAGCCCGCTCATTCCGAGGCGGATCTGCTCGTTCAGGTCACCGACCTGACGCGCGACGTTCCGGGTCATTCGCATGGGCGCATCACGTCCAGCGTGTAGCTGCTGTCGTTGCGGTCCACGCGCCACTTGGGGCGGGACTCGTCGGTCTCGGGGTAGATGAACCCGGCCGCGACGACGGCGCGCTCCAGGTCCGGCATGGTGAAGCCGGCCACCACGTCGATCCGCCCGCGCGGTTCCCAGGCCGTCGACGGCGAGGTCGTGGCCCAGATCTCGCAGGAGGCCAGGGTCGAGCGGGTGTCGGCCAGCGTGACGCGCACGGCCACCACGGCTCCGCGCAGCATCCATCCGTCCACGCGGGTCGAGAGCGTCTCGACCAGTCGTGTCCACCGGTCCGATGTTGCAGCGCCGTTCTCGCCGGTGGAGGCGCCGGTTTCAGCCGCGAAGTCTTCGCCGTCGAAGACGGTCATGACGCCCCCGTTCCCGCGCGGACCGGGAGCGGGCGGGCGACCCGGTTGGAAAGGACCAGAGAGTCGAGCCAGGGCACGACCCCTTCCTCCGAAACCGGACCAGCCACATAGTTCGCGGCCTCCAGAACGTGCCGGGGCGCATGCCACATGGCGCAGCTCCAGCCCGCCTGACGGATCAGCGGCAGATCGTTCTCACCGTCCCCTGCGGCGGCCGTGTCGAACCTGTCGATCCTCCAACGCCTCCGGAGCCGGTCAGCCTCGGTCCACTTGGACACGTTGCGCCGGGTGATGTCCACGTGATCCAGGCCCGCGGCATACGCCGTGTATCCGGCGCCCACCAGGTCAGGAACCAGGCCCGCGACACCCGGCGCCCGGATGATCGCCCGGGTGATCTCGCCGTCCGACCAGAGCTGCTTCGGAGGTACGAGCTCCTGTTCGCCCGAGAGCTGGCCGGGCGCGAAGCGCGCGTTCACCCGCCATCCGACGCCCGGAACCTCGACGGCCATGCGCACCTCTCGGTGCGCGGCCATCGCCACGCTGAAGGCGCCGCGTGGGTCGAACGTGCGCTGGTCCAGGAGCTCGTACGGGTGGCGCCGGTTACCCGTGACGACGCCCGTGACGGCGCCGTTCGAGGCGATGAAGAAACACCCTTGCCCCATCCCGAACTGCTCGGCGACGGGCAGCACGTTGTGCACCGGCCGACCCGTGGCCAGCACGACCTTGATCCCCCGGGCCATCACGTCGGCCACCGCACGCCGGGTCCGGTCCGGTACGGTGCTGGTCCCGGCTGGGAGCAGCGTGCCGTCGATGTCGAGGAACGTCACCTTCGCCGGGCGGCGGGGCATGGACTCGTGCGGCGTGGTCAGCATGTCGAACTCCAGTCGTGGTTGCGGTGGATCGGGGCTGTACCGGCGACGTGTCCGGGACGACGCCGGTACAGCCGGTTCAGGGGTCATGCCGGCGGGCGCGGTTCATGCGAGTGCTCCGCCCGGCTGGCGCAGTCGTGCGCGGACGTGGACCTCGAACCCGGCCACGTCGCCGGACCAGTTGGTGAAGCCCGGCGTGAGCATGCGGTTGTCCAGCGCGGACGTGCACCCCAGCAGTCGCGCGATCTGCTCGCCGTCGGCCAGGTCGATCGGGGACAGGCTGATCCGATTCCGCGTCACGGTGACTGCCTCGACACGATCCAGACCGATCCTCGCCAGTGCCTCGCCGACGACGTCGAGAGCGCGAGCCAGCGACTCGGAGTTCTGCTTGAGCTTCCTCATGACGCCTCCTCTCGGCGCGGCCCGCACCCGTGGGTCAGGTCAGGCGGCACGCCTGATTGGTGCGTTCCACTCTTGCCCGCCCTTGTGCGGGCGTGGAGGGCATTCAGCGCACCGGTGCGCGGCAATCTGTTGCCCCCGTTCGAGGGGAGCCCCATGGCATGTCTCGCAACCGTTGCCATGGCATGATCGGCGCGTGGTTGTCCTCAAGCTCTCGGACGAGTGGTGGAGTCGTGATGGTTCGGACCCGCACGCTGATGACAATTTCGCGGCGGTGCTTCACGAGATCGAGCTGGAGCTGAGTCCCGACCATGAGTTGGCGGGACAGATCATGCGCGTTGAAGCGCGATTCGGGCCGTCGGATGACGTCATCGTCAGCCTGATCGACGGCACATTTGCGCTGGTCCACCCGACATGGACAGGCCGCGTGGAGCGGCCGCCGTGGCCGGAGACGACTCGCCTGGGCGATGCGGTAGCCGCCTCAGAGGCAGTTGCGATGTGGGAGCAGTGGCGATGAGCCTCGAGGACGACCCTCATCGACGCCCAACTCCGCTAGCCATATCTCCCGATCTCTGACAGGGCAGGATGTTGCCCGTGGAGCACCTTGTCGACCTCGATGTCCTCGCTGACCGGCTGCTACCGGTCATCGAGGAGTGGAAGCGCACGGCCTTCGTGGGGCCGCTGACCTGGCGTGACGAAGGGTCGGGCTGGCCAAAACCGAACACGTCGGATCGCTCGCACGTCATCGTTCCGGAGTCGCTGGGGCTCAGACTGCGCAAGCACGCTCTCGACGACGAGTTTGAGATGGTTGTTTGGGTGGGCGGATGGGCCGACGTGGACTACCTGCTCGACGGAGAGATCTACGCCTTCTGCCCCGAGTTCAGGGACGTCGACGGGGCCCACCGTGCGGTGATCAACGAGGTCACGGACTTTCTCGCCTAGGTGGTCCGCAGCCAGGTGATGATCGCGTCCAGTACGACTCCGGCGCTGTAGGTCATGGCGTGCTTGTCGTAGCGAGGGGCCAGGCCACGACCCGAACACCTCGCAGGGCAGGTCCCGCCACGGAATGCCGGTCCGACAAGGGCGCGACCTGTCCATGACTCGTGCGGCACTCGGCGAGAGGATGCGCCCGCTCATTCAGCTCCGGCTGATGTCGGATGGTGACGCCCGACGCGTGCCGCCACAACGATGTCGCGCAGCGGCGAAGCGACGACGTTGTTGGCTGGGCGGTCAGCGCTTCGGCGGAGTTGGCTCCCCGTCGATGAGGTAGGTGGTCGCGTTCTTCGCCCGGGCGTCGAGCGCGGCGTCGATGCGTGGTGCGACGCGGGCCGGGAGCAGGCGCTTGCAGTACTCGGGGTCGTGGAACCCGAAGGTCTCCAGCTCGTCGGTGTCCATGCGCATGTGGTGCGCGTCGGGGAGTCGGCCGCCGTCGAAGACGAAGTTAATCAGGGCCCGGGGGCGTGGCCCTGCTGGTGAGGCCCAGTCGATGACCAGGAGGTCGCCGATGGGCAGCGCCAGGCCGAGTTCTTCGGACAGTTCGCGGGCGGCGGCCGTGTGTGGCGTCTCGTCCTGGTCGACGTAGCCGCCGGGGAACGCCCAGTGGTCACGGTAGGTGGGTTTGACCAGGAGAATGCGCCCGGCGTCGTCGGTGAGGAAGAGCGCTGCGGCCGCATGGAAGCTCGCCAGTTGCGCGTACCACTTCTCCGGCTCGACCCACGTCATCGTGGCGACTCTACCGACGGGCGGACAGCGAGACATAGTCGTGGGCGCGGGCGAGGAAGCCATCCACGGGAGAAGAACTGCGGTAGCTGGACAGGCGGCGTGCGAGATCGGTGATGCGGTCGGCGACCCGGCGCGAGCGAAGGTTTCCGGCGATGTCGAGGGCATGGTGGCCGAGCTGGCTGGCGCGTTCGGGGTCGGTAGATGCTCCGGTCGCGTGGACGCTGGCGATCAGCGCGGTGTGCAGGGCGTTGGTGCGCACGCTGTCTTCGCGCAGGTCCAGGGCTTGGTCCGCGTAATTGAGGGCATCTTTGGTGCGGCCCAGGTCACGCAGGCTGCGTATCGCGGTCCCGGCGAGGTGCGCGCGGGTGAAGTAGCCGGCCCAGGCTGGCCTGTCATCGATGTCGGAGGCTCGCTCGATGGCGTCCTCTGCTCTGGTGAGCGCATCGATGCAGGCGCGGGCGTCCCCGGCCGCAGCGTGTGCAGCAGCCTCGGCGGTGTGGAGGCGAGCCATCACGACGGGCAGGACGCGGCCGCTGTCGACCGCCGCTCTCGCGAGCCGTACTGCCTCCCCGGGGTGCTGGAGGTAGACGGCCTGGGTGGACATGTTCGCCAGGACATGCGCTCCGAATCCCGCGTGGTCGCCCGCCTTGGCAAGGCGCAACGCCTGGACGAACTGCCGCTGAGCCAGTCCGTGATCACCAGCGTCGTAGCTCATGAAGGCCAACTGCCCGGTCAGCTCGGCGGCAGCGGCGAACAGGTGCCGGCCGGTGCGATCGTCGTAGGTGCCATGCAGCATCGGCTCCACCTTGCGGTGCAGCCATCCCGCCAGGGGTTGCCTGAACCGGCCTCCGCCATGACGGCGATCGAGTTCAAGGAACTGCACCTGCCGTAGACGCAATTCTTCGACCTCGGCCGACGTGACGCGCCGCGCGCCACGATGGGAGGTGTCGTGATCGCGAGGATCAAACAGCCATCGCCATCCGGCGTCGGTGGTGGCGTTCCCGGTGAACGGCATCTTGGCTCGTACGTCACGCCGAAGTGCTTGATACCGCCAGAGGCCGGCCGCAGCGGCTCGAGCTTCGTCCAGGTCAGCCGGGAACCGCAACGTGAACGCCAGGAGCCCGTCATGGCCGACCGTTCCAAGCTCACGGTCGGCCGGGCCGCCGTACAGAAGGTCTCCGTCCCGGCCTGGCAGCTGAGCCGCCACCGCGGCCCTGCCGCGCCTCGTCGGACTGAAACCCAGTTCCGCGTCGGACGAGACCCCGAGTACAGCACGGAGTCCCTCGCGGTAGTCCGTGCCGGGCCAGCTGATTCGCCCGCGCTCGTACCTCCTGATCGTGTCCACGTCGAGAGTGATCTGTCTGCCGGTCCTCTTCCAGATGTACTGGTTGACCGCCGCAGCGAGCTCTGCACGCGTCATTGGCCGGCCATCGCCCGACGGAGAGGGCGTCGTTTCTCGACGGATACGAAGCTGCTCGTTGGTCATGACTCCCCCTCGTGCTGTCCGCTTCGTCCCCGGACTGCGCGGATGCTCGCCCGGCCTGCCTGTTGAGCGTAGCCATCCGCGGGTTCGGGTAGGCCGAGCCGTCGTAGATTGCCGGACGGCAATCTGGCGGTCGGTCTAGAACGCGGTCCAGGTCCACGGTTTCGGGACCTCACCGCGGAGGCACGCGATCCGGTGGGTGGCCTCGGTCGCGGCGTGCTGGCTGGTGGCGGCCTTCCGGGCGACGAAGGCGGTCCAGCGCAGTTCCTGGATGTCGGCCATGGTGCGGAACCAGGGCGTGCGGGTGACGTCGTGGCCGCCGTGGGCGCGGACGAACGCGTCGTAGTCCGCGTTGCTGAGTCGCGCGAAGTCGGTGTGGTCGACGGCGATCGGGACCAGGTCCCAGTCGGGGTGTCCGAGCGCGACGTGCTCGAAGTCGAGCAGGACGGGTTCGTCGTCGTCGGGCACGACGACGTTGCCCTGCCAGGCGTCGCCGTGGACGACGGCGGTGTGGGTGGGCAACACGCCAGCAGCCTCTCGCCGGAGTGCGGCGGCGTGGTCGAGGAGCCAGGAGCGGTCCGCGGACGGGATCCCGGTCGCGTCACCGATGCGGTTGGCGACGTGGGCAAGCGGGTCGAGGACGGGCAGGTGCAGCGCGGCCGGAACCGGCAGCTTGTGCAGTTGGTGCAGGACGGTCGCGAGCTCGGCCGTAGTGGCGTGGCGGTGGCGCGGCAACGGCAGCCACCACGTGACGGGCCGGCCGGCGACGAGTACCGGCTGATCGATTCCGGGTGCGGGTGTGTTCACGCGCATGCCTTGGTCGGCGAGCCATGTGGCGACCTGGGCTTCTCGCCGGGCGATCGCGGCCGTTCCTGGTCGGCCGACCCGCGCGACGAGGTTCGCGCGCGGCAGGAGGTAGAGCGCGTTGGAGCCGTGTCGCAGGGGGCGGGCGCCGTCGTCGTCGACCTCGGCCTGGAGGGCGGCCTGGTGAGCGACGGTTGCGATGGAATCGGCAGTGTCAGGCTCGTGGTTTCCGGAAGGCTGGGTGGCGTCTGATCGCCTCATCGTTGAGGACGCTGGGCGATGACGAAGGCCGAGGGGCCGCGCGGCGGGTTCCGTGTGGTTGGGAGCGTATCGAAGGCCGCCCGGACCTGGAAGCCGTTGCTGGCCAGGGCCGTGGTCAGGGCGTTCAGGTCGTGCACGCGGCGGTGCACGATGTCGGTCTCGGTCCGCCCGTCGGTGAAGGCCCAGCGGCGGGTCATGGTGGCCAGCCGAGTGTCGTCATCCCAGCGATTCTGGACGGTGACCTGCGCGGGCCCGCGAGGTGTCGCCACGAGGCTGGTGCTGGCCGGGACTTCCGGGGGCGGTGTGATGAGGGTGTTGATGACCACGATGGTGCCGGGGTGGGCGTGGCGGCTCATGGCGGCGGTCGCGGCGTGGAGCTCGTCGGGCTCGTGCAGGTAGGCGAGTACGTTGCCGAGGCAGGTGATGACGTCGAAGGTGCACCGAAGGTCGAGGGTGCACAGTTCATCAACCTCGAAGTCACAGCCCGGGTGTGCAGCGCGGGCGTGAGTGATGAGCTGGGGTTGCAGGTCGATGCCGAGGCCGGTCAGGCGGTCGCTCAGCGCGGCTACGAGGGTGCCGGTTCCGCAGCCGGCGTCGAGCAGGCTGGCCGCGTGCGGGGCCCAGGTGTCGATGGCGTGGTGGACGACGTCGGCGTCGCGGGTGGCCGCGCCTTGGAGATGGTCGTGCAGTCCGGGGTCGCGGTACAGGAGGTTTGCCGCGGCGAGGTCGTCGGCGGTGGTTGGACTGATCCTTGCGTTGCTCATTGCAGGCTCCTGAGTCCGGTCTCGAGCGCGATCGCGTCGAACAGGCGGGTCCCGTAGCTTCCGGTGCGCTCCAGGTCCTCTGTTGCGGTGCGCAGCGCCTGGCCGTCGAGGTAGCCGCCGTCGACCAGGATCGAGGCCGAGAGCATGTCGCGCAGGTGCGCCGCGCCGTGCTCGCGCATGCCGCGGTCCATCAGGGACAGGAAGTTCTCGGGCTCGGCGGGTCTGACGACACGTTCGGGGAGCCCCGCCCGCCGCAGACGCTCGCGCAGAAGGTTCTTGTCTCGCCGGTGGTGCGCCGGGAGTTGTTCGGCGAACCGGACCACGAGGGGGTGTGCGAGTGGCGCGACGGGCCAGATCCCGGCGTCGAGGTAGGCGGGGTTGTGCAGGGTGAAGGCGTTCAGCGTAGGGATCGGGACCGCTGAGACCGGTGCTGCATCGGCAGTCAGGTCGCCCGCCGCGGCGCGGACCACCTGTCCCGCCCAGTCCGGCAGGCTCACGCCGTCCGGCTCGGCACCCGGCTCGTTGGCCAGGTGGGGTGCGTGCTCGTGGGGGTGCAGGGCGCTGATCTCGTCGCCTCCCAGGCCGGTGTAGACGAGGGTGGCGGCGTGGTCGCGGGCGGCGTCGCGCAGGGCGTCGAACGCCTCGCGGTAGAACGCGGCCTCTGGATCGTGGGGCTCAAGCCTGCCACGGACGCCGTCGGGCGCGAACGGCGGGTGCCCGGCGGCGGGGATGGCGAGGTCGTGGGCGCCGAGGTGACGCACCAGGATCTCGCGGCGCCGGGCCTGAGCTTGGCCGACGTCGCCGTCGACCACGAGCCCCACCGTGCGGATCGTTCCGTGCCGCGCGGCTGCGGCCAGGGCGACGTTGGCCGAGTCCGCGCCGCCGGACAGCTCGGCCGCGACCTGCCCGGACGGGGCCGGCAGGCGACCGACCACGTGGGACAGGATCTCGTCGAACGCTGCCACCATGTCGGTGCCGCCCGGTTCCCGCGCGGCCAGGACATGCTCGGCCGGATTCGGGTAGGCGACCTCGACGCCGCGCGCGTCGAGGTGGGCCGTGGCGCGCTCTGTCAGCCGCCGTACGCCGTCGAACAGGGTCGTGCTGGAATACACGGGCGTGCGCAGGAGGGCGCGGGCCACGGCGGCGTCGACGAGCTTGCCGGGCTCGACCCGGCCGAGTAGATCAGTCACGTTCCAGGAACCGGCCGCTGTTCCCTTGGCGACGGTCAGGTACAGCGGCGCGGTGCCGAACGCTCCGGCATGGACGGAGATGCCCTGCGGGGTGAGCTCCACGGTGACGTGATCGCCCGGCCACGCCAGCGCATCGGCGAGCGTGCGGGGTGCCGGGAGCAGGCGGCCGTGCAGGTCGCGTTCACGGACGATGACCAGGCACGACCGTTGACCCGTCTCGACCAGGAACGATTCCACCGACGGGTTGACCAGCGGTTCGATCCTGCTGCCGCCGGAGTTCCATGCCCGGCCGTCCCAGTTCCACGCCGGGTCGGGCAGGTCGGACAGACGGATGGTGAATTTCAGCATCGTGGGCCTCCGCGAGGGACGAGTGGAAGCTCGCGGGGACCGGGCGCTCCAGGAGGCTCGATCCCCGCGAGCGGTCAGGGATGGCGGATCAGCTGCACAGGTCGCCCTGCTTGTCCGAGTCGGCGGCGCCCGGCATCTTGCGGCCGGCCTGGTCCCGCAGCTCGGGCACGCCCGCCTTGATCGGGCCGGTGAAGAACTCGTCCACGTTCATCGCGTTCATGTCGGTCCTGCCTTCCTGTCGGTCACGCCGCCGACCTGTTCGACGGCGTAACCACCCTCGCCACACGGGGCCTGGAGAAGGAGGGCATTCTGCGATGCGACGTCCGGCAATCTGCCTGCCCTGAGGGCAGCGACTTGTCTGTTGTAGCCGCGTGCCAGACTGGCGGCCATGCCTTCCCCGAGCGTGATCCGGGACGCCCAGGTTCTGTGGGAGTTCCATCAGATGCCCGACCAGCGCCGTACCACCGAGATCGCGATCGGTCTGGGTGGCCATGACATTGGCGTGGCCGAGCACTCGGCCGACCTGTATCGCGAGGGAAGGTTCCCGTTGGTCGTCTTCACGGGGGCGAACGCTCCGACGACCCTCGAGCGGTTCCCGCGGGGTGAAGCGGTGCACTTCGCCGAGCGAGCCGAAGCGCTCGGCGTTCCGCACGAGGCGATCGTCCTGGAGACCAAGGCGACCAACACCAGCGAGAACTTCACGTTCACCCGCGAGCTGCTGCTGGGGCGCGGGCTCGATCCGCGGTCAGCGACGATCATCAGCCGGCCCTATCAGCAGCGTCGGGCGTGGGCCACGGTCCGCAAGGTGTGGCCGGAGCTGGACGTCGTCTGCTCCGCCCGGTGGCTGGCGCTGGAGGACTACATTGAGTCGATCGGGGATGAGCAGCGGGTGCTGAACATGCTGGTGGGGGACACCCAGCGGTTGTGGGTGTACGCGGAAGCCGGGTTCGCCGTCCCAGTCGAGGTCCCCGACGACGTCCGGGGCGCGTACGAGCGACTCGTCGAGGCCGGATACACCAAGCGGCTGATCGAGGAGTAGCCGGGGTTCCGAGCTCCGTCAGGTGATGGGGGCACCGACAAGGCCGGCGAGGCGCGTCAATTCCGGACCGGGCCGCCGGGCAGCGGCTGCGACGAGCGAGCCCACGACATCCTTGGTGATGCGGTGGTGCCGCACCTGAGAGGGTGCCGCTGCCTCGGCGCGCACGAGCGTGGCGAGCGCGTCCCCGTGATCTCCGACGGCGAGGCTTGCGCGTGCGACATCGAGATGAAGCCGCACACGCCGCTCCGCGGGCAGGTGCTCGACCCGGAGCGGGCCGCCGATGGCCAGGACGGTGTCCATGTCACCGGCCGCGGCGGCGACGTTGGCCCGGTGGATCGCGACGTTGGTGGGGCCGAACGCGGTCCACAGGTCGTTGCGATCGGCATCGGTGACCATCGCGGCGCGCTGCGCCTCGTCGAGGTACGTCGCGGCGGCCGCCTGGTCACCGGCCCCCGCCAGCAGAACCGCTCCCGTCAGCAGGATCGTGCCGTAGGCCGCAGCCGACGTCGTCGTCCTGGACATGCGGCCCTGGAACTCCCCGGCGGCCGCCTCGATCGTGACCAGCGCGTCGCCTCGATGACCAGCGACCGCCATCGAGAAGGCCGCTGTGCGCAGCAGCGACAGACGCAGGCACGCGTCGTCGCTCGCCTCGGCCGCGGCGACACCGCGGTCCGCGGCGATCCACGCGATGTCGGTACGGCCTGCCTTCGACAGGACGATCGCGGCGACCTGGTACGCCAGCGCGCACAGTCTGGCGTCGGCGCTCTCGCGGCCACGTTCCGCCGATCGCAGAGCACCAAGGGCCTTGGACGCCATCAGCGCTGCCGCTTCGAAGTTGCCCGCCTGGTACGACGCGAAGGCATTGGCGACGTCAGGCCGGGCTCGATCCACCCGATCGGGTCCATCCGCAGCAGGAGGGTAGGACAACACGGTGCGGCACAAGAGATCGATTGCCGTGGCTGGGACCTCGGAGTCGGCGCCGGCCACTGCATCCTTGCCCGCCCAGGTGGCGACCCACGTACCCACGTCCTGCGTCGGTGCCGCGGTCCGGCCACGCCTGGTCGGGTGAAACCCGAGCTCGGCGTCGGCCCCCACGCCGAGCACCGCGCGCAACCCGTCCCGGTAGTCCGCCCCTGGCCAGCGGATTTGCCCGCTCTCGTAGCGGCGGAGGGTGTCGACATCGAGGTGGACCCGCTTGCCTGTGGTGCGCCAGAGGTACTGGTTGACGGCCTCGGCCAGCTCTCTCCTCGACATCGGCAGGCCGCTGCCCGACGGCGACGGTGTCGATTCCCGTCGCAGCCGCAAGTGGTCGTTGGCCATGACGTCCTCCGTCCGCTGACCTTCGTGATCCTTCTGAAGCTGAGGTGCCGCCCGTCCAGCGTAGTGAGCCCGGTCACGGCGTGGGGCGACATCACTCCAGATTGCCGGTCTCAGCCGGACAGAATGCCCTCCCGTACCGGGTGGTGGGTGACCGACGGTGGGCGTGCGCCGCCGCTCTGGTCGGCGCGGATGTCCACGTTGCTGGGGAGGCGCCCGTGCCCGTCACCGTCCCGTTGCTCACCCGCGAGCAGATCGCCCGGCTGCCCGAGCGGGCCCGTGAGGTGGTCGAGTACCGCAAGTCCGGCCTGTCGCTGAACCACATCCAGGGCTGCCCGCTGGACTGCGCCTACTGCATCCGGCACACCTACGGCGTGTGGGACATGACCCAGCCGCGCGCGTTGATGTCCGACGACGACGCCGTGCGCGAACTCATCTCACACCCCTACTTCCAGCCGGACAAGACCCCGATCCAGATCTTCAATCGGGCGACCGACCCGTTCCTGCCGCGGGTCAAGGAGCACCTGTTCGCGGTGCTGGAGGCACTGGACGCGCTCGGCCTGACCAATCACGTCCTGGTCATCACCCGCTACCGGATCGATCCGGAAGACTGCGCCCGGCTCAACCGGTTGCGCAGCATCCGGCTGACACTGCTGATCACCTACTCGGGAATCAGCGACGAGCGGATCGAGCCGGTCAAGTCCTCCATCGCGGAGACGTCGCTGAAGACGGCGTTCGAGCACGCGGACAGGTACCGGGTCATCCTGTACTGGCGCCCGCTGGTGCCCGGCCTCAACGATTCCCCGGAGCACCTAGCCAAGGCCGTCGAACTCTCCCACCACGCGCACGCGACGGTGTTCACCGGCCTGTTCTACCGCGGCGAGATCGCCGACTACTACAAGGCCAACAACCTCCCAGAGCCATACAGCGACACAGCCCGTCGCAAGATCGTCCCCGAGACCCTCGAACGCCGCGTCCTGGAGACGTTCGCCGACGGCGGTGGTCCGTTGTTCCGCAAGACGTCCTGCTCGGTCTCCTTCGCCCACCAGGTCGCGGACTACAACGGGCACTACGGCATCCGGGAACTGTGTGACATCTGCCCGGCCAAGCAACTCGCGATCTGCTCCGACGCCCATCAGATCCCGGGGACCGAGGCCATCCGCGCGCTCGCGCAGCGTCTGCCGGAACGGAAGGATGTCGAGGTCGTGGAGATCACCGAGCGAGCCGCGATCGTGGCTGGCCTGGACGAGCAGCCGCGCTACTTCCTGCAGCACGGGCTCGGCTTCCAGGTCCACGACCAGCGCCACCCCCACAAGCACCGCCTGCACGGCCGCGCCGACCTCGGTTGGGACCCGGCCACGCCGTCAGACACGGAGGACCCGTCATGACCACCGGCCGCTGGGACGAGCTCAACTACGTCGTCGTCGATGTCGAAGGAAACGGCAACCGGCCACCCGACCTGGTCGAGCTCGCCATCGTCCCGATCCTGCACGGGCAGATCGGCGAACCACGCTCCTGGCTCGTGCGCCCGCCCCACCCGATCCAGTGGCACGCCCGCAACATCCACGGGATCAGCAACGACGACGTCGCCCATGCGCCCACGATCGCCGAGGTGGCCGACGACGTCTTGGCGGCTCTCGCGGCCGGTGTCCCGGTCGGGCACAACGCCCACGTCGACCTCGACGTGCTGACCCGCTCCCTGCCCGGCTGGCAGCCTGCCGAGGCGTTCGACACGCTCAAGCTCGCGCGCCGCGCCTGGAACCTGACCAGCTACCGGCTCGGTGCCCTCGTGCGGCACCGGCGACTGGACGCCGACATCCCCGACGGCCTGCGCCCCCACCGCGCGGGATACGACGCCCTGGTCACGGCCAGGCTGTTCGTGGACCTCATCGCCAGTAGCGCCGCGGGCGAGGACTGCATGCTCGACGAACTGCGCCGGTACGGCCTGGTCGCAGGGCTGGGTACAGCTTCCACGGTCGCTGGCCGCCGCCCCGCGGCGTCCGACCCGACCCTGTTCGACCTGCCATGACCACCACACCGCCCGCCGGCGGCGGGATGTTCATCGCGGTCGACGGGCCCTCAGGCGTCGGGAAATCCACACTGACCCGCGCGCTGACGATCCAGCTGGGCCAGGACGGGCACACCGTCCACCGCACCGCCGAACCCTCGGGCGGGCCGATCGGAACGCTCGCGCGCGGGATGACGAACACCGCCGACGGCCTGACGCTCGCGTGCCTGTACGCCGCCGACCGGTACTACCACCTCGCGCACGAGATCGAACCACGCCTCGCTGCGGGTGCGATCGTGATCACCGACCGGTACATCGCCTCCGGCCTGGTCATGCAGCGTCTCGACGACGTCGACCCCGAACTGCTGTGGGCGCTGAACAAGCGGGCCCGAACGCCCGACCTGCTGCTGAGCCTCACCGCAGACGACGATGTCATCCGCCGCCGCCTGACCCGGCGCGGAACGCACAACCGCTACCAGGACCAGCACACCTCCAGCCGCGACGAAGCCACCTGGCACAAGGAAGCAGCCGAGCACCTGGCGGCCACCGGCGCCGTCGTCCACGCGATCGACACCACCCACCTCAGCGCCAACGCCGTCACCGCCCTGGCACACCGGCACGTCTATGACGCCCTCGCCGCCCAGGAAGAAGACACAGCGGCATGACCAGCACCACGCTCGATGCCGCCAGCCCCGCGGCGGCCTCAGGTACCTTCCTTCTCGGCGGGGACCTGCCGGTGCACCGGATCGGGTACGGCACGATGCAGCTCACCGGCCCCGGGCACTGGTACCACCCCGCTGACATGGACGCAGCGAAGGCGGTGCTGCGCCGCGCCGTCGACCTGGGCGTCAACCACCTCGACACCGCCGACGCCTACGGACCCGAGACCGTCGAGCACCTCATCCGCAAGGCCCTGCACCCCTACCCCGACCACCTGGTCATCGCCACCAAGGGCGGCATGACACGACAAGGACCCAACCGGTGGGCGCCGGTGGGCCGGCCGGAGTACCTGCGCCAATGCGTGGAGATGAGCCTGCGCCGCCTCGCAGTCGACCGGATCGACCTGTACTACCTCCACCGGGTCGATCCCAAGGTGCCGCTCGAGGACCAGGTCGGCGAACTCGCCGCGCTCCGCGCCGAGGGCAAGATCCGGCACATCGGCCTGTCCAAGGTCACCACCACCCAGATCGAGGCGGCACGACGGGTCGCGCCGATCACAGCCGTCCAGAACAAGTTCAACCGCCATGAGCGAGACTGGGCCGTTCTCGACCACTGCACCCGGATGGGAACTGCGTTCGTTCCGTACGCGCCCCTCGCCGCTGGGAGGCTCGCCGCCACGCCGGGCGCGGCTGTGCGAGAACTTCGCTGGCTGCTCGACCTGTCACCAGTGATCCTGCCGATACCCGGCTCAACATCGATCCAGCACCTCCAACAGAACGTCCACCCAGTGCCGTAGGTGTCACGTTCGGCGACATCGATGCGATCCGTCCCGCCACCTTGTGAAGGAGTTCCTGCCTTGACCGAAACCACCACGAGCATCCCGGAGCGCGCCGCCCGTTTGCGCGCCGATCTGGTCGACGGCCTGCGTGCGGGAGCCAGGCATCGCGCCATCGACCTGTCGCCCGCCGTCGAGGACGCGTTGCGGACCGTGCCGCGGCACCTGTTCTGCCCACCGGGCACCGACCTGGAGGCCGCCTACGCGGACGACATCGTGCGTACCCAGGTCGACGAGACCACCGGGAGGACGACGTCATCGATCTCCGCGCCGTGGCTACAGGCGCGGATGCTGGAACAGGCGCGCATCGAACCGGGCATGCGCGTACTGGAGATCGGGTCATCCGGCTACAACGCCGCCCTGGCCGCTGAGCTCGTCGGCGCCGGCGGCGAGGTCGTCACCGTCGACATCGACCCGGCGGTCGTCACCGCGGCCCAAGTCTCGCTCGAGGCCACCGGGTATACGGACAGGGTCACCGCGATCTGCGCCGACGCCGCACAGCACCTGGGTCGGGGAGTGTTCGACCGGATCATCGTCACCATGGGCGTGTGGGACTTTCCCGGAGCGTGGCTGGAGCAGCTGGCCAAGGACGGGATCCTCGTCGCTCCGCTGCGGGTGCGCCACCCGAACGAGTGCTGGTCGACCGCCTACCGGCGCCGCGGGGACCTACTGGTCGGGTCGGAGGATCTGGTGTGCGGGTTCGTCGATGTCCAGGGCATCGCAGCCGTGCACCCCGCCGCCACGACGGCCACAGTCGGTGACGACGCCCTCACCCTCTTCGCATGGGACCCCGACACCAACCTCGCACGCGTACCCGACACGTTCGACAGCGACTCCTCGGTGTGGGCCAGCTCCGGTGCCGTGCTGACCGGCCAGGGAATGATCGTCGGGATGCGCACCCACCTGGCCTGCACCCTTCCGGGCCTGGCCGAAGCCACCGCGCCCCACCGCCGCCTCGTGCACAAGGCTGGTGACGGCGAGGCGTGGACTACGTTCGCGCACGTCGACGGTAAGTCCGTCGCGATCGCCGCCTGGCGAACCGTCGACGAGGGCCACGAGTTGGGGGCGCGTGGTTTCGGCCCCGACGCTCGCCAGGTCGCCGAGACCCTCGCCAGGCACATCGCCGACTGGGACCGCCTCGGCCGCCCGCAACGCGCCGCTCACGTCTACCGCGTCCTGGGCGGCACGACGCCGCTGGACGGCACCGTGATACGCCTGCCCGGTGGCGGAGATCTGGCGATCACGCTGCACCACGACGCCCACGACATCTGATCACGGCGCCTGGGTGCCGACGCTGCGGCGGCAACGCGAACCTGTGGGGGCTGGCCCTGTGGCGAGCCAGCCACGGCGAGGGTCCGTTCGTCGACGGCGGCGAGCGGCTGGCGTACCGTGAGGGGTACGCATGTTCGAGTGCTTCGGCTGATGTGGAGGTGTGGGCTATGACGGCGCCAACCTGGGCCGCGTACGAGATGACCCACGACACGGGATCTGGAGCGCTGCCTGCCACGAGTGTTCCGGCCTACCTCCGAGATGCCTCCGGCGAGTCCTACGATGTCGGATCGTCAGGCCCGATCTTCGAGACGACGCCGACGACGAAGTTGGCGAGGTGGATGTGCCAACGTGGGAACCGCGGCTGGGGCCTGCCGCTCGCGCTCGTCGCGGCAGTCGGGTACGCGGCCCTCGCAACCTTCTTCTACGGCATGCATCACGTCGCCGTGTGGGCGTTGGTCGCCCTCTTCGCGTGGAACGCGGCGAAGTTTGCACTGGTCGCTGTTTGGCTGACCCTGGCTGGCCTGGTCGATCTGGGCCGCGGTGCAGCGCGCCGGCTCCGAAACGACCAGTCCAACCTGGCGCAAGTCCGGCCGTGAGGCCGCCTACCTCGGGGCAATCGAGTCGTGGGGCTACTCGCTCTCGCCCGTCGAGCAGATCGCGCGCGATCCGAAGCCCAAGCCCGCCGCGCCGTCGGTGCCCGCGAAGGCGAACAGCGCTGCACGGGCGAAGAAGGGGAACGCGAGTCCCGCGCGCAGGGGTCGCTGCGAAGCCGGTCGCGAAGGAGTGGGCGTCCGCCTGACCTGACCGCGAGACGAGCGCCTCCTCGGGTGGACACGACTACGACCCGCTACCTGACCGGTGGCGCGCACCTGTCACTCCGTTCCGTCTCGGCGTGTCCCGCAGGGCAATCTGGAAGTCGGCGCCCGGCAATCTGGAGCGACAGCCCCGTGAAGTGGCCCGCCTAATTACTCTGAACGGACGCTGCTGGTGGAAGTCCCATCCGGTCCGGCAGGGATCTGTCGCGCCCGATCACAGGACGGCCAAGGCACGAGTCGTTGGCACCGAGTCGACGAATGCGTACAGCTCGCGATGGATCATCGCTTTGCTCGGGTCTGGGAAGCGGACGTTGTGCCGGTAATAGCGGTGGAAGGCGATGATGAGGGCGGCGTGGACGATCTCGGTCCCAAGCTGCCCGAGATCATCACAGATCTGCGGACGCTCCGTGGCGTAGCCAGAGATCAGGGCTCCGAGCCGATCGAGCGATAAGACTCCGTCAACCTGTGCGAGGCCGAGCGCCGCCATGCCGAGGTCGAGCACGGGGTCGTCGAGCGAGATGGTTTCCCAATCCAGGATTGTCACGGCGCCGTCGTCCGCCAGGACAAGGTTGTCAGTGAACAGATCACCGTGACACAAAGTCAGTGCTCTGTCCGTGCCCTGCTCCGCTTCGGTCACCTCGGCGAGCCGTGTCTGGAGCCAGCCGGCGAACTCCTGGTCCGCAAAATCAGGGATCAGCGCATGATGTTCCGGAGTGAGGCGGCGAGTTCGGACTGGGACCGGCACCAGGTCGGCGGGCAGGTTGTGAAGCCGCGCCAGGTGGCTTCCTGCGGTTCGAATCTGGTCGGCGTCAAGTGTGTCGGCGACGTGGCCGTCGATCCAACCCTTGAGCAGGATGAGCCGCGTGCCCATCAGCGTGACGAGCTCGCCGTCAACGGAAGGGACGATGCGCGTCGTCGGGTACCCAGCGTCGAACAACGCTCTCGTGTGCTTTGCGAGAGCCATGGCGCTGTCGTAGTCGTGGTTGTCCAGGATCGTCAGGACATACCGAGTGCTCTCGGCGTCCAGCATAAAGCTCGAGTTCGCGGCTCCACCCTTCAGGGGCTCGATCTGGACGTCATCAGGCAAGCCGTACCGATCCTGAATAAGCGGCACGTCGACGTCGTTGAGCGAGGTGTAGGTCGCCATGTGTTTCAGCCTTCCCGGTCAATGATTTGGACCGTGCGGTCGTGTACTAGCTGGCGCCAGCGCGCGCGGGTCGTCTCAGGCCCGTCGATCCAGTCCGCGCGTGGCACGTCGTTGGGGACGGACTCGTCCGCCAGGAAGTAAGAAGCTTCGAGCAAGTAGGAGAACTCCTTGCCTTTGACACTGCGGCGCAATTCCGTACGAGCCGCCTCCAGCATGTCTCGGTCGGCGAGAATTGCAGCGTGAAAGCAGAGCGCGAATCGAGCGTAGGCAGTAATGGAGGTCAATGCACGATCCTCGGCCAAGGCGACCGCCTCGGTCACGCGGCTGGGCAGCGACGGGTCGATCCCTGCGTCGCAGAGCAGCTCGGCGTTTGCGAGCTGCCGGTGCGACCAAGCCGAATTGCTCCCAGCCAGCAGCCGCCGCGCGCGCTCGACCTGTTCCAGCGCCCGTGCCCGGTCCTGGAACGCCGCACTGAATGCGAGGCAAGCCTGGGAGACGGCAGCTTCTCCCGCGTGATCGTCCCGAAGAGCGGCGTCGCGCTCACGTGCGTAGGCGTCGCAGGCGCGCACGATGCTCGCCTGCGTCCACCACAGGTCCCCTAACGTCCTGTCTTTGTGGCCGCGCTGACCGAGCGATCCAGCGGCGGCTAGCACGTCGGGGAATTGACCGAGCCGACGCGCCAAGTGCAGGAGCCCGCGATTTGCATCAGGTGCTAGCCGGCCACCCAACGCGGCGACCCGCCGCATCCCCGCAAGGGACTGGTCGAGATTGCCGATGTCGCGGTGACATTCCGCAATGAAATACAACGGCAGCTCGGTGAGATCGTCCGGGAGCACGTCGCCTGCAATGATTGCTTCCAGGGTGTCGAGCGTGAGCTGCCGATGCTGGCGCTGCCGGCGAGCGATAGCGTCGAGGCTCTCGGCGAGGGCGACGGCGATGCGTCCCCGGACCGACCGAACAGTGGTGCGCCTCGGTGAGGCATGGGCGTGGATGTCGATCGGCTCCCAGACTGAGTCCTCCACGTACAAGTACGAGGCGTCGACGAGCCAGCCTAGGTCAAGGCTGAAGTCCCGTGCGAGGCGCAATCCTTGCCGCAGGCAGGCCACCACGGTGCGACGGTCACCCAGGCGCGCGGCGCGCCTGTACTCGTCCCCAAGTGCTGCAAGGGTGCGGCCGGCCGCCCGTTTCCACTCTGACCGACTCCAGCGATCCTCGGCCGTGGAGTCGGCCTCGCGAATGGCAGACTGGACGAGGTTGTGCAGGTAGTAGGGCCAGGGTCCCGTCGGGTCGTACTCGATGAACGGCCGCTCTACTAGCGCCCGGGTCGCGGATTCGGGCGCCAGGCCTGCCGTCGCCGCCGCAGCGAGCGAGATGGAAAACGCGTCCAGGAGGCTGACGGCTCGCAGCACCTGTCGCTCGGCGAGGGTCAGGTCTCGGAACGTTCGCGCGACGAGGGCTGGGAAGTCGTGGTTGAACTCTTCGGCGTCAGGCACGTGGTTGCGCTGGTGGTAAAGATCCAAGAACCGCATGACCGCCAGGTCCAGGTACAGGGGAAGCCCGTGAGAGCGGCGCACGATGATGTCCCGCACAGACTTGGTCATCAACGGCTCCGCGTCCAGCGTGAGCCGTCGGGAGAGGTAGATCTGGCAGTCCTTCTCTGTCAGGTAACCGATGCGGTGCTGCCGCGGATCCCTTTCTGCCGATGGCGCGAGCAGCGGCCAGGACCGTGGACCAACCCAGTCAAGCTGGCCCTCTAGGTGCTCGTCGTCCCACTGCAGCCGATTGCGACCGGTGATGATGAACAAGGCGTTCGGCATGAGCCATGCCACACGCTGGATCAGCCGTTCCACATCACGGTGCGATCGGTCTCCGACATCCTCAAACGTGTCGAGCAGGACAACCAGCGTCGCTGACTTTTCCGCTGGGAGCTGTGCCAGATCCCACGACAGCAGGTGCGCGTAGTAGCTCAGTGCATCAGTGTCCGGCTCGGCCTCGAGTAGATCCGGAAGGCGCGTACATTCCCCCATGAGCTGCGCGCGGCGCTGCCTGTCCCGCAGGCCGCTCACAACGAGTTTCAACGTCTGCCCAACGAGCGCTCCGATGCTGCCTGGTAGCAAGAGCACCTGTGCGACGTCGGCAAGGACCTCCTGGATCTGGTCCGGCACTGACATGGCGGACGAGATCCGTCCGAAGAACGAGCTGCGCCGCAAATAGTCAGCCAGCGACTCGCCCGGGTGATTATGTTCCCAGTACCGATGGAATGCCAGATCGAAGGCAGGCATCGGCCGCCCCAGTTCGGCTAAGCGGACCCGTAGCGACAGCAAGATAGTCTCCAGATCAACCCCAGCTTGGGCAGAAAGGTCGATCCGCACAGGCGCAAACCGTCCCAGCTCCGAATCGATCGCTGGCCACTGCTCAGGGCCCCTTCCCTCGCCGGACAACCGTTCCACCACCTCGTGCGAGAGCGCCGTCTTACCGATGCCACCCACCCCGTAGAACGCCATGACGTTGCGGCGGGGAGCCTCAAGGTCCTCGACGTCGAAGGTCGAGGCGCGGTTCTCCTCAATGCGGTACGCAAGGCTGCGGGTGACAGCTGCCCATTCGCCTTCACGATTCGTGAAGACGTCTACTGCCTTGAACCTTCGGTCGTTCGACCGGAACAGAGCGCGCAAGTCCGAACGAGACACAGTAGGGCGACCTCCTGATCCGACGATGCGATCGGTCACAGCGACCGCACCGATCCGCGTGATGGCTCACAGAAACGTGTTCGACACGTGCCGAGCTACCCTACCTGCGGGGACTGCACTTGTAACGGCCAAGCCGGGTCCCGTATGTGTGGGGTGGACAACCGAGGTGGGGGCGGTTCGCTCGGCCACGAAGTTCAACGCCGAGGCGTCGTCCGCTCCGGGCTGGGTTACAGGACGCTGTCCCGGAATCTGTCGTGGATGTGCGTGACAGCTCGATGTCCAGCAGCCGGCCTGCAACAGGGCAGCGCAGATGATCTGCCCTGATCCTGCCAGCAGCGGCGTTCCGTACATCCCAGAAAACCGCTAGATGCGGTGGCGCATGGGAACCCAGTCGACGAGGAGAATGGCGCGCTCGCCAGGCACAGGGGCGCCCCCCTTGCGGATTGGACCCACATAGTGGCTGACAAGGTCGTCTGTGACGGCGTATGTATCCAGAGGGCGCGTCATCTGGAACTCGGCGAGCCGGTCTGCGGGCGGCACGTCTTCCGGCTGCTTACCGCGGTAGCCGGGAGTGGCGATGAGGTTGGTGCCGCCTTCGGCGTTGTGACGGTAGATCAGGTGGGCGAAGACGTATGGCTCGCCGTCCTGGTGCAGTTCGTTCGGGGAGGACACGGCTTCATGACCATCTTCCTCGACCTGCAGTTTGACCAGGTGGACGCCAACGTAAAGCGGCCAGACTGCGTCGTGCTCGCTCCAATAGGTTTGCGCGAAGTCGAACTGGATAATGTCGAGCAGGAGTCGATTGTTGCATATCCCAACGCTAATTGCGGGAAAGTTTCGCGTGACCCCGGCGTGTTCAGGATTATTGTCCCCTTGGTAGTAGCCATTCACCCCCTCGCGGACCTGGCTTTCCGTGGCAGGCATCCAGAAGAGATCCTTGGACCAGGGGAGAAAGACGGCGCGCGCGTAGCGGCGGTAGCGGCCAGAGTTGGGTGCGTAAGGGTCCTCCGGAAGATCCCTGCAGGCCGCTCTGAGTGCTTTAAAATTAGCGCTCATCTCGTCAATTCTAAAATGAGCTGCAAGATTCCAGCGATCATATCCTTGACGAAAGAGGGGTGAGTCACATGGGGAGGTAGGTGGCATAACAGGACATTCTGCAGTTTGCTGGATGTACCTGTCAATCGGTCGTCGGACCGGGCTCACTAGCGTTCGACGGCCAGGGCGTCGGCGTTCTCGGATGGTCGGCATAGCCGGCGAGCCGAGCTCTGGGAGGCTGACCGGGCGGCCGGGTTCCAGCAGCTCGCACTGCTCGGCGTCCCCGCAGCGACCATCGCCAAGAAGACCGGCCACGCGAAGGGCACCGTGAACACGGCGCTGGCCGTGGGGAAGTCGAGGTTCGCCGTCGCGGCGCAGGGCAGGTACGACCTGACGCTCGACCAGGCTGGGACGATCGCGGAGTTCGACGCGCTCGGTGGCCGCGACGCGGTCAAGCACTTGACTGCCACGGAGGTCAAGGAGCCCGGCCAGTTCGCTCACGCCGCGCAGCGGCTCCGGGACGAGCGCGAGCGAGAGGCGAAGGCCGCCGTGGTCGCGTTGCTGACCGACTCGGGCGTGCGAGTGGTCCCAGCTTCGGCGCACGACGACGAGAGCATCAAGGTCCTCGGAGACCTGACCGACGTCGACGGCAATGTCCTCACCGCCGACAACCACGCGGGCTGCCCGGGCCACGCGGGCGTACGTGCGTCGCTCCTACGGTCCCGTGGTGTAGGCGGCCGTGAACGTGTGTGACGCGTGGAAGGCGAACAAGCACCGGACGCTGCGGGTCACGACGTCGGGCAAGCCGATGGACGGCGAGGCCGCTGCGAGGCGAAGGCCGAGCGTGCCGAGGTCATCGCCAATAACACCGAGAGTGGCGTAGCGTAGACGGTCCGTCGTCAGCGGCTGGCCGCGATCGAGGACCAAGGCGGCTCCGAAGCCGGTCGCGAAGGAGAGGGCGTCCGCCTGACCTGACCGCCTCACCGAGAGCCCGGGACGTTCGGCGTCCCGGGCTCTCGTCTGCCTGGCTCCGGACCGTCCGGCCCGCGCGCTCCCGCCTCAGTCCGCTCCCGTCGCCACTCCCTCCGCCCCATTCCCGCCGTTCCGCCTTCTCGCCCTGCACCCTCTCCGCCGCCCTCACGCCGCATTCCGCCCATCCCTCACCTTCCCGCCCTCATCCCGCCAGATCCTCCATCCCACCCCACTCATCGTCCCCACACCTCGCTCCTCACCTCACCGACCCGACACGTCTGGCACGCGACGCGTACCTCGTGTTCGAGGGAGGCGATCACGGTGACGGTCTCAATGCGTGTCATGTCGGCCGGGAGCGGCTACAAGTACCTGCTACGTTCGGTCGTCCACGCCGACGGCGACCTCACCGCCGCGGACGCGTTGACGCGCTACTACGCGAATCCGGGCACGCCTCCGGGCCGGTGGCTGGGCAAGGGCGTCGCCCAGCTCGGAGCCGACGGAGCACGGATCGGCGTCGGCGACCAGGTCACCGAACAGCAGCTCGCCCGGCTGCTCGGGACCGGGCACGACCCGGTCACCGGCCAGCCGCTGGGACGTGCCTACCAGCAGTTCGCCACCGTGCCTGAGCGCATCGCGGCTCGGATCGAGGCACTGCCTGCGGACCTCACCGACGAGGAACGCGGGTCAGCCGCGGCGAGGGTCGAGGCCGAGGAGGGCAAGGCGGGCCCGAAGTCCGCTGTTGCCGGCTTCGACCTGACGTTCTCGGTCCCGAAGTCGGTCTCGGTGCTCTGGGCCCTGGCCGACGCAGGCACCCAGACCCTGATCGTGGCAGCCCACCATGCGGCGATGGGCGAGGTCATCGACTTCCTCGAGCGTGAGGTCGCCGCGACCCGCACCGGTTCGGGCGGGATCTGCCAGGAGGACGTGCACGGCCTGATCGTGACCGCTTACGACCACTACGACTCCCGCTCGAACGACCCGCAACTACACACGCACGCCGTCGTGTCCAACAAGGTCAAGACCGTCTCGGACGGCCTGTGGCGAAGCCTGGACTCCAGAGCCCTGCACCGCGCCCTGGTCGCCGCCTCGGAGCAGTACGACGCCCTGCTCATGGACCGCCTCTCCGGCACGTTCGGCCTCTCGTGGGAGCTGCGCGAACGGGGCCGCGAACGCAACCCGCAGTGGGAAGTCGCGGGCATCGGCGAGGAGCTCATCGAGGAGTTCTCGACCCGGTCGCACGCGATCAACCAGGCCAAGGAGCGCCTCATCACCCAGTACATCGCGACGCACGACCGTCGCCCGTCCAAGACGACGGTGATCAAGCTGCGTGCTCAGGCAACCTTGCAGACACGGCCCGAGAAGCAGATCCACTCGCTCGCGGACCTCACCACTGGCTGGCGGGCTCGTGCCGCGCGAGTCCTTTCGAGTCTCGGGGCGTCCGACGGCGATCCGGTCGCCCTGGCCCGCAGCCTCACCAGCCCGCAGGTGGCGCGCGATTTCGCTGCTGACGAGGTTCCGGCCGACGCCATCGAACGCGCCGCCGCCGCGACGTTCCATACCGTTGCGGCAAGGAAGACGACGTTCACGCACTGGAACCTGTGGGCCGAGGCCAACCGGCAGACCATGGGCTGGCGCCTGCAGACCGCGGCCGACCGTGAACAGGTCATCGCCGCGATCGTCGCCCAGGCCGAGGCGCACGCCGTTGCACTGACCCCGCCGGGGGTCGCGGTCACACCGGCCTCGTTGCAGCGCGAGGACGGCACCTCGCGCCTGCGGCCACGCCACCACATCCTCTTCACCAGCACCCAGGCCCTGGACGCCGAGGACCGGCTCCTGACCCTCAGCGCCGACCCCACGGCCGCCCGTCTGGACCCTCGCACCGTGCCGAAGGCCGTTGGCCGCAACGGGAGACTGCTCAGCCCGCAACAGCGGCACGCCGTCCAGCAGTTTGTAGCCTCCGGTCGCCGTGTGGACCTGCTGGTCGGGCCAGCTGGCGCTGGGAAGACCACCACCCTGCGCGCGCTGCGCCGCACCTGGACGGCCCGGTTCGGCAAGGCATCTGTCGTCGCCCTGGCACCGTCGGCCGTCGCCGCGTCGGTGCTGTCGCGCGAACTGAGGCTGCGAGCGGAGAACACTGCCAAGTGGCTCCACGAGCACGACCACGGCCGCGCCGCGTTTGCGAAGAACCAGCTCGTGATCATCGACGAATCAACCCTGGCCGACACCGCCACCCTCGACCAGATCACCGGTCTCGCCGCCGCGGCAGGTGCGAAGGTTGTGCTCGTCGGTGACCCCGCCCAGCTCCAGTCCGTCGACGCCGGCGGTGCCTTCGACCTGCTCGTCGAACGCCGCCGCACTGCGGCGGGGGACAGCAGCACCGCCGTCGCCGAGCTGATCGAAGTTCACCGCTTCGCCAACCCGTGGGAGAAGACGGCAAGCCTCCAGCTGCGCGACGGCGACACCGACGTCATCGACCTCTACGACCAGCACGGACGCCTGCGCGGTGGCGAGACCGAGACGATGATCGACGACGCCTACGCCGCATGGCAGCACGACCTCACCGGCGGCAAGGCGACACTCCTGATCGCGGAGGCATCCGAGACGGTCCGAGAACTGAACCAGCGTGCTCGCGCCGACCGGGTCCTGGCCGGGCAAACGGACGCGGGACGCGCCGTGCGACTCGTAGATGGCCTCGAAGCCTCGGCCGGTGACCTGGTCATCACCCGCCAGAACCGGCGCCGGCTCACCACGGTCCGGGACCTGGTCACCGGCGGGTTCGTCCGCAACGGCGACCGCTGGCAGGTCACCGCCGTCCACCGCGACGGATCCCTGGACGTACGACGCGTCGACGTCGACGGCACGAAACGACTCGCGGACACCGTCACGCTGCCCGCCGCGTACGTGGCAGCCCACCTCGACCTCGGGTACGCGGTCACCGCGCACCGCGCCCAGGGCATGACCGTCGACACCACGCACGCCCTGGTCACCGCGACCACCACCCGGGAGAACCTGTACGTCGCGCTCACCCGCGGCAGGGAAGGCAACTTCGCCTACATCGCCGCCGACCGACCCGACGCCAACCACGTCGGTCCCGACGAGACGGTCACCTACCAGGCAATCCTCTACGGCGTCCTGCAACACCGCGGCGCCGAACTCTCCGCCCACCAGGCCGCCGAAGCCGAACACGAGACGTGGACCGGACGGGCGCGACTGATCGCCGAGTACGACCACCTTGCCGACGTCGCCCAGCGACCCCGCTGGACTCGCGTCGTGGCTGCGGCGCTGGTCGCAGGCGGCTTCACGATCGACGAGGCCCGAGCCCACCTCCAGCCTGGCAGCGGCAAGCTCGGCGGGGGAGCGGGCCACGACACGAGCCGCGCGACAGCGTTCGACGCCTTGCGCCGGGAGCTGCGCCGCGCTGAGGCATACGGATGGGATGCCGAACGGCTAGTCTGGGCGGCGGCCTCTCGACGCACACTGCTCGACGTGGAGAATCCCTGCGCCGCGCTCCATGCGCGCCTTCGCCGGGCGACGAAAGACCCGGTTCGCGGGCACGAGCCACAGCTAGTTGCGGGCGAGACACCGGCGGTCATCGGCCCTGTCCCCACGCACTACCGCAAGGCGTTGGACCAGCGGGCCGCCCTGCTCGCGCCACTGCTCGTAAGACCGCTGGACGTGCCGTCGCCTCGTCATGGAACGGGGCCGGCCTTGTAGCGTCTCCGGTGACTGTGAAGAGGTCGGGAGAACCACAGGCGGAGTCCCTCGACACGCTCCTCTGATTGGAACGTGCTGCGGCGGAGGACCGGCATGCTGTCGGACGATGACAGACATCGTGCCCGCCGCAGCGGACCTCGCTGACAGGCTCCATGACGCACTCACAGTCCGAGGCGCACCGAAGCAGTGCTGGCGGTTGGGTTCGACGACCTGACCATAGGTGTTGTGCAATATCGGTCGGGGCGACTCGTCATCAGTCACCACCTGTAACGTGTAGCCACCACCCACGGACCAACCGGTCGAGCCTGACACGGAGGAGAACGACCCTCGTATGACCATGCACAACACTCGGCCCTCGTGCGGGCCAGTCGCCTCGGTGCAAAGCTGTGGGCGGAAGGCAGTTCGATGACGTCCTTTGTTCCGGGCGGGACTCCCGACTCGCGCGCAGAGTTGCTCGCACAGCTCCGTGATCTCGTGCCGAGCGCGTTCCTCGACGGCGAGCTTGACCGTGACGCACTGATTGCTGCCCTCGGTCTCGGTGGCGAGGGCAAGCCCGCCTTCTCCTTCGCCTGGCCGGGAATCGACCACGCACGCCAAGACGCACGCGTGCCGACGACGGCGACGCTGGTGCCTGATGAGGACGCCTCCCTGCACTGGCCAAGCGCCCGCAACATCCTGATCGAGGGCGACAACTTGCAGGTGCTCAAGCTGCTGAAGAACGGCTATTCACGGGCCGTCAAGCTGATCTACATTGATCCGCCCTACAACACGGGTGACACCTTCACCTACAACGACGACTTCGCCGTGCCCGAGCGTCGGTATCTTGTTGAGACCGGCCAGGTCGACGACCAGGGCAACGCCACGACGAGCCGGGTCGAGACCGGCGGGCGCAAGCACGCGCCATGGCTGACGATGATGTTCCCGCGCCTAACGCTGGCGCGTCACCTGCTGCGCCGCGACGGCGTCATCCTCGCCTCGATCGACGACAATGAGGCGCATCACCTGCGGCTGCTGCTCGACGCCGTATTCGGGCCAGAGAACTTTGTGGGCAACTTCACCTGGAACGGCGGCCGCAAGAACGATGCCCGACAGATCTCTGTCGGGCATGATTACGTGGTCGCCTACGCGCGAGACCACGCCTACCTGCGTGAGCAGGATGCCCGCTGGCGAGAGCGTAAGTCGGGTCTCGATGAGATCTACGCGAAGGTATCCGAACTGCGTGGCGTCCACGGACAGGATTTCGCGGCTATTCACACCGCATTGCTGACCTGGTATCGGGAACTGCCCGACGAGCATCCCTCGAAGGCGCACGAACACTTCAACTATGTCGATGACCGCGGTGTCTACTTTCCGGACAACCTGCGTAGCCCTAACCCTCGGCCGAACCTCGTGTACGACTTCAACGGCTACAGGCCTCATCAGAACGGCTGGGCCTACAGCCGCGAGCGCATGGAGCAGCTGGACGCGGCCGGGCGCATCTACTATCCCGAGAACACCGATCAGCGGCTGAAGATCAAGTCCTATCTGCACGAGCACGAGGAGTGGGCTCCGGGCTCCGTCTTCTACAAGGATCGGCGTGCTGCTTCGAAGGCGCTGGACAAGCTCATGGGCGGGACGGTGTTCGACTATCCGAAGGACATCGAGGTGCTCGCTCGCCTTTTCCACGCCATCACCGATGATGGTGACCTGATCCTCGACTTCTTCGCAGGTTCTGGCTCGACTGGCCATGCCGTGTGGGAGCAGAACCCAAAGGACGGCAAGACGCGGCACTGGATCCTCGTCCAGGCGCCCGAGAAGCCGAGTGCATCCGAGGACTCGGGCAAGAACGCACTCGATGCGGGCTACGGAACGATCTTCGAGGTGACCGCGGAGCGGCTACGCCGTACCGCGGCCTTGCTGCAGGAGGAGACGCTGGACGCCCCGGAACTTGGTTTCCGCATCTTCCGTACGTGCCCAACGAACCTCGTGATTGAGAAGCCGATCGTCGCGTCACCTGAGCTGACTGGCAAGGACTACTTGGCGCAGGTGCTCGACCACACGGCAGGATCTCCTGTTGTCGAGGGCGCGCAACCGATCGACGTGGCCTGGGAAGTGGCGCTCAAGGCCACCGGCACGAGGCTCGATGCGCTGGTCACTAGACACGAGCTCGACGGTGTGACTGTCTACGAGTTTGCTCCGGCCGGGGACCAGGCTGCGTCTGGTCGTCTCCTGATCTCCTTGGATGCCTTCTCATTGGCTACGGCGGACGCGTTGGGGCTGAGCGATGACGACACCCTGATCCTTCGTGGCGACCGGGTGGAGGACTCTGTCACCCTCACGCTGGCGCCGCGCCTACAGTCAAGGCTGGTCCTCCTGGAACGGGTGCCCCGTGAAGTTTCGCTTTGACGATCAGCCGCATCAGTCGGCCGCCGTGTCTGCAGTGGTCGACCTTTTTGAGGGTGCCCTCGTGCCGCCGCGCGATGCGCTTGTCGGGCAGGCACCTGGCGCGGACGGGCACGCGGGCTTCGCGCTGGAGCGTGAAATCCTTGCCGATAATCTTGGGACGGTGACGACCCGCGAGGCCGTTGCACCGCAGGCGCACCTGGAAATGCTGACCGAGACGGATCTGCAGGGGTCGGAGCGTGCGTTCCCGAACTTCTCGGTTGATATGGAGACGGGCACTGGAAAGACCTACGTCTACATCTCGACGGCGTTACGTCTGGCCGAACTGTATGGGCTGCGGAAGTTCGTCATCCTGGTGCACTCCATCGCGATCCGCGCGGGTGTCGTCAAGACGTTCGAACAGACTGAGGAGCATTTCCGGCTCAAGTACCCCGGAGTGCCCTACAGGTGGGGTGTATTGGGTGAGAACTCGGCGCTGAACGACTTCACGGAGCCGTCGGGCACGGTGCAACTCCTCGTTGCAAGCGTCCAGGCGCTCGACAAGCCGGAAAAGAACACCTTGTATGTCAGCGCCGAGCGGCCCCAGCTGTGGGGTGACTCCCTCAGTGGCATGCAGCAGATCGCCAAGGCACGTCCTGTCGTCTTGATCGACGAGCCGCAGAATATGGCGACACAGTTGCGGCGTCAGGCCATCGCGACCCTGAACCCGTTGGTTGCGCTGCGGTACAGCGCAACCCACAAAGAGCCGTTCAATCGCGTCCACCGGCTTGGTCCAAAGCAGGCCGCCGAGGCCGGGCTCGTCAAGAGGGTATCGGTCAAGGGCATCGTCGCCGGCGAAGACGGCAAGCCGTACCTCCGGCTCAACCGTCTCCGCAGCGTCCGCAAGCGCCTGATGGCTGAGGCGGTCATCGATAAAGCTGGCGGCAAGCGGGCGCAGGTAGTGCTGCAGAACGGGACCGACCTGTTCGAGGAGTCCGGCAGCCTGCCGCAGTACCGGGGGCTGGTCGTCGACGGCATCGAGCGCAAGCCCGACCGTGTGATCTTTGCGAACGGCCTCGTTGTGCAAGTCGGAACGGAGATTGGCGTGGACGCTGTAGCTGTCTGGCGCGACCAGATCCGTCACACCATCCGCACGCACTTGGCACGTCAGGCTCAAATCGACTCGATGAACCGCGGCGTCAAGGTGCTGTCGCTGTTCTTCGTCGAGCGGGTCGCCGACTACGTCGGCGACGAGGCCGTGCTGCCTCTGATGTTCGACGAGCTGTTCCGCGAGGAATGGGCACGGGCCGGCTCTCCCACCGATGCGATGCCAGATCCGGCTGAGCTGCGTGTCGCGTACTTCCCGTCTACGAAGACGGGCATCCTTAAAGACACTTCGGGACGTGCTTCTGACGCCGATCTTGAGGCACGCGCCTACCAGGAGATCATCGCGAACAAGGAACTCATCCTCGACCGCGCCAATCCGCGCGCGTTCATCTTCTCCCATTCCGCGCTCAAGGAGGGCTGGGACAACCCCAACGTCTTCCAGGTCGGCTTTCTGCGTCACACCCGCTCCGAGCTGGAGCGCCGACAGCAGATCGGACGCGGCCTACGGCTCCCAGTCGACCAGTCCGGGCACCGCGTGATGGACCCTGCAATCAACCGGCTGACGCTCATCGTCGACGAGTCGTTCACCGAGTTCCGTGACGGACTGAACGCTGAGTATGTCGCATCTGGTGGTCCCTCTGGGGAGACCGGGCCCGAGGTCAACAACGCCGACAACGAAGTCATCGTCCGTCGGCGCCCTGCCCAGTTCGATAGTCCCGAGTTCGCGGAGCTCTGGAACCGCATCCGCTACAAGGCGCACTACCGCGTCACTGTCGACCCGGATGCACTGCGCATCGCGGTCGCCGCATCAGAACACCTTGCAGATCTGGAGTTCATCGAGCGCCGCGCCAACGTCGTGCAGTCTGCTGACCTCATCTACAACGACGAGGGCAAGGTCATTACCGCCGACTCGGTCGTGGCCGAGTCACGCGGCGAGCGCATCGTCGTTGCTGGTCAACGGCTGCCGGACGTGGTGCAGCTGATTGAGGACCAGTTGCAGTATGGCAAGTTCCCGCTGCAGCTCACCCGCCCCACGATCACCGCGATCGTCCGCGAGATCCTGAACCATCCCGACCGAGAACTTACTCGGCACGTCCTCGATGACCCCGACCGATGGGCTCGGATCGCGGCGAATGCCATCCGCATCGAGACAATCGAGCAGATGGTCAGTGGCATCAGTTACGAACCTATTGACGACACAGACTGGTGGGATGCCGAGGTCGTGTTCCCCGAGATCGAGTCCAAGAGCCCGCCCCAGCCCATGCCCGGTAATCCGGACCCGAAGAACGGCGTAACTCCCGCAACGGATGGCGGCGTGAACCTCTTTGACCACGTGGACTACGATAGCCACGTTGAGCGTGCCTTCGCTGCACAACTGGAGTCAAACCGCGATCACGTCAAGCTCTTTACCAAGCTTCCACGTCGGTTCCGCGTGCGCACGCCTGTCGGGGAATATTCGCCCGACTGGGCCGTCGTGTATACCGAGAACGGCAGTGATCGGCTCTACCTCGTCCGTGAGACCAAGGACACCCGCAACCTCGACAACCTCGACTGGGACGAGGCGATGCGTATCCGCTTTGCCAAGCACCACTTCGAGGCGGCACCCGCTGGGCGCATCGACTTCAATTACACGACTGACCAGCATGGGCTTCTCCTCGATGGTGCGCTCGAGGACGGCGAGTCTTGAGTCACCGGGGTGAAGCTGCCCTCCCGGTCACGCGGGACGTCGAGCTCGACCGGCCCGATCTTGGTCAGCACCGTCTTGGACCGGGTGCCGTTGCGCTCGTTCGTACCCGTCTTGCCCTCCTGGCCACCGGGCCGGTAGCCCAAGTGCTCGGTCAGTTCTTCGTCCAGCGCGGCCTCCAGGACCTGCTTCGTCAGCCCGGTCAGCAACCCGTCCGGGCCGACCAGGTCGATTCCCGCGGCCTTCGCCTGGGCCACCAGCTGCTGCCAGCGGTTACTCAGACAGGCCCGGCGGTGCCGATCAGGGCGCAGGTGCAACGGCGGTGTGCGGTCTACAACTCAGGCACGGTCCGGTCGGTTCGCGAAGGCGTAGGCGGTGGAGCCGTTGGCTCGCCGAGCGCGGCGTTCGTCCGGGTGGCGAGCCTGAAAGAGCCGGCTACCCGGCGAAGGTGATCGTGGGGGCATAGCCAGGGGCGAGGTGTTCGTACACCACGGTCGTGGGGACTAGGTTCCACTGGTGCCCGAGAAATAGTGCGAGCCCTGCTGGCGCAGCGATGAATAGGTGGACTCGCTGTGCACCGGTCTCGGAGGTGGCAGATCGGACCGCGTCCCGAGCCCGGGTTGCCCAGTCGATTGCCCACCCGGGTCCGGGCACCGCGTTCTGACTGGGTCCGCCGTCGCGGGAGAGGACGAGAAGGCGCTCAGCGGGGATGGCGGTTTCGGACAGGCACCGGCGGACTTCGGCCACTGGGTTGTGCGTGAGCGCGATCGCGACCGCGAGTTCGGCCGCGCCCTTGACGTGTTCGTCAGATTGGATGTCGAGGTTCGCACCTTCTCGGGCCGCGGAGGTTGCCCATTCTTCGCCGCGCTGGTCGACCGATAGCACCCAGCCGGCGACTTCCGGCAATGTGCGGCCGACGGCGAAGTAGAGGGGCAGGCGCATCGCGCCGACGACGTGGACCCGTCGGCTACGGAACGCGCCCAGTTCGGTGCGCGCCTTGTTGAGCTTCGGGATGACGATGGTTGGCCAGGCGTTTGGGTTGCTGAGTTGGCGCCTTTGGAACGGGTCGACGTCGGGGTAGTGGTCGACGATGTCAATCGTCACGTTCGGCAACTCGGGAATGGGCGCGTGGTCGATCGCGTGGACTGCGAGAACCAGAGTGCCCCTGCGTGCGAGTAGGTCGCGTTCCGCAACTTCCGCGCGGATTTCATCACGGGTACGCGCGCCCCGCCCGGCGGTGACCCAGTTGCGAACCATCGCCCGCCCGACATCGAGCGCGGCGTCGTCGTTACGCAGCCCTGCCTGTTGCATGAGCGGTCGGCATCGCTCCAGCCAGGACGTGTCGGCCTCGCCGTGGACGAGTCGGACTTCGCTGAGGAACTGAGCGAGCTCCTCGATGCTGATCTGGAGCGAAGCTGACCAACGCTCAAGTGCCTTTCCCCCTGCGCTTCTCGGCCTCAGGCGGTCCAGTGCCTCGCGGGGAATCGTGTCGGTGGAGTTGTCGATCAGGTTGAGTATCGGGTCGGCGTGGTCGTAGTTGCGGTTGGACAGCAGGGTGAGGGTGAATGGTTCGCCTGTTGCCGTCAGGCGAGCCCAGGTCGCGTAGAAGTGTGCCAGGGGGCATTTGCCTCGTGGGCTCGGCGAGGTGAGGAGCCACGTCTCATTGACGACGGTGTTTCGGTAGTTGCTCGACTTGACCTGGGTGTACTCGTGGGCGAGTCCCGACCCCGCACGGCTGCGCACGACCACGTCGTCGAAGGCTCCACCCTGGGCGTCTTCGATGCTCACGGATTCGATCCGCGGATCGTTCAGTGCACGGCAGGCGTGGTAGAGGCCGACACTGTGCTGGTAGTCGTCGCCGCGGATTGCCGCTGCTCGTGGGGGAAGTGTCATGCCGCGGCTTGATCGGTGAACGCCGGTGTCGGGGTGATGTCCGTCGCGACGTCGACGAGCAGGTCGGGTGTGATCGGCTCGAACGGGTACGCCCGTAGCAGGGCTGCTGGAACCAGACGCTGTGTCAGGTCGGAGAACGTGAACCCAGGTGTGCCGTCGCTGCGCGGTCCGGTGATCTCCACGAGTTTGTCGATGATCCCTGGGCTCAGTTCGAAGCCGTCGAATGCGGTGGTCAGGACTTGGTGGCGCTGCTCTTCGGTCGGGCGTCCGAATTCGAAGGTGGCCGCAGCTCGCCGGCGCAACGCGGGGTCGAGCGCGGCCAGGCGATTGGTGCAGAGCACGACCAGGAGCGGGGTTGCGGTACCAGCGAACTGGTCGATTCCGGCCAAGAAGGCGTTGACCCCGGCGCGGTCCTCGTGATGCATCTGCGTGGCTTCGCGGGACTGGACGAGAGCATCGGCCTCATCGACGACGAGGATCGTGACGGCCTTGAGGCGGCCGTCACCGGTTCGACCTCGGCGCGCTTCTGCCCCGACCTGCTCGAACGACTTCGCGATCAGGGTGGTCATCTCACCCACGTGCCCTGTACCTCGTGCGGCGAGTTTGAGTCGGTACAGAAGCACCGGGACCCTCAGAGAGTCGGAGAGATCGCATCCGAAACTCTCCGCGAGCGCTGACTTTCCGGAGCCGACGTCACCCGCGAACAGCAGCAGCGGGGCGCGGTCTCGCAGGAGAGTGAACGCGCTCGCATTGGCGGCTGCGGGGTGGTGCTGGGCAGCCCACCTGGTTAGTGAAGCCGGGTCGGCGAGAACCGAGGCCTCGCGGCGAAGGCGCTCCTTGATGTGGTCGACTCCCACAAGCCGCTGGTAGCGCGCAGCACGGGTCGGGTCGGGAAGCTCGATGACGGGATGGAAAAGTTCGGTGTCGCTCGACATGCTGGATCTCCTGGCGAATCTGGTGCCGGGAGGAGCGGCACGCGCCGATCAGTGGCTAGAACGCGACGAACACGTCACGGCTGAGGCCGGTGCCGTTCCGCGAGTACTCAGAGCTGCTGGTGACCGCGCCGCCGCCGAGCGACGGCTCGTCTGCGCTCGATCGCTGGAAGGGCAGGGTGCGCTTGAACGCTGCCTGCTTGTCCGCCGTCGCCGCCCGGTAGGTGCTGCTGTAGCGCAGATAGCTACTGAACGATCGGCCGGCGATGTCGACCGCTGACGGGAGCCGTCCGGGGGGCACATCGCGCAGCTGTCCCCCTACAACTGCGCTGTACCGCAGACGTAGGACCCAGCTGTCCCCGTTCTTGAAGCCGAAGTCGACCGTGTTCATGTAGCCGGCCTTGAGGAACAGCGCGATCTCTTCGACGTAGTCGTCGATGCTGGTCGATGCGGGTTTCCCGTAGCGGGCGTAGAGGTTCCGCAAGTCCGCGCCGAGCTTGCTGGCGACGTAACGGGCGTCCGTGATGGTGAAGGTTGAGCTTCTCGTGTCTGAGAGTGTCATCTCACGCCCCCGGGAATGTCGGTCCGAAGAGGGTTTGCCATGCCTCGACGGCGGCACCCTTGGTCGGGGCAGTGCCCGCCCACGCAACCTGGTCCAGGGCTTCAGCGGCGCGGTCCACGAGCCGCTGACGGTCGGCCTCGGTGTACGAGCTTGCGACGTTGTTCTGCGGGTTGACCGGGTCCCAGACCTGGATCGGGTCGTAGGACGCACCGACATCGGAGGCGTTGTAGTAGTCCGTGAAGACGATCGGCGCCTTGAGCTCGGTCACGACGATGTAGCCGAGGAACTGCTCGAACGCACGTGGGTAGTCCGTGAGTGCGAGTGCCTCGCCGTTCCAGCCGTTGTCCCACAGGTGCGCGACGATCAGTTCGGCGAGAAAGCTCTTGAACCGCAGCGCCTCGTTCTCGTACTTGGCCCGGGCGATGAACGCCTTGATCAGGCGGATGAGTTCCTTGTACTCGGTGCCCGCGACAGCCGCGCGCTTGTTCAGGAACTCCAGGTGCAGCGTCACCGAGGTCAGGACACGGTCGCCATTCCGCGTCACGAGATACCCGCGGTCGTCGGGCTCGTCCTCGTAGAGCACGGGCGCGACGTCGATCTTCAGGCCCGTGCCCTTCATCGTGATCCCGACGGCGTGCTGAGAGATCTGAAAATCCTCAGCGTCCTTCGTCTCGCCGTACACCTCGATGCAGCGGTCGCGGAGCCACTCCAGCAAGTGCGTCTCGTCGGCAGACAGGCCGCCGACTGCGGCCGCACGGACGTACGCGGCGACGTCGGCGTCCGAGCCGGAACGGATCGCAGTGTGCTTGGCGACGCTGCCCGAGGCGCGCATCTTCACCAAGTCGTAGTCGGGGTGTGCCGCGATGTACGACTCGAGGCGGGTGCGCAGGTGGTTCACCTGCTGGCGGCGGCTCTTAGCCGTCTCGGACGGGACGTTGACCCGGTTGACCGCGAACGACTTCAGGTCCGCGTGGGTGACATGATCGTGCATTGGCTCTTCCTCCTAGCGGCCGCATGCAGCGGCCTCTCCGCTCGGCGGGAGGAGGAGTGAACGCGAAAACGCCCCATGTCCAGTAGCTGAGACTCCAGTCGCAGCACCGGCGGAGGGGATCTACCGTACGAGCGACCAAACACGCACGGAGGCCTCGGTTCAGACTTCGCTCTGGCCGAGGCCTTCGCTTTGCCCTGCCAGCCCTCGCGGGCTGGCGTTGGAACACTTGTGCGGTGTTCCGATCTCATTCTGGCACTCGTGCCTGACGAGTGCCAACACCAAACCACACCCATGTCATTCCCGCGGATGTACCCAAGGCGCCGCGCCTCTGGCCGCGGTGGGGCGCGGGCCCGTGAGCTGCGGTCGTAGATCTGCGCCCTAGTCTGGATCGATGTGGCCTGGACGATGGCTGACGCCGACGTAGTTGAGCCTCGGCCCAACGTAATGTGATAAGCGTCACATGGTCGATGTGGGGTACGGGCGAGCCGTAGAGCGAACGCACAACTCACGAAGGACTACGGACACTTCGCGCTGCAGTCGCAGGGACCTCACAATGCCATGCGCGCTGGCGCTTGCCCGCAGCGGCGAAGCCGGCATCGTCGGGGAATCAGCTCGTCACGGTGGGGGCTGCGGGCAGTTCACTCCAGGCGTTGTCGATCCGTTCGGTGGTCTGCGCAGGCCTGTGGATCTGGTCCAGGATTACGTCGCCGTGGCCGCGCGCTGCCCTCGTGCCCTGGCTGCCCGAGCCAGCATGCCTGCGATCGCCGCGGAGGCGACGAACGGCGTTGTGATCACACCCACGATGCCCGCCGCGGCGAAGACGAACTGCGAAGGGCCCCACGGGAAGACGTCGGCCTGCCGCGCGACTCGGGGGTTCTCGGGCAGGTAGGTCACGTCGATCGGATCGCCGTACCGTGGCACGCCGGTCCATCGCGTGATCCACGATTCCTCTTCGTCGACCCATACCATGAGCCGGTCTTGGCGGTTGCTTCCCCACTCCGAGCTGAGGACCTCGGCCTGGGCGGCGACGCCGCGCTCGTGGAGGGCAGCGAGATCACGGACTTCTACCAGCGTGGCGCCGACACAGAGCAGCGTGAACGCGATCGGTGCGAAGGTGAAGACCATGATGGACGTCCAAGCGCCCTGCTCCTGTGCTTCGTGCTTGATCCTGCGCCAGGCGGCCGGCGCCCACGCCAGGCGGTGACTTCGCGGCTGCCGTCCGCCTCGATTTGTCGATGCCTCTGGATCTGGACGAGGTCGCCACGCGCGATCACGAACCCGGCGCACGAGCAGCGCGAGACCAGGCGGCACGATCAGGGCAACCAGCCCGAGCGCGCCGATCTCGAAGAGCGCCACGATGGCAATCGACGCGTCGACCACAGGTGCGTCGACTGCCATGACTCGGCCGGGGTTCGCCGGGTCATACGTGATCTCCAGTGCGTCCCCCACCTCGGTGCCACGAGGCCAGTGATTCAGGCGGGTGAATACCGAGGGGTTGTCGTCCGGGCTGATCGTCATCGTGCGTGGCCCTCGCCCGCCGCCCTCGAACGCGAGCACCTCCGCCGACGTCTTCACGCCGTGCTCCTCGAGGATCACGAAGGTGCGGAAGTGCTCCACCGACAACCACGTCGGAACGGCCGCGATCGCCAACACCAGGAGCATGATTCCGACGAGGCTCCTCGTACGACGATCACGGTTGTGCTCAGCAAATCTGTCGAACCGAGACGTCGTGAAGGGATCGTTCTGCATGGAGCCGCTCATCGTGGCCGCGAGCATACCCTCGCCCTGGAGTTGTTCCGCCCGCTAATCTGAGCCGGGTGAGGCACCCGCCTCACGCACCGATGACCAGCCCACCCGCTGCCGTCATCGTGCCCGCCCGCCCCGCCGGGCAACGACAACCGATCGATGAACCCCCACCGATGCCCCACCAGCACGATCCAGGAGCATCGCACCAGCTCAGCGAGCCAAAGCCCACTCATGGGGGAAACGTACCGATCTGGGTGACTCCGCGCGACGTTTCCGGCGTCGTGTCGCGGAATTCGTGTCCGGAACGTGCTCGGCCCGGTGGTGTCCGGCACGTGGGCATGGTTGGACATGAGCGAAGTGTCAGCTAACTTAGGTCAGGCATGCCTAACTAGATCGCGCCGTGCCGGTGGATCGGGCATGGCACCCGTCCCGTCGGTCCCATCGGAGGAGCCTCGCGCATGTCCTCACCCCTGCCCGCCGCCGCCCGCGGCGTCGTGCCCGTGTCGTCGTCGGCCGCGTCCGCGCCGCCGTCCGGTGCCCGGCACGACCGGTCCGCGCTGCTGCGCGGCGCCACCGCCGCCGAGTACGCCCGCGTCACGCGGGCGGTGGTGGACGACGTCGCCGGGCGCGTCGCCGCCGTCACCCAGCCGTTCGCCGGTGCGGGACGGGCTGAGCTGGGCGCACGCTGCGACGCGGTCGACCTCGACGCCCCGGGCGTCGGGACCGAGGAGGCGCTGGCCGAGGCGGCCGACCTGTACGCGGGCAACGCGGTCTGGTATCACCACCCGGCCTACGCCGCCCATCTGAACTGCCCGGTCGCCGTGCCGGCCGTGGCGGCGGAGGCGATGCTGGCGGCGATCAACACGTCGGTCGACACCTACGACCAGTCCGGTGCCGCGACCCTCATGGAACGCCGCCTGGTCGACTGGACGGCGGGCCGCATCGGCTTCCCCGTCGGCCGGGACGAGCGCGGTGAGCCGGCGGGCGCCGACGGCGTCTTCACCTCCGGCGGAACGCAGTCCAACCTGCAGGCGATGTTCCTGGCCCGGCAGCGTGCGCTGGACGGGCTCGGCGGCGTCGAGCGCGCCGTGACGCAGTCCCGCCTGCGGATCCTGGCCACGGCGGCGAGCCACTTCTCGGTGGCCAAGTCGGCCCTGCTGCTGGGCCTGTCCGAGGACGCCGTCGTGGACGTGGACGTGGACGGCGACGGCCGCATGGACCCCGACGCCCTCGGCCGCGCCCTGACCGACGTCGCCCGCGCCGGCGACACCCCGATGGCCGTCGTGGCGACCGCCGGCACCACCGACCGCGGGTGCGTCGACCCGATCCTCCCGCTCGCCGACCTGGCCGACGCGACCGGTGCCTGGCTGCACGTGGACGCCGCCTACGGCTGCGGGCTGCTGGTCAGCCCCACCCGGCGCGGCCTGCTGGCCGGCATCGAGCGGGCCCGCAGCGTCACCGTCGACTTCCACAAGGCGTTCTTCCAGCCCGTCTCGTCCAGCGCGCTGATCGTGCGCGAGGCCACCGACATGGCCCGCGGGTCCTGGCACGCCGACTACCTCAACCCCGAGCGGGACAACGGCGAGCTCAACCCCGACCCGAACCAGGTCGGCAAGTCCCTGCAGACCACCCGCCGGTTCGACGCCCTGAAACTGTGGGTCACCCTGCGGGCGCTGGGCGCCGACGGCGTCGGGCGGCTGGCCGACGCCACCTACGACCTGGCCGCGGCCGTGCACGCCGACCTCGCCGACGACCCGCAGCTGCGCCTGGTCGCACGCACGGACCTGTCCACCGTCATGTTCCGCTACGAACCCGACGGGCTCGCCCCGGAGCACGCCGACGCCCTCGTGTCACAGGTGCGCCGCGTCCTGTTCGACTCGGGCCGGGCGCTGGTCGCCAAGACCGTCGCCGACGGTCGCCCCTGCCTCAAGCTGACCCTGCTCGACCCGGACATGACGCTCGACGACGTGCGCGCCGTCCTGGACCTCGTCCGCTCGGCCGCCCAGGGCCTGCTGGCCGGCGAAGAACTCGCCGGCCTCGACGTGCCACCCTGCCGGGACGTCCACCCCCGGCTGACCCGCGAGGAGACCGACTGATGCGCACCTACGACCTCGCCGGCGTCGGCATCGGCCCCATGAACCTCGGCCTCGCCGCCCTCGCCGCGCCGCTCGACGACGTCACGTGCGTCTTCCTCGACCAGCGCGACGGATTCTCCTGGCATCCCGGCATGCTCATCGAGGGCACCACGCTCCAGGTGCCCTTCCTCGCCGACCTCGTCACCATGGCCGACCCGACCTCGCCCTACTCGTTCCTGGCCTGGCTCAAGGAGACCGGCCGCCTGTACCCCTTCTACATCCGCGAGTCCTTCTACCCGCTGCGCGCCGAGTACGACGCCTACTGCCGCTGGGCGGCCGGCCGCCTCGCCGAGGCGGCGCCCGGCATGCTGCGCTGGGGCCGGCGCGTCACCGCCGTCGAGTACGACGCCGGCGGCGACGCCTACGTCCTGACCGCACGGATCGCGGGCCCCGACGGCGTGACCGAGGAAAAATACCGTGCCAAGCACCTCGTGCTGGGCACCGGGACGACACCGCGCCTGCCCGCCGAGCTCCGCGACCTGGCCGGAGCCGGGCCCGTGGTCCACACCGGCGACTACCTGCCGAACCGGGAGGCGCTCACCGCCTCCGGCGCCGTCACCGTGGTGGGCAGCGGCCAGTCCGCGGGGGAGGTGTACCGCGACCTCCTCGACGGCCTCACGACCGGCCCCGGCGGCACGAGCCCCTACCGCCTGGACTGGGTGACCCGCAGCAGCCGCTTCTTCCCCATGGAATACACCAAGCTCACCCTCGAGATGACCTCCCCCGAGTACACCGACCACTACGTGGCGCTCCCGCAGGACCTGCGCGACCGGCTCGGCCGGGAACAACGCAACCTCCACAAGGGCATGAGCGGCGACCTCATCGACGACATCTACGACACCCTCTACCGCAAGTCGGCCCTCGGGACACCACTACCGACCACCCTCCTGACCGACTGCGAGGTCACCGCCGCCCGCCTCGACCCCCACGGGGCCGGCGGCACCGGCGAGTACGTCCTGACCCTGCGCCACGGCCAGACCGGCCGGCAGACCGAGCACCGCACCCGCGCCGTCGTCGCCGCCACCGGCTACACGCCCACCACCTCCGAATTCCTCGCACCCGTGCTCGACCGCCTCGACCTGGACCCCCGCGGCCGCCTCGTCGTCCGCCGCGACTACACCGTGGACACCGACCGCCGCGTCTTCGTGGCCGGCGGCGAGGAACACACCCACGGCGTGACCGCACCCGACCTCGGCTTCGCCCCCTGGCGCGCCTCGGTCATCCTCGCCCGCGTCACCGGCCGCGAGCCCTACCCGATCGAACGCCGCATCGCGTTCCAGACCTTCGGCCTGGACTCCCCGGAATCACCGGACCCCGTCCCCGCCGGCGCCCCCGCGTCGCGCCCTCACGCCGTCGCGACCACGCCGGCGGCCACGGAGACGACACGATGACCGACACCACCACGACCTTCCGCACCGCCACCCGCGTCGGCGACCTGACCGTCGAACCCGTCGACCCCGCCCGCCACACCCCCCTCCTGCACCAATGGCTCACCCACCCCGCCTCCCACTACTGGGAGATGGGCGACCTCACCACCGACCAGGTCCGCACCTACCTCACGACCCTCGGCACCGACGACGCCCAGCACGGCTGGCTGCTGCGCCACGACGGCCACCCCATCGCCTACGCCGAGACCTACGACCCGGCCCGCACCGTCCTCCACGGCCTGCCCCCCGACATCCTCGACCACCGCACCGGCGACCTCGGCATGCACCTCCTGGTCGCACCCCCGCCGCCCCCACCCGCACCCCGCCTGCCCGGCCTCACCGACGCCGTCATGACCACCGTCATGCGATTCTGCTTCGCCCGCACCGGACGCGGCGCCCTGCGCGTCGTCGTCGAACCCGACGCCCGCAACACCGCCATCCACGCCAAGAACGCCGCCGCCGGATTCCGCGTCCTGCGCGACCTCGACCTCCCGACCGAAGGCCACACCAAACGCGCCCGCCTCAGCATCTGCACCCGCGACGACTTCGAGGCCTCCCCGCTCGGCGACGGCACCGGCCCCCTCAGCACCGAACCCGCCGCACACCTGCGCCCGGCGCTCGCGGACGCCGCCCACCGGCATCTGGCCGCCAAGGCGCTCGCCGAGTTCACGCACGAGCGCCTGCTCCTGCCGGTGCCCGCACGCGAGGGCGACGCCGCGGGGCGGGAGACGACGCACGACGAGCCGCGCGAGTACGTCCTCGAGCTGGACGCCGCCCCCGCCCGCGTCACCTACCGGTTCACCGCCCGCCGCTACCCGCTGGAGCACTGGGTGATCGACGAGGCCGGCCTGCGCCGCACCCGCACCGGCCCGGACGGCACCGCACGCCCCGCGCCGATCGACGCGCTGGAACTGGTCGCGGAACTGCAGCCCCTGCTGAACGTGCCCGAGGACCTGCTGCCGGTGTACCTGGAAGAGCTGTCGTCCACGCTCGCCGGGGCGATGGCGAAGCGGGAGCGCGAAACGCTCGGCACCACCCCGTCCGCCCCGGGCCTCGTGGACGCGCTGGCCGCGCCGGACGTCGCCGCCGCGTTCCAGGCCGTCGAGTCCGCCATGACGGAGGGCCACCCGGGCTTCGTGGCCAACAACGGCCGGATCGGCTTCTCCCTGTCCGACTACCGCGCCTACGCCCCCGAACGCGCCGGCCGCCTGCGACTCCTGTGGCTCGCCGCCCGGCGCGAGCACACCCACCTGTCCCTCGGCGCCGGCGAGACGGAACCCGGCCTCTACGGCACGCCGTCGTCGGCCGGGGAACTGTCGGGCGCCGAACGCGCCGCGTTCGCCACCCGCCTCACCGCCCGCGGCCTGGACCCGGACGACTACCTGTACCTCCCCGTCCACCCGTGGCAGTGGGAGCACCGGGTGGCGATCACCTTCGCCGCCGACGTCGCCCGCCACGACCTCGTGCCCCTCGGCCCCGGCGCCGACGAGTACACGCCGCAGCAGTCCATCCGCACCCTGTTCAACACCACCCGGCCGCACCGGCACTACGTGAAGGTCGCCACCGCCATCCAGAACATGGGCTTCCTGCGCGGGCTGTCCCCGAGGTACATGCGCGGCACCCCGGCAGTCAACGACTGGGTCGCCGACCTCGTGACCGGCGACGACACCCTGCGCCGCGCCGGGTTCGGCGTCCTGCGCGAACTCGCCGCCATCGGCTACACCGGCGACGCCTACCACCGCACCCGCGCCGACAACCCCTACCGCAAGATGCTCGCCGCCCTCTGGCGCGAGTCACCCCTGCCCCGCCTGGCCGAGGGAGAGCGCGTGGCGTCCATGGCCGGGCTCCTGCACCGCGACGCGAGCGGCACCGCACTCGCCACCTCCCTGATCCAGGCCTCCGGCCTGGACCCGCACCAGTGGGTGCGGTCCTACCTCGACGCCTACCTGTACCCGCTGGTGCACTGCCTCCTCGCACACGACCTCGCCTTCATGCCGCACGGCGAGAACCTCGTCCTGGTACTGCGCGACCACGTGGTGACCCGGGCCTTCATGAAGGACATCGGGGAGGAGACCGCGGTACTCGGCCCGCGGGCCCTGCCCGCACCCGTCGAACGCGTCCGCGCCCTCGTGCCCGACGACGAGAAGGCGCTCGCCGTGTTCACCGACGTGTTCGACGGCGTCCTGCGCCACCTGTCCGGCATCCTCGCCGCGGACGGCGTCCTGCCCACGCGGCGGTTCTGGACCCTCGTGGGCGAGGTCGTGGACCGGCACCGCGACGAACATCCCGGCGTCGCCGCCCGCCACGGCCGCGGCCTCGGCGTGGACCTGCGCGCCGAGACCTTCGCGCACTCCTGCCTCAACCGGCTCCAGCTGCGCGACACCCGCCAGATGGTCGACCTGACCGACCAGGCGTCCTCGCTGATCTACGCGGGGCGACTGACCAACCCGATCGGAGTGACGGTGCCCGCGTGACCCAGCCGCACGACCCACCCCAGACCCCACCCCCCTTCCAGCTCTACCGGGACACGCACGGCATCCCCCACGTCCGTGCCGCCACCGAGCGGGCCCTCGCCCACGGCCAGGGCTACGTGACGGCGCTCGACCGCGCCCACCAGATCGAGGCGGGCCGCCTCCGTGCCGAGGCCCGGCTCGCCGCCCGCACGGGACCCGACGGCCTCGCCTGGGACCGCTTCGCCGTCCGCGTCCGTCTCGCCGACACCGCGCGGCGGGTGGCGGACGCGCTCGCCGCGCCCGAACGGGAGTGGCTGGCCGCCTACGCGCGCGGTGTGAACGCCGGACTGGCCGCGCGCGCCGGCGAAGCGGCCGGCCCCGGCCCCTGGCGGCCGTGGACCCCGATCGGGCTGTTCCTCGTCGACCACGTCCTGTTCAACGGGTTCCCCGGCGTGCTCTGGCGCGACCACGTCGCCCGCACCCTGGGCCCGCGGTTCCCCGGCGTGCCGCCGCGGACCCGCGCCGAATGGTTCGCGGCCGACGGCGGCCCCGGCGCCGGTGGTGCGTCCGGCTCCAACGCGTGGGCCGTCGCACCGGACGCGACGGCGTCGGGCAGCCCTCTGCTCGCGGGCGACCCGCACCGCACCCTGGAGCTGCCCGGCACGTACCAGCAGATCCGGCTCGCCTGCACGGCCGAGGGCGCGGACGGCGACGAGGTCCCGTACGACGTCCTCGGCCTCGCGTTCCCGGGCGTGCCGGGCGTCCAGCACTTCGGGTACGCCCTGTCCGACGGCGGAGCCGCGGGCGGCACCACCGGCGTCGCCTGGGGGATCACCAACGCCATGGCCCACCACGTGGAGGTCTTCGAGGAGCGGCTGCGCCGGTCCGCCGACGGCGGCTGGGAGGCCGAGGGCCCCGACGGCTGGGAACCGGCCGCCGGAGGGTTCGAGACGATCGAGATCCGCGACCTCGACGGCGAGGCGGCCGGCTCGCCGCACCCGCGCCGCGAGTCGGTGCCGTGGATCGAGACCACGCGCGGCGTCCGGGTGGCCACCCGGCACGACGACCGCGACGACGGCCGTGACGGCCCGGACACGCGGCACTTCACGATCCGCTGGCCCGTCCGCGTCCTGGCCGACGCCGGCGTACCCACCTGGCGCCGCCTGCTGCGCGCCCGGTCCGCCCGCGACGTGGCGACCGCGTTCCGCGACGGCTGGGTCGACCCCGTCAACCGCGTCCTCACCGCCGACACCGGCGGCGAGATCCTCGGCCTCACGGCCGGCCGGGTCGCCGAGCGCGCCCCGGACGAGCGCGTCCTGCCCGTGCCCGCCTGGACCGACGCCGCCCGGCCGCGCGCCTGGACCCGCCTCCCGGAACCCGAACGAGTGACCTCCGGCGTCGCCGTCGACGCCAACGAACGCCCGACGACGCAACGCCCCGCCGGCAACGCACCGCACGACCACCGCCGCGACCGCGAGGCCCACGCCCTGGGCTGGTCGTACGCACCCCACCGTGCCGACCGCATCCGGGAGCTCCTCGCCACCCCGCCCGCGGGCGGGGAATCACCCGGCACCCAGCACCGCGTCCACGCCGACGTGTCCAGCCGCGCCGCCCTCGCCCTCATGGCACGCCTCGGCGTGCCGGAACGGCTCCGGTCCTGGGCCGAGGCCGGCGCACCCATGCACGCGGACAGCGCCGACGCGGCAGCCTTCGCCCGATGGCGCGACGCGCTCGTGCGCCACGTCGCGCGCGACCCCCGCCTGGACGGCCTGCGCACCGGCGGATCACCGTACGGCGAGATCTACGCCCCCTGGTTCGACCCCGACGCCGCCGTGGGGTTCGGACTCCTGCGGCTCCTGGACGCCCTCGGCATCGACCCCGGGGACCCGGACCTCCCGCAACCGGACACACCCCCCGCGCCGCACGCCCCACCACCCGCCACCACCTGGGGCGACCTGCACACCCTGGCCCCGGCCCGCCTGCCGGGCGGCCCGGACCTCCCGGTCCCCGCCGCGCCCGTCTCCGGCGACAACGACACCGTGCGGTGCACCGGCGGCACACCGGGCGGGTCACCGCGAGCCGCCCGCGGCTCGGTGGCCCGCTGGATCTGGGACCTCTCCGACCGCCGCGCCAGCCGCTGGGTGGTGCCGTTCGGCGCGAGCGGCGTCCCCGGCGACCCGCACACCACCGACCAGCACGCGACCTGGGCCGCCGGCGGCACGGTCCCCGTCGAGACCGACTGGGACCGGCTGACGCCCGTCCACCCGGCCATGTCCACGCCCTCGCCCGAGCCGCCCCGGCGACTCCTGCACGGCCCGCGCGGGGCCGAGGTCTGGCGCACGACCACACCACGCGGCGTCATCACCGCCCACGTGCTCGACCCCGACGCGGACCTCGACGTCCTGCACGCCTGGGTCACGGCGCCCCGTGCCCGCTTCTGGGGCCTGGCCGGCCTGACACGCGACGAACTGCGCGAGACCTACGAGTTCGTCGACTCCCTGCCCACCCACAACGCCTACCTGGTGCGCTGGGACGGCACCCCCGTCGCGCTCGTCCAGGCCTACCACCCCGAGGACGACCCCGTCGCCGCCGCCTACCCCGTGGCCGACGGCGACCTCGGCCTGCACTTCTTCCGGGCGCCCACCCTCCCGGAACACGCCGGCGGGGGAGCGGAGAGCTGGGCGGTGCTGGGCTCGGCGCTCGCGCGCTTCCTCTTCGCCGCGCCGGGCACGCGCCGCCTGATCGCGGAGCCGGACGCCAGCAACGCGGCGGCGCTCGCCCGGATGACGACGTTCGGCTTCGAGGCGGGCGAGCGCGTCCGCTTCGAGTCCCCGAACGGCCCGAAGGACGCGGTGATGGCGTACCTGACCCGGGAGAGGGCGGAACTCCTGGACCAATAAAAGTGTGCCAAGCGCGAGTGACGCGCCGACGGTTGGCCGGGGCAAATGGCTTGCCGTCGAATGAGATCATCGGAGCGATGCCTCATGACCCCGCAGGTTCCACCCTGTCCACTTTCGCATCGATTCGACGTCTCTACCCCTACGTCCGATCGGCCATCCCGCCGCTGACCGGCGGCCTGCTGTCCGCCCTCGGCGCGAGCCTCGCCGCCCTCGCGATCCCGCACGTGCTCCAGTACGTCGTCGACGGCCCGCTCACGCGCGGCGTGGCGACGCGCGACTGGACCGGCCTCGCCTGGTCCGTCGTGCTGGTCCTCGCGTTCGGCCTCGCCGAGGTGGGGCTGGTCGCGTTGCGCCGCAACCTCGTCATGTTCCCGGGCACGCGGGTCGAGCACGCGATGCGCATGGCGATGTTCCGGCACCTGCAGGACCTGCCCGCCGCGTTCCACGACAGGTGGCCCGGCGGCCAGCTCCTGTCCCGCGTCATGGGCGACCTCGGCATGCTGCGCCGCTGGCTCGTCTTCGGCCTGCTGCAGCTCGTGCTGAACGTCGCCACCATCGCCGTCGGCGTGGGTGTCCTGGTCGCGACGGCGGGCTGGCTCGGACTGGTCTACCTCGCCGGCGCCGTGCCGGTGGTGGTGATCGTCTTCCGGTTCTCCCGCAGGTACCGCGTCATCTCGCGCCGCTCCCAGGACCAGTCCGGCGACCTCGCCAACACCGTCGAGGAGTCGGTCCACGGCATCCGCGTCCTGAAGGCCTTCGGCCGGGGCCACGACGCGCTGCACTCGTTCACGGGGCAGGCCGACACGCTGCGCCGCACGGAACTGCACAAGGCGGGCGTCGACGCCCGCCTCATGGCCGCCCTCACCCTCATCCCCGAGGTCACGCTCGGCGTCTGCCTCGTGCTCGGCGTCTGGCTGACCGGCACCGGGCAGATGACCGTGGGCGACCTGGTGCTGTTCTTCGCCACCACCGCCGTCGTGGGCGGGCCCGTCGTCGACCTCGGCATGAGCCTGTCCATGACGATCAACGCCCGCAGCGCCGTCGACCGCTACTTCGAGGTCATGGAGACCGCGCCCGCCCTCACCGACCCCGAGCACCCCGCCACGCTGCCCGCCGGCCGGGGGCGCGACGTCGCCCTGCGGGACGTGTCCTTCGCCTACCCCGACGCCGGCCGGGGCCGTGACGTCCTGGAGCACGTCGACCTCGACCTGCCCGCGGGGACGACGACGGCCCTGGTGGGCCTCACCGGCTCCGGCAAGTCCACCGTCGCGATGCTCGTCCCGCGCATCTACGACGTCACCGGCGGGCAGGTGCTGCTCGACGGCGTCGACGTGCGCCACCTGACCCGCCACGACCTGCGCCGGCACGTCGCCGTCGCGTTCGAGGACCCCACGCTGTTCTCGGCGTCCGTCCGGGACAACGTGCTGCTCGGCGTCCCCGAGTCCGGGCCCGGCGCGGTGGGGGAGGCCGAGCGCACCCGCCGCATGCACGAGGCCCTGGAGGTCGCCCAGGCAGGGTTCGTCCACGACCTGCCCGACGGCGTGGAGACCCGCATCGGGGAGGAGGGCCTGTCCCTGTCCGGCGGCCAGCGCCAGCGCCTCGCGCTCGCCCGTGCCATCGCCGCCCGGCCCGGCGTCCTCGTGCTCGACGACCCCCTCTCCGCGCTCGACGTCACCACCGAGGAGGCCGTCACCCGGCGCCTGGCCGACGTCCTGCACGGCACCACCACCCTCGTCATCGCCCACCGCCCCTCCACCGTGGCCCTCGCCGACCGGGTCGCCGTCCTCGAGGACGGCCGGATCTCCGCCGTCGGGCCGCACAGCGAGCTGCTCGCCACGAGCGCGCACTACCGCCACGTCATCTCCAGCCTCGAGGAGGACTACGTGTCGCACGACCATCCCGGCTCGGCCGCCGGCCCGGCCGCCCCCGCGGACGAGGAGGTGAGCGCGTGAGCGCACCCGACGGCCGCCGTCGTCCCACGAACGCCGAGCACGACGACGAGACCAGCCTCGACCGCGCCACCTCCCGTGCCGTGCGGCGCCGCTCCATCGCCCTGCTGGGCGACCTCCTGCGCCCGCACGCGCGGATCCTCGCCTGGGCCGCCGTCCTGGTCACGGCCTCCAGCGCCGCACAGGTCGCCGGCCCCTGGCTCGTCTCCCTCGCCATCGACAAGGCGCTGCCCGCCCTGCCCGGCGACGTCGGCCCGCTGGCCGCGATCGGCGGCGCCTACCTGGCCGCCGCCGTGGTCGCCGGCGTCGCCATCGGCGCCTACCGCCGCGTCGCCGCCAGGATCGCCCAGAACGTCCTCCTCGACCTGCGCCGCCGCGTCTTCCGCCAGACCCAGCGCCTCAGTCTGGAGTTCCACGAGTCCTACACCTCGGGGCGGATCATCTCCCGGCAGACGAGCGACCTGGAGGCCCTGCGCGAGCTGCTCGACGGCGGCCTCGTCGGCGTCATCGCGTCGGTGCTGGTCATGACCTTCACCGCTGTCGGGCTCACGATCCTGGACCCGCTGTCCGGGCTCGTCCTGATGACGGGGCTCGTCCCCGCCTGGTTCCTCCTGCGCTGGTTCCGCAAGCACTCGCAGGTCGCCTACCGCGAGCAGCGCACGTGGTCGGCCCGCCTCATCGTGAAGTTCGTCGAGACGATGACCGGCATCCGGGCGGTCCAGGCGTTCAACCGCGAGGCCACCACCGAGCGGGACTACGACCGGATCGGCAGCGCGTACCGTGACGCCAACCTCCGGATCTTCGGCATCAACGGACGGTTCGCCCCGGGCCTGCTGCTCATCGGGAACGTGACCGTCGTCGTGGCGCTGGCCGCCGGCGGCTGGCGGGTGCTGGAAGGCACCCTGGCGGTCGGCGTGCTGGTGGCCGTGCTGCTGTACGTGAAGCGGTTCTTCGCGCCGATCCAGCAGATCGCCATGTTCTACAACGCGTTCCAGTCCGCGGCGGCCGCGCTGGAGAAGGTCTCCGGGCTGCTGGCCGAGGAGCCGACCGTCGTCGAACCCGCCGAGCCCGTCGACCTGCCCGCCCCGCGCGGCGAGCTGCGCCTGGAGCACGTGCGCTTCGCCTACGGCGACGGGCCCGTGGTGCTGCCCGGCCTCGACCTGACGATCCCCGCCGGGCAGACGGTGGCCCTGGTGGGCACCACCGGGGCGGGCAAGTCCACGATCGCGAAGCTGGTGACCCGGTTCTACGACGCGACCGGCGGGCGGGTGCTGGTCGACGGCGTCGACATCCGGGACATCGCCTCCCCGGTGCTCCGCCGCAACGTCGTGATGGTGACCCAGGAGTCGTACCTGTTCAGCGGGTCGGTGGCGGAGAACATCGCGCTCGGGCGGCCCGACGCCACGCGGGAGGAGATCGAGGCGGCCGCACGGGCCGTCGGGGCCCACGGATTCGTCGAGAACCTGCCGGACGGCTACGACACCGAGGTGAACAAGCGCGGCGGCCGCGTGTCCGCGGGACAGCGTCAGCTCCTGTCCTTCGCGCGAGCGTTCCTGGCCGACCCGACGGTGCTGGTGCTCGACGAGGCGACGTCGTCCCTGGACCTGCCCGGCGAACGGCTCGTGCAGCGCGGCCTGCAGTCGCTGCTCGCGGACCGCACGGCGATCATCATCGCGCACCGGCTCTCCACCGTGGAGATCGCGGACCGCGTGCTGGTGCTGGAGCACGGCGAGGTCGTGGAGGACGGCAGCCCCGACGAGCTCGTGGACCGGGGCGGCCGGTTCGCCGCGCTGAACGCGGCGTGGCAGGACTCGCTGGTCTGACCCGGCGAAGCCGTCCGGTCAGGCGAAGTGGCGCGCGCGGGACGCGGGGCGCGCGGCGGGGTACGAGCCCGTGAGCGTCGTCTCCGGCGGCACGTGCGACGGCGGCGCCCAGGCCGGGAGCGGCTCGGGCACGGCGGGCGCGGGGTTGCGGGGCTGCGTCTCGGAGTGGCCCGGTACGAGGTGGCTGGGCGGCGCCTGGTAGGCGGGCGCCGGGTTGCGCGGTGCCGGGGCCCGAGGCGTCGGCGCGGACCACGCCTGCGGCGTGTAGGGCCGGGGCGTGTACGGCTCCGGCGCGGCGTGGGCACCCGGTCGCGCGGCGTGCTGTCCGGGCGCCGACGCGGCGGGCAGGGCCGGGGTCGCGGCGACGCGCAGCTCCTGATGGATCCGTCCCGAGAGGCTCGCCGCGATCGCGAAGCGCAGCGGGGCGAGGTTCTCCACCGCCATCGACCCGGTCACCGCGGGCGGGGGGAGGAAGGCGAACACCTCGTCGTCCGCCAGGCTCATCCCGCGCGCCTCGGCCTGGTGCAGGGTCTCCTCCAGCAGGTACTCGGCGCGGCCCTCCGCCGACTCGAGCTCCCGGAACATCTCGTCCATGGTCTGCCACCGCCTCTCGAGCGTGCCCTCGACGGTGTCGAGGAACCACCACCCGGTGGGCGACTCCAAGAAGATGTCGCCGAAGCACGAGGCGAATCTGGCCACCTGATCGGTGATGCCGAGCCAGCCCCACGAGGAGAGAGCGAAGTCGTAGGCGACGGGGGTGAACTCTCGGATCAGGTGCACCCCTCGATGTTGCCATGATCACACTCTGAAAAAAAGGACTGCGAAGGACATATCTCTTATGGCCGAAACCCTTTTACGAGAGCGTTACACGCATCGGCCGCACCACGACGCGCGGGGCCTCGCGTACCCACCAGTGGCCCGTCTCGGCGCGCTCGGCGCGGGTGGTGTACCGGTAGCGCCAGGCCACGGCGCGGACCCAGCGGGGAGGCGCGCCCTCGAACGGGTCGGTGCGCAGCAGGCGCAGGGTGGGCGCGTCGGCCTCCAGGAGGCGGCGCAGCAGCACGGTGAACCACCCCGAGGCGTGGCCGAGGGGCAGGAACCACATCTGCCAGTCGAGCCGCAGGTGGTACGGCGCCCACTGCGGCGGCCGGCGCGCCGGGTCGCCGGGCTTGCCCCGGAACTCGTACTCGCGCCACCCCTCCGGGCTGCCGTGCGGCGCGCGCGACGCCGCCTCGGGGTCGTCGGCGTCCGTCCCCTCGACGACGATCTCGACCCGGCGCTTCGTCATCGACCCGAACGCCCCGTAGGCGTTGACGAGCCGGAACGGCTCGAACGAGGCGTTCATCCGCTGCCGCGGTGAGGCGAGGTTGAGCGCGGGCCACACCGACAGGACGGCCAGCAGGAGCATCGCCGCGCTGACCACGGCCACGTAGGCCACCGGCACCCCGGCCGCGGCGACGCCGTCCGGCCCCGGCTGCCCGGCGCCGGCGGGCACGGGGATCCCGGTCCGGCCGAGCAGCCACTCCCACGTGCCGTCCGAGACCACGCCGAGCCCCAGGAGGATCGTCGCCCAGTTGAGCCAGGCGAAGTTCCCGGTGACCACGAGCCAGCCCTGTGTCAGCACGACGGCGATACCCGTGACCGACGCGAACGGCTGGGGCAGGAGCAGCAGCCACGGCAGCCCGAGCTGTGTCACGTGGTTCCCGGCCACCTCGAACCGGTGCCACCAGCGCGGCAGATGATGCGCGTGCCAGGAGAACGGCCCGGGCATCGGCTGGGTCTCGTGGTGGTAGTCGAGGGCGGTCAGGTCACGCCAGGCCGGGTCCCCGCGCCACTTGATGAGCCCCGCGCCGAGCTCGACCCGGAACAGCAGCCAGCGCACGGCCAGGATCGTGAGGACCGGCGTCGCGACGCCGTCGGACACGCCGAACCCGCCGGGCGACCCCAGGAACGCGACCACGAACCCGGCCTCGCACAGCAGGGTCTCCCAGCCGAACCCGTAGAACCGCCCACCCGCGTTCACCACGGACAGGTAGCCGAACCACAGGGCGCCGAAGCAGAGCATCGGCACCCACCAGTCCCCGGCCTGCGGCAGCCCGACGACGGCCGCCGCACCCAGCGCGACCCCGCACCACGCGACGGCCACGAGCAGCCCGTCGGAATAGCGCACCCGGAAGAGGCTCGGACCGTCACGCCAGGTCGTGGCGGCCAGCCGGAGGGGCGCGGGCGTGAGGCCGCGCTCGCCGCTCAGCGGCCGGAACTGGCGCAGCACACCCCAGAACGCGACCACGTAGAGCGCGCCGAACCCGCGCTGGAGCACCTGCCGCGCGACGTCGTAGTCGGTGGTGGTCCACCAGGTCAGCCAGTCGGGCACGGCGGCACTCCTCGGGCTCGCGGGTCAGGAGGCCGCGGCGAGCTGGTCCTCGTCGGCGAAACGCTGCCCGACGGCGGCCAGCCGCGCGATGAGCTCGCGGGCGGGCGGCGTGGGCGCCCCGATGGTGAGTGCCATGATCCGCCGGATGGCGCCGGGCAGGGGAGCGGTCACCACCCCCGGGTCGCGGTGCGCGCGCAGCGTGAGGGCGGGCACCGTGCTCACGCCGGCCCCCGAGGCGACGAGCGCCTGGATGGCGACGTAGTCGTCCGTCTCGAACGCGATCCGCGGCGCGAACCCGGCCTGGGCGCAGCGTGCCAGGAGGTCGGCGCGGCAGCGTTCGCACCCCGCGATCCAGTCGGCGTCGGCCAGCGTGGCGAGGGCGGGCGGGTCGCACACCCCGTCGGTGGCGTCGGCGGGCGCGTCGGCGACCGCTCGCACCAGGTGCACGGGCTCGTCGAAGACGTCGGTCACCTCGAAGCGGGACAGGTCCTCGATGCTGCGGGTGTGCTTGACGTCGGTGTGCTCGAAGACGAGGGCGACGTCGACCTTGCCGGCGCGCAGCGCGTCCACGGCCTCGGGGGGTTCGGCCTCGAGGAGGCTGACGGCCAGCCCGGGGAGGTCGGCGCGGAGGTTCGCGACGGCCGCGGGGACGATCGTGGCGAGCGCGGAGGGGAAGGCGGCGAGGCGGGCGCGCCCGGCGCGCATCTCGGCGAGGGCCTCCAGCTCGCGGGCGGCGCCGTCCACGCGGGCCAGGATCTCCTCGGCGCGGTCCGCCAGGAGCCGGCCGGCCTCGGTGAGCCGGACGCCGCGGCCGGCGCGCTGGAGCAGCGGGATCCCGGCCTCGGACTCCAGGCGGGACAGGTGGTGGCTGACCGACGGCTGCGCGTAGCCGAGCACTCGGGCCGCGGACGTCACGGAGCCGGTGCGGGCGACGGCCGCGAGCACGCGCAGGCGGGTCAGGTCGAGGTCTGCGGGCATGGAGCCAGCCTACGCCTCTTGCATCGGTGATTGCTATATGTTCCGACGAAACCTCGTATTGGACCTATGGGTCGCCGCCGGGGCAGAGTGTGGCGTATGACCGCCGCACCGTCCGCCGTGACCGCGTCCAGCCCCGCCTCCGCCCAGCAGGTCGTGCCCGGGATGCGCGAGGTGCTCTCCGCCCACGCGCGGATCGAGCAGCTCGTGGTGCGCACCCCGGCCACGTCGTACGCCGAGCTCGACGCGGCCACCGGCGCGCGTGTCGTCGTGAAGCACGAGAACCTGCAGCACACCGGCGCGTTCAAGGTGCGCGGGGCGCTCAACCTCCTGCTGTCCATGACGCCCGCGGAGCGCGAACGCGGCGTCGTCGTCTACTCCACCGGGAACCACGCCCAGGCGCAGGCGTACGCCGCCCGCCACACGGGCGCGCCGGCCACCATCGTCATGCCCGCCGGCCCGACCCCGCCGAACCCCCTCAAGGAGCGCGCGGTGCGGGCACTCGGCGCGCGCCTCGAACTCGCCGGGCAGTCCCTCACCGAGGCCGCGGGCCACGCGGCGCACCTCGCCGCGCGCGACGGCGCCCGGCTCGTGTCCGCCGCCGACGAGCCGCTCCTCGTCGCCGGTGTCGCCACCTGCTATCTCGAACTGCTGCAGCAGGCGCCCGGCCTCGACGCGATCGTCGTCCCCGTGGGCGGCGGCTCCGGCGCGGCCGCCGCCTGCGTCGTGGCCGCCGCTATCGCGCCGCACGTGGAGGTGATCGGCGTCCAGTCCGACGCCGCCCCCGCCGCGCACGACTCCTGGCGGTCCGGCGAACTCGTCGAGCGTCCCGCCGCGACCCGCGCCGAGGGCCTCGCGACCGGCACCGGCTTCAGCCTCACCCAGTCCGTCCTGCGCGACCACCTCACCGACTTCCTGCTCGTGTCCGACGACGAGATCTCCGCCGCGCAGCACCGCTACCTCACCGCGGCGCGGACCGTCGCCGAAGGGGCCGGCGCGGCAGCCCTCGCCGCCGTCGTCCGGTACCCCGAACGGTTCGCCGGACGCCGTGTCGGCGTCCTGTGCACCGGCGGCAACGCGTCCGACGCCGAGCTCCGCCGCGCCTTCGAGGAGCGATGACGGGACGGGGCGGCGCGAGCGGGGTAGCGTCGCCCCATGGCCCGCTACCTCGAGGTCCACCCGAGAGACCCGCAGCCGCGCAGCATCGCCCAGGCCGTCGCCACGCTCCGCGACGGCGGGCTCATCGCCTACCCGACCGACTCCGGCTACGCCCTCGGGGCGTGCCTGGACAGTCATGACGCCGTCGGGCGTATCCGGGAGATCCGGCGCCTCGACGCGCACCACCACTACACCCTGGTGTGCGCCGACTTCGCCCAGATGGGACGGCTCGTCAAGCTCGACAACAGCGCGTTCCGCGCCATCAAGGCCGCCACGCCCGGCCCTTACACGTTCATCCTCCCCGCCACCGCGGAGGTCCCGCGCCGGCTCGCGCACCCGCGGAAGAAGACCGTCGGCGTCCGCATCCCGGACCACCGCGTCGTGGCCGCCCTGCTGCGCGAGGTCGGGGAGCCGCTGCTCTCCTCCACCCTGATCCTGCCCGGGCAGACCGAACCCCTGGCCGACGGCTACGTCGTGAAGGAGACGCTCGACAAGGTGGTGGACGTCGTCCTGGACGACGGCGGGACGGGGGCCGCCGAACCCACGACCGTCGTCGACTGGTCAGGTGGTTCCCCCGAGATCGTCCGGGAGGGCGCCGGGGACCCCGGACGCTTCGCGTGACCTGGCCCTCAGTCGCATAACCTTTCGCCATGAGCGATGCGACCGCACAGCCGCACGGCCTCCAGCAGGCACGGGACAAGATGACGGAGGCGGGCGTGGCGCCCGCCGCCATCGAGACATTCGACCGCTTCTACCGGATCCTCGTCTCCGGTGAGACCGGCCTCATCCGCGAGGACGACGTCGAGCCCCTCACCGGCATCCCCCGCCACGCCGACCTCGACATCGACCCCGCCGACGCCGCCGATGCCCTCGGCCGGACCGCGATCTGCAAGCTCAACGGCGGTCTCGGCACCTCGATGGGGATGGACCGCGCCAAGAGCCTCCTGCCGGTCCGGGTGGCGGCCGACGGCACCGTCCTGACCTTTCTCGACATCATCGCCGGGCAGATCCGTGCCGCCCGCCGGGCCACCGGCGCCCGGCTTCCGCTCATCCTCATGGACTCCTTCCGGACCAGGGACGACACGCTGGCGGCGCTGTCCCGGTACCCGGACCTCGCGGTCGACGGGCTGCCCCTGGACTTCCTGCAGAACCGTGAGCCCAAGCTGCTGGCCGACACCCTGGAGCCGGTGCGATGGGACCCGGATCCCTCCCTCGAATGGTGCCCGCCCGGCCACGGCGACCTCTACGCCGCGCTCCACGCCAACGGCATCGTGACCGGCCTCCTGGAGGCCGGGTTCCGGTACCTGTCCGTCTCCAACTCCGACAACCTGGGCGCCGCGCCGGACGCCGACATCGCGGGCTGGTTCGCGGCCTCCGGCGCCCCCTACGCGGCGGAGATGTGCGCGAAGACCCCCGCCGACGTGAAGGGCGGCCAGCTCGTGCGCCGCAGGTCCGACGGCCGCATCGTGCAGCGCGAGACCGCTCAGACCCACGCCGACGACATGGCCTACGCCCTGGACGCGTCCCGCCACCCCTACTTCCACACGAACAACCTCTGGTTCGACCTCGAGGCGCTCGGCGCGGAACTGGAACGCACCGGCGGTGTGCTGGAGCTCCCGCTCATCCGCAACGAGAAGACGGTCGACCCGTCGGACTCCTCCTCGCCCGCCGTCGTCCAGATCGAGTCCGCGATGGGTGCCGCGGTCCGCGTCTTCGAGGGGGCGACCGCCATCGAGGTGCCCCGGAGCCGCTTCCTCCCGGTCAAGACGACGAACGACCTGCTGCTGCTTCGCTCCGACGTGTACGAGCTGGACGACGACCACCGGCTGAACGCCACGTTCGACGCCGAGGCCGGCGAGTCCGCGCCCCTTGTCGACCTGGACAAGCGCTACTACAAGCTGATCGACGGCTTCACCGCCCGGTTCGACGCGGGCGCGCCGTCGCTGACCGCCGCCGAGTCCCTCACGGTCACCGGTGACTGGACGTTCGGGTCGGGCGTGACTGCGGTCGGCGCGGCGGCGCTGCCCGAGCCGTCGGAGGCCTCCGGCGGAACGCCCGGTCGCGTGCCCGACGGCGCGACCGTGGGGCCCGACGGCATCGCCTGACGGAGACCCCGCCGACAGCGGTTCCGCGCTTGTGCGGGACCGCTGTCGGCGTCCTGGTATACGTTGGCCGCGAGGACCCGGATCGTGCGGTACAGCGGAAAGAAGGGGCCATGGACATCGGAGCAGTCATCGCGCTGGCGATCGTCGTCGTCATCATCCTCGTGCTGGTGTTCTGGGTGGTGGGGATCTACAACGGTCTCGTTCGCGCCCGCAACGCCTACAAGAACGCCTGGGCTCAGGTCGACGTGCAGGTCAAGCGCCGCCACGACCTCATCCCCAACATCGTCCAGATCGCCAAGGGCTCGCTCGTGCACGAGCGGGCCACCCTGGAGGCCGTCATCCAGGCGCGCTCCCAGGCGGTCACCGCCCAGTCCGCCGCCTCGGCCGCTCCGGGGGACCCCGGCGCGATGCAGGCGCTGGCCGAGGGCGAGAACATGCTGACCCAGGCCATGGGCCGGTTCATCGCCCTCACCGAGGCCTACCCGGACCTCAAGGCCAACCAGACCCTGCTCCAGGCGATGGAGGACCTCCGCTCCACGGAGAACAAGGTCGCGTTCGCCCGCCAGGCCTACAACGACGGGGTCATGTTCTACAACAACAAGCGCGAGGTCTTCCCCGCGAGCCTCATCGCCGGGCCGGCCGGCTTCGCCGAGGCCGCGCTGTTCGAGATCGAGGATCCCGCGCAGCGCGAGGCCCCGCAGGTGGACCTCGACCTGCCCGACTACCCCGCCTGAGCGCCGCATGAACTTCTTCGAGCGGCAACGGCAGGTCCGGCGCCTCTCCGCGCGGCTCGTCGCCCTGTTCGCGCTCGCCGTGGTCGGCACTGTGGTCGTCGTCGACCTCGCCGTCTGGTTCGTCATCGGCGTCGGGTCACCGACCGAAACCGTGGTGACGGCGCTGGCCGCGGCGACGGTCCTGACGGTCGCGCTCATCGGGCTGTCCTCGCTGTTCAAGTCGATCTCGCTGCGCAACGGCGGGGGAACGCGGGTCGCGGAGTCCCTCGGCGGCACGGCGGTGCCGGCGGACACGCGGGACCCGGACCTGCGCCGTCTGCGCAACGTGGTGGAGGAGGTCGCGATCGCGTCGGGCACGCCGGTGCCCGCCCTGTACGTGCTGGAGGGGGAGCGGGGCATCAACGCGTTCGCCGCCGGGTGGTCCCCGGCGGACGCGGCCGTGGCGGTGACCCGCGGGGCTCTGGACCGGCTGAACCGCGACGAGCTGCAGGGCGTGATCGCGCACGAGTTCAGCCACGTCGTGAACGGCGACATGCGGCTCAACATCAAGCTGATGGGGCTGCTGTTCGGGCTGCTCGTGCTGTTCGTCGTCGGGCGGGTGCTGACGCTGGTGAGGGGCGGCAACCGCAACCCGATGCCGCTGATCGGCCTGGCGCTGATCATCGCCGGGGCGATCGGGATGGGCGTCGGCCGGCTCATCCAGGCGGCGGTCTCACGGCAGCGCGAGTACCTGGCCGACGCGACCGCGGTCCAGTACACGCGCCAGACCGCGGGCCTGGCCGGGGCGCTGAAGAAGATCGCGGGGCTGACCGAGAGCTCGGCGATCCGCAACCCCCGGGCGGACGAGGTCGGGCACATGCTGTTCGGCTCCGCGAAGGGGCTGAAGGGGAACCTGCTGGCCACGCACCCGCCGCTGATCGAGCGCATCCGCCTGCTCGAACCCGGCACGCGCCCGGAGGACCTGGAGCAGCTGCGGCGCCAGTGGGCGGCCCGGCCGCCGTCGGGCGCCGCGGAGGACCGGGCGCTGGGCCTGGCCGGGGGCGAGTCGCCGGCGGGGGAGCCGCCGGCGAAGCGGGCGGCGGCCGGTGCGGCCTCGTCGCCGGCAGCCGCGGACGCCGCCGCCGTGGTCGCCGCGATCGGGAGCCTCGCGCCGGACTCGCTCGAAGGGGCCGGTGGACTGCTCGACCGCGTTCCCGAGCACCTGCGGGCCGCGGCGCACGAGGCCGAGGGCTCGGTGTCGCTCGTGCTCGCCCTGGTCCTGTCGGCCCATCCGGACGTGCGCGCGGTGCAGCTCGCGTCCGTGGAGCGGCACTTCGGTGAGGCCGCCGCCGACAAGGTGCGGCAGGCCGTGCAGCGCGTGGCCGGCCTGCCGCCGGAGCTGCGCCTGCCCCTGGCGGAGCTCGCGTTCCCGGCGGTGCGGCAGCGCACGATCCCGCAGCAGGACGCGATCATGGCCACCCTGCACGACCTGATCGGGGCCGACGGGCGCCTCGACGTCGTCGAGTACTGCCTGTCCCGGCTGCTGCACGAGCAACTGCACGAGGCGCGGCACCACCGCCCGTCCTGGGCGGGACGGCGATACTCCGGCGCGGACGTCCGCACGGCCGCCACCACGCTGCTCGCCGTTCTCGCCGACGCCGGGCACGACGACCCCGCGACAGCCGCGCGGGCGTTCGACGCCGGGCTCGGCAGGTTCTCCGGCGCGTCCGGTACCTACGTCCCGCCGGCCGCCGGGGTCGTCGCCCTCGAAAGTGCCTGGGGCGCGCTCGACGGGATGCCGGCACGCGCCAAGCAGCAGCTCGTCGAGGCGATCGTCACGGTGATCGGGCACGACGGGCGGATCACCGTGCCCGAGTTCGAGCTCCTGCGCACGATCTGCGCCATGCTCCATTGTCCGCTGCCGCGCACCGGCCCGACCGGTCTTCCTGGTCAGCCCGCCTGACCGTTGCGGCTCCAGCCGCCTCAGAAGGGTGGAGGCCCGGCTCCGGGTGGTGGTGGGCCGTCGTGACCGGCGGCATCACCGTCCTGCGGGCGTTGTGGTGCTCGCGCGAGTGTCATCCCGCGACCGAGGGCGTAGCGGATGACGGGGTCCACGACGGTGGGATGGACGACGGCATCCCGGCCCGTGGGCGCGGTCCAGCGGGTGATCCCGGTGTCGGGGTCGCGGGCGACGTGCCAGCCGGCGTGGGTTTTCACGTTGTGATGCCTGCGGCAGAGCGGATGCAGATTGGCCGCTCGCGTCTGGCCGGGTTCGCCGGGCAGGTACCGGTGGTCCTTGTCGAAGGGCTCGATGTGGTCGAGGTCCGCCGCGGCCCTGCCGCCGGAGCGGGCCGGGCGGTCACATCCGGGGAACGTGCACGTCAGGTCCCGTGCCGTGACGGCCGCGCGGAGGACCGCACCCGGCGCGTAGGAGCGGCTGGAGTAGTCGGTGAGGATTCCGGAGACGGGATCCGTCAGCAGGCGGCGCCAGGTGCCGTCGGCCGCGATGCGGGCGGCATCGTCGGCGGGGACGGGGCCGATGCCGTCGAGGATCCCCGGGGTCATGTCGGCCGGGTCGAGGAGCACGGTGGCGGGGACGGTCACGTGGACGGTGGCGGGGACGTCGATGACGCGCAGGCGCGTGCCGGCCGCCGTGCCCGTCAGGTGGACACCGCGCGGATCGTCGGGGACGGGAACGAGGTCGGTGTCGAGGACGGGCTCCACGAGACCGGGCGGCTCGGCCGGCGGACCGTCCGCGTCGCCGCGGGTGCCGCCGACAGCGTCGCGCGGGGCACCGAGAGGAGCGCTGTCGTCGGCGTCGTCGGCGGCGTCATGGTCGGAGCAGGGCAGCACGAGGCGTCCCGTGAGCAGGGCGCTGAACGCGGCGGCTCGCAGCGCACCGAGGGGCCGCGTCTCACCGGGGGTGTCCTGGAGGGCCTTGGCCGCGCTCTGGACGGCATTGAACGCCAGGGCGGCGTCGGTGACCGGGAGGTCCGCGACGATGCGGCCGCGTCCGGGGCCTGCCTGCTCGGCCCAGACGTTGCACCGGTCGGTGACGTCGCGTCGGCGGGCCTTGGCCCCGTGCAGTTCCGCGGCGCGAGCGTTCATCTGCTCACTGATCCATTTCCAGGTGCGCCGGGGCGCGACCGGGAGCAGGTCCGCGATGGCTTCCCCGCGTTCGGCGGGCGTGAGGCCGGCCCCGGCACGCAGGAACGTGTCGGTCTTCTTCGCGTCCACCTTTCCGGTCGCCAGGGCATCATCCAGCGCCGGGTACCGGCCGGTGCCCTCGCCCCGCATGGCGATCTGCCATGCCTCGCTCGTCGTCACGTGGAGCTCGTCGGCGATCTCCCCGGCGACCGAGTCCCGCGACAGTGGGCCGTCGACGCGTGCCATCAGCTCTCGGGCGACGCGTGCCTGGGCGGCGCGGGCCCAGGAGACGAGTCTTTCCCAGCCCGCCGTGAGATGGCGCAGTTCGGTGCCGTCCAGCGCTTCCAGCGGAGGGGTGGCCGGGCGCGTCGATTCGGAGGCCGAGGCGGGGAACGATTCGAGGGCCGATTCCGCCGGCGACTGAGATCTCGCGAGACACTGAGGTTCCGCGAGGCCTTGCAGTGCCCCTGCGAGCAGCGGACCCGGAACGAGCCGGGTGACGTCGTCCACGAGGAGGCGGACCGGGTCCACGCCCTCACCGTCGTCGAACATCGGACCTTGCATCAGCACTCACCCCCTGAGCATGGACAGGACCAGCCACGACACGGCGATCCATCTCTAGATCGCATGTTCGATCCTATGTTTCCCATGTGTGTCTCGCTACCGACCGGCACAATCTGTGGATAACTCTTGTGGCGGGGTGATGCGCGGGCGCGGGGCCGTCGGGCGCGAGCAGGCGGCGATCCGGGACGAGCGGCCGGTTCCTCGGGGCGTGGCCCACGTACTCCTTCGCGGTGGTGTCCGGACGCCCCGCGGGCGGCTGACCCGGAGGTCAGCCGCCCGCGGAAGGTTCTCAGACGTCCCGGCCGCCCGGCGGCGGGGGCGGTGGCGGCGTCGTCGTCGGGGAAGCCGACGACGAGGTCGCCGTCGACGTCTCCATCCTGCGCTCCAGTCGCTCCAGCGACCGGTGCGCGACGTCGCGACCCCCCAGCCCGTAGGCGAGGGCGGCGGCCAGTGCCGCGCCGACGACGACCGAGCCGAACGCGAGGGTGATGATCGAGTCCGCCAGCCCCATGTACTGCAGACCGATGGCCACGAACAAGGCGATCGTCGCGTACCGCAGGATCGTGCCGGCGGTACCCTCGCCCATCGCGCGCTTGATGAGGTTGGCCACGAAGAAGCCGACGGCGATGATCGCGCCGCCGAACAGGACGCGCCCGCCCAGGGCGAGCACCTCGTTGAGGATGTCGGTGATCGCGGCGAAGCCGAGCAGCTGGGCCGCCATGATCGCGAAGAAGACGACGATCGCCACCTGAACGATCTTCGCGATGACGGTGGACGGGCTCGTACGCCCGGCGGGGACGCCGATGTTCTGGACCGCACGGTCGGTGCCGGCGCCGTGCAGCACGCTCTCCAGGAGGTCGGCGGCGAACTTCGCGATGAGGTAGCCGATACCCAGGATGACCAGGGTGGCGATGATCGCCGGGATGGCCCCGAGGATCAGGGTGAGCATCTCCTCGGCCGGGTCGGAGATCGACCTGATGCCGAGGATCTGCAGCGCCGCGATGGCCACGACGATGATGATGACGGCGAAGACGAGATTCGCGATGACCGATGCGATCCGGGCGTTCGCCTCGTGGTCCTCGTCCCCGGCGTCGGTCGTCGTCGTGCCGTAGGTCTCGCCGGTCGCGGTCGGCTCGGCTCCCGTCGCGCGGGTGGCCGCGGACCTCGCCCGGCCGAACATGCGCCTGAAGTTGACCGCGCCCAGCGCCGCCTCGATGATCTGCTTGGCGATCTTCGCGATGAGGTAGCCGATGAAGAACAGCACCGCCGCACCGATGATGTTCGGCAGGTAGCCGAGGATCGTCTCGAGCATCGCCTGGAGCGGTCTCAGTACCTGATCGAGCTCCAGTACCTGGAGCACGGCGAGCAGGCCGAACAGCCAGATGAGGAGTGCGGCGATCTGGCCGATGGACGTGCCGACGTCGCGCCCGTCGGCGCCTTGGCGCCGGAGGAACCCGATCCGTGTCACCAGTTTCGCGACGGCCCACCTCACCAGCCGGGCGACGATCCACGTGAGGACCAGGATCACGATGACGATGGCGGTCGTCCCCAGGATCCCGGCCCAGTCGAAATCTTCGGCGAAGTCCATCTCCGGCCCCTTCCTCGAACGGTTCGCGGTGCCGGGGAACGCCGGTGCGCTGTGGAACCCGGCCCTGGTCATGAACGTTACCGAGGTTTCTCCGGCGCGCGACCGGAGGGTGAGGGTCGCGCCGGAAGAACGTCCGGCCGTGGCACGGCGGGGCGTGCCCGGATCAGGCGCGCGCAGCCACCGGGACGTCCACCACGCGGCTGTCGCCGGCCTCGGGGGAGAGCTCTCCCGACGAGGCGGCCGCGAGGTCGGCGCGCAGGGCGTCCAGGTGGGCGCCGGGGACGAGCAGCCGCAGTCGCGCGACGTCGTCGTACGCGGGAGCCTCGACGACGGCTCCGTGGGAGCCCGCCCAGTCGCGCAGCAGGTTGTCGATCCGGCCGGCGTCCGCGTGGGGGACCGGCACCTCGATCTCGTGCAGGAGCCGGCGCCGCAGCATCGCGCCCGACGCGGCGGCGACGTCCAGCGCCCCCGAGACCGCGCCCGAGTACGCGCGGACGAGCCCGCCCGCGCCGAGCTTCACCCCGCCGAAGTAGCGGGTCACCACGGCGACGACGTCGGTCACGTCCCGATGCCGCAGCACGTCCAGCATCGGGACGCCCGCGGTCCCCGAGGGCTCGCCGTCGTCGGAGGAGCGCGCCTGGTCGGCCCGGAGACCGAGCACCATCGCCACGCAGTGGTGCCGGGCGTCCCAGAACTCCTTGCGGATCCGCGCGATGACGGCGTTCGCCGCGGCGGCGTCGGGAACCGGCTCCAGGCGGGTGAGGAAGCGCGACCTCTTGATCACGAGCTCGTGGTCGACCGGCCGGGCCAGGGTGCGGGGCAGGGCGAGCTCGGTCACGGCGCCGAGCCTACGGGAAGCCCCGGCCGGCGGATGTCTCACCTCGTCACCGCCGACTTCTTCGGCCACACCCTGGAAATAATAGTGTGCCAAGCGTAGAATATTGCCATGGCCGGCAAAGACGCACCTGAACCACCAAGCACCGACGAGCCTCGGTACCCCCGCCCACCGGTCACGCTCGAGGAGGCCGAATGGGTGTGGCGCGAGCTGGCGACCGAGGCGATGCGCCCGGACGCGAAACCGGAGACGGTGCGGCTGGCCGTGATCACCGGGCTCGTGCGGGCCACCGGCGCGAGGTACGGCGACCTGCTGCGGATGCGTGTGGAGGATCTCGATCTGGGCCCGGACACGGCCCGGGCGGGCGAGGGCGCCGCCGCCGTGCGGCACGGCAAGCACCGTGTGCCGCGCAGGCACCGGCTCCCGGCGGACCTGGTGGTGCTGCTACGGCACTGGATGTCGGTGCGCGAGGAGCTCGCGGTGGAGCTGGAGGGCTCGATCCCGCAGGCGCTGCTGCTCACCGTGCACCACACGCACGACAACGGCACCACGGTGGCCAGCGGCCTGCCGATCACGCGGCAGGGGCTGGTCCTGTCGTGGCGGCGTTTCGTGCACCGCACCAACGCGAGGTACGGCGCGACACGGACCCCGCTGCCGACCCGTTTCGAGCAGGTCCGCCGCGCCTGGACCGAGGCGGGCGCGGGGGAGGATGGTTAGTCGGCGACCTTCTCGTCCTCCGGCCGGTGGCCGCGCTTCGCGAGCTGGATCTGCTCGTAGACGTGATGCCGGAGTTCCGTGAACCGCGGTAGCGCGCGAGTCTCGAGCTGGTCGCGCTGATCGGGCAGGTCGACGACGAGGTCCTCCTGGACCACGGTCGGTGAGGAGGACAGGATGATCACGCGCGTACCGAGGTAGACGGACTCGTCGATGTCGTGGGTCACGAAGAGCACCGTGACGCCGAGCCGCTCCCGGACGGAGCGCACGAGGTCCTCCAGGTCGGCACGGGTCTGGGCGTCGACGGCGGCGAACGGCTCGTCCATGAGCAGCACCTCGGGCTGGTACGCGATCGCCCGAGCGATCGCCACGCGCTGCTGCATGCCTCCGGAGAGCTGCCACGGGTACGCCCGGGGCACGTGGGCCAGCCCGACGCTCTCCAGCGCCTCGGCGACCAGCGCCGTGCGCCGGGCGGCGGGGACCCCGGCGTTGCGCAGCGGGAGGCCGACGTTGTCGGCGACACGCAGCCAGGGGTACAGGGACCGCCCGTACTCCTGGAAGACGACGGCCATCTTCTTCGGCGGACCGGTGACCCGCTTGCCGTCCAGCAGCACGTCGCCGCTGGTGGGTGCCAGGAGGCCCGCGATGCACTTGAGCAGCGTGGTCTTGCCGGACCCCGACGGCCCGACGAGGCAGGTCAGTTCGTTGCGGCCGAGGTCGAAGGTCAGGTCGCGCACCGCCTCGACGGCGCCGCCGCCGGTCTCGTACACCTTCCGCAGGCCACGCACGGACAGCAGCGTCCGCTCGGGAGGGAGGGTGCGTCCGCGGCTCACGACGGCGATGTCGGGTACGTCCTCAGGAGGCATTGTCGAGTTCCTTCAGTCCGTGGTACCAGTGCAGGACACGGCGCTCGACCATCGTGAAGACGATCGACACCGCGATACCGACCAGCCCCAGCACCAGGATGCCCGACCACATCTCGGGCACCGCGAAGCGGCGCTGGAACTGGATGATGGAGAAGCCCAGGCCCGACGACGAGAAGAACATCTCGCTGATCACCATGAGCACGATCCCGATGGGCAGGGCCTGGCGCACCCCGGCGAGGATCTGCGGCGCGGCCGCCGGCAGGATCTGATACCGCACCCGGTTGAACCCGTGGATCCCGTAGGCGCGGCTCGTCTCGGTCTGGACGGCGTCGACCGCCCGCACGCCCTCGACCGTGTTGAGCAGCACGGGCCACACCGCGCCCGCGACGATGACCGCCACCTTCATGCTGTCGCTGACGCCGATCACGAGCCCGAACACCGGGATGAGCACCGGGGGCGGGATGGCGCGGAAGAACTCGAAGACGGGTTCGCAGAAGGCGCGCAGCCCGCTGTTCAGGCCCGTGACGAGACCCACGAGGATGCCGAGGACGATCGCCGCGCCGGTGCCGGCGGCGAACCGCGCGAGGCTCGGTAGCACGTCGGTGAACAAGCGCTCACCCGCCCAGGTCCCGACGAGCTCCGCGACGAGCTCCGTGGGCCTCGGGACGAAGATGCTCGTGGCGTCCCGGGTGGCGAGCCACCAGACCGTGACCAGGACGACCGGCAGGCCGAGCGCGTAGGCGAGCGAGACGAGCGACCGTTTCATGAGGCGTCTCCCCGGACGGACTGGTGCCAGGACAGGAGCCGCCGCTCGGCGGCCCGCACGCCGGCGTTGATCACGACGCCCAGCAGTCCGGTGGCGAGGGCGAGGGCGTAGGTGGAGGCGTACAGCCCGGCGTCCTTGGCGAGGGCGATCTGGTTGCCGAGTCCCGGCGTGCCGATGACGAGCTCGGCGGTGACGGCCAGGATCAGGGCGACGGCGGAGGCGAGCCGGATGCCGGTCAGGAGGAACGGCAGCGCCGAGGGCAGGACGACGTCGCGGACCCGCTGCCACCCGGTGAACCCGTAGCTGCGCGCGGTGCTGGTCGCCACGGGGTCGACGTCGGCCACCCCGTACAGCACCTGGACGAACACCTGCCAGAACGCCCCGTAGGTGATGATCAGGAGGCTCTGCTGCAGGGGCTCTGCCAGCAGCAGGACGGCGAGCGGGATGAGGCCGACGGACGGGATCGGCCTCAGGAACTCGACCGTCGACCGGGTCGTGCGCTGCAGGAACGGCCACAGGCCGACGACGGTCGCCAGCGGCACGGCGAGCAGCAGCGCGAGGAGCATGCCCAGTGCCCAGGAGGTGACGGTCCGGCCGGCGGCCTCCCAGAAGCCGGTGAGGGTCGCGTTGCTGACCAGCGCGGCCAGCACCTCGGAGGCGGCCGGCAGGTAGGCCGGGTCGACGATCCCGGTGCGCGATGTCACCTCCCAGGCTCCGAGGAAGGTCAGGACGCCGGCGGTGCCGAGAAGGGCGCGGCGCAGGAGCGGCGGTCCGCCGTTGCCGGGGCGTGGCATCGTGCGGCCCATCAGGTCAGTCGACGATGATCGTGTCGAGGTCGGGGGCGCTCTCGACGAACCCGAATTCCGTGGCCAGCGTGCTGAGATCGGTGAGGACCTGCGGGTCGACGTCGGCCGACAGCCGCTCCAGGCGCAGGCTCGCCGCCACGTCCCCGGGCATGCCGGTGAACTCGGCGATCGTGGTGGCGAACCCCTCCCGGTCCGCCGTGGCGGTGTCGAGCACGTCGCCGACGGCCTCGCGCCAGGCCGCCACGAGCTCGGGGTCCTCGTCCGCCAGGCTGCCGGAGGTGAACGTCACCATGGTGGGCAGGCCGGGCAGGACGTCCTGGTTCGGATAGCCGAGCACGCTGTACGCGGCGGGGTCGGCGACCGCGGCCGAGAGGAAGGGTTCCGGCACCCACACGGCGTCGACGTTCCCGCCGTCGAGCTGTGCCAGGGCGTCGGGGAAGGCCACCTCGAGGAACTCGACGGCCTCGGGGTCGCCGCCGTCGTCCTGGACCGCGCCCATGATGGTGAGGTCGCCCTGGCCGTTGACGGTGTTGACGGCGACCTTCTTGCCGGCGAGGTCCTGCCAGGTGGTGAGGCCGTCCCCGGCGCGGGTGACGACGGCGTTGATGTCGTCGCCGTCGGCGAGCGAGGACGAGTAGCCGGACACGATGCGCATGTCGACGCCCTGGCCGGCCGCGGTGAGGACGGACAGCGGGTTGCCGACGCCGAAGTCGATCTGGCCGGTGGAGACCGCCGGGAGCATCGCGGCGCCGCCCTGGGCTGCCTGCACGGAGACGTCGAGCCCGTGCTCGGCGAAGATTCCCTCGTCGATGCCGTACTGCACGGCGGCGGAGGGGGCGATCGTCAGGAGGCCGACGGTCACCGGCGTGAGCTCGCCGTCGGCCGGTTCGGAGGCGGTGGTGCCGCCACTGGGCGATCCGGCCGTGCACGCGGCGAGGAGCAGGGTGGACGCGATGACGGCGGCCGGCGCGAGGAATCGAGTGGGGGGCATGCTCAGCTACTCCTTTGTGACTGAGGGGCGCCGCAGGTGCGGCGGCTCTCAGTGAAGCAGCAATTCGTTGAGGGTGTCAATCGTTGGTAATGTCATCCTCCTCGCCCGCGAGCGCCGGCGGTGGTTGGTGCCGGTCAGGTGGGGAAGGCGAGGCGGTGGAGGAGGTCTCGGAGGAGTTCGCGTTCTGTGTCGTCGAGGGGGGTGAGGAGTTCGCGGGCGGCGTCGTGTGCGGCGTCGGCCGCGGTGGCGTGGAGGCGGCGGCCTTCGGTGGTGGCGACGACGACTTTGGCGCGTCGGTCGGCGGGGTCGGGTTCGCGGGTGACGAGGCCGCGGCGTTGAAGGTCGTCGACGAGGGCGACGACCTGGCTGGGGTCGAGTCGGAGGAGGTCGGCGATGTTGCGCTGGGTGCGGCGTTCTTCGGCGGCGGCGAGTGCGAGGACGGTGTAGGAGCGGACGCGGAGGCCGTGGTCGGCGAGTGCGGCGTGTGCGGTGGCGAGGGAGTTCGCGTTGGCGCGCGCCAGGAGGAAGGCGGTGTCGCTCGTCAGGGGTGGCGCGGTGCGCAGCTCGCTGGTCATGTCCCGACTGTACAAGATAGACTCAATCAATTATTGACAATCTCAAGTACATGCGCTGGGATGGGCTCCGATCGAAGGAGATGAGCCATGACGCTGAACGGCAAGGTTGCCATCGTCACCGGATCGGGTCGCGGGCTGGGTCTGGCCTACGCGGCCGAGCTCGCGCGGCGCGGCGCGGCCGTCGTCGTGAACGACGTCGACGAGGAAGCGGCGGCGGGTGCGGTCGAGGCGATCCGGGGCGCGGGTGGGTCCGCCACCGCCGTCGTCGCCCCGGTGGGCCCGGCGCGGACCGCGCGGGAGCTGGCCGACGCGGCGTTCGACACCTACGGCCGGCTCGACGTCCTCGTGACGAATGCCGGGGTGCTGCGTGACGCGGTGCTGTGGAAGATGAGCGACGACGACTTCGACACCGTGATCGACGTCCACCTGCGCGGCACGTTCACGTGCGTGCGTGAGGCGGCCACCCGTCTGCGGGAGCAGGGTGAGGGCGGCCGGATCATCTGCGTCGGCTCGCCGACGGGGCAGCGTGGCACCTTCGGGCAGACGAACTACGCCGCCGCGAAGGCCGGGGTCGTGGGCATGGTGCGCACCTGGGCGCTGGAGCTGAGGAAGGCGGGGATCGCGGTGAACACGGTGATCCCGGTCGCCGCCACCGCGATGACCGCGACCGTGCCGTACTTCGCGGCCGCCGTGGAGGCCGAGGAGCGGGGCGAGCCGATGCCCGGCTTCTTCCGGCGCGACCTGGGCTTCGGGACCTCGGACGACGTCGCGGGCCTGGTCGCGTTCCTCGCGTCCGACGCCGCGGCCGGGATCACCGGGCAGGCGATCGGGGTCGGCGGGGACCGGCTGCAGCTGTGGACCCATCCGGAGCCGGCGGTGACGGCCTACCGGGAGGGGGGCTGGACCTACGAGGCGCTGCACGACTCGTTCGCGGACGAGATGGGGCCGTTGCGGTCGGTGGGCGAGTCGTTCCCGCCTCTGCCCGACGACCTGCGGCGCCCCGAGGGAAGGGCCGGCCGATGACCCTCACCGTCTCGTACGACGAACTGCCGGGACTCGCGGGCCGTGATCTCGGCTGGACCGGGTGGGCGGAGGTGACCCAGGAGCGCGTGGACACGTTCGCGGACGCGGCCGACGACCACCAGTGGATCCACACCGATCCGGTGCGGGCCCAGGACGGGCCGTTCGGCGGGCCGATCGCGCACGGCTTCCTCACCCTGTCGCTGGCGACGCGGTTCTGGAGCGAGCTGCTGGAGCCGCGGGGTGTCGCCACCCGGGTGAACTACGGCCTGGAGCGGGTGCGGTTCGTCTCGCCCGTGCCCGTCGGGTCGCGCGTGCGGATGAACGCGGTCGTGGCCGAGGTGAGCGAGGTCAAGGGCGACGGCCACCAGCTCACCGTCGACCAGACGTTCGAGGTCGAGGGGGCGGGCCGGCCCGCCCTCGTGGCCCGTTCCCTCTACCGGTTCTACCGCTGACCCCCCGCACGCGACGACCCGATGGCGAGGTCGCCACGCGCGGAGGCGAGGGCGGCGGCGCGGCGACCTCAGCGGGTACCGATGCCCAGCAGCGGCGCCTCGGGGCGGTGCGAGGGCAGCTCGTGGAAGCCGTAGGCGGCGTAGAAGGCGCCGGCACCCGTGTTGTCGGGGTCCATGCCGAGGTGCACGCCGGGCACGCCACGCTCGGCGAGGGCGGCACGCAGCGTGTCGAGCAGACGGCGGCCCAGGCCCTGCCGCTGGCCTTCGGGCAGCAGGTCGATGTGCAGGTGCGCGGGATAGTCCGCGAGCTCGGCCGGGGTGATCCCGCGCACCATGCGGTGCGCGTCCGCGCCGTCGCGCACGAGGGCCTCCTCGCTGTAGCGGTAGTCGCGGCGCATCAGGCCGGGCCGGGGATGGCGGGCGCGGAAGCCCGGGGCCCACTCGGCGGCGTACCAGTCCACGAACGCCCGCGTGTCCGCCACCGCGAGGACGTAGCCGATGGCGCGACCGGCGGCGTCGTCCACCACCCAGGCCAGGTCCGGGGCGTACGTCACGTACGGCAGGCAGTAGACGTCGGGCATGAGGAGGTCGTCCGAGTAGATGCCGCGCGCGTCCTTGCCGCCCGCGGCCGTCCGGACGCAGATCTCGGTGACGGCATCCCGGTCATTGGGCTGGTAGGGCCGGATTGTTGATCCGCTGCCGCGGTCGTTGGTGATCACAGGGGAACAATAACGATTCGAGCCGTGGCGTTGCCCACACGCGGTTGCCAAATTGTGACGGCAACATGACAGTGTCAATAAAGTCCGTTACGGTTGATGGGCGATGCAGCCCTCCGACGAAGACCATAACGAAGCACGGACCAGCCAGGACGTGGGACTGAAGGAACCCACCGTCGATGACGGATCCGCCATGTGGCGGATCGCCAGGGATTCCCAGACGCTCGACCTCAACTCGTCCTACGCCTATGTACTGTGGGCCCGTGACTTCGCCGCCACATCGGTGATCGCGACGGTCGACGGACAGCCGGCCGGATTCCTCACCGGCTACGTGCGGCCCGACGAGCCCACCACGCTGATGGTGTGGCAGGTCGCCGTCGACGCCGCGTTCCGTGGCCGGCGGCTGGCCGCCAGGATGCTCGACCACGTCGTTTCCGGCGTGCCGCGGTGCACGCACGTGGAGACCACCATCACCGCGGACAACGCGGCGTCGATCGCCCTGTTCACCTCGTTCGCGCAGGCGCGTGGCGCCGGCGTCGAACGCACGCCCCTCTTCACCGAGGAAATCCTCGGAGGAGGGCACGACACGGAACACCTGTTCCGTATCGGCCCGGTCGCCCCAGCGGCCTGACAACCATCCTCGATCCATCTACGAGACCGCACGCAGGCCGCCGAACAGCGCAGGCCGCGGTCACAACCATGCCCGGGAGCCGATACCCCATGTCCCAGACCACCATCTTCGACGAGCTCGAATCGCAGGTCCGCAGCTACTGCAGGAACTGGCCGGTCGTGCTCGCGACCGCGGCGGGATCCACGGTCACGACGGAGGACGGGAGGGAGTACCTCGACTTCTTCGCCGGTGCCGGCGTGATGAACTACGGGCACAACCACCCCGAGCTCACCGAGCCCCTGATCGACTACCTGCGCTCCGGCGCCATCGTGCACTCCCTCGACATGCACACGAAGGCCAAGCGGGAGTTCCTCACCAACTTCCGGGACTACGTCCTCAAGCCCCGCGGCCTCGACTACAAGGTCATGTTCCCCGGCCCCACCGGCACCAACTCGGTCGAGAGCGCACTGAAGCTCGCCCGCAAGGTCACCGGCCGCCAGCACATCCTGTCGTTCACCAACGCGTTCCACGGCATGACCCTCGGCGCGCTGTCCGTGACCGGCAACTCCATGAAGCGCCAGGGCGCCGGCCTGCCGCTGACCAACACCTCCAAGATCCCCTACGACAACTACTTCTCGGGCGCCGTCGAGGACTTCCTCTGGCTGGAGCGCGTCCTGGAGGACAGCGGCTCCGGCGTCGACCTGCCCGCCGCGATCATCGTGGAGACCGTCCAGGGCGAGGGCGGCCTCAACGCGGCCCGCCCCGAATGGCTGCGCGCGCTGGCCGACCTGTGCAAGGCGCACGAGATCCTCCTCATCGTCGACGACGTGCAGGCGGGCGTCGGCCGCACCGGCACCTACTTCAGCTTCGAGGAGGCCGGCATCACCCCGGACATCGTGTGCCTGTCCAAGGCGCTGTCCGGCTACGGCCTGCCCATGGCCCTCACCCTCGTGCGCCCCGACCTGGACCAGTGGGAGCCGGGCGAGCACAACGGCACGTTCCGCGGCCACAACCCCGCCTTCGTGACCGGCGCGGCCGCCCTGAAGACGTTCTGGGCCGACGACACCTTCGAGAAGCAGGTCCAGGAGCGCGCCGCCGAACTGCGCGACGGCCTGCAGAAGATCGCCGACGGCTACCAGGACGCCGTCGTCAAGGGCCGCGGCATGCTCACCGGCATCGAGTTCCCCGACAAGGAAGCCGCCGGGAAGATCGCCGCGGCGGCCTTCCAGCGCGGGCTGCTGGTCGAGACGTCCGGCCCCGACAGCGAGGTCCTCAAGACCATGCCGCCCCTGACCATCACCTCCGAGGAGGTGCGGCGCGGCCTGGACATCATCGCCGCCGCCGCCGACGACGTGCTCGGCGCCCCGGTCGAGACCGCGGCCTGAGGCCGCAGCTCACCACCCCCACCCGACGACGGCGGGCCCGCGCGCCCGCCGTCGTCCCCCGGCAGAGCACCACCTCGGCGGCGCCGCACAGGCTCCGCCCCGACCGCAGAAACGAGAGCACCAGCCGTGAAGATCACCTACGTCGAGGACCTCGACGGCACCGACCGCGACGTCACCCCCGCCGACGGCAACTGGCGCAGCCGACGCATCGTCCTGGCCAAGGAAGGAGTCGGCTTCTCCTTCCACGAGACGATCCTCTACGCCGGGACGGAGAGCGACTTCTGGTACGCCAACCACATCGAGTCGGTGTACTGCGTCGGCGGCGAGGGCGAGCTCGTCAACCGCGAGACCGGAGAGGTCCACCCGATCCGGGACGGCATGTGCTACCTGCTCGACGGCAACGAGAAGCACACGGTACGCGCCACCACCGACCTGCGCATGGCCTGCGTGTTCAACCCGCCGGTCACCGGCCGCGAGGTGCACGACGAGAACGGCGTCTACCCCCTGATCGTCGAGGACGAACCCACCCCCGGAGCCTGAGACGTGCCGCGCTCACCCGAGCCCGGCGAGCACTGGTCCCATCCCAGTCCAGGAGGAGAACACATGACCCAGTCGAGCGAGCAAGTCGCTGACGTCTATCCCACGCGAACGGGGGGTGAGTTCCTCCTGATGCCGCGGGAAGACTTCGTGGTGCACGGCACGGCCGACGACGGTCCGCTGGACGGCGAGGAGCTGGAGGACTTCACCCAGAACGGCTACCTCACGTTCCCCGAGTTCTTCACACCCACCGAGGTCACCGCGCTCGGCGACGAGCTGGAACGCATGGCCACCGACCCGGAGATCCTCGCGCAGGACAGCACGATCGTGGACCAGGCCTCGCACGAGGTGCGCACCATCTTCGGTGTGCACCGCACCAGCGAGGTGTTCCACGCCGTCGCGCACGACCCCCGCCTCGTGGACCGGGCCCGCCAGATCCTCGGCACCGACGTGTACATCCACCAGAGCGGCGCCAACACCAAGCCCGGCCTCACCGGCGACGACGTGTACTGGCACTCGGACTTCGAGACCTGGCACGCCGAGGACGGGATGCCGCGCATGCGTGCGGTGAGCTTCACCATCGCGCTGAGCGACTTCCACTCGTTCAACAGCCCGCTGATGATCATGCCCGGCTCCCACACCACCTACGTGTCGTGCGGGGACATCGTGCCCACCCAGCAGGAGAAGGCGCTGCTGGACATGCATGGGTCCGGCACACCGAGCCCGGCGGCCCTGGAACAGCTCGCCGACCGGCACGGCATCGAGGTGCTGGAGGGCGGGCCCGGCAGCGCCGTGCTGTTCGACAGCAACAGCATGCACGGCTCCGGCGGCAACATCTCGCCCTACCCGAGCTCCACGCTCTACTTCGTGTACAACTCGGTCGAGAACGAGCCGGTCGAGCCGTACAGCGGCCAGGCGCGCCGCCCGGAATTTCTCGGCGCCCGGGACTTCACCCCGGTTCCCTGACCCACCGGCTCCCCGGCCCACCCCGGCGCCGCCCCGCGATCCCGATCGCCGGGCGGCGCCGTCGTCCTCTCACTCCTCGCGAGGCAGGGCCAGCACCGCCAGGGCCGCCAGCGCCGACGCACCCACCAGGATCGCCGGCCCCACACCCGGCAACGCGGTGACACCCCACGCCGCGAGCGCCAGCAGTTCGGTGGCGGCGAGGACGAGGGCCGTCTGTCGCCATCCGGTGAGGATGGCGGCGAGTTCGACGCGGGCCGTGGGTGGGGTTCTGGCTGCCCACCAGGTGGTGCGCCACAGGAGGTGGCCGAGGGGTGCGAGCCAGAGGACGCGGGGGTCGAAGGGTCCGTCGCCGGAGGTCCACAGGAGGATGGCGGTGGCGGTGAGCAGGATGCCCGCGGTGGTGGGGGTCGGGCGCAGGACGAGGAGGGCGGTGAGGGCGAGGAGTGTGGTCTGGAGGAGGGGTTGGGTGAGCCAGTCGGTGCGGGTGGCGCCGGTCAGGAGGGCGGTGGCGGTGAGGGCCTGGGTGAGGGGGAAGGTCCAGCCGGGGAGTGTGGGTCCGGTGGTGATCCGGACGTGGGGGAGGGGTTGTTCGCGCAGGCCGAGGTGGGACCGGGGGTTCACGGGGTGCTCCGTGGGGTGGTGGCGGGCCGGCGGCGGGTTCGGTGGGCGAGGGCTTCGAGGCGGCGGCGGGTGGGGGTGTGGCCGCTCCAGTGGATGACGGGGGTGCCGGTGTGCTGGAGGGTGGTGATGCGGTCGTCGCGTTCGAGGCGGGTGATGCGCCAGGCGAGACGGAGGTGGGGGAGGTGGATGGGGTGGAGGGTGGGGAGGGTGTCGATGACGACGACGCGGTGTCCGAGGGTGCGCCAGGCGCGCACGAGGGTGGTGGTGTCGTCGTCCAGGAGGGTGCTGAACAGGTAGACGACGGCGCCGGCGGGGAGTGGGGGTGGGCGCAGGGTGTGGCTGGTGGCGCGGTCGTCGACGGGGTGGGCGAGGGCGAGGGCGTGGGTGAGGCGGCGCAGGTGTCGTTGTCCGGAGGCGGGGGGCAGGGGGCGTCGGCGGCGGGCGAGGTCTTCCATGGTGACGCGGTCGCCGGTCTGGGTGAGGCGGTGGGCGATGGAGGCGGCGGCGTGGCGGGCGAGGTCGAGGGAGGTGGCGTCCTCGGGGCGGGGGTGGGCGTGGCCGCGCCAGGTGCGGATGTCGGGTCCGACGTCGTCGCGGGAGTCGATGATGAGGATCGCGGTGGCTTCGGCGGTGGCGAAGGTGCGTCGGACGTAGAGGTCCTCGAGGTCGGGGGAGCGGCGTGCGGTGGTGCGCCAGTCGATGCGGCGGAGGCGGTCGCCGGGGTGGAAGGGGTGGATGTCGCGCAGTTCGGTGCCGTCGCCGAGGCGGTGGGAGGTGTGGGTGCCGGTCAGGCCGCGCAGGATGTCGGGGAGGGGGACGGCGCCGAGGGGGGTGGTGCCGGGCAGGACGAGGCGGCGTGGGGCGTGGACGTTCCAGGGTGGTTGTTCCCAGGTGCCGGTGGTGTCGTAGGCGCGGACGGCGATGTCGAAGGTGTCCTGGGTGCCGGTGCGGACGGAGGCGAGTCGCAGGGGGATCTCGCGTGTGCCGGGTGGGGTGGCGATGACGGTCTGGGTGTCGCGGTGGCCGGGTGCGGCGATGCGCAGGTGGGTGAGGGGGGCGGTGTCGGCGGGGTGGAGGGTGAGGGTGGCGGTGAGTTCGCCGGCGCGGGTCTCGCCGTCGGGTTCGTGGAGGCGGGCGGTGGTGGGGTGGGTGGGGCCGGTGCCGGACCACAGGCTGGTCAGGAGGACGGGGACGGCGAGGACGGCGAGGTCGGGTCGTGCGGCGAGGACGGCGGCGGCGAGCAGCACGATGCCGGTGACGGTTCCGGCGCGGCGGGTGCTGGTGGCCTGCCAGGCGTGTGGGCTGCCGGTCGGGGGTGGGTTCACGGGCCGGTCCGGACGGTGGCGGGGGTGGGGACGGTGCGCAGGAGTCCGGTGACGACGTCTTCGGGGCGGGTGGCCTGGGCCCAGGCGTCGGGGGTGAGGGTGAGGCGGTGGGCGAGGACGGGGACGGCGACGCGTTTGACGTCCTCGGGCAGGACGTGGTCGCGGCCTTCGATGACGGCGAGGGCGCGGGCCACGAGGACGAGGTTGGCCGACCCGCGGGGTGAGGCGCCGACCTCGAGGGCCTGGTGGGTGCGGGTGGCGGCGACCAGGTCGACGCAGTAGCGCACGACGTCGGGGTCGACCTCGACGGTTTCGATGCCGGCCTGCATGGCGAGCACGGTGGCGGGGTCGGTGACGCGGGCCACGGGGGCGTCCTCGGCGCGGCGGGCGAGGCGGCGCTGGATGATGTCGCTTTCCTGGCCGGGTTCGGGGTAGCCGATCGCGAGGCGCACCATGAACCGGTCGAGCTGTGCTTCGGGCAGGGGGTAGGTGCCCTCGTACTCGACGGGGTTGGAGGTGGCCAGCACGTGGAAGGGGCTGGGCAGGGGGTGGCTGGTGCCCTCGACGGACACCTGTCGTTCGGCCATGGCCTCGAGCAGCGCGGACTGTGTCTTGGGTGCGGTGCGGTTGATCTCGTCGGCGAGGAAGAGGCCGGTGAACACGGGGCCGGGGCGGAACTCGAAGGTGTGGGTGCCCGGGTCGAAGACGGCGGAGCCGGTGATGTCGCTGGGCAGCAGGTCGGGGGTGCATTGCAGGCGGGTGAAGTCGAGGCCGAGCGCGGTGGCGAGGGAGCGTGCGGCGAGGGTCTTGCCGAGGCCGGGGACGTCCTCGAACAGGACGTGCCCGCCGGCGAGGATGGTGGCCAGCGCGACGGGCAGGGTCCGGGTCATGCCGACCACGGCCGTGCCGACCTCGTCCAGGACCCGCGCGGCCAGGGCGGCGACGTCGTCGGCCGGCAGCGGGTCGGCGGGGGGCCGGGACGGGGTGTGCGGTTCGGTCATGCGCGGGGGCCTCTCTCGTCGGGTGTGTCGGGGATGCGTTCGATCGCGTCGAGCCATCTCGCCAGGGTGCGGAGGGTGGGCCGTTCACGCAGGTCGACGCCGAGGCTGGTGGTGTCGCGTCCGGCGCGGCGCAGCCGGGCCAGGGCGAGAGCGCGGACGCGGCGGGCGACGGAGTCCTTGACGCGCCCGTCTCCGCCGAGCACGGCCCAGCCCAGGTCCGAGACCTCGTGGCGGCCCCCGGTGCGGGTCTCCTCGGGGCGGTCGTGCCAGTCGGGGTCCTCGACGGTGGTCTCGGTACCGCGGTGGACCCCGACGAGCACGGCGACGACGATCGCGCCGGCGAGCGCGTGCGTCCAGGCGAGCGCGCCCGTGAGCGCGGCGGCCGCGGCGAGGCCCACCAGGAGTGCCGCGACGACGATCGTCCCGGGCCGGGTCATGGCCGACCGGCCGGGTCGAGCGCGCGGGCGATGCCCGCCAGTGCGGTGCGGGCGGCCGCCACGTCGTCGTCGGAGACGGGGCGGGTGGTGAAGCGGGCGCGCTGGTAGAGGCCTCGCAGCGTGCGGATGTCGGCGGCGGGGGCCGGCGTGGCGGCCAGGAGCGCGGTGGTGAACTCGGTCGGGGTGTGCGCGGGGTCACGTTCGGCGCCGCGGGTGGCGGCGGCGCCCTCCAGCGCGACCCAGGCGGCCACGACGGCGTCCCGCGGCACGCCGCCCGCCCGGTCGACGTGCGCCAGCGCGTCCTGGACGGCGTCCCGCAGCTGGGAGGCGAGTTCGTCCGGCGTGACGGTGATCGCGTTCGCGCCCGCCGGGTCCTGGCGGGGGACGTCGGTCTCGGGTGCGTACCGGTCGCGCAGGCGCCGGCCCAGGACCGTCCCGAGCCAGGCGAGCAGTACCAGCAGCAGGACCGTCGCCACGACCCCGATGACGTTGCGTGCCGTGTGGTCGAGGACGTTCTCGCTCGGGACCCCGGTCGCGGCCGCCGTCGGCTCGGGCGGGACGTCGGGGAACTCGGCCGGGCTGGAGGGCAGGATCGCGGCCATGTCGGGCGGGCTCACGACCCAGGGAGTGGTCGCGGCGGCCGCGAGGACGACGAGCACCACCAGGACGGTGGCCACCACCGGGCGCCTCATGTGGCCGGGCGTGCGATCAGCCGCTGGGCGTGGACGCCGGCGACGGCCGCGGTGACGAACGACGCCGGGTCCTCGTCCAGGCCCCGGCCCATCGTGCGCAGCCCGGCCGGGCAGGTGCGCAGCGTCGCGACCAGCGCGTCGTCGGCCGTCACGTCCACGAGCCGGTGCGCCTCGAGCGTGGCGGCCTGCGCCCGGACCCGCCGTGTGAGATCCGCGCCCCAGCCCGGCATCGCCTCCACCCGCGGGGAGGGGACCGGGACGGGGACGTCGGCAGCCGCGAGCGCCACGCGCGCGTAGGCGGTCAGGGAGTGGTGGGAGATGCCGTGGTGGCGGGTGCGGGGGTCGGCGCCGGAGACGCGCAGGGAGGCGACGGGGCGGCCGCGCAGGGCGGCGGTGGCGTTGACGGCTTCGCCGGCGGCGACGCCGGAGTAGCCCCAGCGGGTGCCGGTGCCGAGGTTCCCCGGTCCCTGGACGACGACGGCGAGGTCGGCGCGGGTGACGTGTCGCGCGGCGAGGAGGCCGGTGTGGACGGTGACGGACTCGAGGTCGCCGCCGTAGGCCTGGCCGGCGGTGATGCAGGTGTCGAGCCATTGGGCTTCGCGCAGGGCGGCGACGGTGCGGGAGAACGCGGCGGGCAGGGCGCCGCCGTCGGTCATGACGTAGGCGATGCGGGGCAGGGGCCGGCCGGCCTGGGTGGCGGCGTGGCGGGCGCCGGCGATGACGGCCGGGAGCGCGGAGTGCAGGTCGGCGACGACGACGGGCATGCCGTCGAGGGAGTCGGCGTCGCGCAGGAGGTCGTGGTGGGGTGATTCCTGTTCGTCGACGCCGAGCACGAGGGTCTGCAGGGGTGTGTAGCGGGCCTTGACGAGGTGGCCGGGTCCGGGTGGTGGGTCGGCGGGCAGGTCGGTGAGGGGTTCGCCGAAGCGGCTGGCCGGTCCGACGACGAGGGCGTATCCGCCGGTGCCGAGGCCGCGGGCGAGGGCGGAGACGTTCACCAGGAGGGCGTCGCCGGGTTCGGGGTTGCCGACCAGGTGGGTGTAGGCGAGGGCGCGGACCTCGTGGACCGGGCTGCCCGGGGCGGGGTCGCCGGTGCCGGTGTGCGGGGTGTCGTCGGGGGCCGCGGTCAGGGGCCGGTCGAGGGTGACGGTGAGTTCGGTGGCACCGCGCCAGCGCTTGCCTGTGGACAGAACGGTGCCGATGCGCCACGTGATCACGCATCCGAGGCTACCGTTGTCCCGATGCCCCCTTCGACCGCCACCCCCGTAGATGCCGTGACTCCTTCGCTGAATCCTGCCGAACGCATGTTGAACCTGGTGATCGCCCTGGTGAACACCGATGTGGCGATGACTCGTACCCAGGTGCGTGCCGCGGTGGCGGGGTATGCCGACGCGTCGAGCGACGACGCGTTCTTCCGCATGTTCGAACGGGACAAGGACACGTTGCGGTCCTTGGGCGTCCCGGTCTCGACGGTGGGGCTGGGGGGTCATACGGACGAGGTCGGGTACCGGATCGATCAGGACGCGTACGCGCTGGGGCAGATCGATCTGACGCCGGCGGAGCTGGGGGTGCTGTCGCTGGCGGCGCAGTTCTGGGCGGACAAGACGTTGCGTACGGACATGGCGCGGGCGCTGGTGAAGCTGCGGGCGGCGGGTGCTCCGCTGGACGGCGGGGTGGGGGGTTCGTCGGCGGGGGACGTGCTGGCGGGGCTCGCGCCGCGGGTGCGGGCCGTGGGGGAGGCGTACGGGCCGCTGCTGGAGGGTGTGTCGCAGCGGCGGGTGGCGTCCTTCCGGTACCGGGCCGCGTCGGACGGCCAGGTGCGTACCCGCAAGGTGTGGCCGTGGCGGATCGCGGCGCGGGGTGGTGGCTGGTACCTGCTGTGCCACGACCTGGAGCGGGATGCGCCGCGGGTGTTCCGGTTGTCGCGGATCGAGGGGCGGGTGCGGTTGTCGGGTCCGCCGGGGGCGTTCGAGGTGCCGCCCGGCCTGGACACCGACCGGATGCTGGGCCGGTCGGGCCGTGAGGTGCCGATGCGGACGGCGTTGCTGGCGATCCGGCCCGAGCGGGCCGCGGAGCTGCGGACCCGTGGTAAGCAGGTCGACGAGCCGCTGCGGACCGCGGTCCCGCCGTCGCCGGGACCGGTGGCCGACGGCGGCCGGCAGGGTGGGCGCGTCTTCCCCCGGGAGGATCCGCGGGATCTCGTGGAGGTGCCCTTCCGCAGCGTCTACGGCATGGGTGCGCATCTGGCCGGGTATGGTGCGGCGGTGCTGGTGCTGGATCCGCCCGAACTGCGCGCGGAGGTGCTGCGCCGCCTGCGCCTGGCAGCGGCGACCGTCGTCGGGCACGAGACGTCCGGCCGGGCTCCCGGTGGCGCGTCGCGGCCGGCGGACCAGGACGAACGATCGATCGCGGAGGGAGGCGGGCATGGCTGAGCGCGCGGACGACCGGCTGGTGCGGCTGCTGGGACTGGTCGCCTACCTCGACGGTGCCGGGCCGGTGCCGGTGGCGGAGCTTGCTGCCCGGTTCGGGGTGAGTCCCGCGCAGATCCACGCGGACGTGGACGCGCTGTGGGTGTCGGGTACGCCGGGCTACTGGCCGGACGACCTGATCGACTTCGACGCGCAGTCGATCGAGTCGGGCGTGGTGCGGCTCACGGAGTCGCGCGGCATGACCCGGCCACTGCGGCTCGGGCCGAGCGAGGCCGTGGCGCTCGTCGCGGCGCTGCGGGCGATGCGGGAGCTGGACGCCGTCGCCACCGATCCGGCGCAGTCCGAGTTGGTGGAGTCGGCGCTGACGAAACTCACCGACGCGACCGGGGAGGCGGCCGACGCGCTGGACGTGCGGCTCGCCGCGGGTGGCGAGCCGCAGGTCGTGGCCACGCTCACGGCCGCGCTGCGCGCCGGACGGCGCCTGCGCATCCGGTACGTGTCCGGGTCGGACACCACCAGTGAGCGGGAGATCGACCCGGTGCGGCTGCACACCACCGGCGACCACTCCTATCTCGCGTCCTGGTGCCACCGCGCCGGCGGGCCGCGTACCTTCCGCGTGGACCGCATCCTGGCGGCCACCGTCCTCGACGAGCAGGTGGCCGAGCATCCCGACGTGGGCGACGTCGACCTGGCGGGCGTGTCCGCCGCCGAGGCGCCGCGGGCCACGCTCGTGCTGGCGTCCTCGGCCCGCTGGTTCGCCGAGGACGTGCCGGTGGAGACGGTCACGAACCTGCCGAACGGCGACTTCGAGGTCACCCTGCACGTCACCAACCCCGACTGGCTACGTCGCATCCTGCTGGAGATTCCTGGCCAGGTACGGTCCGTGCGACCCGCGGAACTGGCCGCCGACGTGCGCGCCGCCGCCGGTGACGCCATCGCCGCCTACGACGACGCCGGCCTCACCGGCTCCCGTACGACGACGGCCGGTCCGGCGGCCGGCGGCCACAGAGCATAGGGTTCCGCTATGTCCGTCTGGTTCTGGGTGACGCTGTGGGCCGTCCTGGTGACCGCGACCGTCGTCGGCGCCGTCCTGCTCGGTCGATGGCTCTGGGGGACCTTCCGCGCCCTGATGGCCGAGGTCGAACGCGCCGAGGACCGGCACGGCCCCGCCATGATCCGGCTCGACGAGGCCCTGAACGCGGCCGACCAACCGGCCGAGCCGCACCGTCCCAGCATGTTCTCCGACGACCTCACCACCCACTACGCCCGCGTCGCCGCCCTGCGTGAGGCCCGCACCGCCCGCAAGGCCGCCCGCCGCGCCCGCCACGAGCGGACCTGGGAACGCTGGACGCACTTCAACGACTGAGGCCGAATCCTCCGGAGGGAGTTACCGCTCGGGCACCGTTCGTGCGTAGGATCGACCTATCAGTCCGTTCGGTGCCGGCGCGCGGCTGGCCCCGTCGACGAACAAGGAGTCATCATGACAGGCGCCCTACAGCCATGGCACTGGATCGTCCTGATCGCCGTCATCCTGCTGCTGTTCGGGTCGACCCGGCTGCCGGGCCTGGCCAAGAGCGTCGGCCAGTCGATGAAGATCTTCAAGCGCGAGATCAACGAGCTGCGCTCCGACGGGGACGACGACACCAAGCAGGACACCGCCACCACGGACGACACGAAGAAGAACGAGACCACCGCCACCAATGGCGGGGTCTCGAAGGGCGACGACGCCCCCAAGGCCTGAACCGGTGGCACGAACGACGCGTCCGGCCGACGGCCGGATGCCCCTGATCGACCACCTGAAGGAACTTCGCAAGCGGATCGTGCTGGTCGCGCTCGGCCTCGTGGTCGGCGCGATCGCGGGCTGGCTGCTGTACGACCCCCTGCTGCAGGCCCTGCAGCGGCCGCTCGACGTCGCCGAAGAACTGACCGGCAACCAGATGACACTGAACTTCGCGGGCCCCATGGCGGCGCTCGACCTGAAGATCAAGTCCGCGCTGTTCCTCGCCGTGTTCCTCACCTGTCCCTGGTGGCTGTACCAGCTGTGGGCGTTCATCACCCCCGGCCTGACGAAGAAGGAGAAGCGGTACGCCTACGTCTTTGTGGGCGCCGCCGTCCCGCTGTTCCTGGGCGGTGCCCTCATGGCCTGGTTCGTGTTCCCGCACGCGATCCAGATCCTGTCCGGCTTCCTGCCCGAGGAGGCCACAGGATTCACCGATGCCCAGGGCTATCTGTCCCTCATGATGCGGCTCCTCATCGCGTTCGGGCTGTCGTTCCTGTCCCCGGTGGTGCTCACCGTCCTGAACTTCACCGGCGTGCTCCCCGCCGCCGCCATGGCCAAGGGCTGGCGCTGGGCCGTGCTCGTCGCGTTCACCTTCGCGGCCGTCATGACCCCCACGCCCGACCCCTGGACCATGATCCTGGTCGCCCTGCCCATCTGCCTGCTCTACTTCGTGGCGCTCGGCATCGCGTGGCTGCACGACCGGCGCCAGGAGAAGAAGCTCGCGGAACTGTGAACCGAGCCGTCGGCGCGGCGCCACGAACGGCCGGACACGCTGTCCGACACGACACGTAGTCTGTGCCCCATGACACGCCGTGCCGACGAGCTCAGTCCCGCCGAGCGCTACGCGGCATCCCGCCGTCGCGGCGCGGACCCGCAGGGCATCCCTCAGCTCGACGTCTTCCGCGAGCGCCTCACGTTCCGGCTCGACGACTTCCAGATCTCCGCGTGCGAGGCGCTGGAGGCCGGCCGGGGCGTGCTGGTGGCCGCGCCGACCGGCGCGGGCAAGACCGTCGTGGGGGAGTTCGCCGTGCATCTCGCCCTGGCGGGCGGGCGCAAGGCGTTCTACACCACGCCGATCAAGGCGCTGAGCAACCAGAAGTACTCCGACCTGGCCGCCCGGCACGGCGCGGCCAACGTGGGCCTGCTGACCGGCGACACCACCATCAACGGCGACGCCCCCGTGGTGGTGATGACCACCGAGGTGCTGCGCAACATGCTGTACGCGGGCTCCGCGGCGCTCGACGGCCTGGCCTACGTCGTGATGGACGAGGTCCACTACCTCGCCGACCGGTTCCGCGGCCCCGTGTGGGAAGAGGTGATCATCCACCTGCCCGACGACGTGCAGCTGGTGTCCCTGTCCGCGACCGTGTCGAACGCGGAGGAGTTCGGCGACTGGCTGGAGATGGTGCGCGGGGACACCGTCGTGGTGGTCAGCGAGCGCCGTCCGGTGCCGTTGTGGCAGCACGTGGAGCTGAGCTCGGCCGAGCCGCGGGGCCGGCCGCGGATGCTGGACCTGTACGCGGGGCACGTGGACCCGTTCGATCCGGGGAAGAACCCGCCGATCAACCCGGACCTGGCGGCCGCGTTCCGGGGGAACCGGCCGGGTGACCACGGTTCGGGCCGGGGCAGGGGCCGGGGGTACCGGGGGCGGGGTGACCGCGGCTACCGGGGCCGGGGCGGCCGGAAGGTCGGCGACGACAGTTCGGCCGGCGGCTCGACCGGTGGTGTGCCGCGGCGGCGCACGCCGCCCCGGTTCGCGGTGGTGGACGCGCTGGACGCGGACGGGATGCTGCCGGCGATCTGGTTCGTGTTCTCCCGGGCGGGCTGCGAGGGGGCGGTGGATCAGTGCCTGCGGGCGGGGCTTCGCCTGACGACCGCGGCGGAGGAGGCGAAGATCCGTGAGGTGGTGGAGCGCCGCACGGCGGCGATCCCGCCGGAGGATCTGGACGTGCTCGGGTTCTGGTCGTGGTCGCAGGCGTTGCAGCGGGGTGTCGCGGCCCACCATGCCGGGTTGCTGCCGGTGTTCAAGGAGACGGTCGAGGAGCTGTTCGCGGCTGGTCTGGTGAAGGTGGTGTTCGCCACCGAGACGCTCGCGCTGGGCATCAACATGCCGGCGCGCAGCGTGGTGCTGGAGAAGCTGGTCAAGTGGGACGGGACCGGGCACCAGCCGATCACGCCGGGTGAGTTCACGCAGCTGACGGGCCGTGCGGGGCGGCGGGGGATCGACACCGACGGGCATGCGATCGTCGTCGACCATCACGGCCTGGATCCGCAGGCGCTGGCCGGGCTGGCATCGCGTCGCCTGTATCCGTTGAAGTCGTCGTTCCGGCCCACGTACAACATGGCCGTGAATCTCGTGGCGCAGGTCGGGCGGGACCGGGCGCGGGAGGTGCTGGAGACGAGCTTCGCGCAGTTCCAGGCCGACCGGGGTGTGGTGGGGCTCGCCAAGCAGGCGCGGGCGCACGCCGAGGCGCTGGACGGTTACGCGGAGGCGATGACGTGCGACCGGGGCGACTTCGCGCAGTACGCGCAACTGCGTGTGGACATCTCGGACCGGGAGAAGGAGTTGTCGCGTGCGGCGACGAGCGCACGCCGGGCCGAGGTCGTGGCCGAGCTGGAGAAGCTGGGCCGGGGCGACGTCGTGCAGCTGCCCACGGGGCGGCGGCGTGGCTACGTGCTGGTGCTGGATCCTGGGGAGCCGGGCGGGTTCGACGGCCCCCGCCCGACGGTGCTGACGCAGGAACGGCAGGTCAAGCGGCTCACCCTGGCGGACGTGCCCGGGGGCGTGCGGGCGGTCGCGCGCGTGAAGATCCCCAAGGGGTCCAACACGCGCAAGGCGGAGGTGCGCCGTGATCTGGCGTTGCGCCTGCGGGCGGCGGTCGGTGAGGCGGAGGCGCGCGGGACGGCCGACGGTTCGGGCCGTGCCGGCGCGGCGGGACGCGGCGGCGGCGGCCAGGGTCGTGGGGATGCCGCGTCGGACGCGGAGCTGAGCCGTCTGCGGGCGGCGTTGAAGGCGCACCCCTGTCACGCCTGCCCCGAGCGGGAGGACCATGCCCGCTGGGCGGAGCGGTGGCGGCGGCTCAAGGCGGAGCACGACCAGCTCGTGCGGCGTGTCGAGGGCCGGACCGGCGGTATCGCCCGCGTCTTCGACCGCACGCTGGACGTGCTCGCCGAGCTCGGGTACGTGGCCGAGACCCCGGAGGCGCCGGACCATGCCGCCGGGCTGCGGGTGACCAGCTCGGGCCGTTGGCTGCGCCGCCTGTACGCCGAGAACGACCTGCTGCTGGCCGAGTGCCTGCGCCGGGGCGCATGGGACGGCCTGGATCCCGCGGGCCTGGCCGCCGTCGTGTCCGCCGTCGTCTACCAGGGTCGGCGGGAGGCCGAGAGCGAGCCGTACGTCCCCGGGGGGCCGCGTGGGGCGCTGGCCCGCGCGCTGGACGAGACGCAGCGCGTCTGGTCCGAGGTCGACGACCTCGAGGAGGCGCACGGCATCGAGGCCACGGGCCGGCTCGACCTCGGCATCGTGGCGCCCGTGCACCGGTGGGCCAGCGGCAAGCCGCTCAGCGCCGCGCTCGACTCCGGGCACGAGCTGGCCGCCGGTGACTTCGTGCGCTGGTGCAAGCAGGTGCTGGACGTGCTCGATCAGCTCGCCGGCGCCGCACCGAACGAGAAGCTGCGCCGCACCGCGCGCCGTGCCCACGACGCGGTCCTGCGCGGCGTGGTCGCGTACTCGAGCCTGTAGCGGGGCCGTGACCGAGCGCATCGCATAAGGTTTCTGCCGTGACCTCGATCCTCTACCGCGGTGGCGTCGTGCACTCGCCCGCCGACCCGTTCGCCGAAGCGATCCTCGTCGACGACGGCGTCGTGGCCTGGCTCGGTGCGAACGACACCGCCGACGGTCTCGCCGCCCGCGCGGACCGGGTCGTCGAGCTCGACGGTGCCCTGGTCACGCCCGGGTTCGTCGACGCGCACGTGCACATCCTCGAGACCGGCCTGGCCGCCGGCGCCGTCGACCTGTCCGGGTCCGCGGGCGTCCGCTCGCTCGCGGACGCGCTCGCCGCCCTGGCCGACGGCGCGCGCCGGCTGGACGCCGCGGATCCCGGTGGTGACGAGTGCCTCCTCGCGTTCGGGTGGGACGAGCAGGCCTGGCCGGAGCGCCGCCCGTTCACCCGTGCCGAGCTCGACGAGGTCGCCGGCGGCCGCCCCGTCTACGCCGGCCGTGTCGACGGGCACTCCGCCGTCGTGTCCAGCTCCCTGGCCGGCGCCGCCGGCATCGACCGGCTGCCGGGCTGGGCGCCCGACGGCGTCCTGACCGCCGAGGCCCACCACGACGTGCGGGACGTGTCACGCCGCATGTCGCCCGAACGCCGCGAGCGCACCTACCGCACCGCCCTGGCCGAGTGGGCGCGGCGCGGCATCGTGTCCGTGCACGAGATGAGCGCCCCCCACATCGACACCCGCGACGGCCTCGCCGGGATCATGGCCGCCACCGCCGACCCCGCCTCCGGGCTGCCGCACGTCGTCGCCTACCGGGGCGAGCTGTGCGAGACCGCGGAGGACGCCGCCGAGCTGATCGCCGAGCTGCCCTTCCTCACCGGCATCGCCGGTGACCTCACCGTGGACGGCTCCATCGGGTCCCGCACCGCGGCCCTGCGCACCCCTTACACCGACCTGGCCGCCGGCCCCGACGGGTCCGCCTGGCGCGGCAACCTGTACCTGTCGGCCGAGGAGATCGCGGCCCACCTCACGGCCGTGACCGCCACGGGCAGGCAGGCCGGGTTCCACGTCATCGGGGACCGCGCCATGGACGAGGTCCTCCTCGGCTTCACGGTCGCCGCGCAGGTCGACGGCACCGCCCGGCTGCGCTCCGGCCGGCACCGCATCGAGCACGCCCTGTTCGTCGACGCCCAGGCCCTGTCCTCGCTCCTGCTGCACGGCGTGTCGCTGTCCATGCAGCCGGCGTTCGACGCCCGGTGGGGCGGCACCACGGGCATGTACGCCGGCCGGCTGGGCCCCGTCCGCGCCGCCACGCTCCAGCCCTTCGCCGACCTCGTCGGCGCCGGTATCCCGCTCGCCTTCGGCTCCGACACGCCCGTCACCCCCGTCGACCCGTGGGCCGGCGTCCGGGCCGCCACCGCGCACGAGGACCCCGACCAGCGCATGTCCGCCCGCGCCGCCTTCCGCGCCCACACCCGCGGCGGCTGGCGCCTCGCCGGGCTCGACCACACCGGCGCCGGGGAACTGCGCGTCGGCGCACCCGCGCACCTCGCCGTCTGGCGGGCCGGCGAACTGACCGTGCAGACCGGCTCCGAGCGCCTCAGCCGCCTGTCCTCCTGGAGCCAGGAGGCCCGCGCCGGGCAGCCGCTCCTGCCCGCACTGGACGACGACGCCCCCGCACCCGAGTGCCTCCACACGATGCGCGACGGCGTGGTCCTGCACGACACGCTGCTCTCCTGAGCCGCCGGGCTCCGTGACGTGACGGCGTCGTCGTCCTCGACGACTAGGCTTCAAGGGTGCACCGGCGATCGTCCCAGAGGCTCCTGAACCTGTTCCTGGCCGTGACCGGTGGTGCCGTCCTGTGGTCCGCGTTTCCCGACGTCGGCTGGTGGCCCGCCGCGTTCGCCGCCGTCGCGCTCCTGTGGTGGGCGCTGCGCGAGGACCACGCCTGGTGGAACGCGCTGCACGGACTGGTGTTCGGCCTCACCTTCTTCCTGCCGCACGTGCGGTGGGCCATCAACGCGACCGAGGTCGCGCCGTGGATCGCGATGTCGGTGGTCGAAGCCCTGTTCTTCGCCCTGTTCGGCATCCTGTGGACGTGGGCGCGCCGCGCCGTGCGCGCCGGCCTGCGCGGCCGGGCCGTCGCGCGGGGCTCCGGAGCCTGGCAGGCCGCCGCGTTCGCCGTCGTGTTCACCGCCGTGGAACAGTGGCGCAGCGAGGTCCCGTTCGGCGGCTTCCCCTGGGGGCGTCTCGCCTGGGCCATGGTCGACGCCCCGCTCGGACGCTCCGCCTGGCTCGGCGGCACCGTGCTCGTCACCTTCGGGGTGTGCCTCGCCGGCCTCGGGCTCGCCGCCGCCGCCCGGGCCGTGATCGCCCGGCCGCGCGCCCTCGCCTCCTACGGGCGTGCCACCGGCGTGGTCGCGGCCGCGGCCGCCGTCGTCGTCGTCCCCGTGACGCTGCCGCTCCCCGCGTCCTCCGACGCCGGAACCGTCGCCACCGACGCCGGGGCAGTGGTGCACGACGCCGGAAGCGACCTGGCGCAGGACGGCGTCCTGTGGGCGGGCGCCGTGCAGGGCAACGTGGACGACCCCGACCTCGGCGTCTTCGCGCAACGCCCCGAACTGTTCGGCAACCACCTCGAAGGCACCTACGAGCTCGCCGAGGACTTCGGCGGCGAACTCGACGTCGTGCTGTGGCCCGAGGACTCGACCGGCGTCGACCCGCGGACCAGCGCGCGGGCCGCCGCCGCACTCGACGCCGCGGCCGAGGCGGTCGGCGCCCCGATCCTCGTGGGCACCCAGGAGTACCCGTCCGACGGCGGGCGCTACAACTTGTCCCTGCTGTGGCAGCCCGGGCAGGGCGCCACCGAGAGGTACGCCAAGCAGCGCCCCGCACCGTTCGGCGAGTACATCCCGATGCGCCCTCTCGTGCGGCTCCTGTCCGACCAGGTCGACCGCGTCACCACGGACATGCTGCCCGGCGCCGAGCCGGCCGTCATGGACGTCCCCGCCCGCCTCGGGGCCGCACCGACCGGTGGTGGGGACGGCACGCGGATCGCCACGATCATCTGCTTCGAGGTCGCCTACGACGAGATCGTGCGCGACGCCGTGCGGCGCGGCGCCCAGGTGCTGGTGGTGCCCACCAACAACGCGGCCTTCGGCTGGACCGAGGAGTCCACGCAACAGCTCGCGATGACGCGCATGCAGGCGATCGCCACCGGCCGGGCCGCCGTCCAGGTCTCCACGGTGGGCGTCTCCGGCATCGTCGCCCCCGACGGCACGCTCGTCACCTCCACCGAACTGTTCACCCACGAGACGCTCGCCGCGGCGCTACCGCTGCGGCACACCATCACCCCCGCCGTCGCGGCCGGATACTGGCCCGGGTGGATCGCCGGGATCGCCGCCGGCCTGCTCGTCCTCGCGGGTGTCGCCGTCCGGGTCGGGACGCGCGTGACCGGGCGCCGCCCCGCACGCGGGGAACAGGACGGGGACCGGCCCGCGGCCTCGGACCACGGTGCGCTCGTGAGCTGACCCCGGCACGGAACGACGAGCCCGGCACGGAACGACAGAGCGCCGCCGGAATCCCGGCGGCGCTCTGGCCTCGGATCAGGCCGTGCCTGATACCGAATCACCATGCTGGTCGGCGATGCGGGACCGCCTCCAGCTCAGGCGGAGCGGCGGAGCTTGCCCGCCCGCAGGAGCTCGAGGCGCTCGTCGAGCAGTTCCTCCAACTCCTTGACGGTGCGGCGTTCCAGGAGCATGTCCCAGTGCGTACGCTGCGGCTTGCCCGGCTTCGCCTCGGGGCGCTCGGCGTCCCGCAGCAGCGCCTCGGCGCCGCAACGGCACTCCCACAGGGCGGGCACCTCGGCGTCGGTAGCAAAGGGAAGGATGATCGTGTGCCCGTTGGGGCAGTCGTAGTACGCCTGGAACCGCGGGGCGAAGTCCACGCCCTCGTCGGACTCCATGCTCTTCGAGCCGATGCTCATGCCGCGTAGGGAGCGGTCAGCCATGTCGTCCTCCAGGGTCTCGGGATGGGGGGCTGAAGAAGTTCTTCAAGAACGTCCGAAGTTTCAACGCACGGACACGCTGGCGTGTTCCAGGCTTTGCCGGGCGGAAACGATGATTCGTCAAGGCTACTTGTCGCGAGGGCACACGCAAGCGGTACCCCGGCAAACCAGGGGTGGTTGTGCGCGATCTCACGGAATGAACGACCGTGGGAGCACGTTCCGCCTCATGTATGCAAACGCATGGACTGGCGGGAGATCGCGTCAGACCAGCAGCAACCAAGGAAGAGGAGTCGGCCGTGCAGTTCGGCATCTTCAGCGTCAGTGACGTCACCCGCGACCCGGTCGCGAACCACACCCCGGACGACACCGAGCGCGTCCGCAACATGCTCACCATCGCCCGGCACGCCGACGAGGCGGGCCTGGACGTCTTCGCCACGGGCGAGCACCACAACCCGCCCTTCGTCGCCTCGTCCCCGACGACGATGCTCGGCTACCTGGCGGGCGTCACCAAGAACATCACCCTGTCCACGGCCACGACCCTCATCACCACGAACGACCCGGTGCGGCTCGCCGAGGAGTACGCGATGCTCCAGGTGATCTCGGACGGCCGCATGGACCTGATGATGGGACGCGGCAACACCGGCCCGGTCTACCCGTGGTTCGGGCAGGACATCCGCCAGGGCATCCCGCTGGCGATCGAGAACTACGCCCTGCTGCGGCGCCTGTGGACCGAGGACGTCGTGGACTGGGAGGGCAAGTTCCGCACCCCGCTGCAGGGCTTCACCGCCACCCCGCGACCGCTGGACGGCGTCCCGCCGTTCGTCTGGCACGGCTCCATCCGCTCCCCGGAGATCGCCGAGCAGGCCGCCTACTACGGCGACGGCTTCCTGCACAACAACATCTTCTGGCCGATGAGCCATACCAAGCAGATGGTGCGGTTCTACCGCCAGCGCTACGAGCACCACGGCCACGGACGGGCCGACCAGGCGATCGTCGGGCTGGGCGGACAGGTCTTCGTGCGGCCCCGCTCGCAGGACGCCTGGAACGAGTTCCGGCCCTACTTCGACGTCGCGCCCGTGTACGGGCACGGCCCCTCCATGGAGGACTTCACGCGTGACACCCCGCTCACCGTGGGATCGCCCCAGCAGGTCATCGACCGCTACGGCGCGTTCGTCGACGAGGTCGGCTACTACCAGCGCCAGATGTTCCTCACCGACCACGCCGGCCTGCCCCTGAAGACCGTCCTGGAGCAGATCGACATCCTGGCCGGCGAGATCGTCCCCGAGCTGCGCAAGATCGTCGAGGCCAAGCGCCCCGACGGCGTCCCGGCGAACCCGCCCACCCACGCCGAGCGCGTCACCGCCGCCCGGGCCGCGGGCGAGACCGCCGCCACCCACGTGGGCGACACCACCGACCCCTTCACCGGAACCGTCGCCGAGGAGGCAGCACTGTGAGCGAGGCACGCACCGTCGTCGTCGTGACGGCCGGGTTGTCACAGCCGTCCCAGACCCGGCTGCTGGCCGACAGGCTCGCCGCCGCCACCGCCCGGGAGCTGGAACGAGACGGCCACGGAGTGCACGTCGAGGTCGTCGAACTGCGCGAGCACGCCCACGCGATCATGGACGCCATGCTCACCGGCTTCGCCGGCGGCGACCTGGCCCGCGCGATCGACCAGCTCACCCGGGCCGACGGCGTCATCGCCGTCACCCCGCTGTTCACCACGACCTACTCCGGACTGTTCAAGTCGTTCGTCGACATCCTCGACAAGGACGCCCTGACAGGCCTGCCCATGCTGCTCGCCGCCACGGGCGGTACGCCGCGCCACTCCCTGGCGCTGGACTACTCGATGCGCCCGCTGTTCACCTACCTGCGGGCCGACGTCGTGCCGACCACGGTGTTCGCCGCCACCGACGACTGGGCCAAGGACGGGTCCGCCGGCCACGACACCGACCGGGACGCGAACCCGCTTCCCGAGCGGATCGACCGCGCCGCGCGGGCGCTGGCCGACCGTGTCGGGGCGCGCCGCAACGACGGCCCGGCCGACCCGTTCGCCACGACGCCGAGCTTCGTGGACATGCTCGACGGGTGACACGACGGCGCCCCGGCGGGCGCGCCTCCCGGGGAAGGCGCGCCCGCCGGGGAAGGCGCACCCGCCGGGGAAGGCGCACCCGCCGGGGCGCCGTCGCCGGTGGCTCGCGACGCGGTCAGGGGCTGATCGCCAGGAGGGTCCGGTCGGCCGCCTCGAGGTGGTGCGGGCCCGTGCCCGGCCGGAACACCGTGCGCTCGCCGCGCACCAGGCGTCGCCGGCCCTCCGCGTCGACCAGGATCGTGCCGTCCGCGTCGACCGCGATCAGGTCGCCGCCCGCCCGCAGCAGCACCGGTTCGCCCGGGCCGGGGAAGCGGGCGATCGAGGTGCGGCCCGCGGCCACCGCCTCCAGGATCGCCTCGGGTGTGCACTCCGCGGCCGCGACCCAGGTGGTGGGCGTCCCCGGGGGGAAACCGGCCTCGGGGGTGTGGAAGTCCGAGCCGCCGAGCAGCACGGGGACGTCCCGGCCCCGGGACCACTCCTTCAGGAAGGCCCAGGGGACGCTGGCCATGGGGTTGAGGAACCACGAGATGTGCCACATCTCGAGGGCGGTGCGGGCGCGGGCGTCCTCGGACAGGTCCTGCAGCCACGCGCAGTCCTCCTGGACGGGATGGTTGACCGACAGGATGCCGCCGCGCGCGGAGGCCTGGCGTGACCACTGCTCGGCCGGAGCGCGGAAGTCGATCCAGCCGACGTCGCCGAAGGCGTTCGCATGCCCCGCGTCCGTGGTGACCTCCTGCCCCGGCACCAGGCAGGTGTCGTAGCGGGCCGCCGCCTCGGGCAGGTGAGCATGGTGGGAGACCGTGTTGTGGTCGGTGACGGCGAGGAAGTCAAGGCCGCGCGTCGCCGCCGCGGCCGTGAGCTCGTGCAGGGAGAGGCTGCCGTCCGAGTGCGTGGAGTGTGCGTGGAAATCACCGGCGTACCAGGTGAGGCCTGCGGGAGCGGGAAGCCCGCGCGCGGAGGCACGCGGATTGGTCGGCGCCGGGGGTGACGGCGGCTCGGGTTCGATGTCCCCGGCGCCGTCGTCCACGACGACCGTGACCGTCACGGGGACCGGATCGGCCGGCACGGAGTGCAGGCCCAGGACGACGACCCAGCCGCCGTCGGGCAGGGCGCCCGGCTCGTAGCCCGGGGTGGCCCGCGTCGGGCGGATGACGAAGCGGTCACGCGCGGTGCCCGACCAGCCCCGCCAGCGCTGCGGGTCCCGGCACCCCAGTTCGATCGAGGCCGCATGCCTGTCGTACGACACGCGCACCTCGATCGCGTGGGCACCGGACACGTCGAAGGGCACCTCGAGATACCGGTGCGCGATCTGTTCCTCGATCCCCAGTAGCAGGCGTTCCACCTGGTGAGTCACGAGGAACGAGCCTAGCGGGGATGGGCCTCGCCTGCCGTCCCTGGTGCGGTGCGGGCCCGGACCGCACCAGGGACGGCTACTCCAGCATCCGCACGTAGTGCGCGTTGGTCATGACGCCCAGGACGTTGCCGAAGGGGTCGACGACGGCGCCGGTCACGAAGCCCTCACCCCGCGGCGTGACGGGCTGGTACTCGGTGGCGCCCATCTCCAGGAGGCGCGCGAACGTGCCCTCCAGGTCGTCCACGTGCCAGTACATCACCGCTCCGCCGGGCCGCTCGGGCTGGCCGGGCGGCGCGAAGGCGCGACTGACCAGGCCGAGCTCGGCCTCGTGGTCGCCGATCCGGAACTCGACGTAGGCAGGCCGTCCGTCCGGGCCGGGCCGGGAGAAGTACGGTTCGACGCCGAGCAGATCCGCGTACCAGGCGGCGGCCGCCTCGACGTCGTCCGCCCAGTAGTTGATGGTGGCAAATCCGCGCAGGCTCATGCTCGTCCCCCAGGGTGTCGTCCGGCCGTTCCGTGCGGGACCATCACAGCACGGGACACCGACATCCGAGCCTGTGGAGCGCCCGAACCCGCTGCCCGAGTGTCACCAACCCGACGGCCCGGTACGCCTAGGCGGGCTCCACGGTCCCGGAGGGGGCCCGCTCGTCGTCACCGGCGGCCTGCCTCGCACGAGCCGCCGACAGCTCGCCTTCCAGGCGTGCCGCCGCCACCGCCTGCGCGGAGCGTTCGGCGTCCGCCGCCGCGCGGGCGGCCTCCGCCAGGGTGCGGGCCTCACGCTCCGCGGCCAGCTGCTCGCGGGCCGCGTCGAGGTCGCGGCTCGCCCGGTCGCGGGCGGCTTCCAGGGACTCGCGTGCCGCCCGTGCCTCGTCGCGGGCGGCGCCGGCGTCGTCGCGGGCCACCTTCGCGTCCTCGCGGGAGACAGCCGCCGCCTCGCGGGCCTGGTCGAGATTCTCGCGGAGCGCTTCGAGCGTGGCCTGTGCCTGGCCGTGGGCCGCCTCGGCGGCGGCGCGTTCGCGATCCGCGGTGGCACGGGCCCGTTCGGCGTCGCGTCGTGCCTGCTCGGCGGCGGTCATGGCCGCCCGCACCCGGGCCAGCTCCTCGCGGACCTCGTCGAGGGCACGCTGGGCAGCGGCCGCCTCGCCCTCGGCACGCGCGCGGGCCGCCTGGGCGGCGGTACGGTCCCGGTCCGCGGCGACGCGGGCCTCCTCGGCCTGCTCCAGCGCTTCACGGAGGTGGGCCTGCGTGGTGCGCGCCGCGGTGAGCTCGGCACCCAGATCGTCCACGGTGCGTGCCAGCTCGTCGGCCTCGCTCCCCGCCCGCGCCAGCTCCTCACGGGCCCGGGTCAGTTCGGCGTCGTGCTCCTCGCGTGCGGTACGGACGGCCTCCTGCCACAGCGTGTCGATGCCGCGACGGGCGATCCGGGCGACGGCGTCGGGCGGGGTGGCGGCCGCGGACTCCTCGGCCTCCCGCGCGGCCCGCTCCTCGCGCCACTCCCGCAGGAAGCGTGTGGCCGCCGCGCTCGAGCAGCCGGCGCGCTCGCGCACGGTGGTGACGGTGGGGGAGATGCCCTCGGCGGTGAGCGCCTCGATGGCCTCGATGACGCGGTCCTTGTCGCGCACGCGGATTCCTCTCGTGGTGGGCCGCACGGCGGGATCTCGCGATCCCAGTTTTCGGCGGCGCGTAGTAGTACTAGTAGTAGGGCAATACTACCAATACTCCGACGCTCACAACGATGACACCCGCTTTCATAGAGCGGGTGTCTGTGCTGCTGAGAACGTTGAAATCAAGCCGATCTACGGCGAAAAACCGGCATCGGACGCGCCCTGATGTGCATATGGTGAGCATCGCAACCGGGCGAATCCACCCGGGCCCACGCGGATCGGTGCGCGCCGGACACCCATGACACGAGGCAGCCGGACTCGGCCGGCGGAATCGGCTGGAGCCCGCACGCACGCCGCGGGAGGATCGGGCGGTGACTCGTACCGCCGCCCGTGAGCTCGTCGTGCTGGGCACCGCCAGCCAGGTGCCCACCCGTACCCGCAACCACAACGGCTACGTCCTGTACTGGGACGACCAGGCGATCCTCTTCGACCCGGGCGAGGGCACCCAGCGCCAGATGCTCCGCGCGGGCGTGGCCGCCTCCGACCTCAGCCGGATCGCGCTCACGCACCTGCACGGCGACCACAGCCTGGGCCTGGCCGGAGTCGTGCAACGGATCAGCCTGGACGGGGTGAAGCACACCGTGCCGATCAGCTTCCCCGCATCGGGGGAGCCGTGGGTGCGCAACCTGTGCGACGCGACCGCGTTCCACCACCGCGAGCGCCTCGCGCTGCAGCCGTTGTCGGACGGTGCGTGGCCCGGCGGTGTGCCGTCCGACGGCGGAGCGGAGGGCGTGCCGTCGGGCGCGGGTGCGTTCCCGGCCGTCGTCGTGCCGCGCGTGGCGGGGGAGCGACCCTCCCGCGCGGCGGTGACGTTGACCGCGCGTCGGCTGGACCACGGGATCGAGGCGTTCGGGTACCGGCTGCAGGAGGCGGACTCGACGTCGTTCGACCCGGGGTTGCTGGCGGCGCGCGGCGTCGTCGGGCCCGACGTCGGACGCCTGCGGCGCGACGGCTCGTTGACGCTGCCCGACGGCGGCGTCGTGCGCCGCGAGGAGGTGACCGTCCCGCGCCCCGGACAGTCCTTCGCGTTCGTGATGGACACCCGGCTGTGCGACGCGGTGGGCGAGCTGGCCGACGGCGTCGATCTGCTGGTCATCGAGTCGACCTACCTGGAGCGGGACGCGTCTCTCGCCGCCGAGCACGGACATCTCACGGCGCTGCAGGCGGCGCGAGCCGCGGCGGGGGCGGGGGTGCGGCACCTGGTCCTCACGCACTTCTCCCAGCGCTACGAGTCGGCCGACGGCTCCGGCCCGCTGGAGTTCGAGCGCGAGGCGCGTCAGGCGTTCGACGGCGGCCTGACGATCGCGGGCGATCTCGACCAGATCACCGTCCCGAGGAGGGCGTGACAGGCGGACCGCCGGGCGGGGACGTCAGGAGGCTCGCTCTGCGGGGGTGCCGGTCGTGGTGCCGGTGACGATCTCGCCGTGGACGTCGCAGACCGCCGCGAGGGTGTTGTAGACGGTGCCGTACCTGCGCAGGTTCCGGTGCACCAGGTCGACGCGGCGCGGCGGTTCGTCGGTGGTGACCCGGAGCGTGTAGTGGATCTCGGTGAACTTCGGGGGACTGTCCTGCCTGTGGGCGGTGACCTCGACCTGGGCGTCGTCGTACGCGAAGCCGAGCAGGTCACGGGAGCGGGCCAGGTTCTTCAGCAGGCACGCCGCGAAGGCGGTCGCCAGGAGGTCGGCGGGCCCGGGCCGGCCGGTGGGCGTGCCGCCCCAGACCGTGTCCAGGTCGATCGTCGTGGCCCCGGCCTCGGCGACGCCGGGGTCGCCCGCGCGGGCACGCGCGGTGACCCGGTACTCCGTCGGTGGGGTCACAGGTGCGGGCACGTCGGCGTCGGTCACGGTTCGACCTTAGGCGCGGCACCGAGCGGGGGCTGGGGTCGGACAGCCTGTGTGGACGGGACCAACGGCACCGATTTCGTCTTCTCGCCGCGCACCCGGGGCGGGGTGGTCGCTCGTGAGCCGGGCACGCTCCGTCAGGACGGCACCGCCCGCAGCGGGCCGGAGGGCCGGGGGACGAGCCCGTCCCCCGCGGCCGCGAAGCCCGCCGACATCACCTCGCCCACCGCGTCCAGGTCGTCCTCGAACAGGCCCGCGTAGGTGGACATCGTGAGCATCGGGGACTCGTGGCCGAGCAGTCGCTGGACGGCCTTGACGCTGGCACCGCCGGCGATCGCCAGGGAGGCGGCCGTGTGGCGCAGGTCGTGCAGGGTGAGGGTGTCGAAGTCCTCGGCGCCGGGGCCGAGGGTGGTGCGGGTGAGTGTCGCGAGCAGCCGGGTCCGGGTCAGTTTCTCGCCGCGCGTCAGTCCGTCGCGTCGGGCTCGGTCGAGTTCGGCGAGCACCGCCCAGGTCTCGGGTTCGCAGGTGCCTGTGGGTTCGAGCCCGTGATCGGTCTGGATCCGGCGGATCCGGCGCGCCAGGGCGTCGTCGTACAGTATGCGGCCGGCCGGGCGGAGACGGGCAGAGGCGCGCGGTCCGGCGGGGCCGGGTGCGGTGGCGGTGCGGCGGAGGCCCGCCGTGCGCCGCTGCGTGTCGGACACGTCTCCGGAGGCGCCGTCCGGCAGCACGCCGTCGACGATCTCCGAGACGACCGACACCGCCGTGCCTGCGGCGCGCACTGCCGGACGGAAGGCCGAGCGGTCGAAGCTCTCGCGGCGCAGGGGCGCGCCGGTGGCGCCGGGGAACAGCAGATCGCCGGGGGCGCGGCCGGAGATGAGCGTGACGACGTCGTCGGCCACGACGGCGGGCAGGGGGACCTCGCGGCGGGCGTGGGTCTTGGTGTCGCCGAGCAGGAGCGTGCCGTCGTCGAGGCGGGTGTACGCCTTGGTCACGGCGAGGCGGGCGCGCAGCGGGTCGACGTCGGCCACGGTCAGCGCGCTGACCTCGCCCCAGCGCAGCCCGGTCAGGGCGGTCAGGAGGACGAGGGTGCGGGCCGGGGAACCGGCCGGGCCGGCGGCGTCGGCGACGCGGCGGAGCTGTTCGTGGCTGAGGTAGCGGTGCGGCTTCGTCTTGGGGGCGCGGGGGAGGGCGGTGACCTTGCCCGACGCCGACCGCGCGGGGTTCGCGGGAAGCCTGCGGGCGTCGACGGCGGCGTCCAGGAGGGCGACGAGCAGGCGTACCGCGTCACGGCGCCGGGCCGGGGACGCCGCCTCGCCGGTGGTGGGGGACGTCATCGTGGCGGACCAGCGGGTGACGTCCTCATGGGTGACCTGCCGCAGCGGCACGTCGGCGAAGCGGGGCGCGACCAGGGAGCGGAAGCGTTCCCGCTCGGCCTCGAGGGTGCGGGGGGCGCGGTCGGCGCGGCCCGCCTGCCAGGCGTCGAACCATTCGGCGACGGTGATGCGCGCCGCGGCCGGGTCGACCCACTCGCCCCGCTTGCCGGCCTCCTCGAGGCGTCGCGCGGCGGCCAGTGCCTCGCGCCGGGAGGTCATCTGCCGGGTGCTGCGCAGCCGCCCGTCCACGCGGTACCGGCCCACGTGGACGGTGCGTCCGGTGCGGTCGGTCCGGGTCTCGGTGTAGGCCATGCGGGAAGACTAATCGGGCACGGCAGACGGCCGTGGCGCTGACGCGCCGGGTCGACCGGGAGGGCGTCCGGGCAGGCTCGGCCGGCCGGTCCGGCCGGGATGATCGGCACATCGAACGACCGATCGTTCACGGGCGGACCGACCCGACGTCCGTGCTACTTCTCGCTGACGCTGCGCACGGCGCCCGCGACGGCTTCGGCGACGCGGGGGTCGAACACGCCCGGGATGATGAACGCGCTGTTCAGCTCGTCCTCGCCCACGACGTCCGCGATCGCGACCGCGGCGACGCGCAGCATCTCGGTGGTGATCTCCTTCGCGCCCGTGTCCAGGAGCCCGCGGAACAGGCCGGGGAAGGCGAGCACGTTGTTGATCTGGTTGGGGTAGTCGCTGCGGCCGGTCGCGACGACGGCCGCCGTCTCGCTCGCGGCGACCGGATCGACCTCGGGGGTCGGGTTGGCCAACGCGAGGACGATCGCGTCCTGCGCCATGGTGGCGACGTCGCGGCCGGTGAGGACGTTCCCGGCCGACACGCCGATGAAGACGTCGGCGCCGCGCAGGCCGTCGGCGAGGGATCCGGAGAAGCCCTCGGTGTTGGTGTGCTGCGCGATCCAGTCGCGGTGCGGGTCGCCGCTGAGGCTGCCGGCGCGCAGCGCACCGGAGCGCCCGAACGCGACCACGTGCTGGGCACCCTGCGCCTTGAGGAGGCGGATGATGGCGTTCCCGGCGGCGCCGACGCCGGAGACCACGATGCGCACCTCCGGCAGCTTCTTGTCCACGACCTTGAGCGCGTTGACGAGGGCGGCGAGGACGACGATCGCGGTGCCGTGCTGGTCGTCGTGGAACACGGGGATGTCGAGCTCGGCGCGCAGGCGGGCCTCGATCTCGAAGCAGCGCGGCGCGGCGATGTCCTCGAGGTTCACGCCCCCGTACACGGGCGCCAGGGCCTTGACCGTGCGGATGATCTCCTCGGTGTCCGTGGTGTCGAGGCACACGGGCCAGGCGTCCACGCCCCCGAACTCCTTGAACAGCGCGGCCTTGCCCTCCATGACGGGCAGCGCCGCGGCGGGGCCGATGTCACCGAGTCCGAGCACGGCCGTGCCGTCGGTGACGACGGCGACCGTGTTGCGCTTGATCGTCAGGTGGCGGGCGTCCTCGGGACGCCGCGCGATCGCCTCGCACACCCGGGCGACGCCCGGGGTGTACGCGCGGGACAGGTCGCGGCGGTTCCTGATGGGCGACTTCGTGGAGACCTCGATCTTCCCGCCCAGGTGCATGAGGAACGTGGAGTCGCTGACCTTGAGCACGCGCACGCCCGGCAGCGCGTCGAGGGTCGCGACGATGCGGTCCGAGTGGTCGCCGTCGACGGCGTCGCAGGTCACGTCCACCACGACGGCGTCGTGCGTGGAATGGGCGATGTCGACGGCGGTCACGGCGGCGCCCGCATCGGCGACGGCGCCGACCACGGTGCTCGTGGCGCGCTGCGAGGCCGGGACCTCCACGCGCAGGGTGATGGTGTAGCTGGGACTGGGCAGGGCCAAGAGTCTTTTCCTCCTGTGGTCCCGGGCGCGGGAGGCCGCCCGGCCGGCACCTCGAACCGGTGCGGTCGAAACGGTACGAACGGGACGCGTCGTGCGATGAAGCGAGCAGAGAGGCAGATCCGTGGCGTGGGTCGCGGGTACGCGGACGACACACGGAGAAGAGACGTGTGGGTCAAGGATGACATCCGCGGCGCCGAAGCGCGAAGCGCCCGCCCGCGCGGTCAGGCGACCCGGGTAGATTGCCGCCATGCGCGTTCTCGTCTCCGGCGGTGCCGGCTACATCGGCTCCCACACTGTCCTGTCCCTGCTCGAGGCGGGGCACGACGTCGTCGTCGTCGACGATTTCTCGAACAGCAAGCCCACCGTCCAGGGGCGCCTGGAGGCACTCAGCGGCAAGCACGTGCCCTTCCACGCGTTCGACCTGACGAACGCGGAGAAGACCGAGCAGCTGTTCGTCCACGAGCGCATCGACGCCGTCATCCACTTCGCCGGGTTCAAGGCCGTGGGCGAGTCGGTCGCCGAGCCGCTGCGGTACTACCAGAACAACCTCGACGCCACGTTCTCGCTGCTGCGCGCGATGGAGCGCACCGGCGTGTCGAAGTTCGTCTTCTCCTCCTCCGCCACCGTCTACGGCGAGCAGGCGCCCGTTCCCTACCGGGAGGACTACGAGTACCTGTCGGCCTCGTCGCCGTACGGGCAGACGAAGGTCGTGATCGAACGCGTGCTGGCCGACGTCGCGGCCGTCCACGAGGGCTGGAGGATCGCCCTGCTGCGGTACTTCAACCCCGTCGGGGCGCACCCGTCCGGGCGGATCGGGGAGGACCCGCAGGGCATCCCGAACAACCTCATGCCGTTCATCGCGCAGGTGGCCGTCGGCCGCCGCGAGCGCCTCACGGTGTTCGGCGACGACTACCCGACCGCCGACGGGACGTGCGAGCGGGACTACATCCACGTGATGGACCTGGCCGAGGGGCACGTGGCGGCCCTGGAGCACCTGGAGGATCTCGCCGAGCCGGTGCGGGCGTTCAACCTCGGCACCGGGAAGGGTACGTCGGTGCTGGAGATGCTGCACGCGTTCGAGCGGGCCGCGGGCAAGGAGCTGCCGTACGAGGTGGGGCCGCGGCGCGCGGGCGACCTGGCCGCGTTCTGGGCGGATCCGGCGCGGGCGAACACGGAGCTCGGCTGGAGCGCGACGCGCACGATCGACGAGATCTGCGTGGACACGTGGCGGTGGCAGTCGGCGAACCCCCAGGGCTATCCGGACGCGTGAGGCGCGGTGCCGGTCAGTTCTGCTGTTCCTTCGCCTCCTCGAACGCCCGGACGACGTTCCAGGGGATCTTCTCCTCCGGTGCGATGACGTAGCCGTTGGCCGCCGCCCAGGCGCGGATCGCCTTGGGCCCGGCGCCGGTCGGTACGGCGGGGCGGTTGCTGCTGCCCGTGTTGTCCACGACCTTCGGGAAGTCGATCGGCGTGGCCTCCACGATGGGCTCCAGCACCACGGACCACGGCACGCCGAGCACCGAGGCGAGCCGGAACAGCTCCTGGCGTTCCTCCTGGGCGTACCGGTCCTCCTCGATCGCCTGGGCGATCAGGGCGTTGACGAAGTCCCGGTGTGCGGTGGTGAGGTCGTCGACGCGCAGCAGGGCGGCGACCTCGCGGAGCAGCCGCACGGCGGGGAGCCCTGCCGTGCCGTCCCTCTCCTGGAGCCTGTTCCGGGTGGCGGGCTCGGGTTCCGGGAGCCGGCCGAGGGCGACCTCCTCGGCGAGCAGGGTCAGGTAGCCATGCTCGTGCGCGAGGGTGCCCGCCGCGCCGTCTGCGAGCTGGCGCGCGTTCAGGTGCCGGGGCGGGGGCGCCAGGGTGTACGGCTTGGGGGCGGGGCGGTCCCAGGGCCGAGGCCGGGGTGCGGCGGCGCGCGCGGGGCGGGCGGGCCAGGGGTACACCCAGGCGCGGAGCGTGACGCCGGTCAGCTCGTGGGCCGGCGGGACGCCGGCGACTCCGGTCAGGAACCGGACCAGCAGTTCGGCGGTCGCCCGTGCCTCGCCGGGGGCCTCGCCGTCGGGCCCGGTGACGCCGGCGGCGGTGCAGCAGTCCGCGAGCCGACGGCGGCCGAGCCGCGGCAGGTAGGTGAAGCTGGCCTCCAGGGTGGTGGCCTGTGCGATGGCGGGGACGTCCCATCCGGCGCGGGTCAGGACTCGGCGGAGCATCTCGACGCCGAGCCGTCCGTTGTGGGTGACGACGGCCATCTGCGACAGCAGTTCGCGCACGTGGACGCCCTGGTCGGCGAAGGTGCCGTCGTCGAGGGTGGTCTGCCACTCGTCGACCAGTCCGCCGCGCTCGTCGAGCCGGACGACGGCCAGGTCGCGGATGGTGTCCCGCTCCAGGTCGATCCCGCTGGTGGCGATGCCGAGGACGGCGTACGCGGGCGTGCCGGTGTCCGACCTGGCCAATGTCATCGTCCCGTCAGCTCCCTTGCAGCCTCGCCCTGGTGGGACGGCTCACCGCAGTGGCCGCCGAGGGGGCGTGGTGCCGACTGCGGATCACCGTCGGCCATAGAGTGCCACCAGGCCAAATGCTCCGAAAGTCGAAGCTCGTGCGGGAGCCCTTCCACGCTGTGCCGCGACGTCGGGCGGGACGCATTGCCTCCTCTGGTAGCGCTCTGGCCTGCGCGAATGCACAATGGACTGCGGATTATCACAAGTTGGACAAGGAATTGCGGCCGGCCGTGTCGCCGGTGAACCACCCGGCCGCGTCTCCCGCGAACGACAGAGAGCGAGATCAGGCATGGCGAAGCTGACGGTCATCGACTGGCGTGCGCTCGCCGCGCTCGGCCTCGGAATCCCGTACGCGGCCCTCTGGCTCGCCGAGGCCCGTGCGACCGGGATCGGCCTGACGGACAGCGTGCCGGGCTGGGTGGACCGGTGGTCCGAGGCGGTCCAGGGGGTGATGAGCAGTGGCGATCTGACGTTCCCGATCTGGTTCGTCGCGCTCGTGCTGCTGCTGGGCGGGGCGGGGCTGGCGATCGAGCCCGCGATCCGGGACCCCGCCGAGCGCCGTTACCCGCTGGTCAATCTCGTCGTGGCGCTCGGCATGTTCGCCGCCTTCGCCTTCGCGGCGTGGACCGTCGGTACCGACTACTACGCCGCGTGAGCGGGTCCGGACGTGAGCCGGCCCCCCGGTGCCGTGCGCCGGGGGGCCGGTCGCCGCGGCGGTGACGCGCCGCGGCGGTACTTGCGGTGCCGGTCTCGATCTGCGGCGCCTCACAGGGCGCCGAGAGCGGACTTGACCACCTCTCCGAAGACCACGCTCCCGCCGACAACGATCGCGAGCAGCGCGATCCCCGAGGCCAGCAGCGGGATCCACCCGCTGATCTCGCGAGGTGCGGTGTAACGGTCGTCTCCCGGTCCGTGGTCGGACCCGAAGCCCGGGTCGGTGAAGTCGCCTCTGCCGATCGTGATGTTGCTCATGGCTCGCGTCCCCTCGCTGTCATCGCGCCTGCCCCGATGACTCCGTACGTGGCGTTCCCTGCCGAACGCCTCTCTTCCATGGACGCATGAGATCCGGTTGCCGTTGCGGGCGAGGCGGTTACGGTCCCATCACGATGCCGGGAGCGAATCGGGCAATGGACTGTTACCCGGGGCAATCCCGCCGTGGCCCTATCGGCACCACGGGACGCACGAGAGCGGCGACGCAGCCACCTCGTGCGAGTGGAGCACCGTGACTCGCATAGAAGCGCCACAATATACACTTATACCCAATACTGCCTGATAGCATCAGGACATGGATGGGACGATGCAGTCTGCGGACATTCGGATCACTCCCACGGGCGATGCCGTCGTCCTCGTCACAGCCCCGATACATTCACGTGCCGACGCATTGGCCGTCGCGCCTCCCTTTCGGACGGACGTGGAACCAGGGGAGCGCCTCGGGTCCGAATTCGTGGTGGTGGAGTCGTCCCTACCTCAACTGTTCAGCGGGACGCTCACCTACGACGCCCCGAAACCCCATTGCCTCGAATTATCGGGCACCGACGAATTTCTAACCCGCATCTCCACCGAGTTGAACGACCAGGACGTCACGTGCACCGAGATCACGCTCCTGTTCTTCGACGACGGCTACGGAGCCGTCGCAGTGACTTACCGGATTGCCGGAGGGTGGGGACGTTACGGCCCAGATCTCAAGCACTTCGGTCGCGATAGCCGTGAAGATACTTGCGAGCAACTGCGACGCCTGCTCCTCCAAGCCCTCGCGCCTGTCTACAGGGAACTCTCCGAGGAGAGTTCACCAGGCCCTCAAGTTCCGTACTTCAACATGACGTACGGCGGAGAAACCGACGCGCATGAGCCGGGACGTGGGCACCTAGCACCCGGCTACCGCGATCTCGTCTACCCGAACAGTCCGGAACCGCTCAGGTCGATGTCGCCATGGCGCGACCAGTTTTTCTATGCCGGGTACGCCTACAGCTTGATTTTCGGGAATGACACCGAGGGCCAGGTACGCAAGTTCAGTCGGCTGCTCATGCTGCTCGGTATCACCTACAGTCGACTCGCACGCACCTCGGCGTCGGCGAAAGCCGCATTGATTCAGAGGCGCGATCATGATGTGCTCTGGTTGCAGGACCTTGCCCGATGGATCAGGTCCAGCTATCAAGACCTGGTCACGCCGACCTTCAGCTTCGACTTCCATGCTCTTTGCCTGCGTGACGCGATTCTTCGGGCGTGGAGCCTCGACGTGCTGCACCGATCCGCCGAGGACCTGCTCCTGCTCGTCCGGGCTACTGTTGAAGACAGGATCGCGCGATCGCAGGCCCGGCGTTCACGGTGGATCAACGTCGCACTGGCCGTCCTGACGGCGCTTTCCCTCATCAGTACCATCGAAGCCGCAGTCAACCTCTGGAACATGCCATGACTCTGGGACAAACGACTGAACCTCCTGTCCATGCGAAACGGTCTCGAAGCAACGTGATCGTCTGGGTCGCCGACGGCCGGCCAACGCCTGACCTCGACTACGGCGATCGGCTCGTCGAGCACCTTCGACGGACCGGTCGTGTTGTCGAAGAGCGTTCCCTGACCGATTTCGACGACAACCGGGTCCCGGAAGCCGCCCTGCACGTGCTGACCGGGGGAGCCACGTCCGTCAACGACCTGAAGACGTGGATGCCGACGGGGCTCGTGCACGTTCGCCGACTGCTCGATCTGGCGAACGCCGGCGAAACCTGCCTCCTCGGCGTCTGTCTCGGATCTCAGATGATCGCCGAGTGCCTCTGGCCCGGGTCGATCCGGGCCGCCGACAGGATCGAGATCGGCCTGGTCGACATCGAGTGGCAGGCAGGTATGGATGGCCCGACGCCCGTGCCGGCCTTCCACTACGAACAGGTGGAGCCCCAGTCCGTAACCCGGGGCGGCGGTGAGATCCTCGCGTGGAACCAGCATTCCGGTGTGCAGTGTTACCGATACGGGGAGTGCGTCCTCGCAATGCAGTTCCACCCGGAGCTTTCGCCGGTCGATGTGAAAGCGCTTATCTCCTACAACGAGCGGACGATCTCTGAGTACGGCGGCGACGTCCCTGCGGTGCGCGCGACCATCGAGGCCAGGGAGAAGTCCTGGGACAGTGATTCCGTTCAGCGGATCCTCGGTGCCGCTGGATTCGGTAGTTTGCTTCGGGCACCGTAGGCGCCATGACAGCCGAACCGATGATTCGTCTCGACCACGTGAGCAAGACCTACCCCGGGACCGACACCCCGGCGGTCACCGAGCTCACCCTCGAAATCGACCCCGGCGAGATCCTCGTCCTGGTCGGGCCGTCGGGCTGCGGCAAGAGCACCACGCTCCGCCTGATCAACCGGATGATCGAGCCCACGGGCGGTCGCATCTACCTGGACGGCGACGACGTCACCGACGCGAACCCTGACCAGTTGCGCCGCCGGATCGGCTACGTGATCCAGCAGATCGGCCTGTTCCCGCACCAGACCATCGCGGAGAACGTGGCCACGGTCCCGAAGATGCTCCGGTGGGACAAGAAGCGGATCACCGCGCGCGTCGACGAGCTGCTCGACATGGTCGGACTCGATCCGCGCGTGTACGGGGACCGCTACCCGAAGGAGCTGTCGGGCGGCCAGGCGCAGCGCGTCGGTGTCGCCCGGGCCCTGGGCGCGGACCCGTCGATCATGCTCATGGACGAGCCGTTCGGGGCGATCGACCCGATCACGCGCGAGAGCCTGCAGAACGAGTTCCTGCGCCTGCAGGACGAGCTGAGGAAGACGATCGTGTTCGTCACGCACGACATCGACGAAGCCATCAAGATGGGCGACCGGATCGCGATCCTGGGCAAGCAGAGCATGGTGCACCAGGCCGACACCCCCGAGCGGATCCTCGCCTACCCGGTGGACGACTTCGTGCGCAGCTTCATCGGAGCCGGCACGGCGATGAGAGGTTTGGCGTTCGAGAGGGTCGGAGACCTCGACCTGGCCCCGATCAACGGCGAGCACGCCGGCCGGGCGTCGTCCGCCGGGTCGATCACCGTGGAGTCCACCTTGTACGAGGCCCTGGAGGAAATGCTCCGCACCGCTAGCGGCAAGGCGGTGGTGATGGGCGACGACGGCCAGCCGGCCGGCTACGTCGAACTGTCCCACCTCAGCGCCGCGCTCCGCACCGCCCAGAACGAGGCACGACTGCACTACGACCAACTCGCGGCCGGCACGTCGGGTACCCGATGACGCGCATCGACTTCGCCCGGTGGACCTGCACCCGTCGTCCCGCAACCATCGGTACATGACCACATCCGAGGGTGACCGCGAGCGCCTGCGCAATCTCGCGTCGCTGCGCCGCGTGCGGGACCGGATCGACCGGGAGTACGCGCTGCCGTTGGACGTGGAGGCGCTGGCGCGCGGGGTGCACGTGTCGGCGGGGCACCTGAGCCGGGAGTTCCGGCGGGCCTACGGCGAGTCGCCGTACTCGTACCTGATGACGCGCCGGATCGAGCGGGCCATGGCGTTGCTGCGGCGCGGGGACATGAGTGTGACGGAGGTGTGCTTCGCGGTGGGCTGCTCGTCCCTGGGCACGTTCAGCACGCGGTTCACGGAACTGGTCGGCGTGCCGCCGAGTGTCTACCGCACGGAGGGCGCCGAGGACACGGCCGGGATGCCGCCGTGCATCGCGAAGCAGGTGACGCGGCCCGTGCGGAACGGCCGTGGCGGGCAGGAGGGGAAGCCGGTCAGGAATCGAGAAGCGCCGCCGTCCGCACGTGCCTAGCGTCGGGGGCATGAACAGCATCACGATTCACCACACGTTCCTTCCGCACACGGACCCGGACGAGTCGCTGGCGTTCTACCGCGACATCCTCGGCTTCGAGGTCCGCAACGACGTCGGCGGCGGCGCGATGCGCTGGATCACCGTCGGCCCGCCCGGCTCCGGCACCTCCGTCGTCCTGACGCCACCCGCGGCGGACCCCGGCATCACCGAGGACGAGCGCCGCACCATCGCGGAGATGATGGCCAAGGGCACCTATGCGACGCTCGTCCTGGCCACCCCCGACATCGACGACGCGTTCGACAGGATCCAGGCAGCGGGCGCCGAGGTGGTCCAGGAGCCTGTCGACCAGCCGTACGGGATCAGGGACTGCGCGTTCCGTGACCCGGCGGGCAACCACATCCGCCTCAACGAGGTGAGGTGACCGGTCGTGTCGGTGTCCCGCTGTACGGTGCGGGAACCATCACACGAGTCATGAGCACGGCTGCGGAGGGCGAGACCATGAGCACCAGCACCGAGACGGCCGGTTCAGCCGTGACCGGTACCGATCGGGTGGGCGGCGACGGCACGCCGTCGTCCCATCCCGCGGACCGGCACGATCTGATCCGGGTGACCGGCGCCCGTGAGAACAACCTGAAGGACGTGGACGTCGAGATCCCGAAGCGCCGCCTGACGGTGTTCACGGGAGTGTCGGGGTCGGGCAAGAGCTCGCTCGTGTTCGGCACGATCGCGGCGGAGTCGCGGCGGCTGATCGACGAGACGTACTCGACGTTCGTCCAGGGCTTCATGCCTTCCCTGCCGCGCCCGGACGTCGACCACCTCGAGGGCATCACCACGGCGATCCTGGTGGATCAGGAGCGCCTGGGCGCGAACGTACGCTCGACGGTCGGCACGGTGACGGACGCGAACGCGATGCTGCGCCACCTGTTCAGCCGAATCGGGGAGCCGTACGTGGGGCCGCCGCCCGCGTTCTCGTTCAACGTCCCCACCAGCAAGGCCAGTGGGGTCATGAGCACCGAGAAGGCCGGCGGCAAGGTGGACAAGGCCGTGGTGCGCGAGCAGGTGTACCTCGGCGGCATGTGCCCGGAGTGCGAGGGCCGGGGGAGTGTCTCGGACCTCGACCTGTCCGTGATCGTGGACGAGTCGAGGTCGCTGAACGACGGCGCGATCCTGGTGCCCGGCTACACGGCGGACGGCTGGATGGTGAAGGGCTTCGCGGAGTCGGGGTTCGTGGATCCGGACAAGGCGATCAAGGACTACTCCGACCAGGAACGCGCAGACTTCCTCTACAAGGAGAAGACCAAGATCAAGGCCTTGGGGATGAACATGACCTACCAGGGTCTCGTCCCCAAGATCCGGGAGTCGATGTTCAGCAAGGACCCCGAGTCGCTGCAGCCGCACATCCGGCGGTTCGTGGAGGCCGCGGCGGTGTTCGGGGCGTGCCCGGCGTGCGAGGGCACGCGGCTCAACGAGTCGGCGCGGTCGGCCAAGGTCCAGGGAAAGAACATCGCCGAGGTCTGCGCCATGCAGATCACCGACGCCGCCGCGTGGGCACGGAGCGTGGACGACGCCGGGGTCGCCCCGCTGATCAAGAGCCTGCTGCACCTGTTCGACTCGTTCACCGACATCGGCCTGGGCTACCTGTCGCTGGACCGGCCCGCGGGCACGCTGTCCGGGGGAGAGGCGCAGCGGACCAAGATGATCCGGCACCTCGGGTCGGCGCTCACGGATGTCACCTACGTCTTCGACGAGCCGACGATCGGCCTGCACCCGCACGACATCCGGCGCATGAACAACCTGCTGGTCAGCCTGCGGGACAAGGGCAACACGGTGCTCGTCGTCGAGCACAAGCCGGAGGCGATCGCGATCGCCGACCACGTGGTCGACCTGGGTCCGGGTGCCGGCACCGACGGCGGGACGATCTGCTACGAGGGCACCGTCGAGGGGCTCGCGGCGGCCGACACGCTGACCGGGAAGCACCTGGGGTATCGCGCGCGGCTCAAGGAGTCGGTGCGCGAGGCGGACGGCGCGCTGGAGATCCGCGGGGCGGACCAGAACAACCTGCGTCACGTCGACGTGGACGTTCCCACGGGTGTGCTGGCGGTGATCACGGGGGTGGCCGGCTCGGGCAAGAGCTCGCTCGTCCACGCGAACCTGGCGGGGCGCGACGGCGTCGTCGTCGTCGACCAGGGCGCGATCAAGGGGTCGCGCCGCTCCAACCCGGCCACGTACACCGGGATGCTCGACGCGATCCGCAAGGCGTTCGCCAAGGCCAACGGTGTCAAGCCGGCGCTGTTCAGCGCGAACTCCGAGGGCGCCTGCCCCACCTGCAAGGGCAACGGCATGATCTACACCGAGCTCGGCTTCATGGAGACGGTCGCCACGCCGTGCGAGGACTGCGGGGGCAAGCGGTTCCAGTCGGCGGTGCTGGAGCACCGGCTCGGCGGGCTGAACATCGCCGAGGTCCTCGACCTGTCGGTGAGCAGGGCGCACGAGTTCTTCGGGGAGGCGGAGTCCAAGGTGCCGCCGGCGCGCAAGATCCTGGGCCACCTGCGGGACGTCGGGCTGGGCTACCTGAAGCTGGGGCAGCCGCTCAACACGCTGTCCGGCGGTGAGCGGCAGCGACTCAAGCTCGCCATGCACATGGGCGAGAAGGGCGGCGTCTATCTGCTGGACGAGCCGACGACGGGCCTGCACCTGGCAGATGTCGAGAACCTGCTCGGCCTGCTGGACGACCTGGTCGACGGCGGCAAGTCCGTCATCGTCATCGAGCACCACCAGGCCGTGATGGCGCACGCCGACTGGATCATCGACCTCGGGCCCGGCGCGGGCCACGACGGCGGGCAGGTGGTCTTCGCCGGAACTCCGGCGGACCTGGTCGCGGACGCGTCGACGCTGACGGGGCAGCACCTGGCGGAGTACGTGGGGGAGTAGGGGCCGCCGTCGGCGTCAGTGGTGCAGAACCACCTTCGTGACCTGGAGGGCGACCCGGCACACCGGGTCGTCGTGCACCTGGTCGATCGTGATCTCGACGGCGGCGGCACGGGTGGCGTCCTCGATGGACACCACGGCGGGCTCGCCCGAGCGGACTCGTGTCGCGGGCCCGGCGATCCCGTCGACCTCGGGGACGACGACGATGCGTGCCGGGTCGACGCACGACCCGGTGTCGGCCTGGTTCGTCAGGTGCCCCACCACCGTGACGTGCCCCCGCCCCGGGGGGTCGCCCGGGAGCCGGAGCGTGGCGCCCGCGCAGTCCTCCCGGCGTTCCGGCTCGCCCGCCGGCCCTTGGACGTAGCAGTCGGCCAGGTCCAGGTGGTCCAGCGACCGGATGTCGCCCGTCACGAGCTGGGAGGAGGCCGACAGGTAGAACCAGACGAGGTAGCCGCCCGCGGCGAGAACGAGCAGCAGGGAGACCGCTGCCGTCCACGCGAGCCGCGTGTGCTGCCGGGCGGTCTTGGCGATCCGGACCGTCCAGGACTCCGCGTCCACCTTCCGGGCGTACTTTCCGAGCTGATATCCGCGCTCGTACACGGCGTTCCCGCCCCCGAAGAGCGCGACGTACCCGACGAGCAGGGCCGCGGCGTCGACCAGGGAGCCCTCGCCGCGCACGAACTCGGCGACCACCGCGACGACGCAGGCCACGATGCCCGCGCCGAACACCGCGCCGCGGCGTGGAGTGAGCAGGTCTCGCGGGGGATCGGTGCGCGGGGACGCGGTGCTCATCGGACGTCGCCCTCGTCGCCGGATCCGGGACACCGCTCGAAGTACCCCCGGGACGGCCGGTGGTCCTCGGGCCTCGCGACGTCGGGCAGCGCGTTCTGGAACGCGTCCGTCCACCACTGGTCGATCACCGCCGCGTCGATGGCCTCGGTGAGCGCCTCGCACTGGGCCTGGGCCGCACCATCGGTCGGCATGCCGATGCCGTAGAGCTCCTGGTGGCCGAACGCGGCGTCCAGCACGGTCAGCTCACCGCCCGCCTCCTCCTGGAGCGGAGAGCTCCCGGCCGCCAGACCGTGGAGCAGGAGCTCGTCCGTCGAGACGGCGTCGACCGTGCCCGCGACGAGCGCGCGGGTGCACCTGCCGAACCCCGACTGCTCGTCGAGCACCGCGTCAGGGAGGAACTGCACGATCTGTTCCGCCGACGTCGTACCGCGCGCCGCGCAGACGGTGCGGCCCGCAAGGTCGTCGAGGCCGGAGATCCCGGAGCCCTCGCGCACCATCACGCCCTGCTGCGTGTACGCGTAGGGGCCGGCGAAGGTGACGAGCTCCTTGCGCTTGTCGGTGATCGAGTACGACGCGATCACCAGGTCCACGCGCCCCTCCAGCAGGGCGGTCTCACGCTCGGCGCTGGCGATCGGTGTCGGCACCATGACGAAACCGCAGTGATCGCCCAGCCAGCGCGCGAACTCGTAGTCGAAGCCGCTCCAGCTCGCGTCGTCGGGGGAGTAGCTCCACCCCGGCAGGTCGCTGTGCAGGCCGATCGTGACACGGTTCTTGTCGTCGCGGGGGACGTCCTGCACGCATGCCGGTTGGGAGACGCTCGGCGCACAGCCGGACACCACGGCCAGCGCCAGGGCACAGAAGGGCGCGCTCACCAGCCTGAACAGGCTCGTCCTCATGAAGAGACGGTAGCAACCCGTGTACCTGTATTCCAGAGAATCTGCGGCCGTCTCCTGATAAGACCGTTGTGTTGCGCTATACACCATTGTTAAGCGCCGCGAGCGGTCGCGCGCTGCGGAGCGGGCAGTGGCCGACCACCGCGGTCGGCCTGCGCGCCGGCCGGCCACCGAGGCGTCCAGCCGCCGGACTCGCCGCAGCACACTCCGGCCAGGCGCGCCCGCAGATCCGCCGGGGAGCGCGACACGGACGGTGAGGCCGCCCGAGGCGCGGAGTATCAGGCGGCTCCGGGCAGATCCGCTTGCCGAGCCGCCGGCGGGACGCGGTGGATCGAAGGGGGCACCCCTACCGCCGAAATGACATAATGTACATTATCGGATCGCGACGAGCGGCCCGTCAGAACGCGAGCGCCGTGACCGGCCGTTGTCGTGGCCATCTCGCGCTTACCGGATCGCCACGCCGTCCGTCGCACCCGCACCGGACGGCGCCGACAGCACGTGTTCCAGGTCGGACTCGTCCACCAGCGGGTCGTCCAGGTCGACCGTGATGTGCGAGTGCGCCATCAGGCGTGCCCCGCCGGTGATCGTCGAGTGCAGCGCCGGGTAGTCGCCGACCTGCGCGTTGTCGAGGACCGCGCCGATGAACCGGCTGCCGCGCGGCGAGATCGTCTCCAGCTCGTCGCCCTCGTGGATCTCACCGCGCCGGGCCATGAGTGCCAGCCGGGCCGACGTCCCGGTGCCGGTCGGGCTGCGGCACAGCACGCCGGGATGCACGTACGTCGCCGACGGCGACTGGTAGCGCACGTGTCCGCTCCCGGTCCGCCCGGCTTCCCGCACGGGGCCCATGAAGTGCGCGAACGGCAGCGGGCCGACATCGCCCAGCTCCGGGTGCACCTGCAGCAGGCCCGGCCGGGCCGCGCGGACGAACGCGTCGCCGAACGCCGTGAGCGCGATCTGCTCGGTGGCCCCGAGGGTGAAGTCGTGGCGTGAGGCGTCGATCATCGCGTAGTACGCGCCGCTCCACACGAGGTCGAACCGCACCTCGCCGTAGTACGGCACCTCGACGGACAGTCCTTCCTCGGCCACGTACGCCGGCTCGCCCTGGGTGGTGATCGACACGACCCGGCCGTCGGTGACCTGCGCGCGGATCCGCGCCAGGCCGGCGGGTGATTCGAGGACCACGCTCTGGGATCCCTCGCGCATCGGGATCATGCCGCTCTGCAGGAGTGCCGTCGCGGTGCAGATGGTGTTGGAGCCCGAGTACAGCGGGTACCCCATCGCCTCCATGATGATGTAGCCGGCCTGCGCGTCGGGATGTGACGGCTCCACGATCAGGTCGACGGACATCGCCGGGTCGCCGTACGGCTCGGACAGCAGCAGCCGCCGTAGCCCGTCGCCCTCGCGCTCGAGGTAGCGGGCCTTCTCCAGCACCGTGGCGCCGGGCAACGGCCCGACACCGTCCACGACGATCCGGCTGACGTCTCCCCCGGACTGCGTGTCCAGGAGTTCCAGGGTCCGTTCACGATGCCGCATGAGGCGCTCCCACGGTGCTCCAGTGCCGGTCGGGCACGACGACGAGCTTGCCGACGTACGTCTTGCTCATGAAGGTGCGCTGCGCCTCGTGGAAGTCGGACAGCCGGAACGTACGGTCCAGCAGCGGCCGGATGTCGCCGTTCTCGATGTAGCGCACCAGCCGGCGGAACGCCGTCCGCGTCCCCTGCGAGGACCCGTGCAGCTCGAGCTGCTTGAGGTACAGGGTGCGCAGGTCGAGGTCGACCACCGGCCCGCCGATCGCACCCGCCGTCGTGTAGCGGCCCTCGGGCCGCAGGATCCGCAGCAGGTCGTTGAACATCGGGCCCGCGACGAGGTCCGCGACGACGTCGACCGGGCCGTCCACCATGCGCTCGACCTCGGCCACCAGATCCGGCGCATCCCGCAGGACGACGTCCTCGGCGCCGATCGCCCGCAGTGCGTCCTCCTTGCCGGCGCTGGACACGGCGTACGGGATCGCGCCGCGCACCCGGGCGAGCTGCAGGATCGCCGAGCCGACACCTCCCGACGCCCCGGTCACCAGGACCCGCTCCCCCGCGCCCAGCCGCGCCCGGTCGAGCATCTGCTCGGCGGTCAGATACGCGCAGCAGAACGTGGCCAGCTCCGCGTCACCGATGCCGGAGGTGATCTCGTAGGCGTTCTCGGCCGGCACGGCGACGTACTCGGCGTAGCCGCCGTCGCGCCCGTGGCCGATGTAGTCGATGTCGGCGAGGCTGTCGTCGCCCTCGGGACGGTTGTAGATGCTGAAGTCCACCATCACCCGTTGCCCGATCCGCGCGGCGGGCACGCCCTGCCCGACCGCCACGATCTCGCCGACGGTATCGGTGCCCTGGATGCGGGGGAAGGTCAGCGTGGAGCGGCCGCGCCGCCACGTGGAGACCGAACCCGGATCGGTCTCGGTGCCGTAGGCGCCCTCGCGCACCCAGACGTCGGTGTTGTTCATGCCGCAGGCGTGCACGTCGATCAGGACCTCACCCGGCCCCGGCTCGGGCGTCGGCACGTCGTCACTGTAGACAAGCTGGTCGAGGCCCCCGTGACCGAGGAGCCGGACCGCCTTCATCACCGCTGGAATCGGTGTCATCGATGCGAGCATAGGGGCACCGCCCGGCAGGTGCCGACCACGTGCCGTACCGTCCCGGCGCGCCGCCGAACGCCCGCCCGGGTCACCGTCACCGCGGGAGGATCACCCTCGTCGGTGCCGGTGTCAGCCTCTCCACATAGTCTGACCTGCATGGTTGCACCACCCCGTCTGGAACGCATCACGGTGGACGAGGCCGTCCGCCGCTACCTCGCCGCCGTCGAGATCGACACCGTGCGAGACGTCCTCTCCCCCGCCACCGCGCGCAGCTACACCCGCGACGTCACGGAGTTCGCGCGCCTGGCCGGCCCCGGCACGGTGCTGGACGACATCAGCGGCTCCGACGTGGACACCATCCTCGTGCGCTACCAGGCCGCACCCGACGCCCGGTTCACCGATCCGGGCGCCAAGACCGGCCCCGGCCGGTCCACCTCCACGGTCAACAGGTTCCGCCAGTCCGTCTCGCGGTTCTTCTCCCACGCGGCCCGCGAGTGCTGGGTCCAGGCCGACCCGATGCTGTGGGCCTCGCCCCCGGCCCGGAGCCGCGAGCCGCTGCGTGCCGCACGAACGGCTCTGTCCGCGGGCGCCGCCCGCTCCCTGCTGACGGCCGACGCCGCCATGCCCGCCCGCGCGGACCAGAACCTGGCGGCGCGCGACCGCCTCGTCCTCGCGCTTCTCCTGGTGCTCGGTCCGCGTGTGTCCGAGCTGGCCCGGGCCGACGTCGCCGACCTGACCCGCGGGGACCTCCACACCACCTGGCGCATCCGCGGCAAGGGCGGCCACACACGCACGGTCGCGCTCAGCCCGCCGCTGGCCGACGCGCTGGACGCGTACCTGACGGGCCTGCGGCCGAGCCTGGCCGAGCGTCGCCCCGACGACGCCGACGCGCAGCGCGCCCTCCTGCTGTCGTGGCGCGGGCGTCGCATCGACACCCAGGCCGTGCGGGGCCTGCTGCGCCGGGCCGTGAACCGGATGCCGGACGGCATGCGGCGTGAGGCGACCCCGCATGCCCTGCGGCACACCACCGCGACCCTGCTGGTCGCCGAGGGGTGGGACGTCAAGGTCGTCGCCGAGCTCCTGGGGCACTCCTCCATCGCCACCACCGGCGTCTACCTCGACCGGGTCGACGGCGAGCTGGCCGCGGCGATCCGGTCCCACCCGCTGGGATCCGCCTTTGAGTGAAGGCCGCGCGGGAAACCGACGGTCGCATTCGGACGAACGTGCGGATGAAGCATCCGTGTACCGCGTGACCCCGAATGGCGGTGGCGCACAGGCATGAAATCCGTCCTCCACGGCGTGCGCGCACCTCAAGAACCTCAAGAAACTCAAGGCGGATCTTGAGGCGTTCTTGAGGACATTCAGCTGGGCCTTGAGTCCTGAGCTGCAGGCTGGAAGCAGTTTTTCCGGCACTCGCGAGAGGCATCACCATGGTCGAGAAAAGACGGTCCCGCGGCCCGGACAGGGGCCAGGAGTTCCTTGGTGAGCGATACCGCTCCGCGGTTTCCGATGATCCTTCGGAAAGGTTCTGGCGGTCATTCATCCCGCGCCCTGCAGAAATGCTTTCCGAGAAATCCACCGGGACCTCCGTCGGAGCCCGCCGGAAGGCCCTTCCGGACCCGCTGTCCGCCGTGACATCGCGGCTCACCCTTACCGTGCTGATCCCGGCGCACAACGAGGCCCACACCATCGGCGCGACCCTCGACGCCCTCACCGAACAGACGAGGGCACCGGAACGGGTCGTCGTCGTCGCGGACAACTGCACCGACACCACCACCCAGATCGCCGCCCGGTACCCCGTCGACGTCCACGAGACGCGGGCGAACACCGACCGCAAGGCCGGGGCACTGAACCAGGCACTGGCCCTCGTCGACACCGACGTCGTCATGGTCCTCGACGCCGACACCCGCATCGCCGCCACGTTCGTCGAACAGGGCATGGGCATGTTGGGGACCGACCCGGGACTTGGCGCCGTCGGCGGTGTGTTCCAGGGCGAGACACCGCACGGATACCTTCAGCACTGCCAGGCCAACGAGTACGAGCGGTACGGCGTGCAGATCGGTACCACGGGCCGTGTCGCGGTCCTGACCGGCACCGCCGCCCTGATCCGCACCGGCGCGCTCCTCGACGTCATGGCGTCCCGGTCCTCCCGCCTGCCCGGCAGGTTCGGGGACGCGTACGACCGCGACGCCATCACCGAGGACTCCGAACTGACCCTCGCGCTGAAGCACCTCGGATGGCGCCTCGCGTCCCCCACCACCATGACCTGCACCACCGAACTCATGCCGACCTGGGGAGACCTGCACCGACAGCGACTGCGCTGGTACAAGGGCATGCTCGACAACCTGTCCGCCTACGGCCTCACCAGGGTCACCGCCCGGTACATCGGGCAGCAGATCATGCTCGCGATCGGGACCCTGATGATGGGCCTCTACCTCACGATGACCGCATGGCTGATCGTCACCGGTGCGTTCGGCATCTCGCTCCCGTGGCTCGCGATCGGTGTGATCTTCCTCGCCGAACGCCTGGTCACCGCGTGGGGCGCCGGAACCCGGGGCCGGGTTCTCGCGGCCCTCATGCTGCCGGAACTCGTGTACGACGTCGCTCTCCAGGCGGCGTTCGTGCACGCGGTCGTCCGGTCCCTGACCGGACGCACCATCACCTGGAATCACGTCAGTCACCTCTCCGAAAGGGCATGATCATGTACAACGCGAACACCCCCGCGGTCCTCGCCGCGACCGGCGCGGCAGTGACCACCTACTACCTCGTCGGCGTCTGGGCGCTGCTCCTCGCCGGCGCGGCCCTGGTGTGGACCACACGGGTCCTGAAGGCCCGCGCCGCCCGCCGGTGACCAGCGGCAACGGGGCCGGCGCCGGCGGTGACGGGCCCGTATCCGCTTCACGAACCCACGCGAAGGAGCCCCCCGACCGGCAGTGTCGCGCCGCCACCCCGGACGACGGCGCGGCACTGTCGTTGTTACGTTCAGGAGATGGACCAGACCGAGGCCTGGGCTCGAGGCGTCGCGGTCGTCGTGGAGGACGACGACGACATCCGCGCGCTCATCGAGTTCACGCTGCGACAGGCCGGTTTCACGGTTCATCCGGCAACCACCGGCGCCCAGGGTGTGGCGCTGGTCAAGGCCCATGGGCCAGCCGTGACGACCGTGGACATCTCTCTGCCCGACATCGACGGGTTCGAGGTCGTGCGCCGCCTGCGGATCTTCTCCGACACGGTGGTCGTCATGCTCACCGGACGAGCCGGCGAGCCCGACACGCTCATGGGCCTGGAGGCGGGCGCCGACGAGTACGTCGCCAAGCCGTTCCGGCCGCGCGAACTCCGGGCTCGCGTCGACGCGCTCCTGCGCCGCGCCGGCCGCCTCGCGACACAGGCTCCGGCTCCGGAACGACCCGCCACGCCCACGCCCGGCGCGTCCGACGGAGTCCTCGAGGTCGACAACGCACGACGCACGGTCCGCCTGCACGGCGAACTGGTCCAGCTCACCCGCACCGAGTTCGACGTCCTCGCCGCCCTGCACGGCGCCCACGGCCGGACGGTGGCCAAGGGCGATCTGGCGACCCTGCTCTGGCCCGACCAGTACCGCTACGGGGGCCGGGTCACCGAGGCGGACCATCGTACGGTCGAGGTCCACGTGGCCAACGTCCGGCGCAAGCTCGGCGACAGCCCCACGAGCCCACGCTTCATCCACACGGTCCGAGGACTGGGGTACCGGTTCGAGAGCGCGTGACGCCGCTCCGCCGTCAGCGTGCGGGCCGAGCGCCCGCCGAAGAGCTCGGCGGCGAGCCCGCCGGCAGGGTCACCGTGACCCGGGTCCCCTCACCCGGAGCACTGTCGACGTCCAGGGCACCGCCGTGCACCTCGACGACGGCCCGCACCACCGGAAGCCCCAGCCCGACGCCGAAGGCGCGCGGAACACCGTCGCTGCCTGCTCGCCGGAGACGCTCGTCGAGCAGGCCCAGCTCCTCGGGACCCAGCCCCGCCCCGGTGTCCACGACCTCGACCACCGCCTCCCGCGGCGCTCCCTCGCGCAGGCCCACCCGCACCGACACGGTGCCGCCACGCGGCGTGGCCCTCATCGCCTGGCTCAGCAGGCTCTCGAGCGCCTGCGCCAGGAGCTCCGGCTCACCCGACACGGGGACCGGTTCCGACGCCGTCACCGTGAGAGACACCCCGGCCGCGCGCGACGCGGGTGCGAACTCGTCGCGGCAGCGGCGCGCCTGCTCCGTCAGGTCCACCTGCTTCCAGCCGTCCCGCCGCCCGGCCGGCCCAGCCTTGCCCACCGAGAGCTCAGCACTCACCAGCAGCTCGTTGACCGTACGCAACAGACGCCGCCCGCCGCGCTCGATGGCTTCCACGCACCGGCGCTGCTCCTCGGTCAGCTCCTGCGCGCCGAGGAGCTGGGCATACCCCAGCACGGAGGTCAACGGCGAGCGCAACTCGTGGCCGACCTCACCGATGAGTTCGGCCGGGTCGTCGGTGTCGTCCGTCAATGCTCCTCCTCTGCTCGGGGAGCGCCCTCGGTGTCGGCCTGCTCCGCCCACTCCCCCGACGGTAGGCACGATCGCGGCGGCTCGCTCCACCAGAGGTCGCCGACCGGGACGAGGTGTGGCTCACTGGAGTGGTGAGGAGGTCGGGCGACAGATGCTGGAAACAGTCGGGGACGGTAGTGGTGGAGACGGCTCGGTGAGCCGCCGGATCCTGGTGGTCGACGACGAGGACGCGATCCGTGACGTCGTGCGGACCAGCCTGGAGATGGTCGCCGGCTGGCAGGTCGACGTCGCCGCCAACGGGGCGGAGGCGGTCACCCTGTGCGGCGCGGATCCGCCGGACGCCGTCCTGCTGGACGTCATGATGCCCACGATGGACGGGCCCACCACCTTCGCCCGGCTCCAGGAGGACCCGCGCACACGGAGCGTCCCGGTGATCATGCTGACCGCGAAGGTGCAGCGCGCGGAGCGGCGCCGGTACGAGGGTCTCGGCGTCGCCGGCGTGCTCGCCAAGCCGTTCGACCCGCTCACCCTGGCCGACCACGTCGCCGGCCTTCTCGGATGGCGCACGTGACCGCACGCGGCTGAACTGCGTGCCTCGCGATGGTGACCTACGCTCGAGCACATGGAGTCGCGGCGCGCCACCGCGCGGGCGCACGTCAGTTTCGTTCGTTGGTGCTGGGCGGCCGGCACCGCGCTCCTGCTGCTCGTTCTCACGCTCTCCGGCCCCTTCGACCAGACGACACGCGGACAGATCTCGATGGCGGCGCTCGCCGCCGCGGGTGTCCTCACGGCGTTGAGCTGCGGGTGGCGTGCGGCACGATCGACGGGCCGGCGCCGTCGGGCGTGGGCTTTCCTCTCGGCGGGCGGCGCCGTCGGGCTGACCGGGAACATCTACGCGGGACTCGTCGGCGACCCGGAGACGGGAGACGCCGCCTACATCGCGGCTCTCCTGCTCGGCGTGGTCGGCCTCTCGTTCTTCCCGACCGTCCGACCGCGTGGCCAGGAGCTGGTTCGGATGCTGCTGGACAGCGTCGTGGTCGGCGGCTCCGTCCTGTACATCGCGGTGTTCGCCGTCGTCCTGGACTCGGGCGTCCGGTCCCAGCCCGCGCTGACGGTTTACGCGCTGCCTGTGGTCGACGCCCTGCTCGCCACTCTCGCGATGCTGGTCATGACTCGCTCGAGCGCCGTCGAACGTGTGCCGCTGGTGCTCGTGGGCGGCGGGTTCGTGCTCTACGCCGTGGCCGACGTGGCCTTCGCGCTGCTGTCCGCGACCGACGGCTTCACGTTCGGCAGCCCGGTCGACGCGGGGTGGGTCGGCGGCTATGTCGCCATCGCGCTGGCCGCACGTCACCCGGCGGCCTCCGGCCCCGCGGACGTCACCACCGTCCCGATGATCGCCCGGCCCGGAGACGGAACGCCGCTGCTCGGCACGGTCGTGACGTTCTCCCTGTTCCTCGCGGCGGCCCTGGTGCGCGTCGGCCAGCAAGGCCTGCCCTGGGCGGCGAACGCGCTGTGGATCCTCGTGCTCGTCGCGGTCGTCGTCCGCCAGGTCCTGGTCGTCGCGGACAACGAATCGCTGCGCCACGGGCTCGAGCGGCGCGTCCGGGAGCGCACCGCGCAGTTGCGCTCGCTCGCGAGCGAGCGCGAGCGGACCCTGGACTCCGTGGCCGACGGGATCTACGGGGTGGACCCCGAAGGATTGGTGACGTTCGTCAACGCGGCCGGGGCACACACGCTCGCCGCGTCCGCGGACGACCTCGTGGGGCGCGACGCGCACGCCACCTTCCACGCGCCGGACGAGAACGGCATCCCGTTCCCGGTGGACCGCTGCTACCTCACCGGGGCTCTCCGCGACGGGGTCACGGTCACGGCCGAACAGGACGTCTACCTGCGCCTGGACGGCAAGGAGGTGCCCGTCGAGGTCACCGCGAGCCCGCTCCGTGACGAGGGGAGGATCCGTGGCGCGGTCGTCGCCTTCCGTGACATCACGGAGCGGCGCGAGATGGAAGACATGAAGGACGACTTCGTCTCCGTGGTGAGCCACGAGCTGCGGACCCCGCTGACGGCGATCCGCGGCGCCCTCGGACTCGTCGGCAGCGACGCGCTCGCCAGTGCGCCGGAGCAGGTGACACGCATGATCAATATCGCGCTGACCAGTAGCGAGAGACTGGGCCGGCTCGTCGACGACATCCTCGACGTCGAGCGCCTGGAAGCGGGCACGACACCGCTCCGGATGGCCGAGCACCGGGTCGACGCACTCGTCGCCGCCGCCGTGGACCAGGTCTCCGTCCTCGCGGACGAGGCCGGGATCGACCTCAGCTTCGCGGGCTCCTCGGAGATCGTCCTCGCCGACGACGAGCGCATCGTGCAGACACTGACCAACCTGCTGGGCAACGCCCTGAGGTTCTCCCCGCGCGGCGGTGCCGTCCGCGTGAAGGCAATACCTGCCGGGGACCTCGTCGAACTGCGCGTCGACGACGAGGGCCGCGGCATCCCGCCCGACAAGCTCGAGGCGGTCTTCCGCCGCTTCGAACAGCTCGACACCTCCGACAGCCGCGAACGCGGCGGCTCCGGACTCGGGCTGGCCATCGCGCGCAGTATCGTCGAACGGCACGGCGGGAGGGCCTGGGCGGTCAGCGAGGGCGAGGAGCGGGGGTCGAGCTTCCGATTCACCCTCCGCCGCGTCACCCCGTCAGCCCCCCGGGCCGCGGAACGACCACCGGAGCCCGCGTCCCTCGCGACGCGCGTCGTCGTCGTGGACGACGACCCGAACGTGGTCGAGGTGCTTCGTACCGTGCTGGAGCAGCGCGGGTACGACGTCGTCGGCGTCACGGACGGGCAGGAGGCCTTCGACGCCATCGACGAGGAGCACCCCGCCGCGATCGTGCTCGACCTCGCCATGCCCGGTACCGGCGGAGCGGAGATACTGAGCCGCCTGCGGCGGACCGCCGCGACCGCCGACGTGCCGGTCGTCGTGGTCTCGGGAACGCGTCCGTACGACGCGCTGGAGACAGCCGCGCTGGCCGACGGCTGGCTCGTCAAGCCCGTGGAGCCCGCGTTCCTCATCGAGACCGTCCGGGACGTCATCCGGCGCCAGCCCCATCACGGCCGCCTCCTGGTGATCGAGGACGACGACGCCCTGCGTTCGGTCGTGGCGAAGGTGCTGGAGAACGGCGGGCTGGCCGTCGCACAGGCACGCACGGTGGACGAGGCGCGCCACGCACTCGCGTACGGCGCCGATCCCGATCTGATCCTCCTCGACCTGGGGCTCCCGGACGGCACCGGGCACGAGCTCGTGACCGAGCTGCGCCGCGACGGCCGCCTCCGGCGGGTCCCTCTCGTCGTCTACTCGGGCGCGGAGGTCGGCGCGGAGGAACGCGAGGGCCTTCGTCTGGGGCACACCGTCTTCCTCACCAAGGGCCGCACCGCGCCGGACGACATCCTGCCGTCCGTGCTCGACCTGCTCGATGCTGCCGCGGGCCACGGCGGCGTCACCGACGAGCCCGGAGAAATCCCCTCCACGAGGACGTGATGACCGATCCCCTGACGATCCGTGTGAGTGCCGGAGCCGGCACCGGACAGACCACCCTCGCCGCCTTCGACGCCGCCCTCGCGGTCGCGGGCGTGAGCGACTTCAACCTCGTCCGGCTGAGCTCCATCATCCCGCCCGGCAGCCGGGTCCTGGAGGTGGACGGCGACGACCAGGTGCGAGGTGACCACGGCGACGCCCTGTACTGCGTGTACGCGCGGGCGGACACGTCGCTGCCGGGGCACGAGGCCTGGGCCGGGATCGCCTGGTCGCGACGCGAGGACGGCAGCGGCGCGGGCCTCTTCGTCGAACACGCCGGCCCCTCGCGTGAACAGGTCTCCAAGGACCTCACGCACAGCCTCGAGGATCTCTCGGCGACGCGCGGTGGCTCCTATCGTCCGGAGGGCCGGCGGCTGGTGAGCATCACCTGTGACACGCAGCCCGTCGCCGCGGTGGTCATCGCGAGCTTCCTGCGCACCGGTTGGGGGGCCGCCGCCGGTGGACACTGACGTCGTCTTCCAGACGGCCGTGGACGGTGAGACCGCCGACCGCTTCTGGGAGCTGTACCTCGAGGCGTTCGGGCCGTTGCGCACCCGTGCCGCCGCCCGGCACGTCCTGCGTCGCGACGAGTTCGACGAGGAGATGGCAGACCCTCGGGTGACCAAGATCCTCGCTCGCGACGAGCGGGGCGCGGCGGTGGGACTGACCACCCTCGCGACCGACCTCGCCGCGGTGCCGTGGGTCAGCCCCGAGTACTTCGCCGCCCGGTATCCCGAGCAGGCGAAGCGCGGGGCGGTCTGGTACGTCGGGTTCACGCTCGCCCACCCGGAGCGTCGCGCCACCCGCACGTTCATGCGCATGATCGACGCGCTCGTCGCCCATCTCGCCGAGAACCGCGTCGTGGTCGCCTACGACGTGTCCCGGTACAACGACGACACGCTGCGGTTCGCGGACAACCTGCGGCGCCGTATGGAGCGCGCGGCGGACGTCACCGTCGAAACCGTCGACCAGCAGACCTACTACGCGGCGACGTTCCGCTGACGCTCCGCGGGCGATCCGCCGGCACGCAAAAGTCCCGCGCCGGCCCCCGGCTCCCGGTACCGTGAGCATCGTGCCGTCTCGCCACATCCCCGGAGTCACCATCGACGTCGCACCCGACCTTCTGGGCCGGGCGCGGAAGCTCGCCCTGCGCGCCGGACTCGTCGCGGCGGCCGTGCCGGTCGCCGTCGCCGCCGCCATGACCGTCACCGACGCGGTCCGCCGGCGCATGCACCCGCTCACGGCGACCTTCCCCACCGAGAAGCCGCTCACCGAGTACGTCGAGGAAACCGCCACCACCATCTACACCTACGGTGCCGACCTCTACGACTCCATGCTGGAAGCCATCCGCGGCGCCCGGCACACCGTGATGCTGGAGACGTACATCTGGAAGGACGACGCCGTCGGCCGCCAGTTCAAGCAGGCCCTCATCGACGCCGCCGCCCGCGGCGTCAAGGTGTACGTCGTGGTCGACGGGTTCGCCAACCTCGTCGTCCCCGCCTCCTTCTTCCGCTTCCCGCCCGACGTGCACGTGCTGCGCTTTCCCGTGCTCCGCCCCGGCATGATCGCGCTCAACATCCGCAAGTCCGGCCGCGACCACCGCAAGATCCTCGTCGTCGACGACCGCATCGGCTACGTGGGCGGCTACAACATCGGCTCCGTCTACGCCACCCAGTGGCGCGACACCCACATCCGGCTCGAAGGCCCCGCGGTGTGGGAACTGCGCAACGCGTTCGTCGACTTCTGGAACCGGCAGCGCACCGGCCGCCTGCCGCCACTGATCGACGTCGGCTCCGACACCTGGCTCCCCCACCTCCGGGCCGCACGCAACGCGCCCTCCGAACTCGTCTTCCCCATCCGCGGCCTCTACCTGGACGCCATCGACCGCGCCAACAGCCACGTCTACATCACCCAGGCCTACTTCATCCCGGACCACGACATCCACGACGCGCTGCTGGCCGCGGCCGCACGCGGCGTGGACGTCCGGGTACTGGTCCCCCACCGCTCCAACCACGTCGTCGCCGACTGGCTCGCGCGCGGCCTGTACACCTCACTCCTGCGCGGCGGCGTGCGCATCTTCCTCTACCAGGACGCCATGGTCCACGCCAAGACCGCCACCGTCGACGGCCGCTGGACCACCATCGGCACCGCGAACATCGACCGCCTCAGCCTCACCGGCAACTACGAGGTCAACCTCGAGATCGTCGACCCGGGGCTCGCGGCCCGCATGGAGGACGTGTTCCGCCTCGACCTCAGCAACACGCGCGAACTCACCATCGACCAGTGGGAGCGGCGCTCGCGGCTCGCGAAGGTCGGCGAGGCCCTTCTCGCCCCGCTGCGGCCGCTCCTGTAGCCTCACGCGCGGACGCCGTCGGCGGCGTCAGCCCGCGTTGCGGGCCTTGTCGCGCTGCAGACGGCGGCGCGTGAACTCGTCGCCGCTCCCGGCCGGGGACTCGGTGTGTCCTTCGGCCGGCCCGGCCCCGTCGGAGCCGAACGTCTCGGTGGGCAGCTCCGACAGCGTGCCCTCGATCTCGCGCCACACCCGTCCCACGGCGATGCCGAACACGCCCTGGCCGCCCTGCACGAGGTCGACGACCTCGTCGGCGGACATGCACTCGTACACCGACGCGCCGTCGGACATGAGCGTGATCTGCGCGAGGTCCTCCACGCCGCGCTCCCGCAGGTGGGTGACCGCGGTGCGGATCTGCTGGAGGGAGACGCCCGTGTCGAGCAGCCGCTTGACGACCTTGAGCACGAGGATGTCACGGAAGCTGTACAGCCGGTGCGTGCCCGACCCGGTGGCCGGCTTGATGCTCGGCTCGACGAGGCCCGTGCGCGCCCAGTAGTCGAGCTGCCGGTACGTGATCCCGGCGACACTGCACGCCGTCGTCCCGCGGTAGCCCGTGGACGAGTCCTGCTCGGTCAGGTCCTCGCCGAAGAGAAGACCTTGAGCGCCGTGCGGGATCGGCTCGCCGGCGGCCCTGACCTCACCATGGGTGTTCACTGTGCCTCCTGGAAAGTCTCATGACCACGCTAGAGCCGCCCGGCTCGTTCCCGGGCGAAGCTGCCCGGCGTGTCGCGGTGCGGTGGTGCGGCGCGACGCCGCCGGGCCCGCGGTGCGGTCGTGGCGGCTGGTTCACTGGCCTGGCGGCCCGGAGAAGTCCTCCGGGCTGACGTGATCCAGGAATGCGCGGAACTTCTCCATCTCCTCGCGCTGTTGCACGTCGACGATCTCGACACCGGCCAGCGCCACGATCTCGGCGGAGCACAGCACGGGGCTGCCGGTGCGTACGGCGAGCGCGATCGCGTCGGACGCGCGCGAGTCGAGCCGGGCCCCGCCGGAGAGGACCAGCTCGGCGAAGTAGATCCCTCCCTCCAGGGCGACGATCTCGACCCGTTCCAGCTCGACCCCCACGGCGGCGAGCACGTCGCGGAGCAGGTCGTGCGTCATGGGACGGGGGGTGGCCAGACCCGCCTGCGCCATGGCGATCGCGCTGGCCTCCCGCGGGCCGATCACGATCGGGACCGCGAGGTCTGCGGCACTGTCGAGCAACAGCACCACGATCTCCTGATCGCGCTGCTGCTGGCGGACACCGAGGATCTCCACGGGGACCATCGGCACGTCGGACGTCACCGTTTCACGGTATGCCGCGCGTCAGAGATCCGCCACACCCTGGCGGACCCAGATCGCGTGCAATCGGGTCAGGAGTTCCCCGATCTCGGTGGCCATGGCGGCCGCCTCGCCCCGCGCGCTCGACGACTGCCTTCCCCTCCAGGGCGCGACCACCTGCCCGGCGAGGGCGACCTGACGGTCGGCGGCGCCGCGCAGCGTGCGCAGGTGGCGAGGTTCGATGCCGTGCTCGGCCAGCGCCACGGCGATGCGCACGACGTCGACCGACCCCGCACCGAGCGTGCCCTGGCCGCTCTGCTCGACGGCGCCGGCCCGGATCAGGTCGTCGACGAGTTCCGGTGAGGCGCCGGCCGCCTCCGCGACCTGCTCGCGCGTCCAGCGGCGACGGGCCGAGGGCTCGTCGGGCGCGAGACGGGGTGCGGGCCGCGCCTCGTCGTCGCCCGCGTCCATCGCGGCCAGCCGCTCCTTGATGACCTTGAGCGGCAGGTAGGAGTCGCGCTGCTCGGTCAGGACGTACCGCAGGCGCTCGACGTCGGCCTGGCTGTACTGGCGGTAGCCCGACGGCGTGCGCACGGGCGTGATCAGGCCCTGCTCCTCCAGGAAACGCAGCTTGGAGTGCGAGACGTCGCCGAACTCGGGCGCGAGGGCCCGCAGCACGTCGCTGATGCGCATCGTGGCCTGGCGGGAGATTCCCCGCGGCCACGGCTCGGTGTCCTGCCCGGTGGCTCGCTCGACCGGCCGCGGGTCGTCCGCGGCTCGGCGGGCGGCCCCTGACCTCACCGCTGGTGCACCCCAAGGAAGGGCTGCGCCGAGGCCTGCGGGCTGGCGTGGAAGGTGAGACGGAACTTGCCGATCTGCACCTCGTCCCCCGTGGAGAGCACGGCACCGTCGATCCGTTCCCGGTTGACGTACGTGCCGTTCAGCGAACCGATGTCACGCACCGTGAAGGTGTCGCCGTCGCGCACGAACTCGGCGTGCTTGCGGGAGACCGTGACGTCGTCGAGAAAGATGTCCGCCTGTTCGCTGCGCCCGGCCACGCACCGCTCGGTGTCCAGGAGGAAACGGGCTCCGAAGCCGGGGCCGCGCTGCACGACGAGCAGGGCGGAGTGACGAGGCAGCGCGGCGACCGCAGCCGCCTCCTCGGGGCTGAGGGCGGTCCGTCCCGCGGCGGCGTCGTCGCCGGTCGGGAAGACGACACGGCCGAGATTGGCCGTGGTCGTCGTGGGATCGGGGCCCGGATGAGGCTGGCCACTGGGGTCGGTCATCGGGTCTCCTCGGTGTGGGAACGAGTTCGGACGTCTCGGCGGTGTGACGCCGGGCGGCGGCACGGGTGCTGTCACGTGCGGGTTCACGGGTAGCCCGGTCCGAACCAACTTACATGGCACCGGCCGGAGTCGGCTACTCTTCGCTCGGTTCGGCATGCTCCGGGTCGGCCGGGGCCCGGGTGGCGTCGACGACGACGTGTTCCCGCCGGGTCACCTCCGCGCTCGCCCCGGCGTCGCGCAGCGTGGGCAGCGCTCCGCCCGGGATCTCCAGGGCGCGGTCGACCGTCTCCGGATCGCCGATCGCCACCCACGTGTACGGCGGCTCGAGCAGACGTCCGTCCAGGAGGATGCGCGGCTCCTCGTCGACCGTCTCCTCGAAGTGGCTGCTGGTGACGATCCTCACGTCGTTGACCTGCTGAGCCTCCACGCCCGCGTTGCGCAGCTCCTCGAGCATGTTGAACATGCTCGAGGCCGTGAGCGTCCCGGGTCCGGCCTGGATCTCGACGACGACGCCGGGGCCCTCGGCCGGCAGGCGGCCGGACAGGATGCCCTCGTACTCGGCGCGCTGCCGGGCCAGCTCACGCGCCGCGCGGTCCTGGCCGTCGGCCGACAGCAGGTCGTCGCGCGCCTCGGTCAGGTTGGCGACCTCCTCGTCGAGCTGCTCGCCGCGCTGCGTGACCTCGTCGAGCAGGCGAACGAGCTCGTCCTGCCGCAGCGACGCGAGCTGGTCGCCGGTGGACTGCGCCACCTGTACCGCGAGGGCGAAGCCGAACGCGATGCACAGCGCGGCGGTGATGTACTCGGCGCGCCGGTTGCGCGGCCGGAACACCTCCCAGAGCCGCCGCGTCCCTCCGGCGCGCCGGGGCGGGACGTCACCGTCGTTCCCGTCGCCGCCGCCCTCACCGTCGCCGTCGTCGTTCCCGCCGCCGTCGTCGTTCCCGTCGCCCTCGCTGTCGCTGTCGCTGTCGCCAGGAGCGTCCGGGTCACCGGAACCCTCCGTGCCGCCAGGAGCGTCCGTGTCACCGGCATGCGGAAGCGCGGACGCGGCCTCGCCGGCGCCGGCCTCGCGGGTACCGGTCGCGGGACGTGAGGAAGCGGCGGCCGCGGAAGCCGCCGGATCCTCGGATGGCTCCCGCCCAGGCTCGGGCTCCGCCTCGTCGCCGGGCGCGTTCTCGGGTCCCGAGGCTTCGTCGGTCGCCGAGGTCCGCGACGCCGCGGGGGCGTCCTCGGGGTACTCCCCGTCGCCCCCCGGGGGCACGAGGGCTTCGTCGGCCGGCGGCGCCTCGCCCGACCCCGCCCCGGCGCTCTCCGGCTCGGGTGGCTTCACCGCGGCGGGCTCGTGCGGCTCCGTCTCCGCGGCGTCGTCCCGGTCCGGCACCGGGCCCTTCTGGTGTTCGTCGTTCATGGTCAGGCCTTGAAGATGTTGCGGCGGATGGAGGCGGCGTTGGAGAAGATCCGGATCCCGAGGACCACCACGACCGCCGTGGAGAGCTGCGAACCGACTCCGAGCTGGTCGCCGAGGAACACGATGAACGCGGCGATGAGAATGTTGAAGAGGAACGAGGTGAGGAAGACCCGGTCGTCGAACATCCCCTCGAGGGCGGCACGCAGGCCGCCCGCCAGGGCGTCGAGCGCGGCGACGACGGCGATCGGCAGGTAGGGCTGCAACGCCACCGGCACCGTGGGTTGCAGGATGAGGCCGGCGACGACGCCGACCACGAGGCCGATGACTGGGATCATGCTCCGTCCTTCGCTGTGTCGTCCTGCTGCGCTGTGTCGTCCGGGTCGTCCGGGTCCGTGCCGGGGCTCCGCGAACCGGCCGGCGACTCGTTCCGCGTCCCGTCGGGCTCCGCCCCGCCAGGCTCGGGGCCGCCTGATTCCTCGTCACCGGGCTCGGGGCCGCCGGATCCGGGCCCGGGTTGCGCGGCCCAGCGCAGTGTCTGGGGCCGCCCGGCGGGCAGGAGCAGTTCCTCGGCGCTCTGGACACCCGACTCGATCCCCTGGGTGCCGAGCACCTGAAGGTACGCCGGGCCGCTGGAACGGGCGAACTCGACCTGGAGCTTCTCCGGGTCGCCGATCGCCTCGACCCGGTAGGAGGGCCCGTTGAGGGGCTGCAGGTCGACCAGGATCGCGTCACCGGCGCTGCGGATGGCACTGACCGCCGTGAGGCGCTCGCCGCCGACGGCGATCGCCTCGGCGCCCGAGGCCCACAGGGCGTTCACCACGAACTGCAGGTCGGTGTCCCACACCCGCTGGTCGCCCTCGTCGTCGGCGAGCCCGCCGTCCGTCAGGGTGACCACGAGTCCGGGCCCGCTGACGGCGGTGGTGCCGTTGGTGAGCTTGTCCCGGTCGTTGGCCTCACGCAGCGAACTGGGCAGGGTGCCGGCGTTCTCCAGCTCGTCGACCGCGGCGGCGAGCGCGACGGACCGGTCCGTGAGGCTCTCGATCTGCAGGCTGCGCTCGACGACCTGATCGGCGAGCAGGGAGCGAGCCTGGGTGGCGGCGGGCTGCGGGGCGCGCAGGTGCAGGACGGCGACGGTGACGATCATGCCGAGGCCGACGGCCACGAGCATGGCCACCACGTGGGCCGGGACACGGGGTTCCGTGCTCTCTCCGGCGGCTCGGCGCTCCGCCCGGCGCCGGGCGGCGGCGGCGTAGCCGGGGTCGAGCGGACGTTTCATGACCTCGTTGAGGAGGGTCATGGAGGCGTCGGGACGAGGCCGGGGCCCGGGTGCGGCGTTCATCCGCCGACCGCCAGACGCCGTACCTGCACCAGGTACTGCGCCCCGGCGAACCAGTACAGGCCGACGCCCCACCAGGTGAAGGCCCAGCCGACGACGTGGGCCGTGGTGCCGACGGCGCCTCCGGACTCGGCGAGCAGGAGCAGCGGGAACGCGTACAGGAGGGCGAAGGTCGCCACCTTGCCGGCCTGACTGACGTTGAGCGTGCCGTAGCCGAGACGGGCGAGCACCGGGACGGTGAGGGCGAGCACGAGGTCCCGCGCGAGGATGGCGGCGACCAGCCAGATCGGCACGATCTCACGCCAGGTCAGTCCGAGCAGGGTGACGAAGATGAAGAGCCGGTCGGCGAGCGGGTCGAGCACCTGCCCGAGGCGGCTGATCTGGTGCAGCGACCGGGCGAGCACGCCGTCGAGCCAGTCCGTGATGCCGGAGACCGCCAGCACCACCAGCGCGAGGGCGTCCTCGTGCGCGACGATCAGGATCGCGAAGACGGGGACGAGTGCCAGGCGCACCATGCTGATGGCGTTGGGCACGGTGAGAACCCGGGAGCTGATCTCTTGTCCCCTGGACACATACACCGCCTCACCGTGCCGTTCTTCCCGTGCGCGCCATACTACGGGCCGAGTGTTGCGGATCCGCACAGCGTTTCCGGGCGCGTCTCCGCCCGGCGTGACGCGGACGGCGCGGGTGTGGTGCCGCACGTCACGCCGCACCCGCCTGGCCTGGGCCGGGACCGTTCGCGTAGGATGGTGTCCGATCCCCCTGGAGTTGGTCGCCTTTCTGCGCGTGTCGGCGTGAGTCGCCGGAGCGAGTGTGTGTTCGCCGAGTGAGCGGCCCGGGGCCGGGCGCCTGTGGCGCCAAGAGGTCCGGACTCCCTCTCGACGACGAATGGTTTTGATACCCCCATGCCCGTTGCTGCCTTGACCACCCCTGCGCCCGAAACGCCGGCCGAACCGGCGACCGAACCGGCGACCGAACCCACCGCGACCGAGCCTGCGGCGACCGAACCCACGGCGACCGCCCCGGCCGAGCCGGAGCAGCGGTTCGACGACCTGCCCCTGCCCGCCGCGCTCCTGGACGCATCGCGCGACCTGGGCTTCTCCACGCCGTCGGACATCCAGGCGGCCGCGATCCCGCCGCTGCTGAACGGCCGCGACATCACCGGCGTCGCGCAGACCGGCACCGGCAAGACCGCGGCGTTCGGCCTGCCGCTGCTGGCCGCCGTCGACCCGCAGGCCGACGTCACCCGCGGACACGTGCAGGCGCTCGTGCTCGCCCCCACCCGCGAACTGGCCATGCAGGTCGCCGACGCGATTGAGTCCTTCGCCACCCACCTGCCCGGCGTCCGGGTCCTGCCCGTGTACGGCGGCGCCCCCTACGTGCCCCAGCAGCGGGCCCTGCGCGACGGCGTGCACGTCGTGGTCGGCACCCCCGGCCGCGTCATGGACCACATGGAGCGCGGCTCGCTCGTGCTCGACGACGTGAAGTTCCTCGTCCTGGACGAGGCCGACGAGATGCTTCGCATGGGCTTCGCCGAGGACGTCGAGAAGATCTTCTCCACCGCACCCCGCGAGCGTCAGGTCGCCCTGTTCTCCGCGACCATGCCGCCCGCCATCCGCAAGGTCGCCGACCAGCACCTCAACGACCCGGTCGAGATCGCCGTCACCCGGCAGTCCTCCACCGTGACGTCCGTCCGCCAGACGTACGCAGTGGTCCCCTTCCGGCACAAGACCAGTTCGCTCGTGCGCGTCCTGGCCACCTCCGACGCCGACGCCGCGATCGTGTTCACCCGCACCCGCGGCGCCGCCGAGGACGTGGGCTCCGCGCTCCTCGAGCGCGGCATCTCCGCCGCGACCATCTCCGGTGACGTGGCGCAGAAGGACCGCGAGAAGATCGTCGAGCGCCTGCGCTCCGGCGCCCTGGACGTCCTGGTCGCCACCGACGTCGCCGCCCGCGGCCTCGACGTCGACCGCATCGGCCTCGTCGTGAACTTCGACCTGCCGCGCGAGCCCGAGGCCTACGTGCACCGCATCGGCCGCACCGGCCGCGCGGGCCGCACGGGAAAGGCCCTCACCTTCGTCACCCCCAACGAGCGCGGCCTCCTGCGCCGCATCGAACGCACCGTCCGCACCCGCCTCGAGGAGGCGGACATCCCCTCCCCCCGCGACGTGTCCGCGCACAAGTTCGCCGACCTCCTGAAGCAGGTCCCCGCCCGGCGCGAGGCCGGCCGCCTCGACCTGTACGCCGGCATGCTGCGCACCTACCTCGGCGGGCTCACGACCGCGGCCGGCGACACCACCGCAGAACCCGCCGCGGACGCCACCCCCGGAACCACCGAGACCACCGAGACCACCGCGGACGACACCACGACGCCCGCCGTGAGCCGGCCCGCGCCGGCCGGCGCGGACGAGGAGATCATCCAGATCGCGGCGGCGCTCGCGGCGATGGCGGTCGGCGACGACGGCCCGCGCCTGCGTGCCGAGCAGGAGGAGTACGAGCGCGAGCAGGCGCAGGCCAGGTCGGCCACGACCCGGCGGGTGACGCACGACGCCGCACGGCACGACCGGTCCGGCGAGCGCACGGGCTACCGGGACCGTCCGGGCCGCGGCCCGCGCGACCACGGCCGGTCGGGCACCCGGTACCGCCTCGCGGTGGGCCACACGCACGGGGTGAACCCGGGGGGCATCGTGGGCGCACTGACCAACGAGGGCGGCCTGACCGGTTCCGACGTCGGCAAGATCGACATCTTCGGGTCCTTCTCCCTGGTCGACATCAGCGCCTCGCTCGACGAGCCCACCATGGACCGGCTCGGCCGGGCGCGTGTGGCGGGCCGGGCACTGCGCATCCAGGTGGACCGGGGCGCTCCGGCGCGCCGGAGCAGCTCCGACGACGAGCGCCGGGGCGGCTTCAGCCGTCGGGAGAACGACCAGGATCGGGGTCCGCGGCCTCACCGTGCTCGGCGATGAGCCCGACGAGGCGTCTCGCCTCGTTCATGCCGTGCTCGCCGTCGGCCCGCTGGACGGCCATGACGGCGAGCACGGTCCCGTCGGCCAGGTCGAGGTGCACCCACGGGTCCCCTGACCCGAACCGCACGGCGACGATCTCGGCCCAGTCCAGGCGCCGTCGGCGCCCGTAGTTCACGACCGTCAGCCCGGCCCGGTCCGGTTCGGCGCGCACCGCGGCGAACCGGACCGTGACCAGGGCGAAGATCAGCCCGACGACGATGGTCGACACCTGGTTGAGGGTGCTGCCGGCGCCCGGGCCCTCCGCGACCAGAGCCACGAAGACGCACCCGACCGCGAGGGCCGCACCCATGAACCACGCCGTCGGTGTGGTGAACCGCCCCCGGAACGTGCGGTAGCGAGCCGGGTCCGGCCCGCCCCGCCCCGGTTCTCCCCGGTCACGGTCGCGTTCACCGTGATGGTCGCCGTTGTCCCCGGGGATGCCCACGTGCGGTCTCCTTACATGCGGCTGGCGTGGATCGACGTCACGATGATGGCGCGCGCACCGATGTCGTGCAGGGCGTCCATCACGCGGTTGGTGTCCTCACGCGGCACCATGACGCGGACCGCGGACGCGTCGCGGTGGTGCTGCGGCGAGACCGTCGGCGACTCGAAGCCCGGCGTGACCTGCACGGCCTGCTCCAGCAGCTCGTTCGGCACCACGTAGTCCATCAGGACGTAGGAGCGGGCCGTGAGCACGCCCTCGAGACGCCGCGTCAGGGTGCGCACGCCGGGCGGCGCGACGGCGTCGGCCTGGCGGATCAGCACGGCCTCGCTCGTCAGGATCGGCTCGCCGAACACCTCCAGGCCCGCGGCCCGGAGCGTGCTGCCGGTCTCCACGACGTCGGCGATGAGGTCCGCGACCCCGAGCCCGACCGAGCTCTCCACGGCACCGTCCAGGTGGACGACCTCGGCGGGCTCGACGCCCTGCTTCGCCAGGTGGTCCGCCACGAGCGTGGTGTACGACGACGCCACCCGGCGCCCCGAGATGTCACCCACCTCCCGCATCGTGCCGACGGGCGCCGCGAACCGGAACGTGGACCTCGCGAACCCCAGGGCCAGGTGCTCGACCGCGTTCGCGCCCGAGTCCAGCAGCAGGTCACGGCCTGTGATCCCGGCATGCACGGTGCCGGCGCCCACGTAGACGGCGACGTCCCGGGGACGCAGGAAGAAGAACTCGCACCCGTTCCCGGGATCGGCGAGCACCAGTTCACGGGTCGAGCGGCGCTGCCGGTACCCGGCCTCGCGCAGCATCTCGGACGCGGGCTCCGACAGGGAGCCCTTGTTGGGGACTGCGATACGCAACATGTCTGTCTTCCTTCTCGGACGTACGGCGGAGCTGCGAGCGGGCTCCGGGCCCGGTGGGGGCGGCCGTCTCGACCGCACCCACCGGAACCGGCCCGCTACAGATGCGCGTACACGTCCTCCAGGGTGAGACCCTTCGCGAGCATGATCACCTGCAGGTGGTAGAGCAGCTGGGAGATCTCCTCGGCCGTGGCGGCGTCCGACTGGTACTCGGCGGCCATCCACACCTCGGCCGCCTCCTCCACCACCTTCTTGCCGATGGCATGCACGCCGGCGTCCAGCTGCGCCACGGTGCCCGACCCGGCCGGACGGGTCGCAGCCTTCTCGGAGAGCTCGGCGAACAGGGACTCGAAGGTCTTCACGAGCCGAGCCTAATCGCTACCGCAGGGCCACGGCCGTGGCGACCGCAGCCTGGACAGCCTCGTGGCCCTTGTCCTCCCGGCTGCCCGGCAGCCCTGCCCGGTCCAGCGCCTGCGCCTCGTCGTCGCACGTCAGGAGCCCGAAACCGACCGGGATACCCGTGCTCACGCTCACGTCCACGAGGCCCGTGGTCGCCGCCGAGCACACGTAGTCGAAGTGAGGGGTCCCACCCCGGATCACGACACCGAGCGCCACCACCGCGTCCGGTCGCCGCGCGGACGGGTCACCCGCCGCGCCGTCCGGCAGGCCCGCGACCCGCGCGGCGGCCACCGGCAGCTCGAACGACCCCGGTACCCGCACCTCGCTCCACGTCGCCCCGGACTCCCGCAGCGCCCGCCGGGCCCCGTCCAGCAGCCCGTCCATCACCTGCGTGTGCCAGCTCGCCGCGACCACCACCACGTGCAGTCCCCGGCCGTCCACCGTCAGCACCGGTGCTCCGGCTCCGCTCATCGTGCCACCTCCAGCATGTGTCCCATCCGATCCCGCTTCGTACTCAGATACGTCGTGTTGTGCGGTCCGGCACCCACCTGCAGTGCCCGCCGCCCCACGACGTCGACCCCCGACGCCCGCAGGCCCGACGTCTTCGCCGGGTTGTTCGTCAGCAGCTCCACCCGGTCGATCCCCAGATCACCCAGGATCGCCGCCGCGGCACCGTACTCCCGCGCGTCCACCGGCAGACCCAGCGACGCGTTCGCGTCCACCGTGTCCAGCCCGCCGTCCTGCAACGCGTACGCCGCGATCTTGTCCGCCAGCCCGATCCCCCGGCCCTCGTGCCCCCGCAGGTACACCACCGCACCCGGCCGCCCCTCGGCCGCGGCCGCCGAGACCGCCTCCAGGGACGCCGCCAGCTGCGGCCCGCAGTCGCAGCGCAGCGAACCCAGCGCGTCACCCGTCAGGCACTCGGAGTGCATCCGCACCAGCGCCGCGCTCGCGGATCCCGCGCCCGCCGCAGCGGGCACCGCCGGGTCCGGTACGGCGGTGTCGGGGACCGCGGTGTCGGGGACGAGCGCCAGGTGCTCGGCGCCCGTGACGGTGTCGCGGTAGGACGTCACCCGGAACATGCCGTGCACCGTGGGCAGGAACGCCTCGGCCACGCGGACCGCTCGGAGTTCCTCCCGGGGGGTGTCGTCGCCGGCCGGCGGCGCGGGCGATGTCCCGGCGGGCGCCGAGGCCTCGCCCGGGGTCGTGCCGTCCGCGCCGCGCTCCAGGTGTTCGACGATGTCCCAGACCGTGACCAGGACCAGTCCTTCGGCCTCGGCCAGCCGGCGGGCGTCGTCGTACCGGAGCATGTCGCCGTCGTCGGCGACGAGTTCGGCGATCCCCGCGACGGCGCCGGTACCGGTGTCGAGACCGGCGAGCCGCACGAGGTCGACGGCGGCCTCCGTGTGGCCGCGGCGTTCCAGGACCCCGCCGGGCCGGGCGCGCAGCGGCAGCACGTGTCCCGGCCGGATGAGGTCGCCGGCGACGGTGGCGGGGTCGGCGAGCGTGCGCAGCGTCAGAGCGCGGTCGGCCGCGCTGATCCCCGTGCCCACGCCGCGCGCGTCGACCGACACCGTGTACGCGGTGTGGCGCGGGTCCTCGCCGTTCTCCCACATCAGCGGCAGACCGAGCGCGTCGGCGCGCTCGGCCGGCAGGGGCGCGCACAGGTAGCCGGACGAGTGGCGGACGGTCCAAGCGACCCACTCGGTGGTCGCGTGGGCGGCGGGCAGGACGACGTCGACCTCGTTCTCGCGGGAGGCGTCGTCCGCGACGAGGACGGGCCGCCCGGCGCGCAGCGCGTCCAGCGCGGCGGCGACGGTGTGCCCGGGGTGCTGCCCGGTGGGTCGGGCGTGGACGTCATCGTGGACGACGGCGGTCATGGCCGCACCTCCAGTTTCGTGGCTGACATCAGCCGTTCGGTGTACTTCGCGAGGACATCCACCTCGACGTTCACGGTCGATCCCGGTGCGAGCTCGCCGAGGTTGGTGGCTTCGAGCGTGGTGGGGATGAGGGACACGCCGAACGTGCCCCGCACCGGAGCGCCCGGTCCGCCGCCGGCCTCGCCGGATGCCCCGGATGCCCCGGGTGCGTCGGTGACGTGCGTGACGGTCAGGGAGACGCCGTTGAGCGCGATGGAGCCCTTCTCGGCCACGTAGCGCAGCAGGGCCGGCTCTCCGGCGAAGGTGAGCTCGTCCCAGCGCGGGCCGGGGTCCCGCGCGACGAGCGTGGCGGTGCCGTCCACGTGGCCCTGCACGACGTGCCCGCCGAGGCGGCCGTTCGCGGGCAGGGCGCGCTCGACGTTGACGCGCGCCGCCGGGGCCAGTGCGCCGAGGGTGCTGCGGCGCAGGGTCTCGGGCATGACCTCGAAGGTCAGGGTGCGCGCCGAGGCCGCCGTGGCGTCGTCGGCCCCGGTCACGTGGGTGACGGTGAGGCAGACGCCGTCGACGGCGATCGAGTCGCCGAGCCGGGCGTCGGACGCGGCCAGGGGTGCGAGGACGGTGAGTATCGCGTCGGTGTCCGCCTCGTCGGGATGGACGAGGGAGCGGACCGTGCCGGTCTCCTCGACGATGCCGGTGAACATCTGCGGTTTCCCTCCCAGAGCATCGATGCTCCGGGGGTTCGTCGAGAGGTCGCCCGAGTGACCGAGCCGGAAGGGAGCCCTCCCGGACGGCGCCGCGGACGACGTCGCCGGCCACGACGGGGAGCCCACCCGTGAGGGTGTGCCCGCAGACGCGACCGTACGTGCTTCCTCCCATCCGGACTTTCACCGTCGGTCCCGGAATTCCACCAGGTCAACCGGCCTGCCGTGAGGCAGGACGCGGGTCGCGGACTATCACCGCCGGTTCGGAATTACACCGACCCCGGAGCACGTAAGTTGTGTACGACTTGCACCGGTAAGCATGCCACAGCCGGGTACCTCACGGGGAGTGGCGTTGGTCTCAGGACCGGTGCGCGGGCTCGAAGGTCTGCGCGCCCTGCTGAACCCCACTCAGTGGAGGTGGACGGAGGCCAGGTCCCGCAGGGTCGCGATCTCGGCGGACGCGTCGTCCGCCCCGTAGACGGCCGAGCCGGCGACGAACACGTTCGCACCCGCGTCGGCGGCGCGGTCGATGGTGTCGCGGGAGATGCCGCCGTCGACCTGCACCCACACGTCGAGGCCGGACTCGCCGATCGCCCGCCGCGCGCGCCGGATCTTGGGCAGCGTGCCCTCGATGAACGACTGCCCGCCGAACCCGGGCTCGACGGTCATGACGAGGATCATGTCGACCTCGGCCAGCAGGTCCAGGAACGGCTCCACGGGCGTCGCGGGCCGCAGCGCGACGCCGGCGCGGGAACCCAGACGCCGCAGCTCCCGGGCGAGGCGCACGGGTGCCCGGGCGGCCTCGGCGTGGAACGTCACCGACGCGGCGCCGGCCTCGGCGTAGGCGGGCGCCCAGCGGTCCGGGTCCTCGATCATCAGGTGCGCGTCCACGGGCACCGGCGACACCTTCGTCAGCCGCTCGAACACGGGCAGGCCGAGAGTCAGGTTCGGCACGAAGTGGTTGTCCATCACGTCCACGTGCGCGAAGTCGGCATCCGCGATGCGCCGCAACTCGCTCTCCAGGTTCATGAAGTCTGCCGACAGGATGCTCGGTGCGATGAGGGCGCTCATGGCGCCCAGCCTAGGACGCGGAACGGGGTCGCGGATTTCCGGCAGCGGAGCGAAGGGCGGCACAATCTCGTGGCGTGAGAGAACTCCTGGGGATCACGCCGCTCGAGGCGGCCGCCGTGGTGCTGGCGACCATGGGCATGTACGCGGCCCTGGTCGTGCTGGTGCGGCTGCTCGGGCAGCGCATGCTGGCCGGGCTGTCGGCGTTCGACCTGGCTGCCATCATCGGGATCGGCTCCATCATGGGCCGCGCCGCCCTCGGCGAGGCGCCGCGCCTGGCCGGCGGCGTCATCGCACTGTCCACGCTGGCGGCGTGTCAGCTCGTGACGAGCCGCATCGGCGGCTGGGGCGCCCGCGCGATCACGACGCGTCCGGTGGTGCTGATGGCCGGGCCCGAGATCGTGGAGCGCAACCTGCGGCGCTGCCGGGTGGCCCCGCACGAGCTGGCCGGGCGGCTGCGGCAGGCCGGGATCCGGAACGTCGACGAGGTCGCCATGGCGGTGCTGGAGCCGTCCGGGACCATCAGCGTCACCCGCCGCGGGGAGCCCGTCTCCCCCTTTCTGCTCGACGGCGTGGACGGCGCGGAACTGGTCCGCCGGTCTTCGCGCCGGGCCGGGTAGCGGCCGCGGGAGCCAGACACGTGGGCGGGACGGAGTGCGGCGGGCCGCCCGGTCCGCGGTGCCAAGACGGTGGCCGCGTCAGCGCTTGCGCAGCAGCGTCAGGTGCATCGCGTCCGTGCCGTGGACGTGCGGCCACAGCTGGACGTCGTCGCGGGCGGCGGCGCCGGCGGGCAGCGGGAGGTCCGGCGTCGTGCCGTCGGGCCCGCGGCGCAGCACCGACCGCACCGCCCACGGGGTGTCGAGGCGTTCGACGTCGTCCCGCTTGCGCAGCACGTCCGTCACCACGAGCTGCGTCTCGGCCAGGACCGGCGAGCACGTCACGTAGGCGACCACGCCGCCGGGCCGCACCGCGTCGAGCGCGGACGCCAGCAGTTCGCGCTGCAGGCCCGTGAGCGTCGCCAGGTCCGCGGGCGTGCGCCGCCAGCGGGACTCGGGCCGGCGGCGCAGCGCGCCGAGGCCCGTGCAGGGCGCGTCGACGAGCACCCGGTCGTAGGCGCCGGGCTCGTCGGTGCCCACCTCGCGGCCGTCGCCGGTGCGCACCTCCTCGACCACGCCCTCGGGGACGGCGTCCAGCGCGCGCTCCACCAGACGGGCCCGGTGCGGCTGCACCTCGTTCGCGACGAGCGTCGCGCCCTGCCGCGCGGCCAGCGCGGCGAGCAGGGCGGCCTTGCCGCCCGGTCCGGCGCACAGGTCGAGCCAGCGCTCGGGCCGGCTCGTGGACAGCTCCTGGCCGGCGTCCGAGGACGCACCGTCCAGCGTCACGCCCGCGAGGGCGAGCGTGACGAGCTGGGATCCCTCGTCCTGCACGCCGGCGCGCCCGTCGCGCACCGCGGGCACCCCGCCCGGGTCGCTGCCGTCCAGCACGAGCGCGGTGGGTGCCCAGCGGCCGGGCACCAGGTCGGCGTCGTGCCAGGCGCCGTCGTCGGACACGTCGACCAGGCCCGGCCGGGCGACGAGCGTCACCCGCGGCGGTGCGTTGTCGGCGGCCAGCAGGTCGCCGATCTCACCCGGGTCGCGGCCGTGCCCGGCCAGCGCCTCGCGCAGCGACCGCACCACCCACAGCGGGTGCGACTCGACCGCGGCGAGCCCGGTGAGCGCGTCCGGGGCTCCCGCCTCGATCCGTGCCAGCCACTCGTCCAGGCTCGCCTCCGACACGCGGCGCAGCACCGCGTTGACGAACTGCGCCGGCCCCGCACCCACGTTCGCCCGGGCGAGCGCCACCGTCTCGGACACGGCGGCGTGGGCGGGCACCCGCATCCCCAGCAACTGGTGCGCGCCCAGACGCAGCACGTCGAGCACGCCCGCGTCGAGCTCGGTCAGGGGCCGGTCCACGCAGTCGGCCAGGACGGCGTCGTACCGGCCGCGCATCCGCAGCGTGCCGTAGGTCAGCTCGGTCGCGAACCCGGCGTCGCGGCCGCGGATGCGCCGGTCCGCGAGCAGCGGCGGCAGGACGAGGTTGGCGTAGGCGTCGGACTCGTCGACCTCGCGCAGCACGTCGAACGCGGCGGTGCGTGCGGGGTCGGTGCGTTTGGCCCGCCGGCCGGGCGCCTGGCGGGAGCCGGACCGCTCGCCCCGGGACCGGGAGGCCGACCGCTGGCGACCGCGAGCGTCGCGGCGGTCGTCGCCGGCGTCGGCCCGGCGGTGGCCGCCGGGGCCCTGCGGGGTGCGGCCGTGGTCGTGCTCGCCGTGGTGGTTCATGCCCGCACCCCCGGCCCGCCGAGCACCAGGCCGGCGTCGATCCGGGTGCGCCCGGCGCCACGTGCCCAGTCGGGGGCGGGCATGGGTTTCCTTCCCGGTGGGGTGACCTCCCCGAGCGCGACGGCGTGGGTGGCGGTCCCGGCCAGGACGCGCTTCTTCTCGGCGCGGACCTGGCCCGGCGCGAGGTCCGTGACGTCCGGGACGGGCGTGACCGGCCCCAGGCCGAGCCGGGCGCCGCTGCCGGCCCCGCCCGGGTCGCCGTCGGGCAGCGTGGTCCACGCCCCGGGTGCCGGCGTGCAGCCGCGGATCCTCCGGTCGACCGCCACGGCGGGCACGTCCCAGCGGATCTCGGCGTCCGCGGTCGTGAGTTTCGGGGCGACCGAGGCGCCGTCGGCGGACTGGGGCCGCGCGGAGAGGGTGCCGTCCTCCAGCGCGTCGAGGGTGCGCACGAGCAGCTCCGCGCCGGAGACGGCGAGGCGGCCGAGCAGATCGCCGGAGGTGTCGGTGGGCCGGATCGCCTCGGTGGTGGTGCCGAGCACGGGGCCGGTGTCCATCCCCTCGTCGAGCAGGAAGGTGGTGGCCCCGGTCACCTCGTCCCCGGCGATGACGGCGTGCTGCACGGGGGCCGCACCGCGCCACGCGGGCAGGACCGAGAAGTGCAGGTTGACCCAGCCCAGACGCGGGACGGCCAGGACGTCGGGGCGCAGGAGGTGCCCGTAGGCGACCACGGGTGCGGCGTCGACGTCGAGCTCGCGGAGCGTGCCGAGGAACTCCTCACCGCGGGGCCGGCCGGTGAGCACGGGGATCCCCGCCTCCTCGGCCCGGACCCGGACCGGGCTCGGGGTGAGCTTGCGGCCGCGGCCCGCGGGCGCGTCCGCACGCGTGAGCACGGCCACCACCTCGTGCCGGGAGGCGATCAGTGCCTCGAGCGAGGCGACGGCGGGTTCGGGGGTTCCGGCAAACAGGAGACGCACCGCACGAGTCTACGAGTTGTCCGCCTTCCCGGGCTCCTCGTGGCCGCCTTCCCGGAACTCCTCGGCCAGCAGCCGGTACGAACGATGACGGTCTTCGGGGTCGCTGACAAGCGTGTTGACGACGATCTCGTCCGCGCCGTGCGCGGCCGCGAGGGCGCGCAGCTCGACGCCCACCTCCTGCGGCGTACCGAACACGACACCGTGCGACCGCGCCTGTGCGCGCGTGCGCTCGGCCTCGGTCCAGCGATGTCGCCGGACGCGCTCGACGGAGGGGACCGGGCGCTCGTCGCCGAGGTCCTTGCGGACGCGCCACCACACCATCGCCCGGGCGAGCGCGGCGGCCTCCGCGGCGGTCGGGGCGGTCACGGCACGCACGGCGAGAAGGGTGTGCGCGCCGCGCCCGGCCCGCGCCGCGGCCTCGCGGTAGGCGGTCGTCGCCAGCTCTCCGCCGCGGGGCACGAAGAAGTGCCCGTGGGCGTACCCGGCGCCGAGGGTGCCCGCGAGTGCGGCGGCGGAGCCGCCGGCGCCGAGCACCCACACGCGGCCGGCCGGCTCCTCGGTGGCCGCGTGCGGTCCCAGGACGCCGGTCAGGACCTCGATCTTCTCCCCGTAACGCGGGTCGTCGAACGCGGCCCTGCCCACGCCGAGGTCGATCCGTCCGGGATGGACGTCGTCCAGGAGGGTCACGACCTCGCGCACCTTGTTCACCGGGTACAGGGGAAGCAGGATGCCGCCCGTCCCGACCCGGATGTGCCGGGTCCGTTCCAGTGCCAGAGCCGTCATGATCTCCGGCGCCGTGCCCGCGAACGTCGCGGACGCGTGGTGCTCGGCGAACCAGATCCGGTGGTAGCCGAGCTCCTCGGCCTCGACCGCGAGCCGTAGCGCGCTGGACGCGGCCGACGTGCACGGCGTGTGCTCGGTGACGGGCACCTGGTCGAGCACGGACAGCCTCATCGGTCGCTCCCCCGGCGGGCGGTGCCGGCGTCGCGTCCGCTCGTCGCGGTGAGTTCCGGGACGATCCTCCAGTCGCGGTAGAAGACGAGGTTGTGCAGGTCGGATGCGGCGATGGCACGCAACGTGGGGACGAGCTCCTCCGCGTGTTCCGGTGTCGCCACGTTCAGGGGCCACTCGCCGATCGTCGCACCGCGCAGGTGAGGATGGTGGAAGCCCGCACCGAACGTGGCCACGAGGCTGATGGGGGCGATCCGGGTGGCACGCTGCTCGGGCCAGGTGAGGAGCCAGCTCGCGACGAGCCCGCCGTGCTCGTCGCGCCCGGGGCCGACGGCGGTGATCTCGCCGGTCCCGCGCAGGAGGCCGGCGTCGAACTCGGCCAGTACCCGCCGGGCGGGCGGGTCCAGCAGTTCGACCGCCCGGACGAAGGCCTTCTCCTTCCCGCCGCGGGTCACCTCCCCGAAGTGGTTGCCGTCGCGCAGGTCCGTGAAGTGGCGGACCAGCGCCTCGATCGAGGGCTGCTGCGTCATGGTGTCGTCCTTTCGTCGTTGCCGTACTCGTGCAGTGCGGTGATGAGCTCGCCGAGGATGCCGCTGGGTGAGCGCAGGACCTCGGCGTGCGGAGTGCCCGGCAGCACGCTCAGGCCGACCGGCACCCGGGCGGCGTGGAGCCGGGCGGCGTACTCGACGACGTCGTCCCGGACGGGGTCCAGGTCGCCGACCGCCAGGTACACCGGTGCCAGGCCCGAGAGGTCGGGGACCTCCAGCGGTGACGGGCGCGCCGTTCCGGGTCGCCGGGTGCCGCCCAGCCAGAGGTCCCAGGAGCGCCGGAGGTCCTCACGCCGGGGGAAGGCGCCGGGGTCGCGGTGGTACGACGGCCGCGCGCAGCCAGGGTCGAGGGGCGGGTAGGCGAGGACCTGAACCGGGACACGGTCGCCCCGGTCCCGCCGGGCCACGGCGGCCATGGCGGCGATGGTCCCCCCGGAGCTGTCGCCCCCGACGGCGAGCGGCAGTTCCGGTGAGGCCTGCGCCATCCGGTCCACGGCGGCGAGGACGTCGTGGACGCCCGCCGGGAAGGGATGCTCCGGTGCGAGGCGGTACTCGACCGACGCGACGGTCCATCCGCTCGCGGCCGAGAGCTGTCGTGTCACCCCCGCCCACTGCGCGGCGGAACCGCGCTGCCAGGAGCCTCCGTGTGCCCAGACCAGCCTGCCCAGCGCCGGTCCGGCGGGTTCGTGCGTGAGGAGCCGGACGGTGGCGCCGTCGCCGGTGCGCACCGTGCTCCATCGGTCGTTCACGATGCCGGTCATCCGGGTGTTCAGAGCTGCCGGAGGGCGCCCCCGTCGACGGACCATTCGGCACCGGTGACCTGTCTCGCGCGGGGTGAGAGCAGGTAGGCGATCAGGCCGGCCACGTCCTCGGGCCGGCCGATCCGGCCGGTGGGCAGCCGCCGCTCCTCGACGATGAAGCGGTCCACGGCCGTGTCGGGGTCCGTCCCGAACCGCTCTCCGAGCTGCTCGGCGAAGCCGCCCGGGGCGTCGAACAGGGCGGTGCGGGTGGGGCCCGGGGAGACGATGTTCGACCGGACGCCGACCGGCCCGAACTCGGCGGCGATCGACTTCGAGATCGACAGGAGGGCGGCCTTGGAGGCCGCGTACGGGGCCATGGTGGGGTCGGGCATCCTGGCCGCCTCGCTGGCGACGTGCACGAGGCTTCCGCCGTCCGGGTTGGTCCGCATCGCCGCGATCACCTCCCGGGAGAGGCGGGCGGCGGCGAACACGTTGAGCTCGAAGGTGGCGCGCCACAGGTCGTCGCCCAGCTCGGCGAAGCCCGGGCGGGTGTCGAAGAGCGCGGCGTTGTTGACGAGCCCGTCGATGTGCTCGTAGCGCTCCAGGGTCCGGGTGACGAGGCGGCTCGCGACGGCGGGGTCGGTCAGGTCGCCCGTCACGAGGTGGGCGGCGGCGGGCAGGGTCCCGTCGGCCGGCACCCCGCGGGCGACGGCGACGACCTGTGCACCCTCCGCGGCGAGTTCGCGGACGGTTGCGAGACCGATCCCGCTGGTCCCGCCGGTGACGATGACGACCTTTCCCGCGAGGTCCAGATCCATGGCACTCCTCAGCATGTTGCGGCGCACGCTCGCGGACGTCCCGCGAGCACGCCCAGGTTCGGTCAGGAGCGCGACGGCAGCCATCCCCCTGGTCTGACTAGCACCGGCAAGGACACCCTTGGACGGCAGCCGCTGTTCCGACGGAACGGACTAATGGGTGGATCAAGGACGAATACCGGCCAAGTCCACCTGGTGTCAAGCAAAGTTCAGCAAACTCGCAGCATTTCATCCGCACCTTGTCAGGGTGTGGCTCGGCAGGTCTGCCACCTGCTGAAATACCACCTGGAACGGGAAGGTGCGCGCCTGGCGGCGGTACTGGCCGGTCCGCCCACAACGACGTGGATGCTCAGAGAGATCCAGCCCGACTTGTCCGAGCATTGGAGAAATACATGAGCGCCCGCACCACCCACCGACCGAACTTCGACGGCCATGTCGCGCACGCCGCGATCCTGCACGACGCCGTGGACGAGCCCGTCACGGGGCGCAGCGTCGTCGTCAACCTCGGCATGACGGACGCCTTCACCGAGGGGACGCAGCGATCGCCGCTGCCGCCCCTCAGCTCCACCGTGGTCACCGGTGGCACCGTGACCGGTGACCTGGTCATGGCGATCACCCCCGGGGAGGGCGAGGACCTGGGTGCTCGCGCGCGAGAGCGCGGCTGGGAGGACTTCTACGGCGGTGACGGCCCGGTCCTGCTGAAGTCGCCCCAGGACACGGCGGGAACGGTCATGCTCGACCGCGCGGCGGTCCTGCACCAGGACGAGCTCGCGCGGGGGGCCGAGCGGCACACCGTCAAGGTCAACCTGTGGTTCAGCCCGGCCGGGACCGACTGCGGGATCCACAACCTTCACCCCTTCATCGAGGTGCACACGCAGGTCGCCGGCTACGGCCGCATGCAGAAGTTCGCGTCGAAGGACCACGCGAGCCTGTACGAGGACCAGCAGCTGAGCCCCGGTGCGACCAACCCCGTTCCGTTCTGCCTCGAGCGGGACGGCGAGCTCGTCTACCCGTGGCACCAGTACCGCGCCGACACCGACTGCGTCTGGCTCGCGGTGGAGTACCACGAGGCCCGGACCGCCTAGCTCCTCCCCCGCAGCACCCGCCCTCCGTCTCGCCACCGACCCGCCGCCCGGCGACGCCGGCAACCCCGGCATGCCACGAACAAGCAGGCAAGGAGACCCTCATGAAGACCCTCGGCATCGTTTTCGGAACCCGTCCCGAAGCCGTCAAGTTCGCCCCGCTCATCCACGCGCTGGAGAACGACCCGCGCTTCCGGACCGTGCTCATCTCCACCGGCCAGCACCGGGAGATGCTCGACAGCACGCTGCGCGAGTTCTCGATCACCCCCGACGTCGACCTGCGGATCATGCGTGAGGGCCAGACCCTCGCCGAGGTCACCCACCACATCCTGGAAGGGATGTCGACCGGCCGGCACCTGGACGGCCTGGACGCGGTGCTCGTCCACGGCGACACCGCGACGACCCTCGCCGGGGCGCTCGCCGGCCTGCACGCCCAGATCCCGATCATCCACGTCGAGGCGGGCCTGCGCAGCGGAAGCAACCTCTCCCCGTACCCCGAGGAGGCCAACCGCAAGCTCGTCGCGCAGATCGCCGCGCTGCACCTGGCCCCGACCCCGGGCAACCACGCGAACCTCATCCGGGAGGGCGTGCGCGAACACTCGATCGTCGTGACCGGCAACACCATCGTCGACGCGCTCCACCAGGGCATGCGCAACCTCGGAACCTACGGCGACCCACGGCTGGAGGACCTGGACGACGACCCGCGCCGGGTCATCCTCTCCACGACGCACCGGCGCGAGAGCCACGGCCGCCCGATGCGGGAGATCGCCGAGGCACTGGCCGACATCGCGACGCGGGACGACGTCCGCATCGTCGTCCCCCTGCACCTCAACCCGAAGGTCCAGACCGTGATGCGGCCGGTGCTCGAGGGGATCGACAACGTCGACCTCGTCGCTCCCCTGCCCTACCTGTCGTTCTGCCGTCTGCTGCGCCGCAGCGACGTGATCCTGTCCGACAGCTCCGGCGCCGAGGAGGAGGGGCCGGCGCTCGGCAAGCCCACACTCGTGCTCCGGGAGATCACCGAGCGCGGCGAGTCGGTCCTCACCGGGGCGTCACGCCTGGTCAGTCGTTCCCGAGGGCAGATCGTGGCCGAGGTGCAGCGGCTGCTCAACGACCCTGAGGCCTATGCCGAGATGGCCGGCGCGATCAACCCGTACGGAGACGGACGGGCCACCGAGCGCACCGTGGCGGCGATCGCGCACTTCTTCGGGCTCGGGCCGGCGGTCATGCCGTTCGTCCCGGGCGCCGAACCCGTGAGGTCCGTCGCATGAGTGGCGCGCGAGGGCTTCCGGCCGGGCTCGTCGCGCTCGCGCTGGGCGGTTTCGGCATCGGCCTGACCGAGTTCGTCATCCTGGGCCTGCTGCCGGAGGTCGCGGCGGACTTCGCGGTGACGATCCCGCAGGCAGGGCACCTGGTGTCCGGGTACGCGCTCAGCGTCGCGGTCGGTGGCGTCCTGGTCACGGCCGGAACCGCGGCGATGCGTCCCAAGCGGGTTCTGGTCTGGCTCATGGTGTTCTTCATCGCCGGGAACTTCCTGTCGGCGATCGCCGACACCTACGCGGTGATGATGGCCGGCCGGATCGTGGCGGCGCTCTGCCACGGGGCGTTCTTCGGGATCGGGTCGGTGCTCGCCGCGTCGCTCGTCCCCCCGCACCGCTCGGCGCAGGCCATCTCGATCATGTTCGCCGGCCTCACGGTGGCGAACGTGCTCGGTGTCCCGCTGGGCACGTTGCTGGGCCAGAACCTCGGCTGGCGGTCGACGTTCTGGACGATCACGGTGATCGGCGTCGTCGCGCTGGCAGGGCTCCTGCGGTTCATCCCCGACCGGGCCGCCGACGAACGGGCACCCGGCCAGCTGCGGCGCGAGGTCGCGGCCTTCGCCTCCGGCCAGGTCTGGCTGTCGATCCTGGTCACGGTGTTCGGGTTCGGCGCCATGTTCGGGGCGTTCACCTACATCGCACCGCTGCTGACCGACGTCGCAGGGTATCCGTCCGACGCCGTGCCGTGGCTGCTCGTCGTCTTCGGCGTCGGCCTGTTCGCCGGCAACCTCGCCGGCGGGAAGGCCGCGGACCGGTTCCTGGACCGCACCCTGCTGACCCTGCTCGGCGCGCTCGTCCTGGTACTGGGCGGGTTCGCCCTGGTGGCGGGCAGCCCGTGGGCGGCGGCGGGAGCCCTGTTCCTCCTCGGGTCCGTCGGCTTCGCCTCGGTACCCGGCATGCAGATGCGTGTCCTGCGCTTCGCCTCCTCCGCACCGACGCTCGCGTCCGGGGTGAACATCAGCGCCTTCAACCTGGGCAACGCCATCGGTGCCTGGCTCGGCGGCCTGACGATCGCCGCCGGGTTCGGGTACCGGTCGCCCCTCGTGGTGGGGGCGGTCCTCGCCCTCGTCGCCCTCGTGCTGATGACCTCGGCCACGCTCTCCGACCGCCGGTCGCGAACCGATCCGGCCCCTCTCACCACCTCTTTGACCGGCACCACTGTCTGATCACCGAAGGGACCTGTCATGACGACCCCCGCACTGCGGCACCGCTCCGCACCGACCCTCGACGTCGCCGAACCACGTTTCGACCAGGAGACCGTCACGGACTACCTGCGCGACGGGTACTGGCTCGAGGCCTGCGACATCGACGGCGACGGCAAGCTCGACCTCGTCGGCTACGGCCTCAAGGTCGGCGAGATCTACTGGTACCAGAACCCGACCTGGCGCAAGCACCTGGTCGTCGACAAGATCAAGGAGCCGGTGGGCGCCGACTTCGGCGACATCACCGGCAACGGCCTGCCCGACCTCGTCGTCTGCTACCAGTTGTACGGCCCGGGCGGGACCATCCACCACGCCGACGGCGAGGGCGGCAGGATCGACTGGCTCGAGAACCCGGGCGACCCCGCCTCCACCGAGAACTGGAAGCGGCACTACGTGGGTCGCGCCACGGGGATGCACCGCCTGCGCGTCGGGCACTTCTCCCGCACCGACCGCGTCCAGATCATGGGCTTCCCGATCGTGGCGGTCGAGGACGTGCACGCCGTCCTCCCCGTCATGCTGTTCACCCAGCCCGACGACCCGACGCAGGAGTGGGACGCCGAGGTGATCTCCCGGACCGACTTCCGCATGATCCACGGTGTCGCCCGCAAGCCCGGCCTCGTCGCCGGCTCGGAGCTGGACTCGGTCCTCATGGCGTCCGACGAGGGTGTCACGTGGCTCTACTACGACGAGAGCGCCGGAAAGTTCACCTGGGAGCACATCGGCGACGGCGAGAACGGGCAGTTCGAGCAGACCGGGTTCAAGGGCTCGGGCGACGTCGACGGCGGCAGCGTCGGCGGTGAACCGCTCGCCTACGTCGCGGCGATCGAGCCGTTCCACGGCAACACCGTCGCCGTCTACACCCGCACGTCCGACGACGTCGAGGGTCCCGGCTGGCGCCGTCACCTGCTCGACATCTACGGCGACCCCAACGAGAACGGCGAAGGGCCCGGGCACACCGTGATGTGCCGCGACTTCGACGGCGACGGCGACGACGAGTTCCTCATCGGCCTGCGCGGTCCCGAGCCGTGGCAGGGCGCCTACTACTACAAGGCCGTCGACCTCGAGAAGGGCCTGTTCCTCAAGTGGAAGGTGTCGGGTGAGTCCATCGCCCGCATCGTCGCGGGCGACTTCGACAACCGGGGCGTCGACGACTACGCCACCATCTCCTACTCCGTGCAGCACTACTTCGTCGCGCCGAAGGCGGAGATCACCCTGCACCGGAACCTCACCACCCCGGAAGGAAACTGATATGACCACCCAGCACACCCCCACCGACCCGCACGCCGGTGACCGGTCCTCGACCGGCCGCCGTACGTTCCTGATCGGCGCCGCGGGAACCGCCGCCGCCGGAGCGCTCGTCGCCCTCGACCCCGCCTCGCCGGCCGCCACCGCCGCCCCGGGCGGCTCCACCGGCCTCCGGACACCGGCCCCCCGGCCCTCCGACCCCGTCGTCACCCCCGAGGACTCCCGCTACCTCGACCTGATGACGGGCAACAACGCACGGTTCGTGGCCGAGCCCGAGTATGTGCGGCTGATCAGCAGCGCCCGGGACGCCGAGGCCGCGGTCCGCGCCGCGGTGCGCACGGGAAAGAAGGTGTCGGTCCGCAGCGGCGGCCACTGCTTCGCCGACTTCGTCTGCAACCCGGAGGTCGAGGTCATCCTCGACCTGTCGACCATGACGAACGTCTACTACGACGAGGGCATGCGCGCCTTCGCCGTCGAGCCCGGCGCACGCCTCCTGCACGTGTACGAGAAGCTGTTCAAGGGCTGGGGCGTCACCATCCCCGGCGGCATCTGCTACGGCGTCGGCGCCGGCGGCCACATCGCGGGCGGCGGCTACGGACTGCTGTCGCGGTCGCACGGCCTGGTCGTCGACCACCTGTACGCCGTCGAGGTCGTCACGGTGGACGCCCGGGGCCGGGTGCGCACCCGCGTGGCGACCCGCGACTCGCGCGGGGCGCTGGGCGACCTCTGGTGGGCACACACCGGCGGTGGCGGCGGCAACTTCGGGATCGTCACCAAGTACTGGTTCCGGTCACCGGGCGCCCACGGCACGGACCCCGCCGAACAGCTCGTCAAGGCCCCGTCGCGGGTACTCGTCAGCGCGCTGAGCTTCCCGTGGGACGAGGTGGACCGGCCCGCGTTCGACCGGCTCATGACGAACTGGAACGAGTGGCACGAACGGTACCGCGGACCGGGAACACCGGAGTCGCACCTGTCGAGCCTGTTCAACCTCAACCACCGGGCGCACGGCAGCCTGGGGATGTTCACCCAGATCGACGCCGACGCGCCCGACGCCGCCGGCGTGCTGCGGCGGTTCATCGAGAAGATCACCGACGGGGTCGCCGTCACCGCCGCGCCGATGGCGACGCCCTCGGGCGAGCTCGCCGCGATGCCGGAGTTCTTCGACACCCAGGAGCTGTCGTGGATGCAGGCGACCCGGACGGTCGCCACCAACAACCCCACGATCAACAGCCCCACCAGCCGCGGGATGCACAAGTCCGCCTACTTCAAGAAGGGCTTCACCCCACAGCAGCTGGACGTGATGTGGGAGCAGCTGCGCCGCCCCGACTTCACCAACCCGGACACCATGATGGTCGTCTTCTCGTTCGGCGGACAGGTGAACGCCGTGAGCCCGGACGCGACCGCCAACGTGCAGCGCGACTCGATCTTCAAGATCTGCCTCCAGACCTTCTGGCAGGACGAGTCGGACGACGAGTTCTACCTCGGATGGGAGCGTGAGACGTTCGAGGCGATGTTCGCCCGCACCGGCGGTGTCCCCGTGCCCGACGACGCCGTCGACGGCTGCTACATCAACTACCCGGACACCGACATGGCCGACCCGGCACGCAACCGCTCCGGGGTGCCGTGGTCGACGCTGTACTACAAGGACAACTACCCGCGGCTGCAGCGAGCCAAGCAGGAGTGGGACCCGAGGAACTTCTTCACGCACAGCCTCGGCATCGAGCTCCCGGAGACGACGTCGCGATGATGAACACCACCGGAACACAGCCGGGCCGATCCCCGTCCCGCCTGCCCTCCCTGACCGGCCTGCGATTCTTCGCCGCCCTGCTCGTCTTCGGCTTCCACATCACCCTCTCCGCGTCACCGATCCCGCCGAACGACCCGATCAACCCGTTCGCCGACCCCCAGCTCGCCGCCGCGTCCGAGAAGATCTTCGTCACCACCGGGTACATCGGCGTGTCCTTCTTCTTCGTCCTCAGCGGGTTCCTGCTCGCCTGGGCGGCGAAGCCGAACGACGGCCTCATCCCGTTCTGGCGCCGCCGCATCGTGAAGATCTTCCCGAACCACCTGGTGATGTGGGTGCTCGCGATGGTGCTGTTCGCCGCCGCGATCACCCCCGCGCACGCGTGGGCGCTGAACTTCTTCCTCCTCAGCGCCTACTCACCCGACGGTGCGGTGAACGTGGCGGTCAACCCGCCGTCCTGGACGCTCAGCGTGGAACTGCTGTTCTACATGCTGTTCCCGTTCCTCATCGCCGGCATCCGCCGCATCCCGGTCCGCGCCCTGTGGCTCTGGGCGGGCCTGATGCTGCTCGGCATGGTCCTCGTGCAGGTCGCGACCCTCACGATCGTCCCCGACGAACCGCGGTCCGCGCTCACCCCCGTGTCGTCCTACCAGTTCTGGTTCGGCTACATCTTCCCCCCGTCCCGCCTCTTCGAGTTCGTCCTCGGATCGATCATGGCCAGGATCGTCCTCGAGGGACGCTGGCCGGCCGTGCGCGTCTGGCACGCCCTGGTGGCATGCGTCGCCGGGTATGCGGTCGCCAACGTGGTCCCGTTCGTCTGGACGTTCAACGTGGCCACGATCATCCCCATCGCCATGCTCGTCACCACCGTCGCCGCGGCCGACAACGCCGGAGAACGCACGTTCCTCCAGTCCCGCCCGATGCAATGGCTGGGCGACACGTCGTTCGGGTTCTACCTGTGCCAGGGAATCACCATCTTCTGGGCACGTCAGATGATGGACAACGCGACCTATCCGACGCCCGTCGCACTCCTCGTGGTCGCCGGGATCTTCGTGCTCACCCTGGGCGGTGGATGGGCACTGTACGCACTGGTCGAGAAACCGATGATGGACCGTTTCGCGAGACCTCGCCGCCGGGCCGCCCTCCGGCCGGGCGACCGCCCGAGACAACTCGTCTGACCCCGGTCCCCGCGGAGGTGCCGGCCCACCCCCTGTTGTGCCGGCACCTCCCACCCCGCCTCAGCGGCGGAACCGCGGTGCCCCGTCACCACGTCCCACGACCGACCCGACCGGCTGCCGCTCCCCCTCCCGGACCAGCAGTTCGAGGGCGCTCGCGGCCTCGACCGTCGCGGCGGTGTAGACGAGGATCCGGTGCCCGGAGTCGTCCGGTGGCGTGAGCACCTCGAAGCCGAGGTCGAGCTCCCCGACCTCGGGGTGCTGGAACAACTTCATGCCCGACACGCACCGATCGACCGGATGGCGGGCCCACAGCTTGCAGAACTCCGCACTCTTCACACTCAGCTCACCGACCAGGGTGGCGAGCTCCGGGTCGTCCTGGTTCCTCCCGCTCAGGACGCGCAGTGAGGCGACCGCCCGCTCGGCCTCCTCGTCCCACTCCCGGTACAGCTCCTTCGTGTGCTCGTCGAGGAACAGCATCCGGGTCATGTTCGGCCGGTCCAGCACGTGCTCCGGACTGTCGAAGGCGAGATGCCCGGCCACCAGCCGGTGTCCCAGCTCGTTCCACCCCAGGACCTCACTGCGCCGGCCGAGGATGACCGCCGGGATGTCCCCGATCGAGTGGACGAGCCGGAGCATCCCCTCCCGCGCGTGGTCGTGCTTGATCGGTGCCCGACGCCGCGGAGAGCGCTTCGGCCGGGCCAGGTTGAACAGATGAGCCTGCTCATCGGTTCCGAGCTGCAACGCCTGGGCGAGCGAGGCGATCACCGCCTCCGAGGCATTGGTGCTCAGCCCCTGTTCCAGACGCGCGTAGTAGGTGGGACTCACCCCTGCGAGCATCGCGAGTTCCTCGCGCCGCAGACCAGGGACGCGCCTGACACCGTAGCCCGGGATCCCGACGTCCTCCGGGCGCAGGACCGCACGCCGGGAACGAAGGAACTCCCCCAGTTCGTTCGAGCCGCTCATGCCCCCCATTCTGTCTGACCGCACGCCGTTCGTCCTGTCCCCCTCAGTACCTGCCTCCGCTCCTGTCACTGCCAGTGCCAGGACACAGGGGGTGTGGTTGCCCGACCGGAACCGCCCCATCGTGGGAACCACCGGTTCCGTGGAACCACCTGCCCGTCACGGACGCACGGACACAGAGACAACACGGACACCACACCGAACTCCAACACACCGCATCGAAAGAGGCATCGTGACCACGGATCAAGCACCGGCATCCGAGACCGCCGGCGAGACCACGACGACCGGCGACGCCCGCATGACGCGCCGTCAGCGCACCGCGCTCGTCGTCCTGCTCACCGCGAGCTTCACCCTCGCCGTCGATTTCTCCATCCTGAACGTCGCCCTCCCCACCATCGGCGCCGACGTCGGCTTCGGCATCGCCAACCTGCAGTGGATCGCCACCGCCTTCGCCCTCTGCTCGGCCGGGTTCACCCTTCTCATGGGGCGCGTCGCCGACATCGCCGGCCGGCGCCGCATGTTCCTCATCGGCATGGTGCTCCTGGGTGCGGGCTCCCTCGCCGGCGGCCTGGCCACGACGCCGGCCGTCCTGCTCGTCGCGCGCGTCGCGCAGGGCTTCGCCACGGCCATCGTGGTCCCCGCCGCACTGGCGCTGCTCATCGGCACCTTCGCGGAAGGCCGTGCCCGCGACAAGGCGCTGGGCCTCAACGGGTCCCTCATGGCCGCCGGATTCACCACCGGCGCGATCCTCGGCGGACTCCTCACCGACCTGCTGTCCTGGCGGTGGGCCTTCTTCATCAACGTCCCCATCGCCATCGCGGTACTGGTGGTCGCACCGATCGTCCTCAAGGAAGGCCGCAGCGAGAACCGTCCCCGCCTCGACGTGCCCGGCGCCGTGTTCGTCACCCTCGGCCTGCTCGCCCTCGTCTTCGGGCTCACCAACGCCGCCGAGAGCTCCTGGACCGACCCCCTCACCCTCGGGGCGCTCGCGGCGTCCGTGTGCCTGCTGGCCGTGTTCGTCGCCGTCGAGCGAGCCGTGTCCCATCCCCTCATCCCGCTGGGGATGCTCACCCGGTCCAACGTGGCGTGGGGCAACATCGCCGGGTTCCTCGCCTTCGCCACCGAGACCTCCCTCGTGTTCCTCCTGACCATCTACCTGCAGAAGGTGCTGGACTACACCCCCCTGGCGGCGGGGCTGTCCTTCGCCGTCCTGGGTCTCGGCACGGTCATCGGCGGCCTGCTCGGGCCCAAGGTCGTCGGCCGCTTCGGCAACAAGGCGGCGATCGTGGGCGGGTTCCTCGTGCAGGCGGCCGCGACGCTGCCGCTCGTCCTGATCTCGGAGTCCGGGAACTCGATCTGGCTGATCCTGGTCGCGACGTTCGTCGGTGGCGTCGCGAACCTGGTGGTGATCGTCGGCTTCATGATCACCGCGACCACTGACGTGCCCGAGTCCGAGCACGGCCTGGCCACCGGCCTGACGACGATGAGCCAGCAGGTGGGCATCACCATGGGCACGCCCGTCATGAGCGCCGTCCTGACCGCCGTGGTGCTCGCGTCCACGGGCGTCCCGGAGGCGACGGCGGTCCTGGACGGCGTGACGACGGCCGTCTGGGTCAACGGAGGCCTGTGCATCGTGGCCGCCGTGGCGGTCGCGGCATTCCTGCGGCGGCGGGCCGCGTTCTGATCGCGGGCCGGCCGGGCCGCGGCACGACGGCGGGTTCTCCCGTGTCCACGTCGCGCGGCCCGGCGGGCGCGGTCAGTTCGCGGCAGGTGCCGCCAGTCCGATGCCGAGCGCGCGCAGCCGCGCACGCAGCGTGGCCGTGTCGGTGAACCGGATCGCGTGGAAGCCGGTCCGGCGGGCGGCGTCGACGTTCTCCTGCTTGTCGTCGACGAAGACGGCGCGTGCCGGGTCGACGTCGAACCGCTGCGCGAGCAGTTCGTAGATGCGCGTGTCGGGCTTGGCGAGCCCGACACGCCCGGACACGACCACGTCGTGGAGCAGCCCGATCGCGGGGGCGGCGGGTTCGGCGTGCCGGAACGTCTCGGCGGACCAGTTCGTCAGCCCGAACAGCCGCAGGTCGAGGCGCGCGAGTTCCCGCACGAGGGTCTCGGAGCCGGGGACGGGGCCGGTGAGGGTGTCGGCGTAGCGGTCGACGTAGACGGCCAGGTCGGCCGCCCGGTGCGGGTGGGTGCGCTCGAGCTGGGCGACGATGTCCGCGAACGGCCGGCCGGAGTCGGCCTCGTGGTTGAGTTCGTCGAACCCGACCTCGTCGAAGAACGCGTCGATGTCGGCGGCGGTCCAGGCGCGGCCGGTCACGTCGGTGTGGTTCGCGTAGGCGGCGTAGGGGTCCCAGCCGATCAGGACGTTCCCGAAGTCGAGGACGACGGTGTCGATGGTGACACCGCCCTCGACGGCGTTCTCGGTGGCGGCGTTCTCGCTCAGGTTCCGGCTCACAGCATCTCCTCAGGGTCCAGCCTGGCGCGGGCGGTGCCGCGTTCTCGCCTCGCCGATCGTACGGCCATGGACGCCCGCAGTCGCCGGGCGAGCTCGTCGCCCTGGTCCAGCGGCACCCGCAGGACGGTCCGGACCGGCCGGGCCACGTCGAGGGTGTGCTGCGCCGCGGGGGCACCCGGCCGGTCGCTCTTCGGTGTGCCGGCGCCGCCGCGGCGGACGGGGGCGGGTGACGGGTCGTCCACCTCGACCGGGCCCAGCACGTTCTCACCCGCCAGCCCGACCCGCCCGACGACGGCGGCGACGGCCTCACGGTCCCCGGTCACGGCCGCGACCCGGACGGCGGGCGGCAGGCCGAGGGCGGCGCGTTCGTCGAGCTCGCGGGCGGCGAAACCGGCGGGATCCCAGCGCACGAGGGCCTGGCTGGGTCCGGGCGCGCCGTCCCCGACGAGGAGCACCTGCCCGTCGGGCCGGGCCAGCGCGGCGGCGGCCAGCCAGCGGCCCAGGGCCTCGGTGCCGGCGGCCAGGTGCGTGCCGCCGGACATGACCGCGGCGTCGAGCAGGAGCACGGCGGTGTAGCCGCCGCTCGGCACGGGTTCGGCGCCCGGGGTGGCCACGACCAGCGCGGGATCGCCCGTCACGGAGTCGAGCACGCCGGCCGGGGCCGAGGCCGCCGAGAGCCGCACCGGCACGCCGGTGAACGCGCGCCCGAGCTCCTCCGCGGTGCGGGCGGACCCGACCCGCACCGACCGCAGCCCGGTGAAGCCGCACTCGGGGCACGACCAGCCGCCGGCCATCCTGCCGCACCAGGTGCACTGCGGGGACGCGTCGGCGCGCGGCAGACCGAGCGGGCCGTGGCAGGCCTCGCAGCGGGCGGCGGTACGGCAGCGGGCGCAGGCCACCACGGGCAGGTAGCCGCCACGAGGCACCTGCACGAGCACGGGGCCGCGCTGGAGGGCGTCGCGCGCGGCACGCCAGGCCGCCGACGGGAGCCGCGCGGCGGCGGCGGCACCGTCGCGCGCCAGCTCGACCGAGGTCAGCGACCGCACCCGGGGCGTGTGCGCGCGCAGCGTGTCGCGGGCGGGGGCGAGCTCGCGTGCCCAGCCGCTCGCGAGCAGGGCCTGGGCCTGGGCGGTGCGTCCGGGGGCGCCGAGCAGGAACGCGGCGTCCGCCTGGGCGGCGCGGATCGCGAGGACGTCACGGGCGTGCGGGTAGGGCGCGTGCGGTTCGGCGAGCGTCTCCTCGCCGTCGCCCCACAGCACCACCAGCCCGAGATCCCGGACCGGCGCGAACATGGCCGCCCGGGTACCGACCACCACCGGCGCCTGACCACGCAGGGCGGCGAGGTAGGCGCGGTAGCGGGGCGCGGGGCCGTCGTCGGCGATGAGCCGCACGTGCCCGCCGGGCCCGGCCGGGACACCGGCGGCGTCCAGGGCGGCGCGCACGCGGGCGACGTCGCGCGCGTCGGGCACGACGACGAGCGCGCCGCGGCCACCCGCCACGCACGCGGTGACGGCGGCCGCCACCGCCGTCGCCCAGCGCGGGACGGGCGTACCCGCCCGAGCGTCGGCACGCGACCCGGCGGACCCGCCCGCGTTCGCCGGCCCGGCACCGCCGGCACGCGCGCCGGCGGTTCCCGTCCCACCGGGCCGCGTGTCGTCGACGCCGCGCCGCGTGTCGTCGACGCCGGGCAGCGCGGACCACACCGCACGTGGCGCGTCACCACCGAGCACACGCCGCAGGAACGCCTCCCCGCCCTGGTACGGCGCCCAGGCGGCGGTTCCCGGGCCACCAGGGACGGTGGACCGGTCCGCCGCCTCCTGACCGGCCCCGCCGCCGGGCGGGGCGTCCGGCCTCTCCTGTTCCGGCCTCTCCTGCCCCACGTTCTCCTGCTCCACACGGGCGTGCCGCGGCGGCACGGCCAGCCGCAGCACGTCGGCCAGCGTCCCGCCGTACCGGGCGGCCACCGCCCGGCACAGGTCCAGCACCTGCGGGGTCAGCACCCGCTCGGCGGACACCACACGTTTCAGGGGGACGAGACGGCCCTCGTGGTCGGACTCCGCGAGGCGGGCGACGACGAACCCGCCCACCTCCTGCCGCCCGAACCGTGCCTTGACCCGCACGCCAGGCTGCGCGTCTGCGGCCATGGACTCCGGGACGAGATAGTCGTACGGCTGGTCGAGGTGCGCGGGCTGCAGGTCGAGAGCCACCCGCGCCACCGGAAGCTGCGCCGCGATCGGCACGCCACCCGTCTCCGCCGCGCCCTTGCGCCCCGTGCTCTTGCGCCCCGTGCTCTTGCGTCCGGTGTTCGTCCGCCCCGCGGCCTTTCCTCCGGGGGTGTTCCTTCCCCCGGCTGGCCCGCCGGATCGCGCGCCACGGCCCGGGGCCGCCGTCACGGCGGCTCCGTCGAGCCCGGGAAGCGGATCCTGATCCACGGGTGCTATCCCACCACGAGTGACCGACATCGACGAAGGACGCGACGGGCCGCCCGGATCACACCGCCGCGCGCAGTGCCTCCACCCGGTCCGTGCGCTCCCACGTGAAGCCCGGCAGGTCACGGCCGAAGTGACCGTAGGCCGCGGTACGACGGTAGATGGGGCGCAGCAGGTTCAGGTCCCGGGTGATCGCGGCCGGGCGCAGGTCGAAGACCTCACGGATCGCGGCCTCGATCCGCGCCGTCGGCACCGTCTCGGTACCGAACGTCTCCACGTACAGACCCACCGGACGCGCCTTGCCGATCGCGTACGCCACCTGCACCTCGCACCGGCGCGCCAGCCCGGCGGCCACCACGTTCTTCGCCACCCACCGCATCGCGTACGCGGCCGACCGGTCCACCTTCGACGGGTCCTTCCCGGAGAACGCCCCGCCGCCGTGCCGCGCCATGCCGCCGTACGTGTCCACGATGATCTTGCGGCCCGTCAGCCCGGCGTCACCCTGCGGACCGCCGACCACGAACTTGCCCGTCGGGTTCACGATGAGGCGCGCGTCGGCCACCAGCAGCCCGGACTCCTCCGCGGCGCGGGTGAGCACCGGCCCGATCACCTTCTCCGCCACCTCGCGCGTGAGCTTCTCCTGGATGACGTCCGGGTCGTGCTGCGTGGACAGCACCACCGTGTCGACCGCCACCGCACGGTCGCCGTCGTACCCGATCGTCACCTGCGTCTTGCCGTCCGGCCGCAGCCCCAGCAGCTCGCCCGACTTGCGCACGGCCGCCAGCCTCTCCGACAGCCGGTGCGCCAGCCATACCGGCAGCGGCATCAGCGAGGGCGTCTCGTCCGACGCATACCCGAACATCAGCCCCTGATCGCCCGCGCCCTGCGCGTCCAGCGGATCGCCCTCGACCCCCGGACCCGACGCGTCGTCCCGGCCCTCCAGCGACTTGTCCACGCCGCGGGCGATGTCCGGGCTCTGCTGCCCGATCGACACCGACACCCCGCACGAGTCCGCGTCGAACCCGATCGCGCTGGACGTGTACCCGATGCCACGCACCACGTCCCGCACGATCTGCGGGATCTCGACGTACGCCTCCGTGGTCACCTCGCCCGCCACATGCACCAGCCCGGTGGTCACCATCGTCTCCACCGCGACCCGGGATGCCGGGTCCTGCTCGAGCATGGCGTCCAGGATCGCGTCGGAGATCTGATCGCACACCTTGTCCGGGTGCCCTTCGGTCACGGACTCCGAGGTGAACAGACGCAGATCACTCATGGGCACCAGCCTACGGTCTCAGCACGCGAATGCCGACATCCGACAGGTGAGACGCCGCTCACCCAGCAATCCACGAGCACTCGCCCACGCCCCCGGCCCTCCTCCGGCACCACGACCCGCCCCACCCACCTCAGGAAGACACCTTCACCACCGTGTCCCACACCGCATCAGCCACCACACGCTTCGACCCGGCAGCTCGCGCCACCACCTCACCCGCCCCGTCCAGCACCGTCACCTCGTTCGACGCCGTACCGAAGCCCTGCCCCGCCCCCACGGCGTTCACCACCAGCAGGTCCGCACCCTTGCGCCGCGCCTTGTCCCGGCCGTGCTCCAGCACGCCCGCGGCCGCGTCACCCGTCTCCGCCGCGAAACCGACCACCACCTGGCCCGCACGGCGGCGCTCGCGGGCCAGCCCGGCCAGGATGTCCGGGTTCTCGACCAGCCGGATCGGCTCGGGCGGGCGGCCGGGCACCTTCTTGATCTTGGCGTCCGGCGTCGCCTCGGGCCGGAAGTCGGCGACGGCGGCGGCCATCACCACCACGTCGGCCGTGGCGGCGGCGGTGTGCACGGCGTCGGCCAGCTGCGCGGTGGAGCCCACGGGGACGACGGACACGTCCGCCGCGCCGGCGCGCCCGGCGCCCAGGCCTTCCAGGACGGCGTCCTCGACGTTCGCGGCCACGAGGGTGACGCGCGCGCCGCGCGCGGCCGCGGCCGCGGCCAGCGCCACGCCCTGCCGGCCGCTGGACCGGTTGCCGATGAACCGCACGGGGTCGATGGGCTCGCGTGTGCCGCCGGCGGAGACGACGACGTGCCTGCCCGCCAGGTCCTGGGCCCCCGCGGGTTCGCCCGCCGGGCCCTGACCGGCGACCCGCAGCGCCTCGCGCGCGATGTCCTCGGGTTCGGGCAGCCGCCCGGGGCCGGTGTCCTTGCCGGTGAGCCGGCCGCTGGCGGGCTCGATGACGTGGACACCGCGCTCGCGGAGCATGGCGACGTTGGTGCGGGTGGCCGGGTGCTCCCACATCTCGGTGTGCATGGCGGGGGCCATGACCACGGGGCAGCGGGCGGCCAGCAGCGTGGTGGTGAGCAGGTCGTCGGCGCGGCCGGCCGCGGCCCGGGAGAGGAGGTCGGCGGTGGCGGGGGCGACGACGATCAGGTCGGCGCCCTGGCCGAGCGCGACGTGCTGCACGCCGGGGACGTCGTCGAACACCTCGGTGGTGACCGGCTCGCCGGACAGCGCCTCGAAGGTGGGCGCGCCGACGAACCGCAGTGCCGCCTCGGTGGGGATCACGCGGACCGCGTGGCCCTGCTCGCGCAGCAGGCGCAGCAGGAGGACGGCCTTGTAGGCGGCGATGCCGCCGCTGACGCCGAGCAGGATCCGCATGTGTGGCCTCGAGGGTGGGGTGGCAGGAGGGCTCCGGGGGTGCGCCGCCGGCCTCAGCCCGGGAACTCGGGCAGCGCCTGGGCGGCCTCCGCCTCGGCCTGCTTGCGCGCCTCCACCTCGGCGGGGTCGATCTCCTCGATGGTCAGGAGGCCCTGGTTGATCTCCCGCATGGCGATGGACAGGGGCTTCTCCTGGTTGCGGGCCTCCACGAGGGGTCCGACGTTCTCCAGCAGGCCCTCGTTGAGCTGGGAGTAGTACGCGTTGATCTGGCGGGCCCGCTTGGAGGCGTACAGCACGAGGCCGTACTTCGACTCGGTGTGGGCGAGCAGCTCGTCGATCGGCGGGTCGGTGATGCCCTCGGGCCGTGCGACGGATCCAGCCATGATGCAGCTCCAAGAAGTCAGGGGGTTACGGGAAAAGTCCGCAGGGCAGTCTACCTGCCTGTGCGGGCGTCGACACGGTGACGCGAGGCACGAGCGCCCTCGGGGGCGGCGCCCTGCGGCTCGGGAGAGCACGGGGCGCTCACCACGGACATGAGTTCGTCCGTGGCGCGGTGCACCTCGTCGTTGACGATCGTGACGTCGAACTCGCTCCCGGCGGCGAGCTCGACCCGCGCCGTGCGCAGCCGTCGCGCGCGTTCCTCGGCGCCCTCGGTGCCGCGCCCGACGAGCCTGCGCTCGAGTTCGGCGAAGCTGGGCGGGGCGAGGAACACGAAGCACGCGTCGAGGCCGTCCATCGCCTGGACGGCCTCGCGCACCTGCCGGGCGCCCTGGAGGTCGATCTCCAGCAGCACCGGCACGCCGGCCCTGAGCCTCTCCTCGACGGGTCCACGGGGTGTGCCGTACCGGTTCCTCCCGTGGACCACCGCCCATTCGAGCATGTCGCCGGCCTCGACCAGACGGTCGAACTCGTCGTTGCTCACGAAGCGGTAGTGGACGCCGTCCACCTCGCCGGGGCGCGGCGGCCGCGTGGTCGCCGACACCGAGAGCCACACCTGCGGGTACCGTTCGCGCACGTCCGCGGAGACGGTCCCCTTGCCGACTGCCGTCGGCCCGGCCAGTACCGTCAGCCGGGCGGGGGTTGTGGTGGAAATTTCAGCCGAACCTCTCGATCAGGGCCGCGGACTGGTGCGGCCCCAGGCCGCGCACGCGGCGCGTCTCGGCGATCCCGATCTCCTCCATGATCGCCTTCGCCTTCACCTTACCCACTCCGGGCATGGACTCGAGCAGGGAGACGACCTTGAGCTTGCCGACGACGTCGTCCGTCCGCCCCTTCTCGATGACCTCCTTGAGGGAGCCCTGCGAGTACTTCAGCTTGTTCTTGATCTCGGCGCGCACACGGCGGGCTTCGGCAGCCTTCTCGAGTGCGGCTGCACGCTGCTCAGGTGTGAGGGGAGGGAGTGCCACGCAAGTCACCTACTCAGGTTGTGGACGGTTGGCCCGTCCGTGGGTCTTTCGAGACTGCTGCCTCGAAAGTAGTCATGACTTCCCTGGTCGGCAATCCAGAAGCCCCCGCGTGGCGCACATTTCCGCAACCCTTCACGTCAGCCGGACATCCCATCAAGAGCATTTCACCGTAAAGGGTATGCAGAATGCGCCAAAAGTCCTGGTCGAGGCCGTGTCAACCCTCCGGGAGAGACAACAGTGTGAGATCTGTCACTTCTACGGGTTCTCCCGCATGCCGGACGTGCCGGCACCCTGATCAGGTGCGTGATCGGGGTGCCGGCACGCGCGGTCATGGCACGTCGCCGGCCGGCTCGGCCTGCTCGGCCGGCCGTCGCGCCGTCTGGTTCGCGAGGGCGTGGTGCGTGGTGTCAGCCGCGCAGGGCGCGGCGGGCCGCCTCGGCGGCCGTGCGGGCGGCCGCGCGCAGGTCGCCCGGTGCCGGTCCGGCGCGCAGGATCGCGCGGGACGAGGACGCGAGGACGTTCCCGCGCGCGGCGCCGAAGGTCGTGGCCAGTTCCCGCTCCCCGGCGCCCTGGGCACCCACGCCGGGGGCGAGCAGGGGACCGTTCACGGCCGCCAGGTCGGTGCCGGTGGCCCTGACGGCGTCGCCGATGGTGGCGCCGACCACGAGGCCGACCGATCCCAGGGGGGCGGCGCCGGCGTTGAGTGCGGCCGCGTGGGCGGCGACGAGGGCGGCCACGGACGGGCCCGGCGCCGCGTCGCCCTGCACGGCGCCGTCCGGCCTGGTGCCCGCGCGTGCGTGCTGCACCTCCGGGCCCTCCGGGTTGGAGGTGAGGCACAGCACGAACAGGCCGCGGCCGGTGGTGGCGGCCAGGTCGACGGCCGGTGCCAGGGATCCGAACCCGAGGTAGGGGGAGACGGTCAGGGCGTCACCGGCCAGCGGTGAGCGGTCGGCCAGGAACGCGTCGGCGTACGCGGACATCGTGGAGCCGATGTCGCCGCGCTTGGCGTCCACGACGGTCAGCACGCCCGCGGCGCGAGCGGCGGCGAGAGTGTCCTCCAGCGCCGCCAGCCCGGCCGACCCGTGCCGCTCGTAGAACGCGGCCTGCGGTTTGACCGCGGCCACGTGCCCCGCCAGGGCGTCCACGACCCGTAGCGAGAACTCCCGCACGCCGTCGGCCGTGTCCTGCAGCCCCCAGGCGTCCAGCAGCGCGGCGTGCGGGTCGATCCCCGCGCACAGCGGCCCGTGGTCGTCCATCGCCGCGGCCAGCCGTGCCCCGAAGGGCGCCCGCGACGCGGCCGCCGGCGTCACGGTGGACGACGGCGTTCCCGGCGCGGGCCGGCTCATACCAGGACCTCCCGTGCCGGGCGCCGGCCCGGGTCGTCGGAGTCGTCCGCCCCCGTGCCCCGGCCGGCCCGCCGCGCGAGCGTCGCCGCGGTGTGCTCCTGCAGGCTGGCGACGGCGAACGGGCCGCCCCGCACCGCCTCGATGCCCTGCACGGCCGCGGCGAGCTGGTCGACCGTGGTGACGATGGGCCGGTCGGCCGCCGTCGTCGCCGCGCGGATCTCGTAGCCGTCCGCGCGGGCGCCCTGCCCGGAGGGGGAGTTGACCACGAGGTCGACCTGTCCGTCGAGGATGAGGTCCACGATGGTCGGCTCCCCCTGCGGTCCCCGACCGGCCGAGTACTTGCGCACCACCTGCGCCTCGATGCCGTTGCGGCGCAGCACCGTCGCCGTGCCGGCCGTGGCCAGCACCGTGAACCCGATCTCCGCGAGCTTCTTGACCGGGAACACCACGTGCCGCTTGTCCCGGTCGGCCACCGACACGAACACCGTGCCCGACGTCGGCAGCCCCCCGTAAGCGGCCGCCTGCGACTTCGCGAACGCGTGCGGGAAGTCCTTGTCGAACCCCATCACCTCGCCCGTGGAACGCATCTCCGGCCCGAGGACCGTGTCCACCACGATGCCCTCCCTGGTGCGGAAGCGCTTGAACGGCAGCACCGCCTCCTTCACCGCCAGCGGCGCCTCCAGGTCGAGCGTGCCGCCGTCACCGGTGGCGGGCAGCAGCCCGTCCGCGCGCAGAGCGGCGATGGACTCCCCCACCATCACCCGCGCCGCGGCCTTCGCCAGCGGCGTACCGGTCGCCTTGGACACGAACGGCACCGTGCGGGACGCGCGCGGGTTGGCCTCCAGCACGTACAGCACGTCGGACACCAGCGCGTACTGCACGTTCAGCAGCCCGCGCACCCCCACACCCCGCGCGATCGCCTCGGTCGACCGCCGGATGCGCTCGATCTCCGCCTCCGACAGCGACACCGGCGGCAGCACGCACGCCGAGTCACCCGAGTGGATCCCGGCCTCCTCGATGTGCTCCATGACGCCCCCGAGGAACAGTTCCTCGCCGTCGTACAGGGCATCGACGTCGATCTCCATCGCGTCGTCCAGGAACCGGTCGATCAGCAGCGGCGCGGGCAGCGTGCCCGGCGCACCCACGTGGGTCGCCTCCTCCAGCGCACGCTCCACGTACTCGGCGAGCTGACCGGCGCCGTACACGATCTCCATGCCACGCCCGCCCAGCACGTACGACGGACGCACCAGCACCGGGTAGCCGATCCGCTCGGCGACCTCCGTCGCCTGCCCGAGCGTGCGCGCCGTGCCGAACGCCGGAGCCGGCAGGCCGGCGTCGTGCAGCACCTGCCCGAACACGCCACGGTCCTCCGCCGCGTCGATCGACTCCGGGCTCGTGCCCAGGATCGGCAGGCCCGCGTCCGCGAGCCGCTGCGCCAGCCCCAGCGGCGTCTGCCCGCCCAGCTGCACGATGATCCCCTTCACGGGACCGGCCGCGACCTCCGCCTGATACACCTCCAGCACGTCCTCGAACGTCAGCGGCTCGAAGTACAGCCGGTCGGACGTGTCGTAGTCCGTGGACACCGTCTCCGGGTTGCAGTTGACCATCACCGTCTCGTACCCGGCCTCGGCCAGCGCCAGGGTCGCGTGCACGCACGAGTAGTCGAACTCGATCCCCTGCCCGATCCGGTTCGGCCCCGACCCCAGGATGATGACCGCCTCCCGCTCCCGCGGCGCGACCTCCGACTCCTGCTCGTAGGACGAGTAGTGGTACGGCGTCGTCGCGGCGAACTCCGCCGCGCACGTGTCCACCGTCTTGTACACCGGCCGCACCCCCAGCGCGTGCCGCACCTCCCGCACCGTCGCCTCACCGGCCGGCCCCATGTTCCGCAGCCGCGCGATCTGCGCGTCCGACAACCCGTGCCGCTTCGCCTCCCGCACCACGTCCGCCGTCAGCGCGGGACTCGCCGCCACGGCGGCGGCCTGCTCGTTGACCAGCAGGATCTGGTCCAGGAACCACGGGTCGATACCGGTGGCGGCGTGCACCCGGTCGATCAGCTCACCCGGCCGCGCCCCCGGCAGCCCGGCAGACCGCAGCGCCTGCTGCACCTGCACCAGCCGCCCCTCGGTGGGCCGCTCGATCTCCCGCAGCAGCGCCTCCAGCTCCTCGCCCGACGGCGCCGCACCGTCCCAGTGGAACGTGACCCCGCCCTTGTCGATGGACCGCAGCGCCTTCCCGAGCGCCTCCGTGAAGTTCCGGCCCAGCGCCATCGCCTCACCCACCGACTTCATCGTGGTCGTCAGCGTGTCGTCCGCCGCCGGGAACTTCTCGAACGCGAACCGCGGCACCTTCACCACCACGTAGTCCAGCGTCGGCTCGAACGACGCCGGAGTCACCCGCGTGATGTCGTTCGGGATCTCGTCCAGCGTGTAACCCACCGCCAGCTTCGCGGCGATCTTCGCGATCGGGAACCCCGTCGCCTTCGACGCCAGCGCCGAGGAACGCGACACCCGCGGGTTCATCTCGATGACGATCACCCGCCCCGTGGCCGGATCGACCGCGTACTGGATGTTGCAGCCACCCGTGTCGACACCCACCTCCCGGATCACCGCGATGCCGATGTCCCGCAGCTTCTGGTACTCCCGGTCCGTCAACGTCATCGCCGGAGCGACCGTCACCGAGTCACCCGTGTGCACACCCACCGCGTCCACGTTCTCGATCGAGCACACCACCACGACGTTGTCGTGCTTGTCCCGCATCAACTCCAGCTCGTACTCCTTCCACCCGAGGATCGACTCCTCCAGGAGCACCTCCGTGGTCGGCGAGTAGTGCAGCCCCTGCCCCACGATGCGCCGCAGGTCCTCCTCGTCGTACGCCAGCCCCGACCCCAGGCCACCCATCGTGAACGACGGACGCACCACCATCGGATACCCGAGCCTGTCCGCCGCCGCGATCGCCTCGGGCACCGAGTGCACGATCTCGCTCCGCGCCGACTCACCCCCGCAACGTTCCACGACCCGCTTGAACTGCTCACGATCCTCACCCTTCTGGATCGCCTCGATGTTCGCGCCGATCAGCTCCACCTCGTACTCGGCCAGCACCCCCGCCTCGTCCAACGCGATCGCCGCGTTCAGCGCCGTCTGACCACCCAGCGTCGGCAACAACGCATCCGGCCGCTCCTTCGCGATGATCGACGTCAGCACCTCCGTCGTGATCGGCTCCACGTACGTCGCGTCCGCGAACTCCGGATCCGTCATGATCGTGGCCGGGTTCGAGTTCACCAGGACGACCCGCAGGCCCTCCTCCTTCAACACCCGGCACGCCTGGGTACCCGAGTAGTCGAACTCGCACGCCTGACCGATCACGATCGGACCAGACCCGATCACCAGGACCGAAGAGATGTCGTTCCGGCGGGCCATCAGTGCTTCTCCTCGGTCTCGTCAGCGACAGTCTCATCAGCGGCGCCATCAGACGCCCCCACACCACCCGGCACCGGCCCATCAGGCACGACGAGCCGCGGCGGCCACACCCCCGGATCCGTCAGCAACCCCACGAACCGGTCGAACAGATACGCCGCGTCATGCGGCCCCGCCGCAGCCTCCGGGTGGTACTGCACCGAGAACGCCGGCACATCCAGACACGTCAACCCCTCCACCACCTCATCGTTCAGACCCACATGCGAGACGACGACACGGCCGTACCGGCCCCCACCGTGCGGAGCCGTCGACACCGCCGGCCCACCCGACCCGTCGAACACCGGCGCATCCACCGCGAACCCATGATTGTGCGCCGTCACCTCCACCTTCCCCGTCGTCCGGTCCAGCACCGGCTGATTGATCCCCCGATGCCCGTACCCCAGCTTGAACGTCCCGTACCCCAGCGCCCGCCCCAGAATCTGATTCCCGAAACAGATCCCGAAGAACGGAATCCCCCGGTCCAGCACCTCCCGCAACAACCCCACCTCATGCTCCGCCGCATCCGGATCCCCCGGACCGTTCGAGAAGAACACCCCCCGCGGCGCCCCCTCCGGCAACCCCTCGAACACCGCCAGCACCTCCTCGATCGACGAACGCTGCGGCACCACCACCACCCGCACCCCACGCTCCGCCAACCGCCGCGGCGTCATCGCCTTGATCCCCAGATCCACCGCCACCACCGTCGCCACCGGAACACCACCCGCGAACTCACCCGACGGCTCCACCGTGTACACCTCACCCGTGGACACCTCCGGCGCCAGGCTCGCCCCCGCCATCCGCGGCGACGCCTTCACCTCAGCCACCAGATCCGACACCGGGCGCTCGCGGACCCGCCCCCCGGGACCCTCCTCGAACAGCGCCTCACCGGAGAAGATCCCGGCGCGCATCACACCCTCCTCACGCAGCCGCCGCGTCAGCGCCCGCGTGTCCAGGCCGCTCACGCCGACGACACCCTGCGCGACCAGCTCCTCGTCCAGGGACCGCCGCGCACGCCAGCTCGACACCCGCCGCGCCGGGTCACGGACCACGTACCCGGACACCCAGATGCGGCCCGACTCCGGGTCCTCGTCGTTCACGCCCGTGTTACCCACGTGCGGCGCCGTCATCACCACGATCTGCCGGTGGTACGACGGGTCCGTCAGCGTCTCCTGGTAGCCCGTCATCCCCGTGGAGAACACCAGCTCCCCGAACGTCGAACCGGTCGCGCCGTAGGCACGGCCCGTGAAGGTGCTGCCGTCCTCCAGGACGAGCGCGGCACGCGCGGAATCCTGGATCGTGTCCATGCTCGGATCAGATGTCATCGTCATCGTGTGTTCCCCCGGTGGTGCTGGGTGTCTGGTCGTGCTGAGTGTTGTCGAACGTCGCGGCACCGGCCCGGCCGGCCGCGATCAGATGTCTCACGGCGTCCACAAGACCGCCGCGATCAGTGGCATGCCGGGTGCGCAGACCGGTGTCGAGCAGAACAGGACCCGCATCGGCCCCCGCCGGACCGGCGTCGTCGTCGGGCACCGCCCACGACACCACGACCAGCCCGTCCGCACCCACGTACTTCCCCGCCATCCCCGGCGCGAGCTGCGCCGAACGGATCGCCCGGACCGGGATCCACAGATCCCGCGTCCCCTCCCGCTCCACGAGCACGCCCGAGTCCAGCACGCTCACCCGCGCCAGCGCCCGATCGCCCAACTGGTGCGCACCGACCCGCGCCAGCCAGTCACCATGCAGCGTGCTCGACACATACGTCGCCTCGACCGGCCCGAACACCGGCTCCGGACCCGCCACCAGGGCACCCCCCGACGACGCCGCGACCTCCGCGGGAACCGGCGGCGGCGCCGGAACCACCGTCCTCGTCCGCGACGCGAGCCGACGACGCCCCGTCAGCACCAGATACAGCAGCACGAGCCCGATCACCACCCAGATCGCCACGGCCACCGGCATCGGAAGATTCACAGCAGCGCCCCCTCGCTCTCGCTCACGCCGTCCACGGGAACCCCGCCGAGCACCGTCGCCCGGCCCCGCAGGAACGTCGCCACCACGACACCCGGCAGCTCCATCCCCTCCAACGGCGTGTTCCCGCTCGCCGTCACCTGCTCCGCACCCCGCACCGTCACCCGGCCCGCAGGATCCACCAGCGTCACGTTCGCCGGCTCCCCCACCTCCACCGGACGGCCGTGCGCACCCGGCCCCGTGTCGATCCGGCCGATCCGCGCCGGAGCCTGCGACAGCACCCGCGCCACATCCGCCCACGACATCCGGCCGGTCTCCACCATCGTCGCCTGCACCACCGACAGCGCCGTCTCCAGCCCCGTCATCCCGAAGGCCGCCGCCGCCCACTCGCAGTCCTTGTCCTCCACCGGATGCGGCGCATGATCCGTGGCCACGATGTCGATCGTGCCGTCCGCCAGCCCCTCACGCACCGCCTCCACATCAGCCTGCGTCCGCAACGGCGGATTCACCTTGAACCGCGCGTCGTAGGACCGCGCCCGCTCGTCCGTCAGCAGCAGATGATGCGGCGTCACCTCAGCCGTCACGTCCACCCCCCGCGACTTCGCCCACCGCACGATCTCCACGCTCCGCGCCGTCGACAGATGACACACGTGCAACCGCGACCCCACATGCTCCGCCAGCAGCACATCCCGCGCGATGATCGACTCCTCCGCGACGGCCGGCCACCCCGCCAGCCCGATCTGGGCCGACACCAGGCCCTCGTTCATCTGCGCGCCCTCGGTCAACCGAGGCTCCTGCGCATGCTGCGCCACCACACCGTCGAACGCCTTCACGTACTCCAGCGCACGCCGCATCAGCACCGGGTCATGCACACACTTCCCGTCGTCCGAGAACACCCGCACCCCGGCAGCCGAGTCCGCCATCGCACCCAGCTCCGCGAGGCGCTCGCCGCCCAGGCCCACGGTGACCGCGCCCACGGGCCGCACGTCGACCCAGCCGGCGTCCCGCCCGAGCCGCCACACCTGCTCCACGACGCCCGCCGTGTCCTGGGTGGGGGTCGTGTTCGCCATCGCGTGCACCGCGGTGAAGCCGCCCGCGGCGGCCGCGCGCGTACCGGAGTACACCGTCTCGGCGTCCTCCCGGCCCGGCTCGCGCAGGTGGGTGTGCAGGTCGACGAGGCCCGGCAGGAGGACGAGGCGGTCCTCGCCGTCGATCTCGACGACGTCCGCGTTCGTGCCGGACGGCCCGGTCGCGCTCTCGTCCGGCGTGGCCGCACCCGGCCGCGGCGCGCTCCCTGGCACGCCGACGTGCGTGATCCGGCCGTCGGACAGGACGACGTCGGCGGGCTCGCCGCCGAGGGGGCGCACCCCGCGCAGGATGTACGTGGTGGTCACAGACTGGTCCTCTCGTCGTGGGCGTCGTCGCTGCCTGCCAGCAGCAGGTACAGGGACGCCATGCGTACGGCGATGCCGTTCGCGACCTGCTCCACGATCACGGACCGCGGGTGGTCGGCGGCGTCGGCACTGATCTCCAGGCCGCGGTTCATGGGCCCGGGATGCATGATGATCGAGTGGCCGGGAAGCCGTGCGAGACGCTGCGAGCCGAGCCCGAACTTGCGGCTGTACTCCTGCGCGCTCGGGAAGAACGCCCCGCCCGCGCCGCCGCTCATCCGCTCCCGCTGCACACGGAGCATCATCACCGCGTCGGGCTTCGTTCGCTCGATCGTCTCATCGAGATGGTAGGAGACCTCGCACGGCCAGGTCTCGATCCCGACGGGCAGCAGGGTCGGCGGGGCCACCAGCGTCACGTGGGCGCCGAGCGTGTGCAGCAGGTGCACGTTCGACCGGGCGACCCGCGAGTGCAGCACGTCCCCGACGATCGCGACCCGCAGGCCCGCCAGGTCCGTGCCCTCGGTGCCCGCGTCGGAGCCGCCGCCGACGAGGTGCCGCCGGATCGTGAACGCGTCGAGCAGCGCCTGGGTGGGGTGCTGGTGCATGCCGTCGCCGGCGTTGAGCACCGCGGCGTCGAGCCAGCCGGCGTGCGCCAGCATGTGCGGCGCACCGGATGCCGGGTGCCGCACGACGACGGCGTCGGCCCCCATCGCGTGCAGGGTGAGCGCCGTGTCCTTGAGGGACTCGCCCTTGGACACGCTCGACCCCTTGGCCGAGAAGTTGATGACGTCCGCGGACAGGCGCTTCGCGGCCGTCTCGAACGAGATCCGCGTGCGCGTGGAGTCCTCGTAGAAGAGATTGACGACAGTACGTCCGCGCAGCGTGGGCAGCTTCTTCATCTCCCGGGACTGCGTGGCCGCCATCTGCGCCGACGTGTCCAGGAGAAGGATCGCGTCGTCCTTCGCGAGATCGGCGGTGGACAGCAGATGCCTCATCGTCCGCCCTCCCCGCCGTCCGGGAGCGACGACCCTGCGCTCGCGGGATGCTCGCCGATCGTGACCGAGTCCTCACCGTCGGTCTCCGTCAGGTGCACGCTGACGCGCTCCGAGCGGGACGTCGGCAGGTTCTTTCCCACGAAGTCGGCCCGGATCGGCAGCTCACGGTGGCCACGGTCGACGAGGGCGGCAAGCTGTACGGCGCGCGGCCGGCCGACGTCGTTCAGCGCGTCGAGCGCCGCCCGGATGGTGCGGCCCGAGAACAGGACGTCGTCGACCAGCACCACCGTCCGGTCGTCGACGCTGCCCGGGATACGTGTCGCACCCACGGCGCGGGTGGGGTGGTGGCGCAGGTCGTCGCGGTACATGGTGACGTCGAGCTCGCCCACGGCACCGGCGTCGTACGTGGGCTCGATCGCCGCGAGACGCTCGGCCAGGCGGCGGGCCAGGGGAACGCCGCGCGTCGGGATGCCGAGGAGGACGACGTCCGCCGCCCCCTTGTTGCGCTCGATGATCTCGTGCGCGATGCGCGTCAGCGCGCGGGCGATATCGGGAGCTTCGAGAACCGTGGTTCCCCGAAGGTGTTCACGCGGCCCGTTTCCGGGCAGAGCGGAGCTGGGACTCATTCTCCTGGCCTCCTTTTCCGCCTCACTGGACGGGCTTAAAGGGAGTCTGACACCGCCACCATATCCCGCCGCACGGACACGACAGCGCCGCCCGCCGCGATGCGGCGAGCGGCGTTCCTCACACTCCTCGGCACCCGGCCGACGGCGGCTGCCGGACCGTCAGGCGAGAAGACGGGCGTCAGGCGAGAAGACTCGGCTTCATGTCCTTGATCCGGCCGAGGAGACCGTTCACGAAAGCCGGCGAGTCGTCCGTCGACAGCCCGGCGACGAGCTCGACGGCCTCGTCGACGGCGACGGCGTCCGGTACGTCGTCGTTGAACAGCAGCTCCCAGGTACCGATGCGCAGCACCGCCCGGTCGACGGCCGGCATGCGGTGCAGCGTCCAGCCGTGCGAGTAGGTCTCCAGCGCCTCGTCGATGCGATCCAGCCGCGCCAGCACGCCCTCGACGATCTCGACCGTGTACTGCGGCACCGGCGCCTCGGTGTACGGGGTCTCGACGCGGTCCGCCAGCAGCTTCCCGGGATCGATGTCCCGCTGTTCGGCCTCGAAGAGGATGTCGGCGGCGCGCTTGCGTGCCTTGGTCCGGGCGCCCATCAGGTTCCTTTCTCTGACGACTGATCCGTTCGGTTCCGCGCCGGGCGGGTGCCTCGTTCCTCGGCCCCCACCCTGCGCCGCACCTCGGGATCAGTCGTTGACGCGTCCCAGGTAGTCGCGCGTGCGGGTGTCGACCTTGACCTTCGTGCCCTGCTCCAGGAACAGCGGGACCTGGATCTCGGCGCCGGTCTGCAGCGTGGCCGGCTTCGTGCCGCCCGTGGAGCGGTCGCCCTGCAGGCCCGGCTCGGTGTAGGTGATCTCCATGACGACCGACTGCGGCAGCTCCAGGTAGAGCGGCTGGCCCTCGTTCGTCGCGACCATGACCTGCATGCCCTCGAGCATGAAGTCCTTCGCGTCGCCCACCGTCGCCGGGCTGATCATGATCTGGTCGTACGTGTCGTTGTCCATGAACACGTAGTCCGTGCCGTCCATGTACAGGAACTGGTAGTCGCGCCGGTCCACGTTCGCGGTCTCGACCTTGATACCCGCGTTGAACGTCTTGTCGACGACCTTGCCGGACAGCACGTTCTTCATCTTGGTGCGGACGAACGCGCCACCCTTGCCCGGCTTGACGTGCTGGAACTCGATGATCGTCCAGAGCTGACCGTCGATGCGGAGCACGGTGCCGTTCTTGATGTCGTTCGAGGTTGCCACGTTCGTCTTCCTGTAGTTCGGATGATGAGCCGGGCACGACGACGAGCGACGCGACCGGGAGTACGGGAGTAGCGCCTCAGTCTAACGGCGACGACGCGGCGCTCTCACATCGGCCCCGCACGAACGATGATCCCGATGGCCGCGGACACGACCATGAGCACCACCGACATCGGGTAGTAACTCAGGGCACGACGGATGCAGGCATGCTTCCGCGCCGAGATGTCGGCCAGGTTCTTGACCTGGATCCAGGCTTCGCGACGATCCGTACCGGCGCCCCGCTCGGTCAGCTCGTCGACTGACGCGGCGACGATGTCAGGTAGTGAGTAGCGAGAGAACCCTCGGCTCCTCATCCGTGGCCGTAGCGAAAGGACGAGATAGAAGCCGGCGACGCCACAGAGCACGATCGCGATCGTGCCGAGCACCGCGCCCGCGATGGCCAGCCGTGCACCTGGCACCAGCGCTTGTTCGAAAGGGATTGCGGGCGTTCCGACACCGAACGTCAGTGCGATGGCTGCGACGAGGACGCTGGTCTTGACGTCAGCGTTGGTGATGGTGAGCTGGAGCATCGACTGAACGAACTGAGCATCGGTGCTCTCCCCGCCGCTGTCGACCGACCCTTTCCGCGACGGGTCCGTCAGCCGGCGCGCATCGCGCCGGATGCGGTCCGAGGCCCACCAGCTCACCCGCTCCTCCTAGCAACTCCGGGCCATTTGGCATCTTCCTGAAGTCGGTCTTCTTCCGCACCGGCGTGACACTCTCATCGCCGTTCGCCGCATCGTATTCGGACTGCTCACCGCGGCACAGGTGTCCCCCGCGTCGTTTTTCTACCTGTACTGTTGCGGATACGCAACAGTCAGCGCAGCGCTTAAGTCTCGACGCCTTCAGGGGACGGCCCTCGGTCATGTTCACGCTCATCGGCGACCTCATCGGATCCCGCGAGGTGCCCGACCGCGCTGCGGTCCAGCGCACGATCGGCAAGATCCTGGACCGGGTGAACGGCGCCATCGACACGGTCCAACTCCTGGAACCGACAGTCGGAGACGAGATCCAGGGCGGCTTCCACACGATCGGTGACGCCACGCTCGCGACACTCCTCATCCGACTGGAACTCGCCCCTCACGTCGACATGCGCTTCGGCCTCGGGTACGGCGACGTCACCGTGCACGACGCCGACCGCCGCCCACTGCTCCAGGACGGCCCTGGCTGGTGGACGGCACGCGAGGCCATCGACAAGCTCAAGGGCAAGCACGGCACCTTCTACGTGGGACCACAGGGCGGCGACCGCACCCCGGACCCGGCCCTCGTCAACGCGTTCCTGCTAGCTCGCGATGCACTCGTCGCCACGTTGAACGACCGCCAGCACCGGATGCTCCTGCTCGCCCTGCGAGGCAAGTCCCAGCGCGCGATCGCCGAGGCCGAAGGCATCACCGAGTCAGCGGTCAGCCAGGCGTTCGCCCGCGGCGTCAGAGCCGCGCACGACGCGCAGGTCACCTTCGGAAAGGCAGCATGATGGCAGTACTGGGAGCATTCCTCGGCGCCCTGGGCGTGAGCGACTTGTTCCGCGCGTCCCACGACGACACCTCGACGCGCCGACGGATCACCGTCCTCGTCGTCGGGCTCGGTGTTCTCGTGCTCCTGCTCGCAGCCGCTGGAACGACCGGCACGGGCTGGTTCCTGGCCATCCCGCTGGTTCTCGCACTGGCAGCCTGGACGCTCGGGTCGGCGGAAGCTCTCGCGACGCGAACACGACGAGCCCCGCGCATCGTGGCATTCACCGGCCTCGGAGTCGGCATCGCAGTCAGCCTGTTGCTGACCGACGGCAACACCGGCGAGTGGCCGGCCATCCTCTCGGGACCGCTCACCGCCATCCCGTACAACCGGGCCGTTCTGGTGCTCGGCGTCGCGCTGGCCCAACTGGCCACCGCGAACGTCATCGTCCGTCTCACCCTGGAGACCGTCGGCGTACCAACGACCCCGGGGGAACAGCGGCTCAAGAGCGGCCGGGTACTGGGGTCGATGGAACGCCTGTTCATCCTCGGGCTCGGCATGACCGGAGCGTTCACCGCGGCGGCAGCGGTGGTCGCCGCGAAGGGACTGCTCCGCTACCCCGATGTCAAGGCCGACCACAAAGCGGCGGCAGCTGGGGTACGGCCCAACCCTGTCTCGGAGTACTTTCTCATCGGGAGCTTCGCGAGCTGGCTGGTGGCGGTCGCCGGCCTTGCCGTCGTCGGGCTCGACGCCGCGGCCGTCGACGCCGGTATCCCCTGACTCGCGCAGGAACCTCTGCTTAAGTCGGCCACACTTTAGCTACCCGCTTCAGCCGGAAAGCCTCGCTTGACCTCAACCGAGGTCGAGGTAGTGCACTGGTGGACATGACGATCGAACTTCCTCCGAACCCGGCGGACACGTCCCGGATGGCCACCGGCGCCTGGCGCGCCGACCGTCTCGACCTCGCCGGATACCTTGACCGGCTCGGCATCACGGCGCAGCCGCCCAGCAGGGCGGCGCTCGCAGAGATCCACGAGCGGCATGTGCGGACGTTCACGTTCGACAACATCGATGTCCTCCTTGGACAGCATCCGGGCGTCGACCTCGACGTCGTGCAGGAGAAGTTCGTCGGGCGCGGCAGAGGTGGTTACTGCTTCGAGCACTCCACGCTCCTGTCGGCGGCACTGGAGCAGCTCGGGTACCAGGTGGCCCGGAGGCTCGCCCGCGTCGGAGACCCGGCCGCAGGACCCGTGACCGGGCGCACCCATCTCGTCGTCGAGGTGACACTGGACGGTGAGCGGCTGCTCTGCGACCCGGGGTTCGGGATGAGCATCATGCGGCCCGTCCCGCTGGTCGACGAGCACGAGGAGGAACAGGCCGGTGAGCGGTTCCGGGTCGCACGCGTCCGTGAGGGCGACGTCGCCGCCTGGCAGTTGCGGCGACTGCGCGACGCCGGCTGGGAGGTGCAGCACACCACCGACGAACTCCCGGCACGCCCGGTCGACCTCGTGGAGGCGCACCATTTCACGAGCACGTCCCCCGTCTCGCACTTCACCACCGGGCTGATCGTGGCCCGGCGCCTGCAAGGTCAGCACGTCACGCTCACCTCCGACAGCGTGACGATCCGGAGCGCGGGCGTACCGACGGAGCACCGCCACGTCAGCCTCGACGAGCTCCACGAGTGGCTCGACGTCCTCGACCCGCACCTGTCCACGGAGGAAACGGAACGCCTGCTGGACTGGGCCGACACGAGGCGGGCCACGGAGCAGCCCGCGGCGCGGCGGACCTGGACCTCACCGGGTCCGTGACGCTACCGCCTCCAGGGCGAGGCGGTAGCTCTCGAAGCCGAAGCCCGCGATCGACCCCGTGGCCACGCCGGCCACCACCGAGAGGTGCCGGAACGACTCGCGGGTCGCCGGGTTGGAGAGGTGGACCTCCACCAGGGTGAGGCCGGAGCCTGTCACCTGAGCCGCGGCGTCGCGCATGCCGTAGCTGTAGTGGGTGAACGCCGCCGGGTTGAGGACGACGTGGGCGCGGGTGTCCACGGCCTCGTGCAGCCAGGTCAGGAGAGTCGCCTCGTCGTCGGTCTGGCGGACCTCGACGGCGAGGTCCAGTTCACTCCCCCACTTCCCCGCCGCCTTCTCGAGGTCCGCCAGGGTGGCATGTCCGTAGATCTCCGGCTCTCGCACGCCGAGCCGGCCGAGGTTGGGTCCGTTGAGGACGAGCACTCGCGTCATGGACATGAGGTTAGGTGACCTCGGAACTCGCTGCGTTGTGGTTTCACCGCTTGGCACACTTTTTATGCAGCGAGCGAGGTCTCGGGCGGGTGGATGCTCGTGGCGCGTGGCGGGGCGGCGCGGGCGGAGGTTGCCGGTGGCCGTGCCGGACTCCTGGCACCTCTCGCCGTGGAGGCGAGGGTGATCTCGCGGCCGTTCCGGTCGGTCAGCGTCCAGCCCGAGTGGCGGGCGCCGGCAGTGTTTCCGGTCCAGCGCATGGTGATGCCCTGACCGTCGACGCGGTCGTGGTGGTGCCAGCAGAGCAGGGCGGCGTTGTCGACCGATGTGCCGCCGCCGTCGGCCCAGTGGCGGACCGCGTGATGGACCTCGCAGCGCGACGGTGGCTGGTCACAGCCGGGCCACACGCAGTGCTTGTCGCGGGCGATGACCGCGCGTCGCATGGGTCCGGTGACGGTGCGCTGGGCACGCCCCACGTCCAGGACGGCCCCGTCGGGTCCGAACACGATCCGGGTGACCTCGCAGTCACACGTGATTCGCCGCAGCAGGCTCGCTGGCACGCACGTGCCCGTACCGGTGATCACCGCCGGGGTCGACGCCGGAGCGGGCGGATCCGAGTGCGGCGAGCGGGTCTGCCCGGCCACCCACGACGGTGTGGTCGCCGAGCCGCCGGGCCGCGCGCCCGTGTGGGCCTGGACGGGCATCAGCGCGCCGAGGAGAGTGTGGTCCGCGTCGCCGGCCGGCCGGTCGGTGTGGTGGGCCAGGCCGCGCAGCTCGGCCCAGGAGACTGTCACGTTCAGGTGCGGGCGCACGGCCGCGCCGGTGCCGATGTGCCCGTTGTCCAGCGCGGTCCTGGCGAGATCCGCCAGGCCCTGAGCCCGCCGCTGCCCCGGGGTGCGGTCGTCCTCGGCGGCAGGAGCGCCCGTCACCGAGCCCAGCGCGGTCGTGACCAGGTCACCGTGCTCCGGGGTCAGGAACCCGGTCACGTGAAAACCGTCGATCGTGGGCGAGACGTTCAGGTACTCCTTGTCCCGGGCCTTCTTCATCCCCCGCTCGTCCGCATCCGGGTCGGCGCGGTGCGCGAAGTACCGGACCAGACCGCGGAAGTCCTCCGCCTGGCGCTCACCGGCCCACTCCAGCAACTGGTCCTCCCACGTGGGCACACGCGGACCACCGTCGCCGTTCGCCCCCTCCCCCGCGTCGCCGACTGCATCCGAGAGGCCCGCCTGCCGGCCACCCTCGTACCCCTTGTCCTGCAACCCGTCGCGGCCGTCCTCGAACGGTGCGTCGATCGCGGGAGCGGCCAGCGCGTCCTTGCGCGCCTGGCTGGTCGGTGCCACGTCGACCAGCGCACGCAGGTGCTCCGGTCCGATCGTCCCGTCCAGCGCCGCCTTGCGGGCCACGGGCAGGACATCACGCAGCACCGTCGCCGTGCGCGTCTCGCGGCGGGCGGTCGACCTGCTGACCCCTTCGGCCGCCGCGAGCCAGGTCGCGAACGTGCGCGCCCCGGTCAGAGCCCACAGGCCGGCATCGTCGATCAACGGGAGGAATGTCGCGCGCAGCACGTCGAACCGGTGACCGACCCGTCGCAGGCGGGCCGAGGCATCCACCAACGCCGTCACACCTGCGGAATCGGCAAGCGCAGGGTCGCCCCTCAGCGCCTCTGGCCCCACTGTCGCGACGATCTCGGTGGCCAGCGCCTCCAGCTCGGCAAGAAGCTCCCCGACGGGCCGGGCGCCACCTGCGGACACTCGCCGGTTCTCCGGCATCGGCGTTCACCTCCTCGACCCTCGTGACGTATCGACAGGGCCCGGTGCTCCGCGCCTCACCACCACGCTAGCGAACAAGAGTTCGAGATGCTTGTTGATAGCGAAATCTGTCGAAAACCTATCCGTCCACAGGATCCTCGTCCGCGTCCAGCCCGCACGATCGCATGAACTGGGGACGATCGGGCCCGCTACGACGATCAGGACACTGCCCGCCCGCCCGCTCCGCGACAATGATCCCCGTGACCTATCGAGTGATGACCGTCTGCACCGGCAACATCTGCCGCTCCCCCATGGCCGAGATCGTGCTGCGGGACAGGTTCGGGTCCGCCGGGCTCGACGTCGTCGTCGACTCGACCGGTGTGAGCGACGAGGAGCACGGCAACCCGATCGACCGCCGCGCCCGCACCGCACTCGCCGCGCGCGGCTACCCCACGGGCGACGGGCACATCGCGCGCCAGGCCACCGGGATCGCCGTCGACTCCCGGGACCTGGTCCTCGCGATGACCAACCAGCACGCGCGCCGCCTGCGCGCTCTCCGGCCCGGCGCCGACGTGCGCCTCTACCGCTCCTTCGATCCCGCGGCCGCCGGCCTCGCGACGCACCTGCTCGACATCGCCGACCCCTGGTACGGCGGCCCGGACGACTTCGAGGAGTGCCTCGACCAGATCGAGGCCGCCGCCGACGGCGTCGTCGCGCACGTGCGGACCGGTCTCGGGGGCTGATCAGGGGGCCGGCGAACCGGCCGGACGGCCCACGCCGTCGTCGTCCTCCACGCCGTCGACCAGCAGCCTGCGCGGACCCGCGCCGGTGCCCGAGAGCTCGTCGTGCGGATTGTTCAGCGTGCACGTCTTCAGCGAGAGGCAGCCGCACCCGATGCAGTCGGTGAGCGTGTCGCGCAGCCGCTCCATCTGCTCGATGCGCGCGTCCAGGTCCTCGCGCCACGCGCGCGACAGGCGGGCCCAGTCCTTCCTGCTCGGGGCGCGGTCGGCGGGCAGTGCGGCCAGCGCCTCGCCGATCCGCACGAGCGGGATCCCCACCCGCCGCGAGGTGCGGATGAACGCCACGCGCCGCAGCACGTCGCGGCGATAGCGCCGCTGGTTGCCACCGGTGCGCCGGCTCGTGATGAGACCCTGCCGCTCGTAGAAGTGCAGCGCGGAGACGGCGACGCCGGAACGCCGGGCGACCTCCCCCACGGTGAGTTCCGTGTGGTCCCACGGCGGCGAGCCGGCGGCGGTCGAGGATTCTCCGGCCGCCATCAGTCGCCCGACCCGACGCTTGGCACACTCTTTTCCAGGATGTCATCCGGATCGACCGGTTCGGCCCCCGCCACGTCAGCGGTGTCAGCCGTGTCGGCCGTATCAGCCGTTCCCGCCCTCTCCGCCGTCGTCCCCGCCCGCTCCGTCCCCGCCCGCTCCGCCGGCGACGCGCTCGGTGCCGCGTCCGGGGCGCGGGCGCTCCCGACCAGCGAGGACTCGCCCTCGAAGGGCGTGACGCACGACGACGTCGACGCCGACGTGACGCTCACGACCTGCTCCGCGCCCACGGCGATGCTGCAGCTGATCTCCCCCTCCGCCCCGCTCCCCGTGGCACCCACCGCGAGCACGCGCTCGTCGACCGGGATCTTCCCGCGCCACGGCGTCACGACGAGGAAGCCCTCCTCGTTGCCCACCTGCACGGTGTCCGGAACGGACACGCCGTCGGGCTCCGGGCGGGCCGTACCCCGGGACGCGCCCTCCTGGTCCCGCACCACCGTCGCGGCGTATCCGACGAGGACCTGCTCCCCGGGCGTGGCCGTCGTGATCACGATCTCGACGAAGCGGTCCGGGTCGGGGTCGGTCGGGAGAGGATCGCCCTCGATGGTGTACCACCCGTCGGGCGCGACGCTCGCGCCCGGCGGGTTCGCGAGACGGTCGTACAGGGTCCACGCGCCCACGGGCAGCAGCAGGCCGGCGAGGCCCGCCGCGACCGCCTTGAGCGCGGCGGGCCGTTTCCCGCCGAACCGCGCGGCCAGGGTGCGATCCGCCGGGTCCCCGTCGGTGAGCGGGCTGATCTCCTCGGTCTGCTCGGCGTCACCGGCCTCCAGCGCCCGGACCGCCTCGGCCCGCGCGGCGATCATCGTGTTCAGCGCCGGCGTGGTCCGCCAGGTGACGGGCCGGGCCGTGCGCCGGGTGATGCGCTCGACGATCTGCTGCGGGGTCGGCCGGGCCCCCGGATCCTTCACGAGGCAGTCGCGGACCAGGAGCTTCAGCTCCGTCGGCACGCCGTCGAGCTCGGGCTCGGTGTGTACCACGCGGTAGGCGACCGACTCCGCGGGGCCGCTGCCGAACGGCGACCGGCCCGTCGCGGCGTACGCGAGCAGGCAGCCGAACGAGAAGACGTCGGAGGCCGTCCCGGCCTCGTGCCCGCGCACCTGCTCGGGCGACATGTACGACGCCGTGCCGAGCACCTGGCTGACGGACGTGAGCGCGGTGGCCTCCAGCGCCCGGGCGATACCGAAGTCGATGATGCGCGGGCCGCCCGCGGTGAGCAGCACGTTGCCCGGCTTCAGGTCCCGGTGCACGAGCCCCGCCCCGTGAATGGTCGTCAGGCCCTCGGCCAGCCCGAGACCGAGCGCGCGGAGCGTGGCGACGTCGAGCGGCCCGGACTCGCCGATCGCCTCGCGCAGCGACGGGCCGAGCACGAACGCGGTGGCCATCCACGGCTGCCGGGCGTGCGGATCCGCGTAGACCAGCCCGGCGGTGTGGCTGCCGGCGACCCGGCGCGCGGCGTCGACCTCCCGCGCGAACCTCTCACGGAACTCCAGCTCGCCGGTCAGGTCCACGCGGACCACCTTGACGGCGACCTTCTCGCCCTCCGGTGTCCGCCCGAGGTACACCGTCCCCATACCGCCCGAGCCGAGGACCCCCAGCAGCCGGTACGGCCCCAGGTGCCGGGGGTCCTCAGGACGCAGCGGCACGGCCGCGCCCGCGAACGCGGGCGCTCCAGGGCTCGCCTCGATCGACACGCTGTGATTCCCCCTCACAGGTCTCATCGGTGGTTCATCGGTGGTTCTCCCGGCGACGCGCGGTCGCCCTCGCCGCCCTCGCCCGCGAGGCCCGCGATATGTCACCGCGCCTGCTATGTCCGGCTGATGCTACTGGGCGCCTTCCGGCGAGGGCGAATTCGACGGGAGTCTTGACGCGGCGCGGCCACGGGGTCTGAACTGGAGCGATCTCACGCCCGCGCCCGCGCGTGCGAGGGTTCCCGGACCAGGGCGAGCATGGCCAGCCCCACGAGCACCACGAACAGCACGGCGAGTGTCCCCCAGATGGCCGCGCCGGTGACCTGGAGCACGATCCCCCAGAGGAGGGGTGTCATGAACGACGCCGCCCTGCCCGTGGTCGCGTAGAGCCCGAAGACCTCGGACTCCCGGCCCGCGGGCGTGACCCGTGCGAGGAACGATCGTGAGGACGCCTGCGCCGGGCCCACGAACAGGCACAGGAACAGGCCGGCGATCCAGAACACCGCGGGTCCCAGTGAGTGCAGCGCGACGACGACCACGCCGGCGACGACCATCCCGGTGAGGGAGACGACGACCACCAGGCGGCTGCCGAAGCGGTCGTCGAGGAATCCCGCCGCGAACGCGGCCGCGCCGGCCACGAAGAGCGCCGCGAGGCCGAAGGCCTGGACCGTCGTCTCGGGAAAGAGGAACGACTGGGCGGCGATGATCGCGCCGTAGGTGAAGACCCCGGTCAGCCCGTCCCGGTAGATCGCCGACGCGACGAGGAACCAGAACGTCGGTCGTGCTTCGCGCCAGAGTCCGGCGATGTCCCGGGCGACGATCGCGTAGCTCCGGAGGAACCCGCCCGGGGCGCGTTCCCGGGTCGGCCGCGCCTCCGGGACGTGGAGGAAGAGCGGGAGGGCGAAGATCACGGTCCACACGGCGCAGAACACCGCGATGACCCGGTAGCCGAGTCCGTCGTCGGTGGGCATGCCCCAGAAGTCGAAGGAGTTCGCGAGGATGACGACGCCGAGCGCGACGATGCCGCCCACGTATCCCATCCCCCACCCGAGTCCCGACACCTTGCCGACGGTCCGCGGTGTCGAGACGCTGACGAGCATGGCGTTGTAGTTCACGCCCGCGATGTCCTGCACGACCTGCATGAGGCCGATCAGGATCGCACCCAGCCAGAAGTAGCGCGGGTCGGCGTACACGAAGAACAGCCCGAACTGGAGCAGGACGAGCACGAGCGTCGTCCAGCCGAGCCACCACTTGCGGCGGCCGGTGGCGTCGGCCCGCTGGCCGATCACGGGGGCGAGCAGCAGGACGGCGATGCCGGCGATGAAGCCGGCGTAGCCGTAGTTGGAGGCCAGCTGGGCGAGGGCGCGGTCGTACGCGGGGTGGCCCGGGCCCAGCTCGGCCACCGCGGGGTCGACGAAGTCCGCGCCGGTCAGGTACGAGGCGGCGAACACGAAGGTGATCAGCACGGTGTTCAGCGGCTGGGTGCCCCAGTCCCACAGGGCCCAGGCCATGACGCGCTTGCGGGGGATCTCGGCGTCGGCCTGCTGCTCGAGCCCCGTCGCTGGGGCGGCGTTCTCGCTCATGGGACGGAACTCTCCTCGACTCGGATGAACGAAAGGTAGCGCGGGGTGGCTGTCGTCCCGCCCTCCGCCACGGCGGGTGCCGTACGAGGTTCCTGCCGGGTGTCGTCAGAGGGTCTCGGCGGGGGACTTCTCGTGCTGCCAGTGCCAGGCTTCGGGGACGCGGCCGTCGGGTGCGGCCCAGCCGGGATGGAGCCAGCCGTGGGCGGGCGCGTTCGCCCGCATCCACTCGTGTTCGGGGGTGCCGAAGGTCTGGATGCCGCCGCCGAGGTCGACGGCGAGGCCGAGGCCGTGGGTGGAGCAGCCGGGTGCGGCGGCGATGGGTGAGCTCGGGTCGTAGAGGCCGGTCTGGTCGGCGAGGCTGCGGTAGGCGGAGTTGACGGTGAGGTCGGTGCCGAACTGCGCGCGGAAGGCGTCGTTGAGGGCGATGAGGGAGTCGAGGATGTCGGCGCGCACGCGGTACCGGGTGTCCCAGGGGACGGGGGCGAGCCGCTGGTCGGGGATGCGGCCGCTCTCAGGGGTCCACAGCTGGTCCGGGGCGGGGCAGGTGGCGGCGTCCTGTGCGGAGATCATGCTGTCGGTGGTGGAGCTGAGTTCCGCCCGGCGTGCGCCGAGGTCGCCGGCGGCCTGTTCGAGCTGGACGAGTGCGGCGCCGGCGAGACGGTCGTCCCGGGTGCGGGTGTGGGTGACCTCTGCGGAGTCCAGGGCGGAGCGGAGGGCGCTGCGGGTCAGCTCGTCGCCGTCGAGGGACTCGGTGGCGGCGTAGACCTTCTCGGCGCGAGCCATCGCGCCCTCGAGCTGGTCGCGGCCCGTGGTGATGTCGCCCCGGGCGCGCTCCACCATGGAGGCCCAGACGCCGTCGGAGGCGGCGATCAGGTCCTCGGTGGCCTCGGCGGCCTGGCCGGGCAGCCGGTCGACGAACGCCGTGCCGTCGAGGACGTCGTCGGCGGCGGTGAGCTGTTCCGCCAGTGCCTGCCGGGTGGCGGGGTCGGCGACGCGGCCCTCGGACTGCGTGAGCAGGGTGTCGGCGGACTCGGCCTGCCTGGCCAGGCCGGCGGCCTCGCGCTCCAGGAACCAGTAGGCGGCGCCGACGGTGACGGCCAGGAGGAGGGCCAGGACGGAGACGATGACGGTGTTGTGACGTCCGCGGCGGCGCTTCCCGGGCTTCTTCGCGGAAGCCGCTTCCGGGAAGAGCGGCGGCTCGGCGGCGGGGGGCGGGAAGGCCGTCTGGGTCACAGCGTCAGAACCTACGGCACGACACGGTGACGTGGACAATCGCGGCCGGGTGATTTCCTGGGCCTCGCGGGAGGCGTCGGGCCAGGTCCGGAGCGTCTCGCCACGGGGGGTGCGCCTACGGTGGGGCCATGTCACGGATTCCCCGCATCCTGCTCGCCGTCGTGGCGTTGGCGCTCCCTGCCGGTTGCGCCGGCCCTGAGGGAACCGGCCCCGGCGTCACCGGCACCGACGCCACCAGCTCGCCCGGCGCCGCGGCGGGCCCGACGGCCGCGAGCGCCGTGGTGCTTCCTCCGGTGGCCGGGCGGTTCGACTATCAGCTCGGTGCGGCGTACGAGCCGGCGGGTGGGCTGGACGTCGTGGTGCGGGACGCGTCCGCGGAGCCGTTGGAGGGCGCGTATTCCGTCTGCTACGTGAACGGGTTCCAGACGCAGCCGGGTGAGGCGGGCCGGTGGGCCGGGGAGAACGAGGAGCTGTTGTTGCGTGACGCGGACGGGGAGCTGGTGGTGGACCCGGAGTGGCCGGACGAGTTCGTGCTCGATCCGTCGACGGCGCAGCGGCGTGAGCGGATCCTGGCGGTCGTCGGGCCGGTGGTGGCCGGGTGCGCCGCGGACGGGTTCGATGCGGTGGAGTTCGACAACCTGGATACGTGGACGCGGTTCGGTGACCCGGCCACGGGGCTGGTGGAGCGGGCGGGTGCGCTCGCGCTGGCCGGGGCGTATGTCGAGCTGGCGCATGGCGTGGGGCTCGCCGTCGGGCAGAAGAACGCGGCGGAGGCGGCGGGTGCGGGGCGGGAGCTGGGCTTCGATTTCGCGGTGGTCGAGGAGTGCGGGGCGTACGGGGAGTGCGGGGCGTATCGCGCGGTGTACGGGGACCGGGTGCTGCAGGTGGAGTACACCGACAATCTGCCGGTGTCGTTCGGTGAGTTGTGTGCCGATCCGGATCGCGCGCCGTTGACGATCCTGCGGGATCGGGGGCTGGTGGGGCCGGGTGTGCCGGGGTATCGGCTGGAGCGGTGCGGTGTGCGGTAGGGGTGGTGGTGTCGGGTCTCTCCCCGCCGTGCCCGTGCGCGGGCTACTATCCGTGAGTGCCCGAACGTTCGCAGCCCGCCCCTGATCCGGCGGCGCCTCAGGTCACGCCGCACGTGCCGCTGGGCTGGGAGTCCGACACGCTGCTGGGCGGTTCTTTCGAGCAGGCGAAGCTGGGGCCCGCGACGCTGGTCCGTCTGCGGCCGGAGGTGGGCGCGTTGCCGCCGCATGCCGTGGTCGTGCACGTGCACGGCTACAACGACTATTTCTTCCAGGAGCATCTGGCGCGTGCCTTCGCGCGTGCCGGGTACGCGTTCCATGCCGTGGATCTGCGCGCGGCGGGTCGTTCGCTGCGGGCGGGGCAGGTGCCGCACTACGTCGGGGACCTGCGTGAGCAGGCCGCTGACATCGACGAGGCCGCGCGGGCCGCGCGGGAGCTGCACCCGGGTCTCCCGCTGGTGGTGCACGCCCACTCGACCGGTGGGCTCACGGCGGCCCTGTGGGCGCACGCGCGCCGGGGCACCCTCCCGGACGGTTCGTACCGGGGTCCGGATCTGCTGGTGCTGAACAGTCCGTTCCTCGACCTGCCGGGCTCCCTGTTCGAGCGCACGGTGGGCACGTGGATCCTGCGGATCGCCGCGCCCGCGAGCCCGCACCGGGTGGTCGTCGAGGGCCGGAGCGAGTACGCCACGCATCTGCTGGCCGCGAACGGCGGCCGGTGGGAGTTCGACACCCGTCTCAAGCGACCCGAGGGGCAGCCGGCCCTGGCGTTGTGGATGCGTGCCGTGCGGCGCGTGCAGATGCAGGTGGCGCGGGGCCTGCGGATCTCCGTGCCGGTCCTGGTGGCGCGTTCGGACTCGTCCGGGCCCGATCGCGCGGACAACCCGCTGCTGGACGCGCAGGACACCGTGCTCGACGTCGACCAGATCGCGCGGCGTGCCCGCCGGCTGGGTGAGGACGTCACGCAGTTGGTCGTTCCCGGGGCGGTGCACGACCTGTCCCTGTCCGCGGAGGGGCCGCGGACCGAGTATCTCGGGAAGCTGTTCGCGTGGCTGGAGGAGCGGCTGTGACCACCGGCTACTTCGACGCGCCGCACGGTTTCGCCGCGCTCGCGCACCGCGGCTTCGCCCGGCCCGGAGGCACCGACAACGGCCTGGAGAACTCTTTGGCCGCCTTCGCCGCCGCCGTCGACCTCGGCTACACCTACGTCGAGACCGACGCCCACGGCACGAGCGACGGGGTGGCGGTCGCACTGCACGACGAGGCCCTGGACCGCACCACGGACGCCACCGGGCTCGTCGCCGACCTGCCCTGGAGCACGGTCCGCGCCGCGCGCATCGGCGGCAGCGAACCCGTTCCACGGCTCGACGACCTGCTGGGCACCTGGCCGGACCTGCGCGTGAACATCGACGTCAAGGCCGACTCCGGGGTGCGTCCCGTGGCCGAGGCCGTCGAGCGCACCCGGTCCCACGACCGCGTCTGCGTCACGTCGTTCTCGCCCGTGCGCCGCCGCGCGACGCTCGCCCGGCTGTCCCGGCCGGTGGCGACATCGGCCGGCCGGGGCGAGGTCGCGCGCTTCCTCGCCGGGACACGGGCCCGGCTCGCGGCCCTCGCGGGGCGCGCCCTGCGCGACGTCGGCGCCCTCCAGGTGCCCGTCACGGACCGCGTCCCGCTCGCGGGCCGGATCACCGTGGTGGACGGCACCACCGTGCGCGCCGCCCACCGCGCCGGCAAGCAGGTCCACGTGTGGACCATCGACGACCCCGCCGAGATGCACCGCCTCATCGACCTCGGCGTGGACGGCATCGTGACCGACCGCGCCGACACCCTCAGGGACGTGCTGACGGCCCGCGGGATGTGGGCCTGACCGGTCGTCCGGAGAGGTTCCCGGCGGCGCCGACCCCGCGCAGGAGCCCTACGGGACGCTCTGCGGGAAGCACTCCACCTCGGGCGGCGTGCCCGGCGCCGTCCCGGAGCCGATGAACCCGTACGTCGTCGACTGCCCGGACGTCACGCGGCCGTTCCACCCGACGTTGCCCACGGTGACTGTTCCCGTGGTCCCCTGCAGGTCCCCGTTCCACAGCTGCGAGACGTTCGAGCCGGACAGTGTGAACCGGGTCAGCCAGTCGTGGATCTGGTCGTTCGTAGCGGTCACCGTGACCTCGGCCTGGTAGCCGCCCTGCCAGGCGTTGACGACGGTCAGCGCCGCCTCGCAGGTGCCCGGCGGGGGCTCCGGGAACGTCGGGTCGTCCGTGGGGTCCCCGGTCGGCGTGGGGGTCGGGGGCGGGTCGTCCGTCGGTGTGGGGGTGGGCGTCGGTGTGGGCTCCCCGCTGCCCTCGTCCAGGCCGCCGAAGAAGTCCATCGCGTACTGCGCCATGCCCGTGCGGTAGAGGTCGTGGGAGTACCCCTGCAGGCTGATCGACTGGAAGTCCGGCAGCGCGGCGTCCCCGTAGGTGGTCCGGGTCCAGTCCTGCTGCGGCTGGTCGACGGCGCCGGAGCCCTGGGCGAGCCCGTGCAGGTCGGTCCACTGCTTGATCTGCTCCCCGAAGTTCGGGTAGGCCAGCACGGTGTCCTGCGTGCCGTGCCACGTCTGGAACCGCGGGTACGGGCCGGCGTACCCCGGGTACATGCCGCGGGCCGCGTCGCCCCACTCCGGCGCCGTGCGGATGTCCTGCCCGTTCGAGCAGGTGCTGTTCCACGTGTTGTCCGGGCTGCCCGTCGCGAAGCACGTCGCGGGCACCCCTGCGAACGCCGCCCCTGCCGCGAACACGTCGGGGTACAGCGCCAGCAGGACGTTGGTCATCATCGCCCCCGACGACACGCCCGTCGCGTAGATCCGCGACGTGTCCACGCCGTACTGCGCCGTCGCGTGGGCGATCATCGACCGGATCGCCACGGGGTCGCTGCCGCCGTCGCGCGTCAGGGCGTCCGGCGAGTACACGTCGAAGCAGTGCCCGTCCCGCGTCGCCTCGGGGAACACGATGACGAACCCCTGCTCGTCCGCCGCCCGCACGAACTCCTGCGCGCCGCCGCCGAAGTACGCCGGCGCCGAGCCCGTGCAGTAGTGGACCGCGACCAGGAGCGCCGGGTTCGGGTCGACGTCGTCGGGCACGTACACGTACATGTTCAGCCCGCTCGGGTTGGGCCCGAAGTCCGTCACCTGCTGCAGGCTCGCCGCCGACGCCGGCCGCGTCGCCGCCTCGGTCCCGAGCGCCCCGAGCGTCAGGGCGAGCGCCGCCACGAGCGCTCCGGCCAGCGGGCGCAGGAGGCGTCTCCGGGTGGGGTGTGCCTGGATCCTCATCGTCGGGCCCCTTCGTCGGCGTGCCGCTGAGCGCCGACGTCGGGACGACGCCGGCGCGCCCACCCAACCGCCCCGACCACGCGCGATCCACACCCTGAACCGATTAGTCGCAGGCCGTCCCGCGCGAACGGGCGAGGGGCGGGCCGCGGGGTCGGTCACCCGATGACCGACCGACCGCCCACCCGCCCTCAGCCCAGGGTCAGCTGCGTCTCGCGGCCTGCCGGGGGTTCCTTGGACACCTCGGCGTACGCCGCTGCCAGCAGCGTGGGGTCGGGGCCTTCCAGGCGGACCGGCTTGGCGACGTCGTCGAGCACCACGAAGCGCAGCATGTCTCCGCGGGACTTCTTGTCGCGGCGCATGGCGCCGAGCAGGTCGTCCCACTTGTCGCCACGGTAGGACGTCGGCAGCCCGAGCGCGGTGAGGAGTTCGCGGTGGCGGTCGACGACGGCGTCGTCGAGCTTGCCCGCGAGCCGGGCGAGCTCGGCGGCGAACACCATGCCGACGGCGACGGCGGCCCCGTGGCGCCACTGGTAGCGCTCGGCGAGCTCGACGGCGTGGCCGAACGTGTGCCCGTAGTTGAGGATCTCGCGCAGGCCGGACTCCTTGAGGTCCTCCCCCACGACGCGTGCCTTGACCCGCACGGAGCGGGTGACGAGCTCGGCGAGGACGTCCCAGGTGGCCGCGGGCGCGTCGGCGCCTTGCCAGCCCTTGAGGTCGGCCGCGTGCTCGCTCACGAGGCGCAGGATCTCCTCGTCGGCGATGAAGCCGGTCTTGACGACCTCGGCGAGCCCGGCCACGAGGTCCCAGCGGTCCAGGGACTCCAGGGCGGCCAGGTCGCACAGCACGCCGGCGGGCGGGTGGAAGGAGCCCACGAGATTCTTGCCCTCGGCGGTGTTGATGCCGGTCTTGCCGCCGACGGCGGCGTCGACCATCGCGAGCAGCGTGGTGGGCATGTGCACGACGCGGATGCCGCGCAGCCAGGTCGCGGCGACGAAGCCGGCCAGGTCGGTGGTCGCGCCGCCGCCCACGGACACGATCGCGTCGGAGCGGGTGAAGTCGGCCTGCCCGAGGACCTGCCAGCAGAACGCGGCGACCTGCGCGGTCTTCTGCTCCTCCGCGTCGGGCAGTTCGACGGCGAACGCCTCGTAGCCCTGCCCCGCCATGTCCTCGCGCACCGCCTCGCCCGTGGCCTGCAGGGAGGCCGGGTGCATGACGAGCACGCGCCGTGTGTCCCGGCCGATCATCGCGGCCAGCTCGCCGAGCAGGTGCCTGCCGATGACGACGTCGTAGGGCCGCTCTCCGGACACGGTCACGCGGGTGGTGCTCACTGCTGGTTCTCCTCGTCGTCCGGGTGCCCGTCGTCCAGGTGCTCCTCGTCCAGGTGCTTGGGGTCGGCGAGCTCGGCGACGGGCTCCAGGCCGAGCGCGGCCACGATCCGGGCGGCCGCCTCGGCGGCCGGGCGGTCCGTGGACTCGACCCGCACGGTGGCGAGTCGCTCGTAGGTGGGGCGGCGCTCGTCCATGAGGGCCTGCCACCGCTGCCGGGGGTTGCCGAGCAGCAGCGGACGGGCCTGGTTCATGCCGACGCGCGGGGCGGCCACGGCCAGCGACACGTCGAGGAAGACGACGTGCCCGCCGCGCTCCGCGTACCGGGTGAGCGCCTTGTCGGTCTCGGCATCCATCACCGCTCCCCCGCCGAGCGCCAGGATGCCGTCGTGCTCCTGGAGCGCGGCGGCGACGGCCCGGCGTTCCATGGCGCGGAACGCGGGCTCGCCGTCGTCCACGAAGATGTCGGCGACGGGTTTGCCGGCGGTCGCCTCGATGTCGTGGTCGGTGTCCCGCACGCTCAGGCCGAGGCCGTGGGCCAGGACGCGCCCGAGCTTGGACTTGCCGGAACCGGGCGGGCCGACCAGGACCAGGACGGGGCCGGGCGCGGGGCTGTCGCCGCTCATCGCAGCTCCTGCGGGATCGCGGCGCGGTACGCCTCGACGTTGCGGCGGGTCTCGGTGAGCGAGTCGCCGCCGAACTTCTCGATCGCGGCCTCGGCCAGCACGAGCGCCACCATCGCCTCGGCGACCACGGCCGCGGGCGGCACCGCGCACACGTCGGAACGCTGGTGGTGGGCGGTCACGGGCTCGCCGGTGGCGACGTCGACGGTCGGCAGGGCGCGCGGCACCGTGGAGATCGGCTTCATGGCGGCGCGTACCCGCACCGCCTCGCCGTTGGACATGCCGCCCTCGATGCCGCCGGCGCGGTTCGTGTCCCGGACCAGGCCCGCGCCGCCGTCGGGCCCCGCGGAGGTGCCGGAGCCCGGCAGGATCGCGTCGTGCGCGGCGGTGCCACGGCGCCGCGCCGTGCGGAAGCCGTCGCCCACCTCGACGCCCTTGATCGCCTGGATGCCCATGAGCGCAGCGGCCAGCCGAGCGTCGAGTCGCCGGTCGCCCTGCACGTACGTGCCGAGGCCCGACGGGACCCCGTAGGCGAGCACCTCGACGACCCCGCCGAGCGTGTCGCCGTCGGCCTTGGCCAGGTCGATCTCCTCGACCATCAGCGCGGACGTGGCGGCGTGGTGGCAGCGCACCGGGTCGGCGTCGAGCGCGGCGACGTCGTCGGGCCCGGGCGGCGGGGCGTCCTGCGGCACCTCGACCGGCCCGATCGCGACGACGTGCGAGACCAGCCGCACCCCGAGCGCCTGCTCGAGGAACTTCGCGGCGGCCGTCCCCAGGGCGACACGCATCGCCGTCTCACGGGCGCTGGCCCGCTCCAGGACGGGGCGCGCGTCGTCGAACCCGTACTTGCGCATGCCCACCAGGTCGGCATGGCCGGGCCGCGGGCGCGTGAGCGGCCGGTTGCGGGCGATCTCCCGCTCGTCGCCGGTACCGGCGTCCTTCAGGAGCGCCTCACGGGCCACGGGGTCGGCGGACATCACCTCGGTCCACTTGGGCCACTCGCTGTTGCCGATCTCGACGGCGAGCGGCCCGCCCTGCGTGAGCCCGTGCCGCAGGCCGCCGAGCACGCGCAGCTCGTCCTGCTCGAACTTCTGCCGCGAGCCCCGCCCGTAGCCGAGACGACGCCGGGCGAGCGCCGCCCGGATGTCGTCGGTGGTGAGGGCCACACCTGCCGGCAGGCCCTCCATCACCCCCACCAGGGCAGGACCGTGCGACTCTCCCGAGGTCAACCAGCGAAGCATGCCGCAATCCTTACACGTCGAGCGCCGTCGCGAGCGCCGCGTCCATGGCGGCGAGCACCCCGGCCGGCGAGGTGTCGCGGCCGGTCATGAGGCGTACCTGCGCGACGGCCTGGTGCAGGAGCATGCGCTCGCCGGGCACGGCGGTCCCGCCCGCCGACGCCCAGGCGGCGTGCAGGGCGGTGGGGCGCGGATCGTAGGCGACGTCGAGGAGGACGCCGCGGGGAGCGCTGCCGAGGACGGCGGCCAGGGGGTCCGCGGCGCGCGGCGGCAGTGTGGAGACGACGACGTCGGCCGCCGCGAGCTCACCGGCGACACGGCCGTCCGCGCCGGTGAGGTCGGCCTCGACGAGTTCGGGGGTGACTCCCATGCGCGCGATCGCCGCGCGCAGTTCCCCGACCCGGTCCAGGGAGCGGACCAGGACGCGGGCGGAGGTGCAGCCCAGTTCCCCGAGCGCGGCCAGCGCGGACGCGGCGGTCGCTCCCCCGCCGAGGACGACGGCGCGCGTGACCTCGGGCGCGGGCGGCCGTGCCGCGAGCCCTTCGCGCAGCGCCTGCACGAGCCCGTACACGTCGGTGTTGGTGCCGGTGAGGGTCACGCCGCCGGCGGTGTCACCCGCCGGGCCGGCCGGTGAGACGAGCACGGTGTTCACCGCGCCGACGGCGGCGGCCAGCGGGTCCACGTGGTCGACGAGCTCCAGGGCGCGGTGCTTGAGCGGCATGGTCAGGGACAGGCCCGCCCAGCCGCGGTCGACGTCGGACAGGAACGCCTCCAGGCCGGCGGCGTCCACGTCGTGGCGCCCGTACTCCCAGTCGTCGAGGCCGAGGGCGCGGTAGGCGGCGGCGTGCAGCGCCGGGGACAGCGAGTGGGCGACGGGGTGCCCGAGGACCGCGGCCCTCACGTCCAGGCCTCGCCGGTGAGCGTCTCGTAGATCTCGACGTACCGGGCGCGGGTCTCCGCCACGACGTCGGCGGGGATCTCCGGGCCCGGGGCGGTGCGGTCCCAGTCGGTGAGGGTGGCGGACCAGTCGCGCACGTACTGCTTGTCGTACGACCACTGCGACCGGCCGGGCTCGTACTCGGACGCCTTCCAGAACCGCGACGAGTCCGGGGTGAGCACCTCGTCCGCCAGGGTGAGGACGCCTGCGGCGTCGTACCCGAACTCGAGCTTGGTGTCGGCGATCACGACGCCGCGCTCGCGGGCGATCTCGGAGCCGCGGGCGTAGATGTCCAGGGTCAGGTCCCGCAGCCGCGCGGCCGTGGCCGCGCCCACCCGCTCGGCGACCGCCTCGAAGGGGATGTACTCGTCGTGCCCCTCGTCGGCCTTGGTCGACGGCGTGAACACCGGCTGCGGCAGGCGGTCCGCCTCCACGAGGCCGGGCGGCAGCGCGAGACCCGACACGGAGCCCGACTCCTGGTAGGAGCGCAGGCCCAGACCCGCGAGGTAGCCGCGCGCGATGCACTCGACCGGCAGGATGTCGAGCTTGCGGCAGCGGATGGCCCGGCCCTTCCACTCGGCCGGCACGTCCTCGCTGATGACGTGGTTCGGCACGAGGTCGGCGAACTGCCGGAACCACCACAGCGAGAGCTGCGTGAGGATCGCGCCCTTGTCCGGCACCGGCGTCGGGAGCACGACGTCGTACACCGACACCCGGTCCGAGGCGACCAGGATCACGTCCTGCCCGTCCGCGTACACCTCACGTACCTTGCCCTGGCGAATCAGTTCCACGCCGGAAAGGCTACGTCACGCGGGCGTGTCGCCCGTCCCCGATCCGGCTGCCGGCCCGCGCCCCACCGGCCTCCGGCCCGGCCCTCACTCGTGCCAGTCCGGGTGGTCCGCCTCCCACTGCCGCAGCTCGGCGACCAGCGCCTCGAACTCCTCGTTGCTGGTGGCGAACTTCGTCTCGCCGGTCTCGTGGTTCACCGTCACCCAGTACATCTCCGTCCCGTCGGCCGGCTGCAGCGCGGCGTCGATGGACGCCCTGCCCGGGTTGGAGATCGGCGTGGGCGGCAGGCCCTTGTGGATGCGCAGGTTGTACTCGTTGGACGCGTCGTCCAGCTCGGCGCGGGTCAGGGCCCCGCTGGTGCGCCCCGTCCCGTACAGGACCGCGGCGTCGATGCCCAGCGTCCAGCCCTGGTCGAGCCGGCGCTGGATGACACCCGACATCCGGGGCCGGTCCTCGGGCCGGGCCGCCTCCCGCTCGATGAGCGAGGCGCGGGTCAGGACGTCCTCCCAGCGCTCCTGCGGCGCCCCCGCGTCCTCCAGCTGCGAGACCGTCATCTGCACCATCATCGTCACGACGTCCGCCGGCGGGGTCTCTTGCGGGTCGACGTCGTACGTCTGCGGGAACAGCCAGCCCTCGGCGTTGCCGCCCGCCTGCTCCGGCAGATACCGGCCGATGTTCTCGAACACCTGGTTCGTCTTCTTCTCCGGCCAGCCCGCCGCGACCATGCGCTCGCGGACCTGGGCCGCGGTCAGGCCCTCGGGGACGGTCAGGCCGCCGCGGTCGAGGTCGTTCTCCGCGAGCATCGCCACCGCGTCCGCGGCCGCCATCCGCGTCAGCACGGTGTGGGTGCCGGGCTGGATGCCGGGGGCGGCGGGATTCTCGTCGAACGCCCGCTTGAACGCGCCGTAGGAGGCGACGACGTCGTTCTCCACGAGCACCTCGCCGATCACCCCGCCGTTCGCGCCCTCGGGGATGTCGACCTGGATCTCCTCACCGCCCGTGCCCTCGTAGTCCTCGGCGGCGAGCGGCGTCGCGACGCCGAAGAGGTAGCCGTCGTTCTTCCACGCCCACGCGCCGAGCCCGCCGACGACCACCAGGAGCGCCACGACGACGAGCCCGGTCACGCGCCCGGCGCGGGGGGCCGATCCGCGGCGCCGGCCGCTCCGGGTCGCGCGGCGCCCGCCGCGGGAGTCTCGGCGGCGACTGCCTGTCCCTGCCCAGTGGCGTGGCGGTCCTTGGTTCGACACGTCGGCCATCGGCGCGCGGTTCACCCGTCTCTCGTGCTCGTATGCCTCGCCGCGGCACGGATCCCCGTGCCGCGGCGAGATGGTTATATCAGGTCGGCGTCCCCGGGCGCACCGGTACGCCCGGCTCGCGGCCTCAGCCCTGCTTCGCCTGCCATTCCCGCAGCTCAGCCACGTACTGCTGATGCTGGGCGTAGGTCTCGGAGAACTTCGTCTCGCCCGTGTCGAGGTTCACCGTGACCCAGAACTTCCAGGCGCCGTCGGCCGGGGACAGGACCGCGTCGATCGACTGCGCGCTCGGGTTCGCGATGGGTCCCGGTGGCAGGCCGACGTGTCGCTCCAGGTTGAACGGCGTGTCGGCAGCCTTGTCCGCGGTCGTCAGCTCGATGCCGGGCTTGTCCAGCCCGTACGCGAGTGACGCGTCGATCTGGAGCTTCATGTCGTCCTCGAGCCGGTTCTCGATCGCGCGGGCGATCTTCGGCCGGTCCTCGGCGATCATCCCCTCACGCTCCACGAGAGACGCCTTGATCAGCACGTCCTGGCGTTCCTTCGGGGGCACGCCCCGGTCGTCGAGCTGCTCGACGGTGTTGCGCACCATGCGCGCCAGCACGTCGGCCGCGGTCTCCTCCTCGGGATCCACCGGGTAGGTCTGCGGGTAGAGCCAGCCCTCGGCGTTGCCGCCCGCCTGTTCCGGCAGGCCGAACGAACGGGGCCGCTCCAGCGCCTTCGTGAAGTCCGCGGCGGGGATGCCGGACACGGACGCGAGGCGTTCGACCGTCTGCGCGACCGTGAAGCCCTCCGGGATCGTCACCGCCAGGTGCGCCATCTCGTTCTTGGCCAGCAGCGCGACCGCGTCCGAGGCCTTCATCTCCGTCAGCATGTCCCGCGCGCCGGGCCGGATGCCACCGGCGTCCGGATTCTCGCCGAACGCCTTGACGAAGGCGTCCTTGCTGGCCACGATGTCGGCGTCGTACAGCACCTCGGCCATGTCGAAGCCGGTGGCGCCCTCGGGGATCTCGACCGTCACGTCGTCGGTACCGGGGCCCGGGTAGTCCTTGGCCTCGATCGGGTTCTCGAAGGAGAGCAACACGTCCTTCTGCTCCCACACCAGGTAACCCGCCCCGGCCACCAGGCCGAGGCTCACGAGGAGCACGACGAACGACCGGCCCTGACGGCGCCTGCGCCGCAAGCGCCGGGAACGATGGTCGCGCTGGTTCCGGGTCCTGGGACGCACGGTGTTGGCCGGCACACCCACCTGGGCATCAGGGGGCGCCGTGAACAGGTCCGTCACCTCGTCGATCCTTCACTTCCGGGGAAAACGTGCTGGGGGTCCGGGCGTGCGTGTCGTGCACGGTCTACACCTCGACGCCGATGCCGGCACGAGTCCCTGTCGCCCGCTCGGCGTCGAGTGCGGATTGCAAAATGATAACGGCAGCGGCCTGATCGATGACAGACCGATGCCTCCGGGTGTTTCGTCCCGCCGCGTGCAACGCCTGCGTGGCGGTGACCGTGGTCATCCGCTCGTCGACGAACCGCAGCTCCGTACCGGGCTGCCCGGCGGCGGCCAGGGCGCGCGCGAGCCCGTCGGCGAACCTCCGTGCGTCCGCGCTCGACGCGCCCTCCCGGCCGTTCAGATGCCTCGGCAGGCCCACGTAGACGACGGCCGCGGACCGCTCGGCCGCCTCCTGGGCGATGCGGCGCAGAGCGGCCGGCTCGGGACTGCGCGGCACGGTCTCGACCGGCGTGGCCACGAGGCCGTCGGGATCACTCGCCGCGAGACCGACGCGCGCCGTGCCCACGTCGACGGCGAGACGGGCGCCCCGGGGCAGGGGCGCCCGCCCGGGGGCGTCCGCCGGCTCCTGCGACGCCATCACGCGCCGACCGCGGCCAGCCGCACGCCCTCCGCGACGCCCGCGAGCGCCTCGCCGAGCCGTGTCGGGTCCTGGCCGCCGCCCTGGGCGAGGTCGGGCTTGCCGCCGCCCCCGCCGCCGAGCGTGCGCGCGGCGGTGCGTACCAGGTCGCCGGCCTTGTGCCCGGCCGCACGTGCGGCCTCGTTCGTGGCGACGACGACGACGGGCCGTCCCTCGGACGTGCCGCCCGCGGCGACGACGACGGGCTCGGCCTCCCCGAGGCGGGACCGCACGTCGAGCACGAGGGCGCGCAGGCCGTCGGCACCGGCCTCGCCGGCGTCGTGCGTGACGACGCGGACGTCACCCACCCGTGGCGCCTCGGCGGCCAGCTTCCCGGCGACGGCGAGCAACTGCGCCTGGCGCAGGCCGGCGAGCTCCTTCTCGGCGTCCTTCAGCCGGGTCAGGAGCGAACCGACGCGATCGGCGAGCTGGTCGTGGCGCACGTTCAGCATCCCGGTGAGCTGGCCCACCAGGGCGTGCTCCGTGGCGTGGAACCCGTAGGCGCCGTCGCCCACGAGGGCGTCGACGCGCCGCACACCGGAGCCGATGGACGACTCGCCCAGCAGGGTCACGCGCCCGAGCTCGCCGGTCAGCTTCACGTGCGTGCCTCCGCACAGCTCGCGGGACCAGTCGTCGCCGATGGACACGACGCGCACGACGTCGCCGTACTTCTCGCCGAACAGGGCCATGGCGCCCAGCTCCTTGGCCGCGGCCAGGGGCATCTGCTGGTCGGTGACCTCGAGGTTCTCGGTGAGCAGCGTGTTGACGCGCTCCTCGATCTCGCCGAGGGCGGTGGCGGGCACGGCCTGCGGCGAGCGGAAGTCGAACCGGATGCGGCTGGGCGCGTTCTCCGAGCCGGCCTGCGTACGGTCCGGCCCGACCAGCTCGTGCAGGGCCTTGTGGATCATGTGCGTGGCCGAGTGGGCCTTGCTGATCGCGGTGCGCCGGGCCCGGTCGATCGTGGCGGTTCCCGGGTCGCCGAGCGCGACCGTGCCCTCGATCAGGCGTCCGCGGTGCACGTTCAGCCCCTTGACGGGTCGCTGCACGTCGTCGACCTCGATCGTGGCGCCGCCGTCGAGCACGATCGTGCCCTGGTCGGCGAGCTGGCCGCCGGCCTCCGCGTAGAACGGTGTGCGGTCCAGGATCACCTCCACGTCGGCGGGGGCGGTGGCGGCGGGCGTCGGGACGCCGTCGGACAGCAGGCCGACGACCTGCACCGTGGCGTCGTGCTCGGTGTAGCCGAGGAACTCGACCGGGCGCGCCAGCTCCTTGGCGACCGACTCGTAGGCGGCGACGTCGACGTTGCCGTGGCGCTTGGCCATCGCGTCGGCACGGGCGCGGTCGCGCTGCTCCTGCATGAGCGTGCGGAACGCCTTCTCGTCGACGCGCACGCCCTGCTCGGCGGCCATCTCCAGGGTGAGGTCGATCGGGAAGCCGTAGGTGTCGTGCAGCTGGAAGGCGGCGTCGCCACCGAGCACCAGGGAGCCCGCGCCGGCCGGGGCCGACGACTTCAGCTTCGACACGGCCGTGTCGAGGATCGTGGTGCCGGCCGCCAGGGTGCGCCGGAACGCCTCCTCCTCGGCGTAGGCGACCCGGGAGATCTCCTCGAAGTTCGTCTCGAGCTCGGGATAGGAAGCCTTCATGGCGTCCTTGGAGACGGGCAGCAGGGACGGCAGGGCGACGCCGTCCACGCCGAGCAGACGCATCGCGCGCACCGAGCGGCGCAGGAGGCGGCGCAGCACGTAGCCGCGACCCTCGTTGGAGGGGCGGACGCCGTCGCCGATGATCATCAGGGCGCTGCGGACGTGATCGGCCACGACGCGCATGCGGACGTCGTCCTCGGGGTTCGCGCCGTACTTCTTGCCCGAGAGCTTCTCGGCGGCGTCGATGACGGGGCGTACCTCGTCGATCTCGTAGAGGTTGTCCACGCCCTGGAGCAGGAACGCGACCCGCTCGAGGCCCATGCCCGTGTCGATGTTCTTCGCCTTGAGGTCGCCGACGACGCGGAAGTCGTCCTTCGCCTTCACGTCGTCCAGGGCGTACTGCATGAAGACGAGGTTCCAGATCTCGATGTACCGGTCCTCGTCGGCCTCGGGGCCGCCCTCGGCGCCGTACTCGGGACCGCGGTCGTAGAAGATCTCCGAGCAGGGACCGCCCGGGCCCGGCTGGCCGGTGTGCCAGTAGTTGTCCTTCTTGCCGCGCGACTGGATGCGCTCGTCCGGGAGGCCCGTGACCTTCGTCCAGAGCTCGCGCGCCTCGTCGTCCTCCTCGTAGACGGTGGCCCACAGGCGGTCCGGGTCGATGCCGAGGTTGCCGTCCTCGCGGGAGCCCGTGAGGAACTCCCAGGCGTACCGGATCGCGTCCTCCTTGAAGTAGTCCCCGAAGGAGAAGTTGCCGTTCATCTGGAAGAACGTGCCGTGGCGGGTGGTCTTGCCGACCTCGTCGATGTCGAGGGTGCGCACGCACTTCTGCACGCTCGTGGCTCGCTTCCACGGCGGCGTCTGCTGTCCCGTCATGTACGGGATGAACGGCACCATGCCCGCGATCGTGAACAGGGTGGACGGGTCCGGGCTGACCAGCGACGCAGACGGCACCACCGCGTGAGCCCTTGCCTCGAAGAAGTCGAGCCAACGCTTGCGGATCTCGGCGGTGCGCATCTGTTGCGGTCCTTGTCTCGTGGGCCGGCGCGCGCCCGCGCGCCGGGATTCGGTCTGTGTGGTCATAGTCTCCCGCGCCGGGGGGCGAAAGACGAAACTGAATGTGGTGCGCTGTGGACAACGTCGCCGGCTCGCGCGAAAATCCCGGGATCCGTGCGGTCGGCCGGCCGGCGGACAGGTCTCCCGGAGGCGCTCGGCCGCCGGGGAACGCTCAGCGGCCGGTGCGCCGGCGCAGGTCGTCCAGGTCGTGGGTACCGCCCGCGCCGTCCGAGAGGAGGGAGGCCATCAGCTCGGCCTCCCGTGCGGCACGAGCCGCGCGGAAGTCCCCCGCGAACCCGCGCGCGCCGTGCATGAGCCGCACCCCGGCGGCGTCGGCCGCGTCGACGGCCCTGGCACCGGCCGCGGCCGCCATGGTGGCCGGGGTGTACCGCGCCGCGAGCCGCTGCCCGCGCCGCACCACCACGACGGTCGCCACCACGCCGACCCCGATCCAGAACAACCGGGCCTTCACCGGACGCCGCCCTCGGGCGCCGCGGCGTGCTTCCCGGAACCTGACGCGCCGTCCGCGCCGCGCTCGCCGTCGTACCGTCCCGTGGCCTTGGCGAACGCCTGCCGCACCCCGTACGAGAACGCGGCCACCTTGACCAGCGGGCCGCCGAGCGTGGCGGCGTACAGGCCGGTCAGGGCGCTCACGTTCTCGCTGACGGACGCCGCGCCGGTGGTGACGACGTCCACCTTCTCCAGCTGTGTGTTGGCGCTGGCCACGGCCGTGGCGGTCTCGTCCAGGATGGGTACGGAGTGCTCGGTCACCTCGCGCAGGCCGGCACGGGCCTCTTCCAGCACCCGGCCGAGCTTGATCAGCGGATAAGCGAGGAAGCCCACGAGCAGCAGGAACGCGATCGCCGCGAGCAGTCCCGCCACGTCACCGAGGGAGAAAGTCATGGCCGCAACCCTAACGCGGGACGACGACACCCCGCCCGGGCACGAGGCTCGGACGGGGTGTGTCGGGCTGAACGAAGGTCAGCGGGCGTAGTACTCGACGACCATCTGCACGTCGCAGGTCACGGGGACCTCCGAGCGCTTCGGCCGGCGGGTCAGCGTCGCGGACAGCTTCTCCAGCTGCACGTCGAGGTAACCGGGCAGGTTGGGCAGCACGTCACGGTGCGCGCCGGCGGCGGCGACCTGGAACGGCGTGGTGGCCTGGCTCTTCGGCTTCACCTGGATGGTCTGGCCCTCCTTCACGCGGAAGGAGGGACGGTCCACGATCTTGCCGTCCACCAGGATGTGACGGTGGGTCACGATCTGGCGGGCCTGCAGGATGGTGCGGCCGAAGCCGGCGCGCAGCACGAGGGAGTCGAGACGGGTCTCGAGGTCCTCGACCATGACCTCACCGGTCAGGCCGGGCTGCTTGCGGGAGTTCTCGTACACCTTGAGGAGCTGCTTCTCCCGCAGGGCGTACTGCGCCCGCAGGCGCTGCTTCTCGCGCAGACGCACCGCGTAGTCCGACTCGGTGCGACGACGGGCGCGCCCGTGCTCACCGGGCGGGTACGGGCGCTTCTCGAAGTGCTTGACGGCCTTCGGCGTGAGCGGGAGGCCGAGCTTGCGGCTCAGGCGAACCTGACGCCGCGAACGGGTGACTGAGGTCACAGAGATTCCTGTCCTTCGTGGTTGATAGGTCACACCCGGGGCCGGCGCGTCCGGGGACGTCACCTGCCGGGTGCGGGACCAGCCGACGGACGTGCCGCACGGACGAACCGCACGCGCGTCACGGGGCCGAGGTCCCAGGGAGTCGCCGTCGGGGCCGGGGCCCGCGAGGCAACCGCAACATCCTATCCCACGCGCGTTCGCCCGGCCGTGCGCGGCGGGCCGCCGGACCCGGCGTTCGCCCCGTACGCCGGCCGGTGTCCGGCGGGCCGGCGGTGTCGGACTCCCCGCATAGGGTTGCGGCATGGACCTGTTCTCCGCGGTGACCACCTCCGAGCGAGGCACCCCCGAGGTGAGCGACGCCGCCCCGCTCGCCGTGCGCATGCGCCCGGCCTCGATCGCGGAGATCGCCGGCCAGGGCCACCTGCTCGAGCCCGGATCGCCCCTGCGGCGGCTCATCGAACCGGCGCAGGAGGGGAGTTCCGCACGCTCGGCGCCGTCGTCGGTCATCCTGTGGGGGCCGCCCGGCACCGGGAAGACCACGCTCGCCTACCTCGTCGCCACGGTGTCCGGCCGCCGGTTCGTGGAGCTGTCGGCCGTGACGGCCGGGGTGAAGGACGTGCGCCAGGTCGTGGAGGACGCGCGCCGCCGGCTGGCGACGGGCGGGTCCGAGACGGTGCTGTTCGTCGACGAGGTGCACCGCTTCTCCAAGACCCAGCAGGACGCGCTGCTGCCGTCCGTGGAGAACCGCTGGGTCACGCTGGTGGCGGCCACCACCGAGAACCCGTCGTTCTCCGTGAACTCGCCGCTGCTGTCGCGCTCGCTGCTGCTCACCCTGCAGCCGCTCACCTCCGAGCACGTGCGTGACCTGGTGGTGCGCGCCGTCTCCGACCCGCGCGGCCTCGACGGCACCGTCACCCTCGCCGGGGAGGCCGCCGACCATCTCGTCCGGCTGGCCGGCGGCGACGCCCGCAAGGCCCTCACCATCCTGGAGGCCGCGGCCGGGGCGGTGCTGTCCGACGACGACCGCGCGGACCCGGGCACCCCGCCGGAGATCACCCTGGCGGACGTCGAGCGCGCCGTCGACGTCGCCGCCGTGCGCTACGACCGCGCCGGGGACCAGCACTACGACGTCATCAGCGCGTTCATCAAGTCGATCCGCGGGTCCGACGTCGACGCCGCCCTGCACTACCTCGCGCGGATGGTCGCGGCCGGGGAGGATCCGCGCTTCATCGCCCGGCGGCTGATCATCTCCGCCGCGGAGGACGTCGGCGTCGCCGATCCGTCCGCCCTCCAGACGGCGGTCGCCGCCGCGCAGGCCGTGCAGATGATCGGCATGCCGGAGGGGCGCATCGTGCTGGCGGAGGCCGTGGTGCACCTGGCGACCGCGCCGAAGTCGAACGCGGCCTACCTCGCGGGGGACGCGGCGCTGGCCGACGTACGGGCCGGCAAGGCCGGGACGGTCCCGGCGCACCTGCGCGACGCCCACTACGCCGGGGCCGAAGGGCTCGGGCACGGCGACGACTACCGCTACGCCCACGACTGGCCCCACGCCGTGGCGCCGCAGCGATACCTCCCCGACTCGCTCGCGGGCACGGAGTACTACTCCCCCAGCGACCGCGGGTTCGAGCGCCAGGTCTCCGAGCGCCTGGAGCGGGTGCGGGGCATCCTGCGGTCCGACGGGTAGCCGGCATACGGCCGGTCACGAGCCGCGTGAGCGCATGCCGACGGCGACGCCCCCGGCCACGACCGCGATCCCGAGCCACACGGCCGGGCCCGGGACGGGCTCCCCGAGGAGCACGCCTCCCACGGCCGAGGCGACGGGCACGACGCCGGCGAACAGTCCGGCGCGGCCCGGGCCCAGGCGGCCCACGGCCGTGTACCAGAGCAGGAACCCGGCCACCGTGACGAGCACCCCGAGGTACGCCGTCGCGAGCAGGTCATCCGGTCCCAGCGTGAGCACCGCGGCCGGCCCCTCGGTCGCGACACCGAGCACGACGAAGCCCACGGCCGCGATCCAGATCGTGTGCAGGGACACCCCGGACGGCCCGAGGCGGCGCAGCACGGGCACGGCCAGGAGCGTGAACCCGGCCTCGCACGCGAGCGTCAGCAGGGCATAGGCGACTCCGGCGGCGTCGGTGCGTCCGCCCCCGGTGACCAGGACGGCTCCGGCGGTCACCACCACCGCGCCCGCCACCACCGCCGGCGACGGCCGCGTCCGGGCCATCAGGGGGCCGACGAGCGCCAGCAGTACCGGCACGGCGGCGACGGCCACGCCGATCACGGCCGGCTCCGCGTGCTCGACGCCGCGCACCACCGCGACGTTGAACAGCACCAGGCCGCTCAGCGCGACGCCCGTCAGCCACGCCCACTCTCGCCCCCGCGGGCGCCGCACGGCCCGCCCCGCACCCCGGAGCACCAGCGCGAGGGCCACGGCGGCCAGCACGTACCGCAGCGCCTGAACGGTGAGGAACGGCGCGTCCTCAAGGGTTCCCGACACCGCGACCAGGCTGCCCACCAGCGACATCGCGACCACGGCGGCCAGCGGTCCGCCGCGCGCGACAGCCTGTCCACCGGACCTCGTCCGGCCTGCCGCCGCTCTGCCGCCCACGGGCGCGGTCGTGCCCGTCCCAGCCGCGCCCACCCCGGTCGTCACCGCTGCCGTGGGCATCGTCCCGGCCCCTGGTTCCCTGATCGTCTCCGTCATACCGGACAGCTTCCGTGGCATCTTGGTCTTCCGAACAGTGCCAAGAGATACCGAACCGAGAGGACCAAGATGCCGGGCGCCGACTTCCTGCAGCTCGATCCCGCGCACGCTCCGCCCGGCGGCCTCACCGCGTGGCTCACGGACGCGCTCCGCGGCGCGGTCCGTGACCACCGCCTCACCGCCGGTGACCGGCTGCCCGCGACACGGGTGCTGGCCGAACAGCTCGGCTGCTCGCGAGGCGTCGTGGTGGACGCCTACCAGCGGCTCACCGACGAGGGCCTGCTGTCCGGCCGGCGCGGCGGCGGGACCACCGTCCGCGCCGACTGGCTCCCCGCCCCCGCGTCACCCGCAGGGGGTGCTCGTCCCGGCACCTCCCACGTCCCGGATCCGCTCGCGCGCCGTACGCCCCACGCCCCGACGTCGGGCACGGCACGCCCGGCGGACACCGGGCGGATCGACCTCTCCCCCGGCCTGCCGGACCTGTCCGCGTTTCCGCGCGCCGCCTGGGGCCGCGCGGAGCGGACGGCGCTGCACGCCCTCCCCTCCGCGGACCTCGGTTACGGCGATCCTCGCGGCCTGCCGGCGCTCCGCGAGGCTCTCGCGGGGTGGCTCGCCCGCACCCGCGGGCTGCGCGCCCGTCCGGACGAGATCCTGGTCGTGAACGGTGTGTCGCACGGCCTGCTCCTGCTCGCCACGGTGCTCCGCGGCCACGGGGTCACCCGGATCGGCTTCGAGGACCCCGGCTCGCGCGGGGCGCGCGAGCACGTACGCCGGTGGGGCGTCGACCCCGTGCCGGTCCCGGTGGACGGCGACGGGCTCGACGTCGCCGCCCTGGAGGCCTCCGGGCTCGACGCCGTGCTGGTCACCCCCGCGCACCAGTTCCCCACCGGTGTGGCGCTCGCGCCCGGCCGGCGCCGTGCGCTGGTCACGTGGTCCAGGGTCTCGTCGCCGGGCACCCCGGCGGGACTCCCCGGCCGTCTGGTCGTCGAGGACGACTACGACGCCGAGCACCGCTACGACCGGCCGCCCGTGCCCGCCCTGCGAGCCCTGGCGCCCGACCACGTGGTGCACCTGGGCAGCGTGTCCAAGTCCCTGGCGCCCGGCATCCGGCTCGGCTGGATGCTGGCGCCCGCGCCACTGCACCAGGAGCTGGCCGACGCCCGCTACCGGACCGATCTCGCGAGCCCCGCGCTGCCGCAGCTCGCGCTGGCACACTTCATCACCTCGGGTGCGTTCGACCGGCATCTGCGGCAGGTGCGGCGGCGCCACCGCGTGCGCCGCGACGCGCTGCTGGCCGCCCTCGCGACCCACCTGCCGCACGCGGCCGTGCACGGCGTGGCGGCGGGCCTGCACCTGCTCGTCACGCTGCCCGGCGACGTCGACGACGTCGCGCTGGCCGCCCGCGCCGCGGAGGCGGGCGTCACCGTGCACCCGTTGTCGTCCCACCGCGAGGGCACGGGGCCACCCGGGCTCGTCATCGGGTACGCCGCGGCGGCCCCGGACCGCCTGCGAGAAGCGGTGGCCCGCCTGGCCGCGGCGTCGCGAGCGGCCTGACAAGCCCTCTCCCGGCAACGCCGACCACGCCATTTCGCTGGATGGGCGCGCTCCCATCGAGCGAAATGGCGTGGTCGCCGGATGTGGTCGCCCCCGGATGCCTGGCGGTGTCAGACCAGGCCCAGGTCTCTCGCCCGCACGCCCGCCTGGAACCGCGAGTCCGCGCCGAGCGCCGCCATGAGGTCCGCCACGCGGCGCCGGTAGGTGCGCACGCCCAGTCCGAGCTCCCGGGCGGCGGTCTCGTCCTTGACGCCCCGGCCGAGCAGATCGAGCACCTGGGGCGCGAGCCTGCGGATCTCCGCGGCGCCGGCGTCGTACACGTCCAGGTCCGTGGCCGAGCGCCACGCCGCCTCGAACAGGGAGCTCACCCCCCGCACGGTCTCGCGCCGGGTGATGAGGCTGTAGGTGCGCTCACCGGAGCGCAGGTCCCCGGCCAGGATCACGAGCTTCTCGTCGATGATGATCGTCTCGTTCACCTCCTCGTCGGCGACCCGCACCTCGACGCCCGGGTGCCGCAGCACGACCGCCATGCGCTGCGACCACGCCGGGTCCAGCAGCATGCCGGAGCGGTACACCTTGCGGATCCGCGCGTCGGGGTGCCGGGGAGCGATCGAGGTTCCCGCCACGCCCGGGGCCTCACCGGGACCGTGCGTCCAGCCCCACGACGCGAGGGTGTTCGCCGCGCAGGTGAGGCTCGTCGCGTTCGCGAACAGGTGTGCCGTGCGACGGAAGACCTCCTCCTCACCGCGCACCACGGTGACCCCGGCGTCGGTCGTTCTGGCTGTGATCGACATGTGGTCCACCCTCCTGGCTCGCGCGCGAACCGTCCAGACGTGGCAACAACCTGCCAGACCCGGCGCTTCCACGGCCGCGCCGCCCACGCTGGGTGGCATGACGATCAACGACACCACCACCCCGCCCGTCGCCTCTGCCGCGGGCACCTGGCGCCTCGGGGACCGCGAGATCAACCGCATCGGCTTCGGCGCGATGCGCCTGACCGGCATGCCCTGGGACGCCAGGCCCCGCGACCGCGACACGGCGATCGCCGTCCTGCGCCGGGCGGTCGAACTCGGCGTGAACCACGTCGACACCGCGGCGTTCTACTTCCTCCCCACCCGTTCGGCCAACGAGCTGATCAGCACCGCCCTCTACCCCTACCGGGACGACCTCGTGATCGCCACCAAGGTGGGCCCCGTCCGGGACGGCGCGGACGGGCTCGCGTTCGCGCCCTACGCCCGGCCCGACCAGCTGCGCGATCAGGTGGAGGAGAACATCCGCCAGCTCGGCGTCGACCACCTGGACGTGGTCAACCTGCGCTGGGGGTCCGGCCTGGGCAAGGAGCCCGGGTCCGTGGCCGAGCACGTCGGCGCCCTGACCGAGCTGCGCGACGCCGGACTCCTGGCGCACATCGGCGTCTCCAACGTCGACGCGGCACAGCTCGCCGAGGCGATGGCGATCACGCCCGTCGCCGAGGTGCAGAACCGCTACGGACTCACGGAGCGCGACGACGACGACCTGGTCACGCTGACCGGCGAGCACGGCATCGCGTTCGTGCCGTTCTTCTCCATGGGCGCGGGCGTGCCCGGGGCGGTGCCCGGTGCTACCGCCCCGGCCGACGAGACGGAGGTCGCCGCCGTCGCGGAGGCCCACGGGGTCGCGCCGACGCAGATCCGGCTCGCCTGGACCCTGCACCGTGGCGCGCACGTCCTGGCCATCCCCGGCACCGGCGACCTCACGCACCTGGAGCAGAACGTCGCCGCCGGAGCCCTCCGGCTCACCGAGGCCGACCTGGCACGGCTCGACGCGGTGGCTCCGGCCGCCTGACTCCTCCGTCCGCCGCACACGGCCGGTGCCCGCCCGCGGTCGCGGGGCGGGCGCCGGCCGCGCTACGCGAACGGGTCCGGCGTCAGCGTGTACTTGGTCTCCAGGTACTCGGCGATGCCCTCGGCCCCGCCCTCGCGGCCCAGACCGGACGCCTTCCACCCGCCGAACGGCGCGGCCGCGTTGGAGACCACGCCCATGTTGAGGCCCATCATCCCCGTGGCGAGGCGCTCGATCATGCGCTGGCCGCGCGCCAGGTCCTGGGTCCAGACGTAGGACACCAGGCCGTACTCGGTGGCGTTGGCGAGGCGGACGGCGTCGTCCTCGTCGTCGAACGGGACGACGGCGAGCACCGGGCCGAAGATCTCCTCACGGAGCAGCTCGCTGCTGGGCGGCACGTCGCTGAGCACCGTGGCCGGGTAGTAGGAGCCGGGCCCGGCCACGGGCTCCCCGCCGAGACGGAGGTGCGCGCCGCGGTCCACGGCGTCGCGCACGAGCGTCGCCGACTTGGTGACGGCCGCGTCGTCGATGAGCGGCCCGATCGTCACACCCTCCTGCGTCCCCGGGCCCATCCGGAACTCCGCCACGCGCTTGGTCACCCGCTCGGTGAACTCCTCCGCGACCGAACGGTGCACGAGGAACCGGTTGGCCGCCGTGCACGCCTGCCCGATGTTGCGGAACTTCGCCGCGAGGGCGCCCTCCACCGCCTGGTCCAGGTCGGCGTCGTCGAACACGACGAACGGCGCGTTGCCGCCCAGCTCCATCGACGTGCGCAGGATGCCTCCGGCGGCCTGCTTCAGCAGCGTGCGCCCCACGGGGGTGGAACCGGTGAACGACAGCTTGCGCAGCCGGGGGTCCGCGATGATCGCCTCGGAGACCGGGCCGGGGGACGAGGTCGTCACCACGTTCACCACGCCCGCCGGCAGGCCCGCCTCGGCGAGGATCCGCGCGAGGTACAGCGTGGTCAGGGGCGTGGCCTCCGCGGGCTTGACCACCACGGTGCACCCGGCCGCGAGCGCCGGCGCGATCTTGCGGGTGGCCATGGCGAGGGGGAAGTTCCAGGGGGTGATGAGGTAGCAGGGGCCCACGGGGTGCCGGGTGACGATCATGCGGCCGGTGCCCTCGGGGCTGATGCCGTAGCGGCCGGTGACGCGGGGGGCCTCCTCGCTGAACCAGCGCAGGAACTCGCCGCCGTAGGCGACCTCGCCGCGGGACTGGTCGAGGGGTTTGCCCATCTCGAGGGTCATGAGCAGCGCGACGTCCTCCTTGCGCTCCATGAGGAGGTCGAAGGCGCGGCGGAGGATCTCGGCGCGTTCGCGCGGTGCGGTGCGGGCCCAGCGGGCGGCGGCGTCGGCGGCGGCGGTGAGGGCGGCGAGGCCGTCGTCGGGCGTGGCGTCGGCGACGTTCTTGAGGACGTCGCCGGTGGCGGGGTCGGTGACGGCGAGGGTGGCGCCGCCGGCGGCGGGGCGCCAGCGGCCGGCGATGTGGAGGCGGTCGGGGACGGCCTCCAGGAGCTGGGTGGGGCGGGGGTCGGTCATCGGGTTCGGACTCCTTCGTCTCGCGCGTCGCGGACGGCCCGCCGGGCGGTGCCACGGGGGCCGCGCCATGTCGGCCCGGCGGTCGTGGCCAGGATATCGACGCGCGTCGCGTCGTGCGGCCGGTGGCGGACGGGTGACCAAAGTCCCTCCCGATCGGGACCGACGCCCGCTGCGGCACCCCTCGCCGAGGACGCATCGTGGACACACCAACCCTGTCGAAGGAGTCGATGACATGCCCGCTCGCATCCTGGTCCTCGGCGGGAGCTTCGCCGGCCTGACCGCCGCGCTCTCGGTGAAGTCCCGTCTCGGCGCCGACGCGGACGTCACCGTCGTGTCCGCCGCCGACCGCTTCGTGTTCAACCCGTCCCTGATCTGGCTGCCGTTCGGTCGGCGCGGGCGCACCGACATCACGTTCCCGATCGCCCCGACGCTCGAGCGGCACGGCGTGCGGTTCGTGCACGGCACCGCCGCCTCCGTCGACCCCGACGAGCACCGGGTCGAGACGAGCGAGGGCGACTTCGACTACGACTACCTCGTCATCGCGACCGGCTACCGCAACGACCTCGACGTCGTCCCCGGCATGCGCGAGACCCCCACGATCACCACGCTCGCCGCGGCCGAGCGCACCGCCGACGCCTGGCGGCGCTTCCTGGACGACCCCGGCGACGTGATCATCGGCGCGACCCAGGGCGCGAGCTGCTTCGGCGCCGCCTACGAGTTCCTGTTCAACACCTCTTACCAGCTGCGACGGGCGGGCCTGCACGGGAAGGTCAAGCTCACCTACGTCACCGCCGAGCCCTACGCCGGCCACTTCGGGATCGACGGCATGCCCGGCGCGAAGACCCTGATGCGCATGTTCGCCCGCAAGGAAGGCATCACGGTCCGCACCGGCCAGGCGATGCGCGAGATCCGGCCCGACGCCCTCGTGCTCACCGACGACCGCGAGCTGCCCTACAAGTTCGCCATGGTCGTCCCGCCCTTCCGTGGTCAGGACTTCCTGGCCAGGACGCCCGGCCTCGTCGACGCCGGCGGGTACGTGCCCGTACGCCCCACGTACCAGACCCACCACTGGGACGACGTCTACGCCGTCGGCATCGCCGCGGCCGTCCCCGTGCCGTGGACCACCGCCATCCCGACGGGCATCCCGAAGACCGGGTTCCCGACCGAACAGCAGGCGCACGTCGCCGCGAAGAACATCGCGGACCAGGTCCACGGCACCGAACCCGCCACACGCAAGGAGTTCGCCCGCATCCCGGCCCTGTGCATCATGGACGCCGGCAACAACGGCGTCGCGATGTTCGCCGACCACATGCTCCCGCCCCGCAACGCGGCCGTCATGATCCCCGGCCCGCAGAACCACCTGGCCAAGGTCGCCTTCGAGAAGTACTCCCTGGCCAAGATGCGCGCGGGACGCGTGCGGCTGCCCTGACCGGGCCTCGCCGGGGCCCGGGCGCCCGGCTGGGCGGGCCTCAGGGCCCCGTCCACTCCTCGTTGGGCTCCCGCGGGTCCTCCGGGAGCAGCGTGCCCATCCAGGCGTCCCGCCGCTTCCCGCGCTGCAGGCCGTACCGGCGCAGCGTGCCCTCGACCCGGAACCCGAGGTTCCACGCCACGCGGCGCGACCCCCAGTTCCCGACGTACGCCACCCAGGTGATCACCGCCAGTCCCAGCCCTTCCGGGTCGAAGCCCCAGTCCACGACGAGCCGCGAGGCCTCGGTCGCGAACCCCTTGCCGCGCGCGTCGGGGGCGGTCCAGAACCCGATCTCCGCGGACCGCTCCTCGTCGGGCGCGCCCGCGCGGCCCTCGAAGTGCAGGCCGACCATGCCGAGCAGCGGCCCGTCCGTGTCGCCGGGCTCGCGCACCGCCCAGTTGAACTCGCTGCCGCGCGCCCAGCCGTCGGGCACGAACCGCCTCACGAAGAGTTCGGCGTCCGCCCGCAGATAGGGCGACGGTACAACGGTCCAGTCCGAGATGTCCGGGTCCTGGCAGGCAGCCATGATGGTGTCGACGTCGTCCTCGGTGGGGAGGGACAGCCGGACGGTCTCGTTGGCGAGGACGAAGGGTTCCACGCGCATACCCTGCCACAGACAGACGCACTGACCTGCACATTCATGTCTCGGTATGCACCCGCGGAGTGTCCGACGGCGGCCGCGGGCCCGAGGTCCCGGACGCGTCGTCCCGGCCCTCCGCGGCCGGCCCCGGCGGCGCGTCCTCGCCGTCGTCGGCGTCGTCACCGCCCTCGCCCTCCGGGCGCCCCCGCATCGCGGAGAAGACCGCCCACGCGACCGCGACGAGCGGCACCGCGACGACCGCGCCCAGCACGCCGCCGACCAGCGTCCCGCTCGTGACCGCGAGAGCGACCACGACCGGGTGCAGGGAGACCTGCCTGCCCATGATGAGGGGTTGCAGCACGTGTCCCTCGAGCTGGCCGATGCCGGCGATGCCGAGGGTGACGACGAGCGCGGTGAGGGGGCCCTGGGCGGCGAGGGCGACGACGGCGGCGATGATCATGGCGAGCGGGGCGCCGATGATGGGGATGAACGTGCCGATGAACACCAGGACGGCGAGCGGGGCGGACAGCGGCACGCCGAGCACGGCGAGGAGGATGCCCGCGAGGATGCCGTTGGTGATGGCGATGATGACGGTGCCGCGCGTGTAGCCGGAGAAGGTGTACCAGCCGGCGGCCGCGGCCCCGCGCCAGTGCCCGCGGTGGACGGCGGGGAGCTGGGCGAGGAACCAGCGCCACATCGTGGCGCCCGACGCGAGGAAGAACACGGTGAGGAAGATCGCGAGTGCCAGCGCGGCGAACGCCTCGACGACGGAGCCGGCACCCTCGGCGGCGCGCGCGGCGACCTCCTCGCTGTTCTCGCGCACCCAGCCGGACACGTCGCCGAGCCACTGGCTGCGCTGGGCGAGCTCCACCTCGAAGGGGCCGGGCAGGGACTCGGCCAGGTCGACGAGCTGGTCGACACCGCTGCTGAACTGGAGTGCGAGCCGCTCCCACTGCCCGGCCACGGACGCGACCACGTAGGCGAGCAGGCCGCCGACGAGGACGACGCCGCTGAGGATCGCCAGACCGGTGGCGAGCGGGCGCGGCATGGCGCGCTCGTAGAGGTCCGTCAGCGGGTTGAGCACGGCGGTGAAGACCAGGGCGAGGAAGATCGCGACGAAGACGAGCTGCACCTGTGCGGTGAGCCAGAACACGGCCGCGACGGCGGCCAGCAGCACGATGAGCCGCCACGACCAGCCGGCTCCGGTGCGCAGCCAGGTGGGAACCGGGTCGCCGGCGTCCGGATCGGCGGTGCTCTGCGACGTCACTCCGTCAGTGTGCCCCACCCGGCCCCCACCGGCAGGCCACGTCACGGTGCGGCGGGTGCCCCGATCCTGTCCAGTTCGGCGAGGTCCTCGGTGCCGAGCTGCAGCCGGGCGCCCGCGACGTTCTCCCGCAGGTGCCGCACGGACGACGTGCCCGGGATCAGGAGGATGTTGGGCGACCGGCGCAGCAGCCAGGCCAGCGCCACGGAGATCGGTGTGGAGTTCAGGCGGGCCGCCACCGAGGTGAGCGCGGCGGACTGCAACGGGCTGAACCCGCCGAGCGGGAAGTAGGGGACGTAGGCGATGCCCTCGGCGGCGAGCCGGTCGATGAGCGGGTCGTCGTCGCGGTGGGCGAGGTTGTACAGGTTCTGCACGCTCACGACGGGGGCGATCGTCTGCGCCTCGGCCACCTGTTCCGGTGTCGCGTTGCTGACGCCGAGGTGCCGGATGAGTCCCTGCCGCCGCAGGTCGGCGAGCGTCTCGAAGGCCTCGGCCAGGGAGCCCGGCCGCGGTCCCGTCGCGTCGCCGAGGCGCAGGTGCACCAGGTCGAGCACGTCGAGCCCGAGCCGCTCGAGGTTCTCGTCGACGGCGCGGCGGAGCTGGTCGGGGCGGCGGGCGGGAGGCCATCCGCCCTGGTCGTCACGGTGGGCTCCGACCTTCGTGGCGACGTGCAGCGAACCGGGGTACGGGTGCAGCGCCTCGCGGATCAGCTCGTTGGTGACGTGCGGCCCGTAGGCGTCGGCGGTGTCGAGGTGCGTGATCCCGAGGTCGACGGCCTCGCGGAGGACGGCGAGAGCTCCGTCGCGGTCAGGGGGCGGCCCCATCACGCCCGGGCCCGCCAGCTGCATGGCGCCGTAGCCGAATCGCGTGACGGTCAGGTCACCCAGGGTCCAGGTTCCGCCGGGGAGGGGATGAGTGGTCAACGTCATGGCCTTTCACGAGAGGGACGAGGCGGCGCGAAGGGCCGCGCTCTGCCGGTACGGCAAGCCTGCGGCCCTGACGGGCGGCTCGTCCAAGACCCGCTCGATCACGCGTGATACCCGGCCGGTATCGCCCGGTAGCCTGGGACCGTGGAGGCACTGGAGACCCGGGAGCTGAGATACTTCGTCGCGGTGGCGGAAGAGCTCCACTTCGGACGGGCGGCCGAACGCCTGAACATGGCTCAGCCGCCGCTGTCCCGGGCCATCCAGAAGCTGGAGCGCGGCCTGGGCGTCGTGCTCCTGGACCGTGGTCGTCAGGGGGTCTCGCTGACCCCGGCGGGCCGTACCATGCTGGCCGAGTCCCGGCTCGCGCTCGACGCCGTCGACGCGGTCGCCCGCCGAACCCGCCGCGCCGCGTCACCGGAGCCCGTGCTGGTGCTCGCCACCAAGGCGGGGGCCTCGCACGAACTCCTGAAGAAGCTCCTCGACGCCCACGAGGCGGGCCCGTCGACCGTGCGGATCGAGGTGCTGCTGTGCGAGATCGGTGAGCAGGCACGGCTGCTGCGCGACGGGCGGGCCGACGTGGCGCTCATGCACGTGCCGTTCGACGTGATGACGGACCTCGACAGCACCGCGATCCTCACCGAGGGGCAGGTCGCGATCGTGCCGTCGTCGCACCCGCTCGCCCGCCGTACCAGCCTGACGACGGCCGAGGTGAGCGACGTCCCCGGCCTGCCCATCGCCCGTTGGCCCCGCCACGACCACACCTACCCGCCGGGCCCCGGGCCCGAGGTGCGCAGCCAGTCCCAGCTCGCCCAGCTCGTCGCTCTCGGGCGGACGCTCCTCGTCATCCCGGCGTCCAGCCGGGCGTGGCAGTGGCCGGAGCACGTCGCGGTGCCCGTGGTCGACGCCCCGGCCGTGACGACCCTGCTCGCCTGGCGTGCCGGCGCGCGATCCGCCGCGGTCGCGGAGCTGGCCGAGACTGCCGAGCGCCTGGCCGCGCACGAACGTCCCTGAGCCTCTCGCCGTCAGAGCGGCGGACGCCGCAGCACGAAGCCCGCGTGATGCAGGACGCCGTCGACGAGCTGCCCGAATGCCCAGAACCCGGTGTCGTCGAGGTAGGTGATGCGGTCGTCGCGCACCCAGTAGCTGCCGGTCCAGGCATCCGGGCGCCCGCTGCGTGTCTCGGTGTACCGGCCACCGGGAAGCAGGTACTGGGTCATGTCCCGGTCCGCGTCGTGCCATGCGCCGTGCCAGCGCACGCCGTCGGCCTCGGAGACGCCGGCGGACGGCCGGGCCGGCTCGCCTCGCCACACCTCCACGCACCCGGACACGACGACGGCGAGCAGGTCGCGCGGCTGGACGACGAGCATCCGGCGGATGCGCCCCTCGCCCACCGGCCCGCCGACGACCGCGAAGGTCGCCGGGTTGCCCGGCGCGAGGTCGAACGTGTCCCGGCGCCCGTCCGGCAGGGCCCGCACCGCGCTGTCCACGAACAGGGGCACCACCGACGCACCGCCGACCGGGACCGGTTCGGCATCCGCCGGGCGCGGCCCGCCCGCGGACGGGCCGACGTGCGTGATGCGCCCGTCGGACACCCACAGGTCGCCCCGGACCGTCCGCGAGGGCGTCACGTGGACTACCGCGTCGGTGACGACGAGGTCGCCGCCGGGCGCCGCCCGGGAACCGCTCGTCGCCCGACCGGATCCGGTCGCCGGACCGGATCCCCTCGTCACGCCGCTCATGGCCGCTCCATCCGGTTCGTACCGTCGACATCGTCACGACGGCTGGTGCCACCATGGTGCGGGGCCGGACCCGCGCCGGCCAGGCCGGGAGGGTCCTGGGGGCGCCACACCCACCCGCCCGCGGCGCACGGCGTCCCGCGGTGCGCCGCGGCGCTCGGACCCCGGTCAGCCCACGACGAAGGTCCGGATGCTGCGGGCAGGTAGCTGCGCGCCGAACGACCCGTTCGACATGGTGAACGTGTTGTAGTGCGCCAAGGTCCGGTTCGCGTCGGTCAGCCAGGTGGAGATCGTCGCGGAACCGGCGTCGCGGATCTCGTACGGGTGGTAGACGGGCGAGTCGTTCTTGTTGACCGCGACGATGACGACCCGGGACCCGCTCTTGAACGCGGTGATGAAGACGTTCGACTGCGGGTTCGCGGTCGCGGTGATCCGCGAGGAGCCGGGACGGACCCACTTCGAGAAGTGCGCCATGTTGGCTCCGCGCTTGCTGATCTGCCCGTCCTCTCGCATCGGACCGTAGGAGCGGCGGATGTACCACCACACGTAGGTCTGGAACCGGCCGTACAGCAGGGAGCGGTGGATGTGCTCGCCGACGTCGAGGGCGTGCGGCCACAGGTCCGCCGAGTCGCTGCTGTTGGGGTGGTAGACCTCCGTCATCCACAGCTCCTTCCCTCCGCCCTTCTGCTGGAAGAGCGGGTAGGGGAACTCGGAGTTCTGGGTGCCGTAGAGATGGGCCCCGAGGATGTCCACGTTGGCGAGCGCCTGCGGGTCGTCGAGGATGGGGTCCGAGAGGTTCTTGCGGTACTGGAACGACTCCGGCGCGATGACCCGGGTGTTGATCGATCCGGCGTTCTCGCGGAGGAAGCGCACGATCTCGCTCGGGGTCCACGCCGTCCAGTCGTGCGCGTAGTCCGGTTCGTTCTGCACCGAGATGCCGTACAGGGGTACGCCGTTGTCCTGCATGAACGAGGCGAAGTCGTTCAGGTGCTGCGCGTAGGCGCCGTACATGTCGTGGCGCAGGCGCCTGCCGCCGGAGAACGTCTCGGTCATGGACGACGGCGGATTCCACGGGGAGGCGAACACCTTCGCCCCCAGCTCGCTCGCGCGCCGCGCGGTCGCGACCTCACCGCTCCAGTTGGCCCGGTCCTCGTGCACGGGAATGCGGAGCACGGTGAAGCCCAGCTGCCCCTCGCCGTTGCCGAACGCCGTCTCCCGCTGGGCGGCGGTGAGGTCGCTGATCCACGCCGTGTGGTTCATGCCGCCGAAGCCCTGGATCGTCTGCTGGACCACCGACGGCTCCACGACCACCGTGGCCTGTGCCGCCGCCGGCCTCGCCGCCGCCAGTGCCGGCAGTGCGACGCCGGCCGCCAGTACCGCCCGCCTGCTCAGTGACGGCGACGCCGCCTCCTCGGATCGGTCTCGATGTGCTGCCATGTCCCCTCCCGCTGTTGGTGGGTCGATGCCGGCGCCTGCCGCTACCGGACCCCAGGAGGCTCGCCGACGATCATCACGATAAACCGCACAACCGAGACATTGCGGCCGCTGATACGTTTAAGCGTGCTCGCCGCCCGGGAGGCGCGGCACCGGCTCGAGCCACCGGGTCCGACGCCTGCCGGCCCCGAGCTCTCCTGTCATCGGCGCCGTCCGCACCTCCGCGCGCGAGACGCCGACCGCCGTCACACCGAGGACGCCGGCCGGGCCGCGCGCTCGGCGCGTCGCGCGAGGTCGGCGAAGGCGGCGCGAAGCCGGGGCGGGTCGACGACGGTCACGTCGGCGTCGTAGCGCGCGAGGTGGGCCGCGAGCCCTGCCCAGGACCAGGACCCGGCACGGAGCCGGCACCGCGTGGGGCCGAGGTCCTGCACGATGCCGTCACCGGCGAACGGCGCGACGCGGGAGGCCGGCAGCTCGATGATCACCTCGCCCGTGCACGGCCAGGTGCCGGCGTCGCGCGAGCCCTTGAACCGTGCCGACAGGAAGGCACCGGCGTCGCCTCCGGGCAGCTCACGGGGTGTGAACCGGGGCCCGTTGGGCACACGGAGCGTCATGCGGTCGACGCGGTGGACACGCCAGTCCTCGTGCCGCGGACTCCAGGCGACCAGGTACCACCGACCCGCGCGGGCGAGCAGGTGGTGGGGCTGCACCTGTCGTGGCGGCGCGATGTCCTGGCCCCTGCCGTCGCCTCCATCGGCACCGGCGTAGTCGAAGCGCAGTTCCTCGTTGGCGCGGATGGCGGCACCGATCGCGAGCAGTACCTCGGCGTCGACCTCAGGGCGGTCGGCCGGGACCGCCGCGGTCGCCTCGAGCGCGTCGACGCGAGCGCGCAACCGGGCCGGCATGACCTGCCGTACCGTGACCAGCGCCCGGGCCGCGGCCTCGTCGATCGCCGCGCCGGTGGTGACGGCGACCCGCAGTGCGACCGCCAGGGCGACCGCCTGCTCGTCGTCGAACAGGAGAGGGGGCAGGTTGCTCCCGGCGTCCAGCCGGTATCCGCCGTCGGGCCCCTTGATCGCGCGGATCGGGTACCCGAGTCCGCGCAGCCGGTCGACGTCCCGGCGCACGGTTCGTTCGCTGACCTCGAGGCGCTCCGCGAGCAGGCCGCCCGGCCAGTCACGGCGTGCTTGCAGGAGAGACAGGAGCGACAGGAGGCGGCGCGAGGTGGCGGATGCGGAACTGGTGGGCATGATCTCGATCCTGCCCCAGGAAGCGGACGATCACTGTCCTGTACTGCTGTCACCGTTCAACGTGTCCGGGGTTCCCCGGGCGATCCACGACAAGGAGTGCACGACATGGCTGTGAACACGGTGACCCACCTCAACTTCCACGGCGAGGCCCGAGCGGCCCTGGAGTTCTACGGGGAGGTTTTCGGCGGCACGACGACGATCATCACCTACGGCGACTTCGGCATGCCGGCGGACCTGCCCGACGCGGGCTACGTCGTCTGGGGCCAGGTCGTCTCCGGCAACGGCTTCCACGTGATGGCCTACGACGTGCCGAGCTCGGCGGGTGACGGCCTCGCTTCCGGCGAGAGGTCCGGGGCCGGACGGTCGACCCAGCGGGAGAACGGTATGACGGTCACGACCGAGCCGTTCTTCGTGTCGGTCCGAGGCGACGACGTCGAGGAGGTGGGAAAGCACTGGGAGAAGCTGGCCGACGGCGCGACGGTCGTCGAGCCGTACGGGCCGGCGCAGTGGGCTCCGGCGTTCGGCATGCTGACCGACCGCTTCGGCATCACCTGGATCCTTGACGTCGCCGCCCACCACCCGGAGAGCTGAGGCCCAGCGCCCGGATCCGGCGCCGGTCCCGGCACCACGCCCCGTGGCGCCGGGACCGCCCGCGAGCCGCCGGGTGCCGATCCGCAGGAAAGCCGCTCAGCCGGCGGCGAGCAGTTCCGTGATCTTCTCGTAGAACGGAGCGGGGTCACCGGCGAGGGAGGCCTTCACCATGGCGGTCCAGTCGTCCACGACCACCTCGATCGACCCGTTCGCCAGACCGTCGAGCGACCGGCGCGGGACGTCACGGGGGTCGATCTTCGGCCCGTCGTAGGCGGCCGCGATGTCGGTGTCGGCGGCACCGAGGAGGACACCCTGGACCAGCGTTCCCTGGTTCGCCAGCTCGAGGCGCACACCGTTGGTCATGTTCCACTCGGCGGCCTTGGCGGCCGAGTACGAGCCGGTGCCCGGCGCGGCGAACCACGACAGCGCGGACAGCACGTTCACGACCGCGCCGCCGCCGTTCGCCGCGAGAACGGGGCTGAACTCGCGGATCACGTCGAGCGTGCCCCACAGGTGCGTGTCCATCTCGCGGCGCACCTCGGCGAGATCGCCCGTGACGAGCGGGGCGCCGGTCGCGATGCCGGCGTTGTTGACGAGAAGCGTCACGTCACGCGCGCTGTCCGCGGCCGCGACGACGGACCCGTGGTCGAGCAGGTCGAGCCGCAGCGGCACGACCCGGCTGTCGTCGAAGCCGAGGGTCTCGGGGCGCCGGGCGGTCGCGTACACCTTGCTCACTCCGCGCTCGAGCAGTTCGAGGACGAACTGTCGGCCGATGCCGCGGTTGGATCCGGTGACGAGGGCGATCTGGTCGGCGATGTTCATGGGATGCCTGCTCCTTGTGCGCGTGTTCTCGGGCCTGGTGAGACCGTTGCTGCCCCTGCGTCGGCTACGGTAAGAGTTGACGTTGACGTCAAGGGCAAGTCGAGGCTCGCGAGGGCCGGGACCGGAGGAGAACGCGGATGCGGATCGGTGACATCGCGCGCCAGGCGGGCGTCAGCACGAGAGCGCTGCGCTACTACGAGGAACGGGGTCTGCTCGCCCCGGATCGCACCCCCAGCGGCCAGCGCACCTACCCCGCATCGGCCGTGGAGCGCGTTCGGCTGATCCAGCAGCTCCTGACGGCCGGCCTGCCGAGCCGTACCATCCTGAAGCTCCTGCCCGGCATCGATGCCGGGCAGGGCTCCCCCGAGACCTTCGAGCTGATGGCGGCCGAACGCGATCGGATCTCAGCCACCATGGCCGACCTCGCCGCCACGCGCGACGCCCTCGACCGCATGATCGAGATCGCGCACCATCCGACCCCGGAACACTGCCCCGCCCTCCGCGAACCCCCGTGGACGCCCTACGACGCCGCCGGCGGCGCCCCGGCCGCCGACCCCGCCGCGGCCGGGCAGGTCACCGGCTGACGCCTCAGGCGCGGACGGCGGCGACGGCCTGGTCGAACAGCTCCACGGGGTCGGCGGCGCCGCCCGACTGGCGCCAGGCCTCGACGGCCGTGTCGAGGCAGGCGAGCGCCGCGGCGATGACCGCCCGGGCACGCGGGTCGGCGGTGTCGCCGGGCGAGATGCCGAGACGGCGTTCGACGTCGGGAGCGAGCAGTTCCTGCCAGCGGAGGTGCTTCTCGAGGTGCCTCGCGCGGAGCGACGGCGCGTCGGCGTACATGTCGGCGATCTGCAACGGGGTGACGGCACCGGTGCCCGGAGCCCGGAGGCTCTTGAGCGCCTCGCGGAGCGCCTCCCACGCCGTCTCCGTCTCCGGGCGCGCCTCGAGCGCGTCGCGCACCCGGAGCCCGAGCGCCTCGAGGTCACCGAGGACGACGTCCTCCTTGCTCCCGAAGTAGTGGAAGAACGACCGCCGGGAGATTCCGGCGGCGGCCGCGATCTGATCGACGGTGGTCGCCTCGAAGCCCTGTTCCGCGAACAGACGGAGGGCCGTGTCCGTGATCTCGGCGTGCACGGCCCGGCGCGTTCGCTCGCGCAGGGTCTCGGGCTTCGACTCCATACGACGATCCTACCCTCGGTGTGACACCTTACCCACAGTGCCACATCTTACCCTCCGTGCCATGACTTGCACTCGGTGCACATCGCCGCCTAGAGTGCAGCATGGCCGGAATCGACTTCTCCTCCCAGTCCACCATCGTCACCGGCGCCAGCTCCGGAATCGGCGCCGCCTTCGCACGGGCTCTCGCGACACGCGGCTCCGACGTGATCCTGGTCGCCCGGCGTCTCGACCGCCTGCGGCAGCTCGCGAGCGAGCTCGAACGCGACCACGGCGTGCGCGCCACCCCGATCGCCCTCGACCTCAGCCGGCGCGACGCCGGACAGACCCTCGCCGGTGAGGTCGCGGCCCGCGGGCTCGCCGTGACCGGCCTGGTCAACAACGCCGGCTTCGGCACCGACGGGCCGTTCCACGAGGAGGACCCCGACCGCCTCCAGGACGAGATCGCCGTCGACGTCGCGAACCTCGTCGACATCACGCGCGCCTTCATCGAGCCGCTCCGCCAGTCAGGACGCGGCATCCTGGTCAACGTCGCGAGCATGGCCGCCTACGCGCCCGGGCCCGACATGGCCGTCTACTCGGCCTGCAAGGCCTTCGTCCTGAGCTTCACCGAGGCACTCTGGTACGAGTCGCGGCCCAGCGGCCTGCGCGTGCTGTCCCTCGCCCCCGGGCTGACCCGCACCGAGTTCTTCGATGATCTCGCAGGCGGCGCCTACCACGGCAGCTACCAGACCCCCGAGGAGGTCGTCGCGGCGGGCCTGCGCTCGCTGGACCGCGGCAACCGGCGGCCCAGTGTCGTCTCGGGCCGCGGCAACGCGCTGGCCACGGCGCTCCCCCGCTTCCTCACCCGACGCCGCACCGTCCTCTTCTCCGGGACACTCGGCGCCCGCTCACGCGACACGGTGGCCGCCACCGCGAACCGCTGACGGCCGTCGGTCGAGCGGTCCCGGGACTCACGTCCCGCCGTCGAGCCGCCCCGCCCGGCTCCGGGCCGGCACCGCCACATGCAGCGCGTTGCGGTCGACCCGGAACGCCGCCGGTGTCGTGGCCGCCAGCTCGCCGTCCAGGTTGACCCGCATCGGCGCGGTCGTGACGACGTCGACGGCAGTGGTCACGATGTGCCGCACCCGCTCGTGCTCGACCTGGCTGCCGTCCCGGAGCAGCCGCGCGATGGACAGGTGGTCGCGCAGCCCGCCCTTGACGACGGCGTACACGTCCAGCAGGCCGTCGTCGGCCGACGCCGTCGGGGACACGGCGTTGCCGCCGCCGTAGTGCCTCCCGCTCCCGACGGCGACCTGCAGCAGCTCGTCGAGGTCCAGCGTCTCCTGGTCGCCGTCGGGGAACTCCAGCCGGGCCGCGAACGGCCGGTGGTGCCGGAACGCGCGCAGCGTCGCCACCGCGTAGGCCGCGGGCCCGAGGAAACGCTTGAGGCGGGGCGACAGGCGGCGTGTGACCTCCACCGACAGGCCGAACGAGGCGACGTTCAGGTAGGCGTTCCCGTTCGCCCGCCCGACGTCGAGGTCCACGACCTTCCCGCCGAGCATCTCGCGGGCGGCCACGGCCGGGTCCGACGACAGCTCCAGCGTGCGCGCGAAGTCGTTGGCCGTACCCAGCGGAAGCACGCCCAGCACCGTCGTCGTCCCCGCGACCCGGGCCGCGGCCGCGTTGACCGTTCCGTCACCGCCACCCACGACCAGCAGCCGCGGCGGTTCCGCCACGACGCGGTCCAGCACCGCGGCGAGCCCGCCCCCCGACGTCACCTCGTACGTCCGCAGGTCCCGGACGCCACCGGCGGCGAACTCCTCCCGGACCCTCGCCAGAGCGGCCGCGCCGCTGCGCGCACCGGCGTTGACCACGAGGTCCACGCGGGCACCGGGCTCCGCGAGCAGGCTGATCGTCTTCACGAACGACGACCGTACCCCGCGGCCCTGGTCGCCTCCTGGATGCGGCCGGGCCCGCCGATACTGGAGGGTGGACCCACCCCGCCATCAGCCGCAGCACCGTGTACCGAGGAGCGATAACGTGCACACCAGCCCCACCGTCGAGCAGCGGCGAGTACTCGTCGTGGCCATCCTGGCGTCGTTCGTCTCGTTCCTCGACGGCACGGTCGTCAACGTCGCGCTGCCCGCGATCGCCCGCGAACTCGGCGGCCCCGGCGCCGCAGGACTGGCGCTGCAGCAGTGGGTGGTCGACGCGTACCTCATCACCCTCGGCTCGCTCATCCTGGTCGCGGGGTCCTTGTCGGACGTGTACGGCCGCCGTCGGGTGCTGGCGATCGGGCTCGGAGGCTTCGCCGTCGCGTCCGTCCTGTGCGCGCTGGCGCCGACGGGACCCGTGCTGGTGCTCGCCCGGGCACTGCAGGGCGTGGCGGGCGCACTGCTCGTACCGAGTTCGCTCGCGCTGATCATCTCGGCCTTCGAAGGCGAGGCGCAGGGCCGCGCCATCGGGCGATGGACGGCATGGACCGCGACCGCGATGATCCTGGGCCCGTTCATCGGTGGCGGGCTCGTCGACCTGATCTCCTGGCGCTGGGTGTTCTGGATCAATCTCCCCGTGGTGCTCGTGACCTTGGCGCTGCTCCGGGGTGTTCCGACGCCGGACGCCGCGAAGGGACGGCACATCGACGTGCCGGGCGCCGTGCTGGCCGCCGTCGGGCTCGCCACCACCGTGTTCGGGCTGATCGAGGCCATGTGGTGGATGCTCGCGGCGGGGGCGGCCCTCCTCGCGGCGTTCCTGTGGTGGGAACGGCGGGCGCAGGACCCGATGCTGCCCCTGCACCTGTTCGCCGCCCGGAACTTCGCCTGGGGCAACCTGGCGACGGTGGCCGTCTACGGCGCGCTGGCATTCGGCGGGTTCATCCTGACGCTGTTCCTGCAGCAGGTCGCCGGGTACAGCGCGACGGCCGCGGGCGTGGCGCAACTACCGGCGACCGTCGCGATACTGGCCCTGTCGACACGATTCGGCACCCTGGCCGCCAGGCACGGTGCGCGATGGTTCATGACGGCCGGGCCGGTCGTGGCAGGGGCGGGCTACCTGCTGATGCTCTCGATCGACTCGGGCGCCGCCTACGTCACCCAGGTCCTTCCCGGGCTGCTGGTGTTCGGACTCGGGCTGGCGATCACGGTCGCGCCGCTGACCGCGGCCATCCTCGGTGCCGTGCCGTCCGACGCCGCCGGTATCGCCTCCGCGGTGAACAACGCCGTCGCGCGCGTGGCCGGCCTGGTGGTCGTCGCGCTCGCGGGTGTCATCACCGGCGGCGTGCTGGACGTGCTCACCTTCCACCGGGCGCTGCTCGTGACGGCAGCACTGCTCGTCGCGGGTGGAGTCGTCAGCATGCTGGGAATCCGCGACCCGCGTCCAGGTGCCCCGGCGACCAGAACGGTCACCCGCTCACGGGAGTGACGAAGAATCCGCGACGCACCCGGCGTCCGATCGGCGGATGGGCTCGCGCGTCAGCCGGCTCCCTTGCGACGGCCCGCCAGCCCTTCCGCCACGCCGATCAGCAGGACCGCCGCGATCACCGCCACGATGAAGCCCAGCACGTTCAGCTCGAAGATGTCCCCCGTGCCGAGCAGGTTGGCGACGACGCCGCCGATCACCGAACCGACGAGCCCGAGCAGGAGCGTGGCGATCAGCCCGAGGTTCTGCTTGCCCGGCTTGATGAGCCGCGCGAGGGCACCGATGACCAGACCCGCGATGATGAACCCGACCATGGGTATCAGTCCTCCATTCGTCAGCCGTCCTGACAGCCACGCTTCCAGAAGCTGCCGCCGCTCACCACCCGGACGTGGCCGGAGCGAGCGCGGGGCGGCCGCATCCTCGTACGGAGCGACAAGACCACCGTTCCCCGACGCTCACCGGCCCGGCGAACCGGCCTGGTCCTGCGTGAAGAGACCGCTGTAGGCGTTCAACGCCGGCTGACCTCCCAGGTGGGCGTAGAGCACCCTGCTGCCGGCGGGGATCTCGCCGCCGGTCACGAGGTCGACCAGGCCCGCCATCGACTTGCCCTCGTAGACCGGATCGATGATCACGCCCTCCAGGCGGCCGGTCAGCCGGATCGCCTCCAGGGTCGACTCGACGGGGATGCCGTACTCGTCCCCGGCCCACCCCGGCAGCACGGTGATCTCGTCGTCCCGCAGCGGCCTTCCGACGCCGATGAGCTCCGCCGTCGCGCGCGCGATCCGGGCCACCTGGTCGCGTGTCTCGTCGAGCTTCGCGCTGGCGTCGATACCGATCACCCGGCGCGTGCGCCCGCCGGCTTCCTCGAGCGCGGCGAACCCGGCGATCATGCCCGCCAGCGTGGACCCGGTGACCGCGCAGACGACGACGGTGTCGAAGAAGACGCCCAGGTCACGCTCCTGCTCCTGGACCTCGTAGGCCCAGCGCGCGAACCCGAGTCCGCCCAGCCGGTGGTCGGAGGCACCCGCCGGGATCGCATAGGGCGTGCCGCCACGCTCCCGCACGTCCTCGATCGCGCGGGCCCAGGAGTCCTTGAATCCGATGCCGAATCCGGCGGGGTCGAGCCGCACCTCGGCGCCCATGATCCGGCTCAGCATGATGTTGCCGACCCGGTCGGCGACGGTGTCGGGCCAGTCGACCCAGTTCTCCTGCACCAGCACCGCCCGGAGGCCCAGGGAGGCGGCCACGGCCGCGACCTGGCGCGTGTGGTTGGACTGGTACCCGCCGATCGACACCAGGGTGTCCGCACCCTGCGCGAGCGCGTCGGGCACCAGGTACTCCAGCTTGCGGGTCTTGTTGCCGCCGTAGGCCAGGCCCGCGTTGCAGTCCTCGCGCTTGGCCCAGATCTCGGCACCTCCGAGGTGGGCGGTGAGCCGCGGCATCGGGTGGACCGGGCTCGGCCCGAAGGTCAGGGGGTGGCGCGGGAAGTCGGACAGGGCCATGAGTTCTCCTCGTCGTCGAACTGGTCGGTCTCACCGGCGAACGGGCACCGGGCAGGGGATGCTCACGCGGTCGAGGTCGTTCCGGCCGGACGCCGTTGACGCCGGCGCACGACCAGAGCCTGCTGCTCGGACATGCTCCACCTGAAGCGCACGGCGAGGAGCCGCATGACGGTCGTGAGGCCGACACATGCCACCGCGGCCCAGAAGACGGGTCCGCCTGCCGCCACGAGCACGACGAGCAGCGCGGCCCCCGCCGCAGCGGCGATCGCGTAGAGGGACCCCACGTGCAGCAGTGCGACCGGCAGGTTGAGCGTGACGTCGCGCAGGACCGAGCCGCCGACCGCTGCGGCGGCGCCCACGAACACCGCCGGGACTCCCGGAACGCCGAGCGCCAGAGCCTTCGAGGCGCCGATCGCCCCGAAGAGCCCGATCGTGACGGCGTCGAGCGCGATGACGAGCGGGTCGAGGCGGGCGAAGAGGCGCTGCAGGCACAGGCCGAGAAGGGCGGTGATCGCGGCCACGAGCACGTACCAGGCACCGTAGATGACCACCGGCGGCTCACCGAGGAGCAGGTCGCGCAGGAGACTGCCACCGAGGGCGACCCCGATGCCGATGAGCACCACACCGAGCACGTCGATGCGCCGGTCGGTGAACCTGCCGGCGAAGAGGGCACCCTGGAGCGCACCGAGGCCGACCGCGGCGAGCTCGGCCCACAGCGGTATGCCGAAGGGCATGATCGGGTCCATCGGTTCTCCTCGTCCTGGCTCCGGCAGCTCCGCGCCGCACCGCTAACGATACGCAATATATTACATGCCACGGTCGGGAGCAAGGGCACCTTCACCGGCGCCGGGTCATCCCCTGCGGACCGCGCCTTGCCGGCCCACAGGTCACTCGACCGGCGGGAGAGTGCTCCAGGTGCCGAAGGCGATCCGTTCGGCGCGCGCGACATCCCGCTCCGCGCAGGCTCGGATGAGTTCGTCGTGCCGGTCCGCCGACGCACTGGCGTTCAGCGAGGAGAAGCGGAGGCGTTCGGCACGCCGGAGGACCGGGGTGAACTGGTCGAGCACGGTGCTCAGCGCCCTGTTGGCGGCGACGGCGACCGGGACGGCGTGCAGTTCGTCGTCGGCCGCGAGCGCCGCCTCGACGTCCGCGTCCGCGATCGCCGCGCGGAACCGGGCGTTGGCCGCGCGCATCGTGTCGAGGTCGGCCTCGGTGAGGCCGGCGACAGCCTCGCGAACGGCCAGCTGGTGCATCGCCGCCACGACGTCGCGCGCCTCGCGGACGCCGCGCTCGGTCAGCGAGGTGACGGTGGTGGAACGCCCCGGCTGCGCGGCGACCAGCCCGGCCTCCGCCAGGCGCAGCAGCGCTTCCCGGACGGGAGTGCGGCTGACACCGAGCCAGGCGGCGAGGTCCACGTCGCGCAACTGCTCACCGGGAGCGAAGGTCCCGTCGACGATGGCGTCGCGAAGTCGGTGGTAGACGTCGTCCCGGAGGAGTCGGCGGTTGATGAGCGGGGCGTTCTGCGGGATGGGCATCCAATATATTGGTCTCCCGCCGGGAATAAACGCAAGCCGTCGCACCTTGACGACCGCGTGCAATATATTGCATCCTGCTGACACCAGCAGTGCTCCGACACCCGACAGGAACGATCATGAGCAACGCAACCCCCACCAACACCCTCCCGACCGTGGTCCTCGTCCACGGTGCGTTCGCCGAGTCCGCCAGCTGGAACGGCGTCATCGCGGACCTCGACAGGCGCGGCTACCGATCCGTCGCCGTGGCCAACCCGCTGCGCGGCCTGGCGCAGGACGCCGCCTACCTGCGCAGCGTGATCGACAGCATCGACGGCCCGGTGGTCGTCGCCGGCCACTCCTACGGCGGCTCCGTGATGGGCGAGGCCGCCGACGGCGCCGCGAACGTGACGGCCCTGGTCTACATCGCCAGCTTCCACCTCGACGCCGGCGAGAGCACCGGCGAGCTCGCCGCGAAGTACCCCGGAGGCGAGCTCGGGCCCGCACTGGCCCCCCGCCCGTTCCCCGCGGACGACGGCAGCATCGGCTCCGACCTCTACATCGAGCCCGGCGAGTTCCGCCGGGTCTTCGCGGCCGACGTCGAACCCGACGTGACCGCCCTGATGGCCGCCACCCAGCGGCCGATCGCCGCCGCCGCGCTGGAGGACAAGGCCACGAAGGCCGCGTGGCGGACCATCCCGAGCTGGGCCCTCATCACGACCCAGGACCTCGCCATCCCCGCCGACTCCATGCGCTTCATGGCCGAGCGCGCCGGATCGCACACCACCGAGATCGACGCGTCCCACGCCGTGTCCGTGTCCCGGCCGGCCGCGGTCGCCGACATCATCGACGCCGCCGCACGCGCCACCGTTCGCTGACACCCCCGCGTGTTCCGGAGCGGCCGGCCGCTCCGGAACCGCCGGCGAGTATGCTCACGCCCACCATGAGTGGCTCCACGCGTGATCCCTCGACCGGGTCCTGGTTCGACAGATTCGCCGAGCACAACCGTGATCGCAGTACGCGAGGCCTCATCGGGTTGATGCTCCTGGTGCTGGCGATCGCGGCGGTTCCGACGTGGTTGTCGGTGGAGCACTTCCGCACCTTCGTGATCCTCGAGGATCACGGCGTGCGGACGTCGGCGGAGGTCTTCGCGCTGGAAGGTGGCGGGCGGCAGGGACCACGCACGATGGCCATCAGCCCGGACGACAACCCCTCGGTGCTCACCCGCGTGAGCCACTGGCCTCGTGGCACCGAGGTGGGGGATGCGCTGGAGGTCGTGTACGACCCGGCGAACCCGGGCCGGGTCGTCGCGACGGACGCACCCGTGGTCGACGCGTGGATCGCCGTGGTGGCGCTCCTCGAGATCGGCGCCCTCTGGCTGGTTTCCGTCGTCGTTCCGCCTACCCTCGCGCTGCTGGTGCGCCGGGTTCGTGACCCTGCGTGGCGACCTCGTGCGGCTCCGGAAGTATCGTCCGGCCGTGTCGGACGACGGCCGTGGAGCCGCTCCCTCTCGTGGGGGCCGGCCGTCTGGCGCGGGGTCGGTCGTGCGGCACGAGAGCAGGGCGTGTGGAAGGCCCTCATGATCTTCGCCTTCCTGCCGATCACGTTCGCGGTGCTCGGAGTCGGCATCACGGCGGCCGAGGTCCGCGATCTCATTGCCCTCGACGAGCGCGGCGTGACGGCTCGGGCCGAGGTCCTCAGCTCGGAGTGGGCGGGCAACCGGCAGGAGCGACTGACGGTGTGGGTCGCCGCACAGGAGGCGGAGATCAGTCGATGGGCCGGCGCGCCACGGTACGGCGATCCGATCGACGTGATCCACCTGCCCGAGGACCCCCAGGTCGTACGGCAGGTCGGCGTCTTCCCATGGGGCCATGGGGAGGTGCTCTTCGCGGTGTTGGGCGTCGTGGGGGTGATCACGACGCCGTTCGTCACCCCTGCGGCGATCGCGGGCCTGCTGGGCCGGCCCGCCGAGACACGAGGAAGGCGCACCGGACACTCTCCGCCCGGGCGGTCACCCCAGCCGTGGTGATTCAGGCGGATGTCTCGTCACCGTCACCGCTGCGAGAGCGACACGCGAACGCCGGGAGCATAAAGACGTCCTCGTGTGCGCGCTACGCGCAGGGCACGCTGCCGGTCCGTCGACGCCGGGTTCTCAACCCCGAAGTAGCCGGTGTCGTTCAACCTCCGGAAGCTCCGGCGCGGAGGATCAGCGTGTTCCCCGATCCACACGAGCCATCTCTCACACCTCGTCGCGGATGGCTCGTTCAGCGCGGTCCGGACCGCGTCGACCACGGCGCCACGCCTCGAACAGGGCGGCCCCGATCGTCATCGCCAGACCGAGCGCGCCGAGCGGGGTGCCCACCAGCGTGAGCACGCCGGCGCCGATGTTGGCGTCCAACGCCGTCGGATCCCGGAGGAAAGCGGCTGTGGCGAGTGCCACGAATCCCGTCCCCAGCAGGACCGTCCCTGCAGTGCGAATGATCACTCCTTCTCCTCGGCTGGCCCGACCATGTCACCCAGTACAGACCATGTGGGAGGGACGAAGTCAATTCCCGAGGGCCGGCGCAGCGGGCCCTTCGACGACTTGACAAACTCGTATCCGGTTTATTGGGGCATCTCCGACAAGCTGACCAAACTACAGGTCAGCACCCACTTCCCCGACGGAGAAGGGCCATGGCCGGCATACCTCAGATCGCCGAGTACACCCTGCCCGAGGCAGCGGACCTCCCCGCCAACACCGCCCGCTGGACGGCTCGTCCCGACCGTGCGGTCCTCCTGATCCACGACATGCAGCGCTACTTCCTCGATCCCTTTCCCGAGAGTCTGCGCCTCCCACTGATCCGGAACGTCGCGCTGCTGCGTGACCGCGCCGCCGCCCAGGGCGTGCCGATCGCCTACACCGCCCAACCGGGCAGCATGACCGCGCAGCAGCGTGGGCTGCTCAAGGAGTTCTGGGGACCGGGGATGCGACGCTCCCCCTCCGAACGCGCCATCGTCGACGATCTCGCACCGGCGCAGGGCGCCTGGATGCTCACCAAGTGGCGCTACAGCGCGTTCCTCGGCACCGACCTGCTGGAGCGTATCCGGGCCACCGGTCGCGACCAGCTCGTCGTGTGCGGTGTCTACGCGCACGTGGGGATCCTCGCGACGGCCGTCGAGTCGTTCTCCCACGACATCGAGACGATCGTCGTCGGGGACGCGACCGCGGACTTCTCCCCCGAGGAGCACCGCCAGGCACTTGCGTACGCCGCCGCCCGGTGCGCGACCGTTCTGCCCGCACGGGAGGTGCTCCCGTGAGCGCGGACCTGCTGGACCTCGTGCTGCACGAGGACCCCCCACCCTTCGCCCTCCTGCACCGGCCGGGGGCGGGCCGACGGCACGTCGTCGACGTGCTCGTCGGTGACGTCTCGCGCCCCGCACTGCTCGGGGACATCGCACTCCCGCCGGAGGGCGCGGACTCGCCTCGGCGACCTGGAGGCCCTTCCGGAGCCGTGCACGACGTCCTGGCACTGGTGCCCTACCGCCAACTCCACGAGCGCGGGTTCAGCAGTCCCGACGACGCCACCCCGCTGGTGGCCCTGGCAGTCACCGCCGACCAGGAAGTCCCGCTGGGAGAGGTGCTCGAACGTGTCCCGGACGCGCCCATCGAGCTGAACGGCGAGACCTTCGAACCCGACGACGCCGCGTACGGCGACCGGGTACGCCGGGTCGTCGAGGAGGAGATCGCCACCGGTCAGGGGGCGAACTTCGTCCTGCGCCGGACGTTCGGGGCAGAGATCGGCGGTTCACCCCTGTCCGGTGCGCTCACGCTGTTCCGCCGGATCCTGGAGAGCGAACAGGGCTCGCACTGGACCTTCCTGGCATACACCGGCGAGCGCATCCTCGTCGGTGCGAGTCCCGAACGCCACGTCAGCCTCCGGGACGGCATCGCCGTGATGAACCCCATCAGCGGAACCTACCGATACCCCCCGAACGGTCCCGACCTCCCCGGCGTCATGGACTTCCTCGCAGACCGCAAGGAGTCCGAGGAGCTCGCGATGGTGCTCGACGAGGAACTGAAGATGATGGCCCGCATCTGCGACGACGGCGGCCGGGTCACCGGGCCCCATCTCAAGGAGATGGCGGCCGTCGCCCACACGGAGTACTTCATCGAGGGACGCACCTCCCGCGACCCGCGCGACATCCTCCGCGAGACCCTGTTCGCCCCGACGGTGACCGGCAGCCCACTGGAGAACGCCTGCCGCGTCATCAGCCGCTACGAACCCGAGGGACGTGGCTACTACAGCGGGGTGGCGGCTCTCATCGGACGCGACGCGGCCGGCCGGCGCACGATGGACTCCGCGATCCTCATCCGCACCGCCGACATCGACTCCACGGGGAGACTCGCCCTCGCCGTCGGGGCGACGATCGTGCGGGAATCCAGGCCGGAAGCCGAGATCGCGGAGACGCGGGCCAAGGCCGAGGGGATCGTCGCGGCGCTGCGCGCCCCCGTCCACCGCGCGTTCGCCGCGCACCCCGACGTCAGGTCGGCACTCGAGGACCGGAACGACGGGCTGGCCGGCTTCTGGCTCCGGTCCCGTGCCGGCTCCCCGGGGCGCGGGTCGACCACGTCCCCCGATCTGACGGGCCGCCGGGTCCTGATGGTCGACGCGGAGGACACCTTCACCGCCATGATGGTTCACCAGCTCCGCGCCACCGGTGCGACGGTCGTGGTCCGGCGCTTCGACGAACCGCCCCCACCCAGCGGGCACGACCTCGTCGTGCTCGGTCCCGGGCCCGGGGATCCCGGGGACCCCACCTCCCCCAAGATGCGCCACCTGCGATCCGAGGTGTCGCGGCTCCTGACGGGCCGCCGACCCTTCCTGGCCGTCTGCCTGAGCCACCAGGTACTGAGCCAGGAGCTCGGCCTGCGGGTCTCGCGCCGCCGCCGGCCGAACCAGGGCGTGCAGCGTTCGATCCAGCTCTTCGACGAGCACGTGCGCGTCGGCTTCTACAACTCGTTCTCCGCGGTCTCCCCGACCGACCACCTCGAGTCCCGGACGCACGGCCGGATCGAGGTGTCCCGCGACCCTGACAGCGGCGAGGTGCATGCCCTGCGCGGCCCGGGCCTCGCGTCCGTGCAGTTCCACCCGGAATCCGTGCTCACGCTCGACGGCGACCGCATCCTGGCCCGGTTGTGCGTGGAAGCCCTCGCGAGCGCCCTCGAGCCGACGACGGCCCTGGGTGCCCCTGGGAGGGTCACCCTCGGCCCTCCGCCGGCGAGCCGTCCCGAGATAGCGTCGGCATCATGAAGGTCGAAAGCCTGGGAAGCTTCCTCAAGACTCGGCGGGACAGGACGAGTCCGGAGATGCTGGGTCTCGATCCGGGAGGCGCGCCCCGCCGCGTGCCGGGCCTGAGACGTGAAGAACTCGCCCGGCTCTCCGGCGTCAGCGTCGGCTACTACACGAGGATCGAACAGGACCAGACGGGGACGGCCTCCCCGCAGGTCCTGGATTCCCTGGCCTGCGCGATGCGGCTCGACGACGCCGAACGCACCCACCTGTTCAACCTCGCCACGACGGGAGGCTCCAGCCGCATGGTGCGGCCGGACCCCGAGTACCCGCACACCCGTGTCCTGGCGCTCTTCGAGTCGCTCCAGGAAACGATCCCGGCCGTCGTGCTCGGGAGGCGTGGTGACGTCCTCGCGTGGAACCGATCGGGCCATGAGCTGCTGTCCGAGCACACCCCGTTCGCGGCACCGAACGAGGCCGACCGACGCCCGTCCGTCCCGCGGGCGTTCTTCCTCGACCCCCTCACGCGGGACCTGTACCGCAACTGGGACGAGCTCGCGCGGGCGCACGTCGCCTACCTGCGGCTGACGTCCGGCCGCTATCCGCGCGACGCACGGCTCGCCGAGCTGATCGGTGAACTCACGATGAAGAGCGACGAGTTCGCCGCCCTGTGGACCGAGGGCGACGTCGCGGACTGCACCGTCGGCACCATGCTCCTGTCCCACCCCACGCTGGGCGCGCTCGACATCGATTACCAGGTGTGGCTCCAACCCGAGTCGACCGATCACCGGCTCGAGGTCTACACGCCGAACGACACTGCTTCCCGTGACGCCCTGCAACTCCTTCCGAACCGGATCGGCGTCCGCTGAACCGGACACATGCGACCAGGACGGCCCCTCAGGTCCGTCCTGGGACGACCCGATGGAGTAGACCTTCATGGCACTCGCCTCGACCATGACCGCAGTCTTCGAGCGATACACCGACAGGCCCGCCCTCGCCGAGCGGACGCCCGTGCCCCGGTCCGACGAGGACCTCACCACCTTCACCGCCCGCGCGGAGGACTCCTACGACCTGCTGACCTACGGCGAGCTCGCACAGCGCGTCTCCTCCGTCGCCGCACAGCTCACGGACGATCGACGAGGAGCCGGTCGACTCACCGAGGGTGACATGACGGCGTTCCTCGGCTTCGCCGGAGCCGACTACGTCACCGCCGACCTCGCGTGCAACCTCGCCGGTATCACGACCGTCCCGCTGCAGACCAGCGCCTCCCTCGACCAACAGGCGAGCATCCTGGCCACGACCGCGCCCCGCGCCCTCGCCGTCAGTGTCTCCCTGCTCGGCCGGGCTGTCGAGCTGCTGGCGGCACAGCCGACGATCACCCGCCTCCTCGTGCTCGACTACCGCGGTGGCGACCCCGACCACGTCCGGGAACTGGAGAGCCTGGACGGGACCGGCGTCCCGCGGCCCGAACTCCTGGACCTGTCCGGCGCCGGGGCCGCCGTCGTGGCCCCATGGACCGAGTCACGTCCGGTGATGCTGCTCCACACGTCGGGCAGCACCGGGACACCGAAGGGCGCCATCTACCCGGAGCGTCTCGTCACCGCGATGTGGGGTGGGGACGGCTGGTCGGAGTTCTTCGCCGCCGAGCCGGACGTCTCGACCTTCCACTACATGCCCATGAGCCATGTGGCGGGCCACTCCTCTGTGCGCAGTACGCTCGCCCGGGGCGGGCTGACCTATTTCGCGTCCAGCACGAACCTCTCGAGCCTGTTCGACGACCTGGCGCTCGCCAGGCCGACCGAGCTCTCGCTCGTCCCACGCGTCTGCGAGCTGATGCGCCAGGAGTTCCGGCGGCGGCTCCAGGCCGCCAGGTCCCACACCCCCGACGGGGACGACGACGTTCTCGCGGCGTCGGTCCGCGACGAGATGCGCACCCAGGTGCTCGGCGGCAACGTCCGATGGGCGAGCTGCACGTCGGCGCCGATCTCGGCCGAGCTCAAGGCCTTCGTCGAGGATCTGCTGCAGATCGACGTCCACGAGTTGTACGGCACCACGGAGATCGGCGGAGTGCTGTCGAACGGCAGGTTCCTCCGCCCACCCGTGCTCGACCACCGTCTGGAGGACGTGCCCGAACTCGGCTACTACTCGTCGGACCGTCCGCGATCCCGTGGCGAGCTCCTGATCAGGAGCACGTCGACCATCCCGGGCTACTACGGGCGCCCCGACCTCGACGAGCAGATCTTCACGGACGACGGCTTCTACCGCACCGGCGACATCGCCTCCGTCGACGACACCGGAACGGTGCGGATCATCGACCGGAAGAACGCGATCGTCAAACTCTCCCAGGGGGAGTTCGTGGCGCTTCCGTCGCTGGAGGGAACCTACGTCTCCCGGAGCGAGGTCCTCCGCCAGGTGTACCTCCACGGCGACGGCGGCGAATCGTCGATCCTCGCCGTCGCCGTCCCGACGGACGAACTCGTCGATCGACTCGGGGGTGACGTTCCGGCGATCCGCGAGCATCTCCTGCAGGAGTTCCGGGCGATCGGCGCGGCCGAGGCGCTCAACTCCTACGAGGTGCCACGGGGCGTCCTGGTCGAGCTCGAGCCGTTCAGCGAGTCGAACGGGCTGCTCTCGGACCACCGGAAGCTCGTCCGGCCGGAGCTAGCGCGCCGGTACGGCCCCGTGCTGACCGCGTTCTACGAGAGCCTGCGCTCCAGCAGCGACGCTCTCCTCGAGTCCCTGCGTGACAACGCCGGCGACGCCCCCACCGTGGCCACGGTGCGCGATGCCGCCGCCATCGCGATCGGCACCTCGCCGGCCGACATCGGCGCCGAGGACCGGTTCCGCGACCTCGGTGGCGACTCGCTCACGGCCGTGCACCTGTCGAACCTCCTCGAGCAGATCTTCGGCGTCCGGGTCCCCGTCAACACGATCGCCGGCGAGGCGACCACGATCGGGCGCCTCGCCGACCTCCTCGACGCCAGGAGGAACGGCGACGCCGCCGTCGTCTCGTTCGAGAGCGTTCACGGCGACGCCCCGGAGCTGCTCCGTGCCGAGGACCTCCGCCTGGCACGCTTCCTCGGCGACGGGTTCACGCCGGCTCCCGTGGAGTCGCCGACCGGCGACGCGCCCACCGTGCTCATCACGGGTGCGAACGGATTTCTCGGCCGGTTCCTCTGCCTCGAGTGGCTCCACGAGGTGGCAGCGACGGGTGGCCGGGTGATCTGCATCGTCCGTGCCGCCGACGACGACGAGGCGTACGAACGGCTGAGGCGTGCCTTCACGAGCGACGAACGTCTCCTCAAGACCTTCGACCGGTTCGGTCACGCCCTGGAGGTCCTGGCCGGTGATCTCTCCGAGCCCGCGCTCGGGCTCGACGCGGACACCTGGGACCGCCTCGCCCGTGACGTGCACCGTGTCGTCCATGCCGGGGCGATGGTCAACCACGCGCTCCCCTACCAGGAGCTTTTCGACGCGAACGTGGCCGGGACGGCGGAGGTCGTCCGGCTGGCGGCGTCCGTGCGGCTGAAGCCGGTGAGCTTCGTCTCCAGCATCGCGACGGCGCTGCTCGCCGGTACCGAGAGCCCGCTCGACGAGCACGCGGACATCCGGCGGGCACTGCCCTCGGTCGGGACGGGGACGAAGAACAACGTCGAGGGCTACGCCGCGACGAAGTGGGCGGGCGAGGTGCTCCTCCGGGAGGCGCACGACAGCTTCCACCTCCCCGTGACGACGTTCCGGGCAAGCATGATCCTGGCGCACAGCGAGTACGTCGGCCAGATCAACGTCCCGGACACGTTCTCCCGGCTCGTCTACAGCCTCGTCCGGACCGGGGTCGTGCCGTCGTCGTTCTACGCACCGGGGGGTGGCCGGCCGCACTACGACGGGCTCCCGGTCGACGTGGTGGCTTCCTGCATCGTCGCTCTCGACGCCGCGGGCCGAGGTGGCTACTCCACTCATCACGTCGTCAACCCCCTCGACGACGGCGTCTCGCTCGACACGATGGTCGACTGGCTCACCGGCCTGGGCGTGGAGCTCACGAAGGTCGACGACCACGCCGACTGGCACCGGCGGCTCGGAGCCGGACTGCGGGCACTGCCCGAGTCGGAACGTCGAGCGTCCATCCTCCCGCTGCTCGACAGCTTCTCGGCGCCCGAACAGCCCGTGGCCGGATCGTCGATCGCGTCCCCGGGGTTCCTGGCGCGTGTCCGGGACCTCGGGCTGGACACCAGGATCCGCAGCCTCGACGCACGATTCGTCGAGAAGTCGCTGTCCGACCTCGAGCACGTTCACGGCCGCCCGCTCAGGACCGCCTAGAACACCGCGACGGCGCCGCCGCCGCACCCCCCACCACAGCACCCGTACCCCGTCGCCCCGGCAGGGCGTCCGCCGACACGGCCACCCGCCGAGGCCTGCTGCGCCCTGCCCTGCCCCACCCCCGCCTGCCCGCACCGCTTTGCCCAGATCCCGTCCGCGGCCGTCCGGCTCGCCCGGGCAGGAGGGGCGGACCGTGCACGCCATCGACCCGAAGGAGAACGAACCGATGAGCGCACCGAGCGACACCGAACCCGTTCGACCCGCCGACCTCCTCTCTCCCTCCACCCGACCGCCGACGGATTCCGAGGGATCCGGGGACCCGCGTGTGCGTGCTCTTGATCCGCTGCCGGCGCCGGGTGAGGTCCTGGCCGAGATGCCGCTGGGAACGGCACGGGGTGACCTGGTGGCGACCTCACGGCGCGAGGTCCGTGACGTGCTGACCGGTGAGGACGACCGACTCCTGGTGATCGTGGGCCCGTGCAGCGTGCACGACCCGGCCGCGGCCCTGGAGTACGCCACCCGGCTCGCGGCGGCCGCCCGTGACCTGGCCGACGACCTGGTCGTGGTGATGCGCGTCTACTTCGAGAAGCCTCGCACCACCGTGGGCTGGAAAGGCCTGATCAACGACCCCCACCTGGACGGCACCCACGACGTGGCACACGGACTACGCCTGGCACGACAAGTCCTGCTGGGGGTCCTGGACGCGGGCGTCCCCGCCGCATGCGAGTTCCTCGAACCCACCAGCCCGCAATACATCGCCGACGCCGTCACCTGGGGAGCGATCGGAGCCCGCAACGCCGAGTCCCAGGTCCACCGCCAATTCGCCTCCGGCCTGTCCATGCCCGTGGGCTTCAAGAACGCCACCGACGGCGACGTCCAGATCGCCGTGGACGGCTGCCTCACGGCCGCCGGCGAGCACACCTTCTTCGGCACCGACACCACCGGCCGCGCCGCCGCCGTCCGCACCACCGGAAACCCCGACTGCCACATCATCCTGCGCGGCGGACGGCGCGGCCCCAACTACCACCCCCACGACGTCACCACCGCCCTGCGCACCGCCCGCGCCTCCGGACTGCACGGCTCCCTGACCCACGGCCTGGTCGTCGACGCCTCCCACGGCAACTCCGGCAAGGACCACGAGCGCCAGGCCCACGTCACCCGAGAACTCGCCGCCCGCCTGGCCGCCGGCGAACCCGGCATCACCGGCCTCATGCTCGAATCCTTCCTCCACGCCGGCGCCCAGAAGCCCGGCCCCCTCCACACCCTCACCTACGGCCGGTCCATCACCGACACCTGCATGGACTGGACCACCACCCACCACCTCCTGCGCACCCTCGCCCATGCCGCCCGCCAACGCCGCGCGGCCGGGCGGACGTCCGCGCCGGCGCCGGACTCCGAGCGACGAGACGACCGAGATCGGGTATCCCTGGCATGAGTACCCAGGACAGTGGGCTTGTCCGCCCGCCACCGGCCTTCCGACGATGGTGGGCATGAGCACACCTGGAACCGACCGTAGACCGGTGCCTCCCGCACCCCGCCGCGCCTGGACCGGGCTCCTCGTGACCCTCGGCCCCGTGCTGCTGGTCGCGATGGACGGATCGGTCCTGTTCCTCGCCATGCCGAGGATCAACGAGGGCATCCAGCCGACGACGGACCAGAGCCTCTGGATCCTCGACATCTACGGGTTCGTCGTCGGCTCGCTCCTGATCACCTTCGGCAACGTGGGTGACCGGTTCGGGCGGCGTCGTCTCCTGCTCATCGGGGCGTCGGTCTTCGGGCTCGGGTCGTTGTGCGGTTCGTTCGCCCCGACGCCCGAGATCCTCATCGCCTCCCGAGCGCTGATGGCCCTCGGAGGCGCGACCCTGCTCCCGTCCGCGCTGGCCGTCATCAGCGAACTCTTCGAGAACCCCGTCCAGCGGGCCAGGGCCATCGGCATCTTCGCCGCGACGTTCGCCGCCGGGTTCGTCATCGGTCCGATCGTCGGCGGGCTTCTGCTCAGCCGCTTCTGGTGGGGCTCCGTGTTCCTCATCAACATCCCCGTCGTCGTGGCCTTCCTCTGCCTGGCACCCACGCTCCTCAAGGAGGTCAAGGGAACCCGTCCCGGGAAGATCGACATCCCCAGCGTGCTGCTCTCGGCCGTCGGGCTGCTCCTGGCGATCTACGGGATCAAGCACGCCGCGACCTACGGCCTCGATCTCCTGAGCGGAGCGCTGGTCGTCGCCGGGACCGGCTTGGTCGTCGTGTTCGTCCGGCGCCAGCGACGCATCCCCCGGCCGCTGCTCGAGATCGGCCTCTTCAGGCAGCACGTCTTCGCCGTGGCCATTCTCACCGGACTGCTGTCACTGTTCGTCTGGTCCGCCGCGGCGTACCTGAGCATGACGTATCTCCAGTCGGTGCTGGGGCACTCGGTTCTCGTCTCGGCCACCCTGGCGGTCCCGGGTGCCGTCGTCCTCACCCTGTCGAGCGTCCTGACCCCGCGCCTGGTCGAGCGGATCGGGGCGCGGAGCGCACTGATCCTGTGTCACTTCTCCATGGCGGCAGGCATGGCGCTGCTGCTGTTCACGAACGAGACCACGGGTGTGCTCTTCTACATCGCCTCGACCGTCGTCGCCGGGATCGGGTTCGGCATCTCGTTCAGCCTCGTCGCGGACACCGCCGTGGGCGCCGTGCCGGAGTCGCGTGCCGGGGCCGCCGGCGCCATCGCCGAGACGAGCAACGAGATCGGCAACGCCCTCGGGATCGCGCTGCTCGGTTCGCTCCTGACGGTGGTCTTCCGGATGACGTTCCCGGGGGACGCGACGGGCATCGCCGAGTTCATCGAGGAGAGCGGGACCGCCTCACCGGCGTTCGCGACGGCACAGGCCGCCTTCCTCGACGGGTACCACGTGGTCGCCGCGCTGGCCGGCATCATCTGTGTCGCTCTCGGGCTCCTGGCCGTCCGCTGGATCCCCCGGGACACCGGCGCCCAGGGCGACCCGGCGGCGTCGCAGCAGCCGGTCGACACCGTGAACACCTGACACCTTCTCGTCCGTCCCGCTGGGAACCCACGATCCGTCGCGTTCTGAGGAGCACGTCCGTGTCCGATCTGATGGGGCGACCCGTGCGTCCGGCCGTGCCCGCCCACCGCGCCGCGGACGACTGGCACGAGCAGGTTCTGGGCGACCTGGGCCCGAAGGTGTTCGTGTCGCTGGCACGGAGCGACCAACGCTGCAAGGCCATGCAGTACGTTCGTGCCCTGCTCGCGACGCCGGGACGCAAGTCCGTGCGCAACATCGCTCGTTCCGTCGGTGGCGCGGCGGCCGCCCAGCGCCTGCACCACTTCGTCAACAGCTCTCCCTGGGACTGGCGGCTGGTGCGCCGTGCGGTGGCTCGCCATCTGGTGGACGTCGCGGCACCGCAGGCCTGGGTGATCCGACAGACCGTGTTCCCCAAGGCGGGAACCAGTTCGGTAGGCGTGGGACGCAGCTACGACCCGGTCCAGGGAAAGGTCCTCAACGCGCAACGGGCACTCGGCGTCTGGTTCGCCTCGGCCGCGATGTGCAGCCCGGTCGACTGGCACCTGCTCCTGCCACGACAGCACGTCCCGGCAGCCGGCCGGGCCCCCTACGCTCCGGACGGCGGGGAGGCCGAAAGTCTCGCGGAGACCGCCGTGCGGGTGTACGCCGCCACCACCACGGGTCTTCCCCGGCAGCCGGTGATCATGGACGCTCGCGGGGTCGAGGCCGAACTCCTCATCCACGAGCTGTGGGAGCGCGAGTTACCGTTCCTGGTCCGGGTCGACCACGCGCACCGGTTCCGACCCGAGCGCGACGCCCGTCCCGAGCCGGCGCACCTGCTGCTCGCCGCCCGAAACCGCATGCGGCGTCCCGTCACCGCACCACCGACGCTGCGGCCGGAGGCGACGGCCACCGTCGCGGCCACCCTTCAGGTCCGGGCCGCGGGCGGGAACCGTCCGGCACGGGCGTCCGGCCCTCTCATCCTGCTCGGGCTCGGGCCCCTGGGTGGCCCCTGGCCGGCCGGCGTCTGGGTCACGAACCTGGCCGAGACCTCGGCCTCGGAACTCTACGGGTCGACCCTGCTCACCGACAGCGTCGACGACGCGTTCACGGAGGCCTGCGCGACCTCCGGCCTGCGTGACTTCGCCGGGCGGTCGTTCGGCGGGTGGCACCGGCACGTCACCCTCGCGTCGACCGCGCACACCATCAGCACCCTGACCCGTCTCCGGCAGCCGCCCGGACCACCGTCCACCCGGCGGCGGTAGGTCCGGACGCCGAGCCTCGGTTCCCGGGCGACGGAGGCCCGCAGGCCCACACGAAGGACGGCTCCCATCAGGGGTCCGCCGCGCGCCCCCACCCCCGGCACCACGTCCGGGGTCCGGGGGCCCGCCCCCGGGGCGGGGCGTGGGGGCTCCGCCCCCACGAGAAAACAACGAAACCGCCGCGGCCGAAGGCCACAGCGGTTCGCGGTTGAGTGTCCGAGAGGGGAATTGGTCACTATCCTCACGCCCTATCCTGCTCCCCAAGGCGCGCTGAGCAGGGACGACACGTTCCCACTTCCTGCCGATGGCTTGAGCCGGTACGTAGCCCTCCGCGTTGCGGCGCCTGCCCGCAGATGTTCGACCTGCTCAGCGGTGCGTTCGCGGACGTTTCCCAGCCGAATGTCGCGCGCTTCCCGGTTTCCTTCGCACGGCCGGGCGCGTTCGAGGAAGGGAAATGGCGAAGGCCTGACCTCACGCTGAGGGAACGTCGGCACGCACGCGAGATCCTGGCGAGCATCGGTGCCGGTCCAGGAGACCTCGCGCGGCGCGACCGCCCGCTGGCGTTCGTCGATGTCGTGCACGAGGGCGGTACTTTCACTGAGCTCTTCGACCTCCTCCGTGGCTGGGGGGGAAGAGGAACGCGCGCCGTGGTCGGTGATCCGTACGAAGGTACGTTTCGTCGGAGTCACCTCCCGCGAGAAGACCAGCCCGAAGACATGGCGCTGGCACCAGCACGCTGGATGGACGGACGCACTCCCGGCGGACGCCGTCGTCAATGTCTCGCTCGATCCGTACGCCTGGTCGTACTTCGGCGATTACCAGACCAAGCTCCACCGGAGCTTCCGGCCGAAGGACTGGACCGCGGACATCGACGGCCCCGGCCGGGACGAGAAGACCCGCGCGGCCCTCGCGCAGGCCGTCGGGATCGTGCGATACGGCCGGAGCAAAGAGGGCCGGCAAGCACTCGCCAGGGCGATGACGAGCGAGCCCGCGATCGCCGAGTCCTGGCTGCGAACACTTGTCACGCACCTGAACCGGAGCGGCGACGCCTGACCTCGTCGTCCCGTTCCACCATCGAACGCGCGGAACGCCTTGGGATGGGGTCGGGGCATCTCGACGTACCGCCGCCTCGCGGGGGTGCCGCTGCGAGTACCGAAGGATCGCGCGAGTGTTTCGACCGACACGGTTCTCTTGATCCAGCCGGTGACCAAGGGGGTACAGGTCATACCGGCACAAGCACGGGATGGTAGCCGCCGCGCCCTCCCCGCAAGCTGAAGACGACCGAGAGAAAGGGTCCTCAGATGACAGACACCACCACTACCGCTACCCGCGCCGAGGCAGACGTGCGGGATGCGGTGCTCCGCTGGAAGACGAGCTTCGAGGCCAAGCGCGTCGACGAGATGATGACGTTCTACGCGCCAGACGGGTTCACCGCGTTCGACCTGATGCCGCCGCTGGAGTTTCACGGCGGCCCGATGTGGCGGGAGAACTGGGTGGCCTTCTTCGCCGCGTTCGACGGGCCCATCCATCTCGACCTGTCCGGCCTGGAGATCCACACCGGCGGCGACCTCGCTTTCATGCGAGCGTTCGTCCGGCTGCGCGGCGTCATGTACGGAGACGACCTGGACACCTGGGTACGGCAGACGAACTGCTTCCGACTCATCGACGGAGAATGGCTCATGATCCATGACCACGTGTCATGGCCCACGGACTTCGCGACGGGCCAGTCGCTCATGGCTCTCGTGCCGGACGCCGCCGAGTAGTCGGCTTGTCGCGGGATCGGGCGTACACAAAGATGGACGGCGTGACGCCCGATCCCGCGACCAATCACCTCGGGGCCTTCCTGCGTTCTCGGCGCGAGCACCTGCGCCCGGTCAACGACAGCGGGCGACGCCGCACCGCCGGACTACGTCGAGCGGAGGTGGCCGCCCGCGCCAGCATCAGCGTCGAGTGGTACACCCGACTCGAGCAGGGCCGCGGAGGGCGCCCCTCCCGGCAGGTCCTCGACGCGATCTGCACAGCGCTAGAGCTGCGCGAGGACGAACGCACACATGCCTTCGTACTTGCGTTCGGTACCACGGCCACCGCCGACCCGTTCAACGGTGGGGAACAGCTCGCGCGGACGCAGCGCGTGCTCGACAACCTCATGCCGTGGCCGGCGTATCTGAAATCTCCGACCTGGGATATTCTCGCGTGGAACGCAGCCAGTCGCCGGTTCCTCACCGACTATCCCAGCATCCCGCAAACCGACCGCAACGTCCTGCGCATCCTGTTCACCGACCCGACCACGCGGGAGCGCATCGCGGACTGGCATGCGGAGGCGAAGCTCACCGTCGCCACATTCCGCCTGGAACAAGCCCGATGGAACGCCTCCCCCGCGTCCGTTGACGACCTGGTACGCGCCCTCCGGGACGAGTCTGCGGAGTTCGCCGCCATCTGGGACCTGAACGAGGTGGGCCATCTCGGCCAGGGGATCAAACACCTACTTGTCGGTCCTGAGAAAGAGACCGTCTCCCTGCACTACGAGTCGATGACCGTCGACGCGCTCCCCGGAGCAGGGCTCGTCGTCTACGCACCCGTGGGACCGCGCGACGAGCATCTCCTCGACCGCGCCATGCGGGAACAACCCTAAGACCTCGTTTCAGAATGGTCGGCGTGTCCGCTATGCCTGACCAGCTGGCTCGGGGCAGGCTGCGGGCTCGTGATCGAGGATTTGGTCCCTGACCTGCTGTGGGAGCAGGTGGCGTCGTAGTTGCCGGCGCCGAAGCTGCGTCCGTACCGGCATCACGGTCGGCGGCGGGCTGATGATCGGGCGGCGCTAGCCGGGATCGTGTTCGTGTTACGGCACGGGGTCGGCTGGCGCCAGGTCCCCGCTCAGGCGCTGGGTGTCTCGGGCGTCACGTGCTGGCGCCGTCTGCGGGAGTGGACCGAGGCCGGCGTGTGGCCGAAGCTGCACGATGCGGTGCTCGCCCAGATGCGCCGAGAGGGTCTGCTCGACCTGGAAGAGATGAGTGGCGGAGTCGGCGATCAGTTCCGGCTGCACCGGCGTGTCAGTGACGAGGCCGGTGGCGTACTGCGGGCTGGTCTGCTTCCACGTGCGACCGGCGGTGTCGTAGAACACCTGGGTGATCTGCCGACCCCGCGTCGCGGCGTCGTCGTCGTCGCGCAGCTCACCGGTATCCAGTGCCTCGTCCTGCGTCTGGAACACGCGCATGAGCCCGTCGTAGAACTCCGACGCACGCCGGACCGGCTGATCGTCCCGGTCCGCGCCGAGGGTACGGGGAGCACCACGTTCAGACCGTTGGCGCGGGTGGTGTACTCGTACTCGACCGATGGGACCGACAGGCCCTCGTGCTGCGGGTAGACCACCTCGACGAGACGCCCGAGCGCGTCGTAGGTGCCGCGAGTGCTCTGCCCGTTGGTGTCCGTGGCGGCCTTCAACTGGCCCGTGACCGCGTTGTAGGTCGTGGCGTCTCGCTGCTCCGACTCCTGAACGCTTGACGTCGACCAAGGCCCGAGTGCTCTTGGACGACGACGTTGTGTTGGACGCCCGAGCCACCATGGAGATCCGGCTGACCCCACAGCAGCCTCGGATCGAGCCGAATGGTTCGACGTTCTTGCCACTACCCCCGACCGCTGCCCGCCGCGAGCCGACCGCAGCAACGACACAGCCCCCGACCAGATAGTCAGGGGCTCGGTGCACACACGGTGCGTACGCGAAAACTCGCGATCCTGCGTTTGCGCAGGTCAAACAGGGTGTCCGAGAGGGGACTTGAACCCCTACGCCCTAATACGGGCACTAGCACCTCAAGCTAGCGCGTCTACCAATTCCGCCACCCGGACAGGTGGACCGTCCCGGGCCTCTCGGCGCCGTTCCGGTGCGGAAAAAACATAGCACGAACCGGGCGCGAACTTCGCATCGATACGGATGTGACCTGTACCTCTCCCCGCCGTGGCGGTGTCGTGCCTCCGATCGTGGCGGACTCCCGCCGCGCGTCGTGGAAACCCGCTGCCGCGCGCGGTGGCGACCGGACGCTTCGCGCAGCACGATGGAACGGAGCTGACCCAGGGCCGACCCGTTCGGTCCGCCGAGATGGCCGGAAGAGAGGACCAGAAATGTCCCCGAAGCTGCCCCGCTACACCGTCCCGTCCCTCACTCCGGAGGAGGGCGGCAAGGTCGCCGAGATCCTCCAGGAGCGACTGCACGCCCTGAACGACCTGCATCTGACGCTCAAGCACGTGCACTGGAACGTGGTGGGCCCGCACTTCATCGGCGTCCACGAGATGCTGGACCCCCAGGTCGAGGCCGTCCGCGCCATGGTGGATCAGATCGCCGAGCGCATCGCGACCCTGGGTGCCGTCCCGGTCGGCACGCCGGCCGCTCTGGTCGCGGCGCGCAGCTGGGACGACTACAAGCTGGGGCGCGCCCCCGCGATCGAGCACCTGGGCGAGCTGGACCACGTCTACGACGGGGTCATCACGTCTCACCGTAGGGCCGCCGAGGCGACGGCGGACCTGGACGACGTCACGAACGACCTGCTCATCGGCCACCTGCACGACCTGGAGCAGTTCCACTGGTTCGTCCGTGCCCATCTGGAGTCGGCGTCGGGCGCGATCCCGGAGTGACGGCGCACGCCGGCTCGCACGAACGCTGAGGTGCCGCGCGGGACGTGGCCGCGTCCGGCACCGCCGATGTGGCCGATGTGAGAGGCATGTGTCGGTTCCGCAGACGGCGCCGCCCGGGTCCTCGCTTCTCCACGCCCGCTTGGGTACGTTGACAACGTGGTCGAGCAGGGGCCTCACCGGTGATCAGCGCCTCGACGGAGGATCCATGCGCGAGCCCGCTCCCACCCCAGTTCCACTCCATCTGACCACGGGCGGCGCCGCGCCTGTCGGGCGGTTCTCGGCGGATCTCGCCACGGGTCGATGGCGATGGTCGGACGAGACATACCGCATCCACGGCTTCGAGCCGGCCGAGGTGGTGCCGAGCACCGCCGTCGTGCTCGCCCACACCCATCCGGACCACCGTGCGCAGGTACGGGGCGTGCTGGACCACGCGGTGCGCACTCATGAGCCCTTCGCCACGGTGCACCGCATCGTCGACACCGGCGGTCGTGACCGCGTCGTCTCGGTCGTCGGTGAGGTCCGGCCGGGCCCCGCCCACCCGTCTCGCGAGGTGATCGGCTACGTGCAGGACCTGACGGACACGGTCAAGGAGCTCGCCGCCCGGCAGGCGAACGACTCCATCCGGGCAGCCGCCCGCAGCCGCCGGGACATCGAGCAGGCCAAGGCGATCGTCGCGATGCTGCTGGACGTGGACGACGACGTGGCCTTCGGGGTGCTGCGCCACGAGTCCAACATCACCAACACTCCGGTACGCGAACTCGCCCAGGACCTGGTCACCCGCGCCCGCGAGACGGGGCGTGACTACTGCCTGTCCCCCGACGTGCTGCCCCGGCTGCTCCGTTCCTGACCCCGATCGACGCACCGCACCGCATGACGAGACGACGACACCGCCCCGGCCGTCATCCGGCACCACCAAGCCGCAGCGACCACCTGCTCCGGGCGCTGTGGAGCCCCAGATGGGGTCTCGTGACACGCGGGGCGGTCGCCGCTTCGCTCGCGTGGCTCGCCGGTGAGCTGTCACCGGCACCGTTGTCCGACTACGCCTACTACGCGCCGATGGGCGCCGTGGCGGCGACGTCGAGCACGACGATCCGGTCGGCGCGGGAGTCCGCGCACGCCATGGCCGCGGTGCTGCTCGGTGCCGCGACGGCGCTCGGCGTCGATGTCCTCGCGCTGCCCGGCGCGCTTGCCGTAGGGCTCGTGGTCGGGCTGACGCTGCTGTTCGCCGGCTGGCGTGCGCTGGGCGAGATGGGCAGCTGGGCGGTCACCTCCGGCCTCTTCGTGCTCCTCCTGGGCAGTGCGCACGACCTGGAGTACCCGCTGGCGTTCGCGGGACTGCTGTTCGCGGGGGCGTCGATCGGTGTGGTGCTCAACCTGCTCGCACCGCCGCTCCCGCTCGCGCCGTCGGACGTCGCGCTGCGCAGGCTGCGCGGTGCTCTCGTCGACCAGCTCGACGCGCTGGCGTCCCAGCTGGAGTCGGCCGGGCCGCTCGCGGCGGACGAGTGGGAGGAGCGGCGCCGCGCCCTGGTGCCGACGCTCCACCGCGCGCAGGACGCCGTCGCGCATCTGCGGGAGGCGACTCGCGCCAACCGCCGCGTGCGTCGCTTTCACGACCGCACGGTGGCCCAGGTGCGGCACGCGGAACAGCTCAACGGGTCGGCGGACGTCGTGGACGACATCGTGCGCCTCCTGGCCGACTGGGAACGCCAGGATCTCGCGGAGGTCGCGTTCGGGCCGGACCTGCGCCCCGCACTGGCCACGGCGTTGCGGACCTACGCGCGGGCCCTCGAGGCCGCCACGCCGGACGGGCCGGAGGCGTCCGACGACGACGCGGACGCGGCCACCGCCCGGTTCAACGCCGCCGTCGAGAGACTGGGCGACGACATCCGCGCCGCGGCCCGCACCCCCGGCCACGACTACTTCGCCGCCGCCGCCCTGATCGTGGTCCTCTCGCGCGGTCGTGACGCCCTCGTGCGGAGCTGAGCCCGGCGGGCTCCCGGCTCGCAGAGCCCGGACCCTTCCCGACCCTGGGCAGGGCCGTCGCCACGCGAACTCTGAGCCGGCACGGGGCGAGGTCCGGCCCCGGCGCGGCAGCCGCGGGACGGCGGGTCCGTCACGTGCGTGCGGTGCGTGGCCGCCGGGTCAGCAGCGGATCGCGGCCACGGGGACGCTCGACCGGATGGATGGCGTCCAGCGCCCGCGACAGGGCGGCCTGCGTGACACCGGGCCTCTCCTCCGCCCGCAGGGCCCCGATCAGCTGTTCGGCCGCCACGCGCATCGGGACGCCCACCTCGCCGGCGGCGTCGCGCAGCACCTGTTCCGCCGTGGCCTCGTTCACCCCGCGGACCGCGGCGACCACGCCCTTGGCCTGCTCGATCACCGCCTGGCCGACAAAGGCGTGCTGCACCACCGACGCCGCGCGGCGGTCCAGGGCCTCCTTCTGCACGGGCGTCACGTCGACCACGTAGCCGACGATCTCCCGGGTACCCGCGGGCGCGTTGCGCCGTCCCTGCCCCACCACCACGAGAGATCGGGTGCGGCCGTCGTGGCCCACGACGCGATGCCCGCAGGCGAAGGGACGCCCCGCCCGGAGCGCGTCACCGACGGCGCGGACCATGCGCGCCCGGTCGTCCGGGTGCTTGCGGGAGCTGAGCGCCTGGAGGCTGGGCCGCACCTCGTGCCGCTTCCAGCCGTGCATGGCGTACACCTCGTCCGACCACCACCAGTCTCCCGAGGTGAGTTCGACGCAGTAGCGGCCGATCAGCAGGCTGGTGCCGACGCCCAGCGCGTCGGCCAGCTCGCCGGGGGAAGGTGGTGGGAGTGGCCCGCCCGCGACGCGATCCTCGACGACGGAAGGGGACTGTTCGACGGAAGACATAGGAACCTCGCAGATCCTGCCGGGACCTGAAGCCGCTTCATGACCTCGTCGCTTGTGAGTCTAGGGCGTTCAGCGGAGAAGAGACACCCCACCTGGCACATCGGCTACCCGCTGCGAGTGACGGGACTCCGTGTCAGGCTCGTGGGGCCCGCCCGGGAAGCGACCGCCTGCGCAGGAGGCACACCATGAGCAACGAACTCCGCGGCACCGGCCCCCGAGGTACGGGTGACCCCGACGTCATGGCCCCCGGCCCGCTCCGCACCGACGTCGTGGTGGTCGGCGCGGGCCTGACCGGGGTCACGACCGCCGCCCTGCTCGCGGACGCCGGCGTCGACGTCGTCGTGCTCGACGCCCGGGACGTCCGCGCGACCACGACCGCGGCCTCGACCGGCAAGCTATCGGTGCTGCAGGGCACGCGGCTGGCCCGCGTCGCCCGGCACGGTGACGAGGTGCTGCGCTCCTACCTGGCCGCGAACCTCGCCGGCCTCGACTGGCTCCGGCGCGCGCTCTCGGAGGTGGACGTCCCCGTGGAGGACCGCGACGACCTCACCGTGGCCACCACACCCGAACAGGTGAGCGACGTCGACGCCGTCCTCCTGGCGTGCGCACGCCAGGAACTCGGGGCGCGCTGGGACGAGGACCCACCCTTTCCCGGCCGCACCTTCGGCGCCGTCCGCCTGCCCGGACAGGGGCAGACGGACCCGCTGCGCATGCTCGCGGCGCTCCGTTCCCGCCTCCGGGCCCGGGGTGTCGCCCTGCACGACGGCGTGCAGGTGCGGCAGGTGCGCCGCCACCGCTCGGGCGTCGCGCTGCGCACCACCCGCGGCACCGTGCAGGCCGACCGGGTCGTGCTGGCCACCGGCACCCCGCCCGGGCGGCTCGGCGGGCTGTTCCTGCGCCTGGAGGCCGGACGCAGCCTGCTCACGACGTGGCAGGTGCCGGATCCGGCCGCCCTGCCGCCCGGCTTCGGCGACACCATGTCGATCACCGCCGGCGCGCCGGTGCGCTCGTTGCGCATGGCGGGCGGCCTGCTCATGGTCGGCGGGGAGGGCTATCCCGTCGGCCGGGAACGCGAACCCTCCCGGCGGCTGGCCGCACTCGACGAGTGGACCCGTGACCAGCTGCCCGTCGGCGACCCCGTGCACGCCTGGGCCGCCCAGGACTACACGACCGACACCGGGCTGCCGTTCGTGGGGCCCGCCGTACCGGGCGACGAGCGAGTGCTCGTGGCGACCGGGTACGCCAAGTGGGGCCTCACCAACGCCGCGGCCGCCGGCCTGGCGCTGGCCGGCCGCATCCTCGACGAGCCCGTGGAGTGGGCCCCGCACCTCGAGCCGTGGGCACGTCCGCCGGCACCGACCACCCACGCCGCGGCCACCTTCGGTGAGCAGGCCGGAGGTTGGGCCTGCGCCACGACGCGTCCCACGGGGCAGCGGGACGGTGCCCGCCAGGTGTCGCGTGTGTGTCCCCATCTCGGGGGCGTCGTGCGGTGGAACGACCAGGAGGAGTCCTGGGACTGCCCGGTGCACGGCTCGCGGTTCGCCGCCGACGGCGCGCTGCTGGAAGGGCCCGCCACCGAGGGCCTGTCCCCGCGCTGACTTGCATGGATACCGCGGTCGCCGCGAGACGCGGCTCAAGGTGCGAGTGGTTCCCGGGCCTGAGAACGTGAGTGAACCGCAGCAAGCTGAACCGGAAGAAGCCCCGTGACGGCCACGTGTGGAGGTCACTGTGCGAGTGCTCGGGAGCAACGCTCCGTCCCATGATCTGTCGGCGGCGCCCGCCGCGGACGGGCACGTGGTGGCGGAGACCTCCCCCGTCCCGTCCGGCGCGGCGGACCAGGCCGTGCGGGTGCTCGCCGTGCGGCTCGGCAGCGACGGGGAGGTGCTGGTGACCGGCCCCGCGATCCGCGCGCTGGCCGCGACCTACGGGCAGGTGGACCTCCTGGTCTCCGGCGCGGGGGCGCAGGCCGCGGCCCTGCTGCCGGGGGTGACCGAGACGCTCCGGTTCGACGCCCCCTGGTCGGGACCCGACCCGCCGCAGGTGTCGCCGGAGGCGGCCCTCGATCTCGTGGCCGGCTTGATTGCCCGGCGCTACGACCTGGCGGTGATCTTCACGTCGTTCCGTCAGTCGCCGCTTCCGACGGCGCTCCTGGCCCGCCTCGCGGGCGTGCGACGGATCGTCGCCACGAGCGAGGACGACCCGGGCTCCCTGCTGGACGTACGCCACCGCAGGCCGCCGTGGCTGCACGAGGTGGAGGCATGCCTCGAACTGGCCGCCCAGGCCGGCGCCCAGCTCTCACCGGACGACGACGGGTTGCTCGCCGTGCACCCCTCGCTGCCGGCGGCGCCGGCGATCGGTGGCCCCGGCGGCTCGGGCGGCGACACGGTCGTGCTCCACCCGGGCGCCTCGACTTCCTCCGGGGCGCCACGGCCCGAGGGCTCCCGGGCCTTCGCCGAGCGTCTGGCGGGCGACGGCTGGGAGGTCCTGGTCACCGGCTCGGCCGTGGAACGCGACCTCACCTCGTACGTCGCCGGGGATCACGCCGTGGACCTCGGCGGGCGCACCAGCCTGGCCGAGCTGGCCGCCGTGCTGCGAGCCGCGAGGTGCGCCGTGGTGGGTGACACGGGGCCGGCGCACCTCGCGGCCGCCGTCGGGACGCCCGTGGTGAGCCTGTTCGCGCCCGTCGTCCCGCTGGAGCACTGGGCGCCCTACGGCGTGCCCCAGTTCGTCCTGGGTGACCAGGGTGCGGCGTGCCGGGGCACGGAGGCCCGCAGGTGTCCCGTGTTCGGGCACCCGTGCCTCGCGTCGGTGACGCCGGACCAGGTGTCCGGCGCGGTGGAGCGGCTGGCGCGACGGCCGGCGGCAGCGTCAGCCGGCAGCCGACGGGCAGACGTGGCGAGCTGGCCCTGGTGAGGATCGGGCGTGCGGCTCAGCCGCCCGACGGCGCCTCGGGATCCTTCAGGAACGCCTCGATCGCGTCCCGGGTGGGAAGAGCGGTCACCTCGGGTCCCGAGATCAGGTCCACCAGCGTGTCCGCGATGTCGCGCACGGCGATGTTCGTGCGGTTCGACGTCTCGCGCAGCATCTCGAAAGCTTCCACCTCCTCGACGCCGTAGACCGCCATCAGCATGCCCTTGGCCTGCTCGATCACGGCGCGGCGCTCCGCCGACGCCTTGATCGACGCCGTGGCGTCCCGCTGCGCCGCCGCCCGGTGGGAGTCGGTCACGTCGATGAAGTAGCCGACGAGTTCCGTGATCCTCCCGCTGGCGGGATCACGCCTGCCCTGGCCCGTGACGGCGAGGACGCGCGTCTCGCCGTGGGCGTCACGGATGCGGTGCACGGAACTGAACGTCTGCCCCGTCTCCGCGGCGCGCCGCAGCACGCCGTCGACCCTCCCGCGGTCCTCCGGGTGCTTGTGGGACAGCATGAGCGGCGTCGTCGGCACGATCTCACCCGGCTCGAAGCCGTGGATCAGGTAGACCTCGTCCGACCATGCCCACTCCCCCGTGGCGAGATCGAGCCGATACCGGCCCACCGGTGGCCTGCTCCCCCCGTCGAGCGCCTGCTCGACTTTTCCCTCGAGTGGCGATGCACCCGCAGGCTGCACAGAGGTCACGATTCCTCCTGGGATGAACTCGTGAAGACGTCCGGAACACTCGCACAGAACAGTACGACATTCACAACACCCCGAGCGTATCCGAATCCGGCCCGCATTCTCACCCCACGGGCAGGGTCAGGTCCCCGCGCCGGGCCGGAAGACCTGCGCCGCCTGTTCGTGTGCCCGGCGTCAGCTCATCGTGGTCAGCAGTTCGCGGCACGCCGACTCGCAGGCTCGGCACGCCTCCGCGCACACGCGGCAGTGCTCGTGCATGCCCGCGTGCCGCTCGCACTCGTCCCCGCACGCCTGACAGGCCGTGATGCAGGCGTCCAGCACCGACCGGCTGATGTTCGCGTCGTAGGCGGTGTGCCGGGACAGCACGCGAGCCGTGGTCTCGCAGATGTCGGCGCAGTCCAGGTTGGTGCGGATGCACTTGCGCAGGTCGGCCACCGAGTCCTCGCTGAGACAGGCGTCCGCGCAGGCGGTGCAGGCCTGGGCGCACTCGACGATCCGGTCGATGACGCCCGCAAGTTGTGTGCGGTCGAGGTTGATGGACTTCGGGTAGGTCTCCACCATCGTGGTCGTCTTCATCGCTGCTCCTCGCGTGGGTGGAGCGGCGGGGCGCCAGCCACGCCGCCGGGGTCCCCTCCACGCTAGGAAGCGGGCCGGTCACTCGCATCAGCGGCACGCACACCCTGGTCGCGGCACGGACGGCGTACGACGACGGCGGTGGGTGCGGTGCATAGCCTGCGCGCCGGCGGGTACCGGACCAGCGACATCCGCGCGCGGCTTGCGCGGCACGCTCCGTCGCCGGGACGCACCGGGCCGGCTCCAGCAGAGGAAGGCACCATGAGCGAACAGCACGCACGTCGCGAGAGCGCCGAACAGCAGAACGCGCGGCATCAGGACGGCGGACACCAGGACGCCTCGGAACACTCCCGGGCCATGTACCTGCGCTTCGCGGCGATGATCCTCACCGGCATGGTCGTCATGTACTTCACGATGTTCGTGGGCTCCTGGGAGTGGAGTCACGTGCGCTTCAGCGAGAGCCGCGTCTTCATGGCGCTCACCATGGGCGGCGCGATGGGACTGGTCATGCTCGCGTGGATGCTGAACATGTACCGCAGCGTCAAGGCCAACATCGCCGTCGTTGCCGTCAGCGCCCTGCTGCTCGCCGGCGGGGCGTTCCTGGACCGCAGCCAGATCACCGTGCAAGATACGGCGTTCATGAGCGGGATGATCCCCCACCACTCGCTGGCCATCACCCGGTCGGAACGGTCAGAACTGAACGACGTGCGGGTCTGCGAACTCGCCGTCGAGATCAGCGAGGCGCAGCGGCGGGAGATCTCCGAGATGGAATGGCTGATCGAGGACATCCGGCGGAACGGGCCGGCCACCAGCGCCGAGGAGGCGGAGGCGCGGGCGGTGCCGGAGTTTGGGGAGGGGGCTGATCGGAGGTGCTGAGTGGAGAACCTCGGATGACGGACGCGCCGCCCACCCGCTGCCACCATGCGAAAATCTTCAATGCGTCTGCCAATACCAGAGACCGCCATCTCAGCTCGTACCATCCAGCCAAGACTGAAGGACGCGCGCCCGCCGCCGAGCTAACCACTTGCCACCCAGGAAAGCGTACTGGCCCCACGCCGTCAGCGTGCGGGTTCCTTCTTCTTCAGAATCACAGGAACCCATAGACTCATAAACCAAAAGATGTCATGCGGTTCCTGCGAAATGCGTACGTCCGCTCCCGGCTCGACACGATCCGATCCGCGCGGAAATCGGAAAATGGTAACCCCTCCGCCCCGTTCTGAAACTATACGCAGACGAAAAGCAATGAAAATCACCAGGCAAGCCAGCCCAAGCGAAGGGATGACCGAGATCAGCGACACTGGGTGCGTCACCACATCAGGAGCCAGAAGAATCCCAATTGCGCCAAACAACGCCCCCATGGCAATAAATGCGGCGGAACCACAACGAAACCTGATCGGAGATCCCCCGGGCTATTCCGGATCGGGTTACCGCAGCCCGTTCCACCCCGAATTCTGTTCGCAAGAGTTCTTGCGCCGCCGCCCCAGAGCACCCTCCCCGGGAAACAACGTTACAGACTGCTGCCATCTGGTCATTTCCCCTGAATGCCCGGCTGTCGGCCGACGCCATCCCCCGGTTCAATTTCATGGTATCTCTCGTTGTCGATCCCACGACCCACCGCGCCTCCCGGAAGCGGGCCCGTGCGCCATCTGCCGAACCTTGCCTCCCGCCAGCATCCCAGCAGGTCACGACCTCACCAGCTCATGACCCGGCCCGCGCCGCTGAATAGCGCTGTCAGTCTTCGAGTGGCTGGTCTGGGATCGGCTGGTCAGGCTGGCGTCGTCCCGTCCGGTGCGCGTGGCTCGAATAACGCTTGGCCGCCGAGGCGTTCCTCGGCGTGCTCTGTTAGAGATCCGCGTGCCGGGCGGGCCGGCGTCGGTCTGGCCCACCTCGATGACCTGATCAGAAGCATGTCCGATCCCTTGCGGGGTCGTGACCCTTAACAGTGATGTCCCGCGGTGACTCCTACCCAGACCGACGCCGGCCACGACGTCCGTCCAGCTGAAGGAGAACATCGCAGTGTCCATGCTCGCAGAAACCACCCCCGCGACGCCGACCGTCGCCGAGGCGTACATGTTCGTCATCGGGGTCGACACTCACGCCCGCGCCCACGTCTACTCCGTGATCGAATCGAGCACCGGCGCCGTGGTCGACACCCAGTCGTTCCCACCAGCCCTGCCGGGCTCGCCCGCGCGTCGACGTGGATCGCTCGCCGTACCGTCGACACGCCCGAGGCGGTCCTGATCAGCATGGAAGGGACCGGATCTTACGGGCGGCTGGCGACCGCGCACCTTGCCGGGCTCGGATACCGCGTCGTGGAGGCACTGACCCCGGCGCGCGGCAAGGGCCGCGCGCCAAGACGGACGAACTCGACGCCCAGCGTGCTGCTCGGGACGTCCTCGGGCTTCCCGCTGACCAGCTGCGTGACCACCGCGCTGGAGCCGTCGCCGGGGCGCTGCAGGTGCTGACTTCGACCCGGGACCGGCTGACCACCGAACGCACCGCACAGGTCAACGCCCTGACCGGACTCCTGCGTACCCACGGCTTCGGCCTGGACGCCTGCGGCCCCCTCACCGCCGCCCAGATCCGCACCGTCAAGAGCTGGTGCACCCGAACCGAACCACTCGACCAGCACGTCGCCCGCGCCGAGGCCGTCCGTCTCGCGGCCCGCGTCACCGACCTCGACGAGCAACTCAAGGACAACGAGCGGACCCTACGAGACCTGGTCACGCAGCATGCTCCTGACCTGCTGGCTGAGCCCGGCATCGGACCGTACTGCGCCGCGGTCATCCTCACGGCCTGGGCCTACCCGGGCCGAGTCCGCTCCGAGGCCGCGTTCGCCCGCCTCGCCGGCACCGCGCCCATCCCTGCCTCATCCGGCAACCACGCCGAGCGCCACCGCCTGGATCGCGGAGGCGACCGGCGACTGAACAAAGCCCTGCACATCGCCGCCCTCGTCCGCATGCTCATCCACGACGAGACCCGCTCCTACGTGCGCAAACGCACCACAGAAGGCCGAACCCACCGCGAGATCCGCCGACAGATCAAGCGCTACCTCACCCGCAGAATCCACAGACTCCTGACCAGGAAAACGCCCTCGCCCTCCCAGCTTGACAGACATAGAAGCGCCTCTAAGACGTCGTCAAACGAGCCATTCAATAGCCCCTCCTAGGACCAGGGCATCGATAGCGGTCTCTGCGCCGTCGAACCTCCCCAAGCGACTGGATACAGCGTACACAGTACCCTTCGCGTCCATGCCGAGCAGAAACCTGCCGTCCTCGAGCTCACCGATAGGAGAGAGCGGCTCGACTACCAACCGCCCCCACTCCGCAAAGCGGTCCTCCTCGCCAATGCAGAGCAGGGGATCAAACACCAGCGCACCCCGGAACCGCGCAACACCTGGGCCACCTTCGGGAACTGCAAGGCCACCGAATTCTGCCAGGAACGCTTCCGCCGCCGCATTGATACTGAATCCATCATTCTCCAACGCTAATCGCCACTTAATCGTGTCAACGACCCGCCCCTCAGTCCATCCAGCACGCCGAAGGGTACGCATTGTTTCGTTCGAAATCATCTAGACTTCCCTTACTCGCCAGTCACGAAGTTTAGGTCGAACTCATTAACCAACGGTCGACAGCTGGGACAAGGACCGATTCCCAATCCGTGTTTAGGGTGGTCAACTCGAGCGCGAACGAGGACCGCAGCGACATCGGCGCGAGTCGGATCGATCCCATTGTCCAGAGCGTCCGACAAGCACTGAGCAAGCCCGCAGTGACCATGCCCGGCGCCCCGCTCGCCAGCGGGGATACGATCCAGGATCACAGTGATTCTCGAGTTGAGCGCCGGCGCATCGCCAACCTTGCTTCCGTACGCGATCGTGCCACCTTGTGGCAGTCCGATTGCCTCCGCCACCGTGGCCCTCGCCCTGCCAGGGCGAATCGGGGCGAGCTCGTTCGCCTTGCCCATCGCTGCGGCGAGCGCATCACCCTTAGCACCCGCCTTTCCTGCCTTCAGAGTACCGAAGACACCCTTGGCAGCCAGTCCGCCGTAGCCGGTAAAGAGCGTCAAACCGATTTCAAGCCCTACGAAGACGCAGCCCCCGTCCTTGCCGCCCTGGTAGAAGCAGTTGCTCCAGTCAGAGACGGTGAAGGCCGCAATGATTGGGTGGTCGGTCTCGAAATCACGTAGCCAATCCGGTCGGTTGTCTGGGTACACCGTGGGCTGGACCCCGGTGGGAATTCCCCAGCATCCCGGGCACTCCTGAGGGCCGAGGACCCAGTCTGATCCGTTCCAGATAAGGTTGTCGGACGTGACGATGATGACAACCTCATCGGTGGTACCGCTTGGGCCGTCAGAGGCGCCAGATCCTCCGTCGTTGCCTCCTCCGTTTGCGTTGCTGCCGCTTCCAGAGTCGCCACCGCCGGATCCTCCGTTCCCACGGTCGGGCCCGGCTTGTCCTCCAGGAGCATCGGGGATGGTGAAGGTGAGACCTGTGGGGTCGCTGTAGGTGACCGGGTTGTTGTTTGAGTAGGCGTAGCCGTGCCATTGCTGGGGTTCGGTCAGGTCCATGACCGGGTCGACGCTCAGGAATCTGCCGAGGGTTTCGTCGTACCAGCGTGCTCCGACCAGGGTGTAACCCGTCGACGCGTCGCGGGTCTTGCCCAGGAAGCGGTGGTCACCCGGGAGCTGGTCCGCACTGCGGGCGGTGCCGTAGGGGGTGGTGTGGTGGCGTACGACCTTTTCGGTGGCCCAGTCCGTGTTCGGGATCGAGACCAGCGGGGTGCCGTGATGGTCGGCGACCAGGGAGGACACGTTTTTCATGCCCTTGCCCGTGCGGACCGCGACGGTCTGTCCCGCGAACGTGTAGTAGCGGGCCGCGGACACCTCACCGGCCGCATCCACCGTGACCTCCTGCCCGCCACCGACATACGCGGTCACTCCCGTGACCAGCGGCGTGCCACCACTGGAGGCGGCCGCGCGCGTGATGCGCACGAGCCGGTCACCGTCGGCGGAATAGATGTTCTCCGTCGCGATCGTGCCTTCGTCCGTCACGGTGGGCTCACCGCCGGTCCCGGTCTGCCCGTCGCACCAGGTTTCCGGGTCCTCGCCGTCGGGCACCTCGCACTCCGGGTCGGCCGGCTGCACCGACAACGTCGTGTCCGTGGTCGTTCCGGCCAGTTCCGACTCCACGTCGAAGTCCAGCCCCTGGGTCGCGGTGCGGGTCTCGGTCTCACCCGTGGACGTGGCCGCCGACCCCTCGGTGACCGTGGTCCGCCCGGTCGTGTTTCCCGCCTGGTCGTAGGTGAACGCCTCGGTGATCGTGGCCGAGGGTGCATCGACCGTGACACCGGTGACCTGGTGCGGGCTGGCCGGGTCGTACTCGTACGCCGTCGTCGTGGTCCCGTCCAGGGTCCGGTGGACCCACTCCTGCCGGTTCCCGTTGCCCTCGAACGACCAGGAGTCCCAGTACGGGGCAGGACCCGCCAACGTGGCGACATCCTTCGGCGCAGCGCAGTCCGCCGTCGAACCCGAAACCACCGGCGTCCACGCCTCGGTCAGACGATTGAGCCCGTCGTAGGCGAAGCACTGCCCGTCGGCCTCAAGCCCCTCCACGCCCGGCACATCGGTCTGGGACAGGATGTTCCCGACCTCGTCGTACGTGTACGTGACATCCAGATCCGTGCCCGAGACACGTTCCCGGTCCAGGGCGATACCCTCCAGGCGGCGCGTGCCCTCCTCGTACTCGTAGGACACCACCGCGTGTTCCCCGGATTGAGCCGGTCGAACACCCACCCGGCGCGCTGCCCGCCCAGCGTGATGTCGCTACCGTTCACCGCGGCGTCGAACATGCCCGCCTTCCGGCCCAACGCGTCGTACTCATACGCCAGAGACTCCCCGTTCGCATCCGTGACCGTGAGAGTCTGCCCCGCCAGGTCGTACACCGTCGCGGCCATGCCACGGCCCGGGTCCTCGGCAGTGACCTGACGACCCAGCACGTCATACCCATACGTCCACACCGCGGCGTGATCACCATCCGCATCGGCCGCGGTCGTCTCCACCACCTCAGCCACACGGGCGACCTTCCCATTCGGGTCGGTCACTGCCAGCGGCACCCCACGCAGCCGCGGATCCAGCACCGTCGTGCTGGCAGGGCCGTCTACTCCGATAGTCCGCGAACGCGCACGCCGCGTGCCCTGGCTTCACGAGCCAGCCGAACATCGAACGTCGCCAAGTCAGCTGTCAGACGCTCGGCAGTCGCGAGCACACAGGCATCGGGCATCTTCAGCGCGGCCGTCGCCCGCACCAGAGCCAGCTCCTCCGGAGACGGATCGCCTTCGGGCGAAAGGCCGAACCCAGCCTCCTGCAGCTTCTGCCGCGCCTCAACCTGCTCACCGGACTTGGCCGGTCCGACCAAGACCTCGGCCATCGTCAGCGAATGCAGCACGATCCCGTCACGGCCGTGTTCGACGACGATCCTGGCTGCCTCACCATGATGAACATGCTCCGGACGTGAAGCCGCGATCACGATGTTCGCATCGGCGACGATCACTCCTCGCCCCACCCCTCACGCACGTCCTCCAGATAGCCGTCCGGATAGTAGTCAGCCAGCCCAGTCAACGCCGCGACCGCACGCTCATGCCTGACCGTCTCGGCATCGTCCGCATGCTCGACCGCCGAAGCACCCTCCTCGATCAGATGCGTCAGCAGCCGGCTCGCCGGCTCCCCGGGCCAACGCCGACGAGCCACCGCCAGCGCATGAGCCACAGAATCGGTCTCAGTGATCGCATGACGCGGCTTCAAGGTCGGCATACCAGCAGAGTAACACCCTTCCCGTCAGGTGTCACACCTGAAGGACCTGAGATCCTTCTATGTCTGTCAAGTGGTCAGGGTGTGGCCTCGGCTGGCGCGGCGGAGGTGCGCGCCGCGGTGTTGAGGATGCGGTAGATCTGGCGGGCGAGGTAGCGCTTTAGGCAGCGGCGGATCTCTTTCTTGGTGCGGCCCTCGGCGGTGCGGCGTGTGCGCCAGAGCCGAAGAACGTACAGTCCCCACTCAGGGCTGGGAGAGGATCCAGTCCATAGCCGCCAACGCTCGCGCCAATACCGCCCTCCTTGAAGGGTCCGGATCAAGAGCGTCCTCCGCAAACTCCGCCCGCACATCGCTTGGATCACCTAGGACGTGCGTCACCTCCTTCACCCTGCCAGCAACAAGGACATAATCCGCATCCGTCAAGAGGATTACAGGACCGGAAACTCCATCATCACCACAGGCGAACATGGCAAACGGAAGTCCGTAAACTTGATCGAGACCTAAATTGATATCCCTGGCGGACTCGAGCGCATATCCGAACTGTTCATCAAGTGTTTGATCGCACGTTATAATGAAAATGCGGTAGCGCTTGTTCTCGACAAGGTCGACATATTTCGCAACGATGTCAACTGAAATGTCCATGTTTGAACGCTGCGCCGCACAAACACGTCCGGTGCCCTCGAGCCAATCCTCGCCGAAAAGGAGCCAGTCAGGAACCATCGAGCGAACCGCCTGGACAGGGGCGTCACGCCCCGAGACTGGGTGCATGGCTAGCCTCGATCCTTCGTGGGTGAGGTGATCCAAGGCATGGGAAAGGTGCTCTGATCTGGCACGATGCGTCTTGTCGAGGGACGTGTCGGGCTGAGGATCGGAGCACCTTTCTGGTGGGCGAGACTACCGCGTGGGATGCGCGTTTGGAACTGACGGGGGACGGTAAAGGGCTGGTCGCGAACGCGGGTGTGGTGCTGCTGTGTAAGACCGCCGACGCTGTGGGCCTGACCGAGCGGATCGGGGAGGTGTTCGGACCAGGCCGCGTCGAGCGGATCTGTCGCGGGGCGGTGCTGGTGGGCGCGGCGTCGGCGATCGCTGCCGGGGCCAGGAACCTGTCCCAGGTGGAGCGGATGCTCGCTCATCACACCGGGACGTTCGGGGCGTGCGGGTCGGACTCGACGCTGTGGCGGACCCTGGACTCGGTCGACGAGCGGGTCCTGAAGCGCTTGTCGCGCGCTCGTGCCAGAAGCCGCAGGACGCTGTGGCGGATGCTGGCCGCGCGCCCGGGCGGGTTCCCGTGGCTGCAGGTCGGCGGCAAACGGCTGGACGGGTGGGTCGTGGTGGACCTGGACGCCACGATCGTGGGCTGTCACTCCCGCAAGCAGAACGCCACGGGGACCTACAAGGGCGGGTTCGGGCACCATCACCTGGGCGGGTGGATCGCGAACACCGGCGAGGCCCTGAGCATCCTGCCCCGGCCGGGGAACGCCGGCTCGAACACGGCCACCGACCACGTCACCGTGCTGGGCGAGGTCCTTGCGCAGATCCCCGACGAGGGCCGCCACTCCAAGCTGCCGGTCAGGATCGACGGCGCCGGCGCGTCCCACGACACGATCGGCCACCTGGAACGGCTGAGCACCACCCGGCGCCGCGTCGCTTGGACGATCGGCTGGACCGTCACCAAGCTCGAGGAGACGGCGATCAAGGCCCTGCCCGAGCACGTCTGGGCGCCCTACCTCGACCAGGACGGCACCATCGCCCCACCCATCCACTACGGCGAGGCCCACGACGAGACCGGGTCCGAGTACGGGCATGTCGCCGAGCTCACCGGGCTGGCGAAGCGACCCGGCTGGCCCGCGGCCATGCGCCTGATCGTGCGCCGCGTCCCGATCGCCCCGCGCGACCGGGCTGCGGGGAAGGTCACTGCCCTGGAGAAGGCCACGGGCTGGAAGTACGCGATCACCGCGACGAACATCGCCCGGATGCAGGGAATCCCGGGCAGCGGTCACCCGCAGTGGCTCGATGTCCTGCATCGCCACCACGCCGTCGTCGAAGACCATGTCAGGGCCTCCAAGACCACGGGGCTGGGTCTGCTGCCCTCGGCGTCCTGGCGGATCAACACCGCCTGGGTACTGCTGACCGGCATCGCCCGTGACCTCGATATCTGGACCCGACTGCTCGCCTTCAACGACCACCCGCTCCTCGCGAAAGCCGAACCAGCAACGATGCGCGAACTCGTCTACCACCTACCCGCCCGCCTGGCCCACCACGCCCGCCGCAAATGGCTGCGCTTCAACCGCAACCACCCCCACACCCACGCGATCGCCACCGCCTGGCACCGCCTCCAGGCCCTGCCCGCCGTGACCTGACCCGCACCCCACCCATCCCGCCAACACCCAGAACGGAGCCACCGCACGCCCCCCGGCCGGAACCGGCGCCCGCAGCGACACGCGACAGCGAAACGCAGCCAAACACGGCCAAGCCACACATCAGACGAAACCGTCAGGCCGGGCTACCCACCATGTGAATGATCGAGGCCAGAGCCTGCAACCGCAAGCCAGAACGAGCCTTTGCCATCATCACCGGCACATCAGATCAACTTTGAAAAGCCCTTGGCGCAAGACCCTGGCCGGAGATCAACTTCGCAACGCCCCTGGCTACGGAATGAGGCGAGAAAACCTCAATGGGACACCATCACCGACGCGCCACTGAGTAGCGAACTGCCGAGCGGCTCATCAGCGGTCGAGGTTAAGAAGACAATTCAAGCTGCACCCGCGCGCTGTCACTCAGCCGAATCTATCCGTCGTACGGCGGTTCGCCGAGCGCGTGAACGAGACGATTGACCACTTCGTCGACAGTGAAGTCCCATCCGGTCAGACGCGGCCCACTCCAATTAATCCCTACCCGAAATTCATCCTCGGCTAGATCCGGCAAAGCCGCGCTTCGCCAATGATCCAGCGGCATTGAGACAGCGCGGAATTGGGACCCCCATAGCTCAGCGGCGCGCTGCGCGCGGGCCTCCGATGACCAATAGGGAAACACTGGTCGCCCAGAACTTGAGACAGGCGTCGGACTGCCGTCGTCGTCTCGAACCCACCAAATGGTATGGGTCTGAACAATCTCGCGGAAGAAGGCCGCCGCCTGAGCTCCACTTGTGCTCACCTGAATCCTCCTACATCATCCCGACTTGAACCGCACGCTTGAGCACGGCGCCAGAAGGCGCCAGCGCCGCCCGTCCGCAGAGTTTAGTAATCGGGCGGGAGCCTACGGTATCCGCCAGGATCCATAATTACATGATCCTCTGGCCATCGTGGTGTGAGCACCATACCACCATCCCGCTCGGGAATAGGTTCGTGGCTTAGCTCCATTGATTCCCACGATCCGTCCGGACGCTGCCGCTGTGGCGCCGATCCCCGCTTCATACGAGCAACGTTCGAGGCACCGTATTGATCTGCGGCGCCCACCTCCGCCGCTTCATTTTTCCAAAATCGCTTACGCATGGTAGACAAGGATGGCGCGACGCCATTCTTATTAAGCTTGGAATAGTCTTCGCCCAATTTCCAGCGACCACCGCAGTTGCTGTTGTGAACGAGAACGGGAGTTGCACCTGCCAGTACATAGTACGTGTGCAGGTCGGCGACGGTGAGGTTGTACGCGGCGTTCGTCTCGCGCGTCTCGGGGTCGACCTCGCGGGTCACAGCCGCGGTGCGCCCGCTAGCGGTAAGGACCTGGTCACCACGCTCCAGATTCTGTGTGCCCTCCCATGCCTGGTCCGTGACCGACCAGAAGGGGTGGTCCTCTGTGGTGACGATGAGTTCGCCATCGACCTCGAACTCGAACAGGTCGTCCTGATGCACCCAGACATGGGTGACCTCGCGGGCGCCCTGCTCGCCCGTCTCAGGGTCGGTGGCGATGACCTCGTCGCCGGGCTCAATATCCTCGATCGGCTTGTGTGACCCGTCGGCCATGAGTATGAGAGTCGCACCGGCGAAACTGCAGGCGCCCTTCATCACGGTCTTCGTGATTTTGGTTCCGCCCTTTGCTGCCGCTTTCAGGGCTAGGCCGACTCCGCCTGTTGCGACACCCAAGGCCATCATTTTCAGCTCAAGATCAAGCTCCCGCTCCCACGCTTCTACGCTGCCCCAGAACTCGGTGAACAACCTCGGATCGTCGATCGCACGGGCCGTATCAATCCAGAAATTGAGCGAATCGGTGACCATGACGTCAAACCAGCCGGCCGTGGTCAGGTACCACGGCATCAGCTCGTTGATCTGCCCAAGTTCGACCTTCGCGTCGTATGCGGACAAGTCCGCACGGCCGTCGGAGTCCACGGGGATGATTTCGCTGACACCGTCCTCAACCTCGATCGGCGGTGCTGATGTGCCACCGCCGCCCCCGGTTCGGGGGGCTCCGTCGTCATCACGCTCGGTGACATCGCCCGGATCAGGCATGGGAGTGCCGGGATCATGCCAGGGCCGTGGCTCGAGGCCGTCGGGGTCGGTGTAGCTGTTCGGGTTGTTGTTGCCGTAGGAGTACGCGTTCCACTGCTGCGGCGAGGTCAGGTCCATGATCGGGTCGACCGACAGGAACCGTCCCGTAGTGGGGTCGTAGTAGCGGGCACCCAGCATGACCAGGCCCGTAGCGTCCTGCGGTGCGCCCAGGAAGCGATGGTCTCCCGGTGGTGCGGCACCGTCTCCGCGGGCGTCGCCGAAGGGCAGGGTGTGGTGCTTGGTGATGCCCTGAGTAGGCAGCGCCGTGTTGTGCACGCTCGCCAGCGGAGTCCCGTGCGGATCGTTGATGAGGGACGTGACCCCGCCCATGCCACGGTCGGTGCGCACCGCGACGGTCTGCCCCGCGAACGCGTAGTAGCGCGTTGCAGTCACCGTACCGGCGGCCGTGTCGAGGGCGACCTCCTGCCCTCCCCCGACATACAGCGTCACCACACCGTCCTGGTTGCGCAGCACGCGGTCGCCATCGGCCGTGTACACCATGGACACGTTGCTCGTGGTCGTGGTTCCGGCACCCCGCTCACCGGCGGTACTGCCCCCATCGCCGGTCTCGTCGCTGCCCTCGTCCACGGGTTCCTCGTACACGGTCGTGGCGGTAGCCACGTCGACGAGTTCGCCTTCGACATCCCAGGTCAGGTCCTGCACGACATCGGTGAAGTCGCTGACCGTGGTGCGGCTGGTGGTGTTCCCCGCGCCGTCGTAGGTCAATGTCTGGCACGCCGAACCTGTCGCAGCCTGGGTAGAGACCGCCGCAACCTGATGCGGCCCCTCGGCATCGGCCGTGCAGTCACCCGCGGCGGGCTCACCACCGCCTCCAGCACCACCCGGAACGATATAGTCCCCCACGACCTCCTCGCCACCCGAAGTCCCGCCGTCCGGGTCACTGCCGTCGGGGGTCCGCAGGGTGTGAGAGGTGCGGTTTCCCAGGGAGTCGTACTCGAACGACTCCCAGTACGGCGCCACCCCGTTGTTCAAACCCTCGACCGAAGGCGCCTCGGAACAGTCTCCGCTGTCCGGGGTCCACGCCTCGGTCAGGCGGTTCAGCCCGTCGTACGTGTAGCACTGCCGGTCCGCAGCCATGCCCTCATGAGTGGGCACGTCCTTGGCCGACAGGATGTTTCCCGCCTGGTCGTACGCGTACTTGAGGTTCAGGTCCTTGCCCGAGATCCGCTCGCGGTCCAGGGACACCTGCTCCAGACGGCGCGTGCCGGGCTCGTACTGGTACGAGACCACGGTGCCGTAGGTGTTCCCTAGGTCCTGGTACAGCAGCTCGCCGTAGGCGTTGAACCGCGCCTCGGCCACATACGTGCCCCACCCGAAACCGCCGGCCATCCACTCAGGCATGCCCGTGGCGGTGTACCCGGTGGTGACGGTCTCGCGCTTGAGGTTGCCCACGCCCTGGTACGTGACCGACTCGACCTGCCCGTCCGCCACGTACGAGTACCGCGTCTCGAACGTGCGGTCCTCGGCCGACGAGCCCAAAAGGGCCAGATCTGCGTTGCCCTCCGGCAGGATCACCTGAGAGGCGATCGTCCGGTACGCGGCATCGACCTCGGTGACTGCCGTGACGTACTCGTCGGCGTCCGTATCGCTGTCGCCGGTCCCGTCCGGGGTGTACCGGGTCGCGGCTGTCGTCATGCCCTTAATCGTCTGCCCCGCGTTCGGACCATGGGCGTACTTGTCGTACGTCCATGCGGCGCGCAGCGGGCCGGACGGGCTGTCATCGCGCAGGGAGGTGACTCGGCCCAGCGCGTCATAGGTGTAGGCCAGCGTGCCGTTCGCGTCGGTGACCGTCACCGGCTGCCCTGCCACGTCGTACGTCGTGGAGGTCACCCCGCGGTCGGGGTCGACCGTTCGCGTCTGCCGGCCGGCGAGGTCGTGCTCGTAGGTCCAGGCATTGCCCGCCGGGTCGACCACCTCGACCATTCGCCCGGCGTGGTCGTACTCGTACGTCGTGGTCTGCGCCGGCAGGTCGCGCACCTCGCCCGCGGTGTCGGGATAGGCGTCCGCGCCGGGGTCTCCGTACTCGCGCACATATTGCGTGAGAGCAGTCGTGCGCCCGTGAGCATCCGCGGTCGTGGACGTCGGAACGGCCCCGGCCGGCGGGATCACCAGAGTGGTCGCGCCGTCGAACACCGTGCGGGTACGCCACCGCTCGTAATCTGGGTTGTCCGGGTTGTTGTCGAAGAAGATCTCCGCCGTGGTGCGTCCCGCGTCGTCGTACACCATCCTCGTGGTGGCCTCGGGGACGTCGTCGGTCCCGACGATCGTGGTCCCGGGTGACGTGTCGGGTTCGAACCACGGGCCCTGCACCTGGTAGACGCGACCTGCTTCGTCGTACTGGATATCCGTGATGATCCGGCCGGGATCGGCCGCGTCCACGGATTCGGTCTGGGTCTGGATGTCCCGGCCCAGGCCGTCGAACAGCGATGTCGCCTTCTGGTAGGTCGCGCCGTCGGCACGCAGGGTCCGCGTCGTGATCGCGTTGATCCCGGACGGGGAGATCGTGTACTCGTACCGGAGGCTCGCGCTCTTGCCCTGCCGTTCCGGCAGCCAGACGCGAGTCAGCCGCCCGGCGCGGTCGTACTCCGCGGTCGTGACGCGACCGTTGGCGTCGGTCACCTTCGTCGGTACGCCGCGGTACTTCGAGAGTGTCGTCGTTGCGGTGTGCGCGGTCAGAGGGCCGGTCCCGTCAGGATCGGGTGTACGGGACGTCGTCTGCGTGAGGATTCCGCCCGCCAGGGCGTAGTCCGTGCGCGTGATCCGTCCTGCAGCATCGGTGACCGCGACCGGACGGCCGAGCGCGCCGGGGTAGCTCCCCGGCTCGTGCACGTCGAACGTCGTCGTCGTGTACAGGTCGCTGGTGGACCAGCCGACTGCCTCGAAGGTCGTCCCGACCTGCGGGTCCCTCTCGGGGTCGATGCTCCGCGTCCCCGTCAGCAACGCGTCGGTCGGGGCCTGCCCGTAGGCCTGCTGGTCGTAGGAGACCCGCGTCGCCGAGATCAGCTTGCCCGGCGTGCCGTCGTCCTGGGTGTCACAGGATCCGGCACGGGTGATGGTCTGTTTCAGCGCCCCGGTGATGTGGGTCGTACCGGGGTCGTGATAGTCGGAGCGCGTGCAGGTCTGGTCGTTCCCGACCTCGAGGTCCCCCTCGTTGTTGACCTGCGTGGTGTTGCCGTACTCGTCCATCGTCTTGGACGTCCGAGTGGTGTGGTCCACGACGCCGTTCGCGCCCAGCAACGCCGAGACTGTCGTCATCGACTTCGTCCGTGCCGTTGTCAGGCCGTCATACGTGATCCCCTCGACCACGACCGGGTCCGTCACGGTCTCGGAGAGGACCCGTTCGTCCCCACTCCCGTCGGTGCCGTTCAGCGCCTTGGCGACGACGACCATGCCGGCCAGGTGCTCGTGATCGTCCACCTGCCGGGAGACGTCGCCGGCCGTGGCGGTGATCGTGCCACCCAGGCCACGCAGGTACCTGGTCCGCGCGGACGGACCGTCCTCACCCTGTCGGATCACGACCTGCGCGTAACCACGGAAGTCCGACCACGTGCGGTCCACCGGCTCGTCCAGCCGCGGGTTGTCGAGCCGCGCCCACCCCGCGTCGCCCTTGTAGTCGTAGTACGTGACCTGGTCCGGGTCACCGTGCCCGGACACGCCACCCGAGCGCACTCCACCCGCGGTCTGGGTCACCGAGCTCACCAGGTAGGAGTGGAACCACTCGGTGTGCGCCTCGTCCTCCCCGGCCACGTGCCACCGCACCGGGAAGCAGTTCTTCGTGTTCGCCTCCTGCGCCGCCAGGGAGGTGTCCTGCGTGTTGGCCGGGGTGCAGTCGGAATCCTTGTAGCTGATCGAGACCATCCCGCCGGTCTCGTTGACGATGTCGGTCACGTGGAACCGGTTCATCGCCGGCAGGCCGTCGGTCAGGTTCTCGTGGTCCACACGGGCAGGCATGGTCTCCCCGGCGAACCACGTCTTGAGCGGGTCGACGGCAGCCGCATCCGGGTCACCGCCGGGCGTGCGGGTGATCGACTGCAGCCACAGCAGCTTGCCCGTCCCGTCGCCCGGGTCGCGGAACTTCTGCTGCAGGCCGTACGTGTCGATGTCGCGGTAGGCGCCGTCGATGCGCGCCTGGGTGGTGATGCCGGTCAGGCGCTTCCGGGAGAAGAACGCCGGCGCGTAGGACTCGCAGTCGTCACCCGAGACGCAGATGAGGTCCATCGGGGTGTCGCGCCACCGCTTCATCTCGGAGCGGGTGGGCTTGGTGGTGGTCGGGCACTCGGCCGAACCACCGAAGCACCGCTCGGCCACGTCGAACTCCACGCGGTAGGGCGCGTTCGCGTGCCCGGCCTCACCGGTGCGGGTGCCGTACTCGATCCGCTTCAGGGTGCCGCCGCGGGTGTAGGTCTTGTCGCCGTCACGCCCCACGTCCGCGGCGTACCGGTTGGTCTCCGCGCTGTAGGTGTACGACATCGTGTTGCCGAGCGTGTCGGTCACGTGGTCCAGGTTGAACCGCCACGCCTGCACGCGCTCGGAGTCGGCGAACGCCGTGGCGTGCCCCGGTTCCCCGGCGTGGTTGCCGTACACCGGGACGGTCCAGCGGGAGTCCTGGTCCAGGCTGTCGCCCTCGAACCGGTTGTCGCGCCCGAAGGTGTGCACCGACCCGTCGACGGTGACGACGCGCCAGTACTCCTTCGATCCGCGGTCGGTCGCGTTCGGCCCGCCGGGCAGGATCTGCTCGACCAGCGTGCCGTCGTCGGCCTCGGGCACCCAGATCGCCTTCGTGCTCGACGACGCCGACGTGTTCTTGACGAGCTTCGTGGTCTTCCCGCCCAGGGACATGACCGCGTTCTCGCCGTCCCAGCACAGGTCCGCGGTGTCCCGTGTGGCGTTGTTCGGCGTGTCACCGCCGTCCGCGTCCTGGTCCGCCACGCACGGCACGTACGACCGCTCGATGAACCCCGTGGTCAGGTCCCAGCCGTCGCCGATCCACGACGACTGGTTGTTCGCCCCGGACACGCGCCCCACCAGCGACGAGCTCGAATAGCCGATCGCGAGCTGCGGGGCCGGACCCGCCGCCGGGGACGGCACGGTCACGGGGTAGGTCCAACCCATCGCGCCGGTCGCGCCCGACACCGACCACTCGCCGGTCGGGTTGATCGGCGTTGCCGCCCAGTCACCCGACGCCGACGACGTACCCGACGTGACCGCGAACTTGTCCCCCGTCTCGGCGTCCGCCGCCGTCATCGTCTGCTCCGCCTGCACGGCGTTCGCGCTCGTCGACTCGCTCTCGGTGCTGAGCTCACCGGCCTTGGTCTGCTCGTCCGATCCGGACGACGCGACCTGCTCCACGGTCTCGGCACCCGCGGCCGGAATCTCCAGCGTCGCGGTCAGCGTCTGCGCGTTCTCGTCGTTCGAGGTCTCGACCAGCTCGGGCTGGCACTCCGGCGCCTCCGGGGTCGCCTCGGCACACGCCGGGATGCGCATGACCTGCAGGCGGCGTCCCCAGTCCGCACCGGCGGCCTCGGTGAACTCGCCGTAGTCGACGGTCGCCTCGACGGCACGAGTCTCACCCGCGGCCGCGGTGCCGGCGGGCGTGCTGTCCGTCACCTCCAGGACGACTCCCGTGACGCCGTCGGCCTCCGTGGAGGCCTGGTCCGCGACATCCACGACGACCTGGTCGGGCGCCTCGCCCTCGGCCGGAGCGGCCACGGTCAGGTCCAGCCCTCCGACGTCGACCTGCGTGGGCTCGGTGGTCACAGGAATCTCCGCGACGCCACCCGCGGGCAGTTCCTCGACCGGCGCGGCGGGGTCGGGCGGCTGCTCCTCGCTGCGGGGTTCCGGGGTGATCTCGGCCGGGGCCGCGGTGTCCGGGGTGTCGGCGTCGTCGATGACGGGCGCGAGGTTGTCGCTGCGGGCGGCCAGGTCCTGGCCTTCGCCCCCGTTGTCGAGCTCGGGCTCGTACTCGATCGTCAGCGACGCCGCGTGGTGGTACCTCTTCCACCCGAGGGTCATGTCCTGCTCGTTCGTGGCACGCAGCCCCAGTGACACGGACCCGCCGTCGACCTCGGCCAGCCGCTTGGCCGCGGCGGTGGCGTCCCACGTCACCGTCTTGACGTTGTCGCACGCCGTCTTGTGCGACACCACCTGCTCGTCCAGTTCCTCCACGAAGGCCGATGCGCCCCACGACGCCCAGTCCGAGGCCGCATCGAACGGGCTCGTCCGCCACAGCTGCACCCCGCGAGGGTTGCAGTCCCAAGAGTGCTCGCCGCTTGCCGAGAACTGCGCACTCGTGATCCGGCTCGCGTCCATCAGGCCGATCTGGTCCAGGCCGTCGAACCGCCAGCCGAGCCGGAAACGGGAGTCGGCGACACAACCGGCCGCGACGTCCACGTCGCAGAGGCCGAGACCCTCGTCGCCGTCGAACATGTACTGCGCGGTCTCGCCCCCGGCCGGCTCGTGCACCATCAGCCAGGCGTTCGGCGATCCGGAGAACGCCGGGTCCGCATAGACGGGGAACTTCGTCGCGTCGTCGAACAGCCAGTCGGTGTCCAACTCGAGCCGCACTCCGACAGTGGACCGCTCGCCCTCAGCGCCGGCTCCGCCCGCCACGCCAGGATCACCCGCGGCGGGCGCACCGCCGACGGTCAGGCCCCCGGTCGGGCTCGGCTGTCCACCTGCGGTCGTGCCGCCGAGCACACCAGCCGTTCCGATTCCACCGGCCACTTCTTCGGCAGCCGCGGTGTCCTGATGACGCGGCGCAGCGGGGACCAGATCCACCCCGATACCGGTGGACCGGTCGCCGGGAAGAGCCGATCGTGCGTGCACCGACAGGTCGGCCGGATCAACGCCGTCGCCCGCCAGGTGCTCCCACCCCGAGGGCCCGCGAGCCCGCAGCGGGGTCACCTCCTCCTGAGCCGGGAGCCGCCAGGACGACCTGGCGGTGTCATCGGTCCCGGTCAGGTCTCGTGACGTCGAGTCCCACGCCCGAGGCGCCGGAGCGGTGAAGATCTCCTGGCCGAACATGTCGGTCGCGACCAGACCACCCTCCTGCCGAGTGACCTGCAGCCCGGTGGAGGTCGTCAGCGGGAACGTCAGCGCGTCGAGGCCGACCTTCTTCTCCGCCCGCTCGGCCGCCTCGCGTGATGCGAAGACCAGGGTCTCGGTGAAGCCGGTCGCATCCGGGTTCACGCTCACCACCAGGTCCACGCCGTTGGTGACGACATCCGGGTAGGTCACCTGGTCGCCGTCGACGACCGGCTCGGTCAGGTCAAAGGGAGCATCGAGGATCAGCTCGTGACCGTCACGCACCATCGACGCGAGCGACTGCCCCGCGGTGCCGTCGGAGAACGTCAGCTCGTTCGGGCTCACCGCGACCTCGAGGCGGCCGTCGCCGGTGTCTCCGGACACCACGCGGGAATCGACCGGGAGCCACGCCCCGTCCACCAGGGCGCGTTCGGCCAGCGCCGTCGACTCCACGCGCATCGTGCCCGACGGCGTCGCGTACACGGTGGTCCAGGAGGTGCGCTCGGAGCGGACCTCGACCTCCAGCTTGCAGGCGTGCGCGACCTTCAGCGCAGTGGCCTGGTCGTCCGAGACCGTCACGCACTCCACCCCGGCCGCCGCAGGGACCGCGAGCACGGGCTGCACGCCGAGCGTCACGGCGACGGCGGCGGCGACGAGGCCGACCCCTGCCGGCTTTCCGCGCCGCGCCGTACGCGCCATCACCGCACCCAACCCGGACGCCGTCCGGCTTGCCACCTGCTTCACGATCCTCGCCCCATCCGTCCGGGCCACCTGGCGCGACCTTCGGCTGCTCGTCACTACATCGCTCCCGGTCACCGACGCTCCGTCGTTCGGCGTTCCTGGCTCCGGTGCTCGCGCCGACCTCGATCCGGCACTGCCACCGAGCCGGATCACTGCTCCGGGTCCTTGATCGTCGGGTCAAGTGCCACGTCCCCGTCGTCGACACCGTCCGGCCCGGCTTCGAACGCCTGGGCCTCCGCGCCTTGACACAGCCGGCGGATCTTGGCCTCGGCCACGACCTGCCCGTCGAACACGCGCACGTTGTCCACCAGGCCGGGCCAGTAGTACACCGGTGTGGACTGCCACTTGGCCCTGCCCACGAGGAAACGGCCGGTGGCTGCCCAAGAGCTACGGGTGTTCGCGGAAACGCTCGTCACCGGCTCGCCTGGCTTGGGATCCTCGGAAGTGCCGACCTCGCACGCCCAGAGCCTGACGTAGCCCGGCTGTCCGGGCTGCCCGTCGTACTCGCCCACCAGATGCACCCACTGGCCAGGTACGGCGGGGAACGACGAGAGCGCCCTACGGATGTACACGTTTGTGTCTCGGTCCGGGCCGTACATGCTGAAGGCCCAGCAGCCCTGTGACGGGTCTTCTGTGGCACACGACGGCCGGTATCCCAGCATGAAGGCCGAGATGTGTTCCCCGTCCTGGGAGAGGGCGGTGTACGGCTGCGACAGGTCCGCGTTCTCGTCCAGGTACACATGCGCGGACACCACGAATGCCTCATCGGTGTTGACCACCGGGCCTTGCGTTGCGGCGCGGGAGTTGACGCCGTCCAGCAACAGCGCGTTGTCTCCGTCCCGGGAACCGAAGAGCTCGTGAGGGCCGGTTGTCCACGTCGTCGCCCCGTAGAAGTCCAACGGTGCAGGCACCAGCGAGCCGGCGGAGTCGGCTGCCATGCTGCCGGCTCCCTCGTCCATCTGCCACACACCGGTCGCCTGCGGGTAGGCCACGTCGATGTGCCACACTCGCCGACCGTCCGAGGGGTTACCTGCCTTGTCGCGCGACCGCACGTACAACGTCGTCGGCCCCGGCTTCGAGGGTGTGAAGGAGATCGTCGCGTACCCGCCCGACCCGACGCTGATCTTCTTGCCCATGGTGTCGGTGCCGAAGGAGTACTCGAACCGCGACACGTCACCGGAGCCGTTGCGTCCCAGTTTGAACTTGCCGGACACACCGATCCCGCCGGTCTCCACGTCTTGGTGGTACTCGGCCGGCTGCCCCGCCACGACCTCGATCGTCGGCCTGTTGGGCGCGACGATGTCGGGAATGAAGTGACACCACTCGGACCACGAGCCCTGCTTCCCTGAGGAGTCCTGCGCCGCCACCCGCCAGCGGTACTTCACGTTCGAAGAGAGCTCACCGGTCGGGAGCTGCAGGGTGTGCCGGCTCCCGCTGGTCTTGTAGGAGGAGTACTTGCCCCAAACCTTGGTGCCGTTCGAGACTCGGTACACCTGGAACCGCCCTCGCACCTGTGTCGCGTCCGGGTCCTTGATGTACGCCGACAGCTTCGGCCGCACGGTCGACAGGTACGGTGCATCCGCTGAGGACGCACACCACTTGTTCTCCGAGCCCTCGTAGGTGTGCAGGTACTTGGGCGTGTTCGGCGGGCGGTTGTACGTCACCGAAAGCGTCGCGCCGTGGTCGTAGTTGCTTCCGTAGCGGGAACCGGCGTATCGCTTCCAGCCCTGCATCGAGGACTCATCGGCCTTCAGGCCGAGCGTCAGGTAGCTCCACCCGGACGATGCGACGGTCTTCGCGGACGAGGTCACCTCGTACCCGATGCGCACCTTGCGTCCGGTGCAGCCGTCACGATGGATCGTGCCCTGGGACGCCACCCGTGTCCCCCACGATCCCATCGTGTTCCACGTCGTCGACGAGGAGACCTTGTTCGCGCCGATCCGGTACACAGCGGTCGCTGTCCGCGTGCACGTCGCGGCGTGCACGCCCGAGACCGAGAACTCGGCGCCGGTGATGTCCGACGACTTCAGCTTGCCGACGTTCGCCACGTTGAATTCGTAGAGCACCCGGTGGTTCGACAGGAGCCCGCAGTCGTTCCCGTATCCCGAGGTCGGATCGCAGAGGCCCACCCCGTGGTCGCCCGCCTCACGATCCTGGAACTTGTATCCCGAGTTCGAGTCGGGCCATCGGGATTTCACGCCGGCCCACTCGTTCAGGGAGACACCGGACACCGAAGGGTCAATCGACAGCGGGAAGTCCACTCCCTCTCCGGCGAGCATTCCCGCGTCCGGGACGATCGTCACCGACGCGGCCGAGTCACCCCGCCGTTCCAGGACCGCCGGGAGCTCAGCCATCCCGTTCCCCACCATCGGTCCACGAACGGACTCGTGCCGGGAGCCATCGTTCGCGTTGTCCGCCGAGCTCAGCGTCCGCGCCCCAGTGGCAGGGACATCGGTCTCGGGCTCACCCCACATCAGCGGAACCGGCGAGGTGAAGACCTCCTCGTCGTTCTCGTCGACGGCAACGAAGCCGTGGCCTGCTTCCCGCAGCGTCAGGCCTGCCGACACCTGGACATCGAAGGTGAGTTCGGCCAGCGCCGGGTTCTGCGCCGCCTGCTCGTCAGCCACCCGGATCACGTCGTCGAAACCCGTGCCCTGCGCATCGGCAGCTACCACGAGGTCCAGCCCGTCGTCGTCCAGGATTCCTGGGTAGGTCACCTGGTCGCCGTCGACTACCGGCGCGGTGAGCGCGAACGGGACATCGAACTCGAGCCAGTGCTCCCCCGATTCGACCCGCGCCAGCGGCTCGTCGTCGCTCGCCGCGAACGACACGTCGTAGACGGAGGCTGCCACGTCCAGACGGCCGTCGCCGTCCGCATCGACGGTTTCGATCGTCCGGTCCACAGGCGTCCAGGTCCCGCCGTCGGACTTGGCACGCACAGGGGCCGACGACGACTCCCACCGCACCGCGACACCGTCCGGCTGGGCCCACTCGGCCGACCAGGCGTCGTAGGAGTCCTCAGCAGCCACCTCGTGCCCGCACCGGACGGCCATCTCGAACGCCGCCGCCATTGTGGGCTCGACTGTCGTACAGGGCTCCTCGGCCACGCCACCGGCGTCCGCCGCCAGCACCTGCCCCAGCGAGCGGCCGGTCAACGGCTCCACCGCAGCCGCCCCACCCGCTACCAACACCAGCGCCAGCAATCCGGCCACCGCCGCGCCACCACGCGTCCGCAACCTGCCCGACACACGCGCCCAGTCCGACCGCACCCGCACGGCCACACCGCCCGCCAGCGATCCAGATGACACAGAGCTCTCCCACGTCCATCGAACAGTGATCCGCGGCCACCCACCCGACTGGCAGACAAACCAGCACGGAACCTAACAGCTCGGGAGAGTTACCCATGACCAAAACAGGCAAAAGAGCCGCGATTTCACCCACTGGCGTTCAAGACCGTGACCTGCTCGCACCGATATCGGGGTCATCGCTCCAGACAGTCGTCGCGCGGAGACGGCGCGACGCCACCCCGCCCCCGAAGACGTCACCGATTCTCACCACCCCGCCACACCGTTCTGCCTAGGATCGGCTCATGGACAAGGTGGACCCGAGCGAGCTGCGGGCTGTGATGCACGAGGTCCGGCGGATGGCGCTGACCTACAAGTTCGGCATCGACGAGGTGATGACGAAGATCTCGATCCTGCGGGACGAACTGCGCCACATGCAGCAGTACAACCCGGTCGAGCACGTCGGCTCCCGGCTCAAGTCCCTCGACTCGATCGTCGCCAAGTGCCGCCGCAAGGGCATCCCCTTCACGCCCGAAGGCATCCGCAAGCACATGTTCGACATCGCGGGCATCCGCGTCACCTGCAGCTTCGTCTCGGACATCTACCACGTGCGTGACATGCTCACCAAGCAGGCGGACATCACCGTCCTGGAGGAACGCGACTACATCGCCACGCCCAAGCAGAACGGTTACCGGTCCCTCCACCTCATCGTCCAGGTGCCCGTCTTCCTGTCCGACCGGGTGGAGGACGTCATCGTCGAGGTGCAGCTACGCACCATCGCCATGGACTTCTGGGCGTCCCTCGAGCACAAGATCTACTACAAGTACGACCGCGAGGTCCCGCGGCACCTCATCGACTCGCTCAAGCTCGCCGCCGACGTCGCCCAGTCTCTCGACACCTCCATGGAACGCATCCACGACGAGGTCAAGGAACTGTCCGGCGGCACCGAACCCGCGGCCCGCCCGGACACCCTGCTCAGCCCCGAGGAGATCCTGCAGGAGTTCTGGACCGGCAGGTCCGACGACGCCCGGTTCGACGACCACGGCCGCACCACCCGCGGCTCCTGACCGGAGGAGTCTCCCGTGCGCGCGGTCATCCAGGACAGATACGGCACCGCCGACGTCGTCCGCCTGGGCGACCTCCCCCGGCCGGAACCCGCCGCCGGAGAAGTCGTGGTGCGTGTTCACGCCGCCTCACTCAACGGCTCGGACCGGGAGAACCTCACCGGCAGCCCCTTCTACGCCCGCCTGGCCGGCCTGCGGCGCCCACGGCGACCCGTCCCCGGCTCCGACATGGCCGGCGTCGTCACCGCCGTCGGCCAGGATGTCACCGACCTCACCGTGGGGGACGAGGTCTACGGCGAACTCTCCGGCTACCGCGGCGCTCTCGCCGAGTACGTCGCGACCCCGCCGACACTCCTGGCGCACAAGCCCGCCGGGTTGTCGTTCACCGAGGCCGCCGCCATCCCGCAGGCAGGCTGCATCGCCTGGCGCGCCGTGCACGGAAAGGTCCGGCCCGGGGACACGGTCCTCGTCAACGGGGCGGGTGGGGCCGGCGGGGCGTTCGTCGTCGGCCTGGCCAGACACGCCGGAGCCGAGGTGACCGCCGTCGACCGCACCGACAAGGCCGACCACCTGCGTCGTCTCGGCGCCGACCACACGATCGGCTTCGAGACCGAGGACTGGGCCCGCCACCGCGAGCGCTACGACCTGATCGTCGACCTCGTCGCCCGCCGCTCCCCCTACCGGGTGCACCGCGCACTGCGACCCGGCGGCACCTACCTCCTGGTGGGCGGCCGCACCCGCACCCTGCTCGCCACGCTCGCGGCCGGCCCGGCGATCCGGTGGCTCACGGGAAAACGGGTACGCGTCCTGGCGGTCCCGCAGAGCCGCGACGACCTGATCGCCGTGACACACCTGGTCACCACCGGCGCCGTCGTGCCCGCCATCGACCGCGTGTATCCGCTCGGCGAGGCGCCGGCGGCGTACGAACGCCTCGCGGCCGGCGCGAACCGGGGCAAGATCGTGGTGGAGGTCGCCGCGGGGCACACCGGCCGTCCTACTCGACCTCCCCGCGCTGGATCCGCTCCCTGACCTGCGCGTACTGAGCGGCGATGTACTCCTCGAAGCGGGACCGCTCGATCCGCCAGACCTTCTTCGGTCCCACCTGGATGCCGGGCAGTTCCCCGCTGCGCAGCAGGCCGTAGACGATCGCGCTGGAGACGTCGAGCGTCTTGCAGACGTCGGTCAGGGTCATGAAGCGGGATTGGTCGGGCTTGTACTGACTTTCCATGGCGTACAGTCTCCCGGTTCCGGCGGCGTGCGGCACGGGCGACGCGCCCGAAGTCACTGGTCGGGCACGGATCCTCGGACCAACTAGGGTGCCGTGCATGGCGACAGTTCTCCCCTTCGACGGTCACGAGCCGCAGATCGACCCCACCGCGTGGATCGCGCCCACGGCCACCATCGTCGGGCGCGTGACGATCGGCCCGCGCGCGAGCGTCTTCTACGGCGCGGTGCTGCGCGGCGACATGGACGAGATCACGCTCGGCGAGGGCAGCAACATCCAGGACAACTGCGTGGTGCACACGGACACGGGCGTCCCGGCGCACATCGGGGCCGGGGTCGGCGTCGGGCACTCTGCGATCGTCCACGGCGCCACCGTCGAGGACGGCTGCCTCATCGGCATGGGCGCCACGCTCCTGAACAACAGCGTGATCCGCGCCGGCGCGTTCGTCGCGGCCGGCGCGCTGGTGCGCGAGGGCCAGGAGATCCCGGCCGGACACCTGGCCGCGGGGCTGCCGGCGAAGGTGCGCGGCGAGCTGGACGACGCCGGCCGCGAGCGCGTGCGGGAGAACGCCCTGGAGTACCAGAAGCTCGCGGAGCTGCACCGCCGCTCCGTGGGGTGAGTGGTGGAATGCCCCGCGCGGGCGCCGCGTTGTCGCCTGGCGTGAGCGAACCCCTCAAGATCGACATCTGGTCCGACGTCGCGTGCCCCTGGTGCTACATCGGCAAGCGCCGGCTCGAGTCCGCGCTGGACCGCATCACGGAGCGCGACGGCGCCCGACCGGACGTGACCGTCGAGTACCACTCCTTCGAGCTGTCGCCGGACACGCCTGTCGACTTCGAGGGCACCGCGACCGAGTTCCTGGCCGGCCACAAGGGCATCCCCCTGGCCCAGGCCCAGCAGATGCAGGACCATGTCACCCGGCTCGCGGCCGCCGAGGGCGTCGAGTTCCGCACCGACCAGGTGCGGCACACCAAGACCCTCAAGGCCCACGAGCTGCTGCACCTGGCCAAGCAGCACGGCAAGCAGTACGAGATGAAGGAACGCCTGCTGGCGGCGTACTTCACGGAGGGCCGGCACGTCGGGCACGCCGCCGACCTCGCCGACCTGGCCGCCGAGGTGGGGCTGGACCGGGACGAGGTGCTCGCGGCCCTGGAGGCCGGCCGGTTCGCCGACGACGTCGCCGCCGACATCGCCCAGGCCCGTGCCTACGGCATCAACGGGGTCCCGTTCTTCGTGCTCGACGGCAGGTACGGGGTCTCGGGCGCCCAGGACCCGGCGGTGTTCGTCCAGGCGATCGACGAGGCGACCGCGGCCCCGGCTCGCGCCGGGGAGCACGCCGATGCCTGAGGCACCACGGTCCGCCGTCGAACGATCCGCCACGGCCGGCCCTGCCCAACCCGACGAAACCACCGGGCAGGCGGCGACCGCACCGGTTCTCACCATGCTGGCCGACGACGGCGCCGCGTGCGTCGACGGTGTGTGCGCGCTTCCGGACCCGGCCCGTCGCTGACGACGTCGGGCACGGCACCGCGTCCGGGCCTCGCTCTCCGCACCTGGCACGGGTGGCAGAGTAAGGCGCATGACCGCGCGACACCCGAACACCCAGCCCGCGAACCGTCCGTCCGCACTGCCCGCCCTCGGCGACCTGACGTGGTCCGGTGCGCTCGAGACGCCCGACCTGCTCGCCGAGCCCGTCCTGGCCGCGCTCCGGGCGTGGGCCGACGCCGAGCCGGACGTCGCGGCGTCCGTGGCCGTCACCGAGATCGACCCGGACCACGCCGACACCGAGACCCTCAACGAGCTCCACGGGCTGCCCCCGCAGGTGTCCGGCAACTGCGTGGTCGTGGCGGGCAGGCGGGGCGACGACGAGCGCGTCGCGGGCGTCGTCGTACCCGCCTCCACGTTCGCGGACGTGAACAAGCGCGTCCGCAAGCTCCTCGACGTGCGCAAGGCGTCGTTCATGCCGCAGGACCGGGCGGTGGCCGACTCGGGGATGGAGTACGGCGGGATCACGCCCGTCGGGCTGCCGGCGGGCTGGCGGGTGCTCGTGGACTCCCGGTTCGCCGAGCCGGGCACGCTCGCCCTCCTGGGTTCGGGTGTGCGGCGGTCCAAGCTGCTGATGCCGGGCCCGCTGCTGTGCGCGGCGCCGGGCGTGGAGGTGATCGAGGACCTGGGGGTCGCGCGCTCGTGAGCGTCCCGCCGTCGCCGGGCCGTCCGGCAGACTGGGCGCACACCGAGAAGAAAGGACGATGATGACCTCTCGTACCGCCGTCGTGACCGGAGCCGCCCGCGGCATCGGCGCCGCCACCGCGAAGCGCCTCGCCCGCGACGGCCACGCCGTCGCCGTGCTCGACCTCCTGGAGGACCAGGCCGAGGCGACCGCCGAGGAGATCGTGGCCGACGGCGGCCGCGCGATCGCCGTCGGCGTCGACGTGTCCGACGAGGACTCCGTGGCCGCCGCCGTCGAACGCGTCGCCCACGAGCTCGGGGTGCCCACGATCCTCGTGAACAACGCCGGGATCCTGCGGGACAACCTGATCTTCAAGATGACCGCCGACGACTGGGACGCGGTCATGGGAGTGCACCTGCGGGGCGCGTTCCTCGTGACGCGGGCCGTGCAGGCGCACATGGTCACCGCGGGGTACGGACGGATCGTGAACCTGTCGTCGACGTCGGCCCTGGGGAACCGCGGACAGGTGAACTACGCGGCGGCGAAGGCCGGCATGCAGGGCTTCACCAAGACCCTCGCGATCGAGCTGGGCAGATTCGGGATCACCGCCAACGCGGTGGCTCCGGGGACGATCCGGACGGCGATGACCGAGGCGACGGCCGAGCGCATGGGCATCACGTTCGACCAGCTCCTGGCGGGCGCCGCGGAGCGGATCCCGGTCGGCCGCGTCGGGGTGCCGGAGGACGTCGCGGCCGCCGTCGCGTTCTTCGCCTCCGAGGACGCGGGCTTCGTCTCGGGCCAGGTGCTGTACGTGGCGGGCGGGCCGCGGGACTGAGCCGGCCGGCGCCCCCGGCGGGCGGTGTTCCCGCTGGTGACGCGGATGATCGCGGTTATCCACAGATTTGATTTCCTGGTGGCGCCTGGGTGTTGGCCTGCATAGGATCGAACGTAGGCGAACAGGCAGGATCTCGATACCCAGGGGGTGCACCGATGGAGGCTGTGACGTGGCACGACGGCCGGTCGGCGCACCTCGACGTGGTGATGCCCGGGGCGCCCTGGACGGGGTCGGGTGCGCCGGCCGGTCAGGAACTGGATGACGGCGCGGTCGACCTGCTGGTGGCCCAGGCGCGTTCGAGCGAGCCGGGGCCGTGGCTGGCAGGCGTGCTGGAGGCGATGGCAGCCCCCGGTACCGGTATGCCCGCGACAGCGGGTGTTCTGGGCCGGCTGGATGCCGTCGAGCTGGCCGGGGTGGTCGCCGCGACGGAGCGGGTGACCGCGTGGGCGCAGGCGTTGCAGGCGCGTGCGGCCGCGGCGCTGGTCGCCGCCCAGGGCGGGGTGCTGGGGGTGGACCAGGCGGCCACGGTCGTCAAGGACCGCCTGCACGTCACGGCTCGCGAGGGCACCACCATCGTGAGTCGTGGCGACCGGTGTGCGCGCTTCCCGGACGTGCTGGAGGCGTTGGGCACGGGGCGGATCGACGCACGCAAGGCCGACACCCTGCTGGGGGCGGGCGCCGAGCTGACCGACGGCGAGCGCGCCGCGGCGATCGAGGTCCTGCTGCCCGAGGCGCCCACCCGCACCTGGAAGTGGCTGTCCGAGCAACTCAACGCCCTGGCCGCACGTCTGCACGGTACGGGCGAGGAACTCGTCCGCGCCGCCGATCAGCGCAACGTGTGGCTCGAGGCCGCCGGGCCGGGCATGGCCCTGCTGACCGCACTGCTACCGGCCAAGGACGGCGCGCGCGTGTTCAACGCCGTCCAGGCCGGGGCGAACCAGCTGATGAACGTGCCCGGCCAGACCCGCCGCCGCGGCCAGGCCCGCGCCGACGCGCTCACCTCCCTGGTCACCGGCCGCATGATCCCGCACACCGTCCCCGAGAGCCGTGAGGAGCCCGAGACCCGCGACGAGCCCGCCTGCCGCGACATCGCCGCCGAGGGCATCTGGCACCGCCTCGTCACCGATCCGGTCACCGGCATCCTGATCGACTACTCCACCACCAGCTACCAGCCACCGGCTCGCCTCAGGAAGGCCGTCCAGACCCGGGACGGCACCTGCGCCCACACGGGGTGCGACCGTCCCGCCGCCCGCTGCGACCTGGACCACATCGAGCCCTTCGACCACGACCACCCGGACCGGGCCGGCGAGCCGGGCCAGACCCGCGCGGCCAACCTGCACGCCCTGTGCCGCAAGCACCACAACGTGAAGACCCACGCCGGATGGCGTGTCACCCGCGACCCGGCCACCGGCACGGAAACCTGGGCCAGCCCTGCCGGCCACACCCAGACCTACCGGCCCGACCCCACGGACCCGGCCACCCGCTACACCCCGACCGCGGGCCTCACCCTCGCGCGCCCACCACGCGGGCAGGCCACCGGCGGCCCGCCACCCGACCACCCGCAGGACGACACCCCGCCCCCGTTCTGAGGCAGGCTGACCACCTGAAGCACATCGGCTAGAAGAGAGTGGGCTGCTCCATCAGGGCCCCCTCCTTGACCAGCATGCGGAGCTTGGTCCGAGCGCCTCCCGGTGCCGAGAACCCCCCGATCTTGCCCCCGGCGGCAAGCACCCGATGGCACGGCACGATCGGCGGGAACGGGTTGCGGCCCAGAGCCTGACCCACGGCCTGCGCCGAGCCGGGAGCTCCCAGCCGGGCAGCGACCTCGCCGTACGTGAGCGTCTCCCCCGGAGGGACGCTCCGGGCCACCTCGTAGACACGACGGTGGAACTCCGGGACGGCTGCCATGTCCAGCGTGATCTCCGCGACCGAGGCCGCGTCGTCCTCGCCGCCGTTGTCGAGCAGCCTGGTGACACGCTCGACCGCCTCCGCCACGTCCGCCGTCGGCTCCGACTCGACGGCGCCCGGGTGCCATCGCCTCACGGTACGCCGCACCTGCTCCGCCCCGGCCTGCGGCAGGGTGGAACGGACGACGGCGCCGCCGTCGGCCCGCCAGACGATCGCGCAGTCCCCGAGCTCGGTCGAGAACACGACGAACGCCTCGGGCCCCGCCGTGCCGTCCGCGCCCATGCCGTCCACGACCCCACAGTAGGCCGTGACACCGACATCGTCGGCCGCCGGAACTGCCGCCGTGCCGAGTTCGTTGAGCCGGACCAGAAGCCGGCAACCGAAGGAGCCCCACCATGCAGTGCCCGATCGATCAGTCGAGCCTCGTCATGTCGGAACGCAAGGGGGTCGAGATCGACTACTGCCCGCAGTGCCGCGGCGTCTGGCTCGACCGGGGCGAGCTCGACAAGATCATCGACCGTTCCATCGACGCCGAGATCGCCGCGGAGAACGCACGCCCCCAGATCACGCCGGCCGCCGCGCCGGCCGTGGCGGCTGCCCCGGCGGCCGTCCCGCAGCCGCAGTACCACGACGACCGGCGCCGCGAGCACTACGACCCCCGCTACACCAAGCGCAAGCGCAAGGAGTCCTTCCTCGGCGAGCTGTTCGACTTCTGAACGAGCCCGCCGGCCGCGGCGGGACTACAGATCGCGCGTGAAGTGGTACGACGAGATCCGGTACCGCTCGGAGAAGTACAGCCCGTGCGCCGCGGCGCGCTCGGGCTGTACACCCGAGTCGAGATGGACCTGGCCCACGCCCTCCGCCGCGGCGATTCCGTGGACCCGCTCCAGCAGCGCGGTGGCATGCCCCTTGCCGCGTTCGCCGGGCAGTGTCGACAGGTCGTCCACGTAGCAGAACCGGCCCCAGGCCAGGTTCGTGGCGAACCTGAAGCCCAGCACGGCGACGGCGCCCGCCTCGGTGCCGCGGCCGTCGTCGAAGGCGCCGAGCAGGCGGTATCCCTCGGGCCGCAGGACCTCGTCGACCCGCGTGGCGAAGGCCTCGGCGTCCGTCAGGTGGCCGCGCAGCGCCCGCATCGCACGAAACGCGAGGTGGGTGTCGGGGGGAAGGATCTCCTGGAGCACACGCGGATTATCGCACCGCGTCACTCCACCGCGTCCCGGATGATCGGACACGTCATGCAGTGCCCGCCGCCCCGCCCGCGGCCCAGCTCACCACCCGCGATCTCCAGCACCTCGATCCCGGCCTTGCGCAGCAGGTCGTTCGTGGTGGTGTTGCGGTCGTAGGTGAACACCACCCCGGGCTCGACGGCCACCGCGTTGTTCCCGCTGTCCCACTGCTGGCGCTCGGACTCGTAGCTGTCCCCGCCGGTCTCGATCACGCGGAGCCCGTCCAGCCCCATGGCGTCGGCGACCACGTCGAGGAACGACCGGCCGCCACCGCCGGACACCACCACGTCCCCGTCGTCCCCCGGGGTCAGCACGAACGGGTGCACGCCGTCCACGATCCGCGGGTACACGGTCACCGTGTCCACGTCCACGAACGTCATCACCGTGTCCAGGTGCATCGCCGCACGCAGCCGCGGCATTCCCGCCACGACCACCCGCTCGGCCGCCCCGCCCGCGAACAGCTGGGCCGCGACCTGGGTGATCGCCTGCCGAGAGGTGCGCTCCCCCATGCCCATCAGCACCGTGCCGTTGCCGACCGGCATGATGTCCCCGCCCTCGAACGTGGCCTGCCCGTGGTCCTCCTCCGGGTCGCCCCACCACACGCGCGACCCGACGAAGTCCGGGTGGAACTCGTACACCGCCTTCATCAGCAGCGTCTCGTCGCGCCGCGCCGGGTAGTAGAGGGGGTTCAGCGTGACGCCGCCGTACAGCCAGCACGTCGTGTCCCGCGTGAACAGCGTGTTCGGCAGCGGCGGCATGAGGAACTCCCGCTCGTCCGGGGAGAACGCCGCGAGCGCCCGGTGTCCCGGCGGCAGCTCCGGGACGTCCGCCACGGCGAGTCCGCCGATCAGGTACTCCGCGAGGACGTGCGGGGGCAGTGACTCGAGGTACTCGCGGGTGGCGTCGACGAGGCCGTCGCCCACGGTCTGGGGCACGATCTTGCGGTCCAGGAGCCAGTCGCGGGCGCCCGGTACGCGCAGGGTCTGCGCCAGGACGGCGTGCAGCTCGACGACGTCGACGCCGCGTGTCTTCAGTTCCTCGACGAACGCGGCGTGGTCGGCCTGTGCGCGCTCGACCCAGAGCACGTCGTCGAACAGCAGGCCGTCGGAGTTCGACGGCGTGAGCCGGCGGTGGGCCTGCCCCGGTGCGCAGACGAGTACCTTGCGGAGTTTCCCCACCTCGGAGTGCACGCCGTAGGCGGCGGAGGGGCGCGGGACGGGGTTCTGGGTCGCAGAAGCGGTCGTCATAACCGCCAACGGTACGTGAGGAGGCGACGCCGGGACCCTGGCGGCGCAGAGGTTAGGGTCGTCGCGTGCATCTGGACTGGGGAATCAAGCCGAGCCTGCTCATGTACGTCGCCGGGGCGCCGGGTGGCCGCCTCGCCGTGGACCCCGAGGTGGGGGGTGAGGGGGCGTCGTTCTGGTTCGGGCTGGACGCGGAGCGTTCCGCGAGCCTGGAGGGTGGCGGGACGACGTCGGACGCGCGGGCCTTCGCCTTCGGGGGGTCCGTCGCGTTCTTCGGTCACTTCGGGTCGTTCGTCGGCGAGATCGGCGACCCAGAGATCCGCGCCGACGGTGAGGGGGGCGACTGGACGCTGTCGGTCCTGGACCGTGAGTCCGGGGTGCGCACGGACGCGTTCCGGCTCGTCGGCGAGCCGGAGGTGGCCGACGACGGGCGTCGGCTCACGTGGTCCCAGGTCGAGGTGAGCGTGGCGGGCGCGGGGCTGTGGGGCGGGAACTACCCGGCCGGCACCCCGTTCGAGCCGGTGACCGTGGAGCTCGGGTAGGCGTCAGCAGCCGATGACCTTCACGTAGTGCAGGAAGGAGACGTCGCGGGCGAAGCCCTCGGACTCGTACAGTCCCTGGGCGGCGACGTTGTCCCAGGCCGTGGCGAGCGAGACGCGGATGGCGCCGGCCTGCTCGGCGCGCTCGCAGATGGCCTGGACGAGGACGCGGCCAGCGCCGGTCCCGCGGGCGGCGGGTTCGACGAAGAGGTCGTTGAGGACCCACACGGGCCCGAGGCTGACCGACGACCAGGACCGGTACGCCTGCGCGAGGCCGACGGCGGGGCCTTGCCCGTCCGGCTCGGCGAGGAGCAGCACCGTGTCGTCGGAGGTGAATCGGGCTCGCAGGAACTCCCGCACGCGCTGCTCGTCGGCCGCGTGCTCGTAGAAGGCCAGGTACTGCAGGAACAGTCCGGCGACGGCGTCGAGGTCGGCTGCGTTCGCGTCACGCACTTCGATGGGCACGCGGGAGATCATGACAGGTCGGCACCCGTGAAGGCCATTCCCTTCGTGTTCAGAATCCTCGGGCGACCGCCGCGCCGGCGGCCAGCCAGGCACGTTGCGTGGCCGGGCGCAGGGATCGCAGGCTGAGCCGGCCGTCCACCATCCCGGGGTCGAACGGCACGGTGACGACCTCCCGGGCGAGGCTCCGGTATCCGCGCGCCACCTTGCGCATCTCCGCCGGCGTGGCCTTCGGGTCCGCCTGGCTGACGAGCACCACCGCGCCGCGCGCCAGTTCGGCGCTGCGCGGGTCGCGGGCCGCGAGCGCCTCGAGCAGCAGCGCGCCGGCCTCGGCGTGGTCGTCGCGGGTGGTGGTGGCGACGACGAGCTGGTCGGTGTGGTCGATCATGCGCAGCCACATCGGGTCGGACTCGTCGTTGCCGGAGTCGATGAAGATCAGCCGGTAGTACTTGCTCAGGACGGCATGGATGGCGTCGACGTCGGCGGAGGAGATCCGCTGTTCGTCGGCGAGCACCATGGGCTTGGAGCGCAGCACGTCGAACCGGTCGCGGGACTGGTGGTGGATGTACCAGGCGAGGTCGGCGAGTTGTGCCGTGGGGCCGAGGAAGTGGTCGATCTGCGGGAGCAGGTCGTGCAGGGTGGCGTCGTGCATGCCCTGCTCGGTGCGCCAGCCGAGCGTGCCGCGGGTCTGGTTGTTGTCCCAGGCCACGACGCCGGAGCCACCGTGGGCGGCGAAGACGGAGCTGAGCAGCACGGTGCCGGGGGTCTTTCCGGCGCCGCCCTTGCCGTTCACGACGGCGACCGTGCGCGGACCGGGCCAGTGCTGCGCGACGGCGGCTTCGTCGGCGCGCTCGGCACGTTCCTCGGCGCTGGGCGGGACGTGCACCCCGATCCGGGAGAGCACCCCGCGCATGCCGTGCCGGGCGGGGTCGTCGCCGCGCTCCTCGACCAGGAAGGAGCGGCGGTCCCGCTCCGGGGCCGACGGCGGGTGCGCGGAGCCGGCGGGCTGCGGCGGGAACGGGTTGCCGATGACGGGGCTCGGCACGGCCGGGCCCTGCGAGACGGCGGGACTCCGCGGATCCGGCATCGGTGGGAAGGGTGTGTCCGCGGGAGCGGCGGGCGGGAAGGCGACGGCCTGCTGCACGTCGCCGTTGGGGTGGACCACGAGTTCGGAGGTGCCCTCGGGCCCGGAGGCCGACACGGCCACCGGCTGCCCGACGGCGGCCGCGTGCTCGACGACGTGCCGCATGACCTCGCTGCGCGCCTGGCCCACCGTGGTCATGTACACGGGGTACGGGATGCCGCCGATGTGCACCTCGCCGCTGCCGTCCTCGCGCACCACCGCGTGCACGCGATCCCAGCCTGGCGCCGCGCCGACGCTCATGCGCCCGCCCCCTCGACATCGTGCGATCCGGATGCCCGGGCCGTGCCCCGGCCCGGCCGCGAATGATTATTCACCCGCGGTCGTGGCACAGGGTACAGCCCGGGCACCGGGGGTCGGCCCGTGTCGGTCAGGCGATCCGGGCGGCGTGCTGCAGGCGCGTCCGCGCGTACTCGGCTCGCGGGACGTACGGCGTGAGGTACAGCAGCATGCCGGCCTCGGCGGGGGTGCGGTCAGCCTTGAAAGAGTTGCACTCGTAGCAGGCGGCCACGAGGTTGAGCCAGGTCGACGGGCCACCGCGCGACCGGGGCACGACGTGGTCCACCGTGTCGGCGGGCCCTCCGCAGTAGGCGCAGGCGCCGTCGCGGCGCTTCACGCCCTGCTTGGTGCAGGCGGGCGCGCCGTTGTTGCGCTTGTAGAGCCACCGCATCGCGACGTACCGGACGAGGCGCAGGACGCGCGGTAAGGGGAACGGCCCGAAGGAGCGGCCGTCGACCGCCTCCTCCACCACCGCTACCTCCCGCACGAGCATCCCGATGGCATGCCTGACCGACACGCGATGCAACGGCTCGTAGCCGGCATTGAGTACGAGGACGTCGGCCACGGTCCGCTCCTTTCGGGTGAGTAGTTCGTTTCGTCGGTGCTGGAAGTGCAAAGAAAATGCCGCCCAGGACGCAAGTCCTCCAGGCGGCACACGAGTGCTGGTCCGGCAACGCGCCGGGTCAGCGTCGTATCGCGCCTCGGAGTGCCTCGCGGCCGTCCAGGAGGTGCTGCGCGGTGGTCGGGTAGGACGAGGAGTGTGCGCAGCGGATCATGTGCTTCCCGTCCTCTCCTGTCGATACAGCTGGCGGTTGATGCCTGTAGATACAGCCATGTGACGAGACCGGGCGACCTCGTCGTGAAGAAAGGTACACACGCAAGCTTGGCTCGTCCATGCCTTTTCTGAATCTGTCTCCAAGAATTCATCAAACCTCGGGGATCCGCCGCGCGACACGCCGGAGGGCGCTCCGTCACGCCTGGTCACTGCCGATACCCGCGTCTCACGCTACGGTTACTCCTCGGCCGGGCGTTTCCGGTCGGATCGGACAGTTAGCCGGAAGGAGCCCACATCCCATGATGGGAGGACATCACGCTGCGACAGGCGCCGCCGCCTGGGTCGCCGTGACCTCGACCGCACCGTTCGCGTTCGGCTGGTACGAGGGGGTCTCCCATACCGGTGTCGTCGCCGGCGCCCTGGTCTGCGCGGGCGCCGCGCTCCTGCCCGACGCCGACCACCACAGCGGCACCATCGCGAACTCGCTGTCGCCCGTCTCGGACGCCGTGGTGAAGGTGGTCGAGAAGCTCTCCGGCGGGCACCGCAAGGGCACCCACTCGATCCTGGGCGTGCTCGCGTTCACGGCGATCGCCTGGTTCCTGAGCCTGCTGTCGGTGGACACCGGGATCGACGGCGTCGGGACCGTGCTCATCGGCCCGGGCATCATGTGCGTCCTGCTGGTCGCGTTCGCCCTGAAGGCGCTCAAGATCACGCGCGACACCAAGGTCCTGCCGTGGACGACGTCGGTGACCCTGGCCGCGCTCATCGCGGTCTTCGCGCCCGAGGAATGGTTCTGGATGCCGTTCTGCGTGGCCCTCGGGTGCGTCGTGCACATCCTCGGGGACCTCATCACCACGAACGGCGTCCCCATCTTCTGGCCGCTGAAGTTCAAGTCCCCCCGGTGGATGCGTGACGGCCGGGGCATCGAGCTCGACAGCTTCTGGCGGCGCGGCGGCAACATCGCCCTGCCGATCCTCGGCAACGCCGGGTCCGTGCGCGAGTGGATCCTCCTGGTCCCGATCTCGCTGTACGCGGTGGTCGGCATCGTGTGGGCGCTGCTGAACCAGATGGGGTACGACACGATGCCCCTGTGGGAGCAGGTCACGGCCTGGGTGTGACCGCCGTTCCGGGACGGCGCGCCTCAGAGCCCCCTGGCCACCGCCGCGCCCGCGGCGAGCCACGCGCGCCGGGTCGCCGGACGCAGCGCGCCGTAGCGCAGGTGACCGTCGACCAGGCCCGGGTCGAACGGCACCGTCACCACCTCGCGCGCGATCGACTCGTACCCGGCGGCCACCTTCCGCACCTCCTCGGCGGGCGCCTTCTGATCCGCCTGGCTCACCACGGCGACCGCCTGCTGCGCCAGGTAGGCGGAGCGCCCGTCGCGCTCGGCCAGCCCCTCCAGGAGGAGCGCGCCGGCCTCGGCGTGGTCGTCGCGAGTGGTCGTGGCGATCACGAGCTGGTCGGTGTGGTCGATCATCCGCTGCCACATCGGGTCGGACTCGTCGTTGCCGGAGTCGATGACGATCAGCCGGTAGTACTTGCTCAGCACCGCGTGGATCGCGTCCACGTCCGCCTGGCCGATGCGTTGCTCGTTCGCCATCGCCATCGGCTTGGAGCGCAGCACGTCGTAGCGGTCGCGCGTCTGGTGGTGCACGTAGCGGGCCAGGTCGGCCGCCTGCGCGGACGGCCCGAGCAGGTGCTCCGCCCGGGGCAGCAGGTCCAGGAGGGTCGCGTCGTGCGGCCCCTTCTCCGTGCGCCAGCCCAGCGTGCCGCGCGTCTGGTTGTTGTCCCAGGCCACCACGCCGGCCCCGCCGAACTGCGCGAACACCGCCGACAGCAGCACGGACGACGGCGTCTTGCCGGCCCCGCCCTTGCCGTTCACGATCGAGATGGTGCGCGGTCCCGGCCAGTGCTGGCTCACGTCCCGCTCGTCCGCGCGCTCGGCCCGCTCCGCCTCGCTCGGCCCCACCGGCAGGCCCATGCGGGTGAGCCAGCCGCGGAAACCCTGTTCGGCGGGCTCCTCGACCGAGACCTGCGTGAGGAAGGAGGCGCGCTCCTCCCGCCGCGTGCGGACGACGGGCTCGGCCACGGCGCCAACGTCCGGCTCGGAGGCGCCCGACGACGCCGGACGGCCCCGCGCGGCCTCCTCCTCGCGGACCCAGTCGGCGACACCCGCCGGAGCCGACGGCGTGGGTCCCGTGGCGGGCGGCGACGCCGGTTCCACCGGTTCGGCCGGAGCCGGAAGGGAGTCGACCGGTGCGGGAGCAGCGTTCGGCGGCGCCCCGTTCGAAGGCGTGCCGTTCGGCGCGGTGCCGTTCGGTCCGGTGCCGTTCGGTCCGGTGCCGTTCGGTGCGGAAGTCGGCGGCGCGGTGTCGCCGTCGGGCACGGCGTCGGTAGCGGGCGGGGAGGCCGGGATGCGCGGCACCGTCAACTCCGGGTCGGGTTCCGGGTCGAGCTCCGGACCGGGCTCCGGATCAGGTTCGGACTCGACGACGGGCGTCGCCCCTGTCGCCGCCGGCCCGTCCTCCTCCGGCACCACCGTGCCGTCCGGGTGCACGACGAGCCTCCACACGCCTTCCGGCCCCTCCGCGCTCGCGCGGACGGGGCGGCCTACCTGCACCGCGTTCTCGGTGACGCGGCGCAGCACCTCGATCCGCGCCTCCTCGAGACTGCCGGTGACCACCGGGTAGACGTTCCCGTCGACCCGGACCTCGCCCGAACCGTCCGTCCTGACCACGGCCTCGATCTGAGGCCAGCTGCGCACCGTCTCCGTGCTCATCGGCGTGCTCCTCGGCTGTGCTGTTCGTCCCGCTGCGCCCAAGCCTCCGCCATCTCGCCCGCAAAAGCGATCGGAAACGCCGTTTTCACCAGCCTTTGTGTGGTCGTCGGCAGCGGCGGGGGGCGGCTGGTAGAAAGGGACGGGGCGACGTCGCGTGAATGGTCTGCGGGAACCATGGAGTTGTTTGCGGATCGTGATTCTGGCAGCCTTTCGGCGCTGGTAGATTGTTCTGCGGGCTGACCTGCGCTTTTTGTCCCGTACTGAGGAGTTTTCATGTCCGACGAGTCGTACCGCCCCACGTCCGGCGCGGTCCCGCCGGACCCGGAAGCCACCCGCGTGCAGCGCGCGATCGCGCAGGTGCCACCTCCCCCGCCCGGGACGGTGCCGGACCCGTACGGAACCAGGATGCGCGCGCAGTCGGCGCCCACACAGGACCCGTACGCGACGCGCGTGCAGCCGCCGACCGCGCAAGCGCCCGCGCAAGCGCCCGCGCAGGAGTCCGCCCAGCAGCCCGGTCGTGTCCCCGCGACGGGTGAGGTGCTGGGGGGCTTCGTGCTGCGCGAGTCGCTCGGGCACGGCGGGTTCGCCCACGTCTACCGGGCCGAGTCGCCGGGCGACGGCGTCGTCGCCCTCAAGGTCCTCACCAACTCCGAGGCGGGGACCCGTGAGCGCTTCGTCACCGAGGCCAAGCTCCTGGACCAGCTCGGCGGTCGCGGCTTCCCGGCGTTCGTGCGCGGCGACCTCGACGCCCCCACCCCGTGGTTCGCCATGGAGCTCGTGCCGGGCAGGACGCTCGCGCAGGTGGTGCACGAGCACGGCCCTCTCCCCCGCCAGGACCTGCTCCGCGTGGCCGACGACGTCGCCGGAGCCCTGGCCGTGCTGCAGGAGGAGCACTACCTGCACCGGGACGTGAAGCCGGCCAACATCATCGTGTCCGACGGCCGCTGCGTGCTCATCGACCTCGGCATCGCCAAGGGGCACGGCTCACAGACCTCGACGCACGCCGCCGGCACCATCGCCTACATGGCGCCCGAGCTCTTCGTGCGCAAGCCTCACCCGCGGTCCGACGTCTACAGCCTCGGCCTGCTGCTCATCTTCTGCGCCACCGGCTCGCTCCCGACCGATCTGAACTTCGCCGGCCGGGACCTGACCCCCGAGGACGTCGGGCCGGTGGACCCGGCGATCCTGCCGCTGGTGCTGGCCATGACCCGGCAGGACCCGGCCGAGCGGCCCCCGCTGCACAACATCGCCCGCGCGGTGGTGTCGGTCGCCTCGCAGCAGGCGCCGGAGCCCGGCCTGCTGCACGCCACCGAGACCACGCACACCGAGCGCAACGTGGTCACCGAGGTGGTGACCGCCGGCAGCCTCGCCGCCGGTGCGGCGGCCGCCGGGTACGCCGGTCCGCCGACGCAGGCGATGGGACCCGCCGGTCCCGCGGGTGCGCGGACCGAGGTGTTCAGCCCGGCACGAACGCCCGCGCCCACGGGCCCGCCGCCGGCGTCGATCCGGCCCCAGCCCCCGCTCCAGCAGCAGGCGCCCACCCAGCAGCAGCCTCCCGTGCCGCAGGGATACCCGACGTATGCGCAACCACCCGTCGGGCAGCCCGGTCAGCAGGGGTACCCGGGGCAGCCGCTCACCGGGCAGCAAGGGCCGTCGTCGTACCCGGAGCCCCTGCCGTCGCGGCCCGACGAACGGGGCCGCAGGCGGGACGACCGGCGGGACGACCGGCGGGACGACCGGCGGGACGACGACGCCGGATGGCGGTTCGTCAGCATGCTGCTGGGGCTCATCCCGGCGGTGCTGCTGGGCATCGCCGTCTACCAGGTGGTCCGGCTCGTTCCGGGCCTCGACGCGATGCCCGACATGTCGCAGGCGCCGCTGTTCCGGGCGCTGGGCGACTGGCTGCTGCTGATGCTGAACCTGCCGTGGGAGTGGTCCGGCATCATGGCGAACCTCGCGATCCCGCTGCTCGGTCTCGTCCTGGCGGGCGTCCTGAACATGGTGACGCGGCTCGCGGGCAGGTCCGAGACGCGGCGGCGGCGCCTGTGGCCGTACTTCCTGACCATCGGCGTCTGGATCGTCGTGCTCGCGGTGCAGGGTGTCGTGGCGGCGGTGACGGAGGGCGTCGAGAACGCCCGGGAGGACATCGGCAACAACATCGAGCAGGGCATCGAGGACCAGCAGGACCAGATCGAGGAGCAGGCGAGGGAGTCGGGCGAGGACTTCCTCGACTCCATCTGGCCGTTCTGACGCCGCTCGGACACCGCTCGGACGGACCCGAGCGGCCACATGATCACATATCACCCCCAGAGCAGCGATTTGTCCCATAACCTGTGCGCCGTCTTGGTACCTTGCGCACATGCCTCGGGCCGAGCAGATTCCCTCAGTTCCGGACGTCGACGACGGCGCGCCCGCGCCCGTCGACCCCGGTCCGGTTCCGCCGCCTCCCCCGCCCCCGGAAACCGTGGCCGGGGCCGAGGAGCCGGCGGACGGACCCACGCCCGAGGACGGACCCGCGCCCGAGGTTCGACCAGAACTCGAAGGCCCGGCCGACCCGTCGCCCGACCCTGAAGCTGCGCCCCCGCCCCTTCCCGTCCGCCCGGTGCGGCGCATCCCCGCCAGCGGGGAGCGCGTGGGCGGCTACACACTCGGCGAGTCCCTCGGCCACGGCGGCTTCGCACACGTCTACCGGGCCGATGCCGCCGACGGCACCGAGGTCGCCGTCAAGATCCTGACGGGCCTGCCCGAGGACGCCCGGGACCGGTTCGAGCAGGAGGCACAGCTTCTCGAACGGCTCGACGGGCGCGGCTTCCCGCGCTTCGTGGAGTCGGACATGGACGCCGCGCAGCCGTGGTTCGCGATGGAACTGGTACCCGGCAGCACCCTGCTGGACCGGGTACGGGCGGAGGGCCCGCTGTCCGGCAAGGACGCGCTACGCCTCGCCGAGCAGGTGGTCGACGCGCTGCTCGTGCTGCAGGACGCCCGCTGCCTGCACCGCGACCTCAAGCCGGCGAACATCATGGTCGACGGCGAGCGCGCGGTCCTCATCGATCTCGGTATCGCCAAGGTGTTCGACGCCGCCACGTCGACGCAGCCTGCCGGGACGGTGTCGTACATGGCACCGGAGCTGTTCGGACGGCGCGTGCACCCGCGCTCCGACGTCTACAGCCTGGGCCTGCTGCTCGTGTTCGCGACCACGGGGGCGCTTCCCCCGGACCTGAACTTCCTCGGGCGGGACCTGAGCGCCGAGGACCTGGTCGAGGCCGCGCCCGGCAGCGAACCGCCCGAGATCGACCGGCACCTGCTCCCGCTGATCCTGGCCATGACCCGGTACCAGCCGGCCCACCGCCCGCCCCTGGCGAACATCGCGGGCGTCGTGCGCGCCCGGCTCAAGGGCGCGGACGCCGACCCCACCCTCCTGGTCACCGAGCGGCTCGTCGCCGATGGCGTCACCGCCGCCGAGCGCGCGGTCCTCCCGGCGACCGCCGTCCTGCCGATGTCCCCCGAGCGGCCGACGAAGGTGTTCGAGCGTGGTCCCGGCGCCGCCGGCGACAGCGGCGACGCCGCCTCCCCGGGACGGGTCCGGGAGCCGTGGCACGCCCTCGTGTACGACCGCGAGCTCATGAACCTCCTGTCCGAGGTGCACGCCGACGGGTTCGACGGCGCCGCGTCCCAGGTCATCGCCGACCACGTGGCCCACCTCGGCGCCGACGTGGCCGAGGGGCACACCCCGGCGGAGATCAAGGACTGGATCTGGCAGGCGATGCGGTGGCGCGCGGCGACGCCGCCGGACGGTCACGCGGACACGCTGCGCGGCTGGCGGAGGTTCCGGAAGCCCGAGCCCGCGCCCGTCCGGGTGCAGGCGGCCGCGCGACCGCCGCAGGATCCCGCCCCGCCGTCGTACGCGCCCCGCCGGAGCTCGGTGAAGCATCTCGGGCCCGCGCCGCACACGAGTTCGGTGAAGCACCTGGGGCCGGCCCCGACCCCGCCGGCGCAGAACTCGCCCGCGCCGGCCACCTCCGCGCTGCCGAGGTCGAAGCCACCGTCGGTCCGGCCGCGCTCGGATCCCCGGGCCGCCTCGCCGGCACCCGCCGCCGGGACCGCCCGGCAGGACCTCGGGGCGACGCGCCCGATGCCGGCCGCGCGCCAACGGCCGGCGCGGCCCCAGGCACCGGCCGCCAAGCCGGCCCCCACACGCCCACCCGCACCTGCCCCCGCACGCGCGCCACGCCCGCGCCGGGCGTCCCGGTTCGCCGGCGCCGTGGTGCGCTGGGTGCCCCGGCTGCTGCTGGTGGTCGCGGCGGCCCTGACCCTCGGTGCGGTCGGGCCGACGCCGCTGGCGCCGTGGCTCGCCTATGTCACGGACCTGCCGGTCGACGTCGTCCGGCCCGCGGAGGGCCCGCTGGTCGCGGTGCTCGCGCTGCTCACGGCCGTGCTGCTGCGATCGGCGGGGCAGCGGATGCACGTGTGGTTCTACGTGCTCGGGACGCTGGTCGTGACGGGTGGCGCCGTGTACCTCACCACCTGACACGCGGGACGTCCACCCGCGGCACGGCGAAAATACCTGGCTCCCGTCCAGGGCCGGATGCCAGGGTGTGTCCCACGGTCCCCGCACGGGGACCGGCCAGCTTCCCGCCGGTACGACCGGCGGGTTCCCCGGAAGGAGGTGGCGTCGTGGACGAGGACCTGACGCCCGCCGCACACCCCTCGCACCTCGCGGGCACGGCTGCGGCAGACGCCACCCCACATCCGGAGCACCCGCCGGTCGGCTGATCCGCACGACCGCGCGCGCTGCTCCCGCTGCCGAGGAGCACCGTTGTCCCGTTTTCCCGCAACACCCGATTCCCCGTACCTGACCGGACGCCGCGAGCGCGCCGCGTCCACGGCGCCGTCCGCGCCTCCCACAGCCGAGCCCGGTCCCGGCCGGCGCTGGTCCACCTGGCGGTCCGTCGCGAAGGGGCAGCGCGGCCCGGAGCCCTACCCGGACTGGCTCGTCACCGCCGACGCCGCGCTCGACACCGAGCTCGGCGTCCTCAAGACCGGCAAGGAGGCGGACGCGTTCCTGATCGAGCGCGGCGTGCCTCCGCACGACGACGGGCACGACGACGGCCGGCCGGGCCCTTCCTGCCTGCTCGTCGCCAAGCGCTACCGCGGCCGCGAGCACACCACGTTCCACCGCGACGGCGACTACACCGAGGGCCGTCGCAGCCGCCGCACGCGGGACCAGCGCGCCGTCGAGGACCGCAAGTCCCGCTGGGGCCGGGCGGTGGCGGCCACGCAGTGGGCGGACGCCGAGTTCGTCGCCATGACGGCCGCCTGGGAGGCCGGCGCGCCGGTCCCCTACCCGGTGCAGATCGACGGGACCGAGATCCTCATGGAGTTCGTCGGTGACGTGGACCCGGACTCCGGCGAGATCGTGGCCGCGCCCCGGCTCACCCGCCGACGGCCCGGGCCCGAGCTGCTGGAGTCCTACTGGGAACAGCTCACGGTCGGCATGTCGGTGCTGGCCCGGCTCGGCTACGCGCACGGCGACCTGTCCCCGTACAACGTGCTGGCGCACGGTGAGCGGCTCGTGATCATCGACCTGCCGCAGGTGGTGGATCTCGCGTCGAACCCGTTCGCGTCCGAGATCCTGCTGCGCGACTGCCGCATCATGTGCGCCTGGTTCGCCTCGCGCGGCCTCGACCGGGACCCGGAGGCCCTCTTCGCGGACCTCCTGGCGCAGGCCTGGTGAACCGCGCAGGCCTGGTGAACCGCGCAGGCCTGGTGAACCGCTGATCCGGCGGGGTCAGCCGGTCGGCGAGCCGCTGGGCGACGGCGACGGGCCGTCGGTCGCCGTTCCCTTGTCGAACTGGTCCCCGAGATCGTCGGCCGGCCCGTCGTCCGCCGGGGGCGGGCTCGTCGTCGGATCGCTCGACGGGGAGCTCTCGGGGTCGCCGGACGGGTCGCCGCTCGGCGTGCCCGACGGGTCGCCGCTCGGATCGCCGCTCGGGTCGCCGCTCGGTTCGGTCGGCGGCACGTCGGTCGGCGCCTCGAACACGTCGTCGCCCGGCGCCTCGGACGGGTCGTCGCTCGGCTCCGGGGACGGTTCGCGGGCGAGCCCGCCCTCCGGTTCCTCGGGGGACTCGACCACCGGATCGGTGACCGTCGTGGTCCCCTCCGGCAGGTTCTCGGCGGGGACGCGGCGCACCTGCGTGATCACCGACGCGGCGTCCAGCACGGCGGCGCGCCGCGTCTCCAGCTCCTCGATGTACCGCTCGCGCCGCTCCCGGCCGGCGTCGTCGGGCAGCTCCTGCTCCACGACCCGGGTTGCCTCGTCGAGCGCGCCGCGCAGCCGCCGCAGCATGGCCGGGGTCGGCGCGGCCGACCGTTCGGCGGCCGTGTAGACCACCTCACCCGCCGCGATCGTCTGGGCCGACCGGTCGCGGGACTCGTCGACCAGCCGGTCGACGGAGCTCGGCGGCACGTGGCTCTCGCCGACGGCGACCTCCGCGGTGACGATCGCCGGGATGAGCACGGTCTCGCCGGTGGCCCCGGCCTCGTACCGGGGCTGGTCCTCGATCATCAGGGCCACGGCCCCGCCGGCGCACAGCATCGTGACCACGAGCCCGGCGGTCCCCGCCACGAAGGCGGACCGCCGCTCGTAGACCCAGTCGCCGACGCTCCGTGATTGCTTGCCCATCGCGCGCCACTCTAGCGACAATGGTTAAATATAAGCACCCCCTTATGGAAGGAGCAGTCATGTCCATCACCATCGACCCCGCCGCCACCGCAGGGCTCGTCACGCGAGAGGTCCGCGACGGCGAGCGCGACGGCACGCCCACGAAGGTCGCCGTCGCGCGCCGCACGTACGGCGCCGAGCGGCCCGACGTCTGGGACGCCGTCACCAGCCCCGAGCGCCTCCCCCGCTGGTTCGCGCCGGTCACCGGCGAGCTCCGGCCGGGCGGTCGCTTCCAGGTCGAGGGCAACGCCTCCGGCACGGTGGAACGCTGCGCGGAGCCCGAGTCCTTCGGCATCACCTGGGAGTTCGGCGGAGGGACGTCCTGGGTCACGGTCACCCTCACCGAGACGGGTGCGGACACGGTGCTCGAACTCACCCACGAGTCCACCGTCGACCCCGACTTCTGGACGCGGTTCGGCCCGGGAGCCGTGGGCGTCGGCTGGGACCTCGCCCTCATGGGGCTGGGCCTGCACCTCGCCACCGGCGAGTCGAGCGACCCGGCCGAGGCCGAGAAGTGGTCGGTCGGCCCGGAGGGCAAGGAGTTCGTCCGCGCGGCGGCCGACGACTGGGCACGCGCCGCGGTCGCGGCCGGCGACGACGAGAACACCGCGCGATCCGCCGCCGGGGCGGTGCTGGCCTTCTACACCACACCGCCGGAGGCCTGATGGCGGCATCCGCGGCCGAACGCCCCGACTCCGCCCGCGAGGGCGTCTTCGAGGCGCTCGGCGACCCGGTGCGGCGGCGCGTCCTGGAACTGCTCGCGGCCGGCGAGCAGCCCGCCGGCGCGCTGGTCGCCGCCCTGCAGACGCGCGTGCGCATCTCCCAGCCGGCCGTCTCGCAGCACCTCCGCGTGCTGCGAGACGCCGGGCTGGTCCGCGTCCGGGCCGAGGGCACGCGCCGCCTCTACACGGTGGACGACGACGGCACCGCCGCCGCCCGGGAGTGGCTCGCCCGCTTCGAGGACACGTTCACCCAGCCCCTCGACGCACTCGCCACGGAGCTCGCCCGGGGGAAGCGCGAACGGCGCCGGGCGACGTCATCGCCGGAAGGTACCGCCCGCGAGGCGGGCTGACGGGCGCGACGTAGACGCCGTCGGGCGCGACGCGCTTGGCACACTTTTTGTCACACCGCGCGGAGCGCCTGGTCCAGATCGGCCCACAGGTCCTCGACGTCCTCCAGGCCCACCGAGAGGCGGATCAGGTTCTCCGGGATGCCCGCGTCCGCGCGGGAGGCCGCATCCATGATGTGGTGGCTGATCGAGGCCGGGTGCTGGATCAGGCTGTCGACGCTGCCGAGGCTGACGGCCGGGGTGATCAGCCGCACCGCGCCGATCAGGGCGGGGGCGTCGCCCGTCACCTCGAACGCGACCATCGCGCCGCCGCCGGCCATCTGGTCCGCCGGACGGGACGCACCGTCCAGGCCGGGATAGTGGACACGCGACACGGCAGGGTGCCCCAGCAGGCGCCGCGCGAGTTCGGCCGCGCCCTCGGACTGCGCCCGCATCCGCACGGGCAGGGTCGCCAGCCCCCGGTGCAGCTGGTACCCGGCGAGCGGGTGCAGCACGCCGCCCGTGACGAACCGGACCTGGCGCAGCGCGCGGGCGAACTCCTCGGAGCAGGCGACCACGCCGCCCATCACGTCGCCGTGGCCCCCCAGGTACTTGGTGGCGCTGTGCAGCGTCATCGCCGCGCCGTGCGCGAGCGGCCGCTGCAGTGCGGGGGTCGCGAACGTGTTGTCCACGCACACCGGTACGGGGGCGCAGGCGTCGGCCAGCTCCTGGATGCCCGCCTCCGACAGCGTCGGGTTGGCCGGCGTCTCCACCACGACCAGGCCCGTGGCATCGGTGACGGCCGACGGCGCCTCCTTGGCCGACGCGAACGTGGTGGTGTTGCCCAGCAGCCCGGACTCCAGCAGATGGTCGCTCGTCCCGTACAGCGGACGCACCGCGACGACGTGCGGCCGGCCCGCCGCCACCCGCGCCAGCAGGACCGCCGACAGCGCCGCCATCCCGCTGGCGAACGCGACGGACGCCTCGGATCCCTCCAGCTCGGCCAGCGCCTGCTCGAACCGGCGCACCGTGGTGTTCGCCGCCCGGGCGTAGATCGGCGGGCCGCCGTCGTCCTTCCCCTCCGTGAAGGCGTCCAGGCGCGCCGCCTCCGCGGCCGCGTCCCGGGACGGGTACGTGGTGGACAGGTCCAGGGGCGGGGCGTGCAGCCCGAGGTCGGTGAGGTCGTCCTTGCCGGCGTGCACGGCGCGGGTGGCGACGGATCGGTACGCGGCAGACCCAGTGTGCGAATCCATGGCGTACTTCTCGCACACGATGCGAGGTTCCCGGCCGATCTCTGGTAGAGATTCGGCTCATGACCCGAGAAGTGCGCCTCGATTCGGTGGACCTGGCGATCCTGCGCGAGCTGCAGCACGACGGGCGCCTGGCGAACAAGGCGCTCGCGCAGCGGGTCGGCGTCGCGCCGTCGACCTGCCTCGCCCGGACCCAGCGGCTGCAGGACAGCGGCGTGATCCGCGGCTACCGGGCCGAGATCGACCCCGCCGCCGTCGGGCGCGGGCTGCAGGCCGTGCTCGCCGTCCGGCTCGCCTCGCACTCGCGGCCGCTCCTCGGGCCGTTCGTCGAGTGGGCGCGGCAGCTCCCGCAGACCCGGGCCGTGCATCACGTCACCGGGCCGGACGACTTCCTGGTCCACGTCGCGTGCACCGACACCGACGACCTCCAGCACCTCGTGCTCGAGCTGACCGCCCGCCGCGAGGTCGGGCGGGTCCAGACCGACCTGGTCTTCGCCTCCTGGCCGGGCGGCCCGGTCACGCCGGTCTGAACCGCACCACCGCGCAGCTCACCTCACGCCGCGCCGCTCACCTCACGCCGAGCCGCTGGGCGACGGCGACGGTGCCGGGCTCGACGGCGGGGGCGACGGTGCCGGAGCGGGTGACCGGGTGGGCGGGGGCGGGATGACCGGGTCGTCGTCCCCGTCGTCACCCGGGTCCCCGCCGTCGCCCGCCCCGCCCGAGCCACCGGAGCCACCGGAGTTCGAGCCACCGGAGTCGCCCGACCCGGTGGAGCCGCCCGCGTCCGAGCCGTCCGAGCCGTCCGAGCCGTCGGCGCTGACGGTGTCCCCGCCGGACGCTTCCCCGGCCGGCCCCACGGCGCCGTCCTCGGCCGGCACCACCGCGTCGTCGGGCGCGACGACCGCCGTCGTGGTGCCCGGCGGGAGCTCGGAGCCGGGGACCGTCCGCACGGCGGTGATCCGCGCCGCGGCGTCGAGGATCTTCGTGCGCAGCCCGTCCAGGGTCCGCAGCCGCTTCGTCTGCTGCTTCGCGGTCGCGTCGCGGGCGGGTTCCTCCTCCAGCGCCGCGGTGGCCTCGTCGAGTGCCGCGCGCAGCCGCTCGAGCGCACGGGGCGCCGCCGTCGGCCGGGCCGCCTCGTAGACCTGCTCGCCGGCCCGGACCGCCTCGGCGAGCCGAGCGGTCGACCGCTCCAGGCCGCCGGGCAGATCCTGCGGGTCCACGCCCTCCAGGTCGTCCACCGACATGATCATCGGGATCGGCAACGGACTGACGGCCGCCCCCGCCGCCGGCGCCGGGTCGCCGCCCCGGCCGGCCAGCGCCAGGCCGCCGCCGCAGACGAGAGCCGTCACGAGTGCGCTGACACCGGTGGCGATCACCGGCCGCCGCCGGCGCGCCTTCTTCTCCCCCTCAGGTGCGGAGGTCCGGATTTCCCTGTGTTCCCCTTGCTCCTCCATGCCGGGCACGATAAGCACGCCAGAAGGGTTCACGCCCGGCGGGTCGTGATATAGCGCACTGAATCACCCTCACGGTCACCGGAAGTCGCGCGACCTTCCCACCGCGGTCAGACTCAACGGCGCCAGGTGCTCGGCCAGGAGGTTCACCGCGCCGTCGGCCGACTCCACGCGCCCCCGCACCACCATCGCCGGCGCCGACCGCGCCACCTGCCGGAACCGCCGCCACAGCCCGGGCGTGCAGATCACGTTGAGCAGGCCGGTCTCGTCCTCGAGCGACAGGAACGTCACCCCGCCCGCGGTGCCGGGCCGCTGCCGGTGCGTCACCACGCCGCCGACGGCGACCCGCCGGCCCGGCTCCGTGGCCGTCACCTCCGCCACCGTGCGCACGCCCGCCGCGGTCAGGCCGTCGCGCACGTACTGCGTCGGGTAGGAGTCGGGCGTCACGCCCGTCGCCCACGCATCGGCCCGGACCACCTCCGTCTCGGCCATCTCCGGCAGCAGGGGCGCCTCCGTGCCCCCGCTCACCCCCGGCAGCGTGGCGGGCCCCTCCTGCCCCAGGGCGCCCGCCTCCCACAGCGCCTCGCGGCGCGTGAGGCCCAGCGACTCCAGCGCCCCCGCGGTCGCCAGCGCCTCGAGCTGGGCGGTGCTCAGGTCGACGCCCCGGACCAGGTCCCGCAGTCCGGCGAAGCCGCCCGCCCGTGCGGCGACGATCTTCTCGGCGAGCTCCTCCCCGATCCCCCGCACCTCGGCGAGCCCCATCCGCACCGCGAGCGCCCGGTCGCCGTCGTCCCCGGTCCGCTCCACGCACGCGAGCGCCCGGGAGGCGTTCACGTCCGGGCGCAGCACCCGCAGGCCGTGCCGTCGGGCGTCGGCGACCAGGGACTGCGGCGAGTAGAACCCCATGGGCTGGGCGGCGAGCAGTCCGGCGTAGAAGGCGGCGGGGTGGTGCACCTTGAGCCAGGCGCTGGCGTAGACGAGGTAGGCGAAGGAGTAGGCGTGCGACTCGGGGAACCCGAAGTCGGCGAACGCCTTGAGCTTCTCGTAGATCTCGTCGCGTACGGGCTCGGGGATGCCGCGTTCGGCCATTCCCGCGTACAGCCGTGCCCGGAGCGCCTCCATCCGTTCGAGGCTGCGCTTGGAGCCCATGGCGCGGCGGAGCCGGTCGGACTCGGCCGGGGTGAAGCCCGCGACGTCGATCGCCATCTGCATGAGCTGTTCCTGGAAGAGGGGCACGCCGAGGGTGCGGCGCAGCGAGTTCTCCAGCAGCGGGTGCGGGTACTGGATCTCGCGTTCCCCGCGTGCCCGGGCCTGCGCGCGCTCGATGTACGGGTGCACGGACCCGCCCTGGATGGGGCCGGGGCGGATGAGCGCCACCTCGACGACGATGTCGTAGAACGTCCTCGGCCGCAGTCGCGGGAGGGTGGCCATCTGGGCGCGGGACTCCACCTGGAACACGCCGACGGTGTCGGCCGCGCACAGCAGGTCGTAGACGCGTTCGTCCTCGGGCGGCAGGCCGTGCAGGGTGAGCCGCTCGCCGGTGTGCTCGGCGATCTGTTCGAACGCGTAGCGGATGGCGGTGAGCATCCCGAGCCCGAGCAGGTCGAACTTGACCAGGCCGGCGTCGGCGCAGTCCTCCTTGTCCCACTGCAGCACGGTGCGCCCGTCCATCCGGGCCCATTCCACGGGGCACACCTCGATGACGGGCCGGTCGCACATGACCATGCCGCCGGAGTGGATGCCCAGGTGCCGTGGCAGGCGGAGCATGCGGTCGGCCAGGTCGATCACGTCGGACGGGATCCGGCCCTCCTCGGCGGCCGAGGGCGGGGCGTGGCGGGGCACGACGTCGTGCGTGTCGTCGGTGCGGGTCCGGCCGCCCGGGGCCGGGGCCGGGTCGGCCTCCGGTTTCAGGCCGCCCCATCGTTCGATGCTCCGGGACCAGGCGTCCGCCTGCCCGGCGTCGTACCCGAGCGCGCGGGACGCGTCCCGGACCGCGGACCGGGGCCGGTAGGTGATGACGTTCGCGACCTGGGCGGCGTGCGTGCGGCCGAACCGCTCGTACACGTACTGGATGACCTCCTCGCGGCGCACCGACTCGATGTCCAGGTCGATGTCCGGCGGGCCGTCGCGCTCCGGGGCGAGGAACCGCTCGAACAGCAGGCCGTGCCGCACGGCGTCGACGGCGGTGATGCCCAGCGCGTAGCAGACCGCGGAGTTCGCGGCGCTCCCCCGCCCCTGGCACAGGATGCCGCGGCGGCGGCAGAAGTCCACCAGGTCGTGGACCACCAGGAAGTAGCCGGGGAAGTTCAGCTCGGTGATGATCCGCAGCTCGTGGTCGATCTTCTCCCAGGCGCGCGCGGCGAGGGTGCCCGACGGCGTCGGGGGCCGCTTCCCGTAGCGTTCCTCAGCCCCGCGGTAGGTGAGCTCGCGCAGCCAGCTCGCCTCGTCGTGCCCGTCGGGGACGGGGTGGGGCGGCAGGTCCGGGGCGATGAGGTCCAGGTCGAAGGCGCACTCGGCGCCCAGGCGGGCGGCGTTCGCGACGGCCTCGGGGTGGCGGGCGTGCAGGCGTGCCATCTCGGCGCCCGAGCGCAGGTGGGTCACGGGCGCGCCCGGCAGGAAGCCGTCCATGTCGTCGAGGGAGGAGCGGGCCCGCACGGCCGCGAGCGCCCCGGCGAGGTCGGCGTCGGCCGGGCGGGCGTAGTGCGCGGCGGTGGTCGCGACCAGGGGCAGTCCGGCCTCGGCGGCGAGCAGCGCGAGCGCCTCGTGCAGGCCGGCGTCGCGCGGGTCGCCGGTGGCGGTGATCTCGACGGCGACGCCCGCCGGGCCGAACGTGTCGGTGAGCGCGTCGAGCTCACGGCGGGCGGCGTCCAGGCGGTCGGCACGGGTGCCGGGCCCGGTGAGGGCGCGGCGGACCGCTCCCTTGCGGCATCCGGTGAGCACGAGCCATTCGCCGCGCGCCCGCTCCCCGAGGCCGCCGAGCGTGTAGTGCGCGGCGCCCTTGGTGCCCGCGTCCAGGTGCGCGGTGCCGATGGCGGACGACAGGCTGCGGTAGCCGTCGGCTCCGCGGGCCAGGACGAGCAGGTGCGTGGCCCGCGGGTCGGGGACGCCGGTGGGCAGGTCGAGCACCGGGCCGGTGGGCCCGGGGGCGGGCAGGTGCAGCTCGGCGCCGAACACGGTCGGGAGCCCGACGTGCTTGGCGGCCTCGGAGAACCGCACCACGCCGTACAGGCCGTCGTGGTCGGTGATGGCGAGTGCCCGGAGGCCGAGCCGTGCGCCTTCGGCGGCGAGCACCTCGGGCGGGGAGGCGCCGTCGAGGAAGCTGTAGGCGGAGTGCGCGTGCAGCTCGGCGTACTCAGTCATAGCGTGCCTCGAGCCGCCAGGTGCCGTCGGTCTGGGCGAGGAGGAGCCCGGCGCCGTCGTCGGTCACGAGCTGCAGGTAGACGCGGCGGGCGCCGCCGTCGGGCCGCCACCACCGTTCGGCGACGGGCCACGGTCCGGCCCAGTCGGTGACGCGCGCGGTGCCGTGCTCGCTCCGCACGAGCGCGGGCTCGCCGCTCATGGCGAGGCGCACGTCGACGACGACGTCGGCCCCGGCCGCGTCCAGCACCCGGGCGGGGACGGGCTCGGTGAGCACGACGGCGGGCGCGGGGTCCGGGAGTGCGCCCGGCCACGGCTGGTCCGGGTCCCGTTCGGTCGGGACGTCCTCGCCGAACGGCACGAACTGGATCCGGGAGCGGGGGTCGCGGCCGCCCTGCCGGCGCGGGGCGAGCACGCTCAGGGAGCCGCGCAGCGCCTGGACGCGCTCGGCGGCGCGGAGCGCGCGCAGCCCTTCCCCGGCGGACGCCCCCCAGAGGGCGGGCTGGGTGGCGCCGGCGGGGGCGACCTCGTCGGCGGTGAGGGTGATCCGGGTGATCGGCGCGGGCTCCGGTACCCCGTGGGTCAGCCAGCCCGTGAGCTGCCAGCGCACGCGGTCGGTGAGGCGGGCGGCGGACATGCCCGTGGCGTCGTCGGTGCGCCAGACCCGCTCGCAGGTGCGCGACTCGCCGGTGACGGGGTCGGCGGCGTCGGCGGTGACGACGACGCGGCCGCAGGCCACTCCCCGGGCGACCAGTTGTGCGTGCAGGTCCTCGGCGACGCGGCGGGCGGCGAACGCGGCGATGTCGGCCCGTGCCGCGGGCGGGTCGAGCTCGGTGGTCGCGGTGATGCCGGCCTCGGGCCGGCGGTGGGCCGGCGGGCGCACGTCCTCGGCGCGCGCCAGGCGGCGGGCCCAGGTGCCGAGCGGCCCGAAGCGGGCGCGCACGCTTCCGGCGGGCAGCGCGGCCACGTCGCCGAGGGTGCGCAGGCCGAGGCGCTCCCACAGGTCGAGGAGGCCGGCCAGCGCGGAGTCGTCCGGGCGGGCGTGCCGCAGGTCGGCGGCCGGGCGGGGGGAGAGCCAGGCGGCCGATCCCCCGCGTGGCACGACGGCCTCGTCGCGGGCGGCGAGCACGGCGGCGAGGAAGCCGTCGGCGACACCGACCCGGCACTCGTGGCCCGTGCCGGTGGCGACCGCCTCGGTGAGCTCGCGCGCCAGGTCGTGCTCGGAGCGGTGGTAGCGGGCGGCGCCGTCGGACCCGAGGAGCAGCAGCCCCGGCCGGACCACCTCGATCCCGGCCACGACGGTCTCGGCCGCGGCCGCGACGGGTTCGAACCCGACGGCGTCGCGGGCGTCGTCGGCGGCCAGGAGCACCAGGCCGGCGCAGTGCTGCTGCGCGGTACGACGCCGCATGCCGCGGCGCACCCCGGCCGCGCGGGCGGGCGCGCTCACGGCGGCGACCCGCTGCCCGGCGCCGAGCACCGCCGCGGGCAGGTGCGCGCCCGTGCCGGAGGCCGCCGTCGCGGCCACGACGGGCCAGTCCGGCACCCACACCACGGCGGTCCGGGTACTCATCCCGCCGCCACCGGGACGCAGCGCAGGGCGGCCGGGCGGGCGGCGTCGCCGCGACCGGTGCGGTACACCGTCAGGGCGCGGCGACGCAGATGGCCCGCGCCGTGGTCGACGCCCTCCCAGGCGCCCGGGCCCGCGGACAGGACGACGTGCGCGCCGGGCCACGGGGTGTCCTGCGCGACGAGCAGCACCGCGCCCCGCTCCCGGGCACGTGCCGTGAGACGGCGGCGGTCGGCGTCCAGGAGGGCCGCGCGGGGGCCGACGACCACGAGGTCCATCCCGTCCAGGAGGGCCGCCACCACGGCCGGGGCGTCCGCGCCGGGGTCCGGGACGCAGAGGATACGGCTCAGCTCGCATCCGGCGCCCGCCGCGGCGGCCAGGCCCACCTCCGGGTGCCCGGTGAACACGGTCCACGCACCCGCGCGTGAGGGGGCGGCCAGCAGGGCGAGCAGCAGCGTCGTCGAGCCCGACACCACCACGGTGGTCCCGGCCACGAGGCCGCCGTCGGGCAGCAGGTGCGCCACCTCGGGGCCCACCGGCCGGACCGTCCCGGCCGGACGGGGATCCTCCCGGCCGGCCGGGACGTGCGAACGGACGCCGGTGCGCGTCTCGACGGCCCGCAGGGCGCTGAGCGCCCGGCCGTGCCGCGTGGCGTGCTGCTCCTGGGCGGCCTGAGGGATGGCGGTCATCTGCCCTCCAGCGATGGTGCTGCCGGAACGGGCCGGTCGAGCAAGACTGATGTTCCTGAGAATCGAACAGGTGTTCGATGACTCCATCAGTACACAGTGGTGTCGCTCGCCCTGTCAACCGCGCTGGCCAGGGGCCGGCGCCCGGGCCGGGTCGGGCGGCCCGCTCAGATCTCGGCGCGCCCCCTGCGCCAGTAGCCCATGAACGCGACGGCCTTGCGGTCCACCCCGCGCTCGCCCACCAGGTAGCGCCGCAACGTCTTGATGACGCCGGCCTCGCCCGCGAGCCACGCGTACAGCACGGTGTCCTGCACCAGAGGGGCACCGGCGGCGTCGACGGGGACCTCCCACAGGATCTCGGCGTCCACGTCGATGTCGGCCGGCTCGTCCGCTGCCGCGGGAACGGCGGCGAGCGACGACGGGCGCACCCCCATCGCGAGCATCCGGTCGGCGGCCGCGCGCACCGCGGGGATCAGGAGGTCCCCGTGCTCGGCGCCGTCGCGGGCGAGCCAGGTCACGCGCACCCCCTCCGGCGCGGCGACCACCCAGCCGTCCTCGGGGTGCGGGACCTCGAGGAAGACCTCGCCGACGGCGTCCGCGGGCAGCGCCTCGCAGATCGCCGCGATGGCCGGGACGGCGGTCTCGTCGCCCGCGAGCAGCAGGGCGTGGCTGCGCGCCGGCGGCGCGAACTCGCGCCCGCCGTGCGGGCCGGCGTAGTGCGCGTCCGGCCCCATGATCACCAGCGGCTCGCCCGCCCGGACGGCCGTCGCCCAGCGCGAGGCCGGCCCGGAGTCACCGTGCAGCACCATGTCCACGTCGACCTCGCCACGGTCCTGGCGCACCGCCCGCACCGTGTAGGTGCGCAGCGGGTTGCGCCGGTCGTCCGGGAGCGCACGCCAGGCGGCGTACCAGTCCGGGTCGTCCCGCCGGAGGTGGTCCCAACCGCCCGACGGGTCGGGGAGCAGCAGCTTGATGCGCTGGTCGTGCCCGTTGTCAGCGAACCGCCCCAGGTCCGCGCCGGTGAACGTCACCCGCACGAACGAGGGACACAGCCGCGTGACCCGGGCCACCTCGACATCGAACATCCGGTACGGGGTCACGGCGGTCGCGGCACTCTGGGTCGTCACGAGGTAAGCCTAACCTCACCTCGACCTCCGCTCGCAACCAGGTCCGCGGCATGGACCGCGTTTCTCCAGGCACGGGACGCACATCCCCCGTAGTCTCGGCGCGAGTGTCTGTTCTGGACGTCCCCGCTCGGCTCCCCAGAGGCCGAGGACCGGAGCGGGCAGAAGGTTTGGCGACGCCTCGATGGACCATTTCACCTACGGCGCCCTGACGCCGCTGCTCTCCTTCGCGCTGTCCTGCGCCGGGTGCGGCGCGGGCCTGTCCTGCACCGCCCGCGCGCGCGTCACCAGCGGCGTCGCGCGCACGGTCTGGCTGCTGCTCGGGTCGGTGGCGATCGGCGGCACCGGCATCTGGGTCATGCACTTCGTCGCGATGCTCGGGTTCTCCGTCCAGGGCGCGCAGATCCGCTACGACGTGTCCACCACCATCGCGTCCATGCTCCTCGCGGTCGCCGTCGTCGGCGTCGGCCTCTTCCTCGTGCACCGACCGGCCGGCGGCACCGCCGCCCTGCTCACGGGCGGGATCGTCGCGGGCCTCGGCATCGCCGTCATGCACTACCTGGGCATGGCCGCGATGCACGTCGGCGTCGACATCGCCTACGACCCGCTGCTCGTGGTCACGTCCGTCGTCATCGCGATGGCGGCCGCCACCGGGGCGCTCTGGCTCTCCGCCCGCGTGCGCGGTGCCGGCGCCGGCGCGGTGGCGACGGTGGTGATGGGGCTCGCCGTGTCCGGCATGCACTACACGGGCATGGCCGCGATGCGCATCACCTCCTACCGCCTCCTGGGCACGCCGATCGAGGCTCCCGTGACGGGACTGCCCGCCACGCAGTTCCTCGTGCCCCTGATGGGCGGGATCGTGGTCGGCACCGTGGCGTTGCTGATCGTGGCGGCGGCCTGGCCGACCGCCGCGGAGATGGAGGCCCAGGCCGAGTTCGACGCCTGGACCGAGAGGCAGCGCGAGCGGCAGAGGTCGGCCCGGCGCTGGCCTGCCCGCCCGGGGTATCACGTGTAGCCTCGAAATATGGGTGATCGACCGAAGGGCGGGCTCTTCCTGCGGGGTGTGCTGGACTCCGCGCTCCCGCACGAGCTCGGCACCGGCGACGAACCGGACCGGTACACCGTCGCCGCGGTCTTCTCCCGCCGCGTGTCCGCGGAGGAGCGGGCTCTGATCGAAGGGCCGGGCACCCTGGGGGTGCTCGCCGAACGAGGCTATCCGGGGGTGGGCCTCGAGGTGGCGGACCGCCGGCTCGAGATCACCAACACGAACCTGGCGATGCTCGCCGCCGGGCTCGCCACCGAGATCGCGGCGGTGCTGCGCGACGTCGAGCAGCAGGTGGTGGCCGCGCGTGAGCGGCGCGCCGAGGAGGTTCTCCGGTGGAGCGAGGCGGAGGCGTCGCGAGCCGCACGGGTGAAGGCCGAGGCCGACCGCGTCCGGTTCGAGTGACCGCCCGGGCTGCTGGTCACAGGGCGTAGTACGCCTTGACGCTCAAGGCGTTGGTGCCGGCGTACCCACTGATCAGATCCTGCATGGACTGCTCGACGTCGATCACGATCTTGCCGCCGGGCGGCACGGTGATCAGCTGCGACAGTTCGATCACGTCCTGCGCCTGCTGCGTCTCGCCGGTCTCGGGGTTGTTCCAGACGATGGCCACGACACGGACGTCGGCGCTCTCGCCGTTCGGGTTCTCCAACGTGACCTTGCTGTAACCGGCTGGGTAGTCCAGCGGCACCCCGTCGCCGTCGAGAGGTACTGCGTCCACCGGCGCCTCCCACGCAGAAGCGTCGACCGGGATCGCGTCCACCTGTAAGACTCGGACATCGTGGACCGCGGTGGCTCCCGGTCCATCGAAGATGAGCACGTCGATGTTCTCACCAGGACCGATGACCATGTTCGCCACCAGCGCGCCGTAGACGGACCGGACCTGCACGTCGGGGAGCACCTCACCCGACTCGTCGAACACCGCGACGGCGGCCTTGATCACCATTCTCTGCCGTGTCTCGCTCACGATCGCCAGGGTCTGATCCATATAGCCCTGCCCGTTCGTACGGTCAAAGCTGAAGGACAACTCGTCAGACAGATCGCCCCTGCCCACTTTTCCCACAAGGCCGCATCCGGCCACGGCGATGACGATGGTGAGAGCGACAGCGGTGTGCCGAAACAACGGCGACAGGTTCGGGGACACAGGCAGATCCTGCCATCGATAACCGTGGCCCCGAGGCCCCCGCTGACCGAAGGACATGTCGAGCAGCCGATCCGTCTGCGGCCTCATGCCGTGCCCCTCGGTACCGAAGACCAGCGCCAGCCTCGGAAGATCCCGGGCGACCAGCTCGTCCAGCGTGACCCTTCAGCAGAGCGATGTCCCCGGGCCACGACTCGATCCACGTCCACGGCACCTGGAACACCGTCCCCATCGACACCCGCACCGAGCGTCGGTACAGCGGGTCCGCGCACCGCGGCGTCACCAGCACCGCGTCGACGCCGAGCGCCGCCGCGCTGCGGAAGGCGGCCCTTTCGTTGGTTCACAATTCAGTCGACAACCTGCCTGTGAGTCGGCAAACACCAGCGGTGTCCTGGTTACTGTGTGGCGGGCCGCCCGTCGCATAGCATGGGGGCCATGGCCGCGACGTACGTCGAGAAGTTCCAGGTGATCGTTGACATGTTCGAGTTCGGCGTGCAGGCGTACCGGCAGCGCATGCGCCGCGAGCACCCTGCCGCCTCGGACGAGGAGATCGAGGGGCGCGTGCAGACCTGGCTGCTCCAGCCGAGCGACAGGCTCGGCAACCAGATCCACCTCCCGGCCCGCGGATAGCGGCGATGCAGTCCGTCAACTCCGTACTCGCTCAGGCTGCTTCCGACCTGGATGCCCTCGGCGCTCGGTGGGCCGTCATCGGCGGACTCGCTGTAGCGCTCCGCGCGGAGCCTCGATTCACACGAGACGTCGATATCGCGATCGCCGTGTCTGGCGATGCCGAGGCCGAAACCATCGTCAACCGCATGCAGGTTCGAGGTTACGCCCTATCGGCCCTTGTCGAGCAGGACTACACCGACCGGCTCAGCACGGTGCGCCTGATCAAGCCCCAGGCAGGCGCGGCAACGACCTACGTCGATCTGCTGTTCGCCAGCTCAGGAATCGAAAGTGAGATCGTCAGCCACGCAGACCGGCTCGAGATCCTGCCTGGCACCGCCATGCCCGTCGCTTCGACCGGCCATCTGATCGCGCTCAAGGTCCTCGCCGGACGCCATCAAGACCAGATGGATCTCGGTTACCTACTGGCCGCCGCCTCGGACGACGACCTGGCACTGGCGCAGGCGGGCATCGAGTTGATCCACAACCGCGGCTACAACCGCGGCCTGGACCTCAAGGAGCAGTTCGCGGCAGCGATCAAGCAGTCGCGTCCCAACGATCGGGACTGAGCGGGGCGGAGGGTCCGTCGTCATCCGGCCGAAGGGACCGTTATATCGCTCCGCAGCGTGTCCCAGACGGTTTCCTCGAGAACTGCCACGCCATGCTCACGGAGAGCCGGTGCGAGGTCGGGATCCCACGGGGCGGGAGTGACGCGGCCCACCCGCGCTCCACGGCCCTCGACGTGTTGTCGGTAGTCGTGTACAGACATCCGCCACGGTATTGCTCCCGTAGCGTCGATGACGTGGGCTGCGATGCGGATCCCGTCGCCGTCGAGGTCGCCATGGTAGCGGAGGAGGTTGCCGGACCGCGCGAGGCTTGTCAGGAGCAGCAGCGCGGCGCTGCTCGGCCACCCCGCCGTGCACACCATGGGCGGGACCTCCGACCCGAGGTCAGCCATCGCCAGGGAGATGATTGCTGGATTCTCGACGACCCAGACGGTCGCGAGCCGGGCAAGCGTCGGCGCGCCGGCGTACAGGTCGGCCAGGGTGAGTACGATGGCCCGTCCGTCCTCGTGACCGAGGCGGCACGTCCGGTCAGCGGGCGCGTTACCGATCGCGGGGATACCTGCGACAAGCACCGTGGACGACAAGGCATCGTCAACGACGCCGACCGTTCGCCACAGCGCTCGACGGTCGGCGTTGCGTCGTGGCCGCGGGAGCCCGCTCCGGACAGCAAGGGCTCCCAAGACAAGGGATGAGACCGACGTCCCCGGATCGAGGGCGTGGGTGTCGTTGAGCGTGCGTCCGGCGAGAACTGGGAGCGACTCACCAGGACTGGGCAAAGTTCCGAGCACCAGGAGTGCTGACTCGAGGCTGGCCCGCATGGTATCGATGGAGCCTCGCACCCCGCTGGCCTCGACCTCTCTTGTCCAAGGCTCCAGGTCCAGAGTACGGACGACGGAATGGTCATGGAGCCAGGTCCACAGCGCGGCGCGCGCATCCGCTGCTCGTTCACGGTCGGCAGCCTGATCGCCGATCGGTCCGTAGAGAGCGGACAGCGACTCGGTGAATGATCGCCGGGTCAGCTGTTCGACGGCGGTCGCCACGTCGTCCAGCCGGATCCTCGCGCCGGCCGCAGGCAGGGACACAAGGCCGAGGAGGTCGGCGATCGCACCCTGCTGAGCACGGTCGACGGAACCGAGACGCACTGACGTGACCGCCTTCCCGGTGGAAAGCCGTCGGTGGCACTCACGGAGCAGGGGCTGAAGGCCGTCCGCCCACCCGACATCGGTCACAGGGTGGCCTCAAGAGTAAGGATGCCGTCGGGCAGGTCGTCTTCTTGCATGAGGCGCCCACTGCGCCAGATGAAGCGGGTGGTGGTGACGGCGTCGTCGTCCGCCCCAGCAGCGAGGGCATGGATGGCGATCTCGGGAACCTCCGGATAGCAGGCCCACTCGTGGTCCGAGGTGAGGACGAGGTCGAGGTCGAGATCACGCAGGAGGGCGAAGATCTGGCCGCGGTTCATCTCGTCGATCCCCACGAAGACCTCGTCGAGGAGAATGAGGCGCGGTGCCGCCGGAGTTGCCTCGTAGTGGGCGGCGAGGGCGGCGAAGAGCGGCAGGTGCAGCGCGATCGCCTTCTCGCCGCCCGACAGGACGCTGTGGGTCTTCTTCGTCAGGGTACGCCAGCCGTCGGTGTCGGGGCGGGCAAGCTGGACCTGGAACCGGTGCCATTGCGTGTAGTCGAAGACGGTCGCCAGCTGTTCCGCCCAGCTCCGCCCGGAGTCCTGTACGTGGGCGTCGTCGATCCGCTGGCGGAAGAACGTGTGGAGGGCGTCGTTCTCCTCCTCGGTGAGCATGGCCGGGTTGCGCAGCAGCAACGCCCGCGCTTCGCGCAGGCCGACGCTGGCCTCGTCACGGACATCCCACCGGAGGCGCACCTGGACTCCAGAGGCCGTCCGGACCGTCTTCAGTCGGTCGTTCATGCGATGCACGAGGGCATCAGCGTCCCGGATCGTCTCGGAAAGGTGCCGGCGCGTGTCACCGGTGAGCGCCTTCTCGAACAGGGCGTGCTCGCCCTCGGTGATCTCGGTTCCGGCCTGCGCTTCCTCGGCAACCACGAGGTTCAGGAGATCGGCAATCCCCAGCCGCCGACCGGGCAGTACCGCGACGGGGACAACGACGTCGTCGTCCGGCTCGAGGTGGATCTGCGCCCGGCGGACGAGCTTCTCGCGCGACTCGTGGACCCTCTGCATGAGGCGGTTCTGGCCGTGCTGTGCCGAGTCGTTCGGGCGGGTCGCGGGAAGAGTGCGGTCGAGGCGTCGGGCTTCGTCAAGGACGGCGGTGACGCCTGCGTCCCTCGCCAGAGGTTCCGTAACCCCGGCGTCGGCGGCGAGCGTCGTGCGCAGGAGCCGCACGAGCGCGTCAGACACGTCTGAGCGGTGGCGCAGGGCACGCTGGTGGGCTTCCTCCGACGCGACCTGCGCCTGACCGAGACGGGCAACCTTCCTGCCCACCTCGTTCAGCGAGCGGTTCAGTGCCTCGACGGTTCCGCGCGCGTCCGTGATCTGGTCGGCGAGCTTCTTGAGCTCGGCGACTGTCTCCGTGTACGCACCACCCAGACGCTCCTCCAGCATTCGGAGCCGAGTCTCGTCCTGATCGGCCTCACGGGCATCCTCCGTGGCACGATCACGCCGCGCTCCCGCATCCATGCTCGCTCGCTCTGCTTCCTCCACCTGTTCGGTCGCCACGAGCCCCGCGGCCTCGGCTGCCTTCGCCGCCTGGTCACGCTCTCGATCGAGCTCACGCAGTTCTGCGACACCTTCCGAGATCGTCTTGAGCTCGCCACGTGTGGTAGGCAAGCGGCGCTCCTGCGCTCCGGTCACGAGCACCGTATGCGCCTGGTCGACAGCGTGCCGCGCAGCAGTGACCGCATCGGCAGCCTTGCGCTCGGCACGCTCACGCTCGGCAAGGCGCACGGAAGCGGACTCGGCCTCCTGACGTGCGACGTCGAGCGCCTCGCTCGATGGCACCTGTGACGCCTCCGCATCAACCTGCGCAAGGCGGTCCTCAAGGCGTCGGACGGCGGCCGCGTGCGCCCGAGCAGTCTGCTCGCAGTCGGCGATCTCCCCCGCGAGCAGCGCCAACCGCTCTGCTCTGTGCCGTTCCCGCGCCGCCCCGCCGATGTACTGCGCGGCTGACTTCGCCCAGGCGCCGTGAGCGACGCCAAGCCCCCACCGGCCGTCAGGCGAGACCCAGCTCGATGGTGCGGACCCCGACGCGTCGTCGGGCCGATGGTTCAGCGCCACGGCTTCCAGCACAGCGACGACCGCGGCGGCCGTCATCACCGAGTCCGCCGGGAGGTCAGGACGCAGGGCCTGGGACAGCCGCGGCCCGTCGACGGAGCGGATCGGAGCCAGGACGGTGTCATGACCGACAGGCCACAGGCTCCCGTCGGGATCCAGCCACGCGTCAAGCAGTCCCGAGGCCTCCAGTGCGGCCTCGAGCCCGGCCCGGTCGTCCTCCGCGACGTCGTCGTGAAAGTCGACGACCTGCCACAGCCGGGCACCAGGACCACGCTGTTCGTGCCCTGACCTGTACGGCGGCTGATCAGGAGCGACCTGAGGCCGCGCTACGAGTTCGTCGCGTTCGGTCTCGAGCCGACGCGCATCCGCTGCGGCAGCGTCGCGGAGACGCGCCTCCTCCTCGCGCTCGCGCCCCCGCACCAGCCGGGTTTCGTACCGTGCACCCTGGACATGAGATCGAAGTTCACCATCGTCGAGCGCGGCGAGGAGAGCCGGTTCGTCCAGGCGGAGCTCGGCACAGTTCCTGGACCAGGCCACCACGGCCTCGACGTGCCCCTCTTCCTCCTCGGCTGCGAGCGCGCGGGCGTCGTCGAGCTGGGTCCTGGCCTCGGCGCGCAATTCCTTGGCTCCGGTCAGGTCGGCCTCGCATCGGTCGCGGTCTGCGACCGCCTGCTCGTACTTTCCGACGAGCGCGTCCATCTCAGCCACGTGCCGTGCCACGACGTCGAGATGCGCCCCCAGATCGGGCGAGCCGACGAGGTGGGGCACCCCGAGAGCCTCGGCTCGGCGGACCGCCTCCGCGTGAGCGTTCTCGGCGTCGTGCTGCAGCTCGATCGACGTCCGCTGAGCTACCGTCGCCCTGTCGGTCAAACGGTTCGCCTGCTGCTGCGCGTCGGCCGCGTCCTCCTGGGACCGTCGTGCGATCTTGGCCGACTGCTCGGCCTTCTTCCGCAGGTCTACGAGGTCGCGACCTTCACGGTAGGCGTCCGAGTCCTCGAGCGCCTCGCGCCTGGCGTGAAGCTCGCCGAGCAGCGTCTGTTCCCGGTCACGCCGCTCTCCGAGCGCGACCTCGTTCTCCTCAGCCGTCTGAAGTTCGACGGCACCGTCCCGGAGTGCCCGCGAGGTGCTGTCCACCTCGGTTGCCGCACTGGTGACAGCCCTGGCTCGCTCGCGGAGCAACATGGCCCCGTACGTCCGCGCGGTGTCCAGCAGGCCGCTGATCGCTCGCACCTCCTCGGCAAGCTCTGCGAGCTCCGCGCGGCGCTGGTCGAGGCGCTCGAAGCCCTCGGCAAGCTCCTCGATGCGCGTCGCGTCGACCGGAGGCAAGGCGGAGGACAGAAATGTCGAGAGGTTCTCCGGGTCCAGACGCTCGGACAGCTTCGGTCGGCGCAGTTGCAGAAGCGCCTGGACGAGTGCGTCGTAACGGTCGCGTTCCATCCCGGGGAAGAGCGTGGCGCGGACGTCATCCCGGTAACCACCGGCATCACCCTCGAAGACCGTGCCACGGCCGACGAGCGCCGCCTTGAGATGAGCGACGGTCAGTGGCTCACGATCCGGTTGCAGGTCCAGATCGTGCCCAACGCGGGCGTGTGCCACGAAGTAGGCAACGCGGACCGACGTGTCCGACTTGCTCGCCTGGAGTCGCGCCCCGACCGTGACATGCTCCTCGACCTCCCTGCCCTCTCGACGCACCTCGAGCCACACGTACCCGACCCGGGTGCTGCCCGTGGCGCCCTGGCCCATGAGATTCCAGTGCATCGTCCGGTCACCCGAACCAAAAGTCGACAGGCGTGAGGCGCGCAGGTTCGCGTCGAGCAGGAACGGCAGGAGCAGCTCGAGCGCCTTGGACTTGCCGCTGCCGTTCGGACCACGCAGGAGCAGCCGGCCGTCGGCGAACGAGAGGATCTCGTCGACGTAGCGCCAGACGTTCAGCAGACCGGCTCGGGTCGGCTGCCAGCGGCCGGTCATGCGGGGTCCTCCTGAGGTTCGGGGCGGGGAGTGCCGACCAGGTCGGCATCTCGGTATCGGTGGGCGGCGGGGCGAGCCGTCACGTGGTCGCCGTCCCGCGTGACGAGATGGTGACGCCCCAGGAGGGCGAGCCCCTCACCCAGGAGACGGTCCGGACCATCGTCGTCCTGGTAGGTCCTTGCCCAACCGCGGTTCGCGGCCAGCAGGCCGCGCAGGACAGTGCGGAGCGTCGCTACGTGGAGGCAAAAACCTGGCGCGCTCGTGAGCTGGGTGACAAGGTGCAGCGCGGCGACCGACGGTGCGCCGTCGCCCGGGAAGGGCTCGTCCGTCGCGATCCGGTCGGGGTCGACCAGGAGATAGCCCTCCGCACGAGTCTCCAGCACGAATCCGGCCGTCTCAGCCGCTCTGCGCAGCTGTTCGCGGCCACTGATCGAGTCGAGATAGTCGCGTTGGGCGGGACTGAGCCGGTCGCGGTGGAGCACAGGGTCGTCGAACACGGCACGGAGGGTGGAGTGACGCAGCCACAGGTTGCGACGGGTACGAGCGGCATCGTCGTCGGGCGGCCGCGGCAGATCCAGGTCGGGCCGGGTCGCCCGACGGTAGTCCTCGCCGTAGGAAGGCTCGTCAAGCAGGCCGTAGACCGCGTCATCGAGCCAGTCGTCGTCGTCCAGGTCGACAGCGACCGACGACGCCCCGACCGGAGCCGCGAGCAACGAGAACAATGCTGCCTGTTCGACCTGGTACAGCACAGGTGTGGCCGCGTCGTCGGTGAAGGACTCGGCCCTGCCCTCCACCGGCTCCAGGACACCGGCCGCCTCCAGCATGAGGACCGCGTCGACGAACGCACGCCGGTGCCCGTGCCTGGCGGTCTCGAACGACGGCAGTCCAGGGTCGGTGGCACAGGCGCGCGAGGTCGCCTCGGCAAGTTCGCCAAGCGTCACGGCACGCCGGGCCACGAGTTCGGCGGCCGCGACGCACAGCAGGACATAGCGGTGCCGGTCGAACGGGACGCCAGAGCGGTGCTGTGTGGCCGGCCGCAAGTCGCTGGGCTCGAAAGCCGGCGGAGCCACCTTCACGAGCCGAGCCTGCCCGCGGCGCGGGCTCAGCCGCAGCTCCCAGCCGAGGTAGTTCTCGAACCACGCGCCCACCGCGACCCGTCGGCGGTAGATCAGGTCGTATTCTTCGGCAGAGCGTTGCCTGAGGATCAGCGGCGCGCGCAAGAGCAGGCGGATCGCCCTGCGGACTTCCTCGGTCTCGGCGACGACGAGCTGGTTCTGCAGGTTGCTCATGACGCGACTCCGGCGGGGCGCAACGAAGCGGCCGGGACTGGGACGACAGTGAGCCGTACCGTGAAGTCCGGGCAGTCGAGCTCGCCCGCCGTCGTCCGCAGCATCGTCCGCCCGCCGTCGACCGGCGGCGTGAGCGTCAGGGTGACGAGCCCGTCCGACGACCGGACGGAGCGCGGCTCTCCCCCCGGGACCCCGACGGCCTTACCGATCAGGGCTAGCAGGTGACGGAACGCCGTCGTGTCGAGGCGTGCGATCCCCGACAGCCGTGTGTCCTCCCCGGCGCCCAGCGACCTCAGCGCTGCCAGGGCCTGTTCCCGTTCCGCCCGGGCACGAGCCGCACGCTCGCGGCGCACGACGCTGACATCACGCACCTTCCCGGTGCGGGAGAACACCGCCGTACGCCCGGACTCTCGCAACGTGCGCGACACGGGCACCGGCGGCGCGTCGTGCCAGGACATCCCACCTCGGACTGACTCGGGATCGGTGTGGTCCAGGTGCGCGTGACGCGAAGAGTGCAGACCGAAGGCCGCCCGCCAGAGTCGGTGTAGGTCGGCGTCCGCCGGCGCAGCTGCGAACCAGCGTGCCAGGGTGCGGAAGTCGGCCTCGAGGCTGGACGGCCTGCGCCGAGCCGCCCAGAGCCGCTCCAGGACCTGCAGCAGTGCAAGGATGGCCCGCCGGCCGGCAGCACCCAGCTCCTCCGCCCGCGGACGGCTGCCGTCCTGCGGCGCGAACCAGGCGTCCAGGCCTGCCCATCGAGCGCGGGAGTGTGCCAGCCACTGGTCATCGTGCTCCGCGCTGCGCAGGTGCGGCGGCAGCTCGGCACCCTCCAGTGCGCGGGCCAGGACGACGGCCACCCCGACCGCACGCACCCGGTCCAGGGCACGAACGATGCGCGCAACCCGTTCATCGAGGCGCGAGAGGTACTCCTGGAGGTAGGTCACCGTCGCCTGCTTGACGTCGGCGAACGTCTCCTCGTCGACGGCCTCGGCCCGCAGCAGCCGCTGCAGATCTCCATTGAACTGCTTCACGTTGCGCGCCAGGCCCGCGAGGTGGCCTTCCAGCTCCTGGAGGGTCACGTAGATCTTCCGGTCGAGCGCTGCCTCGTCAGCCTCAACCGCGAGGTCCGCGAGCTGATCGAGGCGCTCCGCGACGGCCTCCAGCACGGCCGTCTGGAGTGCGCCGGTCGCCTGGAGCGCGGCAACGGTCGCGACGTGCCCGGTCAGTGCGGCCTCACCCTGGCGCGTCAGGGAGAACTGGAGGTTGCGGCGCTCGTACTCGCGCACTGTGCGATAACGCTCGGTGTGGTTCTGGCCGGACTCCAAGAGACCCCAGCTCACCATCTTGTCCAGAGCCGCCGCGAGGTCCACGTCCTCGACGTCGTCACGCCAGCCGACCGCATCCAAGTGCCGACGCACGTCATCGGCTGACAGCGATGTGACCAGCCGGTCGCTCGCGTCGCCGAACGCATACAGCACGGCCGTGTAGAGGGAATTGCGGTCCGCAACGGCGAACCGCAGCATCGTGTCCGGGAGCACGACGTGGCGCATAGTCCTCCCCGTATCGTCGAGACGGCACAGAGGTGATGACCAGTCACCTGGCAACCGGGCCAACGATATCCGAGGTCACCGACATCAGCGGGAACCCGCACCGCATCGACTGTGCCTGGCCGGGGAGGGGCGGGAACCTGCCCACGCGGCGCCGGGAAGCCCTGGCGTCAGGTCGCTACCGCGTCGCGTAGAACGCCACCGCCGCGGACGTCGCGACGTTGAGCGAGTCGACGCCGTTCAGCATCGGGATCGTTACTCGCGCGTCGAGCAACCGATCGGTTGCCGGCTTCATCCCATGCCCCTCGGTCCCGAAGACCAGCGCCAGCCGCGGATGGTCCTGGGCAACCAGCTCATCCAGCGTGATCGCCCCCTCCCCCAGCGTCATCCCGGCCACGAAGTAGCCGGCCTCCTTCAGCAGCGCGATGTCGGCCGGCCACGACTCGATTCGCGTCCACGGCACTTGGAACACCGTTCCCATCGACACCCGCACGGACCGCCGGTATAGCGGATCCGCACACCGCGGTGTCACCAGCACCGCATCGACCCCAAGAGCTGCAGCTGACCTAAATCCGGCACCAAGGTTCGTATGATCCACTAGATCCTCGAAGATCGCGACCCTCGACCGCCGCGCCCCCGCTCCACCGCGCGCGCCGGCGAGCACCTCGGCGACCGGGGCGAGCGGCGGGCGGTGCATCGCGGCGAGCGCGCCCCGATGCAGGTGGAACCCGGTGATCTCCTGGAGCACGGGCTCGTCGGCCACGTAGACCGGCACGCCGGGGCACGCCGCGAGCGCGTCCGCCATGGTCTCGAGCCACTTCGGCGCCATGAGGAAGGACCGCGGCCGGTGCCCTGCCTCCAGCGCCCGGTGGATCACCTGGGTGCTCTCGGCGATGTAGAGGCCCTTGGCCGGCTCGTGCTTGCTGCGCAGGGCGACGTCGGTGAGGCGCGTGTAGTCGGCGAGCCGTTCGTCGGCGGGGTCGTCGAGGTGGACGACGTCGGAGGTGGTCACGGTCCACGATTCTCCACCCCCGACCTGTCACCCCGTCGTTATCACTGACAGCGAACTCCTGGGACTTCCCATGAAGCCCAATGGTTCGCTAATGTCCCCACCAAGGCAACTTCGTACACGACGAAGGAGATCAGTGATGAGAACCGCCAGAGCTTCCCGACCCCGCCGCTCCCGGAGTTCCGGCGCGCATCCCGCGCTCCCGCCCTCCTACCAGGAGATCATCGAGCGCACACCGACGCTCGAGCCGGCGCAGGAGGCGGCACTTCTCGAGCGCGCCGCCCTCGGAACCGCGGCCGCGCGCACCCTCGCGAAGAACGCGGTCTCGCCGTCGCTGCGCGTCGACCTCGAAGCACGGGTCAAGGCAGCGCAATACGCGAAGGAGCGGCTCGTCCTGGCCTACCTGCGCATCGTGCCCGACGTCGTGAGCGCCTACACCGGCCGCCTGCCGTTCATGGACCTCGTGCAGGAGGGCAACGTCGGCCTCGTGCGCGCCGCCGAGAACTACGACCCGGCCCACGGCACGTTCGCCGCCTTCGCCGCCCGCTGGGTGCGCCGCTCCGTGGTCCGCGCGATCGTGGCCGGGCAACGAGCCGAAGCCACCGACGGCGGACCCTTCGACGCCGAGACGCCCGGCGCCGAGCACTCGATCCTGCGCCGCCGCGTGCGCCAGGCCCTCGCTCACCTGGACGCGGTCGAGGCCAAGGTGCTCGAGATGCGTTTCGGGCTCGTGGACGGCACCACGCGGACGCTCGACGAGATCAGCCGCCGCCTCGGGGTGACCCGGGAGCGTGTGCAGCAGATCCTCAACGAGGCGCTGCTCCGCCTCCGCGACGTGGTGGCACCCCTGCCGGCCGTGGCCTGAGCAGCCGCCGCGGCTCCGCAAGACCTTCCAGACTCACCCGAGGGCGCACCTCACGTGCGCGAGCCTCGCGGGCCGGTGGCACGACAACGGCGTCCTGCCGCCGGCCCGCGGGAATCACGGACGATCCATCCTCGAGACGACCTCGTCGAACGCCTCCTGGTAGGCGGTCGTGCGCGGGTAGCCGCCGTGCAGGGCGATCTCGAACAGGTAGGCCGACCGGTCGACCTCCTCGGCCCCGCGGTCGATGTCGTTCGACTCGTACCCGACCACCGGGAACCCCAGGAAGTCCGTGCGCCGCCACAGGTTGATCCACGCCGGCGAGCCGGCGCGCTCCCCCGTCTCCGTCGCGTCGCCCGGCACCAGCAGGCCGCGAAGGTTCGGTCGCGAGCCCGGGTCCGCGGGCAGTTCGACGTCGTCGTCCTTCCACGGGTCGCCCGACCACGCGGGCGGGCCGACCGGCGGGAGCCCGAGCGCGGCCGGCCCGAGCAGCTCGGGGAAGAACCGCCCGAAGTAGGGACGCAACTGCACGCCGTAGGTGAGCAGGCCGATCCGGCCGTCGGCCGGCGCCTGCCGGTCCACCGGGTTCCCGGACCTGATGAGCACCACGGCCGCGGCGATGACACCGCCGATGGAGTGCGCGGACAGCACCACGCGACGATGCCGGGCGACGGCCTCGCGGTAGGCCTCGTCGTCGACGTCGACGGCCGTGAGCCACGCGTCCACGCGTCCGCGCACCTCCGGTACGGCACGCTCGGCGTAGCTCGGCGGGCCGAACGGGTGGGCGCTGCGGGGCAGGAAGCACAGGACGTCCCACAGCAGGCCCCACGGCCGGGTGTCGTTGGCGACGGCGCCGGCCAGGGCGCTGGCGACGAGGGCGACCGCGAGCGTGCCGAGCATCGGCACCGCCAGAGCCGTGAGCCACACCGGCACGGCGAACAGGCCGGACGGGTCACCGAGGAAGCCCGGGAGCACCAGCTCGGCGGGGACACCGAGGTCGCGGGGCGACACCGCGAGCGGGACGGTCGCGACCAGCGCGACCCAGGACGCGACGGCCAGCGCGGACACCGCCAGCTCGGAACGGTGGGACATCGCGGCGAGCTGGCGGGCGTGCAGGGCACGTCCGGCGGCCGGGGTGAGCATGTCCGGATCGATGATGTCACCGGCGCGCACCCCGGGGTGCCCGCGGCCGGCGGCCCGGGCGGCCCGCGCTCCGGGACCACGGCTCGGCCCGGACGTGTCGGCCGCGGGCGGGATCCACAGCGTGCCGCTGCGCACGGCGTCCACCCCGGCCGGAGCCACGAGCGTCACCAGGAGGATCAAGGACACCGCGACGACGACCGCGACGCTCGCACCGAACTCCGTGTAGACCGGCGGGACGGGCACGGTCTCGCCGGGGGCGGCGTCGGCCATCACCTCGACGAACAGCCCGCCGCGGGACTCGGGGACGACGACGCCCGTCGGCGCGGAGCGCAGGTACCACTGCACGCCCACGACGGCGAGGCTGGAGAAGATCGCCGCGGCGGTCGTCGAGAGCAGGAGGAAGACGCCCGGTCCCGCGCCGCCCCAGCCCTCGGCGCGGGAGCCGGTGGCACGACGCCGCGCCACCGCCCACACGGCGGGGACCGCGAGCGCGACCACCGCCACGGTCAGCAGCGCGGCCCGGACGGCGAGCGGGAGCGGCTGCCCGCCCGGCGCGGCGAGCGTGGCCACGGCGGTGCATGCCGTCGCGACCACGGGCGGGAGGAGCCAGAGCACGGTCAGCGCGGGGCCGGGGCGCCGGGCACGCCGCCACACGAGCGCGGCGGACGCGATCCCGGTGAGAGCGACGACCAGCAGGCCCGGCGTCGCCTCGATGCCGATGAGCTGGGGAGCCTGCGCCGGCGAGGCGGCGCGGGCCAGCGCGACCCACGCCCCGATCCAGACCACGAGCCCGGCGACGAGCAGGGCGAACGCCGCCCGCGGTTTCCAGCGGGGCGCCGTGACCTGGACCCCGTCGTCGTCGGTGCGCAGGGCGACGATCCACGTCGCGACCATCACCACGGCGAAGCCCGGCGCTGCCGCCCAGGCCGTGCGCTCCGAGGTCCACAGCATGAGCGCCGAGAGCAGTCCGAGCGCCGCCGCCAGGTGGCTGTACAGCGTCCCCGTGCCGGTGCGGCGCGTCCAGAAGCCGGGGCGCCGCAGCACCGGGCCCTCGGTGGACGCGCCCGTCTCACCGGCCATGAGCGCGGAGACGCGGGACTCGAACTTCACGCTGCCGCTGTGCGCGATGAGCACCAGGACGGCCACGGCGACGACGGACACGAGGGACAGCCAGCCGAGCCGGTCGCCGTGGTCCATGCGGGCGAGCCAGTACAGCTCGTCGGGGATCCGCGCGCAGACCGAGATCGTCTCACCCATGGCCGGGCCCATGCACCGGGTGCCGATCGTGGACAGGGCGATCGTGGCGGTCGTCGTCGTGAACAGGAGGCTGAGGAACAGCGCGAAGACCCTGGTCAGCGCGGCGGACGGGTCGGGGGCGATGCGGCCGGCCGCCGGTTCGCGCAGGGCGTCGGGGATGCGCCGGGCCCAGTACCCGGCGTTCGCCAGCCCGAACGGCACGATGGCCGCCCACATCACCCGCGTGGCCACCGTGCCGACGACGCCGAGCACGCCGCCGAAGGGCAGCCGGCCCAGGCGCGACATCGCCCCCCAGGAGTAGGCCTCCCGGCGCACGTCGTTGCGGATCTCGTGCGGGTCTCCGGCGGGGACCGCGCGGTCGCGCATGTCGCCCGTCGTCGGCTCGCGGTCCCGGGCGTCGGCCTCCGGGGTCGGGACCCAGAAACTGCCCAGGCCGTCGCCGTCGGTCTGGACCACCTCGTCGACGGGCAGGTCGAGGACGTGATGCGGCGGCGTGTTCGCCACGCCGTGGATCCGCAGCTCGAGGATGTCCTGGCCGGGAGCGACCGGGACGTGCCGGGTCAGCGGCTCCTCACGGTGGACCGCCTGCGGCTCGACGGGATCGGCCGCGGACCGCGGGGAGTCCGGCTCTCGCACGTCGCTCATGGATGCCTTCCGTCACGGGGTGAGGACAACACAACGTCCCCAAACTAGGACGGACACCGCATTTGCGCCAGCGCTGCTCAGGCCGGAGCGGGAGTCTCCTCCCCGCCCGACACCGGCGCCGCGAACTGGCTCGCGTAGAGGCGCGCGTAGGCCCCGCCCGCCGCGAGCAGCTCGTCGTGGGAGCCCTGCTCCACGATGTCGCCGTGCTCCATCACGAGGATCACGTCCGCGTCACGGATCGTGGACAGGCGGTGGGCGATGACGAACGCCGTGCGCCCCTGGCGCAGCCGGTGCATCGCCTCCTGGACCAGCACCTCGGTGCGGGTGTCGACGGAGCTCGTCGCCTCGTCGAGCACCAGGATCTCCGGGTCGGCGAGGAACGCGCGGGCGATCGTCAGAAGCTGCTTCTCCCCCGCCGAGAGGCTGGTGCCCTCGTCGTCGATCTCCGTCTCGTAACCGCCCGGGAGGGTTCGCACGAACGGGTCCACGTGGGTGGCCCGGGTCGCCTCCAGGAACTCGTCGTCGGTGATCTCGTGGCGCACGCCGTACCGCAGGTTGTCCTCGATGGTGCCCTTGAACAGCCAGGTGTCCTGGAGCACCATCCCGATGCTGCCGCGCAGCGCCTCGCGCGTCATGTCGCGGGTGTCGACGCCGTCGAGCGTGATGCGGCCGGCGTTCACCTCGTAGAACCGCATCAGGAGGTTCACCAGCGTCGTCTTGCCCGCACCCGTCGGCCCCACGATCGCCACCGTCTGCCCCGGCTCCGCGGTCAGGTCCAGCCCCCTGATCAGCGGGCTGTCCGGGTCGTAGGCGAACTCCACGCCCTCGAACACCACGCGGCCCCGCACCGGGCCGCCGTCTCCGGGCGCCACCGGGCGCGCCGGATCAGGCTCCTGCTCCGGGGCGTCGAGCAGGTCGAAGACCCGCTCGATCGACGCCACGCCCGACTGCAGCAGGTTCATCATCGAGGCGACCTGGGTGAGCGGTTGCGTGAACTGGCGCGAGTACTGGATGAACGCCTGGACGTCACCGATGCTCAGCTGCCCCGACGCCACGCGCAGGCCGCCCACCACAGCGATCACCACGTAGTTGAGGTTGCCGATGAAGCCCATCGACGGCTGCATCGTGCCGGAGATGAACTGCGCGTTGCGGGTCGCGGTGTGCAGGCGCTCGTTCTCCTCCGCGAACGTCTCGGCCGCCGCCCGCTGCTGCCCGTACACCCGCACGAGCGAGTGCCCGGTGAACATCTCCTCGATGTGCGCGTTGAGCTTGCCGGTGCTGGACCACTGCCTGATGAACTGCGGCTGGCTGCGCTTCGCGATCTGCATCGTGATCACCACCGACAGCGGCACCGTCACGAGCGCCACCAGCGCCAGGATCCAGGAGATCCAGAACATCATGGCCAGCACGCCCACCACGGTCAGCAGGGACGTGACCAGCTGCGCGAGGGTCTGCGTGGCCGTCTGGGACGCGTTGTCGATGTCGTTGGTGACGCGCGAGAGAATCTCGCCCCGGCGCTGCTTGTCGACGTACGACAGCGGGATGCGGTGCAGCTTGGCCTCGACGTCCTCCCGCAGCCGGCGCATCGTGTTCTGCACGGCGACCGCCGTGATCCGCGCCTGGAGCCAGCCGAACACGAACGCCGCCAGGTACACGCCCGCCGCCCAGGCCAGGACGGTGACCAGCTCCCCGGTGTCGACGCCCCGGCCGACCACGACGCCGGTCATGCCCGCGAGCATGTCCGCCATCTGGTCCTCGCCCTGGGCACGCAACCCCGCCACGACGTCCTCGACGGGGGTCCCGGCCGGGACCTGGCCGCCGAGCATCGTGCCGACGACGCCGCGGAAGATGACGTTCGTCGCCTCACCGAGGATCTTCGGGCCCGCGACGGTGAGCGCGACCGAGATCACGCCGAACAGCGTCAGGACCACCACCCGCGCCCGCTCCGGCCGCATGACCGCCGCGAACCGCCGGAGCGAGCCGGAGAAGTCGAGCGCCTTCTCCGCCGGCATGCCCATGCCGCCCATCGGACCGCCGGGCCCGCGCCGGGCACCGCTGCGCGCCGCCTCCCGCGTCGTCTCCGCGTCGGTGGGAGTGCGCGTGCTCGTGCCGCCCCCGCTCATGCCGCCTCCTCCAGCGTCATCTGGCTCGTCACGATCTCCTCGTAGGTCTCGCTGTAGGCCGGGTGGTCCCGGTCGAGCAGCTCGTGGTGCCGGCCGCGGCCGACGATCCGCCCGTGATCCAGCACGAGGATCTGGTCCGCGTCCCGGATGGTGGCGACACGCTGGGCCACGACGATCACCGCGGCCTGTCGGGTGCGCGGTGCGAGGGCCGCCCGCAGCCGGGCGTCGGTGGCGTAGTCCAGCGCGGAGAAGGAGTCGTCGAACAGGTAGACCTTCGGCTCGCGGACCACCGCGCGTGCCATCGCCAGCCGCTGGCGCTGACCACCGGAGAAGGTGCTGCCGCCCTGGCCCACCGGCGCGTCGAGGCCCTCGGGCAACGCCTCCACGAAGTCCTTCGCCTGGACGATCTCGAGCGCCTGCCACATCTCGGCCTCGCTCGCGTCCGGCCTGCCGTACCGCAGGTTGCTCGCGATCGTGCCGCTGAACAGGAACGCCTTCTGCGGCACCATGCCCAGCAGCGAACCCAGGTCGTCGGTGCTCAGGCGCCGCACGTCGACGCCGTCGATCAGCACCCGGCCGCCGGTCACGTCGAACAGCCGCGGCACCAGGTTCAGCAGCGTGGTCTTGCCCGCCCCCGTGGAGCCGATGATCGCCGTGGTCTCGCCCGGCCGGGCCGTGAAGCTCAGCCCGTGCAGCACCGGCGCCTCCGCTCCCGGGTAGCCGTAGGTGACGTCCTCGAACGTGACCAGCCCGCGCGGGCCGGCGCCGTCGGACAGGCCGCTCAGCGGGGCCGGGTCGGACGGTTCGGCGACCGACGTGCTCGTGGCGAGCACCTCCGAGATGCGGCCCGCCGCGACCGCGGCGCGCGGCACCATCATCACCATCATCGTGGACATCATCACGGCCATGAGGATGAACATCAGGTAGGCGATGAACGCCGTCAGCGCCCCGATCTGCATCTCGCCCGCGTCGATCCGCCCGGCGCCGAACCAGAGCACGGCCACGCTGGAGAGGTTCATGATGAGCATGACCAGCGGGAAGGCCATCGCCATGAGCTTGCCCGCCCCCAGCGACGTGTCGTAGAGCGCCTCGTTGGCGGCGTCGAACCGCTCGGTCTCGCGCCGCTCGCGCACGAAGGCGCGCACCACGCGCAGGCCGGTGATCTGCTCCCGCAGCACGCTGTTGATCGTGTCGATCCGGCTCTGCATGGCCCGGAAGTACGGCACCATGCGCCACATCAGCAGCCCCACGCACACGAGCAGCACCGGGACGACGACGAGCAGCAGCATGGACAGCTCCACGTCCTCCTGCAGCGCCATGAACACGCCGCCCACCAGCATGATCGGCGCCATCACCATGATCGTGAACATCATGATCAGCACCTGCTGCACCTGCTGGACGTCGTTCGTGGTGCGGGTGATGAGGGTCGGCGCCCCGAACTGCCCCACCTCGCGGGCGCTGAACGTCTGCACCGTCGAGAACAGGTCCCGCCGGACGTCACGGCCGAACGCGGTGGCGGCCTTCGCGCCGAGGTACACCGCACCGACCGCCGCCACCGCCTGCAACAGGCTGATGACGAGCATGACCGCGCCGGTGTTCCAGATGTAGGCGATGTCGCCCTCCACCACGCCGTTGTCGATGATGTCGGCGTTCAGCGAGGGCAGGTAGAGGTTCGCCAGCGTCTGCAGGAGCTGGAGGAGCAGGAGCAGGACCACGGCCGCTCCGTAGGGGCGCAGATATCTGCGCATGAGTTGGACGAGCATTCAGACTTCCTCGCTGTGATGGGCGGCCGCCTCGTCGCCGGCGTACTCGGCGTTCGGCCAGTCATGGTTGTCAAGAACGTCGTGGTCCGGCGAGCGTTTTTCCCCGACGATGCCGTGGACCAGGGCATCGGCCAGGACATCCGCGGGAAGGGGCGGACCCATCCGTTCGAGTCCGGGACGGTGGTGGGCGGTGGCCGCCTCGATCAGCGAGACCGCCACCTCGATCGGCACGCGCAGACGGTCGAGCTCCTGCGCGAGCACCCGCTCGAGGGCCTCCTCGACCACCGTGCGGCGCGTCTCCTGCTGCGCGATCAGCCGCGACCGCATCTCCTGGGCACGCTCGCGGTGGCCGTGATCCCGCTCGTCCGGACCCTCCTTGCCGTACAGGAAGCGCAGCACCATGACCCACGCGACAGCCTCCTCCGACCGCCGCTGGCCGCGCTCGATGACCTGCCGCACCCGGTCCACGAGGGGTAGCCGGCCGTCGATCGCCCCGAGGTCGGCGCGGGCGACCGCCGGGTCCGAGGCGCGCAGCAGGCCCGTCAGGGCGACCTCGCCGATCAGGCACGCCTTGTCACCGAAGGCGCGGAACAGGGTGCCCTCGGCGACGCCCGCGGCGTCGGCCAGCTCCCGCGAGGTCACGTCGGCACCACGCTCCGCGACAAGCGGCATCACCGCCTCGACGATCGCGGCGCGGCGGTCCTCCGGGGCCAGCGGCGCCGCCCGGCGCCGGGCCGTGCCGGCGGCATCGGGAGAAGTTTCCGGGGTGGGTGGCACGACATCACCCTAAATGAGTGAGCACTCACTCCGCAAGCGGGCCGAAGCGGAGTGTCACCGACCGCGAACACGAAGAAGCCGCCCCGCCCACGGAAGCGTGGACGGGGCGGCCAGGAGTGCGCCGGCTACTGCTGCGGCGGGGCGGGAGGAGGCGGCACGTCGCCCTCGCCGCCGTCCACCGGGCGCGGACGCGGACCGGGCGGCGTCTGGCGCGTCGGCGCCGAGCCGCTGGGACGCTGGCCCCGCTCGGCCGACGGGTCGAACGGTGAGCCCGAGCGGGTTCCGGACTCCGTGGCGTCCGCCGTGGCGGCCTCCGCCTGGCGCTGGGCCTCGGCCAGGGCCTCTCCGGGGCTCGGCAGGATGCCGCCCCCGGTGAGGAGGTCCGTGGACGGCGTGACCGGCGGCGTCGGGCCGCTGTCGTCCGCCGCGGCTCCGCCGCCGAAGCCCTTGGCGATGCTCGACATCGCGGCGGTGAACTCGGTGGGGATCACCCAGTTGGTGTTCGAGGTGCCGTTCGCGAGCTGCGGCAGCATCTGGATGTACTGGTAGCTCAGCAGCTTCGGGTCCGCGTTGCCGCGGTGGATCGCCTCGAAGACCTGGAGGATCGCGCGCGCCTCACCCTCGGCCTCGAGGATCTGGGACTGCGCCGAACCCTCGGCCCGCAGGATCGCGGACTGCTTCTCACCCTCGGCGGTGAGGATCGCGGACTGCTTGACACCCTCGGCCGTGAGGATCGCCGCGCGCCGGTCGCGCTCGGCGCGCATCTGCTGCTCCATCGCGCCCTGCACGGAGGCCGGCGGCTCGATCGACTTCAGCTCGACGCGGTTGACCCGGATGCCCCAGCGGCCGGTCGCCTCGTCCAGCACGCCGCGGAGCTGGCCGTTGATCTGGTCACGGCTGGTGAGGGTCTGCTCCAGGTCCATCGAACCGATGACGTTACGCAGCGTGGTGACCGTCAGCTGCTCGATCGCCGTGATGTAGTTCGCGATCTCGTAGACGGCCGACCGCGCGTCCGTCACCTGGAAGTAGATGACCGTGTCGATCTCGACCACGAGGTTGTCGCTCGTGATCACGGGCTGCGGCGGGAACGACACGACCTGCTCACGCATGTCGACGCCGGCGCGCACCTTGTCGATGAACGGCACCAGCAGGTGGAAACCCGGCGTCAGCGTCATGTGGTACTTACCGAGCCGCTCGATGACCAGCGCCACCGACTGCGGCACGATCCGTACCGCCCGCGACAGCGCCACCAGCACGACGATGACGAGTATGAGGAGGACTATCCACAGTCCGATGTTTTCCACGAGCCTCTCCTACCGCGGGCGCACCCGCTCGAACGATTGTGTACGTTGACTACCGGGCGCGAACGGTCAGGCGGAATGGTCCACCGGCTTCGGTGCGACCACCGCGGTCGCGCCGTCGATGCGCACCACCTGCACCGTAGACCCCTGCGCCAGCGGAGGCGAGCCTTCCGCCGCGCGTGCCGTCCAGACCTCACCCATCAGCTTGACCAGGCCGCTCATGTCGGTGACCTCCTCGACCACGGACGCCGTCCGGCCCACGTGCGCCTCGGCGTTCGTGAGGGTGCCGGGGCCGCCCCTGGACAGGTACCGCTTCAGCGGCGGACGCAGGGTCAAGAGCAGGATCGTCGCGACGACGGTGAACACGATCACCTGGACCCACAGCGGCTGGCCCGCCGCGCTGGCGCCGGCCGCCGCGAGCGCGCCGCCCGCGAACATGATGAAGACGAAGTCGAGCGTCGTGATCTCGATCAGACCGAGAATCAGGGCCGCACCGACCCACCACAACCACTCCATGGGAATCCCCTCCCCGAGGCTTGGCACTCACCTGGTGCCTTTGCCCGAAGATTACCAATCCCTCACACGCCGGGCCAGCAAAATGCGGCCAGGATCCGACGGCAGTTCGGTAACGCCTCGTCAGCGCGCGGCTCGTGCCAGCCAGCGCCCTCCGCCGTGCGCGACGACGAGCGGCAGCCCGAACGCCGCCGACAGGTGGTCCGCGGTGAGCACCTCGTCGATCGGGCCCGCCGCGTGGATACGGCTGCGGCCCATGAGCAGCACGTGCGTGAAGCCCTCCGGGATCTCCTCCACGTGGTGGGTGACCAGCACCAGCACGGGCGACGTCGGCTCGGCGGCGAGCTCCGTCAGTGCCGCCAGCAGCTCCTCGCGCCCGCCGAGGTCCAGCCCGGCGGCGGGCTCGTCGAGCAGCAGCAGCTCCGGGTCCGTCATGAGGGCCCGCGCGATCTGCACGCGCTTGCGCTCACCCTCCGACAGCGTGCCGTAGTGCCGGTCCGCGAGCTTCGCGACGTCGAACGCCGCGAGCAGGTCGGTGGCCCGCTGCTCGTCCACGTCGTCGTACGTCTCCTGCCAGCGTCCCGTCACGCCGTACGCGGCGGTCAGGACGACGTCGCGGACCGTCTCGCCGCCCGGGATACGGTCGGCGAGCGACGCCGACGACAGCCCGACGCGCGGACGCAGCTCGAACACGTCGGTGTGCCCGAGCGTGGCGCCCAGCACCTCGGCGCGGCCCGCGGTGGGGTGCATGCGTGTCGCGACGATCTGCAGGAGCGTCGTCTTGCCCGCGCCGTTCGGCCCCAGGACGATCCAGCGTTCGCCCTCGTTCACCCGCCAGTCCACGGAGTCGAGGATGGTCGTGGTGCCGCGCCGGACCGTGACGCCCGAAAGGTCGAGAACCGTGCTCATGGTCCACAACAGTAACCGACATGTCTCATACTGTGAGGGCGATGAACACACCGCCGGACCTGCCCCGCAGCGTCGTCCTCGCCCTGTGGCTGCAGGGCGTCGGCGACATCTCGGACGCCGCGGCCGCCGTCCAGGGCGACGACGAGCCGCACCGCGTCCACGGCCTGCCCGGCGTGTGGGACGGCACGGACCTGGGCACGCTGCTCACGACCTGGACGAACGGCCCTCGCACGGTCGCCGCGCTGCTCCCGGAGGCGGGCGATCCCGCCGGTGTCCCGGCCGCGGTGAACCACGACGCGACGGAGTCCGGCGAGTGCGTGGTGATCGCCACCCCGGACGGCAGCTGGGCCGCCGTCCCGGCCGTCACGCCGTTCGGCAGCCACCTCGAACCCGGGCACCTGGTCGAGTGGCAGGTCCGGCCGGTGCCGGACTGGAGCACGGGACTCCTCGGCACGATCGGGTCCGTGTCCGACGCCGAGCGCGAGCTGCGCACCAGCCTCATGACCGCCACCGACGCGCTCGACTCGCTCGACGTCGCCCGCTGGCGCGACGACGCGGCCGACGCCATCGAGCGTCTGCGGGCCGCGAGCACCGCCGACTGGCCGGTGCCGCACCTGGACGGCCGCCGCGCACGGGTCCTGCAGCTCGCCGCGCGGCTGCGCGCGATCGTCGCCCTGGGCGCGGTGGACGACGGGGGCGCGGTGAACCTCTGGCAGGCGGACCAGCGCAGCACGGCGCTGCGGGAGGTCGACCGGACGGCGCGCCACGCGATGAGCGCGGCCACCTACGGCGAGATCCCCGACTGACTCTCGTTCAGCAGGGGAGGGTCAGGGGTCGAGGAGGGTGAGGACCTCGGTCAGGGAGCCGTCGACGCTGTGGGGGGCCTGGGCCTTGACCACAGGCTTGGCGCGGAACGCCACCCCGACACCGGCCGCGGCGATCATGTCGAGGTCGTTCGCGCCGTCGCCCACCGCCACCGTGGCGGCCATCGGCACGCCCTCCGCCGCCGCCCACTCCCGAAGGGTCGCGGCCTTGGCCGCCCGGTCGACCACCGGGCCGAGCGTGCGCCCGGTCAGGACGCCGTCGGCCACCTCCAGGCGGTTGGCGCGGACCAGGCGGATCCCGAGGCCCTCGGCGATCGGGCGGACCACCTCCTCGAAGCCCCCGGAGACCAGCCCGAACGCCCAGCCGCGGGCCTGGCACTCCGCCACGAGCTCCGCCGCCCCGGGCATGAGCTCGACGGCGTCGCGCACCTTGTCCAGGGCGCTCACGGGCACCCCCGCGAGCGTCGCGACCCGCTCGCGCAGGGACCCCGCGAAGTCGAGCTCGCCGCGCATCGCACGCTCCGTCACCGCCGCGACCTCGGCGCGGGTTCCCGCGTGGTCGGCGATGAGCTCGATGACCTCCTGCTGCAGGAAGGTGGAGTCGACGTCGGTCACGATCAGGCGCTTCACGCGCAACAGTGTGCCCTACCGCCGGGCCGCCCTACGTGACGACGCTGCCCTTCGGGACGACCGTCAGGCCGGACTCCGTGACCGTGAAGCCGCGCGCGCGGTCCTCCTCGTGGTCGACGCCGATCCGCGCGCGCTCGGACACGATCACGTTCTTGTCCAGGATCGCGCGGTGCACCTGCGCGTAGCGGTGCACCTGCACGCCGTCCATGAGCACCGAGTCCCCCACCGACGACCACGAGTGCAGGTGGGTGCCGGGCGACAGCACCGAGCCGGCGGCCTGCGCCCCGGAGATGAGCACACCCGGCGACACGATCGACTCCACGGCGTGCCCCATCCGGCCCGCGCCCGCGTGCACGAACTTCGCGGGCGGCAGGCCCGTGTACCCCGTGTACAGCGGCCACTCGTCGTTGTACAGGTTGAACACGGGCTGGACCGAGATGAGGTCCATGTTCGCGTCGAAGAACGAGTCGATCGTCCCCACGTCACGCCAGTAGGCGCGGTCCCGGTCGGTGGAGCCGGGCACCTCGTTGCGGATGAAGTCGTACACCCCGGCCTCACCGGCCTCGACGAACGCCGGGACGATGTCGCCGCCCATGTCGTGCCGGGAGTCGCTGCTCGACGCGTCGCGGGTGACGGCCTCGACCAGGGCGTCGGCGTCGAACACGTAGTTGCCCATGGACGCGAGGACCTTGTCGGGGGCGTCCGGCAGGCCGGTGGCGTCGGTCGGCTTCTCGAGGAACTCGCGGATCCGCGTGGGGTCGTCGGGCTGCACGTCGATGACGCCGAACTGGTCCGCCATGGACAGCGGCTGCCGGATCGCGGCGACGGTCGCCCGCGCGCCGGACTCGATGTGCGCGTCCACCATCTGGGAGAAGTCCATGCGGTACACGTGGTCCGCGCCGACCACGACCACGATGTCCGGCCGCTCGTCCTCGATGACGTTGAGGCACTGGTAGATCGCGTCCGCGCTGCCGAGGTACCAGTGCTTGCCGACGCGCTGCTGCGCCGGGACCGGCGCCACGAAGTTGCCCAGCAGCGGCGACATGCGCCACGTCTTGGAGATGTGCCGGTCCAGCGAGTGCGACTTGTACTGGGTCAGCACGATGACGTGCAGATACCGGGAGTTGACGATGTTGGAGAGCGCGAAGTCCACGAGGCGGTAGATCCCGCCGAAGGGGACGGCGGGCTTGGCGCGTGCCGCCGTGAGCGGCATGAGGCGCTTTCCCTCGCCTCCGGCAAGGACGATCGCGAGAACACGGGGGGCGGCCATGGCTCAGACGATATGGCCTCGGGCGAGCTGGGCGAAACCCTCACCGCGGGAACCAGGGGCGGGAAAGATCGGTAACGTCTGGACCGTGACATCTCCGGAGCCGCAGCCCCCGTCGTCCCGCCTCACGGTCGATCTCCTGACCCGGGAGTATCCGCCGCACGTCTACGGCGGTGCGGGGGTGCACGTCACGGAACTGGCGAGCGTGCTCGGACCCCTCGCCGACGTGCGGGTGCGCCACTTCGGCGAGGAGGCCGGGGCCGGCGTCGTCGGCCCCGGGAAGCCGGAGCCGGCGGTGACGGGCTACACCACCCCCGCCGAGCTGACCGGCGCGAACCCCGCGCTGGCCACCCTCGGAACCGACGTCGTGATCGCGCGCGACTGCGCCGGGGCCGACGTCGTGCACTCCCACACCTGGTACGCCAACCTGGCCGGCCACCTGGCCGGGCTGCTGCACGACGTGCCGCACGTCGTCACCGCGCACTCCCTCGAACCGCTGCGCCCGTGGAAGGCGGAGCAGCTCGGCGGCGGGTACGCCCTCTCGTCGTGGGCGGAACGGACGGCCTACCTCGGCGCGTCGGCGATCATCGCCGTCTCGGCCGGGATGCGGGACGACATCCTGCGCTGCTACCCCGAGCTCGACCCCGGCCGGGTGCACGTGGTGCACAACGGGATCGACCTGGGCGGGTGGCGGCGGCCGTCCGGCGACGCCGCGCTCGCCGAGGCCGACCGGACCGTCCGGCGCCTCGGGATCGACCCCGACCGGCCCTCGGTCGTCTTCGTGGGGCGGATCACACGACAGAAGGGCCTGCCGTACCTGCTGCGGGCGGCCGCCGAGCTGCCCGCGTCCGTGCAGCTCGTGCTGTGTGCGGGCGCGCCGGACACGCCGGAGCTGATGGCCGAGGTCCGGGATCTGGTGAGCGGGCTCCGGGAGGCGCGCGGCCGCGACGGCGGGGTCGTGTGGATCGAGCAGATGCTGCCACGCGAGGAGCTCGTCGCCGTGCTCGCGGCCGGCACGGCGTTCGTCTGCCCGAGCGTGTACGAGCCGCTCGGCATCGTGAACCTCGAGGCGATGGCCGTCGGCCTCCCCGTGGTCGCCACGGCGACCGGCGGCATCCCGGAGGTCGTGGACGACGGCGTGACGGGCGCGCTCGTCCCGATCGACCAGGCCGACGACGGTACCGGGACGCCGCTCGACCCGGACCGCTTCGTGGCGGACCTGGGCGAGGCCCTGAACCGGATGGTCGCCGACCCCGCGCGCGCCGCCGCGATGGGCGCGGCGGGCCGACGACGCGCTGAGGAACACTTCTCCTGGGCGGCCATCGCCGACCGCACGATGGAGGTCTACCGCCGCGTCACGGGCGCGTAGCGGCCCCGAGACGCGCCGGCCACACGGCCCGGATCGCCACATTCCGTGGTGTTGATCACCGATGTCACGAATCAATGTTGTCGGAAACCCACAACGCGCGGCGCGGGGCACGTGGCACGTCGCGCAGCGCAGCCCGGCCGGTCGCGGCGGTAGCGTCGCTGGCATGACCGAGAACCTGGATTCCGCCGCCGGCCGCGTCGTCGTCGTGACCGGTGCCGCACGCGGCATCGGCCGCTCGATCGCCGAACGATTCGTCGCCGAGGGGGACCGCGTCGCCACGTTGTACCGCGGGGGCGACCTGCCCGAGGGTGTGCACGGCTACAAGGCCGACATCACCGACAGCACGGCCGTGAACGACGCCTTCGCGCAGATCGAGCAGGACCTCGGGCCCGTGCAGGTACTCGTCGCGAACGCCGGCGTGACGCGGGACCAGCTCCTGATGCGGATGTCCGACGAGGAGTTCGAGCAGGTCGTCGACGTGAACCTGACCGGCACGTTCCGCTGCGTGCGCCGCGCCGCCAAGAGCATGATCCGCAAGCGCTACGGCCGTATCGTGCTGATCGGGTCCCTCGTGGGTCTGTACGGCGGCACCGGACAGGTGAACTACGGCGCGTCGAAGGCGGCGCTGGTCGGCATGGCCCGCTCGATCTCCCGTGAGCTCGGGGGCCGCGGCATCACCGCGAACGTCGTCGCGCCCGGCTTCATCGAGACCGACATGACCGCCGAGCTGCCGGACAAGACGCGGGAGTTCTACCTCGGCGCGATCCCCGCCGGGCGGTTCGCCCGCCCCGACGAGGTGGTCGGCGCCGTGACGTTCCTCGCATCGGACGCCGCGGCCTACGTGACCGGCGCCGTCCTGCCCGTCGACGGCGGCATGGGCATGGGGCACTGACGAGCCCGCTGACCCGCACGTTCACCGGCGCGGGCACAGGGCCCGCGCCCACCTCGACGAACATCCTCCGCAACCATCCTCCGCAACCCGCGTCGGCACGGGAGTTTTCCTCCCCGCGGGTCACACCGTTACGCTCACACCCAGTGCGGGGCCCGGCGCGAGAGCGCCCCCGCGCATTCACCGGAAGGACAACATGGGTCTCCTCGAAGGCAAGAAGCTGCTCATCACCGGAGTTCTCACCGACTCGTCGATCGCGTTCCACACGGCCCGCATCGCGATCGAGGAGGGCGCCGAGGTGATCCTCTCGTCGTTCGGCCGTCAGATGAAGCTGACGCAGGCGTTCGCGAAGCGTCTTCCGGGCGAGACGCCGCCTCCGGTGGTCCAGCTCGACGTGACCAGCGCCGAGGACCTCGCGGGCCTCGCCGACGCCGTGCGTGAGGCCGGCTTCGACCGGCTCGACGGTGTGGTGCACTCGATCGGTTTCGCACCGCAGAGCGTCATGGGCGGGAACTTCCTGTCGGGCGAGTGGGAGGACGTGGCCACCGCGCTGCACGTCTCCACGTTCTCGTACAAGGCCCTGGGCGTCGCCGCCAAGCCGCTGATGACCGACGGCGGCGCCGTCGTCGGCCTGACCTTCGACGCGCAGTTCGCCTGGCCCGTCTACGACTGGATGGGCGTGGCCAAGGCCGGCCTGGAGGCCGCCAACCGCTACCTGGCGCGTGACCTCGGCCCCGCCGGCATCCGCTGCAACCTGGTGTCCGCAGGGCCGATCAAGACGACCGCCGCGAAGTCGATCCCCGGCTTCGAGCAGATGGAGGCCGCCTGGCCGGAGCGCGCGCCGCTCGGCTGGGACCAGACCACCGCGGAGCCGACGGCGCGCACCGTCGCGGCCCTGCTCAGCGACTGGTTCCCCGCCACCACCGGCGAGATCGTGCACGTCGACGGCGGCGTGCACGCCATGGGGCAGTAGCCCGCACCCGGGGACACCCCCCTCGACCTGCGGTGCCTCCCTCACCCGGGAGGCACCGCGTGAACCATCCGAAGGAGTAGATCGTGGCCAGGCATCGCGAGGAGGTGGCGTCGACGACGCCGACACGCCGGCTCGTCCTGTTGCGTCACGCCAAGGCCGAGCCGGCCACGAGCTCCGACGACGCGCTGCGCCCGCTCGCGCTGCGGGGGCGCACGCAGGCGGCGGGGCTGAGCGCGGCGCTGGTCGCGCTGGGAGCCGTGCCCGACGTCGTGCTCGTCTCCTCCGCCCTGCGCACGCGCCAGACGTGGGATCTCGCCAAGAACGGCCTGAACAGCCGGCGCGACGGCAGCCCGTGGGTCGTGGTCACCGACGCCCTGTACAACGCCCGCGTGGAGGACGTGCTCGCGCTCGTCGGCGAGCTCGACGACAGCGCACGCACCGTCCTGGTGATCGGGCACGAGCCCACGATGGCGGCGACGGCGTCGTTCCTTGCCGGCCCCGGCTCCGACGACGCCGCCCTCGCCCAGGTGCGCGTCGGCGTGCCGACCGCCACCTACTCCCTGCTGGAGGCCCCGGCCGGGACCCCGTGGTCCGCCTGGACGCGCTCCACCGCGGTCCTCACGCACGTGGGCCGGCCGCAGGGCTGACGCTCAGGCGCTGGCCCGGACCACGAGCCGCGGGGTGAGCACCTCGTGACGGTCCGCCGCGCGACCGGACCAGCGCTCCCGCAGGAGCTCGACCGCCAGTGCGCCCATCTCCGCGCGCGGCTGGTGCACGCTGGTGAGGCGCGGTCGCGCCCGCAGGGCGAGCGCCGAGTCGTCGTAGCCCACCACGGCGAGTCCGGCGGGCACGTCGATCCCCTGGTCCCAGGCGTGGTCGAGCACGTCGAACGCCTCGACGTCGTTCCGCGCGAAGACCGCGGAGAAGCCCTCCGCCAGGGCGGCGTCCAGCCCGGGTCCCGCCGTCTCGTCGCGTTCCCGCTCGATCACCCGCACCTGGGCGGCCAACCCGTGGGCCGCCATCGCCGCCTCGTACCCCGCGCGCCGGGCCAGGCCCGCCGGGCGTCGTGACGCGGTCAGGTGCGCGATCCGCTCGTGCCCGGCCGCGACGAGATGGCCGACGGCGAGCGCGGCGCCCCGTTCGTCGTCGTTGTTGACCGAGTCGATCCCGGCGACCGGTTCGAGGGAGCGCCCCACCATGACCACCGGCGCCCGTCGCGCCGCGGCCTGCAGCAGGGCGGGGTCCGCCCAGGACGAGACCACCACCAGCCCGTCCACGTTCAGGTCGCCCAGCGCGTCGAGCCGCTCGGCCATGCGGCCGGCCTTCCGCGCCCCGTGGGCGAGCAGCACGGACAGGCCGTGCTGCTCGGCCGCCCGCTCGACCGACTCGACCACCTCCGTGTGGTACGGGTTGTCGAGGCTGGCGACGACGACGCCGAGCAGCATGGAGCGGGTCTGCCGCAGGGCCCGCGCGAGGGCGTTCGACCGGTACCCGAGCTCGCCGGCCGCGGCGACGATCCGCTCGCGCGTGGCGGGGCTCACGCCGTCGTCCCCGCGCAGCGCCAGCGACACGAGAGACTTCGAGACCCCGGCCCGCGCGGCGACGTCGACGATCGTGGGACGGGACTTCATGCACTGTTTCTACCCCACGGCGGGGAGCGGCCCCAACAGTGACCGGGCCCATGGACTGGAACGTTCCAGAATTTGGCGCGCGTTCACCTGGCGGCCGCCGTTCCGCCACCCCGGCGCCGCCGACCGTCCCTAGCGTCGTCGCCCGTGACCGAAACTCCCTCCGCCCTCGCCGTCCGCCCTGCCGCGCTGCTCCTGGACTTCGGGGGCGTCGTCTTCGCCACGCGGAAGCGGCCGGGTGCCATCGACGAGGTCGCCGACCACGTCGCAGGCGTCCTCGCCCGGGCCGGCCACCACATCCCCGCCGCCGACCTCGTCCCGGTGCTGGCCGGCGGGCGCACGGCGCTCCGGGACTGGAAGAACTCCGCGAGCCGCCGCCTCGCCCCGCGTGAGCTGACGCACCGCGAGATCTGGGACGACTTCCTCGCCGCTCCCCTGCCGCCCGCCGCCCGTGAGGTCCTGGTCGGCCAGGCGGGAGCCCTGCAGCAGATGGTCACGCTGACGCTCGCCGAGCACGAGCTCCGCCCGGGGATCCGGGAGCTGATCGACCTCGCGGACTCGCTCGGCATGCGGCTCGGCATCGTGTCCAACGCGCACTCCGGGCGCGCCCACCGGGCGGTGATGGAACGTGACGGGCTGTCGGAGGCGTTCGGCGTGCAGGTGTACTCCGACGAGGTGGGCGTGCGCAAGCCGAACCCGGAGATCATCGAGATCGCGGCGCGCGCCCTCGGTGCCGACCCCGCGAACTGCTGGTACGTCGGCGACACCTACGACCGCGACGTCGTCGCGGGACGCCGCGCGGGCGTGGCCGCCGTCGTCGTGACCCGGCACCACCACACCGACAGGGTCCCGTTCCCGGTCTCGGACACACCCGACGCGATCTTCGACACCCCGGAGGGACTGGTCGACGCCCTGCGTGCGGCCGGGCCGCCCGAGCCCGAGCCGGCCGCGAGCGCCGGCGGCACTCGGCTTGCCACGCCCGGCCCCACCGTGCCGCCGAGCGCGCTGCTGCTCGACCACGGCGGCGTCATCTCCACGTCGCGCCCCGACGACGCCGTCCGGCGCAGGTTCGCCGAGTCCCTGGCCACCCGCCTCACGCGTGCCGGCTACCCGCTCACCCCGGACCGGGCCGTGGCCGCCCTGGACGACATCCGCGCGGCCCACAAGTCCTGGAAGGCCCGCCACGAAGCCCCGCCGTCCGCCGGCCGCGCCGACCAGGACGGCCGGGCCGACGAGGCGTTCGTTCCCGAGATCGACGCCACGACGTTCTGGGTGGAGCTGGGCGGGCCGGTCCTCGCCGGGATGCTGGACGGCGACGCGCCGGCCGACGGGTTGCGGTGCTGGCTGCGGGCCGAGGCGCATTCGCTGATGGTCGCCTGGGCCCGCGCCAAGTCCGTGCCCGCCGTACGACCCGGTGTCCACGAGCTGCTGCGGGCCGCGCGGGCCGCCGGTGTCCCGGTCGCCGTCGTCTCCAACACCGTCAGCGGGCGCGCCGTACGCGAGAAGCTGGCGGACGCCGGGCTGGACGAGTACATCGGCGCGCACGTGTACTCCGACGAGCTCGGACGCCGCAAGCCGGACCCGGAGATGCCCGCCGCCGCGCTGCGCGCCCTGGCGGCCGACCCGGCCCGGGCGATCTTCGTCGGCGACAAGCCCCACCGCGACGTGCGGGCAGCCCGCGCCGCGGGCATCGGGACCGTCGTGCTGGTACGCGGCGGCTCGACGTCCGACGACGCCCTCGACGGCGTCATGTCGCGGCCCGGCGACCCCGACCGTCCCGACCATGTCGTCCAGGAGATGGGCGATCTCGTCTCGCTCGCCTTCTCCGGTACCGCCGAGTGACCCAGCAAGTCCCCCACCCTGAAAGAAAGTAGGCCCCTCATGTCCGTCTCAGAGATCACGGACGACTTCCGCGACCGGGCGCGCTCCGCCGACATCCTGTCCGGATCGCAGAAGCTCATGATCCTCGTCCTGTCGATGACGCTGTACGGCGTCGGCGACATCGTCGCCAACATCGTGCCCGAGATCCAGGCCGGTCCGTTCGAGATCGGCGTGTCGTACTTCTCCTTCATCGCCGTCGTCCTGGCGGCGCTGCTCGCCCCGGCGTGGGTCGCGCTCGGCGCACCGCTCGGCGAGCTCGTGTTCTCGGACATGCTGCTCGGCGACTTCGGCGGCTTCAGCGAGATCGAGGGCTTCCTCGAGACCGCCCTGGCGATCTACATCGCGGGCTGCCTGGTCCGCAACCCCCGGAGCCTGCGGCAGCTGTTCTGGGCGCCGATCGTCATGGTGCTGGTCGACAAGCTCACCGGCGGTGCCATCGACATCACCAAGGTGCTCATCGGGATCGACCCCGAGTCGCTCGAGGAGTCCGGCGGGCTCGTGTCCGCGTTCCTGGTCGCCGAGGGCATCGACATCGTCATCACGGTCGTCACGTCCGGCATCCTGTTCGGCGCGCTGCCCGCGATGTGGCTCGCCCCGCGCCTGTACGGCAAGCTCGAGCCGATCATGGGCCTGCGGCCCCGCGACCCGCAGCGTCCGCCGCGCATGCGCGGCCCGTGGAAGACGTCGATCTGGGCCGTGGCCGCCCTCGCCTTCGTGGCGGCCGCGGCGGTCGAGCTCACCGCCGCGTGGGAGGAGTTCGCCGGCCGGGAGGGGATCTCCGTGCTGGGCGCGTTCGAACCCGACTACGTGGAGCGGTTCGGCGCCGTGTACCTGTGGATCGCCGCCGCGATCGCGCTGGTGATCGGCCTCGGTGTGTTCTTCGCGCTCCGCGCCGTGCGGTCGAGGTCGCAGTGAACGGCGCCCCGCCCGCCATCGAGGTGCGCGACCTGGTCTTCCGCTACCCGGGCGCCGAGCGGGACTCGCTGCGCGGTGTCTCGCTGCGGATCGAGCCCGGCGACTTCGTGGCCGTCGTCGGCGGCAACGGTTCCGGCAAGACGACGCTCTGCAAGACGTTCAACGGCCTGGTGCCGCACTTCTGGAACGGCGACATCTCCGGCGTCGTCCGGGTGAACGGGACCAGCACGGCCCCCCGGTCCGTGGGCGAGATCGCGCACGACGTCGGCTACGTGTTCCAGGACTTCGGCAACCAGCTGGTTCGCCCCACCGTCCGCGACGACGTCACGTTCGCACCGGTGAACTTCGGGCACGCGGACTGGGCCGAGCGCGCCCGGCACGCGATGGAGGTGCTGGGGATCGAGTCGCTCGCCGACACCTACACGTGGCTGCTGTCGGGCGGGCAGCAGCACCTGACCGCGCTGGCGGGCACGCTCGCGCTGACGCCCGGGATCCTCGTGGTCGACGAGCCGGCCGCGGAGGTCGACCCGGTGCGGGCCGGCGTCGTCTACGACCATCTCACCCACCTCAACCGGGACCTCGGCATCACGGTGGTCGTCATCGAGCACCACGCGGAGCTGGTGGCCCGGTACGCGAAGTCGGTCGTCCTGATGGCCGACGGGACCGTGCGCTGGCACCTGCCCGTCGCCGAGGCGTTGTCCCGCACGGCCGACCTGGCCGAGGCCGACATCCCCGCCCCGCAGATCGTGGCCGCGGCCCGGGCCCTCGTGCCCGGCGTCGCCTCCGGGAAGCGGCAAGCGCCCCTGACCGTCGAGGACGCGGCCACGATGCTGCGACCGCTGGTCGAGCCGGGATCCGGTGACCACCGGCCGCCGTCGGACCCCGTGTCCGTGGTCGGCCGCGACGACAGCGGGAAGGCCGCGGGCGACGGCACCCACGTCGCCCGCATGTCCGGTGTCACGTACGGGTACCAGAGCATCGCGGGTCCTCGCGGCACCGTGCTGGACGGACTGGACCTGGAGCTGCGGGACGGCGAGCGGATCGCGCTGGTCGGATCGAACGGCGCAGGCAAGTCGACGCTGCTGACCGTGCTGGCCGGGCTCGCGATCCCCCAGCGCGGCCTCGTCGAGGTGGACGGGCGGGACACCAGGACGCTGTCGGCCGCCGAGCTCGCCGGGACGGTCTGCTACCTGCTGCAACGCCCTCAGGAGATGTTCCTCCAGGACTCCGTGGCCGGCGACGTCGCGATGTACCCGCGCGGCCGGGACCTGCCCGGCACGGACGAACTGGTGACGCGCGTCCTCGACCGAGTGGGCCTGTCCCGGTTCGCGGACCGGGACGGGAGGCTCCTGTCCGGCGGGCAGCAGCGGCGTGCCACGCTCGCCATCGGCCTCGCGATGCGGCCGAAGCTGCTCCTGCTCGACGAGCCGACGTCGAGCCTCGACCTGCGCTCCCGCGACGACGTCATCGGCATGCTGGCCGACCTCGCCGAGCACATCCGCTGCACCGTGGTCGCCACGCACGACATGCATCTGGTCGCCGAGTGGGCGTCCCGCGTGATCGTGCTCGACGACGGACGCGTGATCGCCGACACCGACCCGGCCACGCTGTTCGCCGACCCCGGCGTACTGGCCCGGGCCCGCCTGGTGCCGCCGCAGGTGGTGCAGCTCGGCGCGGCGCTCGGGCTGGATCCGGTGCCGCTGAGCGTCGACGGACTCCTCAGGAGGCTGTCATGAGCGGCACGGCGACGAAGCGGACCGGCCGGGACCGCATGTCGGTGGAATGGGTGAAGCTCGAGCTGATGCGGGTCGCCTACGCGACCCGCGGCGGATTCCTCTCCCGACGGGACCCGCGCGCGGTGCTGGCCTGGTACGTGGTGGTCGCGGCCGCGCCGTGGTTCACGTACTCGACGACGATCCTGACACTCCTGTTCCTCGCGGCCGCGGTCTGCGCCCTCGCGGCCCGGATCGGCCCGCTGCTGCTGGCGCTGTTCGCGTTCGGCCTGCTCGGACAGGCGGTGTATGTGCTGGTCCTGGTGTTCTTCCTGGGCGGCAACCCGGCGGCGATCGACGGGCTCGCACAGATCTCGCTGAAGCTGGGCACCATCTCCCTGGCGAGCATGGCCGCGTTCGTGTCGCTCGACCCGGAGAAGCTGTCCGACGGTCTGCTGGCACTGCGCGCCCCGGCGATGCTGGGCTTCGGCGTCAGCTACGGGTACCGGATGGTGCCGCTGCTCGTGGACGAGTTCCACACCATCGTCGACGGGCACCGGCTGCGCGGGGCGCCGCCGTCGGGCCACGGCTTCCTCGGCTGGCGCACGGCACGGCGCATCGGGGTCATCGCCGTTCAGTCGTTCTACCCGCTGATCCTCAACACCGCGGGCCGGACCCGGACGACGGTCGAGGCGCTGGAGACGCGCGGCTTCACCGCAGCGGGCAGCACCAGCGGCGCGGGCCGGCGGCTGCGCCTCGCCCACCTGCGGTTCACCCCGGCCGACGCCGCGCTGATCGCGGCCACGCTCCTGTTCGTGGTCGTGGCCTACGGGGTGGGCGGGAGGTGGCCGGTGATCGGCTGACGGAAGGCGGGCGGCCCTCGCTTCTCCGACCGGCTCGTAGACTGGGGTGATGAGCAAGGCTCCCCGTCCCGACGAGCCCGAGGTCCAGTCGATCACGGCGGTCCCCGAGTCGCTGGACGACGACCAGGCCCGGCGCACGAAGGTCTACCTGATCCAGATGGGGATCCGGCTGGTCTGCTTCGTCGCCGCGATCCTGTGCCTCACCGCGGGGCCCGCCTGGCTCGGCTGGACGCTCGCCGTCGGGGCGGTCGTGCTGCCGTACACGGCGGTGGTCTTCGTCAACGCGGGACCGAACCGCACGCCGCGTGACGCCCAGTCCTACGTCCCCCAGGGCCCGGCAGCGCTCCCGGAGAGCGAGGAGCCCGGGAAGACCGGCACCGGGCCTGCCGTGATCGACGGCGACGCCCTGCTCGAGGACGTGCGCGACGAACCCGTGGAGAAGAAGAACTGATGGATGTCCTGGGAACCGGCGGCGGGGCCGCCACGACGCCGGACGCTGTCGGCGAGCTGATCTGCAGCGCGAAGGGCTGCCGCGCCGAGGCCGCCTGGGGCCTGCTGTGGAACAACCCGCGGCTGCACACCCCCGAGCGCCGCAAGGTGTGGCTCGCGTGCGACGACCACCGCGAGCACCTCGAGCGGTTCCTGTCCGCGCGGAGTTTCTGGAAGCGGACCGTTCCGGCCGGCGAACTGGACCGGCAGGAGCCCGCGTGAGCGCTGCCGGCCGGTCCCGCGAGCCGCGCACCACCAGGCAGTGGCTGATCCTCGGGGTCGCCGCGGTGCTGCTGGCCGCGCTGTGCCTGGTCGCGGGCCTCTGGCAGTGGAACCGGTACGAGGACCGCGCCGCGCAGATCGACCTGATCGAGGAGAACTGGTCGGCCGCGGCGGTGCCGGTCGACGCGGTCCTGGCCGGCCCGGGCGCCGTCCTGCCCGACGACGCCGTGTGGCAGCCGGTCACCCTGACGGGCCGCTACGAGTCCGACGCGACCGTGCTGCTGCGCAACCGGCCCGTGCACTCCACGCCCGGCTACCACGTGCTCGTGCCGTTCGTCGCGGAGCACCCGGGCGCGCCGGACGGGATCGTCGTGGTGATCGACCGCGGGTTCGTGCCCCTCGGCGCGGACGGGAGCGCACCCGCCTCCGTGCCGGACGCCCCGTCGGGCGAGGTGGAGGTGACGGCGTCGCTGCGACTCGACGAGCCGCCGTCGTCCCGCGGTGCGCCGGACGGCCAGGTCCAGGCGATCTCGACCGCTCAGGTCCTGGCCGCCGGCCCCGACGGCGCGTCCTGGGCCGACGGCCGCACCGTCGGGGCGTACGGCGCGCTCCGCGCCGAGTCGCCACGGCCGGCGACGGCCCCCGCCGCGCTCCCCGCGCCCGGCACGGACCCCGGGTCGCACCTGAGCTACGCGTTCCAGTGGGTGGTGTTCTCGATCGGCGCGCTCGCCGGGTACGTGCTGCTGTGGCGCCGCGAGCGCGGGGCGCTGCGGGGGGCGTCGGTGTCGGCCGGCGACCTGCTGCTGGCCGCGCCCGACGTCGACGCCGCCACGGGCGGGACGACGTCGCGCGCGCGGCGCGCGGGCAGCGGCCGCGGCCTGCTGGCGCGCCCCACGGGCGACTCCGACGACGAGGACGCCCTCATCGACGCCCAGCTCCGCTGAGGTCAGCCGGCCACCTGGGCGGCCAGCTCCTCCATCTCGGCGATCTCCGCGGCCTGGGCCTCGGCGATGTCCGCGGCGAGGGCGAGCGCGTCCTCGTTCACGCCCTCCGACGTCTGGTTCTGCGACATCGTGAGCGCGCCCTGGTGGTGGGCGATCATGAAGTGCAGGAACTGCCGGTCGAAGTCCGCGCCGTCGAGCGTCTCGAGGGTCGCCATCGCCTCGTCCTGGCTCACCGGCTCCGTGTCGACGTCGCCGTGGTCCATGCCCTCCATGCCGTCGCCCGACATGTCCATGCCCTCGTGGTCCATGCTCTCCATGTCCATCGCGGCGGGGTCCGACTCCTCGCCCCACTCGTCCAGCCAGTCGGTCATGCGGTCGATCTCGGGCTGCTGCGCGGCCGCGATGCGGTTGGCGAGGCCCTGGACGGCGGGGCTCTCGGACTTCTCCAGGGCCAGCTCGGACATCTCGACGGCGCCCTGGTGGTGCACGATCATCATCTGGGCGAACTCGGTGTCGGCCTCGTTGTGGTGCTCGGCCTGCTCCATCTCGGCGTGCTCCGTCCCGGCCTGCTCGCCGGGTGCGGCGTCGCCGGTGCCCTCGGTCCCGGAGCAGGCGGCGAGTGACAGCCCGGCCACGAGGGCTGCCGTGACGCTCAGGGTGCGGCGGAGGGTGTGGTTCACGAAGGTGGTTCCTCTCGTTCAGGGCCCCGGTCCGGGGCCGGACACGGACGACTCCAGTCTCGGCGGCCCACCCCGCCCGTGCCCCTGCGGACCGATCAAGATTCGATGAAGACCGCGCGAAGCCCCTGGTCGCGATCAGGCCCGCTCCGTCGGCACAATGGGGGCGTGACTCCCGCCCCCGCATCTCCCGCGCGCCGTGCCGTCGTGGTCGACGACGAGGCACCCCTGGCCCGGCTCGTCGCCGGGTACCTGGAACGGGAGGGCTTCGAGACGTGGGTGGAGCACGACGGCGCCGCGGCCGTGCGGCTCCTGCACGAGGTCGACCCCGACGTCGTGGTGCTCGACCTGGGCCTGCCCGGCGTCGGCGGTGTCGAGGTGTGCCGCCGCCTGCGGACCTTCTCGGACTGCTACGTCGTGATGCTCACGGCGCGCACCGCGGAGACCGACGCCGTCGTCGGCCTGTCGGTCGGCGCCGACGACTACGTGACCAAGCCGTTCCGGCCGCGCGAGCTCGTGGCCCGGGTCCAGGCGATGCTCCGCCGCCCGCGCCCGCACCGGGTGCTCGCCGCGCCGGCCGTGGCGCGGCCCGCGCCGCCGATCGAGATCGGGCCCCTGCGGATCGACGTCGACGGGCGGGAGGTCTCGCTCGGCGGCACGCCGGTGCCGCTCACGCGCACGGAGTTCGACGTCCTGACCGCGCTGGCCGCGAAGCCCGGGACGGCGCTGTCCCGCCGCGACCTGATCGAGGCCGTCTGGGGCCGGGACTGGTACGGCGACGAGCACCTCGTCGACGTCCACGTGCTGCACGTGCGCCAGAAGCTGGGTGACACCGCCGCCGAGCAGCGGTTCGTGCGCACGGTGCGCGGTTTCGGCTACCGCATCGGGACGGGCGAGCGGCGGCGGGACGGTGCCGGCGGGAGGCCGACGACGAACGCCGCGCCCTGACCCGCTCCCCGGCTGTGCGCGGTCACGGTGCCGCCGTGCGCGACGACGAGCGACCGGACGATCGCCAGGCCGATCCCGGAGCCGCCGTGCCCGCGGTCACGGGCGGCGTCGACGCGGTAGAAACGCTCGAACACGTACGGGAGATGCTCCGGGGGGATGCCCTCGCCCGAGTCGGAGACGACGAACCGGACCTCGTGCCGGTAGCGCTGCGCGGTCAGCCGCACCTCGCCTCCCCGGGGCGTGTGGCGGAGCGCGTTCTCCAGGAGGTTGCCCAGGATCTGCCCGAACCGGTCGCGGTCCGCGGCGACCGCGGGCACGCCGTGCTCCACGTGGGCGAACAGGCGCACCTGGCGGGCGGCGTACTGCGGGCGCGCGGCCCGGGCCGCGAGCTCCACGAGCTGCGCCGGGGCGACGACCCGCAGGTCGAGCGGCAGCCCACCGGACTGCGCGGCGCCGACCGCGGACAGGTCCTCCGCGAGCCGCGTGAGGCGCGCCGCCTGCGCGCGCAGCATCTGGGTGGTGGCCGGGTTCAGGTCCTGGACGCCGTCCTCGATCGCGTCGAGGTAGCCGGAGATCGTGGCCACGGGGGTGCGCAGCTCGTGGGAGACGTCGGCCATGAGACGGTGGCGCATCTCCTCGTCGTGGCCGAGGCGTTCGGCCATGCCGTTGATCGCTCCGGCGAGCTCGTCGAACTCGGAGCCGAGGCGCGGGGCGGCGACGCGCTCGCCGAACCGTCCCGCCGCGACCTGCGCGGAGACCGTCGCCATGCCGTCGAGCGAGCCGGCCACGCGGCGGGAGAGCACGACCGCGAGCACGAGCGAGACCAGGACGGAGGCGCCCAGGGCGGCGGCGACGGTGAGGGCGCCGGCCTCGACGAACGCCTCCCGGGCGTGTTCCGTGACGGTCCCCGGTTCCCGCTCGGCGGCATCCATGTGGGAGCGGAACTGGCCGGGGCCCACCGCCTGGGCCACGAGCCAGGCGGCGACGCCGCCGGTGAGGACCACCAGGGCCATGGACAGGACCAGGCGGGTCCCGAAGCCCGACCACCTCATGCTGCTCCCCCGTTCGGCGTGTCACCTCACTGTACGTTCGGCGGCGTGCTCCCGGCGGCGACGCATCTCACTGCGCCCCGGCGACCTCGTTGCGTAGACTGGTCCGGCCCCGTTCGGCTCGGCCGCCATGGGCCCCGCACCCCCGAGAAACGCGAAGGACCCTCATCCCGTGATCACCGCCCATGGCGTGGAGCTGCGCTTCGGCGCCCGCGCACTGCTGAACCCCGCGACCTTCCGGGTCGGGCCGGGCGACCGCATCGGGCTGGTGGGCCGCAACGGTGCCGGCAAGACGACGCTCACCAAGACCCTCGCGGGCGAGACCCTTCCCGCCGCGGGCCAGATCACGCGCGGCAACGAAATCGGCTACCTGCCGCAGGACCCCCGCACCGGGGACCTCGACGTGATCGCGATGAACCGCGTGCTGTCCGCGCGCGAGCTCGACAAGCTCATCGCCAAGATGCGTGCCACCGAGGCCGAGATGGCCTCCGAGGATCCGGACGTCATGGCGAAGGCCCTGGACCGCTACCCGCGGCTGGAGGCGCGCTTCCTCGCCGCGGGCGGGTACGCCGCCGAGGCGGAGGCGCAGGTCATCACCGCGAACCTGGGCCTCGACCAGCGCGTGCTCGCCCAGCCGCTGCACACCCTGTCGGGTGGTCAGCGCCGCCGTATCGAGCTGGCGCGCATCCTGTTCTCCGGCGTCGACACGCTGCTGCTCGACGAGCCCACCAACCACCTCGACGCCGACTCCATCACCTGGCTGCGCGACTACCTGCGCGCGTACAGCGGCGGTTTCATCGTCATCTCGCACGACGTCGACCTGCTGCGCGCCTGCGTCAACAAGGTGTTCCACCTGGACGCCAACCGCGGCGAGCTCGACCAGTACGCCATGGGGTGGGACAACTACCAGAAGCAGCGGGAGACGGACGAGCGCCGTCGCCGGCGGGAACGCGACAACGCCGAGAAGAAGGCGTCCGCGCTCCTGTCCCAGGCCAACAAGATGCGGGCGAAGGCCACCAAGGCCACCGCCGCGCAGAACATGATCCGCCGCGCCGAGCAGATGCTCGACGGCGCCGAGGGGGTGCGGCAGAACGACCGGGTCGCCAAGCTCCGGTTCCCGACGCCCGCCCCCTGCGGCAAGACGCCCATCACGGCGAGCGGGCTGTCCAAGTCCTACGGCTCGCTCGAGGTGTTCACCGGCGTGGACCTGGCGATCGACCGCGGTTCGCGAGTGGTCATCCTCGGCCTGAACGGCGCGGGCAAGACGACGATGCTGCGGCTGCTCGCCGGCGTCGAGAAGCCGGACTCCGGGACCGTGGACGCCGGGCACGGGCTCAAGCTCGGCTACTACGCCCAGGAGCACGACACCCTCGACATGAACGTCACGGTCGTGGAGAACCTCCGGCACGCCGCACCCGACCTCACCGACACGCAGGTGCGCAACACGCTCGGCTCGTTCCTCTTCTCCGGGGACGACGCCGACAAGCCCACGCACGTCCTGTCCGGCGGCGAGAAGACCCGCCTGGCCCTGGCGACGCTCGTCGTCTCCAGCGCCAACGTGCTCCTGCTCGACGAGCCCACGAACAACCTCGACCCGGCCTCCCGCGCGGAGATCCTCGGCGCGCTGAAGACGTACGAGGGCGCCGTCGTCATGGTCACCCACGACGACGGCGCCGTCGACGCCCTCGAGCCCGAGCGTGTCCTGCTCCTGCCGGACGGTGACGAGGACCTCTGGAACGAGAGCTACGCGGAGCTGGTCAGCCTCGCGTAGCGGGCACCTGCCGCCGGTGGCGCCTACGCGGCCAGCTTCTTCTCCAGGCAGTCCGTGAAGCGGCCCAGCATCTTGTCGGAGACGTCCTGCACCAGGCCGCGGCCCAGGCTCGCGACCTTGCCGCCGATCTGGAGGTCGGTCCGCACCTCGACGTCGGTGGAGGGCCCGCCGGCCGCGCCGTCCCCGGGCGTCAGGACGACGACGGCCTGCGCGCCCGCCGTGCCGTTGCCGCGCTTGTCCTTGCCCTTCGCGGACAGCACCATGCGCCCGGAGCTGCCGTCCGCGGCGAGCTCCTTCTCCGTGAACTCGCCGACGCCGCTGAAGGTCAGCGCGATCGGGCCGAGCTTGATCTTCACGGACCCCGCGAACGTGTCCCCGTCCACCGACGTCACCTGCGCGCCGGGGAAGCAGTCGACCACCGACTCGACGTCGTCGAACGTCGCGAACGTGGTCGCGACGTCGGCGGGCACCGTGAACTCGTGGACCAGATCCATCACGCAGCCCCCGCCGCCGCGAGAACGGCCCGCCGGGCGAGCACGGTGACGAGGTGCCGCCGGTAGTCGGCGTCCCCGTTGAGGTCCGACGGCGGGCTGGTGCCGTCGGCCGCGGAGGCGCACGCCGCCGCGACCGCCTCCGGCGTCGGTGTCACGCCCACGAGCGCCTCCTCGACGGCACGCGCCCGCAGGGGTGTGGGACCCATGTTGGTCAGGCCGATCCGCGCCTCGGTGATGGTCTTCCCGTCGGCCATGTGCACGCACGCGCCGACGGCGACGATGGGCCACTGCTGGGCGATGCGCACGAACTTCTCGTACCGGTGGCCCCACCCGGGATGCACGGGGAAGCGGACGGCGACGAGCAGTTCGTCCTCGCCGACGGCGGTGGTGAACAGGTCCTGGAAGAAGTCGGCGGCGGGGACCACCCGTTCGCCGGCGGGCCCGGCGACGACCATCTCGGCCTCGAGCGCGAGGGCCACCGCGCCGCAGTCGCCGGCCGGGTCGGCGTGGGCGAGCGATCCGCCCAGCGTGCCGAGGTGCCGGATCTGCGGGTCGCCCACCTGGGAGACGGCGTCGTGCAGGAGACCGAGTTCCCCGCGGACCCGGGAGGAGGCGAGGATCTCGTGGTACGGCGTCATCGCGCCGATCTCGATGGCGCCACCGCCTCCGGCGACCGGGTCGGTGGAGGAGACCTCCCGGATGCCGCGCAGCGTGTCGATGCGGCCGATGTCGACCACGAGCTCGGGGGCGCCGAGGCGCATGCGCAGCACGGGCAGGAGCGACTGGCCTCCGGCGATGACCTTGGCGTCGTCGGACTCCGCGAGCAGGCTGAGCGCCTCGTCGACGCTGGTGGGGCGGGCGTACTCGAACGGTGCGGGGATCATGGCCTGTTCCCTTCGGCGATGGCCTGCCAGACACGCGCGGGCGTGCACGGCATCTGGACGTCGTGCACGCCGTACGGGCGCAGGGCGTCGACGACGGCGTTCACCACGGCGGGCGTGGACGCGATGGTCCCGGCCTCGCCGACGCCCTTGGCGCCGAGGGAGTTGGAGGTGGCGGGCGTGCTGCGGTGCGCGGTGTCGAAGCTGATGAGGTCGGCGGCGCTGGGGACGAGATAGTCGGCGAGGGTGCCGGAGAGCAGCGTGCCGGCGTCGTCGTACACGGCCTCCTCCCACAGGGCCTGGGCGATGCCCTGCACCAGCCCGCCGTGCACCTGCCCCGCGACGATGAGCGGGTTGATGACGGTACCGACGTCGTCGACGCACACGTACTTGCGCAAGGAGACGGCTCCGGTCTCCGTGTCCACCTCGACGGCGCACAGGTGGGTGCCGTGCGGGAAGGAGAAGTTCACCGGGTCGAACGTGACCTCGGCGTCGATGCTGGGCTCGATGCCCTCGGGGTAGTCGTGCGCGGCGAAGGCGGCGAGCGCGATCTCCTGGATGGTCTTTCCCTCGCCGGTGCCGGTCACGGTGAACTTCCCGCGGGCGAACTCGACGTCGCCGGCGTCGGCCTCCAGCAGGTGCGCGGCCCACGGCTTGGCCTTGGCCACCACCTTGTCGGCCGCGAGCGCCAGCGCCTCGCCGCCCACGGTGAGCGACCGCGACCCGTAGGTGTCGAGGCCGCGGGGGGCGACCTGGGTGTCGCCGTGCAGCACCTCGACGTCCTCGAAGGGGACGCCGAGGCGGTCGGCGACGATCTGGCTGAACGCGGTCTCGTGGCCCTGACCGTGGGCGCTGGCGCCGGTGGTGACCTCGACCTTGCCGGTGGGGAGCATGCGGATCTGGGCGTGCTCCCAGCCGCCGGCGCCGTAGTCGAGGCTGCCGAGCACGCGGGAGGGGGCGAGGCCGCACATCTCGGTGAAGGTGGAGATGCCGATGCCGAGCTGGACGGGGTCGCGCTCCTCGCGGCGCCGGGCCTGTTCGGCGCGGAGGTCCTCGTAGCCGAAGGTCTCGACGGCCTGCGTGGTGGCGGACTCGTAGTCGCCGGAGTCGTAGGTGAGTCCGGCGACGGTGGTGAACGGGAACTCGTCGTGCGTGATCCAGTTCTGGCGGCGCACCTCGAGGGGGTCGCGGCCCAGCTCGGCGGCCAGCTCGTCCATGAGGCGCTCGATGGCGAACGTGGCCTCGGGGCGTCCGGCGCCGCGGTAGGCGTCGGTCCAGGTCTTGTTGGTCAGGACGGTGCGGCAGTCGAACCGGTAGGCGGGGAACTTGTAGATGGCGTTGAACATGAACGCGCCGAGCACGGGCACGCCGCCGCCGACGAGGGCGACGTAGGCGCCGAGGTCGGCGAGCAGTTCCACCTTGAGGCCGGTGACGGTGCCGTCGGCGCGGGCGGCGAGGGTGAGCTTCTGCCACTGGTCGCGCCCGTGGTGGGCGGCGAGCAGGGACTCGGAGCGCGTCTCGGTGTACTTGACGGGCTTGCCGAGGCGGCGTGCGATGGCGAACGCCGCCCATTCCTCCGGCGTGGTCTGGAGCTTGCCGCCGAACCCGCCGCCGACGTCGGGCGCGATGACCCGGATCTTCGACTCGGGCACGCCGGTGGTGGCGGCCAGGAGGAAGCGGGTGATGTGCGGGATCTGGGTGGCGGACCAGACGGTGATCTGCTCGCCGGTGGGGTCGACGACGACGGAGCGGGGCTCCATGAACGCCGGGATGAGCCGCTGCTGGCGGTACTCGCGTTCGATGACGATGCCGTCGGTCCGGGCGGTGGCGATGGCGTCCTCGACGTCGCCGCCGGTCCCGGCCTCGGCGGAGTCGAAGATCCACCGGGCGGAGTTGTTGGTGCCCAGGTCGGGGTGCGCGAGGGCGCCACCGTTCTCGGGCGTCGCCGCGGCGGCGTCCTTGAGCTCGAGGGCGGCGGGCAGCTCCGCGTAGTCGACGTCGACCAGCTCGGCGGCGTCGGCGGCCGCGGCGGCGCTGCGGGCGACGACGACGGCGACGATCTCTCCGGCGAAGGCCACGCGGTCGACCGCGACGGGCTTGTGCTCGGGCGCGACCTGGTCGGGTGTGATGGGCCACGCGTTGGCGAGCACGCCCTGGGTGTCGGCGAGGTCGGTGCCGGTCAGCACGGTGACGACGTTCGGGGCGCGGGACGCGGCCCGGGTGTCGATGCCCGCGATGTTCGCGTGCGCGTACGGGCTGCGCACCATGGCCAGGTGCAGGGTGCCGGGCGGGGCCAGGTTGTCGGTCCAGCGGGTGCGTCCGGTGATGAGCCGCCGGTCCTCCTTGCGGCGCCGGTCGCGGCCGATCTCCTCGCCGCCGGCGGCTTCCGCCGTGGCCGGGGCCTCTTCCGTGGCGGTCATGCCGTGCCTCCGTCCGTTCCGTGCCCGGCGCCGGCCGCGGCCCCGCTGCCCGCGGCGACCTGCACCGCGCGCACGATGTTGTGGTAGCCGGTGCATCGGCAGAGGTTGCCCTCCAGCCCTTCCCGGATCTCGTCCTCGGTCGGTGCGGGGTTCTCGGCGAGCAGGTCCGCGGCCTGCATGATCATGCCGGGCGTGCAGAACCCGCACTGGAGGGCGTGACACTCGTGGAACGCCTCCTGGACGGGGTGCAGGGCGCCGTCGGCGGGAAGCCCCTCGATGGTGGTGACCGTGGCGCCGTCGGCCTGCACGGCCAGCACGTTGCACGACTTCACGCTGCGGCCGTCCAGATGAACGGTGCAGGCACCGCAGCTGGCGGTGTCGCAGCCGATCACCGTTCCGGTCTTGCCGAGCCGCTCGCGCAGGTACTGCACGAGCAGCAGGCGGGGTTCGACGTCGTCGGACACCTTCGCGCCGTCGACGGTGAGATCGATCCTGGTCATGGACGCTCCTCAGCCACTGCGTTGTGACGGTGTGACACGCATCACCGTACGCCGGGGCGACCACCCTTCGCCACACCTGGGCGGCGTGCGGGCTCAGGAGAAGTGCAGCGTCCGTTCCCCGCGCCCCGGGGTGTCCAGGGAGAAGGAGACCGGCGACCCGCCCCGCGCTCCGGGCAGGGAGACCTCGTAGTCGCCGAGGAAGCCCGTCACGTCCACGCGGCCGTCGTCGTCCGTGCGCAGGGTGGTGGGTGCCAGCCACCACTCGCCCTTGACCAGGTCGCGGAGGCGGTCGTAGGCCGGCTTGGGCGAGCCGTCGGCGCGCAGCAGGCCGCCGGGCGCGTTCAGCCACATGCCCCGGTCGCTCAGCCCCCAGTAGGTGAACGCCTCCACGGCCGGGTGCGCCAGCAGCTGCCGGAGGTACGCCTCCAGCTCCTCGGCCTGCCGGGCCTCGCCCTCGGCGGTGCTGGGCCAGTCGTCGACCTGCCAGTCGTTGAGGTCCACGATGTGCTCCGGCATGAGGTCGCCCGACAGCAGCGTGGTCTCGGTGAGGTGGATCGGGATGCCGTAGCGGGCGAACCGCTCCAGCACGCGGGCCGTCTTCTCCTCGCCCCACCATCCCTGGTGCATGTGGGACTGCAGGCCGAGGCGGTCGATCCGGATGCCCGCCTCCAGCACGGCCTCGATGAGGCACTCGTACGCCGTCGACATGTCGAAGTCGTTCAGCAGGAGGGTCGCGGACGGGTTGGCGGCGCGCGCCTCGTCCACGGCCATCCGGATCATCTCCACCCGGCCGCGCGCCCGGGCGAGCGGCGTGACCGCGTTGTCCTCGGCGGTGAAGACGGGCATGATCACCACTTCGTTGATGGCGTCCCAGGTGTCGATCACGCCCGCGAGCCCCGCGACGTCCCGCCGGATGCGTTCGCGCTGCAGCCGCTCCACCTCGGCCAGGCCGGCGTCGGTGACCGCGTCGCCGCCCTCGCGGGCGACGTCGAGCAGCCACCCGGGCTGGACCGTGTGCCACACCAGCGGGTGGCCCTTGACCGCGACGCCGCGTTCCGCGAACCACTCGGCCGCCCGGCGCAGGCGGGCCGTGTGCGGCGCGCCGCGTCGCGGCTCGAACGTGCCCCAGTAGAACGGGAGCGTGGCCTGGTTGAAGACGTCCAGCCAGGCGTCGGCGAGGCGCTGGTCGTACCCGGGGTCACGCGAGTCGCCGTTCGCGAGGTCCACGAGGTCGAACCCGATGCACCCGAACCAGAACGCGTGCCGGGTCTGGCGCACGGTGACGTCCCTGCCGGCCAGGGCCTCCCCGCCGGGGCCGCGCAGCGTGAGGCGGACGTCCGCGCGGCGGTGGGCGAGCGAGGGGTCGGGACGGTGGGTCACGGGCGGCGCGAAGAGGGACGACGACGTCATGGTGGGCACCCTAGTCGCGGTGTGCGCCCTCGTGATGGATCCGCCCGTCCGTCGTCGTCAGGGCGCGGCCCGATCCGCCCCAGCGGGCCGAGACGATCTCCGCGGCGATGCTCACCGCCGTCTCCTCGGGCGTCCGGGAGCCCAGGTCGAGGCCGATGGGGCTGTGCAGGCGCGCCAGCGCGTCGTCGGACACGCCGGCTTCGCGGAGCCGGGCGAGGCGGTCGTCGTGCGTGCGCCGCGAGCCCATCGCGCCGACGTAGGCGAGGTCGAGCCCGAGCGCCAGGTCCAGGACCGGAACGTCGAACTTCGGGTCGTGGGTGAGCACGCAGACCACCGTGCGGCCGTCGATCCGGCCCGCGTCCACCTCGGCCGCGAGGTACCGGTGGGGCCAGTCGGTCACCACCTCGTCCGCGTCCGGGAAGCGCGTCGCGGTCGCGAACACCGGGCGGGCGTCGCACACCGTGACCCGGTAGCCGAGGAACGAGCCGATGCGCGCCGTGGCCGCCGCGAAGTCGATCGCGCCGAACACGAGCATGCGCGGGCGGGGCGCGTGGGAGGAGACGAACACGCGGCAGCCCTCGCCCCGCCGCTCGCCGCGGGGCCCGTAGGTGAGGGTCTCGCTGAGCCCGCCGGCGAGCAGGCCGACGGCGTCGTCGGTCACGGCGTCGGTCAGGCGCTCGGCGCCGAGGCTTCCCGAGACGCGGGCGGCGGCCTCGCCGGGCCGGATGACCAGGCGGCGGCCGAGCACCCGCTCGTCGGGGTGCTCCACCACCGTGGCCACGGCGACCGGGCGGCCGGCGGCGATGTCCGCGGCGACCTCGTCCAGGTCGGGGAAGCTGGTGCGGTCCACCCGTTCCACGAACACGTCCAGGATGCCGCCGCAGGTCAGCCCGACGGCGAACGCGTCGTCGTCCGAGATGCCGTACCGCTCCAGCACCGGTGTGCCGGTCGTGGCCACCTCGCTCGCGAGGTCGTACACCGCACCCTCCACGCAGCCGCCCGAGACCGAGCCCACCGCGACGGGCGGCGCGCCGTCGTCCCCCGGTCCGACGAGCATCGCCGCCCCGGGCGGGCGCGGCGCCGACCGGAACGTGGCCACGACCGTGCCCATCCCGACCGGGCGGCCCTCCCGCCACCACGCCAGCAGTTCGTCCAGCACGTCACGCATGCGCGATCACCTCCAGTGCCTCTTCGAACGTACCCAGCGAATGCCCCGCGAGGAAGTGGTCCACGTGGGGCAGGACCGCGGCGATCCCCGACTGCACCGGCCGGTAGCCGGCCTTGCCGCGATGCGGGTTCACCCAGACCACCGCGTGCGCCAGGCGGTGCAGCCGGGCGGCACGGGCGGCCAGGTCCGCGGGGTCGCCCCGCTCCCAGCCGTCGCTGCAGACCACCACCACCGCCCCGCGCAGCCGCGCGCCGTACCGGTCCGTCAGCGCGGCGAGCGCCTCGGCGATCCTCGTCCCGCCCGCCCAGTCCGGCACGAGGTCACCGGTGCGGGCCAGCGCGCGCTCCGGGTCGGCCGTGCGCAGGGCGTCGGTGACGCGGGTCAGGCGGGTGCCCAGGGTGAACGCCTCCACCGGGGCGTCCGACCGCACGACGACGTGCGCCAGCCGCAGCAGGGCCTCCGCGTACGGCCGCATGGAACCGGACACGTCCACCAGCAGCACCACGCGACGCGGCGTGCGAGTCCGGCGGCGGCGCTCGATCCGGGCCGGCTCGCCCGCGCGGCGCAGGGAGGCGCGCAGCGTGCGGTGCAGGTCCGGGCGTCCGCGGCGCCACGGCACGGCGCGTGCGGCGCGGCGCAGCGGAGGGCGCGGGCGGAGGGTCGCGAGCTGTGCGGCGAGGACGCGGCGCTCCGTCGCGGTGAGGCCGGCGATGTCGCGGTGGCGGAGGACCTCGCGGTCGTCGGCCAGCTCGGGGACCGCGGCACCGGGCTCCCGCGGGTCTTCTCGGGGGCTGGGTTCGCGGGGCTCGGAGCCGGCGTCGCCCCGCCCGGGGGACTCGGAGCCAGAGGCATCCCCGGAAGGGAGCGGATCCCCGGAACCCGACTCGACCGCGGCCCCCCGCCCCGCACCAGCATGACGCCCACCACCCCGCTGCTGACGTGGGTTCAACAGGGTTTCGAATCCATTCGAACGCCCCGGAAAGGTCTGCGAGGCCCTGTTGAGGCCTCCCCCAGTAGTGGAATGAGGGAGTGAGGGGTTGGGGGAGCCGGCTGTGGCCCTGCCCCGCGGGAGCGGGAGGCCGGTGGCCGAGGTTCCGAACCAGGCGGCGAAGACCTGGTCGAACCGTGCCAGGTCGTCGGGCCCGCCGCACAGCGTCGCCCGGCCGGCGCGATAGGCGCCGACGGCGGTGTCCGCCCCCAGGACGGCGGTGGCCTGCAAGAACATGGTTGCCCGGTCGTGCGTGACCGCGACGCCGGCGGCCCGCAGCGCCCGGGCGAACCCGAGCAGCACCCGCTCGCCGCCGGACATCTCAGGCCGCCAGGATCCGGGTCAGCGCCTCGCGGGCGCGGACCGTGTCCTCGCGGTACTTCACCACGGCGCCGAGCGTGCGGGACGCCGCCTCGAGGTCGAGCGTCGCGGCACCGAGGCTTTCCAGGGCACGGGCCCAGTCGAGCGTCTCCGCGACGCCCGGCGGCTTGAGCAGCGGCTCCGCGCGCAGGCGCTGCACGCAGCCGGCGATCTGGCGGGCCAGCGTCTCGGCGACCTCGGGCAGGCGCGCCCGCACGATCGCGACCTCGCGCTCCAGGTCCGGGTGGTCGATCCAGTGGTACAGGCAGCGGCGCTTGAGGGCGTCGTGCAGCTCGCGCGTGCGGTTCGACGTGAGGACGACGGTGGGCGGCGTCGTCGCGCGGATCGTGCCGAGCTCGGGGATGGTGACCGTCCAGCCGGACAGGACCTCCAGGAGGAAGGCCTCGAACTCGTCGTCGGCGCGGTCGATCTCGTCCACCAGCAGGACGGACGGGGTGGTCCGCAGCGCCTGGAGCACGGGCCGGGCCAGGAGGAAGCGCTCGTCGAACAGGGAGCGCTCGGTGGTCTCGACCTCCAGGGCGTTCGTGTCCGACGACGCCGCCGCGGCCTCCAGCGTCCGCAGGTGCAGGATCTGACGGCCGAAGTCCCAGTCGTACAGGGCCTGGGTGGCGTCGATGCCCTCGTAGCACTGCAGCCGGATCAGGGGCGCGTCGGTGACCTGGGCCAGCGCCTCGGCGAGCGCGGTCTTGCCGGTGCCCGGCTCCCCCTCCAGGAGCAGCGGGCGCTCCATGGCCCGGGCGAGGTATGCGACGGTGGCGAGATCCTCGTCGGCGAGGTAGCCCGCCTCCCCCAGTGCCGCGGCGAGAGCCTCGGGTGAGTTCATCCGTTCAGGTTACGGGTGCCCCGGGGCGCCCGCGTCGCAGGCGGCGGCGGAGCACCCACCGGACGACGCCGGACGACGCCGGACATCGCCGGCCGGCTGACCGCGAGCGGCGCCCCGGCGTCGTCGGTGACGGTGAGGTCAGCTCTCGTCCTCCATGGAGTCCTCGCTCTCCATGTCCTCGTCCTCGGTCATCTCGTCGTCCGACATCTCGTCGTCCGACATCTCGTCGTCGGTCATCTCGTCGGTCATCTCGTCGGTCATTTCCTCCGTGCTCGTCGGCGACATGTCGTCCTCGGCGGGCTCGGAGTCGTTGCAGCCGGCCAGCAGGGTGGCGGCGGTGAGAGCGGACAGTGCGACGGCCGCGACACGGCGGCTCCGGGTGATCTTCATGCCACCGACGCTACGGCCTGACCGGCTCGAACGCCCCTTACGGCCTGGTTATGTGGTCCTTACGGAGATCTCACGCGGGCGGCACGCGCCGGGGCCCTCACCACCGCTTTTACCGGCACGGCGACCGATTCCCCTTATATCCTGTTTGCGATCGACCGAGGGAGCTCGATGCCGGATCCTGCCCCGACCACGCCGACCACCTCTCCCGCGCCGCCCCGCCGCAAGCACTACGACGCGTTCCTCTCCTACAGCCGCAGCGCCGAGGGCGACTTCGTCCCTCGGGTCCAGGCCATGCTGCGCGGCTTCGGCAAGGGTGCCGCGGGCCCGTCGGACGATCGCGACCTGCGTCTCTTCGTGGACCGTTCCGGCCTGGCCGCCCACCCCCACCTGTGGCTCGAGATCAAGAACTGCCTCGCCGCCTCCGACCGCCTCATCGTGTTCGCCTCCCCCGGCGCCGCCGCGTCCGAGTGGGTCGACAAGGAGGTCCGCTGGTGGCTCGCGGAACGCAGCATCCACACCGTCTACATCGCCCTGACCAGCGGCGAGATCGTCTTCGACCACGAAGCCGGCCGCATCGACGCCGCGGCCACCACCGCCCTGCCCCCGGCCCTGGTCGAACACCTCGACCGGGAGCCCCGGTGGGTCGACCTGCGAGGCCCGCGCCGCGACCCCGCACGCACCAACCACCCCGAGCTGCCCAACGCCCTCGCCGAGCTGGCCGCCCCGCTGCGCGGCGCCGCCAAGGAGGACGTGCTCAGCGCGCACATCACGGCGCAGCGCCACCTCAACCGCCGCGCCCGCGCGCTCACCTCGGCACTGTCGGTGCTGCTCGCGCTCTCGGTGGTGAACGGCGCCCTCGCGAGCCATTCCGCCGAGCGGGAGGCGGCGTCGTCGTACGAGAGCGACGCCCACCTGCTCGCCGCGGCGTCGCACGCGAGCCGCGCCGAGAACCCCGACGTCGCCCAGTACCTCGCGGCCGAGGCCTACCACCGCGCGCCGGGGACGCAGACCCGGCACGCCTTCCTCACCGCCACCCTCGACACCTCGCACGACGACCAGCACCTGCTGCGCACCGTCGACACGCCCGGTGTGACGGCCCTCGCCGCGACCGGCACCGGAACGGTCGGCCGGACGGCGACCGGCGGTCTGCTGCGCTGGAACCCCGACGACGGCGACCCGGAGATCCTGCCCGGCGCGAGCGTCACCCTCACCGAGCCCGACCCTCCCGCCGGCGGCACCGCCGTCGCCGGCAGCGAGGACGGGCGCGTGGTCGCGGCCGTCGACCCCGCCGGCGTCGTCCTCGGCCGGTTCCCCGGCGGCGAGGGCCCGCTGGCCGGCGACGGCGAGCTGGTGCGCCTCTACCGCCCGCTGCTCGACGTGGCCCACGACGAGCGGCTGGACCCCACGGGCGTCGCGGTCACCCCGGCCGGCGACGCCCTCCTGGTCACCTACGAGACTCGCGGCACCTGCCCCGGCGGGGCCGCCCACCAGGTCCTGCGCATCGCGCTGACCGGCCCCGACGGCGACCTCGACCTGCGTGACGTCGCCGCTCGGGCGCACGCCTTCTTCAAGAGCCCGGCCTCCCGCTGCACCGCCGACCCGGGCACCGGCGCCCCCGTCCGCGCCGTCGCCGTGGACGTCGCGGCCGCCGCGTTGCGGGTCGACGGCAGCCGCCGGGTGATCGTCGCCGATCCGCGCACCGGCGAGTCCCGGACACTGCGCCTCGACACCTTCGCGCCCTCCCCCGGGACGCCGGGCCAGGCCCCGGAGGGCACGGTCCCCGCACCGTCGCTCGTCACCTGGGCCGGACTGGCCGGCGCGGGCACCACCACCCGCGTGACCCTCCACCACCCGATGACGCGGGCCGGCGACGGGACCCCGGACACCATGTCGTGTCCCGTCCCCCACGGCTGGGACGGCTCGGAGCTGGCCGCGGTCGACGACGCCGGGCAACGTGCCCTCGTGCGCACCGGCGACGGGCTCGTCGCCTGCACCGCTCCCCGGGACATGCTCTGGCCACGGACCCGGACCTGGCACCTGACCGGCGCGGGCCCGGACGCCCTCGCCGTGCTCGCGCCCGACGACCGCGTGGTCGCGGCCGACGGGGAGACGCTCTCCCTGTGGCGCACCACGCGGGAGAGCAGCGACATGGACTTCCCGACGGGCGCCGCCCAGGACCCGGCGGCGGCGCCCGTCGTGGCCTCCCGCTCGGGCGACCGGCTGCCGGAGCACGCGGCCACGACCGCCCTCTCGTGGCCGGACGGCACCGTCCAGGTCCACGAGAAGGGCACCATCGAGGTTCCCGGCCTGGACGACGGCGAGCGCCTGCTCCCGGTGTGGCTCCTGCCGTCGGCCGAGACGGCACGCACCACGCAACGCGACGACGGCGACCTGCTGCTTCTCGCGCCGGACGGCCGGGCATGGATCAGCGGCACCGACACGCTGCGGCCCGGGCCGGGCGGCACGCTCGCCCCGCCGGCGGCTCCGCTGGCAGGCTTCCGCGACCTGCTGCGCGACGCCCACACCGCGTTCACCACCACGTGGGAGAACGGTGGCTGTCTGCCCCGCCGGCTGGAGGATCCCGACTCGGTCTGTCCCGTGCTGGTCAGCGCGCACCGGGCGCCGGACCACCTGGTGCTCGTGGACTCGACGGGCGGGGTCTACCTCGTCGATCCGGACCTGACCGGTACCGCCCGCTACATTCCCGACGAGCTCGGGATCGGCGACCCGATCGCCCCGCCGTGGGACGAGCGGGGTCGCGTGTCCGTGGACGACGGCGGCCACTGGCTCGCGGTCGCCCCGCGGGGCCGGTCGCTGCGGGTCCTCGATCTCACGAACCCTGTGCCCACCTGGGACGTGCGCGGCGGGGCGATGGCGCAGGTGCACCTGGTCCCCGCGCTGTGGGAGGGCGAGGACGCGCTGCCGCGGCTGGTCACGCTGGCGGAGGACGGCTCCGTCCGCACGGGAGCCGTCGCGGAGGACGGCCCGCTCCTGCCCCTCCTGTCCCCCGGTTCCCACGGCGCGGTGCTGGCGGTGCTGGCGGAGCCCGGGCTGGTGGTGCGGAACGAGGGCCGGATGCTGGCGCTGTTCGACATCCGCTCCGGCGCCCGGGTCGGGACGATCGCGACCAGCTTGCGGGCGGCCGGGGACGAGCCCGATCCGGGCACCGTGCACGCCGCTCACGGGCGGCTCCTGCTGGTGCAGGAGCACGGGGTCACCATCAGCCGCGCGCTCGACAAGGGCGAGGACACGATGTTGCGGCAGGCGTGCGTCTCGGCCGCGCCGGCGCTCACCCCCGAGGACCTGGCCCGCCTGGGCGTCCGTCACCCCACGCCGCGCTGCCGCATCGTCCACACGGAGGGCCTGCCGGCGTTCACGGACCCGGGTCTCCTCCTGCCCGAGGCCCGGCTCGCGCCGCTTCCCTTCCCGCCGGGCCCGTAGGCACCGCGGCCGCTACGCCCGGGCCGGACGTTCGGCCGCCCAGCGCCGCATGCCGCCCTCGACCGACCGGGCGTCGATCCCCGACGCGCGGAGCGTCGCCGCGACCCGCGCGGAGCGGACTCCTGACGCGCACAGCACGTGCACCGTGCCGCCGCCCGCCCAGTCGGCGACGTCGCGCACGACGGGGCCGGTGTCCGGACCGGTGAACGTCCCCGACGGGACCACCCGGGCACCCGGGAAGGGGTCGAGCTGCGACTCCCAGGTCTCCCGCACGTCGAGCACCGGCGTGCCGGCGTCGCTCGCGCGCGCCGCGGCCAGCTCCGCCACCGAGGCCTCGGCCGGGCGCGGCGCGGCGCCGCCGCCCACCCCGCAGAACGTGGCGTACGGGTCCGCGCCGTCGTCCCCGGCCTCCAGGAGCGCCGTGACCGGTGCGCGGTCCGGGTCGGGCCGCACCGTGAGCGTCCGCCACGTGCCCTCCAGGGCGTCATGGACGGCGAGCCGCCCGAGCAGCGGGCGTCCGGCGCCCGTGATCAGCTTGATCGCCTCGGTCGCCATGACGGTGCCGACCGTGCCGCACACGGCGCCGAGGACCCCGGCGGTCGCGCAGTCGGGCGACGCGCCGGGCGGCGGCGGGACCGGGAACACGTCGCGGTAGGTCACTCCCTCCCGGCCGGCGGCGCCGCCGTGCTCGCGAGGCGTGGCCCAGAACGTGGCGACCTGGCCGGTGAACCGGTGCAGCGCGCCCCACACGCACGGCAGGCCGAGGATCTCCGCGGCGTCGGAGACCAGGTAGCGGGTGGCGAACGCGTCCGACCCGTCCAGCACGAGGTCGTGGCCGGCCAGCACGTCGAGGGCGTTGTGGCGGGTGAGGCGCTCACGATGCTCGACGACGTGGACGTGCGGGTTCACCTCGCGCACCGTCGCGGCGGCCGAGGCCGTCTTGGCCCGGCCCACGTCGCCCTGCCCGTGGATCACCTGCCGCTGCAGGTTGGACGTCTCGACGACGTCGTCGTCCACGACGCCGATCGTGCCGACGCCCGCCGCCGCCAGGTACAGCAGCGCGGGGCTGCCGAGCCCGCCCGCGCCCACGACGAGCACGCGCGCGGCGCGGAGCCGTCGCTGCCCGTCCGTCCCGATCCCGGGCAGCGCGAGGTGCCGCGCGTACCGCGCCAGTTCGTCCCGCCCGAGCTCCGGGCCCGGCTCCACCAGCGGCGCCGTCACAGGGCCAGGTCCAGGTTGACCGCCACCCGGCCGTCCGTCGGGGACGAGGCCAGGGCGTGTTCGCGCCGGGGCGTGCGGCCCGCGTGGGCGGCGTCGTACCCGGCCTGGACCGCGAGCCGCATCGCGCGTGCCATGCGCGCCGGGTCGGCCGCGCGGGTCACGGCGGTGGCGAGCAGGACGCCGTCGCAGCCGAGCTCCATCGCGAGCGCCGCGTCCGACGCCGTCCCGATCCCGGCGTCGAGGATCACGGGGACGGGCGACGCGGCGGCGATCGCCTCGATGTTGCGCGGGTTGGCGATGCCGAGCCCGGAGCCGATCGGCGACCCGAGGGGCATCACCGCCGCGCAGCCGGCGTCGGCCAGGTGGCGGGCGGTGACGGGGTCGTCGTTGGTGTAGGGCAGGACGGTGAATCCGTCGTCGACGAGGATGCGGGCGGCCTCGACGGTGCCGGCCGGGTCGGGCAGCAGGGTGACGTCGTCGGCGATGACCTCCAGTTTGATCCAGTCGGTGCCGCACGCCTCCCGGGCGAGCTGTGCGGTGAGGACGGCCTCCCGCACGGTGAAGCAGCCGGCCGTGTTGGGCAGGGCGCGGATGCCGAGGCGTTCCAGCATGGCCCAGACGGAGGTGTCGCCGGCCGCGGCTCCGGGCGCGGGCCGCGCCACGCGCCGCATGGCGACGGTGGTCAGTTCCGTGCCCGACGCCGTCAGCGCGTCCGCGAGCGCCAGCAGGCTCGCGGCGCCCCCGGTGCCCATGACGAGCCGGGAGCCGAGCGGGGTGCCGGCGATGGTGAGGGGGTTCGCGGTGGTCATGGTCATCCTCCCTGCACGGCGGTGACGACCTCGACCCGCATGCCGGGCCGGATCTCGGTGCGGTCCCAGGCGCCGCGCGGTACGACGGCGTCGTCCACGGCGACGGCGACGCCCTGCGGCACGCCGTCGACCACCACCTCCGGTACGAGGCGCGCGACGAGCTCGGTCACGGGGACGGGCCCGTCGAGGGGGTAGGGCTCGCCGTTCACGACGGCGGTCTGTTCGGTCGGCACGGTGGTCATGCGGATGCTCCTCGGGGGCTGGGTCCGGCCGGTGCGGTGCGTGGCGGCGGCGCGGCGCGGGTGCGCAGGTGGGTGTCCAGGGTGGCGGCCGTGTGCGGGGCCAGGAGGATGCCGCTGCGGTAGTGGCCGGTGGCCAGGATCAGGCCGGGGGCGGCCTCGCCGAGCAGCGGGGCGTTGTCCGGGGATCCGGGGCGTGAGCGGGTGGTGGTCTCGACGAGGTCGGCCTCGTCGAGGGCGGGCAGGAGCGCGCGGGCGTCGCGCAGCAGGGCGAACACGTCGCCGGCGCGGGTGCGGGTGGTGGCGGCGCGCTCGTCGGAGGTGGCGCCGACGACGATCTCCCGGCGGCCGCCGGGACGGGCGCGGCGCGGGACCACGTAGACGGGCCGGCCCTGGACGGTGCCGCGCACGACGGTGGAGGGGCCGGTGTCGGCCGCCGCTTCCAGCCGGAGCGTGGTTCCCGGGACGGGCCGGGTGGGGGCGCCGCCGTACAGCGTGGCGCTGGCGTACCCGGCGGCGAGGACGACGACGCCGGGGCGACCCTGACCATCGCCCGTGCCGCCGCTCCCGACCGCGGTCGCCCGAGTTCTCCACACCGTCCCGGTGTCGTCGATCGCGCCGGTCACGGCGCCGGCTTCCCAGGTCAGCGCGGTGACGGTGCGCTCCACGACGCGTGCGCGCGGATGGCCCCGCACCACGTCGAGCAGGGCACGCCGCACGGCGCGCGGGTCGACCTGGTGGTCGCCGGGGATCCACGCGGCGGCAGACACGCGCGGACCGAGGGACGGCTCCCGGTCCCGCGCCTCGGCCGGCGAGATCTCCCAGGTCTCCAGGCCCAGCTCACGGTGCAGCGCGAGGCGGCGGCGCAGCAGGGCGGCGTCGTCGGCGTCGAAGGCGACGGCGAGCGTTCCGGTCGCGTCGGGTCCGAGGGTCCCCGGTGCGAGCCCGGCGGCCCGTTCCAGCCCGGCGGCGTACTCCGGCCAGAGCCGCCCGGACTCCGCGCCGATCCGCGCGAGGCGCTCCTCCCCGAACTCGGCCTCCATGGCGGGCCCGAGCATTCCGGCGGCGGCGTGGGTGGCGCCGTCACCGGGGGCGGGGTCGAGGACGGTGACCCGCGCCCCGGCCACGAGCGCGCGCCAGGCGGCGGTCAGCCCGATGATTCCCGCACCCACGACCACGACGTCCGGCGCACGGCGGTGCTCCATGGTTGCTCCCTTCGCCGGCATGACCCGGATCAGGTTCGACGGTCGGCGCTTCTGCGCCCTCTCAGCCCTTCGGGGCTCCCGTGCATGTCGTGAGCAACCATAACCCCCGCGTCCGGCTGCCGGTCCCGCCGTCCGGCCGGCGCGCCTACACTGCGGTCCCGTGGACCCACGCACCCGGCTCGCCGACGCCCGCCTCTACCTGTGCACCGACGCCCGCGAGGCCGAGGGTGATCTCGAGGCGTTCCTGCACCGGGTGCTCTCGGGCGGGGTCGACGTCGTGCAGCTGCGCGACAAGACGCTGGACGCGGCGCGGGAGCTGGAGCTGCACGCGCTGGTCGCGCGGGTGGCGGCGGAGCACGGCGCGCTGTGGGCCGTCAACGACCGGGCCGACATCGCGGGCCTGGCCGGCGCGCCCGTGGTGCACATGGGGCAGGACGACCTCGCTCCGGGCGACGTGCGCACCCTCCTGGGCGAGGTTCCGGTCCTCGGCCGCTCCACCCACGCGTTCGGCGAGGCGATGGCCGCCGAGGCGGACGCCCGTGTCGACTACTTCTGTGTCGGCCCGCTCTGGGCCACCCCGACGAAGCCGGGCCGCCCGGCCGTCGGCCTGGATCTCCTGCGGGAAGTCGCGGCGACGGGCCCGGCGACCCCGTGGTTCGCCATCGGCGGCATCGACGACGACGGCCCGGGTCCCACTCGCCTCGACCAGGTCCTGGAGGCGGGCGCCACCCGCGTCGTCGTCGTCCGCGCGATCACCCGGGCGGACGACCCGGAAAAGGCGGCGGCGAACCTCCGCCGCCGCCTCACCACCTGACCGGGCCGGCTAACCGTTCCAGGCCGTGGTGAACTCCTCGAGGTTGATCTTGCCGTCACCGTCGGCGTCGGCGTTCACGAAGATCGAGGTGAGGTCGTCGTTCGTGACCTCCTCGCCGCGCCCGCCCATCGCCTGGCGGAACTCGTCGACGGTGATGTGGCCGTCGTCGTCGGCGTCGAACTCGTGGAACGTGGCGGTCAGCTCGTCATCGGCGGTCACGGGAAGCCCTCCTGAAATTTCCGACTTGCTCGGTCTGGAGCAGGCTACCGGTCACTCCCGCTTCGGCCCCACCCACACCTGCTGGGCGTTGACGAACTCGCGGATGCCGTGCGGGCCCAGCTCGCGGCCGTAGCCCGAGCGCTTGATCCCGCCGCTCGGCAGCCGCGGGTCGGTCTTCACGATCCCGTTGACCGCGACCTGGCCCGCCTCGATCCGGGCCGCCAGGGCCTCCCCGCGCCCGGGCGCCGACCACACGCTCGCCGCCAGCCCGTACTCGGTGCGGTTGGCGACGGCCAGCGCGTGGTCCGCGTCGTCGGCCCGCATCACCACCATGACCGGCCCGAAGGTCTCCTCCCGGCACGCCGTCATCCCCTCGGTGACGTCCGCCAGCAGCGTGACCGGGTAGAAGAACCCGTCACCGGCGGGCATCGTCCCGCCGAGCAGCAGGCGCGCGCCCGCGGCCGCGGTCTCGGTCACCTGCCGGTGCAGGGTGTCCCGCAGGTCGGCCCGGGCGATCGGCCCCACCTGCGTGCCCGCGTCCCACGGGTCGCCGACCACGAGCTTCTCGAGCCGCCGCTGCAGCTTCTCCACCATCTGGTCGTAGACCGGCGCCTCGACGATGATCCGCTTGGCCGCGATGCACGACTGTCCCGCGTTGATGATCCGCGACAGGGTGATGACGTCGGCCGCCTCGTCCAGGTCGGCGTCGGCCAGCACCAGGCACGGGTCGCTGCCGCCGAGCTCCAGCACGGCCGGCTTGATCTCGCTCGCGGCGGCCCCCGCCACGGCCGCTCCCCCGCGCGCCGACCCCGTGAACGACACCGCCCGCACCCGCGGGTCCCGGATCACGCCCTCGACGGCGGGCGTCTCCAGGGGCAGGTTCGCGAACACGCCCTCGGGAACGCCCGCCGCCGCGAGGGCCTCCGCGATGGCCCGCGCGCAGCCGGGCACGTGCGGGTCGTGCTTCATGACGCACGTGTTGCCGGCCATGAGCGCCGGCGCCGCGAAGCGTGCCGCCAGCCAGAACGGCGCGTTCCACGGCAGCACGCCCAGGACCGTCCCGAGCGGCAGGTACTGCACGTAGCTGCGCGTCGCGTCGGACTCCAGCACCTCGTCGGCCAGGTACCGCGCCGCGTGGGCGGCGTAGTGCTCGAAGCACCACGCCGCCTTCGCGACCTCGCCGTGCGCCTCGGTGATCGGCTTGCCCATCTCCCGCGTCATCAGCGGCGCGAGCTCGTCGGTGTGCTCGCGCAGGTAGGCGCCCACGGCGGTGAGCACCTCCGCGCGCCGCGCGATCTCGACGTCGCGCCAGGCGGGCCAGGCGGCCTCCGCGGCCCCCAGCACGGCGTCGACCTGCTCGGGACCGGCCGGTTCCAGCTCGGTCACGACCTGTCCGGTGCTCGGATCGATGGCAGTCAGCATGCGGACCTCCTCACGCGATCTCTGCGACGTCGGGGCGGATCGGGGTGGGGGCCTCGACGTCGTCCGTGACGACGACGGTCGAGGACTCCGGGACGACGGCGGACGCGGGCGCGGCCGCGTGCTCCGGCTTGCACACGAAGTCCTCGTCCAGCGTGTAGAACGACTCGCAGCCGTCGGCCGTCACGTGGATGGTGTCGGAGATGCCGACGGTCTTGTCGCCGTCGACCCCCCACATCCACGGCAGGATGTGGAACGTCATGCCCTCGCGCAGGATGGCCGGGTTCCCCTGGTTGAGGCTCAGGATGTAGCCCTCGTCCCAGCTCGGGGGGAAGGCGATGCCGATCGAGTAGCCGGACCGGGTGATGAGGCGCGCGCCCACCCGGTTGTCCGAGATGATGTTGCGCACGATGTTGTCGGCGTCGGACACCGTCAGTCCCGGCCGGATCGCCGCCTTCACCTCCTTCAGGGCGAGCTTCATGAGGTCCTGCGCCATGAGCATCGACTCGGACGGCTCATCGAGGACGACGGTGCGCATCATCGCCGTGTGGTAGCGCCGGAAACAGCCGCCCACCTCCAGGAACACGTGCTCGCCCGGCTGGACGTGGCGGCCCTCCCAGGTCGCGTGCCCGATCATGCTCCGCGGGCCCGAGACCACGTACGGCATCACGGCCGGCGGCTCTCCCCCGGCGCGGAACATGGCGGCGCTGATCTCCGCACCGATCTCGTTCTCCGTCACCCCGGCCGCGCACGCCTCGATCCCGGCCCGCATCCCGGCCTCCGTGGCGCGGGCCGCCCTGGCCATGATCCCGATCTCCGCGGCCGACTTGGTGATGCGCCCCTCCTCCACGATGCCGAAGCAGTCGAGCAGGCGGCCCTCGGCGAACGCGGTGTGGATGTAGTCCTGGTGGTAGGCGGGGAAGAAGTAGCTGTTCCGTTCGTACCCGACGTCCTTGGTGTGCAGGCCGAACTCCCGCAGCGCCTGCACGAGGCCCTGGATCGCGTCCCCGGTGTCCGGGTAGGGCCGGGTCAGCTCGACCCAGGTGCGCGCGTGGACGTTGGACTCCTCCAACGCGCGCGTGATCATGAAGGGCTCGAGCTCCAGGGGCACCACCAGCGCCTGGAAGAAGGAGTACCCCGTGGTCTGGTAGTCCGTCAGGTACAGGAGGTTCTCGGGGTCCGTGATCACGACCGCGTCCAGCAGCCGGTCCGCCATGCGGGCGCGCAGCTCCGCCAAGCGCCTCTGGTACTCCTCGAACGGGAACGTCATGTCGTCGCGCTGTCTCATCTTCAGGGCCTCCCTTCGTCAGTGCTGTGATTCACCTCGTCGTGCGTCAGGTCTTCTCGGCTCAGGCGGTGGCCCGCACCGCGGAGGCGAGGATCTCCAGGCCCTCCGTCAGGTCGTCGTCGGGGATCGTCAGGGGCGGGATCAGCTTCAGCACCCGGCCGCCGGTACCGCACGGGCAGACGAGCAGGCCGGCCTCGAAGCACGCCGTCGTCACGGCCTTGGCCAGGGCGCCGTCGCCCAGGTCGAGAGCCTGGATCATGCCGCGGCCGCGCACCTCGAACCCGCGGCCCGCCGCGTCCCGGACGATCGCGCCCAGAGCCTCGGCCATGACCTCGCCCCGGGCGCGCACCCGCGCCATGAACGCGTCGTCGTCGAAGTACGTGAGCGCCTCCCGGCCCGCCACGAACGACAGGCCCTGGCCGCGGAACGTGCCGGTGTGCTCGCCCGGCGACCAGCGTGCGTCGTGCTCGGGCTTGACGAGGTTCATCGCGAGCGGCGTCCCGAAGCCGCCGATGCCCTTGGCGAGGCACACGATGTCGGGATCCAGGTCCATGCCGTCGAAGCTGAAGTAGCTGCCCGTCCGCCCGCAGCCCACCTGGATGTCGTCGATGACGAACAGGGCGTCGACGTCCCGGGCGAGCTGCTGCACGGCCCGCAGCCACTCCCCGCTCGCCACGTTGACACCGCCCTCGGCCTGGATGGTCTCCACCACGAAGGCGGCCGGGGGCACGAGCCCGCTGGAGCTGTCGGCCAGCAGCGCCCGGTAGTCGTCGAGCGCCCGCATCCCGCCGCCCGGCGCGGTCTCGAACGGCAGGCGGACCACGTGCTCGAGCGGGACGCCGGCGGCGGCCCGGAAGTAGTCGTTCGCGGTCAGCGCGAGCGAGCCCAGGGTCATGCCGTGGAACCCGTGCGTGAACGCGACGACGTCACGCCGCCCCGTGACCCGCCGGGCCAGCTTGAGGGCGGCCTCGACGGCGTTGCTGCCCGTGGGACCCATGAACTGCATGCGCATCGCCATGCCCCGGGGACCCAGGATCTTCTCGGCGAATCCCTCCAGGAAATCGCGTTTGGCCGTCGTCGCCATGTCGAGGCTGTGCACGACGCCGTCCGCCTCGAGAAAAGCGATGACCGCCCGTTTCATGCGGTCGTTGTTGTGCCCGAAGTTCAGCACGCCCGCACCGGCGAAGAAGTCGATGTAGCTCCTACCGGATTCGTCGACCTGCCGGGCGTTCGACGCCGAGGTGAACACCGTGGGCCACATCCTGCTGTAGCCCCGGATCTCTGACTCCCACTTCTCGAAGACCTCCATGGCCAAGACTTAGTTTCTCCCCCCGCTCCCCGTCAAGGAATTCGACGCGAATTTTCCGCGGGAGTGCGTCGGGGAAACCCGTCTGTAACCGCCATCGCCCGATTCGAGAACGATGTCCGCCAATGGGAGCCCGCTTCACGGGATGGCGATCTCGCGGTCACCGACGACGGCGACCATCCGCTCCCCCCGGCGGACCAGCATGGGCCGGATCGGCACGGCGACCCGGTCCGCCGTCGCCGCCAGCACCGCGGCGACGTCGTCGAACCCGGTGAGGTCGGTGAGCGCCAGCCAGGTGGGCGGCATGAGGCGCGCGGCCCCGGCCGCGTGCTCGCCCAGGATGTCGGCCGGGTACCACCAGCGCGCCTCGACCGCCTCGGTGGTGCGGGCGTCGGCCGCCTGCCCGGCCGGGAGCGCCGCGACGAAGAACGCGGCGTCGTAGCGCCGGGGCTCCTGCTCGGGCGTGACCCAGCGGGCCCACGGGTGCAGCAGGTCCGCGCGCAGGGCGAGACCGGCGCCGTCGAGCACCTCGGCCAGCGTGCGCGTCCGGTCGGTCAGCGCGGCGCGGGCCGCGCGCCGTGCCGCGTCGTCGAACCGGTCCGCGGGCCCGGCGAGCAGCACGCCGCACTCCTCGAACGTCTCCCGCACCGCCGCGCCCACGAAGCCGGCGGCCTCGCCGGGCGGGCACGAGAAGCGGCGCCCCCACTCCTCGGGCCCGGGGCCGTCGACGCGGGCCGGCCGGACCGCGTCCCCCGGGTCGACGGCACCGCCGGGAAACACGGTCATCCCGGCGGCGAACGCCATCGTCGGCACCCTGCGCTGCAGGAACACCTGCAGCGGGGCGCGCTCACCGGAGGGGTCGGGCCGGTCGCGCACCAGGATCACGGTGGCGGCGGCCCGGGGCACGGCAGGAGTGGTGTTCACCCGGGCAACCTAGCGCGGACCGGCCGGCACGACGTCAGCGGACGTCTTCGTCGACCCAGTCGAAGGTCTTGGTCACCGCCTTCTTCCAGTTGCGGTACAGGCGCTCGCGCTCGTCCTGCCCCAGCGCCGGGGACCAGCGGCCGCCCTCGGCCCAGTTGGCCTCGACGTCGGCCTCGCCGTTCCAGAAGCCGACGGCGATGCCCGCCGCGTAGGCGGCGCCGAGGGCCGTCGTCTCCGCGACCCGGGGACGGACGACGTCGACGCCGAGCTGGTCGGCCTGGAACTGCATGAGCAGCTCGTTGGCGACCATGCCGCCGTCGACCCTCAGCTCGGTGAGCTCCACCCCGGAGTCGGCGCGCATGGCGTCCATGACCTCGCGGGTCTGGTACGCGGTCGCCTCCAGGGCCGCGCGGGCGATGTGGTTGCGGTTCACGTACCGCGTGAGGCCCACCAGGGCACCTCGGGCGTCCGGGCGCCAGTACGGCGCGAACAGGCCGGAGAACGCGGGCACGAAGTACGCGCCGCCGTTGTCCTCGACCTTGCCCGCCAGGTACTCGACGTCGGGGGCGTCGCTGAACAGTCCGAGGTTGTCGCGCAGCCACTGCACGAGCGACCCGGTCACGGCGATAGACCCCTCCAGCGCGTACACCGCGTCGGCCTCGCCGATCTTGTAGCAGACGGTGGTGAGCAGGCCGTTCTTCGACGGGATCTTCTCGGTGCCGGTGTTGAGCAGCATGAAGTTGCCCGTGCCGTAGGTGTTCTTGGCGGTGCCCACCTCGAAGCACGCCTGGCCGAACGTCGCCGCCTGCTGGTCGCCGAGGATGCCGGCGATCGGCACGCCCGGCACCATCCCCTGGGGCCGCCCGTGTCCGTACACCTCCGACGAGGACCGGATCTCGGGCAGCATCGACATCGGGATGCCCATGTCCGCGGCGATGTCCTCGCGCCAGGACAGCGTGTCCAGGTCCATGAGCATGGTGCGCGACGCGTTCGTCACGTCCGTGACGTGCACACCGCCGCCGACGCCGCCGGTCATGTTCCACAGCACCCAGGCGTCCGTGTTGCCGAACAGGAGGTCGCCGCGCTCGGCGGCCTCGCGCGCGCCGTCGACGTTGTCGAGGATCCACTTCACCTTGGGTCCGGAGAAGTAGGTGGCGAGGGGCAGGCCCACGACGCTCTTGTACCGGTCGGGCCCGGTGGCGCCGCCGAGCTCGTCCACGATCGCCTGGGTGCGGGTGTCCTGCCAGACGATCGCGTTGTAGACGGGCTTGCCGGTGTTCTTGTCCCAGACGACGGTGGTCTCACGCTGGTTCGTGATGCCCACGGCCGCCAGGTCCGCGTGGTTGATGTTCGCGCGGGTCAGGGCGATCCCCACGACCTGCCGCGTGTTGTCCCAGATCTGCTCCGGGTTGTGCTCCACCCAGCCGGGCTGCGGGAAGATCTGGTCGTGCTCCAGCTGCCCGGTCGAGACGATGGTCCCGGCGTGGTCGAACACGATGGCCCGGGAGCTCGTGGTGCCCTGGTCGATGGCGAGGACGTAGTCAGGCATGGTTCTCCGATCACTTCGTTGTGCGTAGGGGCTTGTGGGGATGCTCAAAAGGCTACGACGGGGGCGAGCAGGCCGGCGAGGACACCGCCGACGAGCGGGCCGACCACGGGAACCCAGGCGTAGGACCAGTCGCTGCTGCCCTTGCCCCGGATGGGCAGCAGCGCGTGCGCGATCCGCGGCCCGAGGTCACGGGCCGGGTTGATGGCGTACCCCGTGGGGCCACCGAGGCTCGCGCCGATCCCGAGCACCAGCAGCGCCACGGCCAGCGGGCCCATGTCGCCGGGCCAGTTCGCGAACGACAGCACCACGAACACCAGCACGAACGTGCCGATGATCTCGGTCACCAGGTTCCAGCCGTACGACCGGATCTCCGGGCCGGTGGAGAACACCGCCAGCTTGGCCGCCCCGGGAGCCTCCTGGTCGAAGTGCCGCTTGTAGGCGAGATACGTGAGGACGGCACCGAGGAACGCGCCCGCCATCTGTCCCGCGATGTAGATCGCCGCGTTGGCGGCCGTCGCCGGGATACCGGGGCCGAACTCCTCGGCCCCGCTCGCGATCAGGCCGACGGTGACGGCAGGGTTGATGTGCGCGCCGCTCTTGAAGGCGACGAACACGCCGGCGAACACGGCCAGGCCCCAGCCGAAGTTGATGAGGAGCCAGCTCGCGCCGACTCCCACCCCCTTGGTCCGGGGCAGGATCGCGTTGGCGACGACGCTGCAGCCGAGCAGCAGGAGCATCATCGTCCCGAGCATCTCGGTGACGAACAGCTGGATGGTCGACATGGGTTGGTACCACCTCTCGTTGACATCGTTGTCGGTCGGTGTGCCGGGGCGACACCGGGGATCGGACGGAGCGGTTCGCTCTCAGGATGGGTCAGGTGCGCAGCGCGCGCATCGGGGCGACGTCCTCCGCACGGCGCCGGACGGCGGCGGCCGCGGCGTCGTCCGGTTCGGCGGCGGCCGCGGCCTCCCACCGGACCCGCTCGGTGTACGACTCGATCTCCGCGGCCCGGGTGGCGTCGTCCCAGCCGAGCAGGGGGGCGACGACGTCCGCGATCTCGTCGACGGCGGCGAGGGCGCCCTCGGGCACCTCGTAGACGAGGCGGGTGCGGTGCGCCAGCACGTCCTCCAGGTGGATCGCACCCTCGTGGCTCACGGCATGGTGCACCTCGGCGCGCAGGTAGGCCGGGGCCTCCTCGAGCGGCCGGGCGAGCGACGGGTCCGCCTCGCACAGCTCGACGATCTCGAAGAGGTTCGCGCCGTAGCGGTGCAGCAGGTGGTCCACCATCGCCGCGGTCCACCCGTGGCGCCGCGCCCAGGCGGGGGCGTCGCACCGCGCGGCGTCCAGGCCGTCGGCGCCGAGCAGCGGGATCTCGTGCGTGATGCTGGGCCGGGCCGCGGCGTCGTCCCCGATCGCGAAGTCGACGGCGTCCTTGGCCATCACGCGGTACGTGGTCAGCTTGCCGCCGGCGATCACCGTCAGGCCGGGCGTGGGCGAGGCGACCGTGTGCTCCCGGGAGACCTTCGCGGAGCTGGTGCCCTCCTTGGTCCCCGGCTGCAGCAGGGGCCGCAGCCCCGCGTACGTGCCGATGACGTCCTCGCGCCGCAGCGCGCACGACAGCACCGAGTTGGCCTGGTCGAGCACGTAGTCGATGTCGGCCGCCGTGGCCACGGGGTGGGTGGGGTCGAGTTCCCACGGCGTGTCCGTGGTGCCGAGGATCCAGTACCGGGACCAGGGAATGACGAACAGCACCGACACCGGCGTCTGCAGGATCAGGCCGACCTCACCGCGGATCCGGTCCCGGGGCACCACCACGTGGACGCCCTTCGACGCCAGCACCCGCAGCCCGCCCCGGTCCCCCGCGAGCGCCTCGGTGTCCTCGGTCCAGACCCCGGTGGCGTTGATGACGTGCCGGGCGCGGACGGTGATCTCGCGGCCGGTCTCCAGGTCCGTCACGACGGCGCCGTCCACGGCACCCTCGGTGTTCTTGGTGAGCGCGGTGACCTGGGTGCGTGAGGCGGCGTGCGCCCCGTGGCCGGCGGCGGTGCGGACGAGGGTGGCGACGAGCCGGGCGTCGTCGACGGACGCGTCCCAGTACTGGACGGCGCCGACGGCGGCGTCGTGGGCGAGGTCGGGGAACTTCTCGGCGAGACGGCGGCGCGTGAGGTGGCGGTGCCACGGCATGGCGCGGCGTCCGCGGCCGATGGTGGCGAGGGTGTCGTAGAGCGCGATGCCGGCCCCGACGTAGGCACGCTCCCAGAGCCGGTGCTCCAGCGGGTAGAGGAACGGCACGGGGCGCACGAGGTGCGGGGCGAGGTGCTTGAGGAGCAGGTCGCGCTCGGTGAGCGCCTCGCGGACCAGGTGGAAGTCGAGCATCTGCAGGTAGCGCAGGCCGCCGTGCACCAGCTTGCTGCTCCGGCCCGACGTGCCCGAGGCCCAGTCCTGCGCCTCGACCACCGCGGTGGACAGCCCGCGGGTGGCGGCGTCGAGAGCGATCCCGGCGCCGGTCACGCCACCGCCGATGACCAGGACGTCGAGTGCGGCGCCGGGGTGCGTGGAGCGCTCCAGCGCGGCGAGCGCCCGGGTCCGGGACTCCGTGGTGAGGCGGGTGGTGACCATACCGTTCCCTTCCGGTTGCTTTTCGCTTCGATGCACGGCGCTTGCTCCGGTGATTGCCGACGGCGGCGCTGGACCAACAGCACACCTCGCCAGGAACAGACGTGCAAGCTGTATGCACGAACGTGCAAGAATTGGGGGCCGTGCGCCCGTCCGACCGGCGCGCCGGACGAGGGGAGTCGGACATGCCGGACCGCGAGCAGGACCTGGTGACGGCCGCGACCATGTACTACCTGCAGGACGCGAAGATGGAGGCCATCGCCAAGCACCTGCACACGTCGCGGTCCACGGTGTCGCGCTTGCTCAAACGTGCACGCGAGGAGGGGGTCGTGGAGATCACGCTGCGCCCCGCGCACTCCCGGGCGCCGAGTCTGGGCCAGCACATCGCCACCACCTTCGGCGTGGCCGCGTACGTCGTCCCGGTCCCGGACACCGCGAGCCTGCCGGACCGCCTGGACCAGGTGGCCATGGCCACGGCGCGGCTGGTGGGCCGCTGGTTCGACTCCGAGATGGTGCTCGGGATCGCCTGGGGCACGACGCTCGCCGCCATCGCGGGCCACCTGCCGGGCAAACCCACGCGCGGCTCCGAGATCGTGCAGCTCAACGGCGCGGCCAACACGCGCACGTCCGGTGTCTCCTACGCGGGCGACCTCGTGGCCGGGTTCGGCGCGGCGTTCGACGCGCACGTGCACCACTTCCCCGTGCCGGCGTTCTTCGACTACGCCGCCACGAAGGAGGCGATGTGGCGGGAGCGCTCCGTGCGGCGCGTGCTCGACGCCCAGTCGCGGATCGACATCGCCCTCTTCTCGGTGGGCGCGGCGGTCTCCGGCGGCCTGCCCTCGCACGTGTACGCGGCCGGCTACCTGGAGCCGCGGGACAAGGAGGTGCTGCACGCGGAGGGCGTCGTGGGGGACGTGTGCACCGTGTTCCTCCGGGCCGACGGCAGCTACCAGGACATCCCGATCAACGCCCGCGCCACCGGCCCGACCCCGCGGCAGCTGCGCCGGATCCCCCGGCGGCTGTGCGCCGTCGCCGGCGACAACAAGGTGCCGGCGCTGCGGGCCGCCCTGGCCGCGGGCGTGGTCACCGATCTCGTGCTCGACGAGCGCACCGCCGCGCGCCTGATGCGGGGCGCGGCGCGCAAACCTGAAGCGAACCGGTTCGACCGATCCTGAGGCTCGCGATCCTGCGGATGGGAACCCGCCGGTCAGGCATTCCCTGGATTCCCGGGGATTCTTCTCGCCCAGGAGCTTGCGCCGTCGGCCCGTCGTGTGGTTGAGTGCGAACCGGTTCACAACCCGAACCGGTTCACATCGACGCAAGGAGGCGTAGTGGCCACCATCGGCGACGTCGCACGCATCGCGGGCGTGTCCCGCAGCACGGTGTCGTACGCGCTGTCGGGCAAGCGTGCGATCTCCGACCAGGCGCGCCGGCGGGTCGAGGCCGCCGTCCGCGAGCTCGGCTACACGCCGAACGCGGGCGCCCGGGCGCTGGCGACGTCGCAGACGATGGTGATCGGCCTGCTCGCCCGCTTCCTCGAGGACGAGTTCGCGCCCGCGATGCTCCAGTACATGCTGGGCGTCTCGAACACGGCCCGGGAGCTCGGCTACGACATCCTGCTCTCCACCGAGGAGGACGGCATGCGCGCCCTGCGGCGCATGAGCGACTCCCGGATGGTCGACGGCGTCGTCCTGCTCAACGTCGCCCACGAGGACGACCGGCTGCCCGTGCTCCGGTCCGCGCCCCAGCCGGGCGCGCTCGTCGGCCTGCCGGGCGACTGCACCGGGGTCGACGTCTTCGACCTCGACTTCGAGGAGACCGGCCGGCTCATGGTCGACCACCTGTACCGGCTCGGGCACCGCGAGCTGATCCTCGTCTCCCAGCCGGAGCACGTCGTCGAACGCGGCGGCGCCTACGTCTGGCGCCTGCAGGACTCCGCCCAGGAGGCCGCACGGGCACGCGGCGTCACCCTGCACGCGACGTTCGGCTCCTCCCGCCAGCCCGACATCGGCCGCGACCTGGCCGCAGTGCTCGACGCGCACCCCGGCGCCACGGGCCTGATCCTCAACAACGAGGCGGCCGCGGCCGCGCTGCCGAACGTGCTGCACGAGCGCGGGCTGGCCGCGCCCCGCGACCTGTCGGTGGTCGGCCGGTACTCGGAGGAGTTCGCCAGCACGTTCTCGCTGCACTACTCGGCGGTGGAGAGCGCACCGGACCGGCTCGGCCGCATGGCCGTGCGCCAGCTCGTGCGCCGGATCGAGGGCGAGATCCCGCCCGAGGACCCGTACGTGGTCCGGTTCGTCTCGCCCGAGCTCGTCGACCGCGGGAGCACGGGCGCACCGCCCGGCTGAGTCCCGCGCGCCCCGAGGGAGCACCCGCGCCCCGCGGCGCCAGCGTGTTAACGCTCACATAGTCACCCGGCACCCGGACCACGAGGTCCATGTTCAAGGAGGAACACCCATGCACCACCCCCAGCGCGGCATCGCCCGCCCGCTCGCCGCCGGACTCGCCACGATCGCCGTCGCCGGCGGGCTGGCCGCCTGCTCGGCCGGCGACGACACCCCCGGCGCGGACGCCGCCGGCGGCACCTACACCTGGTGGGACCCGTACCCCCAGCACGAGGAGGGCTCCGACTGGGCCGAGCGCGTCCAGGCCTGCGGCGAGGAGGCCGGGGTCACGATCGAGCGCACCGCCTACGACACCACCGCCCTGACGAACCAGGCACTGCTCGCGGCCCAGGAGGGCACGTCACCCGACGTGATCCTGCTCGACAACCCGGCGGTCTCCACCCTCGCCGACACCGGCATGCTCACCGGTGTCGCGGAACTCGGCCTGGACACGTCCGCCGTCGACGAGAACCTGCTGGCCGCCGGTGTCGTCGACGGCGAGACGTACGGCATCCCCATCGGCGCCAACACGCTCTCCCTCTACTACAACGCCGAGGTCCTCGACGACGCCGGCGTCGACCCCGCCTCGATCACCGACTGGGAGTCGCTCACCGCCGCCCTCGGCGACGTGACCGACGCCGGGCACAAGGGCATCACGTTCGCCGGCATCGGCACCGAGGAAGGCTCGTTCCAGTTCCTGCCCTGGTTCTGGGGCGCCGGCGCCGACCTGCGCGACCTCGACTCCCCCGAGGCCGTCGAGGCGCTCGAGCTGTGGACCGGCTGGCTGAACGACGGCTACGCGCCCGACTCGGTGATCAACAACTCCCAGAACACCGTGTGGGAGGAGTTCCTCACCGGCGACTTCGCGTTCGCGGAGAACGGCACATGGCAGGTGAACAGCGCGGCCGAGGCCGGCTTCGAGACCGGGCTCGTCCAGCTGCCCGCGCGCGACGGCGGCGTCGCGCCCGCCCCGACCGGCGGCGAGTTCATCGTCGCCCCCGTCCAGGCCGACACCGCGCGCTACGACGCGACCCGCCAGATCGTCGAGTGCATGACCACGCCCGAGGGCCTGGTGGAGACCGCGAACACGTTCGCGTACTACATCCCGCCCACGACGGAGGGGCAGGACGCCCTCCTGGAGGAGAACGCGGACCTCGGACCGTGGGTCGAGGCCGTGCGCAACGCGAAGGGCCGCACCAGCGACGACCTGGGCACCGACTACCCGAAGATCAGCGAGGCCCTCTGGACCGCCGTGCAGAACGCGCTGTCCGGAGCCCGGACGCCCGCCGACGCCCTGTCCAAGGCGCAGGCCGACGCCGAGGCCGCCACGAGCTGAGCGAGGACATCGTGATGACCACCACCGAGGCCCCGGCCGCGGCGGGCGCACCCCGGGTCACCGGGACCGCGCCACGGCGGCCGGGGCGCCGGGGCCGCCCGGCCGCCTCCCGGTGGGCCGCCGTCGGCTTCGCCGCACCGCTGCTCGTGTACCTGACCCTCTTCTACGCCTACCCGCTCCTGCGGAACGTCGACCTGAGCCTGCACGCCTACACGATCCGCGCGTTCGTGCAAGGCAACGCCGAGTTCGTCGGGTTCGACAAGTACGTCGAGGTGTTCACCTCGTCGACGTTCCCGACCGCCCTGTGGAACACCGCCGTCTTCACGGTCGCCTCGATCGTGTTCCAGTACGCCATCGGGCTGGCGCTCGCGGTGTTCTTCCGGTCCGGGTTCCGGCTGTCGAACCTCCTGCGGGCGATGTTCCTCGTGCCGTGGCTGCTCCCCCTCATCGTGTCGGCGTCGACCTGGGCGTGGATGCTCAGCAGCGAGAACGGCATCGTCAACTCCGTGCTCGGCGCGTTCGGCGTGCCGCAGATCAACTGGCTGACCTCGCCGGACACCGCCCTGCTCGCCGTCACCGTCGCGAACGTGTGGCTCGGTGTCCCCTTCAACCTGGTGATCCTGCACTCGGGCCTGCAGAGCATCCCCGAGGACGTGTACGAGGCGGCGTCGCTCGACGGCGCGGGGCCCTGGCGGCAGTTCTGGAGCGTGACGTTCCCCCTGCTGCGCCCGGTGTCGGCGATCACGCTGCTGCTCGGCCTCATCTACACGCTCAAGGTCGTGGACGTCATCTGGGTGATGACCACGGGCGGGCCCGCCGACGCCTCGACCACGCTCGCCATCTGGTCCTACCGCGAGGCGTTCGGCACCGGACAGCCGGACTTCTCCCCCGCGGCCGCCGTCGGCAACCTGCTGATCGTCATCGCCCTCGTGTTCGGGTTCCTGCACCTTCGGCTCCAGCGCCGTCAGGAGGACTCATGAGCCGCACGCCGTCACGAAGGACGGGGTGGAAGACCGCGCTGGGCGTGTTCTTCACCGCCGTCATGCTCTTCCCCGTCTACTGGATGTTCAACGTCTCCCTGACGCGCACGTCCGACCTGCGGGCCGACCCGCCGCACTGGTTCCCGTGGGCCCCCACCACGGAGGGCTACGAGGCGGTCCTCGCCCAGCAGCTGCCCGCGCTCGGGACCAGCCTCCTGGTGGGCCTCGGATGCGTGGCCCTGACGGTCGCCATCGCCGCCCCGGCCGGATACGCCATCGCGCAACTGCGGCTGCCCGGACGTGGCACGCTCAACTTCCTGCTGCTCGTGGCGCAGATGATCCCCGCCGTCGTGATGGCGATGGGCTTCTACGCGGCGTACGTGCGGCTCGGACTGCTCAACACCGTGGGCGGGCTCATCGTGGCCGACTCGACCATCGCCGTCCCGTTCGGCGTGCTCCTGTACACGGCGTTCATGGCCGGCATCCCGCGCGAGCTGCTGCAGGCCGCCCGGGTCGACGGCGCGAACGCCTGGCGCACGTTCGTCTCGGTGGTGCTGCCGCTGAGCCGCAACGCGACCCTCACGGTCTCGCTGTTCGCGTTCCTGTGGGCGTGGTCGGACTTCATCTTCGCCTCGACGCTCGACCGCAACGGCGACCTCGTCCCGATCACGCTCGGGATCTACCAGTACATCGGCAACAACACGACGCAGTGGAACGCGATCATGGCGACCGCCGTCGTCGCCTCCGTGCCGGCGGCGGTCCTGCTCGTCGTCGCGCAGCGCTTCGTGACGGCGGGCGTGACCGCCGGCGCCGTCAAGGACTGAAGAGGACCGAAAGGGCGAACGTGACCCACACCCACGCGGCTTCAGCCGCTCCCCCGCCACCACCGCCCGGCACCGTGCCGGACGAGGTCCGTGCCGCCGGACGGCTCGCGCGCCCCGTCGCGCCGGCCACGTCACGGCGCGGCGCCGGTCTCGGCGAGGCACGGATCGACGGCGGTTTCTGGGCGAACCTCCTGGAGGTCAACGCCCACGCCACCCTGCGCCACTGCCGGGACTGGATGGAGCGGCTGGGCTGGATCGCGAACTTCGACCACGTCGCGGCCGGGACCACCGCCGACGCCGAGCGCCCCGGCTGGCAGTTCTCCGACTCGGAGGTCTACAAGCTGCTGGAGGCCCTCGCGTGGGAGCACGGGCGCACGGGCGACGCCCGGGCGGACGCGATGTTCGAGGCGCTCGCCGCCCGCGTGGTCGCCGCCCAGGACGACGACGGCTACCTCAACACCTGCTACGGGCACGCCGGGCAGCCGGCCCGCTACACGGACCTCTCCGCGGGTCACGAGCTCTACTGCACGGGCCACCTCCTGCAGGCCGCGGTGGCCCGGATCCGCACGACGACGGCAGCGGCAGAACCCGCCGTCGCCGACCCGCTCGTGACCGCCGCGATCCGGGCCGCCGACCATGTCTGCCGCGAGTTCCGGCCCGGCGCCCGCGAGCAGGTGTGCGGCCACCCCGAGATCGAGGTCGGCCTCGCCGAGCTCGGGCGCGCGCTCGGCGAGCCGCGGTACACCGCACAGGCCGCCCTGTTCGTCGAGCGCCGCGGCCGCGGCACCCTCGCCCCGATCGCACTGCTCGGCCCGCAGTACTTCCAGGACGACGTCCCGGTCCGGGACGCCGACGTCTGGCGCGGGCACGCGGTGCGCGCCCTCTACCTGGCCGCGGCCGCCGTCGACGTCGCGGTCGACACGGACGACGCCGGCCTGCTGGCCGCCGTCGAGCGCCAGTGGACCCGCTCCGTGGAGCGCCGCACCCACCTCACCGGCGGCATGGGCTCGCGCCACCAGGACGAGGGCTTCGGCGACGACTGGGAGCTGCCCGCCGACCGCGCCTACTGCGAGACCTGCGCCGGCATCGCGTCCGTCATGGTCTCCTGGCGTCTTCTCCTGGCCACCGACGACGTCCGCTACGCCGATCTCATCGAGCGCACGCTCTACAACGTCGTCGCCACCTCCCCCCGCGCGGACGGCCGCGCGTTCTTCTACGCCAACCCGCTCCAGCAGCGCACCCCGGGCGGCGACCTCCTGCCCGACGAGGTGAACCCGCGGGCCGAGGGCGGGGTCCGCGCCCCGTGGTTCGACGTGTCCTGCTGCCCCACCAACGTCGCCCGCACGCTCGCGTCGTTGCCCGCCTACACGGCCACCGTCGACGGCGACGTGGTCACGCTCGCCCAGTACGCCCCCGGTCACCTCCGGATCGCCCTGGACGGCGGCAGCACGCTCGGCCTGCGCGTCACCACGCGCTACCCCGCCGACGGCCACGTGCACGTGGAGGTCACCGCGGCGCCCGCCCGCCCCGTCACGCTGCGCCTGCGCGTCCCCCACTGGGCGGGCGGTGCGTCCTGCACCGCCCCGCGCGCCGCCGGGGCCGGGCACGGCGACCCGCAGCCCGTCCAGCCCGGCTGGGCCGAGGTGCGCCGCGGGTTCGCCGTCGGCGACGCCGTCACGCTCGACCTGCCCTCCGCTCCGCGACTCACCTGGCCCGACCCGCGGGTGGACGCCCTGCGCGGCACCGTCGCGGTCGAGCGCGGCCCGCTCGTGCTCTGCCTCGAGTCGCACGACCTGCCCGACGGCGCCGACCTCGCCGACGCGCGCCTCGACCCGTCCGCCCCGCCCGCCGCGCACGACGACGGCGCGACGGCGCGCGTGCACCTCGCACCTCCTCCGCGGCCCCCGGAGGGCCGGCCGCCGTTCACGACGGAGCCCGGTGGCACCGGTCCGGCGGGCGCCGCCACCGACGTCGTGCTCATCCCCTACCACCGTTGGGCCGAGCGCGGCCCGGCGGCCATGCGGGTCTTCGTACCGACCCGCTGACCGACCACCGCACAGCAGCACCGGAGAAAGGGCTCGACGATGAGAACCATCTCGCACCGCTCCCCGCAGCGCCTGGCCGCCGCCCTCGCGGCTGCCCTGGCCCTCGCCGCGGGACTGACGGCCGGCGCCACCGTGGCGTCGGCGGACGACACGGAGGAGACAGTGCCCTACCTGCACTACACGATGGAGGGCGTCGCGGACGGTACCGTCCCCGACGTCTCCGGCAACGGCCTGGACGGCACGCTCGCGGGCGAGGCGTCGGTGATCGGGACCGGCGACGGCGGGTCCGCGCTGGACCTGGCCGGCGGGTCCGGCGGGGGCCACGTGGCGATCCCCCGCGGCGCCCTCGACGGGGCGACGGACCTGACGGTGTCGGCGCGCGTGCGCTGGGACGGGGCGGGCGGGGCGTGGCAGCGCGTCTTCGACCTCGGCTCGTCGACGGAGCGCTACCTGTTCAGCACGCCGTCGAACGACGGGGGCGACCTGCGCACCGCCGTCACGGCCGGCGGTGCGGGCGGTGAGTCCCAGGTGACCGGTTACGGCCCGCTGCGCGCGGGCGAGTGGGTCACGCTCACCACGACGCTCGACACCGCGAACGGCCGCGTCACCACCTACCTGAACGGCGTGGCGGTGGCCTCGGCGCCGACGGCCGTCCCGGCGGGCGAGCTGCTCGACGCCGGCGCCGAGCGGGCCGGCTGGATCGGGCGCTCGTTCTACCCGGACCCGCTGCTGGACGGCGCCGTCGCCGACTTCCGGATCTACCGCAGCGCGCTGGGCGCCGACGAGGTCGCGGCGCTCGTGGACGAGGTGCCCACCGCCGTCGGGCCCGTCGAGGACACCTCCGCGCTGCGGACGCTCGTGGGCGGGGCGCCCGACCTGCCCGAGGCGGTGCGCGCCACGTTCACCGACGGCTACGACCGGGACGTGCCGGTCACGTGGGACGAGGTCGACCCGGAGCAGTACGCGGAGCCCGGCACCTACACGGTGCGGGGCCGGGCGGCGGGAGCGGCCGTCACGGCGGAGGTCACCGTGACGCGCGGCGAGCTGCGCGTGGACCTCGGCACGGACACCGGCGCGTTCCACGGGGGCGCCTCGGGCACGCTGTATGGCCTGTACGGGCCGGGGCTGCCGTCGGACAACCTCATCGAGGGCATGAACCTGCGCACGGTCTCCACCAAGGCGCAGGACGGCCCGCAGCATCCGGGCGCCGACGCGCTGGAGGTCGTACGACCGCTCGCGGACGCCACCGACGGCGACGTGTACATCTACATGACGGACATCCACCGCGGCTTCCCCTACCAGTGGCCTGGTGAGACGCCGCAGGAGAAGATCGACACCTTCATCGGCAAGATGGCCGTCCAGGTGGACCAGGTGCTCACCCTTCCGGAGGAGTACCAGGACAACGTCGTGTTCGTGCCGTTCAACGAACCCGAGGGCAACATGTTCGGCACCGGTGAGTGGTCGTACGACGGCACGAGCTGGCTCGACGACGCAGGCGACTACTTCGCCGCCTGGGACCGGGCGTACCGGACGATCACGGAGCGGATGCCGGACGCCCGCATCGCGGGCCCGAACACGAGCATCCTGTACACCCAGGTCAAGGGCTTCCTGGAGCACACCGTCGAGGCCGGGACCGTGCCGCACGTCATGACGTGGCACGAGCTGTCGCACCCGCAGAAGATCCGTGACTCGGTGGCGACCTACCGCGAGTGGGAGGCCGACGTGTTCGCCGGCACCCCGCACGAGGGCACCGAGCTCCCGATCAACATCAACGAGTACGCGTTCAATTACCACACGTCGGTGCCCGGCCAGATGATCCAGTGGGTCTCCGCGATCGAGGACGCCAAGGTCGACGCGGACATCGCCTACTGGAACATCGACGGCAACCTGTCGGACTCCGCCGTCGAGGCCAACCGCGGCAACGGGCAGTGGTGGCTGCTCAACGCGTACGGCCAGATGACGGGGCACACCGTGGAGGTGACGCCCCCGTTCCCGGGCCAGAACTACACGCTCCAGGGTGTCGCGACGCTCGACGAGGACCGCGCCGTGGCCCGCACGATCCTGGGCGGGGCCGACGGCGCCGCTCCGGTCGACCTGGTGAACGTCCCGCGGGACGTGTTCGGCGACGAGGTGCGAGCCTTCGTCCGGGAGATCCCGTGGACCGGCCAGCTCGGTGACTCGGCGCAGCCGCGGCACCTGGCGGAGCTCACGCTGCCCGTGTCCGGCGGCGGCACCGTGTCGGTCGAGTTCGACGGCGAGACGCTGCCGCTGCTGCGGGAGTCCTCGGCGTACGAGATCGTGGTGACCCCGGCGGGCGCCGGCACGTCGTCGAGCGCGACGCCGACGCTCTGGGAGGGCAGCTACGAGGCCGAGGACGCCGCGCACTCCGGTACCGGGTACACCAGGAACGGGCCCGAGGGGTCGCCGGCCGACGTCGCGAAGTTCTACACGTCCGGCGGGTACGACGTGGGCGGGCTGCGCACCGGGTCCGACGTCGTCCTCGACTTCGAGGTCGACGTGCCCCGCGACGGCACGTACGACCTGTCGGTCTTCGCCAACAGCCTGAACACCCACGACCTCGTGGCCGAGCAGGGTCCGACCAACGTGTTCGTGCGGGTAGACGGCGCGGCCGAGCAGGAACTGCACCTCCCGCTCGGGTACAAGTGGGTGGTCTGGGACCATGCCGACACGACCGTGGACCTCACCGCGGGCACCCACACCATCTCGCTGGCGGCGCGGAGCCTCGACGGGTCCGGGGCGACCAGGGGTGACGCGATCGTCGACCGGATCACGCTGGCGCTGCCCAACCCGGACGCGGCGACGTCGGTCTACGAGGCGGAGCTGGCGGACCACGACGGACGGGCCCTCTACGACCCTGACGAGATCAGCCGGGCGGCGGGGCGGTCCGGGCCCGTGTCCGGGTCCGGCGTGGTCGAGCTCGACGCGGGCGAGAGGGCGACGTTCTGGGTGTACAGCGCCGTGGACGGCGAGGCGACGCTCGGCGTGGACGTGCTCGCCGGGCGGGGCGCGGTGGCCGTGAACGGTCACCAGGTCCTGTCCCTGGCGCGGACCGAGGCCGCGGCCGTGCACCTGCGCGGCGGCGTCAACAAGGTCACCGTCACCGGCCGGGCCCGCGGGCTCGTGCTCGACCGGATCACGGTGGGCCCGGGCGAAGGGCTGCTCGACGTCACCGAGCACCAGGCGGAGGACGCCGTGCTCGCGGGTGGCGTGGCGATCGAGGAGCGGTCCCTGGCCCACGGCGGGGCCGCCGTGTCGGGGATCGGCGGCGAGCCCGGCAACGGGAACACGCTGCGGTTCGACGTCTCGGTTCCCAGCGACGGGACGTACGCCATGGTGGTGCGCTACTCCAACCCGGAGCAGTCCGAGGCGTCGCACTACAACCCGGACCCGCTCGCGCGCCGGGCGGACGTCTCGGTGAACGCGGGGCCGGTCCAGGAGGTGCTGTTCCCGCACACGTTCCACGCGAACGCGTTCGCGGAGCTCACGGTCCAGGTGGAGCTCGTGGCCGGCGACAACACGGTGGAGTTCGCGTCGTCGGAGTCCCCGAACTTCGACGGCGAGACGTTCGCGAGCGAGACCTGGCCGGGCATCCTCCTGCGCTCCTCACAGGCTCCGGTCGTGGACCAGATCCGGCTCTCCCCGCTCAGCAGGCCGGTCCCACCCCCGGCCACCTGACCCCCCCGGTCGGCCGGGGCCCCGGCCCCGGCCGACCGGGGTTCAGCAGGGCAGCTGAACGAACCTCAGTACGAAGCAGCCGGCAGCCGACGGCGCGGTGGTCAGGGAGCGAGACGGAAGATGGGGAAGACGCGGCCCTCAGCGGTCTTCTCGTACTCGGCGAAACCGCTGGAGAACGCCTTGAAGCGTTCCCACATCGAGTCGCGTTCCTCGTCGGCCAGCTCGAAGACCTTGGCGGTGAGGGTCCGGACCGGGTCCCCGGGAACCTCGATCTCGACCTCTTCGGCCCGGCGCAGCCCGTAGACCCACGCCGGGTGCTTCGGCGAACCGCCGGCCGAGCCCACGACATGCCAGGCGTCACCCTCCGGGATCGCCGCGAGCGGCGCGACGCGCTCACCCCCGTCCTTCTTCGGCACGTGCACGAGCACGAGTGACTTGCCGAACCGCATCGGCTCGTTGACCTCGCCCCCGTTGGCACGGAACGTGTCGATGATCTGCTGGTTGAAATCCATGCCCGGGCAACGCGTCACGGGCGGCCCGGCATTCCCGTGGGACGATGTGCGCCATGCTGATCGCTGTCGACTCGCCCGTGCGCGCTGACGTGCAGGGCCTTCTGGACGAGCATCTCTCGGACATGCACGCCACGTCGCCGCCCGAGAGCGTGCACGCCCTCGACCACTCCGCCCTGCTCGCGCCGTCGATCACGTTCTGGTCGGCGCGGGACGACGACGGAGCGCTGCTGGGGTGCGTCGCGCTGAGCGAGCTCACGCCCACGCACGGCGAGGTCAAGTCCATGCGGACGGCCGTGCCGGCCCGCGGCCGGGGCGTCGGGGCCGCGCTCGTGCGGCACGCGCTCGCCGAGGCCCGGTCGCGTGGTTACCTCCGGCTGAGCCTGGAGACGGGGTCCCAGGAGTTCTTCGCGCCCGCACGGCGCCTGTACGCGCGGCACGGCTTCACGGAGTGCGGCCCGTTCGCGAGCTACGGGCCCGACCCGGTGAGCACCTTCATGACACTTACCCTCTAGAGCGGGCCGGCCCGCAGGCCGGCCGCCGCCCGCCGGGAGCCGGGGTCAGCCCGCCGTCGCGGCCCGGTCACGCTCCCGCGGCCGACGGGCCGCGAGCGGGATCTCCCAGCGGTAGCGCAGCGACACCATCCGCAGCGCGAACACGAGCACGGCGATCCCCAGCCCCGTGCCCGCGTTCATCCAGCCGATCGACTCGGCGGCACTGGTCAGCCCGGCGCCGAGCAGCGCCGCGATGGCGTAGAGGCCACGCGGGTGGAAGAGCTGCGGGTCCTCGTTGGCCACGACGTCCCGGATCACGCCGCCGCCGACCGCGCTGATCAGCCCGAGGATCGCGGCCGCCACCGGGTTCAGCCCGGCCTCCAGCGCGATCTGCGTGCCGCTGATGCAGAACAGCGCCATGCCCGCCGCGTCGAACACCGTCAGGGCGCCCGCGTACCGGTGCTCGCTCGCGGCGAACCGGTACACGAGGACGGTGGCGAGCACCGGGGGCAGCAGGTAGACGGGGGACGCGAACGCGTTGGGCACACCTTGCCCGATGACGAGGTCGCGCAGGATCCCGCCGCCGAGCCCCACGCAGGTGCCGAGCATCAGTGAGCCCACGATGTCGAACCGCCGGCGGGCGGCCAGCAGCGAACCCGACATCGCGAAGAAGAAGACTCCCGCCAGGTCCATGGCGAGCTGTACCCAGGTCAAGGCCGCGCTCCTCTCGGCACGTTTCCGGCGGCCGGCGTCCCGCGGCCCGTACGATGCTAGGCCGCGCCGCGCCGCGGCAGAACCCCGGGCGGGTGTCACGCTCGTCACGCGACGGAACGTACGGGATTCACCCAATGGCGGACGCCCGGCGAACGCCTCTATCTTTTCCTTACCGGCCAGTCACCTGTTCGGGCGGACGGCCCGTCGGCCCTCGGCGCCGCGGGCACCGCCCCGGTCAGGTCCATACCTGCAAGGGAGCAGCCCATGCGAGCCATCCCCCGATCCCGGGCGGTCGCCACCGTCGTCACCGCCCTGTCCGGCGTCGCACTTCTCGCGACCGGCGCCGCGGCCGTCGGTTCGGCCGCCGGCCAGTCCGCGGACGTCGCCGGCCAGGCCGAGGCCGCCGCCGAGCAGCTCGTCTGGTCCGACGAGTTCGACGGCGCCGCGGGATCCGCCCCGAATCCCGCCAACTGGAACCACGAGACCGGCGACCACGGCTGGGGCAACAACGAACTGCAGAACTACACCGACAGCCGCGACAACTCCGCGCTCGACGGCAACGGCAACCTCGTCATCACCGCCCGCCAGGAGGCCGGTGGCGGCTACACCTCGGCACGCATGACCACCAAGGACAAGGTGGAACCGCGGTACGGCCGCGTCGAGGCGCGCATCCAGATCCCCCGCGGCCAGGGCATCTGGCCGGCCTTCTGGATGCTCGGCGCGCAGTTCCCCGACACGCCGTGGCCGGACTCCGGCGAGATCGACATCATGGAGAACGTCGGCTACGAGCCCCACCTCGTGCACGGCACGCTCCACGGGCCGGGCTACTCCGGGGGCGGAGGGGTCGGCGGCGCCTACCAGCACCCGCAGGGCTGGTCCTTCGCCGACGACTTCCACACCTTCGCCATCGACTGGTCCCCCGACCGGATCACCTGGTCCGTCGACGGCAACGACTACATGACGCGCACCCCCGCCGACGTCCCGGGCAACTGGGTCTACAACCAGCCCTTCTTCATGATCCTGAACGTCGCCGTCGGCGGGGACTGGCCCGGCTACCCCGACGGCACCACCCAGTTCCCGCAGCAGATGCGCGTCGACTACGTCCGCGTCTACGACACCGACGGCGGCGGGACCGGCGGCAGCGGCACGGTGACGGCGAGCAACGGCATGTGCGTGGACGTCGCCTGGGCGGACACGGCGAACGGCACGCCCGTCCAGCTCGCGTGGTGCAACGGCAACGCGGCCCAGGACTGGACGTTCGCCGCCGACGGCTCGGTGCGCGCGCTCGGCAAGTGCCTCGACGTGTCCGGGGGCGGCACCGCCCCGGGGACGCCGGTCCAGCTCTGGGACTGCAACGGCACCGGGGCGCAGCAGTGGGCCGCCGACGGCGGGGCGCTGCGCAACCCGCAGTCGGGGCTGTGCCTCCAGCCCGTGGGCAGGGTGCAGAACGACGGCACGCACCTGGAGATCGCCGGCTGCGACGGCAGCTCCGTCCAGCGCTGGACCACGCCCTGACGCCCGCCCGGCGGCGGACCGTGGAAGCCTCGATCGGCGCCACCCCGGTCCGCCTCCCTCCGGGAGGCCGCCGGGGGGCCTACCATCGCGCCTGTGGCTTCTCGCGTGACACCGGCGCCCGGCACACCCCGGCGCCCCACCCGGCCGGCGGCCGCTCTCGTGGCGCTGACCGCGCTCCTCGCGTGCGCCGGGTGCACCACCGCGCCCGGTGCCGCACCGGAGGGCTCCCACGCCTCCGCCGTCGCGCGGACGCAAGCGGCTGAGGCGTCACCGGACCCCGTGCACGAGCGCGGGACGCGGCGCCACGAGAAGCCCGCGCGGTTCACGCTCGTCGCGGCGGGCGACGTCCTGCCGCACGGCCCGCTCAACGACAGCGCGACGCGGGACGGCACCATCGACTACACCCCGCTCCTGGCCGGTCTCGACCCCTGGGTGCGGCGTGCCGACCTGGCGCTGTGCCATCTGGAGGCACCTGTCGCCCCTCCCGGCACCACGCCGACCGGGTATCCCGCGTTCGGGGCGCCGAGGGAACTGGTCCGGGACCTCGCGGAGCAGGGCTGGGACGGCTGCTCGACGGCGTCGAACCACTCGATGGACCGGGGCGTCGACGGGATCGAGGCGACCCTCGAGGCATTCGACAAGGCCGGCCTGGGCCATGTGGGCACCGCCCGCCGCGCCCGGGAGCGCAGCCCGCAGCGCTACACGCTCGATCGCGCCGGACGCCCGGTCACGGTCGCCCACCTGTCGGCCACCTACGGGCTCAACGGGTTCTCCGTCCCGGACGACCAGCCGTGGGCGGTGGATCTGCTGAACGCCGACCGGGTCATCCGCGAGGCGGCCGCCGCCCGCGAGGACGGCGCGCAGCTCGTGGTGGTGAGCATGCACGCCGGGCTCGAGTACCTGGCCGAGCCCACGGACGAGCAGCGGGCGTTCGCGCGGAAGCTCGCGGCCTCACGCGAGGTCGACCTGATCATCGGGCACCACGCGCACATCCCCCAGCGCATCGCGCGGCTCGACGGCGGCCCCGGCGGCTCCGGGATGTGGGTGGCCTACGGGCTCGGGAACATGATCTCGAACCAGAGCTCGGAGTGCTGCGACGCGCGGACCACGAACGGCGTGCTGCTGACGGCGACCGTGACCCAGTCCGAGCCGGGAACGGCCGCCCGCGTCACCGGCGTCGAATGGACGGCCACCACCGTGGACCGGGCCGCGGGCCACCGGCTGCGGGCGCTCGTCGACGCGATCGACGACCCGGGCTCCGGGCGCCTCTCCGAGGCCGAGCTACGGGGTCGCATGGCCGCGGTCCGCGACGCCGTCGGCGGCACCGCCCGGGAGCGCACGGCACCGCCCACCCCGACGGGCGGGGAACCCCGGATCTCACGCTGATTCCTGAGGGAACATTTGACGGCATGAATCCGATCAATGCTTCGAATACCGCGTGCATGAATGGAGCGGTGAACCCTCCACTCGACGTGCATTGACGCCAGGGCATGCCAAACTCACCTTTAATAGGGAAGCCGGATATCCGAGCCGGGGGTGGCAGGCCATGAAGATTCACGTGTCACGACGGGACGCCCTGGCGCTCGGCACCGCCGCCTCGCTGGCGATCGTCACGCACGCCCCGGAGACGGCTGCCGCCGCCGGCTCGGGCGGTGCGGGCCTGCTTCCCGCCGACCGTTTCGACGACCTGCGGGAGCGCTGGCTGGACTTTCTCGTCGGCGCCGCCGGCAGCGGCCCCGACTCCCCCGCCGTGATCGAGTGGAAGCAGCGCCTCTCCGAGTACGCCGCGCGGGCCTACAACAGTTCCGACCGCTTCCCGGACCCCGGCGACAGCATCTGGCCGGACCTGCGGATGACCGGCCCCGATCCGGCGAACCTCACGACCACGTACCGGCGCGTCCTGAGGATCGCCACCGCCTGGGCGACCCCGGGTACCGCCCAGTACGACGACGAGGCCGTGGCGCGCACCCTGATCCGGTGGTACCGCTACCTGACGAACCACTGGTACCACGCCGGCGCCGCACCGGCGGGGAACTGGTGGTTCTGGGAGATCGGCATCCCCCGCGTGCTCGGCGACCTCACCCTGGTCCTCCAGCACCGCCTCCGGCAGAGGGATGTCGACCGGGCGCTGGCGGCGATCCGCGCCTTCACCCCCGACCCCAACCGGATCGAGGTCGCCGACCGCCCGGCCACGGGGACGAACCGGGCCGACAAGGTCCTCAGCTGCCTCCTGCGCGGCATCGCCGGGCGGTCGCCGCAGGACATGTCGCTCGCCCGAGGCGCCCTCCTGGACACTCCGGGTGGCGGGGCGCACAGCCTGCTCTCCTACGCCACCTCCGGGGACGGGTTCTACGCCGACGGGTCCTACCTCCACCACCTCGTCCTCCCGCACGCCGGCTCCTACGGCCGGGCCGCGCTGGCCGCCGTCGCACCGGCCGTGATGCTGCTCGACGGCACCCGGTGGAGCCTGTCCTCGCGGATCATGCGGCCGATCCTGAACAGCCCCGCGCTGACGTTCGCGCCGTTCATCTGGAACGGACGCATGATGGAGACCGTCCGCGGCCGCGTCGTGGCGCGCGAGCACGAGCGCGACTACCGGGACGCGTGGGGCACGGCGGAAGCCGTCATGCTGCTCGCCGGTTACGTCGGCGAGCCGTACCACTCCCGGTTCCGGTCCTTCGCGAAGGGCTGGCTGGAGCGGTGCAGCGAGGAGTACAAGCCCACCAGCATGTCCGACCTGCGGCGCGCCGAGGAGCTCTTGGCCGACGCCGGCGTCGTGCCCGCGCCCGAGCGTCCCGGGCACGTGCAGTTCGGCGTGCAGGAGCGGATGGTGCACCGCGGCCGCGGGTGGGCGTTCACGGTCGCGACGTCGTCGGCCCGCATCGGCCGGTACGGCTGGGGCAACGGCGAGAACCGCTACGGCTGGCACCAGGGCGACGGCGCGTCGTACCTGTACCTCGACAACGACCAGGGGCAGTTCGCCGACGACTACTGGCCCACCGTCGACCCGTACCGCCTGCCCGGCACCACCGCCTCGCTCACCGAGCGCGCTCCCGGGCCGGACTCCGGCACGCCCGTCCCCGCGGCGACGAACCGCTGGGGCGGCGGCGTCGGGCTGTCCCGCCGCTGGGGCACGGCCGGCATGGATCTGGTCAACGAGCTCGGCGACGTGCGGGGCAAGAAGTCGTGGTTCCTGCTGGAGGACTCGGTGGTCGCGATCGGCTCCGGCATCGTCGTCACGGGGCCGGGAGCGGAGACCACGGTCGAGAACCGCTCGTTCCCCGCCGGCACGGCGCCCGGGTTCGTGGTGGACGGCGCACCGATCGCCCCCGGCGACCGCACCGGTCTCGACGCGCCCCGGTGGGCACACCTGGACGGGGTGGCCGGCTACGTCTTCCTCGGCACCTACGCCGCCCGCGCGTCGGTCGCGGAACGCACCGGCTCCTGGTACGACATCAACACGGGAGGCGATACCGCCGGGTCCCGCACGCCCCGTACCCGCACCTACGCCACCCTATCGCTCACGCACCCCAGCGGCACCGGCGGGGACAGGTACGCCTACGTGATCCTGCCGCGGGCGTCGGCGAGCACCACGCGAGCGCACGCCACCGGCGGTACCACCACCGTGCTCCGCGGGGATCCCCGCGCCCACGTCGTCCGTGCGGTGCGGGGCAGCCGCTGGTTCCTGTTCGCGCACCTGTTCGAGCCCGTCGACGACGGCGCCGTGCGGGCCGACGGCCCGTGTGCCGTGATCGCGAGCGGAACGCGGGACGTGGCCCGCATCGCGGTGTCCGACCCGACGAAGTCCGACGCGCGGCTCTCGATCCAGCTCCTGCTCGGCGGCTGGTACCCGAATCTGGCCCGGGCCGACAGCCGGCTCACGGTCCGTCCCGGCCAGGTCGTCGAGATCGATGCGGACCTCGCCGGAGCCCGGGGGGCGTCGTTCGACGCCGTGCTGACGACCTGACGATCCGGCGCCCCGGCGGGCCCGTCACCTGGCGAGCCGGCGCGCCTGCGCGTGCAGGCGCTCGGTCATCACGGTGATCCACCCGACGACGGCGGCCCGCTGGTGCTCGTCGAACGCGTCGACCAGGGAGGACGCCTCCCGTTCCAGCGTCGCGAGCGCGTCGGCCAGGACCGGGTCGTGCGGCGCCTCCGTGGTCGAGATCAGCACGCGCCGCCCATCCGTCGGGCACGGTTCGCGGCGCACGTAGCCGCCGTCGACCAGGCGGTTCACCAGGCCCGTGACCGCACCGGCGGTGAGCCCGGTCCGCCGGGCGAGCTCGCTCGCGGCGAGCGGGCCGGACCGCTCGATCACGCCCAGCGCCTTGTGGTCCCCGGCCGACAGGCCGCGCCGGACGCCGATCGCCTCGTGGAACAGCACGAAGGCATCGGCCAGGTCGGACGCGAGGCGGGTCGCTCCGGCAGAACTCGGCTGCTGTGCCTGGTTCACGGGGGTCACCCTACAGGCGGCTCTCGGGCCTCACGGGACCAGTCCCGTCTCGTAGGCGAGGATGATCAGCGCCGCGCGGTCCCGGGCGGCGAGCTTCGCCAGGAGCCGCGACACATAGGTGCGCGCGGTGGCCGGCGAGAGGTACAGCTCCCGGGCGATCTCGTCGTTCGTGAGCCCGCGACCGACCTGTTCCAACACCTCCCGCTCGCGCTCGGTGAGCCCCGCGACCCGTTCGGCGTGCCGTCCGTCCGCCGCGTGGGACGTGTCGGCGACGGCGCGCATGACCGTCGTGGTCACCGCCGGTGACAGGAGCGAGTCCCCGGCCGCGACCGTGCGGATCGCGGCCCGCAGGTCCGTGGGCGTCACGTCCTTGAGCAGGTAGCCGGACGCGCCCGCCCGGATCGCCGCGAACACGTGCTCGTCCTCGTCGAACGTCGTCAGCACGAGCACCCGCACGCCGTCGAGGGCCGGGTCGGCGACGATCTCCCGCGTCGCGGCGATGCCGTCGAGCTGCGGCATCCGCACGTCCATGAGGACGACGTCGGGCCGCAGCGACCGCACGAGGCGCAACCCGGCGCGGCCGTCGGACGCCTCCCCCACCACCTCGACGTCGCCGTCGAGCTCCGCCAGCGGGCGCAGCCCGGCCCGCACGAGCTCCTGGTCGTCGACCAGCACGATCCGGATCATGCGTCCAGTCTCGCCGGGAGGTCGGCGACGACGGTGAACCCGCCGCCCGGTGCGTCGCCCGCGCGCAGCGTGCCGCCGAGCAGGGCGGCCCGCTCGCGCATGCCGGAGATCCCGGAGCCCTCGGCGGCCCCGCCGGACCCGGCGCCGTCGTCGGACACCTCGATCCTGACCCTGTCGCCGCCGCGCCCGGCCAGCGCGACGGCGACCCGCGCGCGCCGCGCGCCCGCATGCCGCAGCACGTTCGTGAGCGCCTCGGTGAGGATCCGGGACGCTGCGGCGTCCACCGCGGCGTCGATCGATCCCGGCGGCACGTCCACGTCGGCCACGACGTCGAGGCCCGTGGACCGGGCCGGGGCGACCAGGGCCTCGATCCCGGCCAGACCCGCCGCGCCGCGACCGGGTCGACCGGGCGAGGCGTCGCTCTCGCGGTCGGTCGCGTCGGCAGCCGTCACGTCGCGGCCGCGCAGCAGCTTCACGGTCGCGCGCAGCTCGTGCAGCGTGTCCGACGTCGCCGACCGGACGTGCGCCAGCGCGCCGAGCGCGGCGTCGTCGTCGCGCCCGACCGCCTCGGCCGCGACGTTCGCGTGCAGCGCGACCACCGACAGGTTGTGCCCGACGGCGTCGTGCAGGTCGCGGGCGATCCGCAGCCGCTCGGCCTGCATCCGCCGTTCGGCGGCCCGCGCCTCCTGCGTGGCCGTGAGCGCCCGGATCTCCGCGGCCCGCTCCCGGGCCTCGCGTCCCAGGCGGACGGCGACGCCGAGCGCGATGGCGGCGGCGACGAGCGCGACGTTGGTGAGGAGGTCGTACACCGTCAGGTAGGCGCTCGGGTCGGTGTCGCCGACGCGGTAGTACGTCGCCACGGCCAGGAGCACGGCTCCCGCCCCGACCGCCCACCCCGTCCGGCGCAGCTCCGCCGCCGAGTACAGGGCCGCCACGGCCGGCAGCGCCATGCCGATCGGGACGAACCCGAGCGTGTAGTAGGCGAAGGTGCCGAGCACCGTGAGCACCAGCATGAGCCGCGGGGCCGGGCGGCGCAGCAGGACCAGCGCGCCGAGCCCGGCGGCGAACGCGTAGGCACCGGGCTCGGCGCGGCCTTCCTCCTCGATGGCGGCGGCGATGACCACGGCGAGCACGAGCGCCATCGCGAGCGCCAGGACGACGTCGGTCACCCACGGGCTCGGCCGGCCGGCCGCTGTCGGCTCGGCTGCGCTGGCTTCGGACACGGCCTCAGCCTACGAGGGCGTCCGCGTGCCGCGGGTGGGATGTCGCCCCGGGGCGACAGGACTGTCGCTCGCGGGCCGATGTGGCGGGGGTGGCCGGCGGGCGATCGTCGGGGCATGACTTCACACGAGACTTCTCGGCCCCGGCAGTCCGGCCTCACCTGGCCGCTGATCGGCGGCCTCGCGTCCATGGCGTTGCTGTGGCCCCTGACCGCGCTGGCCGGCATCGGCGCGGGCGCGCCGCGTGCGCTGGCGATCGTGGGGGTCACGGCTGCCGTGTGGATCGGTGTGGTCGGGTTCGGCCGCGTCGCCCGCCCGGTGCTGACCCTCACGCTGACCGGACTGGCCTTCGGTGTGCTGACGCTGCTCCTGTCGCTGGTGTTCGCCGGCGTCGACGGCGCCGGGCCGCGCGGCGCCGCGTGGACGGCCCTGCCCGCGCTGGCGATGGACGCGTTCTGGGGGTGCCTGGCCGGGCTGATCGCCCTCGGCGTCCAGAGGGCCCGCGGGAACGCCCGATGAGCGCCCGTCCGGGCCTCGCGGGCCTCGCGGCGCTCGGCGTCGCGCTGGCCGTTTCCGGGTGCGGCTCGTTCGGAGGTTCGGTGACGCCCGTGCGGGCCGTGGAGTTCGGCTCCGAGCTCGCGATCCCCCCGCTCGCCGGGTCGTCCGTCGTCGACGGCGTGCGCACGTTCGACCTCACCGCGCAGTCGGGTACGAGCGAGTTCCTGCCCGGCGTCGAGACGCCGACGTGGGGGTTCGACGGCCCGTACCTGGGCCCGACGCTGCGGGCCGAGCGCGGCGAGCGCGTCGCGGTCCGCGTCACCAACGAGCTCGACGAGGCCACGAGCGTGCACTGGCACGGCATGCACCTGCCGCCCGCGATGGACGGCGGGCCGCACCAGCCCGTCGCGCCGGGTCAGACGTGGGAGCCCACCTGGGAGATCGACCAGCCGGCGGCGACGCTGTGGTATCATCCGCACCCGCACGGTGCCACGGAGGAGCACGTGTACCGGGGCCTGGCCGGCCTGTTCCTGCTGGACGACGACGCCTCCCGGGCCGCGGTCCTGCCGTCGGAGTACGGCGTGGACGACGTGCCCGTCGTCGTGCAGGACAAGGTGTTCGACGACGCCGGCCGGCTGGAGCTGCAGCATGACGGCGGCGAGCCGGGCACGCTCGGCGACACCGTCATGACCAACGGGACCGTGGGCGCGTACCACGAGGTCACGACGGAGCGGGTACGGCTGCGGCTGCTGAACGGCTCCACGGCGCGCACCTACGCGTTCGGGTTCGCCGACCGGCCGTTCGACCTGGTCGCGACGGACGGCGGGCTGCTCGACGCGCCCGTGCGGCTCGACGAGGTACGCCTCGCGCCGGGCGAGCGCGCCGAGATCGTCGTCGCGCTCGAACCCGGCGAGGTCACGCGGCTGCGGTCGGCGGACCCGGACCTCGGGGGCATCGCCGCGTCGTTCGCGATGGGCGGCAACGACGCGTTCGACGTCCTGGAGCTGCGGGCCGGGGAGGATCTCGCGCCGTCGCCCGCCCCGTCGTGGGGGCGTTCCCGGCACGCGGACGACGGCGAGCTCCGTGCCGAGGACGCGGCCACGGTGCGGTCGTTCGAGCTCGCCGAGCGCGAGATCAACGGCGAGCGCATGGACATGGGGCGTGTCGACGAGGTCGTCACGGTGGGCGACACGGAGGTGTGGGAGGTGCGGAACGCCCACCCGGTGCCGCACAGCTTCCACGTGCACGACGTGCAGTTCCGGATTCTCACGGTCGACGGGCGCGAGCCGCCGCCGCAGCTCGCCGGGCCCAAGGACACCGTGTACCTGGAGCCGCACCGGACGTACCGCCTGCTGATGCGGTTCGAGGACTACACCGACGCGGAGGTGCCGTACATGTACCACTGCCACATGCTGCTGCACGAGGACGAGGGAATGATGGGGCAGTTCCTCGTGGTGGAGCCGGGCGAAACCGCCTGACACCCGTGGCTCGCGGGCCGGCACGGGCGGTCACACCGACTCCAGGACCGCCCGTGCCGCGTTGTGTCCGCCGAGGCCGGAGACGGCGCCGCCGCGGCGGGCACCCGATCCGCACAGCAGCACGGCGTGGTGGCCGGTGGCCACACCCCACCGGGCCGCGGGGCCGCTCAGGTCGGTCTCGTCGCCGGCCCAGGGCCAGGCGAGGTCGCCGTGGAAGATGTGCCCGCCGGGCATGTTCAGGTCGGCCTCGATCTCCTGCGGGATCTTGGCCTCGATGCAGGGCACCCCGTCGGCGTCGCGCGCCACCACCGACTCGACGGGGTCCACCAGGTGCTCGTCGAGGGACGCGATCGCGCGCGCCACGGCCTCGGCCTTGCGCTCCTCGCGGGTGGCGGGGTCGTCGAACAGGGTGGCCGGCAGGTGCAGGCCGAAGTAGGTGAGGGTCTGGGTGCCCTCGGGCACGTCGCCGAGGATCGTCGGGTCGGTCAGCGAGTGGCAGTAGACCTCGCCGGGCATGCGGGTCGGCACCGGACCGGAGCCGGGGCAGCCGGTCCAGGAGAAGGTTCACCTTGAGCTGCGCCCCGACGGGCTTGCCCGCCGGGTCCGGGGCCTCGCCGAGGAGCTCCGCCAGCACCCAGGGGGCGACGTTCGCCAGCACGAACCGCGCCCGCACGGTCCGGCCCGCGACCCGCACCTCCGCACCGTCGTCCCGGGGACGGATCGCCGTGACCTCGGCGCCGGTCACCAGTTCCGCGCCCGCTCCCGCGGCGGCCGCCGCCAGGGCACCCGTGACGGCGCCCATGCCGCCGACCGGGACCTGCCACTCCCCCGTCCCGTTCCCGATGAGGTGGTAGAGGAAGCACCGGTTCTGCACGAGCGAGTCGGCGTGCAGGCTCGCGAACGTCCCGATGAGGGCGTCCGTCGCGACGACACCCCGCACCGTGTCGTCGCCGAAGCGCCGCTCCACGGCCTCACCCAGGGGACGCTCCACGACGTCCCGCCAGATCTCGGCGCCCACCCGCGCCCGCAGTTCCCTCTCCCGGGGCAAGGGCGCCGTGAGGGTGGGCGCGACCACGCCGGCCAGTTCGCCGACCGCCGCGTAGAACGCGCGCCAGGCGTCGTACTCGGCGTCGGACCCGGTCACGTCCCGGAACGCGGCGGCGGTCGCGGCGCCCTCCGGGCGTTCGACCAGCAGGCCGCCCGGCACGCCGTCGCGCACCACGGGCGTGTACGACGCCGTCACGCGCGGCACCAGGCGCAGGTCGAGCCCGAGATCGCGCACCACCTCCTCGGGCAGCAGGGAGACCAGGTACGAGTAGCGCGACAGCCGGGTCGGGCGGCCGGGGAAGGCGCGGGCGGAGACCGCCGCGCCACCGGTGTGGTCCAGTCGTTCGAGGACCGCGACCGAGAGGCCGGCGCGTGCCAGGTACGCGGCCGCGGTCAGGCCGTTGTGCCCGCCGCCGACGATGACGGCGTCGTACTCGGAGCGGCTGGTGAGACGGTTGGTCATGTCGTCATTGTCACGTATCCCGGTCGTGGCGGTCCTCACCTGTATTCGACGTGAACGCCGCGCCTATTACGCCACCGTTCTCGGTGCGCGCATTTTCACCCTGTGAAGCACCCGACGCGCACCGCGCGCCTAACGTGATATCCGGCGGCAGCGTGGTAAGCCGCCGTCCCGACACACGAAGGAGATCCACCATGGGCCTGCTTGACGGAATCATCGCGGCGATCATCAATGTTCTCGAGGGCCTCGGCCTGCCGATCTCGCTGCCGCCGCTGCCTTTCTGATCCCGCCGGAAGCATCGCCTGACACGAGACCGCGCCCTCGCGGTGATCACTCGGATCACCCGCGAGGGCGCGGTCGGCTGTTGTCGGACGCCTGCGATCAGCTCACCGGCGGGGCCGTCATGCAGCCGTGCGCCGAGGCCTCGGCGTGACCGATCGTGATGTCCGCCAGGCCGTTCAGCTTGACCACGACAGCCGTCACCGCGATGCCGGTGCCCATGTCGGTGGGCACCTGCTTGTTGAGGACGATCTCGCCGCCGGGGATCTGGATCCCGACGTTCGGGTCGTCGACGAGGATGGTCTCGTTGCCGATCCGCAGCGTCAGGTCGACGTCACCCGACACGCTGTCGCACGAGGCGGCAGCCGTCGCCGTGAGGTCCTCGACGACGATCGCCGGGACGCCGAGCAGGTTGACCGAGGCTTCCTCGATCGTGGTCTCGGAGACCACCGTGCCGGCCGCCGGGTCGACGGTCACGCTCGGGCAGAGCACGCCCGCGTCGAGCAGGCTCGACTCCACCGACGCCGTGCAGCCCGCGTCCGCGGTCATGGCCTCGGACGTGGAGACCTTGCCGGTGTCCGGCTGCGCCGGCAGGACGACCGCGCCGAGCAGGTCGACCGCGGCACCGTACGCCTGGCCGCTGTAGTAGTCGGCCTGCGCCGTGGCGCCGGTCTCAGCGGCCTGCGCCGTAGCCGGCACGGCGGCCCCCGCGACGAGCAATGCCAGGGCCGGCACCAGCTTGATCATACGCATTCGATATTCCTCCCATGGAGCTGCTTCTTGCGGACATGCGTCGTGGCGAACCGGTCCGGGGGGAACTGGGCAAACACATCAACACCATGTGCACCTCGACTGCCCCATTATTTTCTGATGCATCCTGCTTTTCGTGTATCGCCCGTACGACTGGACAAACCGCGACTCGCGTTGTTGCTGACGAATTCATTCATCGGCGCTGAGGGCGTCATTGCCGCCGCCGGGGCGTCCCGGGGGCCGCTCGGCCCCCGGGTAGGTTGACCGCATGAACTTCGACGGCACGGTGGCACTCGTGACCGGCGCGGCGCACGGCATCGGCGCCGCGACGGCACGGCGGCTGCACGGGGAGGGTGCCACGGTGGTGGTCACCGATCACGATGCGGACGCCGCCGCGGGCCTGGCCCGCGACCTCGGGGCGCGAGCCCTCGGGATCGCCTGCGACGTCCACGACCGCGGCTCGGTGGACGCCGCCGTCGACGCCGCGCGGGCCGCGTTCGGCCGCCTCGACGTTCTCGTCACGGTCGCCGGCGGGTCGGTTCCGACCCCGGATCCGGAACAGGTCTCCGACGAGGAGTGGGCACGGCTGGTCGACCTCAACCTCACCGGCACCATGCGCTGCGTCCGCGCCGCCCTGCCGCTGCTGCACGAGTCCCCGCGGCCCGCCGTCGTCATGGTCTCGTCGGTGAACGGCCTCGCGGCGTTCGGCGACGAGCCGTACTCGGCCGCCAAGGCCGGCCTGTCCGTCGTCGCCAAGAACTACGCGGTCCGGTACGGCCCGGCGGGCATCCGCTTCAACGTGGTCGCACCCGGCACCGTCCGCACCCGGGTCTGGGACGGCCAGGACGGGGCGCTCGAGCGCCTCGCCCCCCACTACCCCCTGGGCCGCGTCGGGGAGCCCGAGGACATCGCCGCCGCGATCGCCTTCCTCGCGTCGGGCGACGCCGCCTGGATCACCGGTGTCACCCTCCCGGTCGACGGCGGGATCCTCGCGGGCCCGCTCCGGAGCATGTTCCCGGAACGGTGACCGCGTCACCCGCTGACGCGGAGCACCTCCGCGACCACGACGCCCCAGGCGGCGGGCGGCGGGAACTGGTGGCCAACGCCCTCCAGGGGCACGAAACGGGCGTCGGGGACGGACTCGGCGAGTGCCTGCCCGTGCTCGGGACGGAAGAACGGGTCGGCGTCGCCGTGCAGGACGACGGTGGGAGTGCGGAGATCGGCGAGGGTCCGGTCGGCGGCGAGCGGCTCGCCGTCGGGCAGGTTCCAGTGGTTGCCCGCCGACGCCGGGTTCACCGACCGCGCCACGACCTGGCGGGCGATCCGCCGCGCCCACCCCTCGTCGAACCCGTCCGTGGCGAAGACGCGTTCCTGCCCGACGAGGTGGTCGGCGACGGCGTCGGCGTCGGTCCAGTCCGGGTCGGGTGGCGGGTTGCCGAAGAGCTCCTCGATCTCGGGGGAGCTCTTCGGCAGACCGGCGTCGGCCACGGTCTTCCCGGGGGCCAGAGGGACGGCCGCCGAGGTCGACATCAGCGTCAGCGAGGCGACCCGCTCCGGCCACTCCAGCGCGACCTCCTGCGCGATCCCGGCGCCCGCCGACACGCCGGCGAGGTGTGCCCGGTCGATGTCGTACGCGTCGAGCACACGCAGCGCGTCCTCGGCCATGTCGCGCGCCGTGTACGACGGTTCGCCGGGCGGGTCGGTCCGGGAGGCGCCGGTGTCGCGGTGGTCGTAGCGGATGACGAACCGCCCGCCGGTCGCGAGCGCGCGGCAGAAGCCGGCGTCCCACCAGTCCATCGACGCCGACAGCCCGCTGATCAGCAGCAGCGCACGGTTGCCGGGGTCGCCGAACGATTCCGTGCAGAGGTTGCCGCCGCCGGGCAGGGGGACGAGACGCTCGGCGCCGCGGTTCTTGTCCGTCGTGCTGGAGCTCGTCGTGTCCATGGTGGTCTCCGTTCTCGTCACGATTCCCGTCCCCACATTCGTACATGACGAGGGAGGGTTCCGTGGTCCGGGGCCGCTGGGTACAGTCGCCGGATGAAAAAGGACAATGAGGTCAGACTGGACGCAGACGTCCCCCGCTGGAGCATCATCGGCCCCGGGATCGTCGTCGCCGCCACCGGTATCGGCGCCGGCGACCTCGTCGCCACGCTGGTGGCCGGCAGCCAGTACGGCTACGCCCTGCTGTGGGCGGCCGTCGCCGGGGTGCTGATCAAGATCGTGCTGGTGGAGGGCGCGGGGCGCTGGACGCTCGCGACCGGCCGCACGATCTTCGACGGCTGGAAGCAGCTCGGCCGGTGGGCCACGATCTACTTCGGCGTCTACATCGTGGTGTGGGGCTTCAGTTTCGGCGCGGCCGCGATGTCCGCGACCGGGCTGGCGCTGAACGGGCTGATGCCCGGCGTCGAGGTGCGGTGGTGGGCGATGGCGGCCGGCGTCGCGGGCCTGCTGCTGGTCTGGTTCGGCAAGTACCGGCCGTTCGAGATCATCGTCGCCGTCCTGGTGGGCATCATGTTCCTGACGGTGGTCGGCTCGGCCGTACTGACCGTGCCGAACCTCGGCGATGTCGCGAGCGGGCTCGTGCCCCGGATCCCCGACGGCGGAGTGATCTACACGCTGGGGCTGGCGGGCGGCGTGGGCGGCACCATCACGCTCGCCGCCTACGGGTACTGGCTGGCGGAGAAGGGGTGGTCCACCCCGCGCTGGATGCGGGTCATGCGCATCGACAACGCGTGGGCGTACGTGATGTCCGGCGTCTTCGTGATCGCCATGCTGGTCGTCGGCGCCGAGCTGCTGTACTCCTCGGGGATCACGGTGGAGGACGGCGGTTCCGGGCTCGTCGACCTGTCCGGTGTCCTCGCGGAGCGGTACGGCCCGTTCATGGCGCCGGTCTTCCTGATCGGGTTCGCGGCCGCCGCGTTCTCCTCGGTGCTCGGCGTCTGGCACGGCGTGTCGCTGATGTTCGCCGACTTCGTCGCGACCTCGCGCAACCTGCCCGCCGACGACCGGCGCCGCGGCGCCGGCGGCCTCCACTACCGCGCGTACATCGTGTGGCTGACCGTCCCGCCCATGGCGCTGCTGTTCCTGGACCGGCCCATCGCTCTGGTCATCGTCTACGGCGCGCTCGGCTCGCTGTTCATGCCGTTCCTGGCGATCACGCTGCTGTTCCTGAACAACTCGTCGAGCGTGCCGCGCCCCTGGCGCAACCGCTGGTGGGTCAACGTGGTCCTGGTGGCCGTGGCGGCGATGTTCCTGCTGCTCGGCTACAACCAGCTCGCGAGCGCCCTCGGGGCGGTGGTTCCGCTGCCGGTGCCGGGAGTCTGAGCGGCGGCGGCCGGGCGGCGTCCTCGCCGGACCGGGAGGCGGCGCGCGGTGCTCCTTCGGCAGTTCGCCCCGACACGGCAATCGGGAGTTCACCCCGCCGCCACCCCGTCCCGGCAGCATGGCCGCGCACGCCCAGCCCGATCCCGAGCCGATCTGGAGGAACGATGCCGTCCCTGGACCACGACGTGCCCGCCCACGTGCCCATCCGCACGGCCCGCACCGCGCGCCGCCGCACCGCCGCGGTGACACTGGCGGTCGCCGCCACCGTCGCGATCGGCGGGCAGGCCATGACCGCCCAGGCCGCCGCCCCGCCGGACCGCATCACGCTCAGCCCCACCGCGACCCCGTCCACCAGCCAGACCATCACCTGGCGTACCGGCACCGACGCCCCGTCCCTGGCGCAGCACGAGCCCGTCGCCGGCGGCAGCGCCGTGACCACCGAGGGCAGCACCACCGGCGAGGCCGGCGGCGGCACCTACCACCGCGCCACCCTGGAGGGCCTGCGGCCCGGTACGGCGTACCGCTACCGCGTGGGTGACGGCGAGACCTGGAGCCCGTGGACCGAGTTCACGACGGCGGGCGCCGCGGGCGAGCCGTTCCGCTTCCTGTACTTCGGCGACGTCCAGAACAACATCACCGCGGGCGCCGCGCCCGTGATCCGGGCCGCCTACGACGCCGTCCCCGACGCGAAGGTGGCGGTGCACGCCGGCGACCTCATCAACGACGCCGACGACGACGGCCAGTGGGGCGAGTGGTTCGCCGCCCAGGGCGAACGGTCGGCGTCGGTCAACCACATCGCGGCGATCGGCAACCACGAGTACGACTCGTGGGACGTGTCGGGGCACTGGAACCTCCAGTTCCCCGGGACGGGCAACGGCCCCGGAGACGACGACCTCGACGACACCGTCTGGTACACGGACTACCAGGGCGTCCGGTTCATCGCACTGAACAGCAACTACACGAACGCACCCTGGTTCGACGTGCACGACTGGATGGAGGACCAGGAGGCCTGGCTGGAGGACGTGCTCGCCGACAACCCGAACCGGTGGACCGTGGTGGCCTTCCACCAGCCGGTCTTCGCCAACAGCTCCGGCCGCACGGGCATCGTGGTGCGGGAGTACTGGCTGGACGTGTTCGAGGAGCACGACGTCGACCTCGTGCTGCAGGGTCACGACCACTCCTACGGCCGCGGCAACCTCCGCTCGAACCACGTCGACGAGCACTCGCACACCGGCCCCGTCTACACGGTGGCGGTGACCGGCCCCAAGTTCTACGACCCCGTCACCACCGACTGGCGCGCCGGCGGAGCCGAGGTACGGGCGCAGCACGGCGAGACGCAGACCTACCAGGTGGTGTCGGTGACCGACGACGAGCTCACGTACGAGGCACGCACCGCCGACGGGACCGTGGTGGACGCGTTCACCGTGGACACGTCGCAGGGGACGAAGGTCGTCAGCGACCGCTGACGGCGGGATCGGCGCGCCGCACCGCGGCCCGCAGCAGGTCGAGGGTGGCCGCGATCGAGCCCTCCGCGCTGACCTGGACGGCGTTCGGACGGTACTGCCGGACGCCGTCCAGTGACCTGACGAGGCGATCGGCGTCCTGGGGGCCGACCAAGGCGGTGTTGACCTGATGCTCCGGGCGAGTCGGAGCAGCCGCCCGGTCGGCCAGTCGCCGGGCGAGGGTCGGCGCGTCCAGTTCGAGAAGGCACTCGACGAACGTCGCACCGCATTCCTCGGCCAGAGCCTCCAGGGAGTCGATGAAATCGGTCCGGGCCAGATACTGGCCGACGACCACGTCATGTCCGGACCGGAGCTGCTCACGGGCCATGGCTAGTGCCAGCCTCCTGGCCCGGAGCCCGGACGCCTGGGCGTCCTCGCTCCACCCACCCAAGGAGTGCTTGATGCCGTCCACATCGAGGGCCAGCGTCAGTACCTGATCCTGTGCCAGCAGTTCGGCCAGCGTCGACTTCCCCGTCCCGGGCGCGCCGTTGAGCAGGATCAGGCGGGGCATACCGAGACCCTAGCGTCGACAGTGCGTTTGGACCGGCCGGGCGGCCGCGCCGGTGACGGCGCGGATTCCGGATCAGGCGAAGGCCGGGTAGCCGGTCGTCTCTCCGTCGGTGCCCCACGCCTGCCACGACCACCGGTGTGCTCCTGCCAGCGCTCGGGACAGCATCGGGAAGTCCGCGCGCAGGTTCGTGGCGCCCCACCGCCAGCGGGACGCCACGAGCTGGCGGTAGGACGGTGACCTGTCGGCGGGTCCGACGAACGGCCGTGCCTCGATCGCGCCGTCAAGCAGCCATCCCGTCACCAGGACCACATAGGCCGCGCAGGCCAGCCTGACCTGACCCGCCCACATCGGTGCCGCGACCACGTCCGGCGCATGCGCACCGAGACCTTCGGAGAAGGCCGCCAGCAGACCGTCGGTCAGGCCGGCGGGCGGGTCGTAGACGCACCAGCAGGTCGCGAACGGCAGCATCGTGTAGGCCGCCGCGAGCGCCGGATGATTCACGTCGGTTCCTTCGAGATCGAGGAACACCCAGGCCGCCGGCTGGTCGGCGGAGCGGTCCGCGAGGACCGCGTTGTCCGGGCAGGTGTCGGTGGGCCAGACAACCGCTGCCGCTCCCGGCTCGAGCAGAGCCGTGACGCCGGCGAGCTCGGACTCGATCGCGTCGACGTCGGTCACCTCCGGCGCGAGTGCGGCGAGGCGGGCCAGCCCTTGGCGCAGGTCCCCGGCCGCGTCCCAGTGCGTCGGGCCGCCCGGTCGGCCGGCGCCGATCCGCCGGCGGGCCTCTTCGGCGACGGGACGCGACGCCCCCACCGCTGACCCGAGGTGCCGCGCCCACGACAGTGCGCCCGTCCACGCCGCCTCCCCGTCCGAACCGAGAAGCAGGTCCGCGAGGGTCGGCAGGCCGTCTCCAAGATCCGACATCACGATGATCCGGTGCTCCGCATCGGCGGCGAGCAACTGCGGCGTCGGCCCCAGGAGCGTCAGCCCCACAGATTCCCGCGCGAACTCCGAGCCCGCCACGTGGAACTGCTTGACGACGACGGTTCCACCGCCCTCGACGTGGCAGCGCAACACGCGGGAACGGTGCGACCCGCCGAGGTCGACGGGATCCGTCAACGGGTGTCCCCACGCTGCCGCGGCGAGGCGGACCGTGTCGTCGTCCGTATGGATGGGGATGACAGGTCTGGTCATGGCCCCAGTCTCATGCACCGGCCACCTTCCTCACGCGGGTCGTGGGGGTGGTGGGGCGACGGATGCGTAGTGGAGTCCGGCCGGTGTGGTCGTGGTGACGCGGTGTCGTCCGGTGGTGGGGTCGGTGTCGGCTGCGGCGTTCCAGCCGGGGGCCTCCTTGGCCTGGTTGCAGGCTTCGCACAGGCCCTGCCCGTTGTCGAGGGTGGTCGGGCCCGCCGCGGTGGCAGGTTTCGCGTGATCCAGGTGTCTGGCTGGGGCGTCGCACCAGGGGGTGCGGCAGATGCCTTGGTCTCGGACGCGGAGCAGGTCGGCCAGGCCGCCGGCGAAGAACCGCCTCTTGGAGCCGGCGGCGATCAGGTCGCCGCCGGAGCTTGCGTAGATGGTCCGGAGCCAAGCGGCGTCGACATCGAGGCCGGTGGCGGTGAGGTTGCGGGCCACCTGCGCGGGCACGGGGCCGTAGCTGGTGCCGCTTACGTCGGTGATGACGGCCGGCTCGTGCCCGGCGGCGAGCAGGGTGCGGTCGGAGACGATGAGGTTGACGGTGACGGGGACCTGGCCGGCGGTCTCCTGTCCGGTGACGCGCTCGACGAGGGTGTCGGCCATGACCTGGTGGCGGTTCCGGTCGTCGTCGGGGTCGGTCCGGGCGGTGTCGGCCGCCTGCTTGAGGGCCGCGTAGGTGCGTACGCCCTCGGCCACGGGCAGCAGGGCGCTCAGGCGGACCATCGCGTCGGGTGCGGGCCGGATGGACACGTACCGGTCCTTGGCGGCTTTCGCGGCGCGGCGCACGGCGGCGGCCGGGTCGAGCTCGGCCGCCCGGGCGCGCGCCATGGCTTCCAGCTGCCGGGTGCCGATGCCCTCGAGGGTGGCCGGGTCAGCGCACAGTTCGGCGTCGATGCGGGCGCGGTCGTCGGCCTCGAGGCAGGCAGTCTCCTTGACCAGGATGATCGCGCGTTCGTGCGGGAGGCGCCCGGCGCGCAGCGCGCCCAGGGTGGCCGGCATCTCGGCGTGCAACATCTTGGCCACGCCGATGAGGGTCCCGGCCCGGTGCGGGGAGACCCGCAGGGCCAGGCCGACCTGGCTGCGTACGGACCGGGCTGCTTCCCGCTCGGCCGAGCGCACGGTGACCGGCACCGACCGGCCCGCGGGGTCTGCCTCGGTGCGCGCCACCATCTGGCGGGCTTCGGCTCGCGTGGTCTGGTCGAGCTCGACCATCAGCTGCGCCTGCACCGCCGCGATGGCGCCGGACAGGTCTTCCAGCGCTCGCAACATCTCGACCTGGCCACTCGCCTGGCCCGGCTTGGACGCAGCCAGGAGCCACGCGTGCATCCGGGCGACATCAGCGGCCACGGGCGCGGCCGAGGGCGTCGCAGCCGACCCGGCTCCCTCCGGGGAACCGGGCAGGAAGCCCACCGCGCGCCGCATCGTCATGTTCCCCATTCTCCCCTTAGGCCCGAGCAAACACCAGCCAGAACCCTCATCCACCGCCAATCTGTGGAAACATGTGTTCTATCCACAGTCGCCGTCTGCGTCCTCGCGGCGCACGGCCGTCGAGACGGTCTGGGCGGCGCATCGCGCCCGCGGCGCCGTACCGTGGCGTACCGATCCCGCTTCTAGCTCGCCTGGGTCGCGTGCAAGGCGGCGTAGCGGCCGCCTCGGGCGAGCAGGGCATCGTGCGATCCCTCCTCGACCACTCGGCCGTGCTCCAGCACGACGATGCGGTCGGCCTGTCGGACGGTCGACAGGCGGTGCGCGACGACGAGCGTCGTGCGCCCTCGCATGAGGCGCCCCAATGCCTCTCTGACCAGGTTCTCCGATGCGACGTCCAGGGCGCTGGTCGCCTCGTCGAGCAGCAGGATCCGCGGGTCGCGCACGAGCGCGCGGGCGATCGCGATGCGTTGCCGCTGCCCGCCTGACAACCGTGCCCCGCGCTCGCCGACGACGGTGTCCCACCCCTGGGGCAGGGCGTCGACGAAGCCGAGCGCGTTGGCCTCCCGGAGCGCGGCGCGGATCATCTCGTCGGGCGCGTCCGGGATGCCGTAGGCGACGTTGTCGCGGATCGTCCCCTCGAACAGCACGGACTCCTGCGGCACCACCGACACGTGCCGGCGGACCGTGCGCAGGTCGAGCTCCTGCGCGTCGACGCCGTCCACGAGCACCCGGCCGGACGTCGGGCGGACGAAGCCGAGCACGAGGTTCAGCAGCGTCGACTTGCCCGACCCGGAGGAGCCGACGAACGCGACCGTCTCGCCCGCCGCCACCGTGAGCGTCACGTCGTGCAGGGCATCACCGTCGGAGCCGGGGTAGCGGTGGTGCACGCGATCCAGGACCAGCTCACCCGAGACGGCGTCGACCCGGCGGCGCCCCTCGTTCTCCTCCAGGTCGGGCTCCTCGAGCACCTCGGCGATCGAACGCACGGACTCCATGCCGCGCGCGGTGACCGGGATCAGCATGAGCAGTTGCGTGAGCCCCTGGGTGAGCAGGGCGAAGTAGCTGGACAGCAGCACGACCTCGCCCGCCGTCACGGGAAGGAGGCCCGTGAGCGAGAACGTGGCCGCGAGCGCCAGGCACGCGACGCCGAGGAGTTGCATGGTGACCCAGGACAGCGACGCGACACGGCCGTTCATCATGTCCAGGTGCAGGCCCGCGCGGCGCACGTCGTCGGCCCCGGCGGCCACGCGGGTGACCGCGGTCCGTTCCAGCCCGTGGGCGCGGGTGATCGGGATGAGTGACGCCATCTCGCCGACGCGCGACGCGAACCCCTCGATCTCCCGGCGGAACTGCTCGTTCCGCTCCCGGGAGCGGCGCGCGGTGGCCCAGCGCATGCCGAGCGCGAGCGGTACCGCCAGCAGGTAGACGGGCAGGAACTCGGGGACCTTCAGAGCCGTCATCGTCACGGCGCCGGCGAGCACCACGAGCGAGGAGAGCAGGGGATGACCCACCTGCTGGAGCATGACCTCGATGTTCTCGACGTCGCGCACCACCTTGGTCTGCACCACCGATGAACTGGCACGGGTGTGGTAGCCGATCGACAGGCTCTGCAGGCGCGCGGCGAGCGCGTTGCGCAGGTCGGCGCCGGTGTCGCGCACGACGGTCATGAAGTTGTGGGTGTAGACGAGGTGGTTGGGGAAGTTCTGCACCAGCAGGACGGCGGCGACGGCGAACCAGACCAGCACGTCGCGCACCGATCCCCCGGTGGCGACGATGTCGATGACGGCGGCGGTCACGACCGGCAGGAACCACATGGGGATCTCTTTGAGGGTGAACGCCGCGACGGCGATCGTCATGCGCCCGGGCCTGCGGGCGAGGAGACGCAGAACGGAGCGGGCGGGACGGGAGCTGTCGATCCGGAGGTCGCCGGTAAGCGCTTTCTCAAGCATGCGCCCATGCTAGGCGGCGCCCGTCACTCCTTGACGATCGCCCCGGCCCGCTCCAGCACGAGCGGCGGCGTGGCCGGCTCCCCGGTCAGCGGGAACACCTCGACCGGAATGTCCGAGCGCTCCAGCAACGCCCGTGGGACCGGGCCCAGGCGCACCGGATGCCGCAGGCCACGCGGGTGGCGCGCGACCAGGAGGACGTCCGCGTCGGCCCCGGCCTCGACCAGCGCGCGCACCGGGTCGGAGCGGACCACCGACGTCGTCACCGCGACGTCCGGGAACGCGCCCGACCAGTCCCGAACCATCGCCTCCAGCACCGGATCGGCGGGCCGGGTCCCCGCGTCCACCTCAGCGAGCTCCTCGACCTGGTCGGGAACATCGACGACGTGCACCACCCGCAGCGCGGCACCCCGGGCGGACGCCGTGCGAAAGGCGTACGCCAGCAGCTCACCCGAGATCGCGGACGACTTGACCCCGGCGACGACGCGGCCGTGAGCCCTGTCCCGCCAGTCCGCCGGCACCACGGCCACGGGCACCTCCGCACGCGCGGCCACGCCCGCCGTCGTCGGCCCCGTGGCACGCCGGGCCAGCCGGCCGAGCACCAGCAGACCGGCGCTCGCGGCGGCCGTGACCAGGCCGGTCACCCTCTCCCCCTGCCCCAGCAGAAATCCGACCTCGACGTCGGGTCCCGCCGCGCCGGCCTCCGACAGCGCCCGGTCCACGCTCTCGCGCCCGTCGTCCCCGGCCTCGCCGAGAACATGCACGAGGCGGACCGCGGAACCCCGCAGCCGCGCCTCTCCCATCGCGTACCTGATCGCCCCTGCGCTGCGGTCGGTTCCGTCGACGGCGACGACGACCGGTGCGGGACGCTGAGCGGTGGTCATGGCGAACCCTTTCTGCTCGGCTTGTTCCACTGCTCCGACCCTGCCCGTCCCGGCCGGGAGACGGCAGGGCCGACGGTCACGGGCCGACAGGACCTTCGCCCTGGTTCATCCGGAGGCACCCGGGACCACCGATGAATCCTGTGCGAGTCTCTCGTCCATACCCACGACGCACCGCACCGAGCGGTCGCGGCCACCACGACCCGTAGGTCACATCCGAGGAGAACCTGACATGAGCACCATCGTCGCCACCCACTTCGTCTCGCTCGACGGCAAGGTCGACCCGACCGGCGGAGACCCCGCGCTGCACGACACGGCGTGGACGTTCAAGACGGTCGACGCCGTACCGGAGGCCTACGACCTCAAGGGCCGCGAGCAGGAAGAAGCCGGCGCCCTGCTCCTCGGCCGCAGGAGCTACCAGATGTTCGCTCCGGTCTGGCCGGAGATGGAGGAGTTCACGCGGTACAACACCCTGCCCAAGTACGTCGTCTCCACCACCCTCACCGAGGAGGACCTGGCCGGCAACTGGGGCGAGACCACCATCCTGCGCTCGCTGGACGACGTCGCGCGGCTCAAGGAGTCCGGTGACGAGGAGATCCAGGTGCACGGCAGCGTCAGCCTCACCCGCGCGCTTGCGGACGCCGGCCTGATCGACGCGTACCACCTGCTCGTGTTCCCGGTGCTCCTGGGCCAGGGCAAGCCGCTGTTCAGCGATGCCGACCAGCCGGCGCGGAAGCTCCGGCTGGTCGAGCACGAGGCCTACCGCAACGGCGTCCAGAAGCAGATCTTCGAGGTCGAGCGCTGACTTCTCCGTTCCCGCCGCCGCCCGTCAGAAGGCGCGGTACTCGGAGAGGGGGCGGCGGGGACCACGCCGGGGTGCCCCGGGGTGGTGGTCCAGGAGGACGAGCCGGGTGAGGCGGTGGCGGTACGGGGTGTAGGGGTCCAGGAGCCGCAGCATGCCGACGTCGTCGGTGCGCCGGCCGGTCAGGACCCACCCGACGGTGGCCGCGAGGTGGAAGTCACCCACCGAGACGGCGTCGGCGTCGCCGAACGCGCGCTGCGCGGTCTCCGCCGACGTCCAGGCACCCACACCGACCACCCGCTCCAGCCGGGACCGCGCCTCGGCACGCGGCATGGCCGAGGCTTCCTCCAGCCGCGGCGCGACGGCGGCACAGCGGGTGATGGTCCGGGCCCGGGCGGGATCGATGCCCGCACGGTGCCAGTCCCACTCCGGGATCCGCGCCCACGTGCGGGCGTCGGGGACCACGCGCATTCCCGCCGGCGCCGGGCCCGGGGCCCGGAGACCGTACCGGGCCAGGAGCCGCCGCCAGGCACGGTGCGCGATGGGGGTCTGGACGCGCTGTTCCAGCACGGCCGGGACGAGCGCCTCCAGGACCATGCCGGTGACCACCAGCCGCAGGCCGGTCGCGCGCCGCTGCGCGTCGCGGAGCTTCGCGGGCGGGGCGAACCCGGTCGTGTCCTCGTCCTCGCCGAGCAGTATCGGGAGCTCGTCGGCAGACTGCGGGGCGCCGTCGCCCCAGAGGTGCACCAGGACCTCCCGCGGCCCGACGGTCATGAACCGCTGCGTGACCGGGCCGGTACTCGTCAGCGTGGTACGCCAGACGGACCCGTCGCCCGCCCGGTGGAACGCCGGGTCGAACGGCCCATGCCCCAGGGGCCCCAGTGTCAGGCCGACATCCAGGGGCCGGGCGGAGACATGGTGGACCATGAGCACACCCCCAGTGGAACACACCGTGCCGGACCACCGCACTCCCGGCACGAACCCACCGCACTCCCGGCACGAACCCACCGCACTCCCGGGGCGAACCCACCGCACTCCCGGGGCGAACCACTTGTTTTCGGGTGGCCGAACTTTTATCGTTTGGGCATGCGACACATCCGCCTCCTCCTCCCGCTGGCCCTCGCCGCGGGGACGCTGTCCGGCTGCGGGGCCGCGATCGAGGGCCGGGCGGCCGACGACGGCCGGCCCGTGGTCCTGACGACGTTCACCGTGCTCGCCGACATCGCGGAGAACGTGGCCGGGGAGCATCTCCGGGTGGAGTCGATCACCAAGGTCGGAGCGGAGATCCACGGGTACGAGCCGACGCCGGGCGACATCGCGAAGGCGTCCGAGGCGGACCTGATCCTCGACAACGGGCTGAACCTGGAGGCATGGTTCGGCCAGTTCGTGGAGTCGGTGGACGTGCCCCACGTCGTCGTGTCGGACGGCGTCGAACCGATCGACATCGCGGCCGACGCCTACGCCGGCACACCGAACCCGCACGCGTGGATGAGCCCGGTGAACGTGCAGATCTACGTCGACAACATGGTCGAGGCCTTCAGCGAGCTCGACCCGGAGCACGCGAGCGACTTCGAGGCCGCGGGCACGGCGTACCAGGCCGAGCTGCAGGAGGTGCAGGACGAACTCGTCGACGGGCTGTCCGCGCTGCCCGAGAACGAGCGCGCGCTCGCGACCTGCGAGGGTGCGTTCTCCTACCTGGCCCGCGACGCCGGGCTGACCGAGCGGTACATCTGGCCGGTGAACGCCGAGCAGCAGGCCACCCCGCAGCAGATCGCCGGCATGATCGAGTTCGTCGAGGCCGGCGACATCCCGGCCGTGTTCTGCGAGTCGACCGTCTCCGACAAGCCGATGCGGCAGGTGGTCGAGGCGACCGGCGCCGCCTTCGGCGGAACGCTCTACGTCGACTCCCTCTCCGAGGCCGACGGGCCGGTGCCGACCTACCTCGACCTGATCCGGTACGACACCAGGATCATCCTCGACGCCCTGGGCGGAGGCGACGCGTGACCGCCACGACCACCGCCACGATCCAGGTGGACGACGTCGTCGTCCGCTACGGCGAGGTGCTGGCCCTGGACGGCGTGACCCTGCGGGTCCGGCCGGGCCTCGTGACCGGGCTGATCGGCATGAACGGGTCCGGCAAGTCGACCCTCTTCAAGACGATCATGGGGATGGTCCGCCCCGACCAGGGCAGCGTCCTGCTCGACGGCGGCGATCCCGCGGCGGCGCGCAAGCGGGGCCTGGTCGGGTACGTGCCGCAGAGCGAGGACGTCGACTGGGCCTTTCCCGTCTCGGTGCGCGACGTCGTGATGATGGGGCGCTACGGGCGGCAGGGACCCACCCGCCGCGCCCGCCCGGCCGACCACGCGGCCGTCGCCGAGGCCCTGGAACGGGTGGAGCTGACCGGCTACGCCGACCGGCAGATCGGGCAGCTCTCCGGCGGCCAGCGCAAGCGCGCGTTCGTCGCCCGCGGCATCGCCCAGGACGCGCGCGTGCTGCTCCTGGACGAGCCGTTCGCCGGCGTCGACAAGCGGTCCGAGGCCACAATCGTGCGGCTGCTGCGGGAACTCGCCGGCGACGGGAGGACCGTGCTGGTCTCCACCCACGACCTGCACGCCCTCCCCCGGCTCGCCGACGAGGCCGCGCTGCTGCTGCACCGCGTCCTGTTCCACGGCGAGGTGTCCGAGGCGCTGCGGCCGGAAAACCTCGCCCGCGCGTTCGGCCTCGACGTGCTCGGGGGTGAGACCGCATGACCCTCCTCGACCTGCTCCTGGAGCCGCTGCAGTACGACTTCATGGTCCGCGCGATCGTGACCACGGTCGTCGCGGCCGTCGTGTGCGCGTTGCTGTCCTGCTGGCTCGTCCTGGTGGGCTGGTCGCTGATGGGCGACGCCGTCTCCCACGCCGTCCTGCCCGGCGTCGTCATCGCGTACGTGCTCGGCGTGCCGTTCGCGATCGGGGCGCTCGTGTTCGGGTTCCTCGCCGTCGCGCTGATCGGCGCGATCCGCGGCACGAGCCGCGTCAAGGAGGACGCGGCGATCGGGATCGTGTTCACCACCCTGTTCGCGCTCGGCCTGGTGCTCATCTCCGTCACCCCGAGCCAGACGGACCTCAACCACATCATCTTCGGCAACATCCTGGGCGTCTCCGAGGCGGAACTGGTCCAGATCGCGATCCTGGCCGCCATCGCCTTCGTGGTGCTGGTCGTCAAGCGCCGCGACCTGACCCTGTACGCGTTCGACCGCATGCACGCCCACGCCATCGGGCTCTCGCCGCGGTTCCTCGGGGCGCTGCTGCTGGGGCTGCTCGCCCTGACCGCCGTCGTCGCGCTCCAGGTGGTCGGGGTGATCCTGGTCGTGGCGATGCTGATCATCCCCGGAGCCACCGCGTACCTGCTCACCGACCGGTTCGGGCGGATGCTGGTGATCGCCCCGGTGATGTCGGTCCTCTGCTCGGTGGTGGGGATCTACCTCAGCTACTGGCTCGACGCGGCGTCCGGCGGGCTCGTGGTCGTGGCGCAGGGGGTCGCGTTCACGCTGGTCTACCTGTTCGCGCCGCGCCACGGGCTGCTGGGGAAGCGGCTGGCCGCGGGACGACGGCGGGTCGGGGCGCGCCCAGGAGCGGTCTGACCCCGCAAGCACACGGCGCTCCGCGCTTGGCACACTTTTCCCGTCGTCAGAGCAGTCCGCCGCCAGGGGCGAGACCATGGACGCATGTTGCTCGCCGAGGTCGTCGACACGTCCGAAGCAGTCGCCGCCACACGCTCGCGCCTCGCCAAGCGCGCGGCCATCGCCGGCTGCCTGCGCCGCGGCGCCGCCGGCGCCGACGAGCTGGAGATCGCCGTCGCCTACCTCGCCGGTGCGCCACGGCAACGCCGCACCGGCCTGGGCTGGGCCGCCCTGCGCGACCTCCCGCCGCCCGCCACGTCCGCGACGCTCACGCTGCACGACGTCGACGCCGCACTCGCCGCGCTGTCCAGGATCGCCGGGACAGGATCCGAGGCCGCTCGCGCCGCCGCGACGTCGGCCCTGTTCGGTGCCGCGACCGAGCGCGAGCAGCAGTTCCTGCGCGCCCTGATCCTCGGCGAGCTGCGGCAAGGCGCGCTCGACTCGGTGGTCGTGGACGCCGTCGCCGAGGCTGCGGACGTCCCCGCCGACGCCGTCCGCCGCGCCGTCATGCTGCGTGGCGCCACCGGGCCGGTCGCGAGCGCCGCGCTCCTCTCCCCCGACCCGCTCGCGACCCTCGCCGGCTTCTCCCTGGAGGTGGGCCGACCGGTGCGGCCCATGCTCGCCCAGTCGGCGCCCGACGTCGGCGCCGCGCTCGACAAGCTGCCCGGGGACGGCGCCTGTGTGGACGTCAAGCTCGACGGAATCCGCATCCAGGTGCACCGGGCCGACGACGACGTCCGCGTGTTCACCAGGTCCCTGGACGACATCACGCGCCGCGTGCCGGAGATCGTCGCCGCTGTGCGGGCACTCCCGGAAGTGCGACTCGTCCTGGACGGCGAGGCGATGGTGCTGGGGCCCGACGGCGCCCCACGGCCGTTCCAGGAGACCGCGTCGCGGTCCGCGACCGAACTCGACGCCGTCACCCTCACCCCGTTCTTCTTCGACGTGCTCCACGCGGGCGGCCGCGACCTGATCGACGCCCCGCTGCGCGAGCGGCTCGCCGTGCTCGACCGGGTCGCAGGCCCGCACACGGTCCGCCGCCTGATGCGGCCCGGCAGAGCGGCCGATGCCGAGACCGCCACGCTCTTCACGGAGTTCTTCGACGAAGCGATCCGCGAGGGCCAGGAGGGCGTCGTCGTGAAGTCGCTCGACTCCCCCTATGCGGCGGGCCGGCGCGGCGCGGGCTGGATCAAGGTGAAGCCGCGCAAGACCCTCGATCTGGTGGTCCTCGCCGTCGAATGGGGCTCAGGGCGACGACAGGGCAAGCTCTCCAACATCCACCTGGGCGCCCGCCGGCCCGGCCCGGACGGCGACGACTTCGTGATGCTGGGCAAGACCTTCAAGGGAATGACGGACAAGATGCTCGAGTGGCAGACGGAACGGTTCCTCGAGCTCGAGACCTCCCGCGAGGGGCACGTGGTGCACGTCTGCCCGGAGCAGGTCGTGGAGATCGCCTTCGACGGCCTCCAGCGCTCCACCCGCTACCCCGGCGGCCTCGCCCTCCGCTTCGCCCGCGTGCTCCGCTACCGCGACGACAAGACCGCCGCCGAGGCCGACACGATCGACGCGGTGCGCTCGCTCGCGTCGGCCTGACCATCTATTTCTCGTCGATCCACGTGTCCGCGAGCGCCTCCGACCCGCGGGCGAGCAGCGTGACGTCGGCTCCGACGAGGACGAAGGACGCCCCCGCGTCGAGATAGGCGCGGGCCATGGACGGGTCGAAGGCGTTGACCCCGACGGGCTTGCCGGCCGCGCGCACGGCCTCGAACGTGCTGCGCACCGCCGCGATCACGTCCGGGTGCGTCTGCTGTCCCAGCAGGTCCATGGAGGCGGCGAGGTCGGACGGGCCGACGAACACGCCGTCGATGCCGTCGACCGCCGCGATGGCGGCCGCGTTCCCGACGGCGGTCGCGGACTCGATCTGCACGAACAGCGAGACGTGGCGGTCGGCGTCGGCCATGTAGTTCTCGACGCGGTTCCAGCGGGCGCCGCGGGACAGCGCGGCGCCCACCCCGCGCACGCCGCGCGGCGGGTAGCGCACGGCCCGCACGACGGCGCGGGCCTGCTCCGCCGTGTCGACCATGGGTACCAGCACGTTCTGCGCGCCCAGGTCGAGCAGCTGCTTGAGCACGACGGCATCGCCCGACGGCACGCGCACGAGCGAGGTGACCGGGTACGGGGCCACCGCCCGGAGCAGCGCCGCGGTGGTCTCCAGGCCGATCGGCGAGTGCTCGCCGTCGATCAGGAGCCAGTCGAGGCCGGCGCCCGCGCAGATCTCCGCGACGAGCGGGCTGCCGGTGCACACCCACATGCCGATCTGCGGCCGGCCGGCCGAGGCGATGCGGTCGCGGAACGTGGGCGGGAGGGTCAGATGAATCGGCATGTGATGGTTCCCATCGGTCCGTAGTCGGCCAGCACCTCGTCGCCCCGCGAGACCCACAGGGGCCGCGTGAACGAGCCGGCCAGGATGATCTCGCCGGCCTCCAGCCGGGCGCCGTGGTGGTGGAACTTGTTGGCGAGCCACGCCACGCCGCGCGCCGGATGATCCAGGACGCCCGCGGCGACGCCGGTCTCCTCGATCTCGCCGTTGCGGTACAGGAGCCCGGGCACCCAGCGCAGGTCGACCTCGTCCGGCCGCCTGCGGGTCGCACCCAGGACCATGGCGCCGTAGGCGGCGTTGTCACTGATCGTGTCCACGATCGTGCGGCCTTCGAGCTCGATGTGGGAGTTGAGCACCTCGAGCGCCGGCACCACGTGGTCGGTCGCCGCGAGGGCGTCCTCGAGCGTGCAGCCGGGACCCTCCAGGGGTCTGGCCAGCACGAACGCGAGCTCGACCTCGATGCGCACGTTCGAGAACCGGTCCACCGGGATCTCCGCGCCGCTCGAGTGGACCGTGTCGTCGAACATCACGCCGTAGTCGGGTTCGTCGATGCCCGTGGCCTGCTGCATCGCCCTGGACGTGAGGCCGATCTTGCGGCCCACGAGACGCCGCCCGGCCGCGAGCATCCGGTCCCGCCACACCCCCTGGATCGCGTACGAGTCCTCGATCGTCGCGTCCGGGTGGCGCGCGGTGATCCGCGGGATCACGGCGTTCGTGCGGTCGGCGTCGGCGAGCTCCTCGGCGAGGGCCGCGACGACGTCATCGCCGAGCATCCGGGAGCTCGGGCTCACAGCTGGTGCCCCAGCTTGTACTCGCCCTGCTTCCACGACGGCAGCGCGTCGGCGTCGTCCTCCGGGCGGGTGTAGGAGAACCCGTCCGCGCCGATCGTCACCTCCATCTCCGAGGTGTCCGTGCGGGCGACGACCGGTTGCGGGTTGCCGTCCAGGTCCAGGACGAGCGACGCCTCCGTGTACCAGGACGGCACCACGGGATTGCCCCACCAGTCGCGGCGCTGGTTGTCGTGCACGTCCCACGTCACCACGGGGTTGTCGGGGTCGCCCGTCCAGTAGTCCTGCGTGTAGATCTCCACCCGGTGCCCGTCGGGGTCGCGCAGGTACAGGTAGAACGCGTTGGACACGCCGTGCCGGCCCGGGCCCCGCTCGATGCGGTCGCTCAGGCGCAGGGCGCCGAGCTTGTCGCAGATCGCGATGATGTTGTGCTTCTCGTGGGTGGCGAACGCGACGTGGTGCATGCGCGGGCCATCGCCACCCGTCATCGCCGTGTCGTGCACGGTCGGCTTGCGGCGCATCCACGCGGCGTACGTCGTGCCCTCGCCGTCCTGGATGTCCTCCGTGACGCGGAAGCCGAGGTCCTCCATGAACTTCACGGCGCGCGGCACGTCGGGGGTGACCTGGTTGAAGTGGTCCAGGCGCACCAGGGCGCCAGGGGTGTGCAGGTCGTACCGCCAGGCCAGACGCTCGACGTGGTCGACGTCGTAGAAGAACTCGTAGGGGAATCCCAGCGGATCGGTCACCCGTACCGAGTCGCCGATGCCCTGGGTGAAGCCCTCCGCGCGGCGCTCCACCCGACAGCCCAGCTCGGTGTAGAACGCCACGGCCCGGTCGAGCTCCTCAGGGCTGCGCACCCGGTAGGAGAAGGCGGCGACGGCGGCCACCGGGCCCTTGCGCAGCACGAGGTTGTGATGGATGAACTCCTCCAGGCTGCGCAGGTAGACGGTGTCCTCGTCCTCCTCGGTGACCACGAGGCCCAGCACGTCGGCGTAGAAGTTCCGGGAGGCGGTCAGGTCGGTGACCACCAGCTCCATGTACGCGCACCGCAGGATGTCCGGCGGCGGCGCGAGTGGTGTCGGGATGGGGTCGGTCATCTTCAGGCTCCCTTGCCGAAAGTCGGGTTGTGCACCTCGCCGAGCGTGATGTGCACGGCTTGCTGGTCGGTGTAGAAGTCGATCGAGCGGTAGCCGCCCTCGTGCCCGAGGCCGGAGGCCTTGACCCCGCCGAACGGGGTGCGCAGGTCGCGCACGTTGTTCGAGTTGAGCCAGACCATCCCCGCCTCGACGCTCTGCGCGAAGTTGTGCGCGCGCTTGAGATCGTTCGTCCACACGTAGGCGGCCAGCCCGTACCTGACCCCGTTGGCCAGGGCCAGGGCCTCCTCCTCGGTGTCGAACGGCGTGATCGCCACGACCGGGCCGAAGATCTCCTCCTGGAAGATCCGGGCGGACGGCGGGACGTCCGCGAAGACGGTCGGCGCGACGTAGTTGCCGGCCTCGAAGCCCTCCGGGCGCCCGCCGCCGGCCACCAGCCGGCCCTCGGACCTGCCGATCTCGATGTAGGAGACGACCTTCTCGTAGTGCTCGGGGTGCACCAGCGCGCCGACCTCGGTCCTCGGGTCCTGCGGGTCGCCGACCACGACGCGCTCGGCCCGCTCGGCGTACCGCTCGACGAACTCGTCGTAGACCGAACGCTCGACCAGGATGCGGCTGCCGGCGGTGCAGCGCTCGCCGTTGAGCGAGAAGACGCCGAAGATCGTGGCGTCGATCGCGGCCTCCAGGTCGGCGTCCGCGAAGACGACGGCCGGGGACTTGCCGCCCAGCTCCATCGACAGGCCCTTGAGGTACGGGGCGGCGTTGGCGAAGATGAGCTGCCCGGTGCTGCTCTCCCCCGTGAACGAGATCAGCGGCACGTCCGGGTGCTTGACCAAGGCATCCCCTGCGTCCTCCCCCAGGCCGTTGACGAGGTTGAACACGCCGTCGGGCAGCCCCGCCTCCTCGAAGATGCCGGCCCACAGCGACGCCGACAGCGGCGTGAACTCCGCGGGCTTGAGCACCACGGTGTTGCCGGTCGCCAGCGCCGGGCCGAGCTTCCAGGACTCGAGCATGAACGGCGTGTTCCACGGCGTGATGAGGCCTGCCACGCCGATCGGCTTGCGGTTCACGTAGTTGATCTGGCGTCCGGGCACCTTGAAGGTGTCGTCCGACTGCGCCACGACGAGGTCGGCGAAGAACCGGAAGTTCTCCGCGGCCCGGCGCGCCTGCCCCAGCGCCTGCGTGATCGGCAGACCGGAGTCGAAGCTCTCCAGCTCGGCGAGCCGCGCGTCACGGGACTCGACGATGTCCGCGATCCGGTGCAGGACCCGCGAGCGCTCGCGCGGCAGCATCCTGGGCCAGGGTCCGTTCACGAACGCCTCGCGCGCGGCGGCGACGGCAAGAGCGACGTCGGCCGCCTTGCCCGCCGCCGCCCGGACGTAGACCTCGTTGGTCACGGGTTCGAGCACGTCGAACGTGTCGCCGTCGACCGAGTCGACGAGCTTGCCGCCGATGTAGTGCTGGATACGGTCGGGCAGCCCGGCGGGCAGGTGGCGGGTCGTCTGGTCGGTCATCGTGTCTCCGTGTGTCGAGGTGGGTGGGGCACGGCGCCGGCGGCACGAGCGTCCAGGAAGGCCTGCATGGTCGCCCACCGGTGGTTGCGCGCGGCGATCTCGATCTCGAGCCGGTCGGCGCCGCGGGCGATCAGGTCGAGGATGTGGGCGTGCTCGGCCACCGAGTCGCGGGCCCGGCCCGGCACGAACGCGAACGTGGAGTCGCGCAGCCCGGAGAGCTGGGCCCAGCCGCGGTGGACCATGTCGAGCAGCAGCTGGTTGGGGCACGACTCGAACAGCACCGAGTGGAACTGCCGGTTCAGGGCGGTGAACGCGTGCGGGTCGAAGTGGTCCAGCAGCGAGCGCAGATGCTCGTTCACCTCCGTCGCCCGCTCGAGATCCGCGGCGGAGACACGGGGCGCCGAGAGCCCGGTCGCCGCGCCCTCGACCACGCCGAGTGCCTGCATGGCGTCGACGTATCCCTGCTCGTCGACCATCGCGACCCGCGCGCCCACGTTGCGCTCGTACGTCACCAGGCCTTCGGCCTCCAGCCGCCGGATCGCCTCGCGCACGGGCACGACGCTCATCGCGAGCTCGTCGGCGATGCTCCGCAGCACGAGGCGGTAGCCCGGGCTGAGCTCGTGGAGCGCTATGCGGTCGCGCAGGTAGTCGTACGCGAGCTGGGACTTGCTGAGCGCGCCGGCGAAGGCGGCCTCCACGGCCGGCGTCGTCACGTCCTCGGTGGTCATCGTGGTTCCCTCGGCGACTGAGCCTTCGACGACTGGGCCTTCGACGACTCGTAGCGCGCCCGCCACTCGGCGTTCGGCGGGAACAGCCCGTCGACCGGGTGGCCCGCGGCGACCTGCTCGGCCACCCACGCGTCCTGCTCCTCCTGGGCGAGGGTCGCGTCGGCGACCTCCTCGACAAGGTGCGGCGGGATGACGACGACGCCGTCCGCGTCGCCCACGACGACGTCTCCGGGCAGCACGGTCGCGCCGCCGCAGGCGACGGCCACGTCGGTGTCCCACGGCACGTGCCGGCGGCCGAGCACCGCGGGATGGGGGCCCTTCGAGAAGACCGCCAGCCCGGTGGCGACCACGGCGTCGAAGTCCCGCACGCCGCCGTCGGTGACGACGCCCGCCGCCCCGCGCACCGTCGCGCGCAGCGCGAGGACGTCACCCAGGGTGGCCGAGCCCGTCTCACCGCGCGCCTCGATGACGATGACCTCGCCCGCGCCGACGGCGTCGAACATGCGCTTCTGTGCGTTGTACCCGCCGCCGTGCGCCGCGAACAGGTCCTCGCGGTGGGGCACGAAGCGCAGCGTCCGCGCGCGGCCCACCAGCGTCGCGCCCGGTGTGCCGGGCCGCACGCCCTCGATGATCACGTTGTCCAGGCCGCGCCTGCGGAGCTGGGCCGAGAGGCCGGCGACCGGTGCGCGGCGCAGCTTGTCGGCGAGCTCGTCGGTGAGTACGAACGGCGCCGGCTCCGGTGCGAGGCCCGCGGCCGCACGGCTGCCCCACGCCTCGGCCCGCTGCGTGTCGTCGATCCTCGGCCCCGCGCCGACGTCGCCGAACGGAACGTCGCCCTGCACCACCGTGGTCACCAGGCGGCCCGACGTCGGCGCACCGGGCGCCGTCGGGGCGTCCACCTCGACCTCGACGACGTCGCCCGGCACCACCACGCTCGACCCGGCGGGTGTTCCCGTCAGGATGACGTCGCCGGTCTCGAGCGTCAGGTGCTGGGACAGGTCGGCCACGATCTGCGCGAACGGGAACAGCAGTGCGTCGTCGCCGGTGGTGTCCTCCTGCACCAGCTCACCGTTGACCCAGGTGCGGACGCGCAGCCCGGCGGGATCGATGGCGCGGGCGTCGAGGAGCGCCGGGCCGACCGGCGTGTAGCCGTCGCGGCCCTTGGAGCGCACGTTCGAGCCCTTGTCGGCCCAGCGGAGGTCGTAGACGCCCAGGTCGTTCGCCGCGGTCACCGCCGCGACGTGCTGCCAGGCCTTCTCGACCGGCACGTTGCGGGCCGGCGCACCGATGACGAGGGCGACCTCGCCCTCGAAGGCGAGCAGCTCGGTGCCGGCCGGCCGCTCGACCACACCGCCCGTGGCGGCGAGCGAGCTGGTCGGCTTGAGGAAGTACGACGGCGCCGCGGGTCGCCGTCCGCGCTGGCCGGCGCGTGAGGCGTACGCGAGGTGCACCGCGACGATCTTCCCCGGCCGCTCCGCGAGCGGCCCCGCCGCGGAAGACGCCCGTTCCGGCGGCACGTGCGATTCGGTACTCATGATCTCGCTTTCCCTCTGGCATTTCGTATCTCAGATCGTATATGGTTCTGGGTAGCACGGCAAGGTCGGCCAAGGCCTGAGCGGCCGCCGCACCACGAGCAGAACGGAAGAACGATGCAGTTCCACCACCACGGCTACGTGACCGGCGACCCCCGCGTGCAGCCGGCCGCGGGCTACGGCCTCGAACGGCCCGCAGAGCTGCCGGACGAGGTCGACGTGCTCATCGTCGGCAGCGGCCCCGCGGGCATGATCGCCGCCGCGCAGCTCGCGCAGTTCCCGGAGATCCGCACTCATGTCGTCGAGCGACGACCGGGCCGCCTCGAGATGGGTCAGGCCGACGGCATCCAGGCCAGGAGCGTCGAGACGTTCCAGGCGTTCGGGTTCGCCGAGCGCATCATCGCCGAGGCCTACCGGATCACCGAGATGGCGTTCTGGAAGCCCGACCCGGAGCACCCGGAGCACATCGTCCGCGGTGCCGTCCCACCGGACGACCCCGACGGGATCAGCGAGTTCCCGCACCTGATCGTCAACCAGGCGCGGGTACTCGACTACTTCGCCGAGGTCGCGGCGCAGGCGCCGGCCCGGGTGACGCCGGACTACGGCCTGGAGGTCGTGGGGCTGACCGTGACTCCGGCCGGGCACCCCGTCACCGTGACGCTGCGGCACACGGCCGGGCCTCGGGAGGGTGCCGAGCGGACGGTGCGCGCGGGTTACGTCATCGGGGCCGACGGGGCGCACAGCGCCGTCCGGCGGGCGATCGGCCGCAAGCCCGTCGGCGACCGGGCCAACCACGCCTGGGGCGTGATGGACGTGCTCGCCGTGACGGACTTCCCGGACGTGCGCACCAAGTGCGCCATCCAGTCGCACGACGGCGGGTCCATCCTGCTCATCCCCCGCGAGGGCGGGTACCTGGCGCGGTGGTACGTCGACCTCGGCGAGGTGCCGCCGGGCGGGAGCGCACGCATCCGTGCGACGAGCCTGGACGAGGTGATCGCCCGCGCGAACCGGATCCTCCGCCCCTACAGGCTCGACGTGAAGGACGTGCCCTGGCACAGCGTGTACGAGGTGGGCCACCGGGTCACCGACGGCTTCGACGACGTTCCCCAGGAGCTCACCGGCACCCGCACGCCGCGGGTGTTCCTCACCGGCGACGCCTGCCACACGCACAGCGCGAAGGCCGGGCAGGGCATGAACGTGTCGATGCAGGACGGCTGGAACATCGCGTGGAAGCTCGCGCACGTGCTCACGGGCCGGGCACCGGAATCCCTGCTGGCCACCTACTCGGCCGAGCGGCAGGTCGTCGCCCAGGACCTCATCGACTTCGACCGGGAGTGGTCGCGCCTCATGGCCACTCCCCCCGAGGACCTGCCCGACCCGACGTACCTCGAGGACTTCTACGTCAAGACCGCCGAGTTCCCGTGCGGGTTCATGACCCGGTACCAGCCGTCCATGATCGTGTCCGAGCCGGCCCATCAGGAGCTCGCCACCGGATTCCCCGTCGGCAAGCGGTTCAAGTCGGCCCCGGTGGAGCGGGTGGCCGAGGGCAATCCGGCCCACCTGGGGCACCACGCCCGCGCCGACGGACGGTGGCGGATCTACGCGTTCGCCGACACCGCGGCACCGGGCGAGCCCTCGGCGCTGCGGGACTGGGCCGAGTGGCTCGGCACCGCACCCGGCTCACCGCTGCTGCGGCACACCCCGGAGGGGACCGACCCGGACTCCGTGCTCGATGTCAAGGTCGTCTACCAGCAGGACCACTTCGGCGTGGAGTTCGCCGACGTGCCCGACGTCTTCAAGCCCCGGGTCGGCCCGTTCGGGCTGGTCGACCACGAAAAGGTGTACGCGACCGACCCGGCACAGGACATCTTCGAGCTGCGCGGGATCAGCCGGGGCGGCGCCGTCGTCGTGGTGCGACCCGACCAGTACGTGGCCGCCGTGCTCCCCCTGAGCGCGACGGACGAGCTCCGAGAGTTCTTCGCAGGGGCGCTGCTCCCGCAGGACACCACGATCACCCAGGAGAAGGCATGACCAGCACCCGCGAGTCCGACCTGCTCACCGCCGTCCCCGACGGGCTCCTGATCGGCGGCCGGTGGCGGCCCGCCGCGGCGGCGGCCACGCTCGACGTCAACGACCCGGCGACCGGCAGGACCCTCAGGACCATCGCCGACGCCGGCGCGGACGACGGCACGGCCGCGCTCGACGCCGCGGTCGCCGCGGCGGCCGAGTGGGCCGCGACGCCCGCCCGCACCCGCGGGGAGATCCTGCGCCGCGCGTTCGACCTCCTGCAGGACCGCAGAGAGGACTTCGCCCTCCTCATGACCCTCGAGATGGGCAAGCCGCTCGCGGAGGCGCGGGGCGAGGTGACGTACGGCGGGGAGTTCCTGCGCTGGTTCTCCGAGGAGGCGGTGCGCATCACCGGCCGCTACGGGCCGAACCCCGAGGGAACCGGGCGCATGATCGTCACCCAGCACCCCGTCGGGCCCTGCTTCCTCATCACCCCGTGGAACTTCCCCCTCGCCATGGCCACGCGCAAGATCGCACCGGCGCTGGCGGCGGGGTGCACCGTGGTCGTCAAGCCCGCGGCGCTCACGCCCCTGACGACCCTGTACCTCGCGAAGCTGCTGCAGGACGCCGGTCTGCCCGACGGCGTGGTCAACGTGATCACCACCTCCTCCTCGTCGGCCGTCTCCGGCCCGATCATCGCCGACCCGCGGCTGCGCAAACTGTCCTTCACCGGGTCGACGCCCGTGGGCCGCAGCCTGCTGGAGCAGGCGGCGGCGGGAGTGCTGCGCACGTCGATGGAGCTGGGCGGCAACGCCCCCTTCGTGGTCTTCGAGGACGCCGACCTCGACAGGGCCGTCGAGGGCGCCCTCGCGGCGAAGTTCCGCAACATCGGGCAGGCGTGCACGGCCGCCAACCGGTTCATCGTGCACCGTTCCGTCGCCGGCGAGTTCGCCCGGCGCGTCACCGCGGCCGTCGACGGCTTCGTCGTCGGACGCGGCACCGAGCCGGATGTGACCATCGGCCCCCTCGTGGACGACAAGGCCGTCACGAAGGCCGAGGCGCTCGTCGAGGACGCGGTCGCCCGGGGAGCCACGCTCGCCACCGGCGGCTCGCGCGTCGACGGTCCCGGCAGCTTCTTCGAGCCCACCGTGCTGACCGGGGTCGTCCCCGGCAGCGACATCCTGCGGGAGGAGATCTTCGGCCCCGTGCTCGCGATCGCCGCGTTCGACACCGAGGACCAGGCGGTCGCCCTCGCCAACGACACCGAGTACGGGCTCGTCTCGTACGTGTACACGGAGAACCTCGCGCGCGGCCAGCGCATGATCGACCGGCTGGAGACCGGGATGATGGGGCTCAACGTCGGAGTCGTGTCCAACGCCGCGGCGCCGTTCGGCGGGTGGAAGCTGTCCGGACTCGGCCGCGAGGGCGGAGCCGAGGGGATCCACGAGTACCTCCAGACCAAGTACACGCTGACCCCGGCCTGATGGCGGCAGGCCGGTCAGCAGCACGCTTGTACGGCTCCCGCCGGAACACTAGCCTTGAGCGCACAGGCGCCGAGGATGACGTCACTGCGCACGAAAAGGGAGACGCCGATGACCGGCAGGCTCACCACTCATGTCACGCCGAGCTTCGAGGCATACCGGGCCGTGGTCGCGGGCGTGTTCCTGCCGCTCGACCTGTCGAGCAGCGCGCCGGAATCCTTCCGCGGGGTGGTACGCGCGGTGACGGTCGACGACGTGCACGTCAGCGACCTGCACGGCGGCAGGCACGTCGTCGAGCGGACGCCCCGGCATGCCGCACACGACGACCTCGCCTCGTTCAAGCTCAGCCTCATGGTCGCCGGCACCAGTCTGCTGGTACAGGACGGGCGGGAAGCCCTGCTCCGCCCGGGCGACCTGGCCGTGTACGACACGCGGCGTCCGTACACGCTCGAGTTCGACCAGGAGTTCCGCTCCCTGGTGGTGATGTTCCCCCAGAGCCGCATCGAGCTTCCCGCCGGGATGGTCCGGCAGCTCACCGCGGTCCGGCTGGGCGGGGACACGGGCGTGGGTGCGATAGTGGCCCCGTTCCTCGGCCACCTGTGCGACCACATGGAGCAGCTGGAACGGGCACCGGGAACCCAGCTGAGCCACAGCGCGCTGGACCTCGTCTCGACGATGTTCGCCACCGAGCTCGGGCACTCGCTCCGCCGCGACCCCCACGAGGAACTGCTCGAGCACATCCGCGCGTACATCGAGGAGCGCCTCGGCTCCACCGACCTCACGCCCGCATCGATCGCCGCGGCGCACTTCATCTCGACCCGGCACCTGCACGCTCTGTTCCACGACACCGGCACGACCGTCGCGGCATGGATCCGGCAACGCCGGCTCGAACGCTGCCGGCGCGACCTCATCACGCCTCGGCTCGCCGACGCCCCCGTCTCCGTGCTCGCCGCCCGATGGGGATTCGTCGACGCCGCCCACTTCAGCCGGGCGTTCAAGGCGGAGTTCGGCATGCCACCGCGGGAGTACCGGGCGGCACACTGACCTGTTCTCCCTGGGTCAAACCCCGAGCGCCCACGGTCATGGCCGACGAGGTACGGCGTCCGGATACTGGGCAGATCGCCCACCGACCGAGGAACGCCCATGACATACCTCCCGGACATCACGCACACGCACGGCGCCCGGGTGACCGCGCCCACGAGCACCGTCCATCCGCTCGATCCGCTGACGGGTGACGAGATCACCGCGGCGCGCGAGGTGCTCGCCGCCGAGGGCCTGCTCGGCCCGTCGGTGCGCGTTCCCCAGCTGCTCCCGGTCGAGCCCGCGAAGGAGGAGGTCGCCGCCTGGCGGCCCGGCGCACCGCTCGACCGCCGGGTCTCGGTCACGCTGCTGGACCGCGACACCGGCCGCGCGAGCGAGGCGGTGGTGTCGGTGACGCACCGGCGCGTCGAGGAGCACGTGGCGCTCGAGAACGACCGTGCTCCGTACGGGCAACCGCAGTACCTGTTCGAGGAGTACGACGCCGCGGCCGAGATCACCAAGGCCACGCCCGGGTGGCGGGAGGCGATGCGCCGCCGTGGCCTGGAGGAATACATCGAGGACGCGTTCTGCGCGCCGCTCGCTCCCGGGTTCTTCGGGCGCGCGGACGAGACGGGGCGCCGGGTGATCCGGTCGCTCACCTTCCTGCGCACCCACCCCGAGGACAGCCCGTGGGCGCACCCCGTCGAGGGCCTGATCGTGCACGTCGATCTCACCGCGGGCCGCGCGATCCGGGTCGAGGACGACGGCGACGTGCCCGTGCCGATGGCGTCGGGCGACTACTCGCTCGCCGCGCAAGGGCCCCCGCGCGAGACGCTCAAGCCCATCGAGATCACCCAGCCGGAGGGCCCGAGCTTCTCCGTCGAGGGCTCCGAGGTGCGCTGGGAGAACTGGCGCTTCCGGGTCGGGTTCAACGCCCGCGAGGGGCTGGTGCTCAACACCGTGACGTTCCGCGACGGCACCGGCGAGGACGCCGAGGAGCGTCCGGTGCTCCATCGCGGGAGCGTCCCCGAGATGGTGGTGCCCTACGGCGACACGACGAGCACGCGCTTCTGGATCAGCTACTTCGACGCTGGCGAGTACCTGCTCGGCAAGAACGCCAACTCGCTCGCTCTGGGCTGCGACTGCCTCGGGGTCATCCACTACTTCGACGCGCACGTCGCCGACGACCACGGCAACCCGGTGCGGATCCCCCAGGCCGTGTGCCTGCACGAGGAGGACTACGGCATCCTCTGGAAGCACACCGACCTGGCCGGGAACGCGGAGGTGCGTCGCAGCCGGCGCCTCGTCATCAGCTATTTCGCCACCATCGGGAACTACGACTACGGGTTCTTCTGGTACCTGTACCTGGACGGCACGATCCAGGTCGAGGCCAAGGCGACCGGCATCGTGTTCGCGGGCGCCGGCATCCCCGGCAGCGAGAACCCGCATGCCCCGGAGATCGCGCCCGGCGTCTTCGCGCCGGTCCACCAGCACCTGTTCTGCGCCCGCCTCGACATGGCCGTCGACGGCGAGGACAACACCCTCCACGAGGTGGACGTCGTCGGGGTCCCCACGGGTGCGGACAACCCGCACGGCAACGCGTTCACGTGGCGCAGCCGGCAGCTGACCCGCGAGTCGGAGGCGGCCCGCCTCGCCGACCCGGCGGCCGGGCGGGTGTGGGAGATCGCCAGCGCGCACCGCCGCAACCATGTCGGCAAGCCCACCGCATACCACCTGGTACCGCAGGGCGGACCGGTGCTGATGGCGCAGCCGGACTCGACGGTGCACGGCCGGGCGACGTTCGCGACCAGGCATCTGTGGGCCACGGCGTTCGACGCCGGCGAGCGGTTCCCCGCCGGCCCGTACCCGAACGCGCACGCCGGCGGTGCGGGCCTGCCCGCCTGGACGAGCGCGGACCGCGACCTCGACGGGACCGACCTCGTGCTGTGGCACGTCTTCGGGCCCACCCACGTCCCGCGGCCCGAGGACTGGCCGGTCATGCCCGTCGACTACTCCGGCTTCGCCCTCAAGCCGTACGGCTTCCTGGACCGCAACCCGGCGCTGGACCTGCCCGACGGCGCCACGGGCCACGGGAACGGCGGATGCTGCGGCGGCGGGAACGCCTGCGGCTGCGACCACTGAACCGCCACCTCGACAGCAAGGTGAGCACCTCCATGACCGAGGCTGTTGCGGACCAGCGTGCTCGAACGCGTTGGTGGGCACGTCGACGACCCGCTCCGGCCACGGTCTGCGCGCGCACAACAATGCTGTGCGCTGTCCGGCAAGCCCGCCCCGGACGCGGTGCGCAGAATCCGAGGTGTCCTAGTCTTTCCTCCCAGGCAAAGGAGCAGACGTGAGCACCGTCGCTCAGTCCCCCGTAGAGTCCACCGCCCTCCGGCGCAACGCCCTCGGCGTGGCCGGCATCGTGTTCCTGGTGCTCGCCGCGGTCGCACCGCTGACGGGCATCGTCGTCGTCGCGTCGCTCGCGATCGCGCTCGGCAACGGAGGCGGGACGCCGATGTCGTTCTTCCTCGTCGCGGCGATCCTGCTGCTCTTCGCCGTCGGCTACGCCCAGATGTCCAAACAGCTCGTGAGCGCCGGCGGCTTCTACGCGTTCGTCGTCAAGGGGCTCGGCCGCACCGGCGGGCTGGTCGCCGGGTTCATCGCGACGCTCGGCTACAACTTCTTCGTCGTCGGCACGATCGGCACCAGCGGCTTCTTCATGCAGGTGATCATCGCCGACCTCACCGGCTTCGACCTGCACTGGTACCTCTGGGGCCTGGCGTCGATCGTCGTCTGTTTCGTGCTGGCCCGCGCCGGCGTCGACTTCAGCTCGAAGGTCCTCGGCGTCGCTCTGGTGCTCGAGGTGCTGATCCTCGTCGTGTTCGACATCTCGGTGCTCGTGCAGACCGGGTACGACGTCAGCGCGTTCAGCCCGGAGTCGGTGCTGTCCGGGTCGCTGCCGATCGGCCTGCTGCTGGCCGCCACCGGCTTCCTCGGGTTCGAGGCCACCGCGCTGTTCGGCGAGGAGGCACGTGACCCGTTGCGAACGGTTCCTCGCGCCACCTACACCGCGATCGCCTCGATCGGCGTGATCCTGGGCGTCACGACGTGGGCCGTGGTGAGCGCGACCGGCGTCGCACAGGCGCAGCAGACCGCGCTCGACCACCTGGAGTCCGGCGACCTGGTCTTCGCGCTCGCGCAGGCCTACCTCGGCGGGCCGCTCACGACCGTGATGATCGTCCTGCTGCTGGTCAGCCTCTTCGCGGCCATGCTCGCGTTCCACAACTCCGCCACGCGCTACCTCTACTCCCTCGGCCGTGCCCGGGTACTCCCCCAGTCGCTCGCCCGCACCCGGCCCGGCGGAGCACCGCAGGTCGCCGGCCTCGTGCAGGCCGGGTTCGCGGCCGTCGTCGCCGCCCTGTTCGCCGTCGCCGGCGCCGATCCGATCGGCACGCTCGTGCCCGCCATGCTGGGATTCGGGACGCTCAGCGTGCTCGTGCTGCAGGGACTGGCCGCGCTCTCGATCGTCGTGCACTTCCGCAGGAGCCGGGACCCACGGGCGTGGAGCACGCTCGTCGCGCCGGGCATCGGGTTCCTCGGGCTGCTCACCATCGTCGTGATGGCCGTGGCGAACTTCGACATCGTCGCGGGCTCCGACGCCCTGGTCATCCGGCTCATGCCGCTGCTGCTCGTGCTCGCCCTCGTCGGCGGGATCGGCTACGGCGCCTACCTGCGGAAGAACCGGCCGGAGACCTACCGCGACCTGGCCGACGACCTCGAACGGTTCAACGTGCACGCCGCTCCCGCGGTACCGCCGACGGGCACCTGACACGCGCCGGCGGCGCCGGCTCCGCCGAGCCGCCCGCCCTGACACGTGACCTCATCGGTCGACGCACGCTGTCCCGCCACAGCCCGAACCACCTGTACGAGCACAACTACCTCAGCTCGCGGTGCGTCGGACGACTCAGCGCACCCAGGATCCGGTCTGATCCACCCGGCGCATGGCATGCACGGGCTGCACGCTCTCGTGCGCTCACGGTCAATACGAAGGACCCCGGCGCCGCCGAGAATCGTCACGAACGCGCGTCACGTCAAGGAGGACTGATGTATACCTACGACACACTCCTGGCCGAGGTCACCACCGCTGGTGGCCCGGCCCGGGAGGTCACCGACCCCGCGACGGGTGCCCGGATCGGGTCCGTCCCGGTCAGCACCGTGGCCGACCTCGATGGCGCGGTGACCCGGGCCGTCGAGGCACAACCCGAGTGGTCGGCGCTCTCGGACGAGGACCGCCGACAGACACTCCTCGCACTCGCCGACGCCGTCGACGCGTCGGCCGAGGCCCTGGCCCTGGTCCTGTCCCACGAGCAGGGAAAGCCGCTCAACGGGCCCAACGCGCGGTTCGAGGTCGGCGCGTGCGCGAGCTGGCTGCGCGCCACCGCCGCCATGGATCTGCCGACCGAGACCGTCCTGGACGACGAGTCCGGGCACGCGGTGCTCCACTACCGCCCGGTGGGCACCGTCGGGGCGATCACGCCGTGGAACTGGCCGATGATGATCGCGATCTGGCAGATCGCCCCGTCACTGCGCATGGGCAACACGGTCGTCGCCAAGCCGTCGGAGTACACGACCCTCTCGGGCCTGGCCCTCGCCGCGGTCCTCAACGAGGTCCTTCCCGCCGGGGTGCTCGAGGTCGTCACGGGTGCCGGCGACATCGGCGACGCCCTGGTGCGCCGGCCGGAGATCGGCAAGGTCATGTTCACCGGATCCACGGCGACGGGCTCGAAGATCATCTCGGCGTCGGCGGACAACATCACCCGTCTCACGCTCGAGCTCGGCGGCAACGACGCGGGGATCGTGCTGCCCGACGTCGACCCGGCCGCGATCGCTCAGGACCTGTTCTGGGGTGCGTTCATCAATACCGGCCAGACCTGTGCCGCGCTGAAGCGCCTGTACGTGCACGACGACGTCTACGACGCCGTCGTCCAGGCCCTTGCCGAGGTCACCGCGAAGATGCCGATGGGTGTGGGCACCGACGAGGCCAATGTGCTCGGCCCGCTGCAGAACGAGATGCAGTTCGACGTCGTCGACTCTCTCGTGGAGGAGGCCAAGGCGCGGGGCGCCCGGGTCGTGCTCGGCGGCGACCCGGACCGGGACGCCATCGGGTACTTCTACCCCACCACGCTCGTCGCCGACATCGACGACGATGCGGCGCTGGTCCAGAGGGAGCAGTTCGGACCGGCCCTGCCGATCGTCCGGTTCAGCGACGTCGACGAGGCGGTCGCCGCGGCGAACGGCATCGACGCCGGCCTGGGCGCGTCCGTGTGGTCGGCGGACCGGGACGCGGCGATCGCCGTCGCGGGCCGCCTGCAGGCAGGAACCGTCTGGATCAACAGCCACGGTGGGGTGCACCCGTACGTGCCGTTCGGCGGGGCCAAGCAGTCGGGCTACGGACTCGAGTTCGGTGCGGAAGGCCTGAAGTCCGTCGCCGTCCCACAAGTGATCAGCGGCTGAGCACCCGGTGTGACCTCGGCCTCTCCGGCCACCGGCAGGGCCGTGCATCCATACCTGCCCCAAGTACGAAGGAGTACTGCAATGAATCGCATCCTCAGGGCGACGGCGGCCCTCGGCGTCGGAGCACTGGTCGTCACGTTGACGGCCTGTGTGCCGGAAGGCGAGCCCGGAACCATCCAGGGCGCACCGTCGGCGTCCGCGGACGACCTCGAGTGCGGCCTCGGCACCGGCGAGAGGGCCACCGGCGAGCCCATCAAGGTGGCCGCGGTCGCCACCACGTCGGGCGGCGTCGACTTCTCGTCGTCGCCGAACTCGGCGAAGGCCTACTTCGACTGCGTCAACGACAACGGCGGCATCAACGGCCGGCCGATCGAGTACGAGTTCGGCGACGATGCCCTGGACCCGACCAAGACCGCGCAGCTGGCCGCCGGCTACGCCTCCGACGAGTCCGTCGTCGCGTTGGTCGGCGACGCGACCTTCGTCGGCTGCGACGTCGCCAACGTCGAGTACCAGAAGGCGGGTCTGTACTCGATCACCGGCGTCGGCGTGCCGCAGGCCTGCTTCGAGTCCTCGAACATCGCGCCGGTCAACGCCGGCCCACGAACCTCGGCGCTGGCCGTGCTGCAGTACTTCGAGCGGCAGGGTCAGGCCGACACGTTCTTCGCCATCGGCCTCAACACCCGGGGCAACGGCGACTGGGCCGCCGACGGCATCGAGAAGTACACCGCGGAGGCGGGCATCGACCTGGTCGGCAACGTCCTGTCGGACCCGACGGAGAGCAACTACCTGCCGCTGGTCAGCCAGATCGAGCAGGCCGGTCCCGCGAGCCTCGTCATCGTCGACCCGGCGCCCATCACGGCGTCGATCCTCGCGGCCGCCGAGCAGCAGGACGCCAAGGGCGACATCCGGTGGGCCTGCACGGCCTCCTGCTACGACGCCCAGTTCGGCGAGCAGATCGGCGACTACTGGGAGGGCTTCGTCTCCAACTCCGAGCTCGCGCTCGTGACCTCCGACAGCAAGGACGCCAACCAGTGGCGCGCCGTCATGGACGAGTACGCGGACGCCGACGCGCCGCGCGACACGTTCAGCCAGGCCGGCTTCCTCGCCGCGAAGATCTTCGTCGACACGCTGCTGCCGCTCGACGCCGAGACCCTGGACCGCGAGACCGTCTCGGAAGCCGTGCTGGGCATCCGGGGCTACGAGTCCGACCTGCTCTGCGCCCCCTGGTACTACGGCGAGGCCGACGAGCACCACGCCAACCACGCGACGCGGATGGCCGGGATCGAGGCCGGCACCTACGTCGAGCTCGAGGGCTGCCAGGACGTCGCCGACCCCGACATGGCCGACATCCTGGAGCGGGAGCAGTCCGACGGACTGCTCACCAAGTAGGGCGGCCGCACCGTGAACCTGCTTCCCTTCGTCGTCGCCGGGCTCGTCATCGGTTCGGTCTACGCCCTGTCCGGGGTCGGCGTCCTCGTGCTGTACCGCACGACGGGCGTGCTGAACTTCGCGCACGGCGCCGTAGGCGGTGTGGCCGCCATGATCGTGTGGCAGACGGTCGAGCTGCGGATGCAGCCCTCGGTCGCGATCGCCCTGGGCATCGCGGCCGGGGCGGCCATCGCCTTCGTCTTCGGGCTGGTCGCAGGGCCATACCTGGCCCGGGTCGACCAGCTCCGCAAGGCGATGGCGACGCTCGGGCTCGCCCTCGCCCTGCTCGGCCTGATGCTGTTCCTCTGGAACGACAAGGCCCGGACGATCCGGCTGGAGTCGAGCCGCATCTCGTTCGACGTCGCCGGGGCGCGGGTCAACGTCACCCAGCTCGTCTGCCTCGGCCTCGCGCTGCTCGTCGTCGTCGGCACGCTGCTCGCGCTGCGCCACACGTCGATGGGAACGTCGATGCGGGCGCTCGCGAGCGACCGCGAACTCGCGTCGGTCGTCGGTACCGACGTGCGGCTCGTGGAGAACACGGCCTGGGCGATCTCGGGTGCGGTCGCCGGCGTCTCCGGCATCCTGCTCGCCGACCAGACTCGGCTCGAGCCCGCCTTCCTCACCTTTCTCATCATCCCGGAGCTCGCTGCCGTCGTCATCGGTCGTTTCGTCTCGCTCTGGCTCACCCTCGTCGGCGGCCTCGCCGTCGGCGTCGGTCAGTCGCTCGTCTCCGCCTGGCCGACGGTCGGCGCCTTCAGCACCGCCGTGCCGTTCGTCGTCGCGACGATCGTCATCCTCGCCGCCGCGCGGCGGCGGGTCGTCACGATAGGGGTGGTCCGCACATGAGTCAGGTCTTCCTCGCCCGGGCCGACGTCCGCGGCGCGCTCCTCGGCCTCGCGGCCGGGCTCGTCATCGCGCTGGGCCTGCCGTCCCTGCCCGGCGTTGGCGCGGGGCTCTCGCTCCGGACGCTCACGGTGTGCGCCATCTACACGCTCGCCGCCGCCGGCGTCGGTGTGCTCTACGGCCGGCTGGGCCTCGTGTCGATCATGCAGATCGGCCTGGTCGCCGTCGGCGGCTGGGCCGCACTGCGGATCTACCACGCCACGCACCTGCCGTTCGAGGTGGTCATGATCCTCGCGGCCGTGGTCACCGCGGTCGTCGGCGTGCTCGTGGGGCTGCCTGCCCTGCGCCTGTCGGGCCTGAGCCTGGCGATCGTCACCCTCATGGTCGCCGGCGCGCTGGAGGTGCTCGTCACCTACGCCGGGTTCCCCAACGGCGGCGACGGGTTCCTCGGCCGGGTGTCGGGCGGGACACTCGCGGTCATCATGCCGCGGCCCGCGCTGGGGCAGTCGGACGACGACTTCTTCCGCTACGTCGCAGTGGCCGTGGTCGTCGTCCTGGCGCTGCTGCGGTGGCTGCTCATGGCGCGGCCGGGCCGTACGTGGGCCGCGATCCGGCAGGGCGAGGCGGGCGCCGTGTCCCTGGGCGTCAACACCGTCGCCCACCGCCTGTTCGCCCTCGCGGTGACCAGCGCGGCCACCGGCGTCGCGGGCGCGCTGCTCGCCGCCAGCTCGGGGATCCTCGACCCCGCGTCGTTCAAGGCGCAGCAGTCTGTCCTGCTCTTCGCCACCGTGCTCATCGGCGGGACGTTCTCGCTCCTGGGGGCCGTGCTCGGCGGCTTGCTCTTCTACGGCCTGCCACAGCTGCTCAGCACGATCGGCCTCGACGGCAACCTCGTGTTCGTCGTCCTCGGCCTCGGGCTGGTGCAGGCGATCACGACTTCCCAGGCGGGTATCGCCGGTCAGCTGGGTGGGCTGTGGCGGCGGCTGCGACAACCACGGCGGCCACGTCGACGGGAGGTGGCGGCATGAGCCGGCTCACCCTGTCCGGGATCACCGTCCGGTACGGCGGCGTGACGCCGCTGGACGACGTCTCGCTGGCGTTCGAGTCCGGCGTCTGCGGGGTCATCGGCCCGAACGGCGCCGGCAAGACGACGACGTTCAACGTGTTGTCCGGCTTCGCGCTCCCGGTCACCGGTTCGGTCGACCTCGACGGCGACGACCTGCTGGCGGTCCCGGCGCACCGCCGGGCGCGCTGGGGCCTGCGCCGCTCGTTCCAGCAGGAGCAGGTGGTCCGCACGCTCACCGCGCGCGAGAACGTGCTGCTCGCCGCGGAACACAGCGGCTCCCCCGCCGCCGACGTCGACCGCGCGCTCGACCACGTGGGGCTCACCCGGGCGCACCGGCTGGGCGCGGAGCTGACGATGTTCGAACGGCGGCTGGTCGACATCGCGTCCTGCGTCGTCGGCTCGCCGCGGCTCGTGCTGCTCGACGAGCCCGCCGCCGGCCTCGACCCGGCCGAGTCCGAGCGGCTGCTCGGGCTGATCACGCGCATCCCGCAGGAGGTGGGCGCACTGGTGCTGCTCGTGGACCACGACATGGACCTGGTGCGTGCGGCGTGCGGCACGGTGGCGGTGCTCGACTTCGGCCGCCGTATCGCGGCCGGCCCGACGCTCGAGGTGCTCGGCTCCCCCGAGGTGCGCAAGGCGTACCTCGGCATCGACGAGGAGGTGGTGCCGGCGTGACCGCGCTGGAGATCCGCGACCTGCACGTCCGCCGCGGCGGGATCGAGGTCGTGCACGGCATCGACCTCACCGTCGCCGCGGGCGAGATCACGGCGCTGCTCGGCACGAACGGCGCCGGCAAGTCGTCGACGGTGCTGGCGGTCGCCGGGATCGCCCGGGACACCAGCGGCTCGATCACGACCGACGGCGCAGGCGTACGCGGCCTCGCCCCGAACCGGGTACGCCGCGCCGGCATCGCGACGATGCAGGAGGGGCACCGCGTCTTCGGCGACATCTCGGTCGCCGACAACCTCGCGATCGCCGCGCTGCTGCTGCCGCGTCACGAACGCGCCGAGGCCGTTGCGGAGATGCTCGACCTGTTCCCCGAGATGCACGGCTTCGCCGACCGCCCGGCGGGCTCGCTGTCCGGGGGCCAGCAGCAGATGCTCGCCCTCGCCACCGCGCTCGCCGCCCGGCCGAAGGTCCTGGTGATCGACGAGATGTCGCTCGGGCTCGCGCCGCTGGTCGTCGCGCGGCTGGTGCCGGCGCTGCGCGCGGTCGCCGAGCGGGGTGTCGGCGTGCTGCTCATCGAGCAGTTCACCAGCGTCGCCCTGGAGCTCGCCACCAGCGTCACGGTGCTGGCCCAGGGCCTGGTCACCCTGCGCGCCCCGGCCGCGGAGCTGCGGGACCACCCCGAACGCCTCAGCGCGGCGTACCGCCTCACCGAGCAATGACCGCGCCGATCAACGACCTCACCGAACAAGGACCACCGAGCAGTGACATGGACGGCGCACACGCCGCCGTCCGGAAGGAGATGACAGCCATGGCCGATTACGACGTCGTCGTCGTGGGAGCAGGAACCGCCGGGAGCGTCGTCGCGCGCCGTCTGGCGGACGCCGGCCGCAAGGTCGCGGTCCTCGAGGCGGGCGGGTCCAACCGCGACGACATGATCCAGGACGTGGGCCGGCTGGCCCAGCTCTGGCACGGCGAGCGCGACTGGGGCTATCACACGGTGCCGCAGCCCCACGCCGCCGGGCGACGGATCCACCTGCCCCGCGGGCGCGTGCTCGGCGGGTCCCACTCCCTGAACGCCGCGATCTGGGTGCGCTGCGCCCCCGAGGACTTCGACGGCTGGGCGGCCGACGGCTGCCCGGGGTGGTCCTGGGCGGACGTCGAGCCGGTGTACCGGCGCATCGAGCGGTGGCACGGTGCCGCCGACGCGCGCCGGGGCACCGACGGGCCGTTGCCGGTAGCGCCCAACGAGCCCCTTCACCCCGTGCAGCAGGCGATCATCGACGCTGCCGTGCAGGCGGGCCTCCCCCACAATCCGGACTACAACGTGGACGAGCTCGACGGGGTCTCGGTCCAGCAGGTCACCGTCGCCGACGGCGACCGGGTCACCACGTGGGACGCCTACGCGCAACCCGCCGTCGACGAGGGCCGCCTCACGGTGCTCACCGGCGTCGTGGTGCACCGGGTGTTGATCGAGGACGGCCGCACGACGGGTGTGGAGCTGGCGGACGGCCGCATCCTCACCGCCGACGAGGTGGTCCTCTCGGCGGGTGCCGAGGGCAGCGCCGAGACACTGCTGCGCAGCGGCATCGGCCCCGCGGAGCACCTCACCGCCCTCGGCATCGAGGTCGTCGCCGACCTACCCGTCGGCGAGAACCTGCACGACCACTACCTGGTCCCGGTCATCTTCTCGACCGGCCGCGAGGTGGACCCACCGGCCCCGCACCGCAGCGTGACCCAGACGCACTGGTTCTGGCGCTCCGACCCGTCGCTGCCGGTGCCGGACACGCAGCCGATCAACTTCTCCGTGCCGATGCTGGAGCCGGACATGGAGCCGATCCCGTGGGGCTTCTCGCTCATGGCCGGAATCGTGTCCACGCGATCGCGCGGCACGGTGCGCCTGGCGAGCGCCGACCCGGCCGACGGCATCCTCATCGATCCGCACGTCCTGGAGGACGAACGCGACGTCTCCTCGATGCTCGCCTCCGTCAGGCAGTGCCTGGAGGTCGGGGCGCAGGAAGCGCTCGCCGCGGACTGGAAGGCGCAGCCGCACTACCCGTCCGGCGACCTGAGCGACGAAGCGCTCGTGGAGTACATCCGGCAGCGCGTGATCACCTATCACCACCAGGTGGGCACGTGCCGTATGGGATCGGACGACCGCTCCGTCGTCGACCCCGCACTGCGCGTGCGCGGGGTCGAGGGGCTCATGGTGGCGGACGCATCCGTCATGCCGACGATCACCACGGGGAACACCAATGCGCCGTCCGCCATGATCGGCGAGAAGGCGGCGGAGTTCCTCCTCACCCGATCAGCCAGGACAGAACAGGCATCGGCTGTCTGAGGTACGGCTCTGCTCGCCGAGTCGGTGAACCGCACGCCCGGTAGCCCATCACTCCGGCGGATCAGGCGCTGATGTTCGGCGGGGCGGCCACGATGTCTCCTTCGCGGGTGGTTCTCCTGCGCCGGCGGGCGGTCGGGCCAGGAGCTCGATCAGCGCGATCACCAGCCCGGCACCGACCGCGACGCCGACGACCAGGCCGGGCGTCGGTTCGGGCGCGAGCAGCAGGGCCAGCGCCGCGAGGGCGATGACCGCGACGCGGGCGACGCCCCGGTACCGGCCGAGCCAGGCGCCGGCCGGGCCCGTCGTCACCCCGCGGCCCTCGGCCCAGGCGCGGACGTTTCCGAAGCCTGTGCCCAGCCCGGTCCGCAGGCTGCGCGCCGACGAGCTGGACCCTCCCAGGTAGGCGGCGAGCGCGACGACGAGGGCGAGCACCCCGACGGTGCGGAGCGTCGCGCGCAGGAACGTGACCACCTGGTCGAACATCGCCTCGGCGGCGTCAAGCCGCAGCACCTGGCCGCTGAGCGCGTCGAGGTACAGGCCGCGGGTGATCGCGAGCCCCACGGCCAGGACGAGCATCGCGGCGGCGAGGGCGAGCGCCGCACCCACCAGTGCGCGCAGAGGGTGAGCCGCGACGAGGACCCCGGCGGCCAGCAGACCCAGGGCGATCCAGGGAAGCCAGGTCCCCAGAGTCACGACCTGGGCGTACCGGTTGCGGATCTCGACGATCTGCGTCGTGTCCATGACGACGAACGACGCGTCGATCGTGGGCAGGTTGGCCACCAGCCCGAACCCGCGTTCCGCCAGGCGCTCCTCGAGCAGGTCGATCATCCCGGCGAGCTGGATCGTGAGCTGCCCTTCTTCGCCCACCTGGACGACGTCGCCGCCGGTCCCTCGCATCGCCTCGACGAACTGCTCGTGCGCGGCCCGGTTGGCCTGGTCCCACGCGGACTCGAACTGCTCGCTCGCCACGAGCTCGTCGGCCGCCCGGCTGACGAACGACTCCACCCCGCTCGTCAGCGGTGCTTCCAGCGCGCCGAGGGCCTCCGTCGCACGCGGTGGGACGTCCCGCGCGTCGAGCCCTTCCACGACGCCGTCGACCACCACGCCGACGTCGATCCGCGACATCAGCGCCTCGGTCAGCCGTCCCGACACGGCGGACCGCACGGTCGGGTCGTCCGCCAGCGGAGCGACCGTGGCGACATAGCGGTCGGTGTCCGTCAGGGTGCGCTCGGCCCAGGCCGCCACGACGGCGACCGGAGCCAGCAGGGCGCCCAGGACGACGAGGACGACGGCAGCCGCGGTCCGCGAGCGGTGGCCCGCCCGGCGCCTGGCGACGTCGGTCCCGGGCAGCTCCTCGTCGAGGCGCCGCCGGAGGCGGGCGTTCTCCCGCTCCAGTTCGTCGAGGCGGGTGACGACGTCGAGCGGTACGGCACCCCGCTCGTCTCCGGCCGACTCGTTCATACCGTTCCCTGTCTCTCGGTGCCGTCCCGGTGGCGAGGCTCCCCTGAAAGGGCGATCCGGTGAGCGTGCCGGCCGGATCGCGGAGAGCGTCCGGTCAGGCCAGTGCCTTGGCCTTGAGCCGCTCGAACTCGTCGGTCGTGATGGTGCCGGCGTCCAGGAGTGACCTCGCGCTCGCGATCTGATCGCCCGGCGAGACCGTGGCGACCTCGCGGATGTAGTTCTCGGTATCGCGACGCGCCTCGTTCATGGCCTCACCCTGGCGGCGTCCCATGCCCGAGCCGCGCGCGATGAGGTAGACCAGCGCCGTGAGCACCGGCAAGAAGATGAGGAAGATGATCCACAGCGCCTTCCACCACCCCGAGAGGTCCTTGTCCCGGAAGATGTCGGCGACGATATGGAACAGCACCATGAGGTATGCGACGAAGAAGAACGCGTAGATCATCAGCCAGAAGAAATCCCAGAACTCCATGATCAGCCTACTTTCTCTGGTTCTCCATGAATCCCGGCCCTGGGCTCATTGATCGTACGAACCGGTATTTCGAAAGTACTCCCGCGGCGAGAGTTGCGCTCGGCGACCAATTCCGGCCACCTCGCCGCTACTCCTCGTCGACCGTGTGCGCCAGGTCCTCGAGGAAGACCGCCACGAGCTCGCGCTCCGCCGGGGACAGGCGGGAGATGACGCCGAACCGGCGCGCGTGGCGGCGCCCGACGGTGAGCCGCGCCGTGCGCCGGGTGGCGGCCGTCACCTCGATCACGACGCTGCGGCGGTCGGAGGGGTGCGGATGCCGCAGGACGTGACCGCCCTCGACCAGCCGGTCGAGCAGCTTCGTGGTCGACGCGGTCGAGATCTTCAGATGCCCGGCGAGCGCGCCGGGCGTGACCGGACGTCCGTGGTGCCCCGCCGCGATCAGGTAGCGGATCGCACGCATGTCGGTCTCGCCGAGCCGCATGTAGCGGCGCGACGCCTCGCTCGCGCGGCGGTCGGCCTCACGCCAGCGGCGCAGCGCCTCCATCACACGGACGATCTGGTCGAGATCGCGATCGGCCAGCTCCTCTCGCCGGACGAGCTCCTGCCCTGGGTCGATGACCCGCGGATCCAGCATCGACAGCTCGGCCACGTCACGCGGCGCGGGTTCGGGCTCCACGCTGCGACTTTATGCCATAGGCTAATCCCTAGCCTGGCTAGCTAAATTTCGGATCACGAGATCGGACAAGGACCCGCGATGCCCCAGCACCCCTCCCGCCCCGGCCCGCCCGCCCCCGCGGCGAGCACAGCCGAGCCGGCCCCACCGGTCTCCCGCGTGCCGCGCTGGCTCCGCGTCACGCTGCCGGCCCTGCTCATCCTGATCTGGCTCGCGGGAGCGGCCGTCGGCGGGCCCTACTTCGGCCGGGTCGACGAGGTCTCCTCCGACGACCGCACCGCCTACCTTCCCGCCACCGCCGAGGCCACCCAGGTGCAGGAACGGCTCTCCGGCTTCACCGACGGGGACGCCGTGCCCGCCGTCGTCGTCTTCGTCGCTCCCGGCGAACTCACCGGCGAGGACCTCGCCGCCGTCGACGACGCCCTCGCCGCCGCCGACGGCCTGAGCACCGTGGACGGCGACATCTCCCCCGCCATCGCGTCCGACGACGGCGTCGCCGCCCAGGCCTTCGTCCCGCTGTCCGGTTCCGCCGACATCGCCGAGGCCACCGCGGAGCTCCGGGAGACCCTGGCCCGCGACCTCCCCGAGGGCATCGACGTCTTCATCACCGGGCCGGCCGGCTTCGCCAGCGACCTCACCACCGCGTTCGCCGGCATCGACGGTCTGCTGCTCGGTGTCGCACTGGCGGCGGTGCTGGTCATCCTCGTGATCGTCTACCGCTCGTTCCTGCTGCCCGTCACCGTGCTGGCGACCAGTCTCTTCGCGCTCTGTGTCGCGCTGCTGACGATCTGGCACCTCGCGAACTCGGGAGTGCTGCTGCTCAGCGGCCAGACACAGGGCATCCTCTTCATCCTCGTCATCGGAGCGGCGACCGACTACGCGCTGCTGTACGTGGCCCGCTACCGCGACGAACTCATCCACACCCCGGACCGGTGGACCGCCACGCGCCGCGCGCTGCGCGGCTCGTTCGAACCGATCCTCGCCTCCGGCGGCACCGTCATCGCCGGGCTGCTGTGCCTGCTCCTGAGCGAGCTGCGGTCCAACAGCACCCTCGGCCCCGTCGCCGCCATCGGCATCGCGTTCGCGATGCTCTCCGCGCTCACCCTCCTGCCCGCCCTGCTCCTCCTGCTCGGCCGCGCGGCGTTCTGGCCGCGGATCCCGCGCCACGACCCGGCCGCGGCGGAGGCCGCCACCAGCGACCGCGGCCTGTGGGGACGGGTCGCGGGCGTCGTCCGCACCCGGCCGCGCACCGTGTGGGTCACGACCGCGGCCGTGCTCGCCCTCGGCTGCGTCGGCATCACCCAGCTCCAGGCCTCGGGCATCCCGCAGTCCGAGCTGGTGCTCGGCACCTCCGAAGCGCGCACCGGGCAGGACCAGCTCGCCGAGCACTTCCCGGCCGGCTCCGGCAGCCCCGTCTACGTCGTCGCGCCCGAGGACGAACTCCAGCGCGCGGCCGACGTCCTGCTGGACGAGGAGGGGATCGCCGACGTCGCGGTCACCGCGGACACGCCCGCCAGGACCGCGCCCGTGACCGCCGACGGCATCGGCGCGTTCGGCCCCCCGGGGGCGCCGGCGCCCGAACCGGTGGTCTCCGACGGCACGGTGCTGCTCCAGGGCACGCCGACCGACGCCGCCGACTCCGCCGACGCCGAGCAGACCGTCCGCGACCTGCGCGCCGCCTACGCGGACACGGTCCCCTCCGCGCTCGTCGGCGGCGAGTCCGCCACCGACCTCGACACGAACGAGGCGTCCATCCGCGACCGGACGCTCATCGTGCCGGTCGTGCTCGTCGTGATCCTGCTCATCCTCATGCTGCTGCTGCGTGCCGTCCTCGCGCCGGTCCTGCTGATCCTCACCACCGTGCTGTCCTTCGGCACCGCCATGGGCGTGGCCGGCATCGTGTTCCAGGCCCTCGGGTTCCCGGGCGCGGACCCCGCCGTCCCGCTGTACGGCTTCGTCTTCCTGGTCGCGCTCGGGATCGACTACAACATCTTCCTCATGACCCGCGTCCGTGAGGAGACCCTGGCCCACGGCACGCACGAGGGTGTCCTGCGCGGACTGCGCCTGACCGGCGGCATCATCACGTCCGCCGGGCTCGTCCTGGCGGCCACGTTCACGGCGCTCGCCGTGATCCCGGTGCTCTTCCTGGTTCAGCTCGCGTTCATCGTCGCGTTCGGGGTGTTGCTGGACACCTTCGTCGTGCGCTCGCTGCTCGTCCCGGCGCTCGCGTACGACGTCGGGCGGAAGATCTGGTGGCCGTCCCGGCTCGCCCGCGGCGCGGCGTGAGGTGACACGGGGCCGTGACGGCGCGGGCGGCCGGCACGCGCACGCGCTGTCACGGCCGCCGCGTCAGCGGGTGACGGCCGGCCCGTTCACGATCATCGCCGCGGGCGGAGTTCCTGCGCCTTGGTCCGCACACCCCGCCCGACCACGTCCCAGGCGTCCTCGTCGCCCTTCAGGAGCGCCCCCGCCGTCTGCTTCATCTGCTCGAACGTGACGTGCGGCGGGATCGGCGGCACGCTGGGGTCGCAGCGCACGTCGAGCACGGTGGGCCGGTCGTTCGACAGCGCCCGGTCCCACGCCTCTCCGAGCCGCTCGGGCTCGTCGACCGCGATACCGGTGAGGCCGATCGACTCGGCGAATCCGGCGTAGGACACGTCGGGAATCGTCTGGCTCTCGGAGATCTTGGGGGTGCCGCCCATGGCCCGCAGCTCCCAGGTGACCTGGTTGAGGTCGTTGTTGTGCAGCACCACCACGACGAGCCGCGGGTCCTCCCACCTCTCCCAGTGGCGGCGCACCGAGATCAGTTCGGCCATGCCGTTCATCTGCATCGAACCGTCCCCCTCGAAGACGATCACCGGCCGGCCGGGACAAGCGAACTTGGCCCCGATGCCGTACGGCACACCCGGTCCCATCGAGGCCAGCGTGCCCGAGAGCGATCCGCGCACACCGTCGCGGAACCGCAGGTTGCGCGCATACCAGTTGGCCGACGAGCCGCTGTCGGCGACGACGACGGCGTCCTCGGGCAGGCGCGGCGAGAGCTCGCTGAAGATCTTCATCGGGTTGATCGGGTCGGCCTCGACCGCGGCCTCGGCATCCATCGTGTCCCACCAGCCGGCGACCTTCGACTCGACCGACTCCCGCCAGCCGCGATCAGCCTTGCGCTCCAGCAGCGGGAGCAGCGCTCGCAGCGTCATGGTCGCGTCACCCACGAGGTTGACCTCGTAGGGGTAGCGCATGCCGATCATGGTGCCGTCGATGTCGATCTGCACGGCGCGAGCCTGCTGCAGCGGCGGCAGGAACTGGGTGTAAGGGAAGCTCGACCCCACGGTCAGCAGGGTGTCGCAGTCGTTCATCAGCTCGTAGCTGGGTCGCGTCCCCAGCAGCCCGATGGCTCCCGTGACGAACGGCAGCTCGTCACTGAGTACGTCCTTGCCCAGGAGCGCCTTGGCCACGCCCGCGCCCAGCCGGTCCGCGACCGCGACCAGCTCCTCGCGCGCGCCGCGAGCGCCCTGGCCCACCAGCATGGCCACCCTGGTGCCCGCGTTCAGCACGTCTGCCGCCTGCCGCACCGCGGCGTCGTCGGCCACGACCGTGGGCCGATGGATGCCGCGGCTCGACGGCACCATCTTGAACTCGTGCGTGGGCGGGCTGTAGCCCAGCTCCTGCACGTCGGACGGGATGATCACGGCGGTCGGCGCCCGGCGCGTCATGGCGACCCGGAAGGCGCGGTCGATCACGTTGGGCAGCTGCTCGGGGACCGTCACCATCTGCACGTAGTCCCCGGCGACGTCCTTGAAGAGACTCAGCAGGTCGATCTCCTGCTGGTAGCTGCCGCCCATGGCCGTGCGGGCGGTCTGGCCGACGACGGCCACGACCGGTACATGGTCGAGCTTCGCGTCGTAGAGACCGGTGAGCAGGTGGGTGGCGCCGGGACCGGAGGTGGCCATGCACACGCCGACCCGGCCGCTGAACTTGGCGTAGCCGACGGCCTCGAAGGCGCTCATCTCCTCGTGGCGGGACTGGATGAACGACGGGTCGTCGCCGGCGCGCTCGAAGGCGCCGAGGATGCCGTTGATGCCGTCGCCCGGATAGGCGAAGACGTGCTCGACGCCCCATTCGCGCAGCCGTCCGAGCAGGAAGTCGCCGACGGTCGCGGTACTCATGCTGTCCTCCTGTGCTGTTCACCGGGGTATCGGGGGGACGGTACCCAGCAGGCCGGAGTCCAGACGCCCCCGCGCGCTCGCACGCGTGCCGGGGGTGCGTTACGTTCGGACCGAAGCACACCCGTGGCTGAGCCAACCGCCACACCTCGCTCTCGATCCGGGAGTTGATCCCTGTGCCTGCTTCTTCTCTCCTCGCCGGCCGAACCGAGCCGGTCCCCGCCGAACGCAAGCGCCGTACCGCGCGGCTGCTCGAACAGGCCCATGAGTCCCGCGGGGCCGCACGCCGGCGCCTGCTCGACGAGGTGGTCCTGCTCAACATTCCGGTCGCCAGGACGCTCGCGGCGAGGTACCGGAACCGCGGCCAGCCGCTGGAGGATCTCGAACAGGTGGCCTGTCTCGCGCTCACGCACGCCGTCAGCGCCTTCCGGCCCGACCGCGGCGATGACCTGCTGGTCTTCGCGATGCCGTGCATCCTCGGCGAGCTTCGCCGCCACTTCCGGGACACCACCTGGACGGTGCGCCCTCCGAGACGGGTGCAGGAGCTGCGCCCGCGGGTGCTGGCCGCCGAGGAGCGCCTCGCCCAGGAGCTGCGCCGCTCTCCCCTGCCTCGCGAGCTCGCCGAGGACCTCGGCTGCGACCAGGAGGAGATCCACGAGGCGTGGGGCTGCGGCGACTGCGCGAGTCCGGCGTCCCTGGACGAGGCACTGCCGGGCCGCTCCGGCGGCACGGTCGTCGACCAGCTCCCCGACGACGAACCGGGGTACTCGCGCAGCGAGGCGATCGCCGTCCTGGCGCCGGCCTGCCGCCGGCTGGGGCCGCGCGACCGGACGATCCTGCGGCTGCGGTACTACGAACAGCTCCGGCAGAGCCAGATCGCCGAGCGGCTGGGGATCTCCCAGGTCCAGGTCTCCCGCCTGCTCCGGCGGATCCTGCGTGACCTGCGGCAGGCGATCACCTCGGGCGGTCCGGCCGGCGCACCGGCCGACGCCGCGTGAGTGGCTCGGTCACCGACTCCCGGATGCCGGGCTCCTGTCCGGGGTGATCGTGAATCGGCTCGCCGCGAGTGGGTACCGCAGGGGCATGAACACACACGACGAAGATCCTCAGTTCCCTTCCCAGCAGCAGGAACCGCCCGGGCTCACCGGGGAGATGCGGCCGGAGCCGGACCACGGCGAGCAGAGCTACGTCGGCCACGGCCGCCTCGACGGGCAGGTCGCGCTGATCACCGGCGGTGACTCCGGTATCGGCCGGGCGGTGGCGCTGGCCTACGCGCGTGAGGGCGCGGACGTGGCCTTCACCTACCTGCCCGAGGAGAAACCCGACGCCGACGTCACCACGGACCTGGTCCGCCAGGCGGGGCGGACGGCGCTCCCGCTCGAGCTCGACCTGATGGACCGGTCCGCCTGCGACGAGGCCGTCGAGCGGACGACGAAGGAACTCGGCAAGCTCGACATCCTCGTCAACAACGCCGGGTTCCAGATGGCGCGGGACGAGACGATCGACGAGTTCACCGACGAGCGTATCGACCGCACGCTCAAGACCAACCTCTACGCCCTGCTGTGGCTCGTCCGGGCCGCGGCACCCCACCTGCGCGAGGCACGGGGATGCGTGATCAACAACGCCTCCATCCAGGCCTACTCGCCGTCGACGAGCCTGCTTGACTACGCGGCCACGAAGTCGGCGATCAACAACCTGACCGTCAACCTCGCGGCGCAGTTCGGCCCCGACGGCGTCCGGGTGAACGCGGTCGCCCCCGGACCGATCTGGACGCCGCTCCAGCCGGCGACCCAGCCGGTCGAGAAGCTGCGCCAGTTCGGCGCCGACACACCGCTCGGGCGAGCCGGGCAGCCCGCGGAGGTGGCCCCGGCGTTCGTGTTCCTCGCCTCGCCTGGCGACGCCTCGTACGTCTCGGGAACGGTTCTCGGGGTCACGGGCGGCAAGGCCGTCTTCTGAGCACGCACCACCGCTGACGTCACGACCGAAGGAGAGATCACGATGCCCAGGTCCCGGAGCGAGGATCCCGGTCCCAGCGTGAAGGACGAGGAGGTGTACGAGGCCCTCCGGCGCGAGGGCGCGGGGAAGGAGAAGGCCGCCCGCATCGCGAACGCGAGCGACGCCTCGGGCCGCTCCGCCGTCGGCAGGCGCGGCGGGAAGGCCGAGCCCTACGAGGAGTGGACCGTCGACGACCTCCGCCGGCGTGCCGCGGAACTCGACATCGACGGCCGTTCGACGATGCGCAAGGAGGAGCTGATCTCGGCGCTGCGAGACCGCTGACCGCCGGTTGGCGACCCGGAACCGGCTTCGGGTACCTTCTGGCTATGGACGCCGACGCACACAGTCCCAACCCGCTGTCGCCCGATCGAGGAGGCCCTCTCCGGTGATAGCGGCGTGGCTGCTGGTCTTCCTGACCGTCGTTCTGATCTCCCTCAACGCCCTGTTCGTCGCCGCCGAGTTCGCGCTCGTCACCGTCGACCGGCCGACGATCTCCCGCGCCGCCGATTCCGGCGACCGGCGTGCGGCCTCGGTGCTCAAGGCGCTCAAGTCCCTCTCGACGCAGCTCTCCGGCGCGCAGCTGGGCATCACCGTCACGAGCCTGATCGTCGGCTTCATCGCCGAGCCCTCGATCGCGGCGCTGCTGGCCGTCCCGATCGAGGCCACCGGGCTGCCGGAGGCGACCAGCCTGGGCATCGCGCTGACCGCGGCGCTCATCATCGCCACCGTGGCGCAGATGGTCTTCGGTGAGCTGATCCCGAAGAACTGGGCCATCAGCGAGCCCGTGCGCGTGTCCCGTGCCGTCGCCGGGGCCCAGCGACTGTTCACGGCCTTGTCACGGCCGTTGATCGTCGTGCTCAACGGCGCCTCCAACGCGATGGTCCGCGCGCTCGGGATCGAGCCGCGCGAGGAACTGGCCTCGGCGCGCTCCGCCCAGGAACTGGCGACGCTGGCCACGCGCTCGGCCGCGCAGGGCCTGCTGGACCGCGGGGCGGCCGACCGGCTGGCGCAGGCTGCCGAGTTCGACCAGCTGACCGCCGCCGACGTGATGACTCCCCGCCCCCGCGTCCGGTTCGTCGAGGCCGGCACCACCGCCGAGGAACTGCTGGCGCTGACCGCCACCACCGGTCTCGCGCGGTTCCCGGTGCAGGGCGACGACGTCGACGACATCGTCGGCGTCGTGCACTTCAAGGCCGCGCTCGGCGTGCCCGCCGAACGCCGCGGTCAGGTCATGACGACCGCCCTCATGCAGCCCGTGGCGGCCGTCCCGGGCATGATGACGCTCGACGACGTGCTCGCCGAGCTGCGCGGCGGGCTCCAGCTCGCGGTCGTGGTCGACGAGTACGGCGGCACCGACGGCATCGTCACCCTCGAGGACCTCGTCGAGGAGGTGCTCGGCGAGATCGACGACGAGCAGGACCGGCCGGTCGGCAGGACCAGGCGCCTGCCCGACGGAGCCTGGAGCCTGCCCGGGCTGATGCGCCCGGACGAGGTCGGCGACGCCACCGGGATCGAGGTGCCCGAGGCCGAGCACGCCGACACCATCGGCGGCATGATCACCGAACGGATCGGACGCTTCGCCCGCACCGGCGACGCGATCGAGGCGGACGCGTTCGACCGTTCCCACCTCGACGACGACGGCCTGCCGATCCCGGTCCGGGCGCGGCTCGAGGTCACCGGTGTCGACGGCCGCCGTGTCGCGCGCGTCCGCCTCACCACCCGGCCCGCCACCACGGAGGAGAACGACAGTGAGTGACTGGGCCGGCATCGTCACGGGCATCGCCCTGCTGATCGGCAACGCGTTCTTCGTCGGCGCCGAGTTCGCGCTCATCTCCGCGCGGCGCAGCCAGATCGAACCGCGTGCCGCCGCCGGAGGGCGCGCGGCACGACTGACCCTGCGCGCCCTGGAGCGGGTCTCCCTGATGATGGCCGGGGCACAGCTGGGCATCACCATGTGCTCGCTCGGGCTCGGCGCGGTCGCCGAACCGGCCATCGCCCACGCCATCGAGCCCGGCCTGGACGCGCTCGGCGTCCCGCACGGACTGCTCCACCCGATCGCGCTCGTCATCGCGCTGACGATCGTGGTCGCCTTCCACATGACCGTCGGCGAGATGGTGCCGAAGAACATCGCCATCGCCGCGCCCGAGCGCGCCGCGCTCGTGCTCGGCCCGCCCCTGTACGTCGTCGTCGCCGTGTTCAAGCCGCTGCTGGTGGTGGTGAACTGGATCGCCAACCACGTGCTGCGGCTGCTGAAGGTCGAACCCAAGGAGGAGGTCGCCTCGGCGTTCACCGCCGAGGAGGTCGCGGGGTTCATCGCCGAGTCCACGCGCGAGGGACTGCTCGACGCCGAGGCGCACGCGCTGCTGTCCGGGGCGCTGGCCATCGGCGACGCCAGCGTCGAGACGATCATGGTGCCCCGGGACAGCCTCGTCACCGCCGAGACCGAGACGGCCGTCGGGGAGTTCCAGCGGCTGTGCGTCGAGACCGGGCACTCCCGCTTCCCGGTGACCGACGACGGCGAGATCGCCGGCTACGTCCACATCAAGGACCTGCTCGACCACGATCCCGGGCGGGCCCTGCCGTCGCACGAGATCCGGCCCCTGGTCCGCCTGGCCCGCACCACGCCGCTCGACCGGGCGCTGACCGAGATGCAGGCCGCCACCACGCACGTCGCCCTGGTCACGGACGACGCCGGTCAGGTACTGGGCGCGGCGATGCTCGGCGACGTGATCAACCGCGTGACCGGCGAGCGGGTCGCCCTCTGAGCGGGTCGCCCTCCACTCAGTACCGGTAGACGGTCCGCGCGGTGTGCACGCCACGGGGACCGTAGGGCGCCTTCTCGAGCCAGGCGGCCGCGGCCTCGTCCCCCGGGGCGCGCCCGGCGGCGGCCCGGACCTCGGCGGCGGTCTCGGGCGAGGGGCGCAGGTGCGCCAGTGCCTCCCCCGCCGCGTCCCGGTTGAACAGCGCCGCGGACCGGCGGGCCAGCGCGAACGACTCCACGGCGGTGCGCGCCGCGGCCCGCGAGCCCGCCGCGAGCGCCAGGACGACGGCGGACGCGGCCGCCTCGGCGTCGGGCACCCCCGAGTTGAGGCCGCGCGCCCCGAACGGCGCGAACAGGTGGGCCGCCTCGCCGACGAGCAGCACCCGGCGGGCGGGGTCGGCGAAGTCGTGCGCGACGAGCTGGAGGAACTGGTACGTCGAGACCCACGAGGTGCGCTCCGCGTACCCGGGCGGGAGCACCGCGTCGAGCCAGGTGCGCACGCCGTCCGGCGAGGCGAACGCGTCCGCGTCGTCGCCGTCCACGAGCTGCAGGTCGACCCGGTAGCCGCCCGCGAACGGCACGACGAGGACGTTGCGCCCGCCGGCCGCCGGGTGCGCGTAGTGGAAGTGCCGCTCCTGGGGCAGCGCGGGCCGTTCGATCTCGTCGACGTCCACGACGACGTACCAGCCGTCGTCGCGCCCGCCCTCCATCCGGGTGCCGATCTGCTTGCGCACGGCGGAGCGTGAGCCGTCCGCCGCGATCACGTACTCCGCCCGCCAGTGGTCGCCGCCCCGGGTGCGGAGCCGCACGCCGTCGTCGTCGGCGACCACGCCCTCGACCTCCTGTTCCCAGGCGAACTCCACGCCGGCCTCGACCGCCCGCTCGTGGAGGTACCGCTCGATCTCCACCTGCGGCAGGCTCGTGAAGTGCGGGTACGTGCCCGGCTCGGGACCGGGGTAGGTCTTGGCGTAGACCTCCTTGCCCTCGTGGAACGTGCGCTGGGTGTTCCAGTAGACGCCGTGCCCGTACAGCTCGGCGCCGAGCCCGGGGCTGAGGCGGTCGAGGATCTGCAGTGTCTGGCTGTGCGTGAAGATCGCGCGGCTGCCGGGCCGCTGACGGCCGGCCGGGCCGGCCTCCAGGACGGTCACCGGCCGTCCGAACGACCGCAGCGCGAGCGCCGCCGTCAACCCGACCGGCCCCGCTCCGACGACGACGGTCTCCCGCTCGCGGAACCGCTCTGCAGGCGACGAGGGCTTCTCGGGTGATTTCTCAGATGTGGCGGTCATGGGGCTCCTCTTCTGGGGTCCCGGCGACGACGACGGCGTCCAGGACGACCGGTCCGCGGGCGGTGGCCCGTACCGGGTTGAGATCGATCTCGGTGACGTCGTGGTGCTGCGTGAGCACGTCGCTCACGGCACGCAGGACCGCCGCGAGTGCCGCGCGGTCCACGGGCGGCGCCCCCCGGAAGCCGTCGAGCACGGCGTCGGGCAGCGCGTCCACCATCTCGGAGGCGCGCTCCGGGGACAGGGGCGCGAGGCGCAGGACGGGCTCGGCGCCCGGCCCGCCGGTCAGCTCGACGCCGACGCCGCCGAGACCGAGCAGGACGACCGGGCCGAAGACGGCGTCGCGGATCCCGCCGACGATGAGTTCGGTGCCGGGTGGCGCCTGCTCCTCGACGAGGTACCGGCGCCGGGCGGGGGCGCCGGCGCCGGGCGTGGTGCCTGCGCCGGTCGCTTCGGTCGCGGCATCCGCGTCGCCCGGGCCGATCGCGTCGATCGCGTCGATCGTGTCGAGAGCGGCGTCCAGTTCCGTGTGGCCGCGTACCCCGACGTGCACGCCGCCGACGTCGGACTTGTGCAGCACTGCCGCGTCGAGAACCTTGACGACCACGGGCCGGTCCGGGCCGCCGAGCTCGTCGAACGCCGTGTGGGCGGTGGCCCGGTCCGCGGCCGTCCGGCGGCGCATGGTGCGCAGGCCGCGCGTCTCGAAGAGTGCCTTGGCCTCGTCCTCGTCCAGCGCGCGCCCGAGGGTGCGCGTGGCGGTGACGGGCGGCGCGTCGACGACGGCGCGGGCGGCCGCGTCGTCGACCAGCGCGGCGAGCCCGGCGGCGAGGTCGCCGGGGCTCGAGTACAGCGGGACGCCGACGTCCTCCAGCCGCTCCCGGTGCCGCTCGACGACGGCGGCGGGTCCGCCGGTCGCGTACAGCACGCGGCCGGCGGTTCCCGCGACGGCGTGCACCGGGTCCAGGACGCCGGGCTCGTCGAGCGCGTACACGCCGACGGCGTCGATCCCGGGCTCGGCGGCGACCAGGCGCAGCACGTCGGGGAAGGTGTCCGACGGCCGGCCGGTGTCGACGGGGTTGCGCTGGTAGGTCAGCGGCGGCAGCAGGTCACCGAGGCGGTCGAGGGTGGCGGGCGCCAGCTCGGGCACCCGCACGCCGCGGGCGCCGAGGGCGTCGGCGACGACAAGGCCGGGCCCGGCCTGGCCGGTGAGGACGGCGACGCCGGTCGTGGAGCGGGGCGCGGCGGGCAGCCGCACGGACCGCAGCGCCTGGAGGGCGGCCACCATCTCGTCCAGGCCGTCGACGACGACGGCTCCCGCCTGCGCGAGCGCGGCGCGGGTCAGCTCGTAGGAGCCGGTGAGCGACCCGGTGTGCGAGCGGGCGAAATCCCCGACGTCGGACCGCCCGACCTTGAAGGCGACCACGGGCTTGCGGGCCGTGAGGCGGCGCAGGGCCGCGACGAGCGCGCCGCCGTCGGTGACGCCCTCGACGTGCAGGCCGACGGCGGCGGTCGCGTCGTCGTCGGCGTAGAAGTCGAGCAGGTCCGCGAAGCCGGTGTCGGCCGCGTTGCCCAGCCCCACGCCGAGGCGGAGCCCGAGGCCGGCGCGGTCGAGGAGGAACGCGATCGTGAGGTTGACGCCGCCGGACTGGGCGACGATCCCCACCGTGCCGGGCCGCAGCGTGGCGGCCGCGGGCATGAAGTTCGCGAACACGCCGTCGACCGGGTTCATGAAGCCGGACGTGTTCGGGCCGAGCAGCCGGACGCCGCCGCGGCGCGCGGCCTCGACGGCCCGTTCCTGGAGGCGCCGGCCCTCGGGGCCGCTCTCGGCGAAGCCTCCCGCGCACACGACGGCGGCGCGCACGCCCACGCGCGCGGCCTCCTCGATCGCGCCCGGGACGGCCCGCGGCGGGACGACGAGGACGGCGAGGTCCACGGGGCCGGGCAGCTCGCCCAGGCTCGTCAGGGCGGTGCGGCCGCGGACGGTGCCGCCGCGGGGGTTGACCGGGTACAGCTCGCCGGTGAAGCCGTCGAGCGCCTGCATCATCGCGTGCCCGGCCTTGCCGGGGCCGGCCGAGGCGCCGACGACGGCGATGCCGCGCGGCCGGAGCAGGGCGTCCAGCGCGCTCATCGCGCACCCGGGCGGCGGCCGTAGGGGATCGCGCCGTCGGCGGTCACGGGGACGTCCAGCCGGCCGAGCCGGTCGATCTCCACCACGACGCGCTGCCCGGCGGTGATCGGTCCCACGCCCGCGGGCGTACCCGTCGCGATGACGTCCCCGGGATGCAGGGTCATGACGTGGCTGGTGTACGCGACGAGCTCGGCGACGTCGAAGAGGAGCTCCTTCGTCGCGACCCGCTGGCGCAGCTCCCCGCCCACCCAGCAGCGCAGCTCCAGGTCGCCGGGGTCGCCGGCCTCGTCGGCGGTGGTGATCCAGGGGCCGAACGGGGTGAACGTGTCGAACGACTTGCGCGTCGAGCGGTCCTCGGTCGACCGCACGGTGATGTCCAGGACCGGGGCGTACCCGAGCACGTGGTCGAGGGCGTCGGCGGCGTCGACGCGGCTCGCCGTCCGCCCGACGACGACGGCGAGCTCGCCCTCCTGGTCGGTCCGCACGTCGGTGTACGGCAGCCGGATCGCTTCGCCGGGACCGATCACCGAGGAGTTCGCCTTGAGGAACACGCCGTACTCGGCGATGGTCTTCTGCTCGCTCATCTCGGCCTGGTGGTCGAGGTAGTTGACCGGCGCGCCGATCACCTTGCCCGGGCGGGCGATCGGGGCGGCGAGACGCGCGCCGGCCAGCGGGCGGCCGGGCAGCCCGTCCAGGCCCAGGGAGGTGAGGTCGGCGAGGGTACCCCCGCGTTCGAGGAACGCGAGCAGGGGGCCGCCCGCACCCGCCCCGGCCACCCCCAGGACGTCGGTCAGGTCGACGAGGCGGTCCCGCACGACGGCGTGGAGACGGGCGTCGACGGTGGCGGCCAGCCTCATCGTGACTCGCTCCCGACCCGGACCACCACGGCCCCGGCGGAGTCGCCCGCGGCGCAGCCCGTGAACAGGCCGGTGCCACCGCCGCGTGCGTGCAGGGCGTGGATGAGCTCGGTGATCGCGCGCGCCCCGGTCGGTCCCTGCGGGTGGCCGTAGACGAGCGAGGAACCGTAGGGGTTCATCCGTTCGAGCGGGTAGCCCAGCTGCTCGGAGAGCCACAGGTCGTTCACCGCGAACGGGTTGTGCGTGGTCACGACATCGACGTCGGACATCTCGATCCCGGCGTCCGCGAGCGCCACGCGCGCGGCCTCGACGGGGGCCTTGGGCATGTAGGCCGGCTCGGCGCGGCCGAACCCGGTGGCCAGGATCCGCGCGGTGACGCCGTCCTGCCCGAGCTCGCGGGCGCGGTCGCGGGTCGCGACGACGACGCCGGCGCAGCCGTCGGCGGGGTGGGTCTGCGCGCCGTGGGTGACCACTCCCCCGGGCTTGACGGGCGACAGGTCGGCCAGCCCCGCGGCGGTGGTGGGGAAGACGCCGTGGTCCTCCTCGACCCAGATCTCGCCCTTCTTGGCCGGGACGCGCACGGGCACCATGTACTCGCGCTGCACGGCGCGGTCGTCGGCGAGGGCACTGACGTACTGCTCGTAGCGCATGAGGGCCACCTCGTCGACCTGCTCGCGCGTGTAGCCGCCGTCGGCCGCGGTGTTCTCGGCGGTGTCGTTCATGCTCTGGCCGGTGGTCGGGTCGAGCTTCATGGGGTCGAGCACCCAGTGCTCGGCCAGGGGCGCGCCGCCGGCGCCGCGCTGGGTCGGGTACAGCATCAGCGGGCCGTTGCTGGTGCGGTCGGTGATGACGCCGATCGTCGTGGCGTGCGCGCCGAGCTCGACCTGGGTGGCCAGGTGCTCCACGACCACCGCGGACGTGGCGCACGCCCGGGAGAGCCAGGGCCCGCCGTACCGTCCCGCGCCCAGGCGCCGGGACACGAGGGTCACGCCGTAGAACCCGTACTGCTGGGGCACGGTGCACCCGAGGGTCCACTCGGTGATCTCCTCGGGCGGCAGGCCGCGGGCCTCCAGCGCGCGGCCGGTGACATCCACGGCCAGGTCGAGGCTGTTCACCTCCGCCAGGGGGCCCTGCCACTTGGCGAACGGCGAGGTCCAGCTCAGGCCGAGGGGGATGTGTGCGTCGCGGAACCTCATGTGTGCTGACCTGCCTCGAGTTCGGGGACCTGGGCGCGCAGGGCGCGCATGTCGAGCTTGCCGCTCGGGCTGCGGTGCAGGGCGTCGACGAGGAAGAGCTTGCGCGGCTTCTTGTAGCCGGCGAGTCGCCGTCCGACCTGTTCCTGGATCTGCCCGGCGGTGAGAGCGGAGCCGGGCACGGTGACGACGTACGCGGTGACGACCTCGCCCCACCGGGGGTCGGGCGTGCCGAGGACGACGGCGTCGGTCACGTCGGGGATGCCGGTCAGGACGGCCTCGACCTCACCGGGGAAGACCTTCTCGCCGCCCGTGTTGACCACCGCGGACCCGCGGCCGAGCAGCTCGACCAGGCCGTCGCCGAGGACCCGGACGTGGTCCCCCGGCATGACGTACCGGACGCCGTCGATGACGGGGTAGGCCTCCGCGGTCCGCTCCGGGTCGCCGTCGTAGCCGAGCGGCATCTGCCCGCGGTAGGCCAGCACGCCGGTGGCGCCCGGGACGTCCTGGACCTCGCGCAGCTCGGCGTCGAACACGACGGCGCCGGGAGCGAGCCGCGGGTGGCAGGGGATGTCCCGCGGCCCGCGGACCACGCCGTAGGCGAACGGGCCGCCCTCGCTGGAGCCGAAGATGTCGACGAGGGTCGCCCGGGGCGCGTGCGTGAGGAGCCGCAGCTTGAGCTCGTCGGACCATGCCATGCCCGAGCTGAGCACGGTGGTCAGGCTCGACACGTCGAGCCCGGCGCCCTCGGGCGAGTCGAGCACGTCGACGAGCGGGCCGACGACGGCGTTGCCCGCCACGATCAGCCGGGTCACGCGCTGCTCGCCGATGGTGCGGGCGGCGACGGACGGGTCGTGCCGCCCGGACGGCAGGAAGACCACGCACCCGCCGAGGACCAGCGCGTTCATCACGTTGAACAGCGCCAGGGCGTGCATCAGGGGGGTCAGCGGCAAGGTCACGGCCGGCGGGAGGTCGGAGCGCGCGGCGATGCGCGTCACCTCGTCGAGGCCGGACGGGACGCCGACAGGCAGGGAGCCGTAGACCGAGAAGAGCTGGCTGTCGAACAGGTTGCCGTGCGTCCAGGCGACGGCCTTGGGGGTGCCCGTCGTGCCGCCGGTGAACATGAAGATCTGGTGGTCCGGGGACAGCGGCTGCGGTTCGAGCGGCTCGGTGTCGAGGGCGGTGGCGAACGGCCGGCCGGGCTCCGTGGGGCCGTCGTCGTCGGGCACGGCGAGCACGAGGCCCGGGAGCGTCTCGTGGGTCGCGGCGTCGCGCACGTGCCGCCCGAGGCTCGTCGGGTGGACGAGGGCCTCGGCGCGCGAGGCGCGCAGCAGGTCGGCGAGCTCGCGTCCCTGGTAGCGGAAGTTGATGTTGACGGGTATCGCGCCGATCTTGTACGCCGCGTACACGGTGATCAGGTATTCGACGCGGTTGTACAGGAAGATCGCGACGCGCGACCCGGCGCCCAGGCCCGCGGCGCGCAGGGTACCGGCGACCCGGGCCGCGGCGTCGTCGAGGTCGCGGTAGGTCAGCGTGCGGCCGTCGGCGCGGACTGCGGGGCGGTCAGGAACCGCGCGGGCCACGGATTCCCAGATGGTCGCGTAGTTGGCTCGGCTCAGGTGGTTGCTGGGGATCGGCTGTTCCACTGCTCACATCCTCGTGGGCGGGCGAGGCTTCGATCGTGCCTCACCACACACCACGACGTCAAGCATTTCCGTGACGCTCGTCATGAGAACGTCGAATGTCGGGTGGGCGTCAGGCGGTCACCGGCGCTCCCGAGCGGCCCAGCCGCCGCAGCAGATCGGCCCGCGCCGCGCCGACGAAGACCTCGCGCAACCGGCGGAACGTGGCCGCGGAGCGCCCGGACGGCCAGGCGTCGGTGAGGTGCTCGGCGGGCAGCCGCGGGTCGGCGCGCAGCAGGGCGAGCCAGTCGGCGCCCAGCGCCGTCATGTCCCGCAGCGGATCGTCCGAGGCCTCGACGCCGTCCCAGACCTCGAGGAACCCGAGGTGGTGCGCGCGGATCTCGTCCAGCCGCCAGGCCGAGCGCACCGCTCGCGTCGCCGAGAAGCCCTCGATCTCGTACGCGCGGAACGCGGACAGCTCGACGTCGGCGAGCCCGCCGTCGAGCGGGCGGAGCGCGGACGCCACGTCGACCTCGCCGGGAGCGATCCACAGCCCGTCGCGCAGCAGGCCGAAGCCCGACCAGGTCAGGGTCGCCCGCACCCGGTGGCGCAGGTCCCGCTGGCTCTCCGGCACGGAGAACGTCACGAGGGTCCAGCCGGTGCCGACGGGCGCGAACGGCTCGTCGGCCAGCACCCGGCCGCGCGCCTCCCGCAGCACGGACTCCCCGGCCGGCGCGAGGCCGTAGGCCACCTCGCGGCCGGAGCGCACCTTCGCGAGCAGGTCCCGGCGGCTCATCCGGGCGAGCGTGGCGCGCGTGGCCGCGTCGCCGACACCGAGCTCGGCGAGCAGCCCGATGAGCACGGCCGAAGGCACGTGCCCGACGTCGGCGTCGAGCACGAACTCCCCGAGGAACGCGAGAAGCAGCTGCTCGGGACGCCGCGCGGCCCGTCCCGCCGCGACGCGTTCCGCGCTGTCCAGAGGTGCCGGCATGCCCGGAAGTATTCCAGAAGGCGGTCAGACGTCGCCGCTCGCGTGGTGGCCGTGCGCGTCGAGGACCCGGGTGAGGAGCCGCCGCAGCGTGACCGTCTCCTCGTCGGACAGACCCGCGGTGAGCGAGGCGTCCACCCGGGCCGCGTGCGGCACGAGCCGACGCAGCTCGGCGCCACCCGCCTCGGTGAGCCGGACGAGATTGCGGCGGCGGTCCGCGGTGACCCGCGCCCGCTCGACCAGGCCCCGGGCCTCGAGCCGGGAGACGAGGCCCGCGACCGTCGAACGGTCCAGATCGAGCGCGTCGCCCAGCTCCCGCTGACTGGCGCCCCCGGTGCGGTGCAGCACGTTGAGCACCCCGAACTGGACGTTGCTCAGGCCCGGCCCCGCCTCCTCGGCCCACACCGCCAGGTGGACCTGCTGGGCACGCCGGATGAGGAAGCCCACGTGCTCGGGCAGGTACAGGGAGTCCACCCGGCTTCGCTGAGTCATGGACCGATCATCACAGCCAGCGCGGCGGCGCGGGTACCGCACCACCGCCGGAGGCGACCACCCCGCCGGCCCCCCGGCCGGTCGCCCACCGCGCCAGCTCGGCCGCCGTCCCCCGCAGGGTCACCGTGTCGACGTGCTCATCCGAGATGCTCTCCCAGCCAACGCCGACCACGCCATTTCGGCCCATGTGAGCGCTGCCATCGATCGGAACGGCGTGGTCGCGGTCGGTGGGTTCCAGCACCAGGCGGGGCAGCTCGGCCGGGCCGAGACGGCGGCGCCACGCGCCGGCCACGTCGGCGAGCAGGGCGTCGAGCAGCTCCGGCGGGAAGTCCGCGAACGTGCCGCCGCTGTCGAGGTCGACGGCGTGCACCCACACCTCGCGGGTCCGCATCCAGACGGTCTCGGACGCGGGCACGACGCGCCCGAGCGCCGTGCGCACCGGGGCGCGCCACGCCTCCTCGGGCAGGTCCCGCCACTCCACGTCCAGGTGCACCGCGCCATGGGCGCAGAGGTTGCGCAGCGCCCGGGCGGGGAGCGTCGCGGCGAACTCGATCTCCGCGTCGCGTTCCTCCGGTGAGCGGTACATCGGCGTCTCGACTCCCGTGGCCGCCCACGCGGTGAGCCGGGTGAGGGCACGCGCGTTCAGCCCGACGTGCGCGACGACGTGCCGCCGCGTCCAGCCCGCCACGAGCGACGGCTCGTCGAGCCGGTCGCCCGGCAGCTCGTTCAGCTTCCGGGAGAAGTAGGCCTGCCCGCGGCGGGCGAGCAACAGGCCGGCGCGGAGCTCCGGGTCGGTGGTCCGGTCGGTGCGGGCGGGCACGGCTCAGCCCTCCCGCACGACGTCGTTGCGCAGCGTGCCGAGCCCGGTCACCGAGGTGACCAGCTCCTGCCCGGGCGCGAGGTGGCGCGGGGGGCGCCGCGCGTGGCCGACGCCGCCGGGCGTGCCGGTGGCGATGACGTCGCCGGGGTGGAGCGTGACGATCTGCGAGACGTAGGACACGAGCGCGGCCGGGCCGAACACCATGTCGTCGATCGTCGTGCGCTGCACCGCCTCGCCGTCGACCTCGGTGACCAGCTCGCCGCCCGGGTCGACGGCGTCGAGGGTGGTCAGCCAGGGGCCGAACGGCGTCGTCGCCTCGAACGTCTTGCCCTGCAGCCACTGCGGCGTGCGGTACTGGAAGTCGCGCATCGTGACGTCGTTGATCACGGCGTAGCCGGCGATCGCGCCCTCGGCCTCCGCGGCGGTGAGCCGGCGTGCCGTCCGCCCGACGACGACGGCGACCTCACCCTCCCAGTCGACGGCGTCCGCGGCGTGCGCGGGCAGCACGACCGGGTCGTACGGGCCGATGAGCGCCTCGGGGAACTTGGCGAAGAGGGTGGGGTGCTCGGGCAGCTCCCGCCCCATCTCGAGGATGTGGTTGCGGTAGTTGAGCCCGACGCAGACGATCTTGGCCGGGCGTGGCACCGGCGGCGCCCAGGCCCGCGGGTCGAGGCCCGGGAGGCCGTGCGCCGGGCCGTCCGCGTCGCGGGCGATCGACGACCACCGCGGGTCCTGGAGCAGGTGTCCGACGTCGGTGTGGCCCGGGATCTCGACGGCGAGGTGCTCGTCGACCCGCACGGCGACCGTCGTCGTGCCCTGGCGGAGCGTGGCGAGCCTCATGCGAGGTCCTCGTTCCGACGGCCGGGGACGTAGGTGCGCGTGAAGCGCAGCCGGTCGATGATCGGGCCGTCGCCGAACCGGAACAGGTCGAACTGGCTGTCGGCGTGCAGCGACCACGGGACCCAGCTCGGCACGGCGAACAGGTCACCGGTGCGCAGCCGGTGCTCGGTCTCGCCGAGCACGACGGTGCCCTCGCCCTCGAACACCTGCCACACCGAGGACCCGACCTCGTGCGTGACCGGCGTCGCGGCGCCGGCGCGGAGCCGGTGGAACTCACAGCGCAGGGTCGGCATCACGTCGCCCCCGGTGGTCGGGTTGACGTAGCGGATGGCGGCATGGCCCTGGCCGACGGTCGCCGGGTGGCCCGCGTCCTCCAGGGCGAGCTGCTCGCTCAGCGCCCGGTCGGTGTGCTCCCAGCGGTAGGCGGCGAGCGGCGAGCTCGGCAGGTCCTCGAGACCGCTGAGCGGGCGCAGGCCCGGGTGGGCCCACAGCCGCTCGGACCGGGAGACGTCGGGTGACGCCTCGTCGGTGACGCGCTCGGAACCGAACTCGAAGAAGCCGACGTCGGCGTAGTGCGAGAACGGCACGTCGAGGCCGTCGATCCAGGCCATCGGCTGATCGGTGTCGTTGTGGTGGCCGTGGAAGTTCCACCCCGGGGTGAGCAGGAGGTCGCCGCGCCGCATCGCGACCGGGTCGCCGTTGACGACGGTCCAGACCCCCTCCCCCTCCACCACGAAGCGGAAGGCGTTCTGACTGTGCCGGTGCTCGGGCGCGGTCTCGAACCCGCCGAGGTACTGGATCGCGCACCACAGGGTCGGCGTCGCGTAGGCCGTGCCGGGGAGGCCGGGGTTGGCCAGGCCGATCGCCCGCCGCTCCCCTCCGCGCCCCACGGGCACGAGCTCGCCGGACCGTTCCGCGAGCCCGAACAGCGTGGACCACTCCCACACGTGCGGCACCGCCTTCGGCGCGGGTGTGAAGGGCATGAGGTCGTCGCGCTGGGTCCACAACGGGGCCAGGTGGTGAGTGTCGAAGTCCGCGTAGAGCTGCCGCAGCTCCGCGGTGTCCGCCGTGCCGTCCATCTCCTGCATCGGTGCGCCTCCTGGTGGCCTCGTCGCCATTAGTTGGGATGCCAACGATATGCCCGGACCCGCCCCGGCGTCCATCTGGGCTGCGCCGTGCACCGTGAACGGGCAAGACTGTCGCCATGCGGTTCTTCCGGACATGGTCGCGGTACCCCGAGATCGCCGTCACCGTCGCGGTCGGTGCGGCAGTGCTCGTGCTCCATGCGGTGGGCGAGCAGGCCGCCGGGCAGGGCGTCGCGACCGCCTATGTCGCCCTGTTCATCGCCTGGACCCTCGTCGGGATGGTGCGCGACGTCCTTCGCGGGCACGTCGGGCTCGACATCCTCGCGGTGGTCGCGATGGTCGCGACCCTGGCGGTGGACGAGTACGTCGCGTCGCTCATCATCGTCCTGATGCTCTCCGGCGGTGAAGCGCTCGAGGACTTCGCCGCCCGGCGGGCCAGGCGGGACCTCACCGCCCTGCTCGACCGGTCGCCCCGCACGGCTCATGTCCTTCCGGATCCCGGGGCACCCGGCGACGGGACGGTGCGGGACACCGAGGTCGAGCACGTCGAGGTCGGAGACGTGCTCCTGGTGCGCCCCGGGGAGATCGTGCCCGTCGACGGCACCCTGCTCGGTGAGGGTGCGACGTTCGACGAGTCCTCACTGACCGGCGAGAGCCTCCCGGTGCACCGCGGGGTCGGCGAGGAGGTGCTCTCCGGGGCCGTCAACGGGACGCGGGCGGTCCGGATGCGGGCGGTCCGGCGCAGCGCCGACAGCCAGTACCAGCAGATCGTCGCACTCGTCGAGGAGGCCGAGGAGTCGCGGGCACCGGTCGTGCGCCTCGCCGACCGGTTCGCCGTCCCGTTCACCGCGGTCTCGCTCGTGCTGGCCGGGACGGCCTGGGCACTCTCGGGGGAGCCGGTGCGCTTCGCGGAGGTCCTGGTGCTCGCGACGCCGTGCCCGCTCCTCATCGCCGCGCCCGTCGCCTTCCTGGGCGGGCTGTCGCGAGCCGCCGGGTCCGGGGTGATCGTCAAGGGCGGTGGCGTGATCGAACAGCTCGCACGGCTGCGGTCGGCCGCGTTCGACAAGACGGGGACCCTGACCCTGGGCCGGCCCGATCTCGTCGATGTGCGGCCGGCGGGTGGCTTCACCACGGCCGAACTGCTCGCGCTCGCCGCCTCCGCCGAGCAGTACTCGTCGCACGTGTTCGCCGAGAGCATCCGCCGCGCCGCCACCGAACGCGGCCTGGACCTGCTGCCCGCCGATGAGGCCGGCGAGGTCGCGACCAACGGCGTCACCGCCACCGTCGGCGGGCACGCGGTCGTGGTCGGCAAGCCCGCCTACGTCGCGTCCCTGGCGCCCGGCCTGACCCCCGCCGATCTCGGTCCCGGCGAGGCCGCCGCCTACGTCGCGGTCGACGGGCGTTTCGCCGGCAGCATCGTCCTGGCCGACGACGCCCGGCCAGAATCGCCCGCGGTCGTCGCGTGGCTCCGCGCGAACGGCGTCGAGAACATCACGATGCTGACGGGGGACGCCCGGCCCACGGCCGAGTCGATCGCGCGTCAGGTCGGGATCACCGACGTGCACGCGGAACTTCTCCCACCGCGGAAGGTACGGCTCGCGGCCGAGCTGAGACCGCGGCCGCTGATGATGGTCGGCGACGGGGTGAACGACGCCCCCGTCCTGGCCGCCTCGGACATCGGCGTCGCGATGGGAGCCCGGGGCGCCACCGCCGCCGGCGACGCCGCCGACGTCGTCCTGCTGGTCGACTCGCTCGCCAAACTCGTCGACGCGGTGTCGATCGGCCGGCACACGCTCCGCGTCGCACTCACCGCGATCTGGATCGGTATCGGGCTGAGCGTGGGCCTCATGCTCGTGGCGATGACAGGAGCCATCCCGGCGGTCACCGGCGCACTGGTGCAGGAGTTCGTCGACCTCGCGACGATCCTCTACGCCCTACGGGCACTCGCCGGCCCGCCCGCCGACCTCGACACGCTCACACCGACCCCCCACCCCCACCCCCCGCCGTCGAACCGCAGGGACACGCCGACAATTCCGTGATTCACCGGCGTGTCCCTGCGGTTGGTCGGGGGGTAGCGTCATCACGTTGCGGACGGATCACCCGCGCCGGCGAGCGGGAGAGTGAAGGAGAGCTGTATGCGAGCAGTGGTTTTCGAACGGTTCGGCGGCCCCGAGGTGCTGCGCGTCGGTGAGGTCGCCGCACCGGAGGCCGGTCCCGGCCAGGTCCGCGTGCGGGTCGAGGCCACGAGCCTCAACCCCTGGGACGGGAAGGTGCGGTCCGGCGCCATGGAGGGCGTGTTCCGCACGGAGCTGCCGGGCGTGCCGGGGACGGAGGTGGCGGGCGTCGTCGACCAGGTGGGACCCGGTGTCACCGGGGTCTCCCCGGGTGACCGCGTGGCCGGCTCGGCCGGCCGCGGCGCGGCGGAGTACGCGCTGCTGACCTCCTGGGCCGCCGTGCCGGACGGCATGGACGCCACCCAGGCGGCCGCGCTGCCCGTCGTGAACGAGACGGCCCGGCGGGCGCTGCGCATCCTCGACCCGAAGCCCGGGGAGACGCTCCTGGTGCACGGCGCCAGCGGAGGTGTGGGCGGACTCGCGACCCAGCTCGCGGTCGCGGCGGGGGTCACCGTGATCGGGACCGCCTCGCCGGCGAACCAGGAGCGGGTGGCGGCCCTCGGGGCGACGCCCACCCCCTACGGGGACGGGCTGGTCGAACGGGTCCGCGCGCTGACACCCACCGTGGACGCCGTGCTCGACGCCGCGGGACGGGGCGCGCTGCCGGACAGCATCGAACTGCGGGGCGGCACCGAGCGCGTCCTGACGATCGCGGACCCGGCCGCCGGCGAACTGGGCGTGCGATTCACCGAAGGGGGCAGGCCCTCGGCGTCCGACCTCGCCGAACTGGTCGGCCTCGTGGCCCGCGGCGAGGTCTCGGTCCCGGTCGCGAAGGTCCTGCCGTTCGCGGAGGCGGCCCGGGCCCAGGCTCTGGTCGACGGCGGCCACGCGGGCGGCAAGGTCGTACTGGTGCCGTGACGGCCAGGAGGCACGTGCCGGGACGGTAACGTCGCACTCCGACGAAAGGGACGCGAACATGGCCAGAACCGTCGCGCAAGGCTCCCTCAGCACCGTCCCCGGCGTCGTCCGCACGCCCCCGGAAGCGCCGACACTGCGGCGCTTCGGGGGCGCCACCCAGTGGGAGCCGCACGTCGTGGGACACGACACGCCGCCCGACGTCGCGCAGCGCGAGATGAGGAGGGATCTGGCGCTCGGAGCCTTCGCCAAGCTCACCGAGAACGCCCGCACCGTCGCCGAGGCGTCCTCGGCCGTCTCCAGCGCGGAATCCTCTGCCCGCAAGTACCTGAGCAGGGTGCTCTCGTACTGCACGGGCACGACCCCCGCCGCACCCGACGGAATCGACGCCCGGCCGTTGCTCGGCCAGCACACCGGATGGGCCGCGATCGACACCGACGCCATGCTCAGCGTCTGGGCCGAGCCGGAGAAGGCGGAAGACGCCTCCGGAAAGCAGCACGCCCAGGGCATCGCCCGCTCAGCGAACGCGCGCATCCGGGACCTGCAGAACCGGGTCGCCGATGTCGACTCGTTCGTCCGCGCGACGTACCGCACCTTCCCCCAGCCGTTCACCGCCGAGCCGCTGCGCGGATGGTTTCGCTGGACGCTTCGGATGACCATCAACCAGCTCGCCGACAGGATGTCCGAGTACCTCTCCGACATCGCCGAGTTCCACGAGCCACCGCTCCCGTCCGCCGAGTCCCCGGCCGAGACCCGCGCCGCGATCCTGCGGCACGTCCCTGACCTCACCGACGCGCTCGGCCCGTGGTCCAGCCTGCAGCAGACGCTCCGCGACGCCACCGCCGACCGGTCGACCAAGCCCGGCGTCCTGGGCCCGTCCCTCGACGGAACCGTCACCCGGATCGCCCGCTCCGTCGAGAACGCGGACACCACCCTGCGCACGCTGACGCGGTCAGGCCGGATGTAGCGGCAGGGGCATCCGCGGCCGGCGTTCTGGTAGAACTCCCTCATGACAGCTCGGCCGCAGATCGGTGTCGTCCTCCCGCGTGACCTGCCCTCCTCCCTGGTTCTCCCGTACGCGCGGGAAGCGGAGCGACTGGGCTTCGACGAGCTGTGGGTCGTGGAGGATCTGGGCTTCCGCGGCGGGCTCGTGCAGGCGGCCGCCGTGCTGGGCGCGACCGAGCGCCTCCGCGTCGGCATCGGGATCCTTCCCGCCGCGGTACGCAACCCCGCCTTCGCCGCGATGGAGATCGCCACGCTGGAACAGCTCCACCCCGGCCGGACGGATGTCGGGATCGGTCATGGCATGCCCGGCTGGATGCGTCAGGCGGGGTGCTGGCCCGATCGGCCGCTCGCGTTCCTCTCCGAGTACGTGACCACGCTCCGGGCGCTCCTGGGCGGCACGGAGGTCGCGGGACTGCGGCTCGATCCGTCGGCCGTGCCCGACGTCGTCCCGCCTCTGCTGCTCGGCGTCCGCGGCCCGCGGTCGCTGGCCGCCTCCGGTCAGGTCGCCGACGGCACCGTGCTGGCGGAGCCGGTCACGCCCGAGTACGCGACGGCCGCGCGCGGCGCGATCGCCCCGCGCGGCGAGCACCGCCTGGTCGCCTACAACATCGGCGCCGTGGACGACGACGGGCACGCCGCGCTCCGGACCGCCCGCCCCGGACTGGCGTGGGTCGGCGAGCCGGACTGGGCGCCGCACGTGACGCCGCTCGACTTCGCCGACGAGTTCACGGCGCTGCGGGAGCGGTGCGGGTCCCGCGAGGAGTTCACGGAGCGCATGCCGGACGACTGGGTCGGGCGACTGGCCCTGGCGGGCACGCCCGCCGAGGTCCGGGCGAAGATCGACGAACTCGGGCGCGCGGGCGTGACCTCGAGCGTCTTCATCCCCGCGGGGCCCGATCCGCTCGCGGCCCTCGCCGCCCTGGCACGGGTGCTGTGAGTGAGCGCCCGGCCGGTCAGCCGTCGGCCCGGGCACGGGCCCGGTGCCGGCGCACCGCCGCGCGGTTCGCGCAGCGGACGGAGCAGTACCGCTGCCGTCCGTTGCGGGTGACGTCGACGACGACGGCCCGGCACGGGTCGTGGGGCGCCTGCCCCGCCGCGCAGCGCCCGAGCCGGTGCATGCCCCGGGTGGTCAGGTGCAGCGCGGTGCCCACGCTGATGACGGCGCGCAGCACGTCGGGCAGGGACTGCTCCTCGTCGCGGTAGTGCAGGTGCCATCCCTCGCCGTCGTGGTCGATGAGCCGGGGGTAGGCGGTGGCGCACGCCATCTGCGTGTTCAGCAGGCGGGCACGGTCCGGCGGCTCCGTGGCGTCGACGACGGCGAGCCAGTCGTCGACCACGCCCCGGGTGCGCTCGTGGTCCCCGGGCGTCACCGGGAAGACCATCGTCATGCCGAAGTCGCGCGTCCGCCGCTCGATCCCGGCCCGCGTGGCGGGCCAGTCGTTCGCCAGCGACGCGGCGAGCAGCACCGCGTACTCGCCGTAAGGGTTGAGATGCATAAGAGCATTACAGCACGGTGGTGTCCATGACGACCCTCGAGGTGCACGACCACCACCGGACCACGACCCCGTCCCACGAGCACGCCTGGATCACCGAGTCGAGCCACCGGACGTCGGAAGGCCTGGTGCGCTACGTGCGCTGCGGTGAGTGCGGGGGCCGGCGCGTGGACCTCCAGGCCGATTCCCGCCTTCCCCCGGCGCCGATCAGCGCGACCGTGAGCCGGGGGCATCGGGGGCCTGGCCGGGTTCCACCACCAGCACCGGAATCGTCGCGTGCGCGACGACGTCGGACGTGACGCCGCCGAGGAGCCGAGCGGTCAGGCCCCGCCCCCGTCGGCCGAGGACGATCACGTCCATCTCCTGCTCCTCGGCGAACCGCCACAGGGCCTCACCGGGCGGTCCGGCCAGCACCTCGAACCGCACGGAGACGCCGGCGTCGCGGGCACGGGCCGCCGCGACGGCCAGCCGCTCCCCGGCGGCGTCCAGCGCCCTGTGGGACGCGTCATCCGTCGCGTCGTAGTTCACCACCTCGGCCAGGACGACCAGGCCGGAACCGAAGAGCTCGAGCGCCGTGGTCAGGGCGCGCTCCGACGCCGGGGACCCGTCCAGGCCCACCAGGACCCGCGGCCTGATCGACCCCGTGGACCCCGCCTCCGGAATGGCCTCGGGCCCCTGTGCCGCCAGCCGGGGACGCCGCTCCACCCGTTCCAGCGCGGGTGCCACGAACAGCGGCCCGGCGATCACCGCGATCATCACCCAGAAGGGGTCGTGCCCGCGACGGATCATCCACAGCCCGGTCACCAGTCCGATGATCAGCCAGGATGCGATGAAGATGACGAGAACGACGGGACTCATCCATCAGGTTCGCCGCGGGTGCGCTCGATCGCCAGCCCCGTAAGTCATCGGCGCACGGGACCTACGGTCCAGCCTGGTGGTGCGCGGCGCCTCCGAAGGGCTGGCACTCTCGACATGAGAGTGCTAAAACTGGAGGTGTAGCCGGACGGCGGCGAGGGCCGCCGTCGAGCGCCGCGGCGCTGGAGAGGCCAGGGCCGCATCGTCAGAGGAGGTGGTGCGCGATGGCTACCTACTGGGACCCGTTCCAGGAGATGGACCGGCTGTTCAGCTCGTTCGCCGGCAACGCGCGGCAGTCCGGCGGCATGCCGATGGACCTGTTCCGCACGGGCGACCACTACGTGCTGTCGATGGACCTGCCCGGCGTCGACCCGGGCACCATCGACGTGTCGGTCGAGGACCGCACGCTCACGGTCCGCGCCGAACGCTCGCAGCGCTCGGGCGACGACGCGCAGTGGCTGGTCCGGGAGCGACCCACGGGCACGTTCGCCCGCCAGCTCACGGTGGGCCGCGGGCTCGCGCTCGACAGCATCTCGGCCTCGTACGCCGACGGCGTGCTCTCCCTGACCATTCCGGTCAGTGAGGACGCCAAGCCGCGCAAGATCGACGTGGCGCACACCGCCGGCCCCACCACGATCGGAGAGGGCTCGGCCGAGGGCCGGCAGACCATCGAGTCCTAGCCCGACCCAAGCACGGTTCCGGCGGCGGGCCGCCGCCGGGCCGTGCCTCGCGGTCGCGAGGGTGCGAGACCGCGCAAAATCCGGGCCCTGACCACCGAAGCTGTCCCTATGGTCCGGTTCACACTAGGGTAGGGGGGATACACGGAGTCATGAAGCGGCTCGCGGTCCATGGAGACCCGGGAGGTTCATGTGTCATCCGTCGATCAATTCCACGGTGCCCTTGTCGGCGAGGCGATGGTCGAGCGCGCCAAGAGCGTGATCGTCGTCGCGTGGCGCGTGGGGGACGACCAGGCCGCCCGACTGCTGCTCGACGCCGCAGGCGACGCCGGCATCCCGGTGCACCTGGCGGCCGACCAGATCATGACCGCGCTGGGGCAGAGCGACGGAGCCATGGAGGACGCCATGGCCTACGCGCTGGCGGCCATCCGCCCGGCGGACGGGCCGTGGGGTCACGCGGCGTGACCCGGCAGGAGCGCGGCGCCGGTCAGGCCGCCCGCCCGGCGGCCCGCTCCAGGCCGCGCACCGCGGTCTCGACACCGTCCTCCTCCCGCATCGCCCTCGCGACCCGTTCGGCGCCGGCCCGCGCGTCCGGATCCACGGCCCGCTCGATCGCGGCGGCGAGCGTCGTGGCCGTGAGCCGTTTCTGGGGCAGCGGGGCGGGACCGGCACCGAGGCTCTCGACACGCCGCCCCCAGAAGGGCTGGTCGGCGACGAACGGGCAGACGACCTGCGGGCACCCGGCCGCGAAGGCGGTGCCGGTCGTGCCCGCTCCCCCGTGGTGCACCACGGCGGCGACGCGCGGGAAGAGCGCGCGGTAGTCGACGTCGGTGACGGGCTGGACCCCGTCGGGCAGGCCGGACGTCTCCAGGCCGCCCCATCCCGCGCCGACGACCAGGCGGCGGCCGGTCCGCCGGGCGGCCTCGAGCACCGCGGCGGTGGTCGCCGCCGGGTCGGCACCCGACATGGAGCCGAAGCCGACGAAGACCGGCGCCTCACCCGCGTTCAGGAAGGCCTCCAGGTCACCCGGCAGGGGTGCGGGGTGCTCGGCGAGATTCCAGTAGCCCGTGAGCCGTGCCTCGGCGGGCCAGTCGGCGGGCCGGGGCAGGACCGCCGGGCTGATGGCGTGCAGCACCGGGGCACGCCCGCCGTCGTGCGCCCGGGTCGGGTCGTGACGCCCGTGCCGGCGCGGCAGGCCCAGGGCGTCCCGGCGCCAGCGGTCGACGACGCGCCCGAACATCGCCGTCGTGCTGCGCATGCCGAGGAACGTGGCTCGGTTGAGGATCCCGGGCAGGCGTGCGGTGATCTCCGCGCCGGGCCAGGCGAACTCGCGGGTGGGCACGTACATCGGGATGGGCAGGCCGAGCACCGCGGGGACCCGCAGCGCCTCGGCCACGTGCTGGCCGGCCACGATCTGCCCGTTGTGCACCACCAGGTCCGCGCCGGAGGTCCGTGCGACCTCCCAGGAGTCCTCCAGGACGCGGGTGAACATGGCCGCCATCCTCGGCATGAGCTCCAGCCGGGACCGGATCCCGCCCTCCAGCAGTTCTCCCGCCTCGTCGCCGTCGAGCAGTCGCATCGGGCCGTCGTCGACCCCGGCGAAGGGAACACCGTGGGACTCGGCGAATCCGGCGAACCGGTGCGGCGCCACGAGCAGCGGCTCGTGGCCGGCGCCGCGCAGCCCTTGGGCGAGCGCGACGAAGGGCTGCACGTCACCCCGGGTTCCGAGCGTCATGACCAGCACCTTCATCGGGTTACCACCTGCGACCGGGCCCATGGACACCTTCCGGATCGTGAAAACAGATCTGCCTGACCGTTTTTACGACGGTAGCGCTCGGCGTCGCGCCTCGTCAACACCACCGCCGTCGGGCGCGGTAGGCTCTGGAAACGGAACACAGGAACGTTTTCATGAGGAGGTGCCGGGTGCCGGTGGCATTCACCGAGGCCGAGCGCGAGCGGATCACCGCCGCACTCAAGGCGTCGGGACGGCGCCTGTTCGCCACCGCGGGCCTGCGGAAGACGTCCCTCGCGGCGCTGGTGGCCGACGCGGGCATCGTGAAGTCCACCTTCTACGCGTTCTTCGAGTCCAAGGAGGCGCTCTACCTGCACCTCCTGCTGGAGCAGGCGGAGGAGACGCGCCGCCGCACGATCGACGAAGGGCTGCACGCCGGCACCGACGCCCGGGACGCGCTGCGCCGGTTCCTGCGCGCGGCGGTCGGCATCCTGTCCACCGACCCCCTGTATCGCAGGCTGGTGACCCACCCCGACGAGCTCGCCATGGTGGTCGCCAAGGTCGGCCCCGAGACCGCCCGGCCGCCCGGGGAGAACCCCGCGCCCGTCGACTTCGTCGACGACCTCACCACCTACATCGCCGAGCGGCAGCGCGCGGGCGCCGTCACCGGCACCGACCCGGCCGTGGTGGTGGGCGCCCTGCGCACGGTGCTGCTGGTGCCCCTGCACGCCGACGAGTTCGGCGAGGCCTACCCCGCCGTCCTCGACCTCACCATCGACGCGCTGACCGCAGGACTCGCGCCCGGAACCGCCCGGGCCTGACGAAGGCCGCGTTGAGGTACAGCCTCCGTCGCGCGTCCAGGGTCCGGCGCGTCACGAGGGCGGCGTCCGCGCCACCGGCAGTGTCGCCGGTCATCAGTCGGCCGGTGAGATGCACGGGTCGAGGCATGACAGATGTCAGGGGTCCGCCGTCACGGGCGCGCCGGATCGGCCCGAGCGGCGGCCCTCAGTCCCCGGCGTGTGTCCGCGGTTCCACGATCGGGTCGGCGGCGTGCTCCCGGGCGTCGCCCGGTCGCGCGCCGGGCGCGCCGAGGTCGCCGCCGGCCCGGACCAGTTCCTCGATCTTCTTCCCGGTGTCCGGGTCGACCCGCTTCCAGTAGTCGAACGCGCGCTCGAGGACGTCGCCGGTCACACCGCCGAGGAGGTGCCCGGCGACCGTCCTGACGAACGCCGCCCGCTGCGAGTCGTCCCACACCTCGCGGACGAGCGTGCCCGGCTGGCTGAAGTCGTCGTCGTTCTCGCGCAGCGTGTAGGCCCGCCGCACCATCGCGCCGTCGGACTCCCACGAGGTGTCGTCCTCGCCGGTCGCGTCGGCGTACCCGCGCCCGAAGGAGTTGGGGGCGTACACCGGGGCGTCGCCGCGGTGCTCGTAGGCCATGGCACCGTCCTGCGTGTAGGTGTTCACCTCCACCCGGGGCCGGTTGACCGGGAGCTGGAGGTAGTTCGGCCCGATCCGGTGCCGGTGGGTGTCGGCGTAGGCGAACGCGCGGCCCAGCAGCATCTTGTCCGGGCTGAAGCCGATGCCCGGGACGAGTGCGGACGGCTCGAAGGCGGCCTGCTCCACCTGCGCGAAGAAGTTGTCCGGGTTCTTGTTCAGCGTCATCGTGCCGACCTTGATCAGCGGGTAGTCGCGGTGCGGCCAGATCTTGGTCAGGTCGAACGGGTTGGTGTGGTAGGTCTTGGCATCCTCGTACGGCATGACCTGGACGGACAGGGTCCAGGAGGGGAAGTCCCCGCGGTCGATGGCCTCGGACAGGTCGCGGCGGTGGAAGTCCGCGTCCTCGCCCGCGATCCGGGTGGCGTCCTCGTCGGTGAGTCCCGCGACGCCCTGGTCGCTGTGGAAGTGGTACTTGACCCAGTACTTCTCGCCGGCCGCGTTGACCCACATGTACGTGTGCGATCCGTACCCGTTCATGTGCCGGTAGCTGCGCGGGACGCCCCGGTCGCCCATGAGGTAGGTGACCTGGTGGGCGGACTCGGGGTTGAGCGTCCAGAAGTCCCACTGCATGTTGTTGTCGCGCAGGCCGTTGCCCCCGCGGCGCTTCTGGCTGCGGATGAAGTGCGGGAACTTCATGGTGTCGCGGATGAAGAACACCGGGGTGTTGTTGCCGACCAGGTCGTAGTTGCCGTCGTCGGTGTAGAACTTCAGCGCGAAGCCGCGCGGGTCGCGCCAGGTGTCGGGCGACCCCTGCTCACCGGCGACCGTGGAGAACCGGGCGAGCATCTGCGTGCGCGCGCCCGGCTGGAACAGGCCCGCCTTCGTCCAGGCCGAGACGTCCTCGGTGGTCTCGAAGACGCCGAAGGCGCCGGATCCCTTGGCGTGCACGTTCCGCTCCGGAACACGTTCGCGGTTGAAGTGGGCCATCTGGTTCAGGAAGTGCACGTCGTGCAGCACGATCGCGCCGTCGGCCCCCACGGTCAGGGAGTTGCGGTCGCTCGACGCCGGCGCTCCGGTGTCGGTGGTGGAACCGAGTGCGGCTTCCTGCGACGGGGCGGACCGGACGGACGTACCGTCGTTCGGCTGCGGAAGTTCCGGCATGGCTCTCACGTCTCCTCGATCGGGTACTCGGCGGACTCCACCAGGGTCGCGCAGACCGGCCACGCTCGCGCGCCGACACCGACCGGCGGAGCACCTCGCGTCGTCACCGCGTCCAGGGATGGTGAGGCACGCCCGCGTCCGAGGGACGATAGGCGCATGCCCTCACCTCCGCGCCCCGGCCTCGTGGTCGACCCCGACCTGACGATCCCGCACGCCGAGCTCAAGGAGCGGTTCTCCCGCTCCTCCGGCCCGGGAGGCCAGGGCGTGAACACCACGGACTCGCGCGTCGAGCTGTCCTGGGACGTCGGCCGGTCCGCCGTCCTGAACGACGCGCAACGCCGGCGGGTCCTGGAACGGCTGGCGGACCGCCTGGTCGACGGTGCCCTCACCGTCGTCGCCTCGGAGCATCGCGAGCAGCGACGCAACCGGGACGCCGCGGCCCGCCGCCTCGCGGCCCTCGTGTCCGGCGCGCTGGCCCCCGAGCCGCCGCGCCGCCGCCCCACGCGCGCCACCCGCGGTTCGCACGAACGGCGGCTGACCGCCAAGAAGCAACGGTCCGAGACGAAGCGGCGACGCTCGTCGCGCCCCGGGCACGAGGACTGACCACTGACCACCCGGCCCGCGGAGGGCGTCAGGGCACGCGGGACGTCGCCGTCCGCACCGGGTCGTCGCACCGACTCGACGGCGCTCTCCCCGACGCCCTCACCGGCGGCGACCGCTACGTCGGCCCCGCCGAAGGGGGCCGATCAACGAGCCAGGTCCACCTCGAGCCGGTTGATGGCCTCGCCCAGGGCGAAGCGGTAGCGGAAGGGCAGCGGCGCACCGGGGAAGTCGCCGTCCGAGTCAGCCGTCATCCGTGCGGCGGAGCCAGAGCTTTCGAAGTCCGTGACGGCGATTGTGATCCTCGGGGTGACCAGTTGCTCTTCGATCCAGCGCCGGATCTGGTCCCGGCCACGATGCTCGGCCGCGTCGTCGACGACGACCGACCGGTCGTCGAACAGCGCGACCACGCCGTCCACGTCACGCCGGTTCACGGAGTCGACGAAGGAGCTGACGAGTGTGTTGGTGACATGTGCGGTCATGAGAATTGCCCTTCGAGCGGTTTTACTGTCCCTGCCGACAGTACAACCTGTCCTGCGGGACAGAATATTCCGACCCTGTTCGCCCGCCGCACCGGGTCCCGTGGAACGATCTCACCGGCGGGGGTGCCTACGCACGCTTCGACGAGGAGCCCGTCCGGGAGCGCGTAGGGCCGAACGGCGTGCGGTCCGGGATGGAGCCGAGGCTACGGACCCCTCAGTCCGCGAGGGTCGGGCCTTCGCGTGACGACCTCTTGAGACCCTTGCGGCGCATCTCCTCGGCGGCGGCGATCGCGTCGGCCGAGAAGCGCTTGGCGAGCTCCGTGAACCGGCTGACGTCCCGGGGGGACCAGGTGGCCAGCACCTGAGCGATCATCTCGTCACCCAGGTCGTAGACATGGCGCGCGGCCGACTCGCCCTGCGGGGTCAAGGTGATCAGGGTCGAGCGGGTGTCCTCGGGATCTCGATCGCGGGCGACCATGCCTTCGGCCTCGAGGCGCTTCACGATCTTGCTCACGTTCGAGGCCCCGGTCCCCATGGCCTGGGCCAGATCACTCGGGCGCATCGGCTGCCCTGCGGTCAGGTGACGAAGCGCCTGGTGGGCAGGCTGGTCGATCGGCTCACCGCTGGACGTCAGGATCTCACTCTGCAGCCCGGGCGACTCCCACAACAGGATCAGTGCGCTCAAACTCGCGAGCAGCTCGGAGCGATAGGGGAAGTCGTGCGCCACTCGCAGCCTGTGTGACGACGCGCCCCCCGATTCGACCACGCCCACATCTTACGCGGCGACACCCGCACCTCCCGTGCGGCTCGGGCGCGGCAGGGCGGTGGACCGCCGTTCGCGGTCCACCGCCCTGCGGGCGGCGCGGGTCACGCGCCGATCGACCCCGGGCGCGATGCCCTAGGTCCGACTACGGCGGACCAGAGCCAGGATCAGGCTGATCACGAGGACCACCACTCCGATCCAGATCAAGAACTGGCCGATCTCGGTGGCGATCCCCAGAATGACGAGAATCACGCCGATGATGATCAGGATGAGCCAGGACGACATACCCCACCTCCTCGATCGGCGCGACGCCGGACGCGCCGCGCTGTCTCGACACTCCCACCGTTCCCCGCCATTCGCATTTCAGGCACTTCACCCAGCCCGGGGTGCGCCCCTCCCGGACGGCCTGCGGACCGCCGCGGAGCCGGCCACTCGGACCCCTGAGCCCGCCGTCAGCGCCCCGAGGGCTCCGGGCCGAGGTCGAGCCGGCGGCGTAGCGCGGTGGTGATCGCGTCGACCTGCGCCAGCCGCTCCGGGGAGAGCGCGTCGACGAAGAGTTCGCGCACGGCGCGCAGGTGCGGCACGGAGCCGTGCCGGAACCTCTCCGCGCCGAGGTCGGTCAGCACCACCTCGACGCCGTGCGCGTCATCGGCGCAGGTGGCCCGCCGGATCAGCCCGCGCTTCTCCATCCGCCCCAGGTGATGGGACAGGCGACTCCGCTCCCAGCCGATCAGCGCCGCCAGCGCCGAGGAGCGCAACGTCTTCCGGTCCGCCTCGCCGAGGGCGAGCAGTACCCGGTAGTCGGCGGAGGACAAGGACGACTCGCTCTGGAGGCGCCCCTCCAGGCGGTTGCGCAAGGCTTCCGCGGTCTCGATGTAGTCGCGCCAGATGCGCAGTTCCTCGCGCGTGGGCATCGCGCGGTGCTTCTCCTGGGCCATGGCAACCTCCGGGAATTGACACGTCAACTCCCATGTTACAGGATTGACACGTCAATCCCCCTCGCGGGTGAGACCCGGATCCTCAAGGAGCACACCCATGACCGACAGCACCGCCCTCCAGTTCGGCATCGACAGCTTCGGTGATCTCCCCCGCGACGATCGCGGCGACATCGTCTCCCACGCCCAGGCCATCCGCGCCGTCGTGGACGAGGCCGTCCTCGCCGACCAGATCGGCGTGGACGTCATCGCACTCGGCGAGCACCACCGCCCCGAGTACTCGATCTCCACCCCCGAGACGGTCCTGGCCGGGATCGCGACCCGGACCGAGCGCATCCGCCTCGCGTCCGGCGTGACCGTCCTCAGCTCGGACGACCCGGTGCGCGTCTTCCAGCGTTTCGCCACGGTCGACGCCCTCTCGAACGGACGCGCCGAGGTGATCCTCGGGCGCGGGTCGTTCACCGAGTCCTTCCCCCTGTTCGGCTACGACCTGGCCGACTACGAGATCCTCTTCGAGGAGAAGATCGACCTGTTCCACAAGCTCCTCGACGAGGGGCCCGTCTCCTGGGAAGGCACCACGCGCGCGGCGCTCAAGGACGCCGAGGTGTTCCCGAAGACCGATTCCGGCCGCCTGACCACCTGGGTCGGCGTCGGCGGGTCGCCCCAGTCCGTCATCCGCACCGCGCAGTACGGGTTCCGGCTCATGCTGGCCATCATCGGCGGGGCCCCCGACCGGTTCGCCCCGTACGTCGACCTGTACCGGCGCGCCACCCAGGAGCTCGGGACCACCACCCACCCGGTCGGGATGCACTCCCCCGGCTTCGTGGCCGAGACCGACGACGAGGCCAAGCGTCTCTTCTACCCCGGGTACAAGGAGATCCGCGACCGCATCGGCGCCCTGCGCGGCTGGCCGCCGCTGCGCCGCGAGGAGTTCGACGCCGACGTCGCGCACGGCTCCCTCTACGTCGGCTCGCCCGAGACCGTCGCCCGCAGGATCGCGCGGGCGGTGCGGGCGCTCGACGTCGGCCGGTTCGACCTCATCTACTCCGCCGCCGGGGCCGGCTCCGCGAGCGCACGCCTGCGCGCCGTCGAGCTGTACGGCACCCGGGTCATCCCGCTCGTGCGCGAGATGCTCGCCGACCAGCCCGAGCGGCCCGAGCAGCTGGAGGGGGCCCGATGAGCACGGAGGTGAGCACCCGGGTGGACACGCGCACCCTCGGCATCCTCGGAGCCGGCAAGGTCGGAACCGTCCTGGCCCGGCTGGCCCTGGCCGCCGGCCACCGGGTCCTCGTCGCCGGGTCCGGCGAGCCGGACCCGATCGCCCTGACCGTCGAGGTCCTGACGCCCGGTGCCACGGCGGTCCGGGCAGCCGACGCCGCCCGGGACGCCGACGTCGTCGTACTCGCCCTCCCGCTCGGCAAGCACCGGGCGCTGCCCACGGAGGAACTGCGCGGCAAGCTCGTCATCGACGCCATGAACCACTGGTGGGAGGTCGACGGGCCCCGCGAGCGCCTCCTCGACGCGGACGTCTCGTCCAGCGAGCACGTCCAGGCGTTCCTCGACGGCGCGCGGGTCGTCAAGGCGTTCAACCACATGGGCTATCACGACCTCGAGGACGGGGCTCGGCCGGCCGGGACCCCGGGTCGCAGGGCGATCGCGGTCGCCGGCGACGGCGAGTCCGACGTCGCCGAGGTCGCCGCGATCGTCGACGAGCTGGGGTTCGACCCCGTGGTCGTCGGGCCGCTCGCCGCGGGGGTGCGTCTGGAGCCCGGCAACCCCTCGTTCGGCGCCAACGTGGAGGCCGCCGAGCTCCGGCGCCTCACTCAGGGGACGCACTCGGCGGGTGGAGGTGCGAGGGCGACCTGACGGCCGTCGCCCGCCGGGAGGTTCGACGGGCTACAGCCAGTCGTGTTCTCGGGCGTAGCGGGCCGCCTCGTGGCGGGTGCGGGTCTGGGTCTTCCGCATGGCGTTGGACAGGTAGTTGCGCACGGTGCCCTGCGCGAGGTGGAGGCGGGCGGCGATCTCGGCGACCGAGTAGCCGTCGCCGGTGACGCGCAGCACGTCGGCCTCGCGGTCGGTGAGCGGGTTGTCGTCCACGATCGCCGCGGCGGAGACGTCCTGGTCGATCCACCGGCGGCCCGAGTGCAGGGTGGCGATCACCGTGGCGATGTGGGCCGGTTCCGCGGACTTGCTCGCGAAGCCCTGCACGCCGAGTCGCAGCGCCTTGCGCAGGACGCCGGGCCTGGCGTGCCGGGTGAGCATGAGGACCACCTGGCCCGGCAGGGACCGGCGGATCTCGGCGACGGCGTCGAGGCCGTCGATGCCCGGCATCTCGAGGTCGATGACCAGCACGTCGGGCCGGTGGGCCAGGGTGACGCGGACGGCGTCGGGGCCGTCGACGGCCTCGGCCACGATCGTGATGTCGCCCTCCAGGGGCAGCAGCGCGGCGAGGGCTGAGCGGAGCAGCACCTCGTCGTCGGCGAGCACGACGGTCGTCATGGGCGTTCCTCTCCGATCGGGGTGCGGTGCCCGCCGTCGTGCGTGGCGGGAAAGGTCGCACGGGTCAGGAATCGCCCGTCCGCGCGCCGCGTGGTCAGCTCGCCGCCGGCGTCCGCGACCCTGCGCCCCAGGGTGGCCAGCCCGCGGAGTTCCGGCGGCGCGTCGTCGGCGGCGACGCCGTCGTTGCTGACGGTGATGCTGCGGGCGGCGAGCTCGATGCGCACCAGGGTGGCGCGCGAGTGCCGCAGGATGTTCGTCGTCGTCTCTCGCAGGACCTGCGCCAGGAGATCGATGGGCGGGGAGTCGATCTCGGCCCGCCGTTCGACCCGGACGCGGGCGCCCGCGGCTTCGAGGAGGTTTCTCGCGTTCTCCAGCTCTGCGGTGAGGTTGAGCTTGCGTTGTCCGTACGCGAGTTCCTTGGTCTGGGTGATGGTGTCGCTGACGAGGGCGTACACCTCCCGCAGCTCGCGCTCGACGCGTTCGGTGTCGCTGTGCAGCAGCTTCTGGGCGAGGGCGATCTTGAGCTTCACGACGTGCAGGGTGTGGCCCTGGATGTCGTGCAGATCGCCGGCGAAACGCATACGTTCGCGCATCACCGCCAGTTCCGCCTCACGCTCGCGGCTCTCCTCCAGCTCCGCCACGACGTCGTAGAACCCCTTGTTGGGGAACATCACGCCGATCACGACCGCCGTGATCCCGGTCGGCAGGATGACGTCGAGGATCACACCCGTCGCATCCACCTCGCCGCCGGTCACCAGGCTCAGCGCACCGATCGCCCCGACGTAGGCCGTCAGGGCGATCGCCGCGGCGACACGCCGGCGCGGCAACTGGGGGACGGTCAGACCACCCACGACGGCGAGGGAGTAGTACGCGCTCTGGGCGTCGCCGTCGATCAGGAACGCCCCGTAGGGCCAGACGACGGCGGCGACGGCCAGGCAGGGCACCGCGACACGGGCGATCTCGCCGACGGTCCACCGTTCGAACGCCACCACCACCGCCGCCAGTCCGAGCCCCAGCACGACGACGTCCTGCCAGGACTGCGCCTGCCGCGCCACCAGGATCGCGCCGACGGCGACGAACAGGGGCAGCGCCGTCGACAGGTTGAGGGTGCGGAACCGGCGTCGGGACATCCGCCCGGCACGGGTCGTCCACGGCGCCGCCGGGAGCCGTCCGGGCACCCGGCGGGCAGGTCCAGCGTTCATCGGCGAGCTTCCGGTCGGCGAGCGGTGTCGGCACCAGTATTGCCGCTGCGCGACGGCGCACCAGTGACGCCGTGTCATGCCTGGTGCGTGCGGATGTCATGCACGCAAGATGACGCCGCCTCACTGGTCGGCGCCGCCGCGGACGGCTGTGATGGGGCCATGAGCACAGCACCTGTCATCGACGTCGACGCCCTGAACGTCAGCTACGGCGACTTCCACGCCGTGAAGGACCTGTCGTTCCAGGTGGAACGGGGAGAGCTGTACGCACTCCTGGGCACGAACGGCGCCGGCAAGACCTCGACCCTGGAGGTCGTGGAGGGCCACCGGGCGGCGTCGTCGGGCACGGTGCGTGTCTTCGGCGAGAGCCCGTCGGACCGCGGGGCGGTGCGCCCCCGGACCGGGATCATGCTCCAGGAGAGCGGGTTCTCCCCGGACCTCACGGTCGCCGAGACCGTGCGCCTGATCGGCCGGCTCTCGGGACGGACCGACTCGGCCGAGCGCGTCCTGGGCATCGTGGACCTCGCCGGGAAGGCCGAGACCCGGGTGGCTCAGCTCTCGGGCGGTGAGAAGCGCCGGCTCGACTTCGCCACCGCCGTGTACGGGCGACCCGAGCTGATCTTCCTGGACGAGCCCACCACCGGGCTGGACATCCAGTCCCGCGACGCCCTCTGGGACGCGGTGGAGGAACTGCGCGCGGACGGATCCACCATCGTGCTGACCACCCACTACCTGGAGGAGGCGCAGCAGCGCGCCGACCGCATCGGCCTGATGCACCACGGCGTGTTCCGCCACGAGGGAACGGTGTCCGAGCTGACCCGGACCCTGCCCGCGGCCATCCAGTTCTCGCTCCCCGCCGGCTCGCCGACCCCGCCCATGCACCCCGGCCCCGTCGGCGACGGGGCCTACCAGATCGAGACGTTCGACCTGCAGGCCGACCTCAAGCAGTTGCTCGACTGGGCGCACGCCCACGGCGTGGAACTGCACGGACTGTCAGCCGCCCCGACCCGGCTCGACGACGTCTTCCGCGCCATCGACGCCGAACCCGCCCTCGCCTGAGACCCGCAGAACGGAAAACCCACGACCATGCTCCCCATCGCACGCAGCGAACTGATCCAGATCTTCCGCAACCGGGCGGTGCTCATCACGAGCCTCGTCATGCCCGTCGCGGCCGGCGCCTTCTTCATCTACCGCCGCGACACCTTCCAGGACCTCGGCAGCCTCGGCTACATCGCGGCGATCCTCGTCTTCACCATCGCGGCGTTCAGCCTCTACGCCACCACCGTGACCACCCTGGCCGCCCGCCGCCAGAACCTCTTCCTCAAGCGGCTGCGCTCCACGGCCGCCGGCGACACGGCGATCCTCACCGGCCTGGTGCTCCCGGTCAGCGTGATCTCCGTGGCGCAGATCGCCCTCATCCTGGGCGTCTTCATCACGCTCAGCGGCGCGCCCGACAACGCTCTCCTGCTGATCGTGGCGATCATCGCCGCGTTCGTCATGATGCTCGCCCTGGCGATCGCCACGGCCGGCATCACCAACTCCCCCGAGCACGCCCAGGTCACGACGCTGCCCCTGAGTCTGGGTGTCGTCGTCCTGGCCAGCTGGATCGGCCTCACCGGAACCGAGGACCTCGCACTCCTCAAGCGGCTCCTGCCCGGCGGCGCGGCCACTGAACTCGTCATGAACGCCTGGAACGGCGGCGTCCCCCTCACCGAGTCGCTGCTCCTGCTGGCGCCCACCCTCGGGTGGGTCGCCGTCGCCGTCGCCCTCGCCTCACGCATGTTCCGGTGGGAACCACGCCGGTGACGGTCGCGGTGGCGCGGACTCCCCGCCGCACGAGGCCGCGCCACCTCGATCAACCCGATCCTGCCGGGCGCTTCCCCTCAGCCAAGAACCTGAGTCCCGATGGTGTTCAGCAGGGCGAACTGGTCGGCCGTGGCGGCGCCTGCCGGTGCGGAGCAGACGGCGATGCGCAGGTCGCTGCCGGGAACGGTGAGGGTGTCGCAGTCGACGGCGACCGGCCCGAGACCGGGGTGGTGGACGGTCTTTCTGTCGGTGGTGTGGAAGCCCACGATGTGGGAGTCCCAGAGGTCGTCGAAGCGGTCGCTGACCCCACGCAGATCGTTGATCAACGTGGTGAGCTGGGTGTCCCTGGGGTATCGGGCGGCGGATGAGCGCAGATCGGAGACCAGGGCGGTCTCGAAGCGGTCCTGCTGGTCGGGGTCATGGGTGACACGGGTGGGCCGGCCCGTGAAGTGGCGCCAGGCGATGTTGCGGTCCTTGCCGCGCCAGGACGAAGGATCTCCCATCAGGGCGGCCCACAGCGGGTTCCATGAAATGAGACCCCACGTGGCGTCATGGACGCTGAGCGGGCAGCCGTCGAGCTGGTCGAGCAGGCGCTGGACGCTCGGCGGAACGTGCGGGGATACCTGGCCGCTGGTGGGCAGAGCCTGACCGGCCAGCAGGTAGAGGTGGTCGCGTTCGGTCTCGGTCAGGCGCAGGGCACGAGCGAGCGCGGCCAGGACCTGCGGAGAGGGTGAGGTCGCCCGGCCCTGCTCCAGGCGGACGACATAGTCCACGGAGACGCCGGCGAACTGCGCGAGCTCCTCGCGGCGCAGCCCGGGCGCCCGGCGCACCCCGGCACGGGGAAGGCCCAGGTCCTCGGGGCTCGTACGGTCGCGCCAATGGCGCAGAGCCTGGCCGAGGGGCACAGGATCGTCGTTCACCCCTCCATTGTCCGCCGCCTGTCGAGGAACAGCCTGGTACTGGTCGACCCCCCGATGAGGAGAGCTCTCCCTGACCCGCGCCCCGGCGCGCAGAGTGAAGGCATGACTTCAATCACCGTGATCACCGGGGCCAACAAGGGCCTCGGATTCGAAACGGCCCGCCGCCTCATCGCGGCCGGCCACACCGTCTACGCCGGTGCCCGCCACGCCCACCGCGGCGAGCTGGCGGCACACGCCCTGGGAGCCCGCCCGCTGCTGATCGACGTCACCGACGAAGCGTCCGTCGCCGCGGCCGCCGACCAGGTGCGCGCGGAGGCAGGCCGCGTGGATGTCCTGGTCAACAATGCCGGCATCGCCGGCCCGGCCGCCCCTGCCGGCGAGCTGAACGCCACCGACCTGCAGCAGGTCTTCGACACCAACGTCTTCGGCGCTGTGCGCACCACCCGCGCCTTCCTGTCCCTGCTCCAGCAGGCAGCCCGGCCCGCGATCGTCAACGTCTCCAGCGCGCTGGGCTCGCTGACGATCAACGCCGACCCGGCCGCCCACAGCGACCTGCTCCCGGCATGGGCGCCGCTGCTGGCCTACAACTCCTCCAAGGCCGCGCTGAACATGCTGACCGTCGTCTACGCGCAGTCCCTCCCGCAGATCAGCGTGGTCTCGGTCGACCCCGGGTTCACCGCGACCGACCTGAACGGCCACCAGGGCACCCAGAGCGTCGAGGAAGGCGCCGCGGCCATCGTCACCGCCGCCACCGCCGCGCCCGGCACACCCAGCCCCGCCTTCGTCGGTGCCACCGGCCCCGTGCCGTGGTGACTTCATTCAGGCTGGCGGCGGAACGACTCCAGGGCGAGGGTATGCTCGCGGCCACGATGAGCAGCTTCACGGACAACGATCGCGTCAAGAGGTCTTGGTTCGACAGATTCGCTGAGCACAACCGTGATCGCCGTACGAGGAGTGTCGTCGGGAACATGCTCCTGGTATTGGCGATCGCGGCCGTTCCGACGTGGTTGTCGGTGGAGCACTTGCGCACCTTCGCGATTCTCGAGGAGCACGGCGTGAGGACGTCGGCGGAGGTGCTCGCGTTCGAGGGCGCGCGGGGGCCACGCACGATGATGATCAGCCCGGACGACAACCCCTCGGTGTTCACCCGCCTGAATCACTGGCCTCGTGGCACCGAGGTGGGGGACACGCTGGAGATCACGTATGACCCGGCGAACCCCGGCCGAGTCATGGCAGTCGACGCACCCGCGGTCGACGCGTCGATCGCCATCGTGGCGCTCTTCGAGATCGGCGCGCTCGGTCTGGTCGCCGTCCTCGTTCCGCCTGGTCTCGTGCTGCTCGTGCGCCGGGTTCGTGATCCTGCGTGGCGGCGTCGTTCGGATCCCGGCGCATCGACGGGCCGCGATGGACGGCAGCCGCGACGTCACCGTCTGGTGTGGGTGCCGGGCGCCTGGCGCAGGATCAGGCACGAAGCACAGGAGCAGGGCGCTTGGACGTCCATCCTGGTCTTCGCCGTCACACCGATCACGTTCACGCTGCTCTGTGTCGGCGTCACGGTGGTAGAAGTCCGTGATCTTGTTGCCCTCGACGAGCGCGGCGTCGCCGCCCAGGCCGAGGTCCTCGGCTCGGAGTGGGGAAGCAACCGCCAAGACCGCCTGATGGTATGGGTCGACGGAGAGGAGTCGTGGATCACTCGATGGACCGGCGTGCCGCGGTACGGCGATCCGATCGACGTGATCTACCTGCCCGAGAACCCCCGAGTCGCGCGGCAGGCCGGCGTCTTCCCTTGGGGCCCTGCGCAGTTCGTCCTCGTCGCGGCGGGCATCGTGAGTGTGATCACGACGCCATTCGTCACCTCCGCGGCGATCGCAGGCCTGCTCGCTCGGGCAGCCAGAGCACACGGGCGGCGCAGCGCCGAACGCTATCCCACTGGGCAGTCGACTGAGCTGCCGTAGCAGGGGGGTTCAGGCAAATTTTGCGGACTCGATCTCGCAAGTGACGCGTGCTCAAGCCATCGCTCCTCCGAGATAGTCGGGCCGGCGCAGCTGGATCGCGTCGTCTTCCCAGAAGCAGATCCCACAGACGTCGAATGAGCCAGGTGGCTGATCGAACACCTGGTGTCCGCAGCACCACCCCGACGCCTCCACCAGCGCCAACTCCTTCGGCCCGTCGACCCGGTGTGGCAGGATCGCGGGCGTGTACGAGGGCGCGCTGGAGATCCATCTGACCGTGAATTCCTGGGCTGCGGACCGTCTGGATGCGTTCGCGGGCGAGCGCGCGATCAAGGTGAGCCGGATCGAGCTCGATCATGGCAAGTTCCGCTCCCAGCCGATGCTGACGGTCGAACTGACCGGATCGCTGGAAGACGCCGAACAGCGGGTGGTGCAGCTGCGCCGTGAGCTGGCCGCCGCAAGGTTGCAGGCGGTGCGGGTCAAGGTGGAGACCGCGCCGTGGAACCGCGACGTGCCCGCCACCGACGAGCAGGCGCGCGAAGACCTGTACTTCGAGCACCACATCAAGGTCCGCCTTCCCGCCGGAAACGTCGCACGTCGCCTGGCGATCACGACACTGGCCCGAGAACATGGCGCACGAGTCTCCCGCAATGCGCGACGCGTGTTGGAGGACGGGACCGAGGAACGGTTCGTGACCCAGCGGTGCTTCGGCGTCGGGCGCGAGACCTCACGCCTGAGGCTGGCCGCGCTGGTGTCAGCGCTCGGCGATGGCGGGTTCGAGGTGCTGGAGGTCGAGGAGGAGTACGTCGTGGTCGACGACAATCTCGGCTTGGATGCCGGCTGGATGGACCGGCCCGCGAAGAACGCGGGCCCGAGCTACAGCGACCTGATCGACGCGCGCGTCGCACGGGAGCTGTCCTACGACGGCGACGACTTTCCGGACACGTTCGTGCCACTGGTGCCCTCGGCCGGCGTGAGGCAGCACGCTGTGTTCGAACCGGCACTCAAGCAGTTCACCAACGCCTTCAAGACGGGTCAGCCCGCCTTCGCCGACCCGATCCGGGCCGAGCGGTGGGCCCAGGCGCGCACGGCCGTACGGAACCATGTGCTCGACGTCATCGCACGCTCACCATGGGCCCCGAACCTGGTCCTGCGGGGCAGCGCGACACTTCCCGCCTGGCTCGGAGACACCGCCCGAGAGCCCGGAGACCTCGATTTCGTGGTCACGCCGCACTCGCTCGGCGCGAACAGCCCGCGGACCTGTACGACGCCGTCCGGCTCACCGAAGTCGCCCTGCGATGGTCACTGCTCCGGCAGGTTCTCGACGCCGCCGACGACGCCTGGGCTGCAGGCCTCGACGCCGCGCAGGCACTGGAACTAGACGTGGACTGGGACAACCCCCACCGCGCCGACCTGGAGGCCAGGTTTGCACCATGCACCGCGTCGCCGCCCTCAACCAGCAACTCCTTCATGGCTGACGCCCCACGCGACGCGCCACCCGCCGATCCCGCACCGCGCAGCCAGCCGGAACTCGGACCGCAGGCCACCGCGTTCCGGCAGGCGGCCGAGGCGTACTGCACGGCCATCGAGACCATCGCCACCACCGACCCGCACGAGACGCTGACGCGGCTGCGATTTCTCCTTGCCGCGCTGATCTCCGCAGCCCTCGTGCTGCCCACGTCGGAACCCGTGACGGCCACGGTCCCGCCAGGCATCGGCCACGACGCCTGGTCTGCGCGATTCGCCGCGATCGATAGCGCTCTCGGCTCCGCGGCCACCTACTGGGCGGCGAGCCTCTCGTCCCAGGACGTCGAACCCGAGGTGGTCCTGCTGCCGCTGGCTGACGACCTGGCCGACATCTGGCGCGACCTGCGCCCCACACTCGACCAACTCGCCTCGGGAACAGAAACCGCGGATGTCGTGTGGCAATGGCGATTCACCTTCGACGCACACTGGGGCCTGCACGCCGTCGAAGCCCTCCGCGCGCTGCACATCGCCATCACGGCGGCGTGACGCGCGACTCTGGTTGCCCGGGAGGTTCCTGCACAGCAACACAGGTGCTCTCGGGCCGGGGTCACCCGGCTGTCTGACGTGTTGCCGTCCGGGCCATGAGTCGCATGCGCGCCCCGGTACGGAAGCGCCGGGAGCCGCCAGGCGCGGCCAGCAGTCGGGATGCGTCATCGTCGGTCAGCTCGGCACGGCCCGCCAGAGCTAGGCCAGCAGCGTATGGCCGCTCGCCGTCCGCCAGGAGACGCAGGACGCGGTCCAGGACGGCGAGCAGCACCTGACGGTCGGCCTGTGGACTGGCTGCGATGCCGGCCAGCAGGGCGTTGTCGTTCCAGACAGAATCACTCCGGTGGACGATCATGGCCAGCACCTCGGGCGTGACGTCGGCCCGTTCGGCAAGGGCGTGCCACACGAAGGGATACGGACAGCGGGCCAGCTCGTGCAACTCATCCGCTGACACATCCGCTGCCAAGGCCCGGTCACGGTAGGTCGCTGGGCTACGCATCCAGCCCGCCCCATCCCGGAGCATCCCGAGCAGGGCGGACGACCGGCAAGGAGCCCGCGTTCATGCCGCGGAGTTCCGGGCCTGTTCCAGGTGCGGTCACTGCTCGTCCTCTCCGCGGACCGGCGGGCCGTCGCGCTCATCGAGGAACCGATCGAGGAGTTCAAACAACAGGCGGATGGCGTAGCTCTCCTCGTCCTGCGTGAGGTCGCCAGGCGCGAGACGGTCGCGGTCAGGGAACGCGGTCAGCAGGATGATCGCCGACCAGCGAAGGTTGCTCCCCGGCGCACCAGGCCGCTGCAGAAGCCACTCGTGAAACCCGTCCAGGAGCGCACCACAGGTGCGCAGCCCGTGGAAGTCATAGCCCTGAATCCACGCGACCACGCGCTCGAAACTCTCCGTGCCAACGAACATGCCCGGCCGCTTGGCGAACTCCGCGAGGAACTGCCGCTCAGACATCTCCGAGACCGGAGCACGGGGCGCCATCTGCGCGAGGGCCGCACCTGAAACAGGTTCTTCATCGGCCACCTCCTGGCAGCTGCCACATGCCAGCGGCGAGTGGGCGCTGAATGTCTGCCGCTGGATCTCATAGCCTGATTCCGCGATCCCGCACAGCGTCGAGGATCCCTCCACGGCATGCTCGACCCGCACCTCAGTCACCACCGCCGGCCACGCCACCTCCACACCCACCGGGACCGGCCCGTTCGACATCGCCAATGCCCTCCCGCGCGCACTCCACCTGCGTGCTTGCCCGATCTCGAAGGGCGAGAGCCGACGGGTCTCCCCCGGCACCAGTGCCATCGCATGCTCCACGAAGCACATCGTGCCAGGAGGGTCCTGCCGCTACAGCAACAGTCACTGATCACGGACACCCGCTGTGGCCACAGCAGCGGACGTCTGAATCAGCAGGGCACTGGCGAGGCTTCTGGCGACCCGATGGGCTCCCGCATCCAGAGTATGTCAGCCTGCTGACGGATTCGGGTGCGGGATCCCACATGGATGAAACCCTGAGTGGCAGAGTCTTACTCTCGGCCGATTGCTGTCAGGCCGATATCAATTGTCTCGCCTGCCATCAGTTCCAGAGTCATCTGGAAGGAGTGGCCATCGACGCCGTTGGTGCAAACAGTAACGCCTTCATCCGCACCGAACCCGACATCATCACACTTCCAGCCGCGAGCTGATAGCACTTCAACCACTGAGGCAACCCGTTCGGCATCGGGCGGGCTAATCACGACGTACGGCTTTCCGTCGCCGGAATTGTCGCAGTAGACGTCGGATACCTTTGCTGAGCCCAGGGCCAGCTTCACCGACTCCGCCTCGACCTGAAGGGCAGCGCCATCTTCGCTGTCGCACTGGTTCCCGAAGAACCCCATCGTGCGCCCTACCACGCCGAGAGCCTGGACAGAAAACACCAGGACGGCTGCCGCCACTATTGCTATCAGCCATATCAGTAGTGTGCGATTCTTCGCTCGGGCCGATGTGTACGGAGCTCCGTCCGCATCAAACTCGCCGGAACCTAGTCCTGCCGATCGCCCCATGCTCTGTACCCCGTCGCGCGTCACTGCGTTCCAAGCGAAGAAGGCCACCAACGCCCACACGGCGACGTGATGCATGCCGTAGGAGAAGGTTACGAGAGCCGCGTACCCAGCTGCCGCAACGAGCGCGAGCGGCAGGCCCCAGCCGTGGTTCCCGTGTCGGCACATCTACCTCGCCGACTTCGTCGTCGGCGTCGTCTCGAAGACCGGGCCCGACGACCCGTCGTCGCAGGACTCGCCGGAGGCATCTCGGAGGTAGACCAGAACACTCGTGGCAGGCAGCGCTCCAGATCCTGTGTCGTGGGTCATCTCGTCCGCGGCCCAGGTTGGCGCCGTCATAGCCCACACCTCCACATCAGCCGAAGTCCTCGAACATGCGTACCCGCCAAGCTACGCCAGTCGTTTCGCCGACGTCGACGAACGGACCCTCGTCGTCGCTGGCTCGCCACAGGGCCTGCCCCCAGTGGTCGCGTAGCCGCTGCAGCGTCGGTGTCCTGGCGCCGGGATCAGATGTCGTGGGCGTCGTGGTGCAGCGTGATCGCCAGATCTCCGCCATCGGTCCAGGACACCGGCAGGTACAACTCCCGAGTGGACTGGCGGGCGATCAGCTCGACATCCTCACCGACTCGTCGGACTCGACAGGGAACCTCGGGTCCGACTGGGGACTGGACGACATGCACCTGGTGGTCCGGCAGGACGGCCAGGTGGTCGCGGACGAGAAGACGGGCTGGCCACGGTGACCGTGCCACCGTCGGGGGCCGGCTACGAGGTGACGTTCGACGCCGCCCGCGGCACCGACCGGTGGTACTCCGGGGCAGTCGTCTCCGGCGAGTGGAGCCGAGCCCGGACCAGCGCAGTACACGAGACACGACCTGCTGGACCTGCGCTACGACGTGGCCGGGAGGTGCCGGGTGATCACAAACAGCATTGCCGTTCAGGCCGCCGAGCGGGTACCGCGTCTGGAGCCGCAGGAAGCAGCGGAACTGGCGCTGAAGTCCTGACCCTCCGCGTAGTCGCAGACGTTCGGACGGCATGGACCGCCGCACGCCCGCCGGTCCATGCGGTCCGCAGTCCTTGCCGCCTGTGCTGGCTGTGGCCGCAGGACTCGCCGTGGTTACGGTCGGCAGGGACGTAGTCGTTGCCCACGCTGCGTCAGCGGACCGGCTCGCTGCGGCCGTGGACCCGCCGGCCGCCGTCAGGGACGCGGCCGAGCTTCTTGACGTCGATGTGGATCAGCGAGCCTGGGCGCAGCCCCGCCAAGTACCGCTTGACCATGTGGTGACACCATGGTTTTCACTGCCGCCATGCACACGAACTCCGGTACGACGACGTTGCGCGTCCGCCCTCGGGTCTGGTTGGGCCTCGTGGCTTTCGTCGCCTATCTCGCGGTCTTCTACGCCATCTGGATCGTCAACGGAATCGACTACGCGCGTGTCGGGGAGAGCGAGGACACGCTGCTGCGCTGGTACGTGGCGCCCCTCGCCGGCGGTCTCGTCGTTCTCCTGATCACCATCTCGCTCTTCGGATGGTGGCGACCAGCACTCCGGGAGACGCGGCGGCTCCCGAAGAGTGCTGCCGTGGTGCCGGCGATCATGGCCGCGGTCGCGATCCTCAATCTCGTGTTCGGCGAGTTCTCGCGGGTGACGATGACGATGTGGCTCTTCCTCGTCGTCGGCAGCGTCCTGGTCGGGTTCAACGAAGAATTGGCCGCGCGTGGCCAGCTCTTCGTCGCGCTGCGCAGCCGGTTCGGCGAGGTGGGTGTCTGGTTCCTCTCCACCGCCCTGTTCTCGCTGCTGCACCTGCCCAACTTCTTCTTCGGGATCGGTGCGCTCGCGTTCCTTCAGGTCGTCATCCAATTCGGGCTCGGATCCGTCTACTACCTGGCGTTCCGCTCGACGGGGTCGCTCGTTCCGGCCATGCTCCTGCACGGCCTGTGGGACTTCTCGACGTTCTCGTCGAGCCTTCCCTACGCCGGGCTTGCTGCCCCGTTCCTCGGGATCGCAGGCTTCGTGGTGGCCCTGGTCCTCGTGGTGAAGGAACGACGACGGAGCCCTGCCCCACGGGTGAGCTGATCCGTTGAAGCCGGTCAGTCACGGCTGGCAGCAATGCGCACCTGTGCAAGGATAATGACATGGGCGGCGTATGCCGACCGGATCGGAGTCGGGTGGTGCAGCGACCGCACCGGGTGATGGTCCTCGTGCTCGACGGGGCCCGCCCGCTGGACGTCGGGATACCGGCGGAGGTGTTCCACCCGGAGACGGGGTTCCCCTACGAGGTGTCGGCCTGCGGTGTCAGCGCCGGAACGGTGCTGTCCCACGGGGAGTTCAGTTTCACGGTCCCGCAGGGCCTGGAGGCACTGGCAGACGCCGACACGATCATCGTCCCGGGGTACGTCCCGGTCGGTCGGCCACTGCCGGCCGAGGTGGGCGAAGCGCTCCGGTGCGCCGCATCCCGCGGGGCGCGCATCGCGTCCATCTGCTACGGCGCGTTCGCCCTCGCGGACGCCGGGCTGCTCGACGGCCTGCGCGCCACGACGCACTGGGACGCCGCGGAGAAGCTCGCGGAGCGGCATCCACAGATCACGATCGAGCCGAACGTGCTCTTCGTCGACGAGGGATCCGTCCTCACCTCGGCGGGGGCCGCCGCCGGAATGGACCTGTGCCTGCACATCGTGCGACGCGACCTCGGTGTGAGCCCGGCGAACGAGATCGCGCGAGCGCTCGTGACCGCGCCCTACCGGACCGGCGGCCAGGCCCAGTACCTGCCGATTACCAGCCCGGCGGCCCAGGGCGAGAACCTTGCCGCGACGCGGGAATGGGCCATGGCACGGCTCGACCGACCGATCACGGTCGCGGCGCTTGCCGCACACGCGCGCCTGGCGCCCCGCACGTTCCTGCGCCGCTTCGCCGAGGAGACCGGCAGCACCCCGATGCAGTGGATCCTCCGGGCGCGGGTCGACACCGCCCGCGAGCTCCTGGAGAACACGAGGCTGCCGATCGACCGCATCGCGGAGCAGGTCGGCCTGGGAACCGGCTCGAACCTCCGGCTGCATTTCCGCCGGCTCCTGGACGTGTCCCCCTCGGAGTACCGGGCCACCTTCGCCGGCCGAGGCTAACCCTCGGCCGGCGTCGGGAGCGTTTCGCTACGCGATGCGAGGAGGTAGCGCAGCGGTCTCGCCCGCCACGTCGATCGCGACCTTGCCGTGCAGTGCGTACGAGCGCCTGTTCTCCAGGAGCTCGTGAGCCTCACCCATGCGCGCCAGCGGAAGGGTCGCCCCGATGACCGGCCTCACCAGACCGCGCTCGACCAGAGCAGTGAGCGCGTCCAGCTTTCCTCGGTTCTGTCGGGTGAAGACGAAGTGGTACGCGGCGTTCTTGCCCCACGCCTCGATGAGGTTCTGCGGCTGCGCGATGTCGACGATGCTCACGACGCGTCCCCCGTCGGCCAGCGCCAGTGGGCTCCTGGTGAGCGTGTCGCCACCCACCGTGTCCAGGACGATGTCGGCCCCCTTGCCTCGGGTCAGCTCGGCGACGGCATCGACGTAGTCGGTCGAGGTGTAGTCGATCGCCGCATCCGCCCCGAGAGAGCGCACGAACTCGTGCTCGCTGGCTCTGGCCGTGGTGATCACTCGAGCGCCCATGGCCTTGGCGACCTGGACCGCGATCGTGCCGACACCACCCGCGCCCCCGTGGACGAGGATCGTCTCCCCTACGGTGAGCCGTGCCCGCGTCACCAGGCCCTCCCAGACCGTTCCGCCGACGAGCGTCAGGCTCGCCGCCTCCAGGTGAGTGATGTTCTGCGGCTTGTGGCCGACGAGGTCGACGTCGGCGACGTGCTGCTCGGCGTACGAACCGGGCCCGCCGAAGATCCGGGGCGTGTAGTACACCTCGTCGCCGACGCGGAACTCGGTCACGTCGGATCCGACCTCCTCGATCACACCGGAGATGTCATGCCCGGTGATCGCGGGCAGAGGCACGTGCTCGGCGTAGTCCCCGCGGCGAATCTGAAAGTCGAGCGGGTTGACAGCGGTCGCATGGACACGCACCCGCACCTGGCGTGGTCCGACCTGCGGGACAGTGACGTCGCGCAGCTCGAACACCTCGGGCCCTCCGAAACGGGCGAGCACGACGGCCTTCATGGTGTCAGTCATCTGGAGTCCCTCATCGTGGTTCCGGGCTCGGGATCGCCGAGCTGCTGGGTGGTCTCACAGTGTCGGCCGCACGGTCCACGATCTCTAGTGGCAACAGTGCCATTATCCGCGAGGAAAGTGACAGGTCGGTGGACGTGGCGCGTTCACGCTGCCGCGTCCACACCGTCGACGAGCACCGCCCGGTAGGACGCACCCCGGAAGCGCTCTGAACCGGCCCGGGTTCTCTGCCGCTACTTTGCGGGTTCGGGCTCTCGGGTGAGGGCCTCGTAGTGGAGCGTCTCGAACTCTATCGGGGTGAGCATCCCGAGCGAGCCGTGGAGACGCCGGTTGTTGTACCAGTCGACCCATCCGGCGGTCGCGTACTCGACGTCGGCGAGGGTCTGGTAGGGGCCGGGGTGGAAGATGGTGGTGCGGATGCACTCGGTCTTGTACAGGCCGTTGATCGTCTCGATGAGGGCGTTGTCGTAGGCGTCGCCGACGGAGCCGATCGAGGGCGCGATGCCCTCGAGGGCGAGGTGCTCGGTCAGGCGAATCGCTGTGTACTGAGATCCGGCGTCGCTGTGGTGGATCAAATCCCCAGGTGAGACCGGTTTTCCTTCTCGTTCTCGTTGCCAGAGTGCGATCCGCAGCGGAGTCATGACCAGGTCGACCTTCTTGCTGGAGCTGGCGTGCCAGCCGATGATCCGCTGGGCGAAGACGTCCACGATGAACGCGACGTAGACGAACCCCGCCCAGGTACGTACGTAGGTGAAGTCGGTGACCCAGGTCCGGTTTGGGGCCGGGGCGGTGAAGTCGCGGTTCAGCAGGTCACCGGCCCGTTTCCCATCCGGGTCGGGGATCGTGGTACGAAGCTTCTTCGCCCGGCGCACGCCCTCGAGCCCGAGGCTGCGCATCGCCCGGTCCACCGCGCCGCGCGAGGTGCCGGCGAGGTCGTGCCGGCGACGGAGCAGGGCGACCCACTTGCGCCGCCCGTACAGGCCCTCCGGCGTCATCTGCATCTGTCCGGTGACCTCGTTGAACGTCCAGGCCAGGGCGCGGACCTTGTCCTCGACCAGGGCGTCGGTGACGGTGCGGGCCGCGATCCCGGCCGGGCGCTTCCATGCCCGGTAGGTCCGCGCAGCGATCCCCAGGCCCTGCTGACGCAGGACGCGAAGGATCGACTCGACTGCGTAGCCCTCGGCCCTCAGCTCGTCGACGAACGCCAGGATCAGCGGTTTCGGGGGTCGAGCTCCCCCGCGAAGAAAATCGAAGCCCTACGCAGGATCTCGTTGTCCTCCCGCAGCTTCTTGTTCTCGGCCTTGAGGCGTTTGACCTCGGCGGACTCTTCACTGGTCACGCCAGGCCGGGTGCCGTCATCAACCTCGGCCTGGGCCAGCCAGCGCCGCACCGACTCGCGGGAGACGCCTTCCTGACGGGCGACCGCGGTCACCGCGGCGGTCAAGGTTGGGTACTCCTGCAGGTGGTCCCTCACCAGCCGCACGCACCTCGCACGCAGCTGGGGATCGATCTTCTTCGGCATGCTGTCCATCCTTCCGGACTCAAACAGCAGCGGCATCAAACCCGGGCCGGTTCACTCCCGTGCCACTTCCTGGTACTGCTCGCCGCGATACCACGCCCTCGCCGCCGCAGCATCGGGGAACTGCAGGACGACTACGCCCTCGATCGGGGGCCCTTCGAGCACTTCGTACGTGCCGTAGTCGACGAGGACCTGCACATCGTGGCCGGTGAACGTGCCATCGGCTCGTTCCGAGTAGCGATCGAGAGCCTGCTGATCGTTGGTGGTGTCCCGCTGGAACACGATGTACGCGGTCATGGTGACCCTTCGTCGTGTGATCAATTGACTGTTCGTGGGCGAATGCGGCACTGGAGTGCCGCGGGCCTGATGGCAGCGCCGCCGCCTGGTGTGCTGAGATCCGCTCCTGGCCCGCTAGCCCCGAGGTTGTGCTGCGGCGGCGACGATGACGTTGGTGACGATCGTGGCGGTGATGGTGCGCGTCACGGCCTTTGCCGCTGCGCCGGCGCCCCAGTTACCGTCTTTCAGTTCCTCGGCACGAGCGATGACCGCAGAGGTCCACGGGATATCACGGTCGAACTGCGGCAGGGCCCCGCTTCCGTAGAGCAGCGCCGCGAGCGCCGCAGTGCGTTCTGTGGGCATGGCGCCGTCGACGAGCACGGCGCGGACCTCGGCGAGCAGGTGAGCACGCCGCGTTGTCGCGCCCTCGTGGAGCGCTGACGTCTGGAAGAGGCCGAGTGTCTTGCGCGTGCGACGGTGGAGGTCTCCCCGTTCCACAAGTCGGTCCAGCAGAGGTTCTCGCAGACTGGGGCCCGTCGCGGCGAGAACCGTCTGCGCGCTTCGTGGCTTGCCGGCGACGTATTCCCAGCTCGCACGCAGCAGCTGGTCGGTTGGCGGGTTGGCGGCCACGGCCTCTACCGTCATCGTCCCGAACCGCGTTGCGCCCGTCTGCACGTGGCCGCCGAGACCGAGGTCTGCGAGGACTGCGCCGGCAAGCACCCAGTAGAGCGTGGTCTCGCCGGCGATGTTTCCTGCGCTCCCCTTGGGGTGCGGTTGGAAGAGGAGCAGAAGGAGGTCCTCCGCCAGCGTTGGGCTCTGGAGCGAGGCGGCGTCAGTGGTGTCACTCCTGTGAGCGGGTCGCTGTTGCCCAGTCATTGCTCGGTCCCTTCCTCATGCGTCATCGGTTTCAACTGGCGTCGTCGATCACAACGAGCCCCGTGACACGTGGCTCCATTGAAGATCCTGTTGTTGGAACACAGTCAACCCCGCTGGGTCGACTACTTCGCCTGGTCCGGTCCGACGCCAGCTGCTCACGCGCGAGGACGTTGTCAGAGCTCATGCTCATGCTCGGCGGCCAGGTCCTTGTTCGCGGCGGCGCCCCGAAGCGTGACCAGAGCCCAGATCGCAGCCAGGACCATTATTCCGGCGCCGGCGATTCCGGTGATGGTGATCGCGTCGGTGAAGGCGGTCTTGGCGACCTCGAGAACAGCCGCGCCGTTGCTCCCGCCAACTTCGGAGGCCACGAGCAACGCCTCTGCCATGGTCGAGGAGGCCCGCTCGGTGCTGCTTGCGGTGAGGCCGAGCGTATCCGTTCCGGCGGTGACGGCTCTGGTGTACCAGGCGACAAGGACACCGCCCAGTACCGCCGTGCCGAGTGTTGTTCCCACCTCGTAGGCCGTCTCGGACGTGGCTGCAGCCTGTCCGGCACGCTCGGGAGTGACCGAGCTCATGATGATGTCGTTACTCAGCGCCAGTCCCATACCTGCCCCCAGAGAGACCAGCGCGAGGGCGGTCGCGATCAGGACGGGGCCTGACGTAGGCGTCAGGAAGATGGTCAGTCCGAAGCCGAGCGACGCGATGAGAAGCCCGACAGTGATGACGTAGGCGGGCAGGATGCGCTTGACCAGTACCGCCGCGAGGAACGCAGCGGCCGCGGCGAATATGGCCTGAGGAATCAGCCAGAGGGACGCCTGAAGCGGGTTGAGCCCTTGGACCAGCTGCAGGTGCTGGACGAGGGCGACCAGTGCACCAACCATCGCGAAGATGGACAGGAGGTCGGCGATCACCGCACCGCGGAAGTAGCGAACCTTGAACAGCCTGACGTCCATCAGCGGTGTGGGAAGCATGAGTTGCCTCCGCACGAACAAGACGATCCCGATCAGACCGATGACGAGAGCAGCGAGCCCGAGACCGAGCTCCTTGCCGCCCGTGAGGGACTTGATCGCGTACACCACGCCGATCATGCCGACGAAAGACAGCACGACGCTCAGGACATCGATCTTGCGTAGCGCGGGGTTGCGGCTCTCAGGCAAGAGGATCGGGCCGAGGACCAGCAGGACGATCATGACGGGAATGTTCAGAAGGAACGCGGCCTGCCAGCTGAAGGTCTCGATCACCCACCCCCCGAGAATGGGCCCGACTGCCGCACCGACCGAAGCCATCGCCGCCCACACAGCCATCGCGTACCGGCGCTGCTGACGGTCGAGGAACATGTTGCGCACCAGCGAGAGCGTGGAGGGCATCATGATCGCGCCACCGACGCCCAGCAGCGCCCGGGCGCTGATCAGCATCCACGGTGCGGTGGCGAGCGCACCGATCACCGACGCCATCGCGAAGACGACCGCCCCGATGAGCAAGTTCCTTCGCCGACCGAAGCGATCACCAACGGTGCTCATCGCCACGAGCAGGCCCGCGAGGACGAGCGAGTAGATGTCGATCATCCACAGCTGCTCAACTCCGGTGGGCCGCAGCTCAGCGGAGATTGCGGGCAGACCAAGGATCAGCACCGTTCCATCGATCGTGATCAGCAGCAACGGCAGGACCAGCACGGCAAGTCCAACCCAGCTCTTGGCCGTGGCCTTGGGAGGCGGGGCGTTGTTCATCAGGATCTCCTCAGAGTGACTGTCGTCGGAGTGTGAGCGTACAGACCATTTGGTCGGCACGACAAGACGCTAGGTCCGTACAGTCACGCATGTCACACCCCTTCGCTATAGCAAACAGTCACGAAGCGGTGCGAGGCGAGACACAAGGAACGCGCAGGCAAACGCGAGGCGACGACCCGGCAGCCGACTAACGGCGGGGCGCGGGCGCGCGAATCTGCGCCACTGCCCGCACGTGCGCTCGACACCAAAGACGACATCGCCTCCGCGCGAACACGGCGATCGCGCTCCCCTACCGAACATCTGGTCGGTTGTGCAATACTGCTCGAACGGTTACGGGGCACCTCGGCAACCCTGATTCCAACCCACGCATCTCCGATGCCTCGTCGCGGTGGGTGGTTCACGTCCGTCAAGACCTGAGAAATGGAGACGACCTTATGTCCTCTAGCACAATAGTGACCCCAAGCCGGGAGCCGATCACGTCGGGTGTGCAATACCACCGAGTGCTCGCAGGGGAGAAACGGCGAATCGGCCGTGGAGTGCTCGCCATCGTTCTGCTCGTGGGTGGCCTGTTCACTGCGATCCAGCTGGCCTACCTCCTGGCCGTCTGGGTCGAAGGCCTTCTCGGCTCCGAACAGGGGGCGTACTCGCCGCTGACGCTTGGGGCGGGCCTGGCAGCCACTGCGTTGCTCACTCCGTGGAGCATGCTCATTCAGCGCTGGCTCTACGGTGTGCCGGGCCCGTCGCTCCACTCCGTCGTCTCCCGTTTTCGGTTCGACCTCTTCGGGCGCGCGCTGATCGCGATCGTGCCCTTGTTCGTCATCGCCATCGGCATCACCGAGTACCTGGATCCACGGCCGACCGTCTCGTGGTCGCACGCAGACATCGTCGGACTCTTCGTGGTGGTCGTGCTGCTGGTGCCCTTGCAGTCAGCCGGCGAGGAGTACGGCCTACGTGGGTTGGTCTTCCGTATCGCCGGAAGCTGGGTGCACGGTCGGTGGACGTCTCTCATCCTGGGAACCATCGTCTCCAGCGCGATTTTCGCGGTGATCCACGTCGCCGCTGACCCGTGGTGGAACGTGTTCTACCTCGTGTTCTCCATCACAGCTTCCTTCATGACGTGGCGCACCGGGGGGGTCGAGTACGCGGTCGTCATGCACGCCGTCTACAACGTCCTGACCTTTACGTACTGGTTCATCGTGAACGCTGACCTCGCCGACAGGTTCGACCGCTCGGCGAGTACTGTCACCGCGCCCTTGATCGTCCCCAGCGCGCTCGCCATGATCGCCATCGCCGTCATGGTGTGGATCCGCACCCGGCGCACTGGCCCCGCCAAGACCCCGGCCACGTCCTCGGAGGTGCCTGAGGTCACCCTGAAATCCTGACGATGTGCACCTGAACGCCGCCTCAGCAGGGCCCCGGTGCATGTCGTGGAATCCACGTCGAGCACCGGGGCCTCGTGCGAGCTTCCACGCTCACTGCACACGGCTCCCTGCTCACCAGCGGCGGGTCCTTCACCGAACGAGGCGGGTCGACCACATCGAGGCCAGCCCGTGCTCGGCCGACTGTCGGCAGCGATCATCGAACAACGTCTCCATCGCCATCGCGCGGCCGCACTGGGTGCCCGCTGAGGAGGGAGATCCGGTTGAACGCGTTGATCGCGACCGCCACCCATTCCGCTGCCGCGAACCCGGCTATCTGGAACCGACCGCGGTGTCCTTCAGCGTGGCCGTCTCTGCCGGGATTGTCGGATCAGTGAACTGCGGGGCTCCCGAATGTTCGCCGTTCTCGTCGAGCGGCGTCCACGACTCGTACGTCGTGTGCTCAAGGGGCAGCGGCTTGCCGGGAGCCACGATCGTGTGCGCGGGCCGATCCTCACCGAGCAGGAAGTCCACCACCGGCTGGTCGACTTCCTCCGTGCCATAGGGGAAGACGCCGTGAATACTCTCGTTGTCGACGACGATCAGACTCGTGTTCGGCAACCCGGTCCCAGCTGCCCAGCCCTGCTCGTACGGCGTCATCGAATCAAGCTCACTTTGCAGCACGATGCTCTCCGGGAAGCTGTCGTCCAGCGGCGGCATCTTCGAGTCGGTCGGCCAGAACGCGCACGTAGGTGTGATGAGCAGGCCGAACTGTGCCGACAACGGCGCGGTCTCGGCGGTCTTCTCGTGGAATTCGTCCCAGAACTCCAGCCCCTGCGTCCACTGGCCGTCCGTACAGGCGGTGAACTCGATGACGTAGTCGTGCGTCGCTCGGATCGTCTCGCCCGGCTCGGTCGGGGGAGGCGCTGAAAGCTGCGCGAGCCGCTCGTCCGCAATCACCCGCAGGGCGTCGGGCAACTCCGTTCCGTTGACGATGCGAGTAGCAAGCTCCACCGGGTCAGCCGCCTCATCTGCCGCCTCGGCCTGGTTGATGATGCTCGCGACCAGACTTCCTGCCGCGGGATACAGCACCGGGCCGGAGAAGGCAGCCGGGCCGTTCACCACGTTCCAGGCATACTGCGCAGCCAGCGAGGTAGCCGGGCTCTTGGTGGCGGCAAAGTACCGCTCCCAGATCTCCTCCGGGTCCGTACCCAGCCCGACCGTTGCGTCATTCCGAGCGATCCAGTTCATCATGTGCAGACGGAACTGCCGGTCACGAGCGTCGTGCGCCGCGTCGTAGTTGTGCTGGATCGATTCCCGCGTGGAGTCGGTCGACGAGTCCAGAATCATCCGCTCGATGTTGTCGAAGAAGAGGCTGCCGTACCAGGTCCCGAGCCACGTGCCGTAGGAGTAGCCCACGTAGGTCACCGTCTTGAGCCCAAGGAGGTGACGAATGAAGTCCATGTCGTAGGCAGCCTGCTCGGTGGTCATTGTCGCCACGTCCGGGTGGTTCGAGCAGGCCTCACCGATTGCCCGCGCGGCGGCCGATGGTCCGCCGGCTGGGTCGTACTCGTACTCACACTCCGCCCGGCTCGACTGTCCGAGGCCACGCTGATCGAAGCTGACGTAGTTCGTCGTCGGCCGGAGTTCCGGAGTGTAGAGCTGCACCGCGGTGCTGAACGAGAGGCCAGAACTGTACGGCCCACCAGGGTGGGCCATGATCGTGGTGCTGTAGTTCGGGTCCGTGGGTTCGATGTTGCGAGCGTGAGAGATGCGCACGTCCCACGTGAGCTCTGGATCAGGATCTGTCCAGTCGCGTGGCACCTCGATCGTCGCGCACTCGACATTGGACACATCCGCACCAGGGATTGGCGGCCCGTCGTCGTTGAACTCACACGCTTCCCAGACCACTTCCTGGTCAGCGAGCGCTCCTGCCAAGAAAGCCACGTTCGGGGTCTCCCGGTCCTGCGAACCAGGAGTGCCTCCGCCAGTCGAATCGGTCCCCGACGCAATCACGAGTGTCGCTGCGACGGAAACGGCCACAACCGAGAGAGTGGCGCTGATGACCACGCCTTTTCTTCTCCGCCGACGCCTGAGGTCGGATGAACTGGGCTCGAGATCATACATCTGCCTTCTCCGCTCTTCGCAGTCTGCAATGCTGCAGCGGCCGGCGGGCGCGAAGCCTGCGGCTACGAAGAAGTCGACTCTCTGTTCCCACCACAAGGTCAAACAGTGATCAGATCGGTCAGATCGAGGTGTCGGCGGCGCAACGCCCGCAGCTCCCCGTTGCGCAGGCCGGTCGTCACCGCGGGCAGCAGTTCGGTCAGGTTCGCGTCGGCTATCTGCAGGCGCGGGTCCCGTTGGTCGACGGCCGCAGCTTCTTGTTCGCCACCGACCGCTCGGCCCACTCCGCCAGCGTAATCGCCCACTGCTCCGCCAGCCGCGCCTCGCTTCGGCGGCTTCGACTCGCCCCGGACTTCGAGACACCCGCACACGACCCGGAAACACCCCACCACCTGCGGGACCATCCCCGATCACGTGGGACTTCAGGGGGACTTCGAGCGGCCCCAAAAGGCCACCCGAGTCCACTCCTGTCCCACGTACCCACCAGAGAACCAGCAGGCCAGACGACATTTCCCCAGTTCAGGAACCTACGGCCCGACCCCACCACCTCTCAGACGTTGGGCTGTGCGAACCGGTCCTGACCTGCTGAGTCGTTCCGCCGCGTGGGGCGTTGGGACTACAGTGGGACTTGGGACCGGCTGGGATCTCGAAGGCGTAGGCGACCCGGGAGTGGTCGTCGATGACGGTGTGTACGTAGGCCCGCCCGACCAGCGGGGCGCGTGTGCGGCTACGCGGGGCGCCGGTGCGGTCGACCGTTGCTGCCCGGTTGCGGTCGCCCTGCTGCTTGCCGACGTAGCGCCAGCCGCCACCGTCGGGGATGTTGCCGAACTTGGTCACGTCCACATGAATCAGGGAGCCGGGCTCGTCGTGCTCGTAGCGGCGCAGCGGCTCACCGGTGACCCGGTCGATACGCCACAGGTGGTTGATCCGGCAACGCACCAGAACGGCATGCACGGTCGAGGCCGGCAAGCCCACCCGTCCTGCGATCTGCACCGGTCCGAGCCGGTGCCTCCAGCGCAGCCGCACGATGGCCCTGACCAGGTGCGCCGGGGTCCGGGTCGGGCTGTGACGCGGGCGGGAGCTACGGTCGGCCATCCCGGCCACGCCCTCGCTGCGGTACCGATCAGCCCACTTCTTGGCGGTACGCGGCGAGACCATGAACATCTTCGCGGCAGACGAACAGGACCAGCCCGACTCCACGACCAGACGCGCCAGGCGCAGCCGTGTCTTCGGGGTCAGCAGGGCATTAGCGTGGGACACGAAGGCCTCCGGTATTCGTGAAGCGGTTCCTCGACAGCTCCACTTCACAACCGGAGGCCTTCCTCATCCAGTAACCCGAGCCCGTGTCGCCATCACAGGATCAGAACAACCTCCCTGGACATCACACCTAGCTGGTCGGCACGACCCATCCGAGCCGGTTTCCGATCGTTACCACTGACGTGGAGAGAATAACCGGGCTGCACTTGCGGTCGAACGGCCCGTCGCCGCCCGGTACACCTCGACAGTTACCGCTCGACTCGGAGGCGGGTCCTGCTGAGATGATGCCGACGGCCAGGCGCTGTGTGCCCGACCCAGATGTGACGATCTCGTAGCCGGCCCCGCCGCTGTCACCGTTGCCGGCTGCCGGGAGGTCAGCTTCCTGCTCGGTCCGGAATCCGGTGACCGAGGTCAGATCGCCACCCAGGTTGTACACCACGCCACGGGCCGTGACGATGTTGCCGCACAGCGTCCCGCTGTAGGAGCCTGAGTAGCAGATCTCCTGCCCGATGTATGGCGTGCGCTGACCGTGGACCTGCGCGTAGCTGGTCGAGTCCCACGCGCCTGTCCAGACGTAGGACTGTGACCAGCCCGAGTCGATGATCGCGCCGTCGTAGTCGGTGTTGCGCTGGATCATCGATCCGTAGGAGTAGGCATACGTACCGTCGGACGTGATCCAGGTCGAACCTGTCTCGCCGCAATGCGCGGCGGTCATCATGGCCTCACGGCTGGGGTTGTCCGAGTCGACCACGGCGAAGCCGGAGGTGCAGTCCGAGACGATGAACGGGTCCTCGAACAGGGAGATGCGCGCACCACCAAGGTGGTAGTTGAGGTCGTTCTGGCGCGAGTTGAACGGGACGACGGATGTGGTGTCGAACGTGACCGGCACCTCGACGCCACTCGCCAGCGCCGTGCGCGCGACCGAGACATCCGGACGCAGCGAGACCTGAAGCGCTGACGCGTCAGGCTCCGGCACCACCGAGGCGACAGCTGGGTCAGACATGAGCGTCTTGGCGGCATCGCGGACCTTGCCAGGCGAGTAGGAGGTCTGCTTGATCTTGACCGGCACGTCCTTCGCGTCGTGGATCAGTGCGCGCAGGTCGCTGGGTACGGTGCCATGCCAGTGGACGATGAGCGCGGACCGATCGCGAAGAACCTCGGCGGAGGCGAACCGGGGGTGGCTGGCATATCGCTCGGTGATCGTGGAGGCGAGCTCGCTCATCTCCTCGGTCACCGCCGGGAGCGTCAAGTCTTCTACGCCCGGGCCGGCTGCAGTGGATGCCTCCTCCGGCGTCAGCTCTGATGGGGCGATGCTGCTCGGGGCGAGTGTGAGCGGGTCACGCCCATCCGCCGCTGCGGCCACACCCCCGACAGCGAGGAGCGAGGACGCGGCTACTATGGCAAGAGCAATTCTGCGCAATCTCAAGGTGTCTCCTTGTGTGCCGCCTGGAAGCTGCTTGCCCAGCAGTCTATTTTGCGGGCAAAGCGGACACAAGGGGTTTCAAGGTCTACCCAGGGCAAAACCGGGTGCCGTATCCGGTCTCAGTCGCCGTCGAACGGCACGACGCTGTCGGTCGTTGCCTGGACAGGGATGTCAAGCCGGGTTCCCAGGCTCGCCGCGAGGTCCTCTGCGTCCGCGCGGGGGTCGACCGTGATCGTGAGCCCGGTGAAGTCGTGTGCGGGCCCCGCAGACGTCACGTCCGGTTCTGTCTCGACAAGCGTGGTGGCAGCGTCCCTGAGCGATCCGGGTTCAAGAGGTGCATCACGAACGACGACGGGAACATCCCCGGCGATGTCGTGGACGATCTGTGGCTCAGAGCCGTACCAGTAGAGGAAGAGCTCACCGTCCTCTACCCCCGCAGAGCCGAATTTCGGATCGTCTGCGAACCTCTCGGTCAACGATGCTGCGATCGTGCCAGGGTCGGCGTCCGGCGTCGCGGCAGGCTGGGAGGTGGCGATCCTCGACTCCGTCGTGTCTGGAATTCGAGCAGGTGGGGTTGTCGCGCATGACGCCAGGACCGTAGCGATCGCCGCAGGAAGTGCGATCCACCGTATGTCATGCCTGGTCACAGCCACCTCGTTCCCTTCGTGAGCCATTCTCACGCTAGCAGTAGGCGATCGACGAGGAAAGCGTTGGTTGGGGCCGGGGCGCGCCCCACGACGTCAATGGCGGTCAGGCGGCGTTAGGGAGATTCCTCGATCAGGTTGGTGATGGCCTGTGCGACACGCTCCGCGTCATAAGAGGTCAGGCCACCGGCCTCGATCAGAAATCCCTCCAGCTCGTCGGAATCCGTGAGGATCTCCAGCGCCTCTCCCTGGATGTTCTTGCCGGGCATCTCGCTCCTTTGTCCGCGTTGGCGAGTCCCGAGCATAGGACGTCTCGGGGCGGGCGACGGGCAAGCAGACAACACCCAGATCATCCGACGTGCATGAACGGCAGCCCTCCCGCCACGCCGGTTCTTCGCTGCCATCGCCCCGGTCCCGGATGCGTGGTTGCGCCCGTCCGCGACTGCACCCTCGGCTTGGGGCCTCGTACGCACCTTCCTGGCAGACCTGCCAGGAGGCCCCATGCGCACCGATACCCGCACGCTCGAAGAGAAGGTCGCCGACCGCAACGCCAAGCTCGACGCCCTGCACGACAAGCTGACTGCTGCAGTCGAGCAGCTCATCACCGGCCACGACTGGCGGCGCGCCCTGGCCTTCGCCGCACGGTTCCGCTCTCGGTCGTTCAACAACACCCTGTTGATCTGGGCACAGCACGCCGCCGCGCACGAAGGGGGCATCGTCCTGGCCGAGTCACCAACCTACGTCGCCGGGTTCCAGCAGTGGCGCACCTTGGGACGACAGGTCATGAAGGGCCAGCCCGGCTACCAGATCCTCGCTCCGGTCACTGCCCGCATGGCCGGCCGCGACGACGACCCCGACTCCTGGCACCGCCTGGCCAAAGGGCAGAAGCCCGAGTCCGGCGAGGTAGTCAGGTCGCGCATGACCGGGGTCCGGCCCGCCTACGCCTGGGACATCTCCCAGACCGACGGCGCACCGATCCCCGAACGGCCGGCCGTCGAGTTGCCCGCAGGTCAGGCTCCACCCGGCCTCTGGGACGGCCTGGCCGGTCAGGTCGCCGCGCTAGGTTACGACGTTCGTCTGGTCCCCGATACGGCCGCGCTGGACGGCGCCAGCGGACGCACGACCTACGCTACCCGCCTCGTCGAGATCCGCTCCGACCTGGACCCCAGCGGCCAAGCAGCCGTTCTGGCCCATGAGCTCGCCCACACCATGCTCCATGCCCCTGGGCATGACACCGCGCCCGAGGACGGCACCAGTCCCGATCCGGAAGCGAAGGTCGCTCTCCACACCGCGGGATCCGCGAGGTCGAGGCCGACTCCGTCGCCTACATGGTCGCCGCCGCCCATGGCCTGGACCTGACCAGCTCGACCGCGCCCTACGTCGCCGGCTGGGCCACCACCGTCGCCGGCAGCGACCCGGTCCACGTACCGCGCTCGCCAAGTCGTGATCGCGCCGGTCACGGCGCTCCTGCGCTCCTCGACCTGGCCGAAGATACGCCGGGACGGTCTGCGTGCCATGGGTGGGTCCTCTCCGCCCACCAGGTGTCCTCGCCACGCCACCAGCTCTCGCTGGGGCTTCGACACACCCGCACACAGCCCGAAGACGGCCCGTGACCTGCGGGCCCGCCTCCGATCCCGTGGGTCTTCAGTGGGTGTTCGGCTGGCCTCAAGAGGCCATCCGAGTCCACTTCGGTCCCACAAGACCAACAGAGAAACAGCAGGCCAGACGACATTTCCCCAGTTCAGGAACCTACGGCCCGACCCCACCACCTCTCAGACGTTGAACCCCAACATCCGCAGCTGCTCTTTCCCCTCGTCCGTGATCTTCTCCGGCCCCCACGGCGGCATCCACACCCAGTTGATGCGCTGGCCGGACACGATGCCCTCCAGGGCCTGGGCGGACTGGTCCTCGATCACGTCGGTGAGCGGGCAGGCCGCGGACGTGAGGGTCATGTCGATCGTGGCGAAGCTGTTCTGGTCGATCTGCACGCCGTAGATGAGGCCCAGGTCGACGACGTTGATCCCCAGTTCGGGGTCGATCACGTCGCGCAGGGCCTCTTCGACGTCGGCCACGTTCACGGGCGTGCCTCCGGCTGCCGGCGCGGCGGCATCCGGCGCCTCGGCGGTCCCGGCCTGCGGAGCTTCCTGCTCGACGTCGGTCGTGGTTCCCTCGGTCATGTCTGTCACCTCAGTCGTTGGTGGCCGACGCGCCGCTGCGCACCAGCGAGTCCTTGAGCGCCGCCCAGCCGAGCAGCGCGCACTTGATCCGGGCGGGGTACTTCGACACCCCGGTGAAGGCCATGGCATCGCCGAGGTCGTCCTCGGCGTCCTCGGCGTCGAGCCCCTTGCCGCGCGAGCCCATCAGGTCGTGGAACAGGGCGTCGAGCCGCGCGACCTCGTCCAAGGGCTGGTCGCTGACCAGCTCCGTCATCACCGACACGGAGGCCTGCGAGATGGAGCAGCCCTGTCCCTCCCAGGACACGCCGGCCACGCGGGCGGGCCCGCCGTCGGCGCCGGGTACGACGTCGACCCGCAGGGTCACCTCGTCACCGCACGTCGGGTTCACCTGGTGCGACTCCCCCTGGAGGTGCGCCGCGTCCACGTCGACCAGCCCCCGGCCCACCGGGTGCTTCGCGTGGTCCAGGATCACCTGCTGGTACATCTGCTCGAGCGAGCTCACGCTGTCCCTTTCGAAGTTCTCTCGTCCAGCCTAGGCCGCGGCCGCGACCGCGTCCGGGTCATTCCGCTCCGAAGAACGTCCTGACCCCCTCCAAGGCTTCCCGGAACGTCACGACCTCGTCGAGAGTCGTGTACACCGACGCCGACGCGCGCGCCGTGGCGGCGATTCCGAACCGGCGGTGCAGCGGCTGCGCGCAGTGGTGCCCGACCCGCACGGCGATGCCGGCGTCGTCCAGCACCTGCCCGACGTCGTGCGCGTGCACGTCGTCGACCACGAACGACACGGCCGCGACGCGGTCCGGAAGACCGGCCTCGGGGCCCGCCTCGGCGCCGAGGGTCCCCACCGACTCGGGCCCGACGACCCGCACGCCCGGGATCGACGTGATCTTCAGCAGTTCCTCGGCCAGCTCGGTCTCGTGCGCGGCGACCGCGTCCATGCCGAGCTCGCGCAGGTAGTCCGCGGCGGCCCCGAACCCGACGGCCTGCGCGACCATCTGCGTGCCCGCCTCGAACTTCAGCGGCGGCGGGGCGAACGTCGTGGACTCCATGGTCACGACCTCCACCATGGACCCGCCGGTCGTCACCGGCGGCAGGGCCTCCAGCAGCTCACGCCGCCCGTACAGGGCGCCCACGCCCGTGGGCCCGAGCGTCTTGTGTGCCGAGAACACCGCGAAGTCGACGTCCAGCGCGTGCAGGTCGACCGGCCGGTGCGGCACCGACTGGCAGGCGTCCAGCACGGTCAACGCGCCCACCTCGCGTGCCGCCGCCACGATCCGGGCCACCGGCGCCACCGCGCCGGTCACGTTGGACACGTGCGCGAACGCCACCACACGGGTGCGCTCGTTGATCAGCCCGGCACGGCCTGCGCCGCCGGTCCCGGCGTCGAGCCCGGACAGGTCCAGCCGCCCGTCGTCCCCCACGGGGATCCACCGGAGCGTCGCCCCCGTCCGCGCCGCGAGCTCCTGCCACGGCACGAGGTTCGAGTGGTGCTCGGCCTCGGTCACGAGGATCTCGTCGCCCGGCCCGATCCGGAACCGCTCGGCGGCCGCTCCCCCGCGCCCGAGCGTCGCGTGCTGCATGCCCGTGGCCACGAGGTTGATCCCCATCGTGGCGCCGGGCGTCCACACGATCTCGCCGACGTCCGCCCCCACCAGGGCCGCGACCTGCTGCCGCGCGTGCTCGAACGCCTCGGTGGCCTCTTCCGCGAGCGCGTGCGCGCCGCGGTGCACGGCGGCGTTGCGCTGCTCGTAGAAGTCGACCTCGGTGTCCAGCACCACCTGCGGTTTCTGCGACGTCGCCGCCGAGTCGAGGTAGACGAGACGTTTGCCGTCGCGGACCGTGCGCCCGAGCAGCGGGAAGTCCGCCCGCACGGCGACCAGCTCGGCGGGCGTGAAGGTGCGGGCGGCCTGCCCGGCCCTTACTTCAGTGGTGGTCATCATCGCTCCTCGATCCGGTGTACCGCCCGGGCAACTGCCGTCCGTCAGACGGCGGCCGGGGCCGCCTTGCCGACGTACTTGTCGTAGCCCTCTTCCTCCAGGCGGTCGGCGAGCTCCGGGCCGCCCTCCTCGGCGATGCGGCCGTCGACGAAGACGTGCACGAAGTCCGGCTTGATGTAGCGCAGGATGCGCGTGTAGTGCGTGATGAGCAGCACGCCGACGTCCGTGTTCTCCTTGGCGCGGTTGACGCCCTCGGACACGATGCGCAGCGCGTCGACGTCGAGGCCGGAGTCGGTCTCGTCGAGGATCGCGATCTGCGGCTTGAAGAGCTCCATCTGCAGGATCTCGTGGCGCTTCTTCTCACCACCGGAGAAGCCCTCGTTCACGGAGCGCTCGGAGAAGGCGGTGTCGATGCGCAGGTTGCCCATCGCCTCCTTGACCTCCTTGCCCCAGGTGCGGAGCTTGGGGGCCTCGCCGTCGATGGCGGTCTTGGCCGTGCGCAGGAAGTTCGCCACGGACACGCCGGGCACCTCGACCGGGTACTGCATGGCGAGGAACAGGCCGGCGCGGGCCCGCTCGTCGACGGACATCGCCAGGACGTCCTCGCCGTCCAGGGTGACGGTGCCGGAGGTCACCCGGTACTTCGGGTGACCGGCGAGCGCGGAGGCGAGCGTGGACTTGCCGGAGCCGTTGGGGCCCATGATGGCGTGGGTCTGGCCGGACTCGAGGGTCAGGTCGACGCCGCGCAGGATGGGCTTCGGGCCTTCCTTGGTCTCGACGCTGACGTGCAGGTCGCGGATCGCGAGGGTGGACATACGTTCTCTCCAGGTTCTGACGGAAGCTTCGTGTTGTGGACGACGACGGCCGTGGTGGCGTCGGTCTTCGGCGTGCGGCCGGTGCCCGCGCCGTCGGGCGGTTCAGGAACCGCCGGCGGGTTGCCCGTCGATGTCGACGAGCACCTTGTCGCCCTCGACGTTCACGGGGTAGACGGGGACGGGCCGGATCGCGGGGAGCTGGACGGGCTGGCCGGTGCGCACGTCGAACTGCGAGCCGTGCAGCCAGCACTCGACGAGGCAGCCCTCGACCTCGCCGTCGGACAGGGACACCTGCCCGTGGGAGCAGATGTCGCTGATGGCGTGGTAGTCGCCGTCGGCGTCGCGGACGAGCGCGACCGGGACGGGCGCCCCGTCGACGCCGTCCAGCTCGACGAGCATGGCCTCCTCGGGGGCCAGGTCGTCGGTGAGGCACGCGGTCTGGAAGGTCACCGGTACGTCACTCCGTCTCTCCCGCACCACCGGTCGAGGGGCCCCCGCCGGCGATGACGCTCATGGACTTCTCGAGCTCGGCCTCGATGGACGCGATGAGGCGCTCCTCGACCGACGCGACGCCGATCTCCTGGATGAGCTCGGCGAAGAAGCCGCGCACCACGAGGCGGCGCGCGTCCGTCTCGGGGATGCCGCGGGCCATGAGGTAGAAGAGCTGCTCGTCGTCGAACCGGCCGGTCGCGGACGCGTGGCCGGCGCCGTCGATCTCGCCGGTCTCGATCTCGAGGTTCGGCACGGAGTCCGCGCGCGCACCGTCGCTGAGGACGAGGTTGCGGTTGAGCTCGTACGTGTCGGTGCCCTCGGCCTCGGCGCGGATGAGGACGTCGCCCACCCAGACGGTGTGCGCGCCGGAGCCCTGCAGGGCGCCCTTGTAGGTGACGCGGGACTTGCAGCGCGGCACGGCGTGGTCCACGAAGAGGCGGTGCTCCTGGTGCTGGTCGGCGTCGGCGAAGTACAGGCCGACCATCTCGACCTCGCCGCCCTCGCCGGTGAACTCGGCGTCGGGCGTGATGCGCACGACGTCGCCGCCGAACGTCACCACGACGTGCTTGAGCTTGGCGTCGCGGCCGATGCGGGCCCGGTGGCTGGAGGCGTGCACGGCGCCGTCGGCCCAGTCCTGGACGGAGACGACGGTGAGCTGCGCGCCGTCGGCGACGTCGATCTCGACCGTCTGGTTGAGCGTGGCGACGCCCGCGTGGTCGATGACGACGACGGCCTCGGCGTGGTGCTCGGCCTTGACGAGCACGTGGGCGGCGGATGCCGCACCGTCGCCGGAGCCGTCGAACCGCACGGAGGTGACGTCGGACGCCACGGCCTCGGCCGGCACCGTCACGACCGTCGCCTCGGCGAAGGCGTTCCAGGCGCTGACGCCGGTGCGGTCACCGGGCTTGCCGGCCCGGCCGAGCCGGGCGTCGTCGCGCCCGACCGTCTCCACCTTCACCTCGGGAGCCGCGGTGACGCTCACCCGGACGCCGGAACCGTCCGCGCCCGCGGTCACCAGACCGCCGTCGAACAGCGGCTGGATGCGCGCGACCGGAGAGAAGCGCCACTCCTCCTCGCGCCCCATGGGCACGGGGATGTCGTCCAGCGAGAACGAGGTGAGGCGCTCGGCACGCGAGCCCTGGGGCTTGGCGCCGACGCCGTGGGTGTGGGCGCCGTCGGCCACGGCGCGGGAATGGTCCGTGGTCAGATCAGTAGTTGCAGTCATGTCAGCCGACGGAACCTTCCATCTGGAGCTCGATGAGGCGGTTGAGCTCGAGCGCGTACTCCATGGGCAGCTCGCGCGCGATGGGCTCCACGAACCCGCGCACGATCATCGCCATGGCCTCGGTCTCGTCCATGCCTCGGGACATCAGGTAGAACAGCTGGTCCTCGCTCACGCGGGACACGGTGGCCTCGTGGCCCATGGACACGTCGTCCTCACGCACGTCCACGTACGGGTACGTGTCGCTGCGGGAGATCTGGTCCACCAGCAGCGCGTCGCACAGCACGTTCGAGGCGCTGGCGCTCGCGCCCTCCAGCACCTGCACGAGGCCGCGGTAGGACGTGCGGCCCCCACCGCGCGCCACCGACTTGGACACGATGGAGCTCGACGTGTGCGGCGCGGCGTGCACCATCTTGGCGCCGGCGTCCTGGTGCTGGCCCTCGCCGGCGAAGGCGATGGACAGCGTCTCGCCGCGGGCGTGCTCGCCCAGCAGGTAGATCGCCGGGTACTTCATGGTGACCTTGGAGCCGATGTTGCCGTCGACCCACTCCATGGTGGCGCCCTCGGCGGCCGTGGCACGCTTGGTGACCAGGTTGTACACGTTGTTCGACCAGTTCTGGATCGTCGTGTAGCGCACGCGGGCGTTCTTCTTCACGACGATCTCGACCACGGCCGAGTGCAGCGAGTCGGACTGGTAGATCGGCGCGGTACAGCCCTCGACGTAGTGCACGTAGGAGCCCTCGTCCGCGATGATCAGCGTGCGCTCGAACTGGCCCATGTTCTCCGTGTTGATGCGGAAGTAGGCCTGCAGCGGGATCTCGACGTGCACGCCCGGCGGCACGTAGACGAACGAGCCGCCCGACCACACGGCCGAGTTCAGCGCGGAGAACTTGTTGTCACCGGCGGGGATGACGGTGCCGAAGTACTCCTGGAAGAGCTCCGGGTAGTCGCGCAGACCCGTGTCGGTGTCGACGAAGATGACGCCCTGCTGCTCCAGGTCCTCGCGGATCTGGTGGTACACCACCTCGGACTCGTACTGCGCGGCGACGCCCGCCACGAGGCGCTGCTTCTCCGCCTCCGGGATGCCGAGCTTGTCGTACGTCTGCTTGATGTCGTCGGGCAGGTCCTCCCACGAGGTGGCCTGCTTCTCCGTGGAGCGCACGAAGTACTTGATCTTGTCGAAGTCGATGCCCGACAGGTCCGAGCCCCACGACGGCATCGGCTTCTTGTCGAACAGGCGCAGCGCCTTCATGCGCTGCTTCAGCATCCACTCCGGCTCGCTCTTCAGCTCCGAGATGTTGCGGACGACATCCTCGTTCAAGCCGCGCTGAGCGGCCTGACCGGCCTCGTCACTGTCGCGCCAGCCGTATTCGTACGCGCCGATGGAGGAGATGATCTCCTCGTCGGTGCGCTGCTCCTGCGTCGGTGCACTCATCGTGTTCCTTCGGTGGTGGGGTTCGTTCCCAGGGGAATGTTCGTGGTGCAGGCGTGCGCTCCGCCTGCGATGGTCGCGAGGCGCTGCACGTGCGTCCCGAGCAGCTCGGAGAACGCCCGCGCCTCCGCCTCGCAGAGCTCGGTGTGCTCCTCCGCCAGGTGCTGCACGGGGCAGTGCCCCTGGCAGAGCTGGACGGCCGGGACCACGCCGGGAAGCACGGCCGCCCCGCCGGGTACGGACGCGGCGACGCCGGCTGTCTCGGAGGCGTCCCCCGCCAGTGTCGCCGCTGCGGGCACGGGCCGCACGGAGGCGGCGTAACCGTCCTCGCTCAGCAGCGCGGCGAGCCGGGCCGCGCGGGCGGCGACATCGGATCTCGCGGCGCCCCGCGTGGTGTCTCCGGTCGCGCCGGCCTCAGCCGCGTCCAGGCGAGGCGCGTACCGGCGCACGACGGCGTCGTAGCGCTCGCGGGCGAACGCCGCCACGGCCTCGTCCCCGCCGTGGGCGCGCAGGTGACGCAGCAGGTCGGCGGCGATCTCCTGGTAGCCGCCGGCAAGTTCGGACTGTCCGCCGTGGGTGACGACGTAGTGCCGCGCCGGACGCCCCCGGCGCGCCGGACCCGGCTGGCCCTCGTGCACCTCGATCCGGCCCTCGTCCTCCAGGAGGCTCAGGTGTCGGCGCACCGCGGGGGCGGTGAGCCCGAGGGTGGAGGCCAGGTGGGCGGCGGTGACCGGTCCGTCGGAGGCGACGAGCTGCAGCACGTGGCGGCGGGTGGTCCCGTCCGTCTCGTGCGGGTGCCCGGCGTGCGGGCCCGGGGCGGCGGACTGCCGGGCGGGGCGGTCCCGTCGGTCCTGTCGGCCGACGACGGTCGCGGGTGCCTGGGTGCTCATGTCACCTCCTGCGGGAGTCGTGCCGGCTGGTCAGGCCGGCGTGGGCGGTACGGCTCCGCGGACGGAGCCCGTCGCGCTGCGGTAGCCCGTGGCAACACCACGTTCCATCACTCCGCAAACGCTTTAAGGAACATCCTTGTTCCCTAAATGCCGCTTGGCAAGGAAGGCGAACCTCAGAACGTTCCGGATCGAGGCGAAGATCACACTCGTCGCGCTCGGCATCCACGAGCAGCACCCGATGATGGCCGCCGGGTACTCAACCATGGGGCCGAGCACGCCGCCGCGCCGTGGCGCCGGGTACTCAACCATGGGCCGGACACGCCACCGTGCCGTGGCGCCCAGTACTCAACCGCAGGACCGGACACGCCACCGTGCCGCCGGGACCGCGCCGCCGGGACCGTGACGGCGATGACGACTCAGCTGTGGGGTCACCACTGCCGAACCGCAACCCCGGCGTCCGCCCGCCCCGGCCGAACCGCAACCTGAGCACGCCACCGCCGGCCGAACCGCAGCCAGGCGCCGTCCTCCGGCGCCGAACCGCAAAGCCGGCCGGCCCGCCGCCACCGAGTCGCATAATGAATCGTTCAAATCAGCAGTTGGCACGATTCATTGTGCGGTTCGACACCGATGCGTGGCCTCTACGTGCGGTTCGACGGCAGCGGGTGGACAGAGGTCGCAGGTTGGCGGCGAACGATGACACTCGGTTGCGGCTCGGTGGCAGGCAGCAGGCGCGAGCCCCGCCGTGGCGGTGAGCGGAGCGCCCGTTCCACGACCTTCCGCGTGGCCTGAAGCCGTCCCAGGGGACGCCCCATAGCTGTCGCAGCACTTCGACACCGACCACAGGAGCACTCGGCCGTCACTTGTGCACAGGCCACGGCGCAATGCCCCGCACGGATCGCGGCGCCGTCGTCCCATGGAGGCATGAGTAGACAGATCATGCCGCTACCGCCGGAACTGACCCTGGTCGCCAAGCGACAGGAAGGCTTGGTGACGGCCATGCAGTGCCGGGAGTCCGGCCTGTCGTCCGGGCGGGCATCGCGCCTCGTGGACCGGGGCCTGTGGCGGTCGTTGAGCCCGCGCGTCTTCGACACGGCCCCGGCGCCGATGTCCGCACGTCACCCGGATCACCGCCGCCGGCGGGCGGCGATGTTCGGTGCGCTGGAGTTCGGCCCGGATGCGATCGTCGTCGGAGGTCCAGCTCTCGCCCTGCACGGCGTGCTCGGGCTGCCGCCGACCATTCAGCCGCAGATCGCGCTGCCGGGCGGCCGCCGCGTCTACTCCAGGCATCACGTCCGCGCCCGCATGTTCGACGACGGCATGGACGTCATCGAGGTCGAGGGATTCACACTGGCCACCGTCGAATGGGCATTGACCCAGCTGGTTCCTGAGACGAGTCGCGAGGTCGCCATAGCCTGCATGGACTCGGCACGAAACCTAGGGCTGCTGACCTCCGGCGCGCTGCGCCGCTCCCACGCGAGAGCTCGGGGACGTCGGGGAGTCGCCCGGACGCACCCATGGTGGGAGCTCTCGGACCAGCGAGCGCAGTCACCGCTCGAGACGCGCGCCCGGCTGGACTGCGTCGACCACGGAATCCCGCCCGACTCGCTGCAAGTACCTGTCCGCGACGCGGGTGGTGTCGAGCGCCTGGGCGACCTCGGCTGGATCCTCGACGACGGTTCCTGGCTCATCGTGGAGATCGACTCGAACGAGTTCCACACCGGCGCTGCGGCGATCGCCCAGGACATGGCGCGCCACAACGCGATCACGGCTACTGCTCAGACGGTGCTGCACGTGCGCGCCGGGGACGTGTACACCGTCGGCAAGGTATCGGGGCTCGTGCGCGAGACACTCGCCGCCCGCAACAACCGCCGAGGCGACCGGTGACCGCGGTGCGCGCACCGTGCCCGCGGTGCCGCAACAAGACGCCGACGCAGGATGACGCCGACACAGGGTTCAGTGCCACCTGAACCAGCGCGCCGCGGCCAGCGCCGCGGCCACGGTCCAGGCGGCCAGCACCAGCAGCGGCACGGTCGGTAGCGCGCCGCCGAGCAGCGCGCCGCGCACCGCCTCGCCCAGCGCGCCCGACGGCAGCACCGCCGCGAGAGGGCCCAGCGGTCCGAGCCGGTCCGGCGGCACCACGAGGCCGCCGGCCACCACGAGCAGGATCCACACCAGGTTGGCGACCGCCAGCACGCCCTCCGCCCGCACGGTCCCGGCCAGCAGCATCGCCAACGCGGTGAAGCACGCGGTCCCGAACAGCAGCGCCAGCCCTGCGGGGGCGAATCCCGCCGGATCGGGCGTCCAGCCGAGCCCGGCCGCGACGGCGGCCAGCACCGCGACCTGGACCACCAGCACGGCGAGCACCGCGAGCGCCTTGCCCGCGAGCAGTCCGCCACGTCCGAGCGGGGTGGTGGCGAGCAGGCGCAGCACGCCGTTGCGGCGGTCGAAGGCCGTGGCGATGGCCTGCGACGTGAAGGAGCTCGACACGACGGCAAGCGCCAGCACGCCGGGCACGGCGAAGTCGATCCGGCTCACGCCATCGGTGGCGATGCCAAGAAACGGCGCGGTGGCCATCCCGACCAGGACGAGCACGGGCAGGATCACGGAGACGAGTAGTTGCTCGCCGTTGCGCAGCAGGGTCCGGGCCTCGAACGTGGCCTGAGTGAGGACGCGCCGGAGCGGGGGTGCGGCAGCGGGAGCGGCCGCTGCGGCCGGGCGGGTGTCGTTCACCGCAGGTGCCTCCCGGTCAGGTCGAGGAAGACGTCCTCCAGGGTGCGGCCGCCGGTGGTGATGGTCCTGGCGAGTGCTCCGGCGTCGGTCAGCCAGGTGGTGACGGCGGCGAGTGCGGCCGGGTCGACGGGGCCGTCGGCGACGTACACGCCGGGTTCGGTCTCGGTGACGTGCCAGGGGGGTGCGGCCCCCCGGGTGGCCGGTGCGATGCCTGGTCCGGAGGGTTGTGCGGAGGGTTCGGTGCCAGGTGCGGAAGGTTCTGCTGAGGGACCGGTGCCAGGAGTGGACGGCTCGGCGGCACCGTCGGTCTGTCGTGCCAACGGATGTCTGGTGGCATCCGGGACAAGTGCTGATGCGGGGTTCGTCGCGTGGTGCAGCGCTCGTGTCAGCGCCCCCGTGTCCAGGCCGGGCCGGGCCTCGACCAGCACGCGGGCGGCCGTCGTCGTCCCTTGCGCTCCGTCGTGGGCGAGGAGTTCTGGCACGGTGCCGGCCGCGATGACGCGGCCGTGGTCGACGATGTGGACGTGGTCGGCGAGGTCAGCGGCCTCGTCCATGAGGTGGGTGGTGAGGACGACGGCGACGCCGTCGGCGCGAAGCTCCCGGATCAGGTCCCACACGGCGCGGCGGGACTGCGGGTCCATGCCCGCACTGGGCTCGTCGAGGAAGATCACCTGCCCGCGCCCGACAAGGGCGCACGCCAGCGCGAGCCGCTGCCGCTGGCCGCCGGACAGCCGACGCACGCCGGTGCGGGCGAAGCCGCCGATGCCGAGGCGTTCGGACAGCTCGCCGACGTCTCGCGGGGTGGCGTACATGGCGGCGACGTGTCGCAGCACCTCGCCGGCCCGTGCTCCGGAGGGGAGACCGCCGTCCTGCAGCATGACGCCCACGCGGGGTCGCAGGGCGGCGGCGTCGGCAGCGGGGTCGAGGCCGAGGACGCGCACGGAGCCGCCGTCGGGCGTGCGGAGGCCTTCGCAGCACTCGACGGTGGTGGTCTTGCCCGCCCCGTTGGGCCCGAGGACCGCGGTGACGGCGCCGGCGTGGGCGGTCAGGTCGAGGTGTTCGACGACCGCCCGGCCTCCGTACCGCTTGACGAGTCCGCGCACCTCGACGGCGGCCGGGCCACCGGGCGCGGGCGGGGAGACGGTCACCGGGTCATCCTAGGCGCCGCGCGACAAGGCCGATGCCGCTCCGCCGCCGAGCCGAAGGATCCCCGAGCCGAGGAATCCCCGAGCCGAAGGATCGACGCTCGCCGAACCGCAGCCAGGCACCGTCAAGGGCGGTCGAACCGCAGGCTGAATCGTGCCATCGAGCGATTCGAACGATTCACCATGCGGTTCGGTGGACAGTTCCGGCGTCTCGGTGCGGTTCGGCGTGACGGGCCGATGTCTTCATTGCGGCTCGGCAGGCCAAGCGGCACCCCCACTGCGGTTCGGCGGGCGGGGCCGACACCCCCACTGCGGTTCGGCGGACAGCCCGACGCCCGACTGCGGTTCGGCGAAACGCGCCGGTACCCGGGTTCAGCAGCGGATCGATGGGCGGGATCGGCATCGGCATCCGCCGCGCGTCACCGCGGGTGGGCCTCCGCGCGGGGCCGCCACCCGGCACCCGGCGACCGGCGACCGGCGACCGGCACCCGGCGGCCGGCACCCGGCACCCGCCACCCACCCGGCACCCGGCCCGACTACCCACGCACCATTTTTCACCCCATACAGATCCGCTATGACCTATTTGTCAACGGACAATCAGCCCGAACCCCTACGATTTTCGTTGACGCAAACCTATGCTTCCGTTGACCCTTGCGATGCTTTGCGGCATCGCATACCGATTCCGGAGAACCCGGACACCGGGAGGTAGAAAATGAAGCGCGTCACCCCACACGACCCCGGCTCACGCCGGAGCCCTCGCGCGAGGCGATGGGCCGCGACCGCGGCCGGACTCGCCGTCATCGCCGCACCCGCACTGGCCGCACCGAGCGTCGCCAGCGCCGCGGCACCCCTGGACGACAAGCCGCGGATCATCGCGGCCGACTCCCCCGACGCGGTCGCCGGCGAGTACATCGTGGTGCTCGACGAGTCCGAGGTCGGCATCCAGCAGGTCACCGGCAAGGCTCACGGCCTGGTCAAGAAGTACGGCGGCACGGTCAAGAACTCGTACAAGACCGCGATCCGCGGCTTCAGCGCGAAGATGTCGCCCGGCCAGGCGAACAAGCTCAGCAAGGACCCGGCCGTCGCGTACGTCGAGCAGAACCAGGTGGTGCACGCCACCGCCACCCAGGCGCCGACGCCGTCCTGGGGCCTGGACCGCATCGACCAGCGCGACCTCCCGCTGGACGACTCCTACACCTACCCGAACTCCGGGACGGGCGTCACGGCCTACATCATCGACACCGGCATCCTGACCACCCACCAGGACTTCGGCGGCCGCGCCTCCCACGGGACCGACACGGTCGACGGTGACAGCAACGCCACCGACTGCAACGGCCACGGCACCCACGTGGCGGGCACCGTCGGCGGCTCGTCGTACGGCGTCGCCAAGGACGTCGACCTGGTGGGCGTCCGCGTGCTCGACTGCGCGGGCTCCGGCACCTACGACGGCGTCATCGCCGGCATCGACTGGGTCACCGCCGACCACGCGGCGGGCGAGCCCGCCGTGGCGAACATGTCCCTCGGCGGCGGCTTCTCCCAGGCGGTCAACGACGCCGTGGCCGACTCCATCGCCGACGGCGTGACCTACGCGCTGGCCGCCGGCAACGAGTACGCCGCCGACGCCTGCAACACGTCCCCGGCCTCGACGCCGGAGGCGATCACCGTCGGCGCCACCCAGAGCAACGACGCCCGCGCGTCGTACTCCAACGTCGGGACCTGCCTGGACATCTTCGCGCCGGGGTCGTCCATCACGTCGGCATGGCACACGTCGAACTCCGCGACGAACACCATCTCCGGCACCTCGATGGCTTCGCCGCACGTCGCCGGCGCGGCCGCGCTCGTGACCGCGGCCAACCCGGGGTACACACCCCAGCAGGTCCGCGACCAGCTCGTGGCCGACGCCACCACCGGCGCGGTCTCGAACCCGGGCTCCGGCTCGCCGAACGCCCTGCTCTACGTCGGCGACGAGGCGAACAACCCGCCGGACCCGGACCCCGAGCCCGAGCCCGGCTGCTCCGGCAGCAGCACCGCGGACGTCGACATCGACGACAACTCCACGTCCGAGTCCACGATCGCCATCGCGGACTGCGCCGCCCCGAGCGGCACGGCCACCGTCGACGTCGACATCGTCCACACCTGGGTCGGTGACCTCACGGTCTCGCTCGTCTCCCCGGACGGCAGCGTCTACACGCTGCGTGAGCGTTCGGGCGGCAGCGCGAACGACATCACCGAGACCTACACGGTCGACGTGAGCGGCGAGTCGCCCGACGGCACCTGGGTCCTGCGCGTGCAGGACTCCGCCACCTGGGACACGGGCTACATCGACGGCTGGAGCCTCTCGCTCTGAGGCCGTGACCAGCACCACGCCCGACGGCGGTCGTCCGCAACCCGGACGGCCGCCGTCGGGCACTACCGTGGGGGCGTGAGCACGTCCGACACGCAGGCCGCACCGGCCGACACCCCACCGGCCGGCCCCGCCGCCCCCGGCCCGAACCTCCCCGCGCGCCTGACGGCCCGGCTGCGCCGCTGGACCCCCGCGATCCTCTGGGCGAACCTGATCAGCCAGATCGGCATCATCGTCACCGGCGGCGCGGTCCGCCTCACCGGGTCCGGCCTCGGATGCTCCACCTGGCCCGAGTGCGAGCCCGGCCAGTTCACCCCCGCCTTCCACGAGGCCACCAGCCTGCACCCGTACATCGAGTTCGGGAACCGCACCCTGACCGGGGTGCTCGGCGTCATCGCGCTCGCGGTGTTCCTGGTGATGATCTCGGACACGTCACGGACGCGGGGCTACCGGCTGCTCGGGCTGGTCCCCGGGCTCGGCGTGATCGGGCAGGCCGTGATCGGCGGCGTCGTCGTCCTCCTCGACCTGCATCCGGGCTGGGTGTCGCTGCACTTCGGCGTGTCGGGCGCGCTGGTGGCCCTGTCCCTGTACCTGCTGCACCGCAGTGCCGAGGGCGACGGCCCGCCCCGCGTCGTCGTCCCGGCAGCGGCTCACGCCCTGGCCTGGGCACTGGGCGCGCTGACCGTCGTGGTGGTCGTGCTGGGTGTCCTGACCACCGGAGCGGGCCCGCACTCCGGTGACGCCGAGGTCGGCTACCGGCTGGCGCTGGACCCCGCGGCGATGTCGAAGGCGCACGCGGCCGCCGTCTGGGCGTTCCTGGTCGCGCTGGCCGCCTACCTGGTCGTGCTGCACCGGGCTGTCGGCGGCCCTCTCGCCGCCGCCCGACGCGCGGCCTGGCTGCTGGTCGCGATCACGCTCGCGCAGGGCGTGATCGGCTACGTCCAGTACTTCACGGGCCTGCCGATCCTCCTGGTCGGCCTGCACATGCTGGGCGCTGCCCTGATGATCGCCGGCACCACCCGGGTGCTCCTGACGACCCGCGTCCGCTGAGCCGACGGCGAAGGCCGGGGTGACGGATTCCGTGAATCCGTCACCCCGGCCCCCCGCCTCAGCGGTCGACCCAGAAGGTCTCCCGCCCCGCCGGCGTCAGTCGGCGGTGCAGGTGACCGCCGGGGACGACGGCGGGCTGCCGTTGCCGATGAGGCCGAACTCCGCGGAGCCGCCCTCCGACAGCGAGCCGTTCCAGCCGACGTCGGACGCCGTCACCTGGGAGCCCGACGAGCTGAACTCCGCGTTCCAGCCCTGGGTGAACGTCGCCGGAGCGAGGTCGAACGACGTCGTCCAGCCGGAGACCGCCGTGTTCGCCGTCACCTCGACCGTCGCCTGGAAACCGCCGCCCCAGGAGTTGACCACCGTGAGCGTCGCCTCGCAGGCGGACGCCGGGTCGGTCGGGTCGTCGGTCGGATCGTCCGTCGGGTCATCCGTCGGGTCGTCCGTCGGGTCGTCCGTCGGCGTCGGCGTCGGGTCCGGGTCCCGCGGGTCCGCGATCAGGCGGTCGTACTCGGCGTACGCCGTGGCCACGGCGGTCTGCGCCCAGAAGCGGTGGTACCGGAACTCCGGCACCGGGCCGCCGTCCAGGTGCTCCTGGACCTCCGCGAACATCGGGTCGTCCTCGTAGAACGAGCGGATGTCCAGGAAGGAGACACCCGGCTCGATCACGTCGCCGTTCGGGTAGGTACCGCTCCAGTCGCTCGGCACGTAGATGCCGTCGCCGTCGCCGCCCTCGTAGACGTCGTCGAACCGGCTGTAGTCGGCACGGGTCTCGAGGCTGGACACGCCCAGGTCGTCGGTGTTCTGCTCGTGGATGGCGTCGAGCAGGTCACCGGCGGTGTCGGCCGCGGCCTGGTCGCCGGAGGCGGCCGCCCAGTAGGTCAGCGTCTTGGCGATGGCGCCGGCCACCCCGACGTCCTGGCCGTGGTCGGTGACCTCGACGTGCAGCCCGGAGTTGCTGCCCGGGTCGTCGGGGTTCCAGGTGTCAGGTGCGCCCGACCAGCTCAGCGTGGCCGGAACCGCCCAGTCCGTGTCCGAGATCGTGATCTCGGAGATGACCCAGGGCACCCACTTCTCCAGGATGGCCTCGGCGCGCGCGTCCCCGGTCTCGTGGTAGATCTGCGCGATGCGCTCGACGCCCCAGCCCTGCATGCCGAACCACTGGTTCGACGGCGGGTCGTGGTAGACGGGGTCGACGTCGTAGGCCATGCCGTAGAACGTGGGCGTGCCCGCCGGGTGCGCCGAGTAGTCGCCACCCACCGAGTTCGTCGCGCCGCCCGCGATGCCGCCCTCGTCGGACTGCAGCCACTGGAAGAACTCGACCTGCCGGTCGTAGCTCTCGGCCCAGTCGGACTCCGCCGTGGCCGACGCCGGGATCAGGTCGGGGTCGTTGGACAGCGCCCACGCCGCCATCGGGTTCTGGTAGCCGAAGTGCGCGTGGCTCGAACCGATGCGCCAGGCCCACGGGCCGCTCGTGTCGAGCGCCCCGCCCCACGCGTAGTACCAGGAGAGCAGGTAGTGCGCGGAGCTCTTGCCCGAGCCCGCCGCGCACGACGGCGACTCGCAGCCCACTTCCTTGAAGTACTTGTCGAAGAGCGAGTACCGCAGGTAGTCACCCATCTTCGACGCCTTGTCCACGGTGCCGGCGATCTGCCCCTCGGCGCCCTGGGCCTCGGCGAACTGCTTGGCCCAGTACACGGCCTCGACCGAGCGGGCGTCCGCGTCCGGCGCGTTCGTGTACTTCCACTGCTGGGCGTACTCCGCGTCGTCCGTGAACAGGTCGAGGTAGCCGTTCGGCCCGCCGTAGGAGAAGTCGTCGATCGACGGCTGCGGGATCGTCTCCCACACCGACTCCTGCTCGCCACGCTGGAACGTGTTGATGTAGCTGGTGCCCTCGTAGTCCGGGCCCAGAAGCTCCGAGGACCCCGGTGCGGCGCCGAAGCCGTACACGTTGTCGACGTCCGCGAGCCAGTGCATGCCGTAGATCTCGTCGGTGCCGTAGGTGCTGCTCAGCTCGCTGGCGATCGGGTCCGAGCCCACCGAGACGCCGCTGTCGATCTGCGACGGGTACTCGCTCGGGTGCGCGTGCTCCGCGGCGTAGGTGGCCGGGGAACCCGCGTCGTAGGCGCCGTTCGTCGGCTGGTTCTCCGTGGTGGGGATCATGTACGCCTCGAGCGTGTCCCACGCGTCGTTGAAGGGCGCCCAGTCACCGGTCAGCTCGCCGTACGACGCCTCCAGCCACAGCCAGAACGAATAGGCCTCGCTCGTGGTCTCGTGACCGTAGTCCGGCGCCTCGACCATGAGGGTCTCGACCGCGTGGTACGGGATGCCCTGGTCGGAGAAGTAGCCGCTGGCCGGGTCCTTGATCTTGTCGTACATGTCGAGGAAGCGGTCGGCATAGGGGCCCGCCAGCGCGCGGGCCTCGTCCGCCGCCGTCGACGTCCCCTGGGTGACGCCGGTCCGCGTGGTCTCCACGCCCGCCGCCGTCGCGCCCGCGGTCGCGAAGGCCACGGCGGCGAGGGTGCTGACGGCGACAGCAGAGCGCCGCCATCGTCTCCGGTTCGGTTCTCGGGTCATTGCTGCCCTCCTGGGTCCTGCGCCCATCGGCGCGGCACCCGCAACGGTGCGGGCGCCTGGACGACGGTCCGGCACAGCGCCCCCCGGCAACAACGGCGTTAACCGTTTCACAGCGCCGGGCGCCGAGCGCGGTCCGGCCCCGGGTTTTCCGTCCGTGACGTCCAGGTCCGCTGTAGAGTGGGCCGGACCTCGGTACAACAGAACCACGGAGCACGATGACGGACAGCGCCGGTCCCAGCACCCCCGAGCCCCCCGGCGGAGACCGTGGCGACGAACGCCTGGCCCGCGCCGAGGAACTCGCCCAACTCGGCATGGAGCCCGTCGGGGGCTCCGTCCGGCCGTCCGGCCCGGGCAGCGCCTGGCCGGCCATCACGGTCGCGCTCCTGACGGTCGCGGCGTGGGCACCGGTCGTTCTCACGTTCCTCCGGGTGGGGGTCCACCCGGAACCGTTCGCCTTCCGCACCGACAACCTGTTCTGGGTGCTGGTCACGGCCGGCGCGCCGGCCACGATGATGCTCGCCGCCGGAGCCTCCGGCCTGCACCCCCGTGCGGCGGGTGCGGCGGGCCTGCGGATCGCCGCCGCCGTCGTGGCCGGGGCGCAGTTGTTCGTGCTCGCCGTGATCGCCGTGATCCAGCTGCTCTGGGACGCCCGGGAGACGATCCTGGCCGAGACGGTCTTCACCATCGTCGCCGTCGTGCTCGCGGCAGGCGCCGTGGTGCTCGCCCAGGGTGCCGCCCGGGCAGGCCGGCACGACGCCGTGACACCCTTCTGGCACCGCGCCCCGGTGATCGGGCTGCTCTGCGTGATGCTGGGGCAGACCGTCCTGGTCGTCGCCGCGACCGCACGGTTCCCGGACGCGGTGGGCCTCTACGTCACCTCGCTCCTGATCGGCGCGGTGACGGCGATCGCGGCGCTGGTCGGGCTGTGGCTCGTGGGCCGGGCACGCCCCGCCGCCGGGTGGGCGGGCGCGGTGATCCTGTGCCTGCTCGTGGTGCTGCTGCTCGGCTCGATGTTCAACGTTCTCGCCCTCGCCGACCTGCCACTGTCGCAGCGCGTGGTCGACTCCGCGCAGCTCGTGCTGTTCGCGCTCGGGGCCGTGACGGCCGTGCTCGCGGCGCGCGCCGGGACGAGGTCCGCGGGAACGGACCCGTGACCCGGGCGTGAGCCCTCGCCGGGTCCGCGGCCTCCGGACCGCTCTCGGGCAGCGTCTCCGGCCCGACGCCGCGTCGCGGACGTCCCGGCGAAGACCGAGCGGTCAGGTCCCGGCGCGACGACAAGCGGGTCCGGCGGGCGTCGACGACACGGTCGAAACCCGCCGGACCCGCTCGGTCGGCCCGGCTCCCGGGGCTCAGATCTCCGGCATCGCCGACACGTCGACGGGCGGGGCCACGTCGAGGTCCACCGGCGCGGGCGGGATCGCGGACGCGCCGCCCAGGGCGCGGGTGCCGACCACGCCCGTGGCGAAGTTCGCGTGGCACTGCGGGCAGTACCACTCGGGCGTCGGGACCGGCACGTCGAACCCGCCGTAGACGACATCGTGCGGCATGTGCATCTCGTCGTGGATCGCCTCGTTCCACACGATCCGCTTCGCGGTACCGCGCGAGTGGCAGGACGGGCAGGCCGGGCGCATCCGGGCGCGCTGCGCGCCGATGGCGTGCGGGTGCAGCAGCTCGTGGCACGGGTCGCACACGAGGAACGTGTCGCCGATGAGCCGGTTCAGGTCGCGGGGCGCGGCCTTCTCCTTGGCGGCGGCGCGAGCGCCGTCGTCGTGCGGGCGCAGCTCCGTGACGTCGACGAACTGCTCGCACGAGTAGCACCGCTCCTCGTGCCGCAGGTCCGCACCGGTGATCTGGCGGTGCCCCAGCAGGCGCAGCACGTGCAGGTTCGGTGAGAGGCGGCCCGTCTCGCAGTCGCCGGGCTCGAGCGTGCCGGAGGCACCGTTGCGGAACTGCCCCGCGATACCGTCCAGCACGAGCCGCGCGTGCTCCTGCGGCAGCCAGCCCGAGGAACGCGCGTACGCCGACGCCCCGCTGAACAGGTCGTCCCAGAGCACGGGCTTGTCCGGGCCGAACAGCTCGTCGGCGATCCAGTCCTCGCCCTGCGTGGTGCCCATCAGCTCCACGGACGCCACGATGCCCGGGTCGGAACCCACCACGGTGACCACCACGTCACCGCGCTGCGGGCCGTCGGCGCCACGCGGCAGCAGATGCTCGTTGCCGCCGGTGGCGACGGCGACGGCCTCACGCAGCCAGTCCTCCGACCAGTTCAGGTACACGGAGGGGACGAGCCACGCGGGCAGGGACGAAACAGGGGGAAGCATGTCCGGTTCGCTGGTCACCGCGGAAGAGTAGCGCAGCGCGCCGCCACGGATAAACCCGCCCGGACCGACGCCTCCGCCCGTCGCGGGCGTCCCGCGGCCGCACCCGCCCTCGGGCGTCCGGGCGGCGCTCCCGCCGTCAGCCCGCTCCGGTCTCCTCGAACTCGACCGTCACCGACTCGTAGCCCAACGACGTGATCAGGGCCTCCAGCGTCCTGGTGGTGTTCTCGCGCGCCCGTCCCGTCAGCTCGGACTCCTCGGCCGCCGCGGCGATCTTGTCCGCTCCCTGCGCGAGGGCCTCCTGGCGGACGTCCGTGTCGGTCTCGAACAGGTCACCGACGCGATCGACCAGTCCCCTGTCCTCGCTCAGGGCGTGGCTGGAGGCCAGGTCGACGCGCGGCTCCGCCAGCTCCGGCTCCGGCACGGTGACCGTCACGGCCGTGCCGTCGCGGGAGATCTCGATCGCGTCCGGGTCCAGGTCCGAGAACTCCACGTACGACTCCACCGACCCGTTCACCACGAGCGTCAGGCGTGATCCCGCGAGCCATCCAGGCAGGTACTTGACGTCCTGCTCCAGGTCCACCAGCACCTGGTACTCCGCCTCGGCCGCGACGAACCGTGCCAGGTCCCGCATGCCGAGCAGCACCGGCTCGGTCGAGTGGTCGACCTCGGACGTCGTGAACGGGTTCAGGTTGTCCAGCAGCACCCGCACGAACGCGTCCCGGAAGTCGTCCTTCAGCCCCGCCAGGACGCCGGCCACGATCCCCGACGCGACCGCGAGGCCCGCGAGGGCGCCGATGGTCCCGGCCAGCCACGCGGGCATCCGCCGCGCGCGCCTCGTGCCCGACGACGGCGGCCGGGTACCGTCGCCCGCGCCGGTGTGCCCGGCCCGTCCCGCGGTGTCGTCCATGCCCGTCCCCCTCGCTCGTCGGAGCCGACAAGTCTGACTTGCCAGCTTCAAGGGGACAAACAGTAGTGGCTCACACGGCGCCGGTCAGTTGCGGCGGTACTCCCACGGGGACGTGAGCGGGCGGAGGGTCCTCCAGGAGTTCGCCCGCCCGATGACCGCCGCCAGGATGCCCGAGACCGTGGGTCCGTTGTGCAGGCGGCCCGCCAGGGCGAGCGCCGCGGCCTCCTCCAGCGGGACCGGGACGGCCACCATGTCGGCCTCCTCGGCCTCGCGGACGTGCCGCTCGGACTCCGGCACCGGAGTGAGCTCCCGGGCCAGGAAGACGCGGACCGCCTCGTTGCTGCCGCCCGGGGTGGGCAGCAGGTCCAGGAGCACGTCCCAGCGGGCCGCGCGGACGTCCGCCTCCTCGGCGAGCTCGCGCGCGGCCGCGATGTGGGGGTCCTCGCCGTCGATGTCGAGCAGCCCGGCCGGCAGCTCCCAGAGGAACGCTCCCACCGGGTGCCGGTACTGGCGCAGCAGGAGCACGTTGCCGTCGTCGTCCACCGCCACGACGACCACCGACCCGGGATGGTTCGTGTACTCGCGTCGCACGACCCCGGCCGGACCCAGGTCCACCTCGTCGACGGCGACATCGACGATGCGCCCCTGGAACGGGATGTCGAGACGGCGCGCGGGGCGGGGCGCGACGACGTCGACGATGCCGGCCGACGCGCCGGGACGCGCCGGGGAACCGGGCTCGGGGCCGGTCGCCGGCGCCGGCCGGCCCGTGGCCTCCGCGGGCCACGACGGCCCGCCCGCCGCCACGTGCGCCGGCCGCTCCTCGGGCTGCCACGCGGCCGGGATCGGACCCGTGAGCGGGAACCGCTCGATCGGTTCCGGCGGCTCGGACGGACCCGGGTGCTCTGCGCCCACCAGCTCCACCAGCTCAGGCACCTTGGTGCTCGAGCGCGGCCGCGATGAGCCCCGCGAACAGCGGGTGCGAGCGCGTGGGACGCGACTTGAACTCGGGGTGCGCCTGCGTGGCCACGTAGTACGGGTGGACGTCGGCCGGGAGCTCGACGAACTCCACGAGCGTGCCGTCCGGGCTGGTCCCGGAGATCACCAGGCCGGCCTCCTCGAGCTGGCCGCGGTAGGAGTTGTTCACCTCGTACCGGTGGCGGTGGCGCTCGGCGACCCGCTCGGTGCCGTACGCCTTGGCGGTCACGGACCCGGGCACCAGGTGCGCGTCGTAGGAGCCGAGCCGCATGGTGCCACCCAGGTCGCCCTCGCCCTCCACGATCGCCTTCTGCTCGATCATGGTCGCGATCACCGGGTGGGACGAGTCCGGCGTGAACTCGGTCGAGGAGGCGTCGGCGAACCCGAGCACGTTCCGGGCATACTCGATGACCATCGACTGCAGGCCCAGGCAGATGCCGAGGGTGGGCACGCGGTTCTCCCGCGCCCAGCGCAGCGCACCGACCTTGCCGTCGATCCCGCGCACGCCGAACCCGCCGGGAACCAGGACGGCGTCGACCCCCTCGAGGGACGACTCGGCGCCGGCCGGGGTGCTGCACTCGTCCGCCGCGACCCAGCGGATCGTGACCTTGGCGTCGTTGGCGAAGCCGCCCGCCCGCAGGGCCTCGGTGACCGACAGGTAGGCGTCGGGCAGGTCGATGTACTTGCCCACCAGCGCCACCTCCACGGTGTGCGCGGGGCTGTGCACCCGCTCCAGGAGCTGCACCCAGCCGTCCCAGTCGACGTCGTGGAACGGCAGGTCGAGGCGCCGCACGACGTAGGCGTCGAGGCCCTCGGCGTGCAGTACGCGCGGGATGTCGTAGATGCTCGGCGCGTCGACGGCGTTGACCACGGCCTCGTTGTCGACGTCGCACATCAGCGCGATCTTGTTCTTCACCGACTCCGGCACGATGCGGTCGGCGCGCAGCACGATCGCATCCGGCTGGATACCGATGCTGCGCAGCGCCGCCACCGAGTGCTGGGTGGGCTTCGTCTTCAGCTCGCCGGACGGGCCGATGTACGGCACGAGCGAGACGTGCAGGAAGAACACGTTGTCGCGGCCGAGCTCGTGCCGCACCTGCCGCGCGGACTCGAGGAACGGCTGCGACTCGATGTCACCCACCGTGCCGCCGATCTCGGTGATTATCACGTCGACGTCCTCGGACGCCTGGTCACGCATGCGGCGCTTGATCTCGTCGGTGATGTGCGGGATCACCTGCACCGTGTCGCCGAGGTAGTCGCCGCGCCGCTCCGTCGCGATCACGCGCGAGTACACCTGGCCGGTGGTGACGTTCGAGGAGGCCGGCAGCTCCACGTCGAGGAAGCGCTCGTAGTGTCCGATGTCGAGGTCCGTCTCGGCACCGTCCTCCGTGACGAACACCTCGCCGTGCTGGAACGGGTTCATCGTTCCCGGGTCGACGTTGAGGTAAGGATCGAGCTTCTGCATCGTGACCCGCAGGCCGCGCGATCGCAGGAGCCTCCCGAGCGAGGAGGCCGTGAGCCCCTTGCCGAGCGAGGAAGCGACACCTCCGGTGACGAAGATGTGCTTCGTCGTCGCGGAGCGGGAGCCGAGGCGGTTCAGGAGCTGTCTGTTCAGGGGATCGACCACGGAACTCCAGCCTACCCGTCATCGGCCGGTGCGCCCGAGGAAAACGCGCGAAGAACTCGCGTAGTTCGTGTCACACCCGCGCGTCCTCGCGGCCACCGGTGGTTCTCCACCCGGTCATCCGCCGCCCGGGGCGCCGCGCGGGCCCCGGAGCCGCGCGCGCAGACCGGCGTCGGACAGCGCCGCCACGGCGACGACGACGACGGCCGCCACCAGGCCGGCCGCCAGACCCGAGCCGAGCGCGAGGACGAAGTCACCCAGGACGAACTCGACCTCACCCGCCGCGGGCCCGCCGTCGGCCACGCCGGGCGTCCCTCCCCCGCGCCGGAGCAGGGACGCCGCGCCGTACCCGGCGACCACCCCGAGCACGGTCCCCGCCACGAGCGCGAGCCCCGTCCGGCCCGTCCCCGCGAGCGCCGCGCGCCCCAGGTAGCGCCGCACCGCGACGAGGAGCCCGGTCCCCGCGACGGTCATGCCGAGTGTTCCCGCGGCGCCGAGGGCGCCGAGCACGAGGACGGGGTCCGTGGGCCCCGTCCCGCCGGGACCGCCGAACGCGGCCCACACCGCCAGCAGGGCGGCCACCATGACCCCCCAGCCGGTGGCGGTGGCCACGACGGCGGCCCGTCCGCGGTCGACGGCGTAGAGGGCGCGCGACAGGTGCAGGACGAGCGCGTAGCCCACGAGTCCGGGCGCCATCCAGGCGAGGGCGGAGGCCATGCCCGGTGCGTCGCCGGTGACGAGGAGGTCGAAGACGAGCTCGACGGCCGGCGCCGCGGCGACGAGGGCGGCGACGCCGGCCGCGGCGACGAGGAGGAGGGTGCGGGTGGTGCTCGCGACGAGGGCGCGCAGGTCGTCGGTGCGGCCGGCCGCGGCGTGGGCGGTGAAGTGCGGGAAGGCGCTGGTCGCGATGGGGAACGCGAGGACGGCGTAGGGCAGGAGGTACACGTTGTAGGCGTACAGCCAGGTGGTGTAGCCGCCCAGGTCGGTGCCGACCTTCATGACCACGACGAGCGCGATCTGCTGTGCCACGAGCGCCCCGACGCCGGCGAACGCCAGGTGCGCGGCGCGCCGGCCCTCGCCGTCGGGGAACCGGAGCGTGGGCCGCAGGCGCAGCCCGGTGCGCAGGGCGGGCAGCACGAGCGGGAGGGCGAGGGCGAGGACGCCGGCCGTGATGCCCCAGGCGAGCCAGTCGAGCGCGCGGGCGGGGATCTCGGCGAGGTCCTGCGCGCCCCGGTCGGGCAGGCGCGCCGCGTAGCCCCAGTACACGCCGATGACGACGAGGCTGGAGATCAGCGGGCTGAAGGCGGGCCAGAAGAACCGCCGGTGGGCCTGGAGCATGCCGCCCAGCACGACCGCGAGGCCGTACATCGGCACCTGGACGGCGAACACGCGCAGGAACGCGGCGACGACGGGGGTCAGCGGATCGTCCACGAGCCAGGCCGCGACCGGGCCGGCCAGCAGTGCCATCAGTCCCCCGGCGGGGACGAGCACCACCAGGGTCCATCCGAGCAGGGCCGAGGCGGAGCGGGACGCCTGCTCGCGGCCGGCGTCCGTGCTCGGCGCGCGGCTGAGCGGCCCGGCCACGAGGGGGACGACGGCGCCCGCGAGCGCCCCGCCGGCCGCGACCTCGAACAGGACGTTGGGCAGGAGGTTCGCGGCGTTGAACGCGTCGGTGAAGGTGCCGTTGCCCACCCAGTAGCCCTGTGCGAGCCAGCGGCCGAAGCCGACGATCCGGCTCGCGAGGGTGACCAGGGTGACGAGCAGCGCGGCCCGCGCGAGTCCCGATCTCGTCAAGGTGTGACGCCGGGCGGGGCCGGGCGGCGACCCAGCATGTCGATACGGTGCAGCCCGGGCGTGGACCGGATGACCTGGGAGAAGCTCACCTTCTCGGACGCGAGGGTCAGCCCGACGACGCCCGCCAGCGCGGCGAGCCGCACCGGGCGCGGCGCCCCGAAGGCGAGCTGGGAGCCGATGAGCGCGCCGAGGGCGTTCGCGCCGCCGTCGCCGAGCATGTCCCGCTCGCCGAGGTCGGCGGGGGCGGCCACGGCGGCGGCGCCGAGCACCGCTCCGGTGACCGCGCTCGCTCCTGGCGCGGCGCCGGCGCCCGGGGTCCCGGCGCCCGCCACGGCCCCGGCGGCGAGGCTCGCCGCGGTGGCGACCTTCAGAGCGCGGCCGGGCCGCAGGTCGAAGAGGTTGACGAGGTTCGCGGTGCCGCCGATGAGCGCGCCGTTGACCCCGACGTCGACCAGGTGGGTGAACGGCCCGCCGCGGCGCGGTGTCCCGGCGGCGGCCGCCACCAGGGCGGACGTACAGATGCCCAGTACCTTGAGCCCGCCGGTGGTGACCTGTCCGCGGGCGAGCGCGCCGAGGTGCCCGCGCAGCCCTTTCGCGGTCGCGGTGGCGTCCTCGGCGACGTCGTCGATCACGCCGAACGTCCCCGCGGCGGCGGTGGCGAACGCCGTCGGGCCGGCCGCGGGGCCGCCGGCCACGACTGCCCCGGCCGCGAGACCGGCCGCCACGGCCGGGCCCTCCAGCATGCTGATGGGCTCGCCGCGATGGTTCGTCCGGGTCCACGCCTCGGCGGTCGCGACCTTCTCGTGCACGCGCTTCAGCTCGCCCGAACGCACGGCGGCCTCCAGCCGGGCGCGCGCCCACGCGGTCGTCGCGCCCGCGGCCAGTGCCGCGGCGGCGAACCGGAAAGCTCCCATGGCAGTGCTCCTTCGCGTCGGTCTTCTCGGTGCCGCGTCAGTCCTCGGGCGCCGGCGGGATCACTGCCGTGTCCGCCTCGGGTCCGTAGTGGTCCACGTACCCGGTCAGCGTGGACGCGAGCGCCAGCGGCACCGTGATCCTGCCGGCCAGTTCCGTCACCTCGCTCACGGTGCTCACCTCGCGCGCCAGGCCGTCGTCGGACCGGACGCGCTGCACGACGTCGTCGCCGTCGGTGGCGGGGCCCGCGAGCACGGCCGTCCCCGCGACGCGCTCGACGCCCAGGACGGCACCCGCCCACACGTCGCCCGCGTACCGCGGGTTCGCGGGCTCGGGGGTGGCCGTCTCCGCGTCGCCGTCCTCGGCCTCGGCCTCGGCCGTGGCCTCGTCGGGCTCGGCCGCGGCGGACAGGAGGACGACGGCGGTCGCCGGGACGGTCTGTTCGTCGGCGGTCCGCAGCAGCCCGAACGTCGTGAGCTGCTGCTCCAGGTCCAGCGCGGTCATGCTGCGCTCGCCGGCGGACTCGGTGCCGGTGAGCGCGAGCGTCACGGCGGAGGCGAGCGTGGCCACCGGGTTGTCCTCGATCGTCTCGACGCCGGCGTCGGCAAGGGTGTCGCGCAGCCCGTCGGCAACGGTCGTCCGGGTGGACTCGTCGTCGGCCTCGGTCCAGCTCATGGGCAGCTTCGCGCTGACGACGACGTCGGCCCCCGCCGTCTCGAGCTGGTCGATCACGCCCGCCCGCGTCCCGGAGGGCACGTCGCCCAGGCCGACGACGGCGACGCGGCGGCCGGTCAGCACCTCGTCCAGGAGACGTGGTCCCGCGGCGGCCAGGAACGCCTCGTCCGCCGCCAGCTTGCCGGTCGTGTCGTCGAGCTGGGCGCGCAGGACGTTGCGCTCCTCGCGCAGCGTGTCGACCTGCCGGGTGAGGGTCTCGCCGAGGGCCCCCTGGAGCGGCCCCGCTCCGAGGATGATGCCCACCGCGAGGGCGATGAACACCGAGATGAGGGAGACGAGGTGGTAGCGGAAGTCGATCACGAGGGGCGAAGGTCCTTCATTCGGTGCGCGGGCGGCGGGTGCGAGCCCGGGGCGCGACGTCGCGGAGGTGGACGGGTGACGGAGGTGGACGGAAGGGGGCGGCGGTGGTCAGCCGCCGAACAGGCTACCCAGCCAGGACCAGAAGTCGTCGAAGCGCGCGCCCAGGATGCCGAAGAACGTCTGCCCGGCGGACGTCGCGCCGATGGCGGCCAGCACCGCCGACACGCCGGCCAGGGACAGCATGGTGAGCTGGGTGTTGGAGATGCGCGTGCGGTACAGGCGCGAGACGCCCTTCGCGTCGATGAGCTTGCCGCCCACCCGCAGCCGGGTCAGGAACGTCGACGCCATCCCGGCTCGCCCCTTGTCCAGGAACTCCACCAGGGTGGCGTGGGTGCCGACGGCGACGATGAGCTCGGCGCCCTTGTCGTCCGCGAGCAGCATCGTGATGTCCTCGCTGGTGCCGGTGGCGGGGAACACGACGGGTTCGACGCCGAGCTCACGCACCCGCTCCAGGCCGGGAGCCTTGCCGTCGCGGTAGGCGTGCACCACGACCTCGGCGCCGCAGGCGAGCGCGCGGTCGGAGACGGAGTCCATGTCACCGACGATCATGTCCGGCTTCCAGCCCTCGTCGATGATCGCGTCCGCACCGCCGTCGACCCCGATGAGGACCGGACGGTTCTCCTTGACGTACGACCGCAGCATCGCGAGGTCCTCGCGATAGTGGTAGCCGCGCACGACGATGAGCACGTGGCGCCCGGCGATCGGGGTGCGGATGACGGGCACGCCCACGCCGTCGAGCAGGAGGTCCCGCTCGCGGCGCAGGTACGTCATGGTGTTCTCGGCGAACCGCTCGATCTCCACCGAGAGGCCCTCACGGGCGGCGGCCATCGCCGTCTCGAGGGAGGCGGTGGTCTGCCGCTCCCCGCTGGCGATCACCTCGCCGCCCGCCATGACCTGGGCGTCGAGGATCTGGAGCGGGGTGCGCTCCTCGAGCGCCATGACGGCGGGGCCCAGGTCGTCGATCAGCGGGATGCCCGCCTCGAGCAGGATGCCGGGGCCGGTGTTCGGGTACCGGCCGGTGACGGAACGGGCCGCGTTCAGCACGGCGGCCGGCTGCGCGGCCACGAGCGCGTCGGCGGCCACGCGGTCGATGTCCGCGTGGTCGATGACGGCGATGTCGCCCGGGTTCAGGCGGCCGGTGAGTTCCTTGGTGCGTTCACCCACGCGGGCGGGTCCCGTGAGCGGGCCGCCACCGGGGTCCGTCCGCTCCTCGTCGCGCTGGCCGGGCCGGGTCATGATCAGCTTCATCGCCCTCATCGTCCCACGACCGACGACTCCAGGAGCTCCAGCGCGTGTTGCCGGGCCGTGGCGGAGTCGTCCTGGCCCGAGAGCATGCGCGCCAGCTCGACGACGCGGTTCTCGTCCGTGACCTCACGCACTCCCGTGACGGTGATCATCCCGTCGTCGGCGGCGTCGCCGGGACCGTCGTCGGTCGACTTCGTCACCACGAGGTGGGCGTCACCGAACGCGGCCACCTGCGCCAGGTGCGTCACCACCACCACCTGCGTGGTGCGGCCCAGCCGCGCCAGTCGGCGGCCCACCTCGACCGCGGCCCGACCGCCGACACCGGCGTCCACCTCGTCGAACACGAAGGTCCGCCGCAGGGCCGCCGCGGCGGCGCCGTCGCGGGCGCCGTCCTCCCGCTTGTGCGGCGAGGTGGCGAGCGCCACCTCCAGGGCGAGCATGACGCGCGACAGCTCACCGCCCGAGGCGCCCTTGCCCAGCGGGCGCGGCGGGGCTCCCGGGTGGGGTACGAGCAGCATGGTGACCTGGTCGCCGCCGTACGGCCCGAGGGTGTCCGCGGGCGCGACGGTGACCTCAAGGTGGGCGCCGCCCATCGCGAGGCCGTGCAGTTCGGTGGTGACGGCCTCGGCGAGCTCGGCGGCGCCCGAGGTGCGTGCCTCGGTCAGGGCGCCCGCGAGGCGGTCCAGCTCGGCGTCGAGCTCGGCGACACGGTGCTTCATGGACTCCAGGCGGTCGCCGCCGTCGTCCAGGTCGAGCAGCCGCAGGCCGGCGTCGCTCGCCCACTGCAGCACGTCGTCGATCGTCTCCCCGTAGCTCCGGGTCAGGCCGTTCAGGTCGGCCATGCGCGCGTGCGCGGTCTCCAGACCGCCCGGATCCGCCTGGAGGTCGTCCAGGTAGGCGGCGACGTCCGTCGCGAGGTCGTTGATTAGGTACCCGACCTCGGCGGACCGGGTCGCCAGCTCACCGAGCGCCGGGTCGGACTGCGCGCCGCCCTCCAGCGCCCGCCGAGCGGCCTCGACCAGCGCGATCGCGCTGCGCTGCGCGCCGGTCTCGTCCTCGCCGGCCAGGGCCTGGTGCGCCTCGCCGGCCGCGACACGCAGCCCTTCCGCGTTCGACAGCCGCTCGATCAGTGCCGCGAGCTCCGCGTCCTCACCCGGCTGCGGGTCCACGCGCTCGATCTCCTCGAGCCCGATGCGCAGCAGCTCGACCTCCCGGGCGCGCTCCGCGGCCCGGGCCTCCGAGCCGGCGATCTCCGCGAGCAGCCCGGTGCGCTCGGACCAGGCCGTCCGGTACTCGGCGAGCACGCCCTGGTGGACGGGCCCCGCGAAGTCGTCGAGCGCGTCGCGCTGCTTGGCGCTCGTCCGCAGGCGCAGCTGCTCGGCCTGCCCGTGCACGGTGACGAGGTCGTCCGCGATCTCCGCGAGCACGCCCTGCGGCACGGCACGCCCGCCGAGGTGGGCGCGGGAGCGGCCGTCGGCGATGGTGCGCAGCACCACCACCGTGCCGTCGTCCTCGAGCTCGCCGCCCGCCTCGTCCACCCGTGCCGCGGCCGTGGGATGCCCCGACACGCGGATCCTGCCCTCCACGGCGGCGCGGTCGGCGCCCGGGCGGACCGACTGCGGGTCGGCCTTCCCGCCCATGAGCAGGTTCAGCCCCGTGAGCACCATCGTCTTGCCCGCGCCCGTCTCCCCCGTGATGACGGTCAGCCCCTCGGACAGGGGCACGCGAGCGCCGCGGATGACGCCCAGGTTCTCGATCGCGATCTCCTCGAGCACGTCACTCCTCACCACGCTCGAAAATTTGTCCGGACGGATCAGACCGTACCGCCCGCTCGCGCCAGCCCGCGACGGGCAGGTCGAACTTCGACACCAGCCGGTCGGTGAACGGCGCCTGGCTGAGGCGCGCCAGCCGGATCGCGCCCGCCTGCCGCACCAGCACGTTCGAACCCTGCGGCACGTCGATCCGCCGCCGCCCGTCGCAGGTGAGCACCCCCGGCACGGCCGACGTCGGCAGCACGCGCACCCCGATCTCGTTCCGGGGGCCCACCACGAGCGGGCGCGCGAACAGGGCGTGCGCGCTGAGCGGGACGAACAGCACGGCGTCGACGTCCGGCCAGATCACGGGCCCGCCGCCGGAGAACGCGTGCGCCGTCGACCCGGTGGCCGTGGACATCACGACCCCGTCGCACCCGAAGGACGACAGGGGCCGCCCGTCCACGCTCACCCCGACCTCGAGCATGCGCCCGCCGAGGCCCTTCTCGATGGTCACCTCGTTCAGGGCCCAGCCCGAGAGCACCTCGCCGTCGTCGGGCAGGTGCACGTCCACCTCGACGCACGCGCGCTCCTCGACCGTGTAGTCGCGCGCCGCGAGGCGCTCGACGGCCGCGTGGAGGTCGTCCCGCTCCGACTCCGCGAGGAAGCCGACGTGCCCCAGGTTCACGCCGAGCAGCGGCACGTCGGTGCCGCGCGTGAGCTCGGCGGCGCGCAGGATCGTGCCGTCCCCGCCGAGCACCATGACCAGCTCGGACTCCGCGACGCCCTCGCGCAGCCGCGCGACGTCCATGTGGTCGCCGAAGTCCTCGGTGAGCGCGTCGTCGTGCAGCGCGGGCTCGAAGCCCGCCGCCTTCAGTTCGCGCACCGCCTCGGTGGTCGCCGCGACGGCGGCGGGACGTCCGCCGTGGGTCACGATCAGCACCCGCCGTGTCATGCCCGCTCCCGATCGTCGTAGCTCTCCGCGCCGGGCGTCCGCCGGGCGGGGTCGGACGGGCCGGGATCGCCCCGGCCCGCAAGGGTTCCGCCCGCCCCCGGCCCGTCGGGGGCGACGGCGGCGGCCACCGCCCCGGCCAGGTCCCGCGGGTCCGAGACCGGCGCGGCGGCGTCGGCGACGAGCCACACGAAGAACTCGCGGTTCCCGCTCGGTCCCGGCAGCGGGCTGGGGACGATCGCGCGCAGGCGCAGGCCCGACCGCTCGGCCGCGCGGACGACGGTGGTGACCGCCTCGGCGTGCAACGCCGGGTCCCGCACGACGCCGCCCCGCCCGAGCCGCTCGCGCCCGACCTCGAACTGCGGCTTGACCAGCAGCAGCGCGCTCCCACGCGGCGCCAGCACGGCGGCGACCGCGGGCAGCACGAGTGTCAGCGAGATGAACGAGAGGTCGCCGGTGACGAGGCCGGGCGCGCGCTCCAGGTCGGCGGGGGCCAGGTCGCGGACGTTCTTGCCCTCGACGACGGTGACGCGCGCCTCCTCGCGCAGCCGCTCCACGAGCTGCCCGTGCCCGACGTCGATCGCCACCACGTGCTCGGCCCCGCGTCGCAGGAGCACGTCGGTGAACCCGCCGGTGGACGCGCCGAGATCGGCGCACCACGCGCCGTCGACGGCGGGGGCGCCCCGGTCGGCGGCCGACGGTCCGTACGCCAGGACGTCGAGCGCGCCCGCGAGCTTCAGCCCGGCGCGCGAGGCGTACTCCGCCTCGCCCGGATCACCGGGCGACACCGCGACGCCGGCCTCCTGCGCGACCGCCACCGACGGCTTGGCGACCGTCCGTCCGTCGATCGACACCCGGCCGGACGCCACGAGCTCGGCGGCGTGCCGGCGGGAGCGGGCCAGGCCGCGCCGGACCAGCTCGGCGTCCACGCGGGCCCGTGCTGTCATCACCGTCACCACGGCTCAGGCGTCGCCGCTCAGGTGAGCGCGCAGCGCCTCGTGCACCTGCTCGTACCGCTGCACGTGCTCGGCCGGCGGGAGCTCGTCCAGCCCGTCCAGCACGGTGAGCGCCCGCTCCACCACCGCCTCCGGGGCGAGCCCCGCGCCGGACGGGGACTCGTACGACTCGGTCACTCGGTCACCTTCTCGCATTCGACGGAGATATACGACGGAAATGCTGACAACGCCGCGACTACACGGTACCTGCCGTACCTGACACCCCCGGCCCGGCGCGCGGGCTCCGGGCCGGGAACCGGCTCCGGCTCCGGCTCCGGCTCCGAACCACCTTGCGGAGGTGTCCCGTCACGCCAGGTGCGGCCCGAGCGGCGCCGTCAGATCAGGTCCGGCACGGTCGCCACCGGGTTCCCGGCGTCCGCCGCGGCCCAGGCCGCCGCGCAGGCGGCGCGGACGAGGTCGATCCCCTCGCCCGTCCCCGGACGCAGCACGCCGTCCTCGACCCGCGCCGACGCCGCACCGCACACCCACGACCCGCCGTCGCGCACGGGCACCGGGTGCGGCTCCAGCAGCGCGCGCAGGTCCGCCCCGAGGAACGACGGGCGCTCGCCCGGTTCGGCCAGGACGGCGTCCCGTGCCGTGGACACCCCGGTCAGCACGTGCAGGCCCGGGTACCCGGCGGCCCGGGCCCCGGCGAGGTCGGTGTCCAGCCGGTCGCCGATCACGAGCGGGCGCGTGGCACCCGCCCGCTCGACAGCCATCCGGAACATGTCCGGCCCCGGCTTGCCCGCGCTCGACGGCGTCACGCCCGTCGCCGCGGTCACCGCGCCCACGAGTGCGCCGTTGCCCGGCGCGAACCCGCGCGCCGTCGGCAGCGACATGTCGAGATTGCTCGCCACGTGCCAGGCGCCCCGCCCGACGGCGTACGCCGCCTCCGCGAGGTCCTCCCAGGCGAGGTTCGGGGCGTACCCCTGCGCGACGGCGTCCGGACCGTCGTCAGCGGACGCCACCACCTCGAATCCCGCCGACTGCACCGCCGTGACCAGGCCCTTGCCGCCCACGACGAGCACCTTCGCGCCCGGAGCGAGCCGCGTCCGCAGCAGCGCGGCGCACGCCTGGGCGGCGGTCATCACCTCGTCCGCGTCGGTCGGGATGTCGAGCCCGGTGAGCTGCGCGGCGACCTCCTCGGGCTCACGCGAGGCGTTGTTCGTCACGAAGACGAGCGGCATACCGCCCGCCCGCGCCGTGGTCAGGCTCGCCGAGGCATGCTCGATCGGCAGGTGGCCCCGGTAGGCCACTCCGTCGAGGTCCACGAGCGCGAGGTCGTACGCCTCGGCCAGCGGGGCCGAGCTCGCGATCAGCCCGCTCATGCCGCCGGGCCCTGCGCCGTACCGGTCTCGTCGCCGGGGCGGTCGCCGGTCACGTGGGCGGTGTCGGCGTCGTCGGCCTCGGCGTTGGTGTCGGCGTCGTCGGTACGGCCGCCGGTCACGTCGGCCGCGGAGTCGCCGGCCGTGTCACCTTCGGTCACGTCGTCGATGTCGTCGTCGATGCCGGCCTCGGCGAGGATCTCCGCGACCTCGGCCTCGACCTCCGCGTCCGACGGCTCGGGCAGATCGGCCGGGATCTCCGCCGAGTGCCCCGTCCCCGCCGGCGGGGCCTCGTCGGCACCCACGGCGGCCCCGTCCGCTCTCACCGGGTCCTCGTGCGACGCGTCCTCGTCCGGTGGGCCCCCGTCGACGGCTCCCGGATCCGCGGCGTGGTCGTCGGCCGCGTCCTCGTCCACGGTGTCCCCGGGGTCCGCCTCCTCGTCGTAGACGTCGTAGACGATGACGTCCTCCTCCGGGGCCTCGGCACCGGTCGCGCGGGCGAGCGCCGCGGGGTCGACGTCCGCCAGCACCGCCGCGGCCTCGTCGTCCCGGCCCGCGGCCTCCAGCGCGATCGCGCGCGCCTGCAGGACGCGCAGCCCGAGGTCGCCGGGAGCCTCGTCGGCGGGGATCTTGTCGAGCACGGCGAGCGCCGCGTCGTGCTCGCCGAGGTCGCTCCGCGCCCCCGAGACCACGATCGCCAGCTCCGTGCGTCCGCTCGCGTCCAGGGTCTCCGCCTCGGGCGTCGCGGCGAGCGCGATCGCGCGCTCGGGCCGTCCGAGGCCGCGTTCGGCGTCGGCCATCAGCGGCAGGTGCTCCGAGCTGCCGTTGAGCCGCCGGACCGTCCGCAGCTCGCGCAGCGCCTCGGCGAACCGCCCGGTGCGATAGGCGGTCAGGCCGGCGGCCTCCCGCACGACGTCGATCCGCCCCGCCCGGCGCACGGCCGCCTGGGCGTGCAGGTAGGCGGTCTCCGGGTCGACGTCGAGCAGACGCCCCGCCATGACCAGGTGCAGCCCGACCCTCTCCGCGTTGTCCTTGCCCAGGCCGCGCATCCGGGCGCGTGCGTCACGGTCGAGCTGAGAGATCGACACGTCCTCGGCGATCTCCGGGTCGGGAATGCGCTCGGCACGCCGGTCGTCCCGGTCGGACCCGCGACGGTCGTCCCGGAAACCCCTGCCGTCGCCGTCCCTGCGGTCGTCCCGCCGGGGACCGCGGTCGTCGCGGAAGTCCCGTCGGGGCCCGCGGTCGTCACGGAAGCCTCCGCGCGACCCACGGTCGTCCCCGGAACCCCGCCGGTCGTCAGCGCGGAAGCCGCGCGCGCCGGGGCGATCGTCGCGGCCCCGGCGGTCGCCGTCGTCCCGGTGGTCCCGGCGTGGGCCGCGGTCCTCGTACCGGCGGTCGTCACGGCGGAAACCCCCGCGCCGGTCGCCGTCACCACGGCGGTCGCCCGGCCCGCTCCCGCCGCGCTGCGGCCGGCCGCTGGAACCACGGTCGTCACGGCGAGGGCCGCGCTCGTCGTCGAACCGGCGCTGCGGCCGGTCACCCGAACCACGGTCGTCACGACGCGGCCCGCGGTCACCGTCGAACCGACGCTGCGGCCGGTCACCCGAACCACGGTCGTCACGGCGGAAACCACTGCGGCGGTCGTCGCGTCCGCCGCCGTCGCGGTGGTCGTCGCGACGCGGCCGGTCCCCGAATCCCCGGTCATCGCGACGCGGGCCACGCTCGCCGTACGGGCGGCGGTCGTCGTCGCGGCGGCCGTCACGGCCCTGGTGGCCACCTCGGTCGTCCCGGCGGCGGTCCCCGCCGAAGTCGCGCCGGCCTCCGTGACCGCCGGCCTCCCCGCGAGTGCCGCGCTCGTCGTCCCGGCGAGGTCCGCGCTCGTCGTCGTACCGGCGCCGCGGGCGGTCACCGTAGCCACCGTCCTCGCGGCGGTCGTCCCGGCGGAACCCTTCCCCGCGGCCGGACCCGCCACGGGCCTCGCCACCACGGTCGTCCCTGCGGTAGCCGCGGTCGTCACGCTGCGGACGGTCACCGTGGCCGCGCCCGCCCTGCCGGCCGCCGTCGCGGTCGTCACGGCGAGGGCCGCGCTCGTCGTCGTACCGGCGCCGCGGCCGGTCGTCGCCGCGGAAACCGCCGGTGCGCCGGTCGTCACCACCCCGGCGGTCGCCGTCGCGCCGGTCTCCCCCGGCGTCATGCCCGCGATCATCGCGCCGGAACCCGTCGCGCCGACCACCGTCACCACGCTCGTCGCGACGCCTCTCGGCTCCGAAGTCGCGGCGCGGCCGGTCACCGTATCCCCGTCCGTCCCGGTGGGGGCCCCGATGCCCCTGACCGTGACGCTCGGATCGGTTGCCCTCGCGGTCGTTGCCCTGCTCACGGGGCGAATCGTTCACTGTGGTCCTCTCTGGCGGCAGATGCAGGCTCCATTCTCCCACGTGCCACCACTCGTGCCCGGCTGCTCGGGCTCCTCGTGGGTGTGATCCGCACCCGGCCCGTCAGCGCACGAGATGTGGTCGGTCGCCCGACGCCCGGCGCCCGGCCGACCGCGCGACGGCGCGGGGTCAGGCCCCGCCCGCGCCCGGGCCGGCGAGCGCCTCGGGTCCGGCCCCGCGCAGCGACGCGTCCAGGACCTGGATCATGTGCGCCGTCGCGATCGAGCGGCCCTGGCGCCCGAGCGCCGCGGAGATCTGCAGGAGGCACCCGGGGTTGGAGGTCACCAGCAGCTCGGCCTCGGTGGCAGCCACGTTCGTGGCCTTCCGGTCACCCAGCTCCCGCGCCGGTTCCGGGTGGGTCAGGTTGTAGATGCCGGCCGACCCGCAGCACAGGTCGCCTTCCGCGATCTCCTTCACCACCAGGCCGGGGACGGCACCGAGCAGCCGCCGCGGCTGCGCCCGCACCCGCTGCGCGTGGGACAGGTGGCAGGCGTCGTGGTAGGCCACCGTGAGGGGCAGCGGATGCCGCGTCGCGACAGGCCCGAGCTCGTCGAGGATCTCCGCCACGTCGCGCACCCTGGCGGCGAAGTCCGCGGCGCGCCCGGCGTAGGCCGGATCGTCGGCGAGCAGGTCCGCGTACTCCTTCATCGTGGAGCCGCAGCCGGCCGAGTTGACCACCACCCGCTCCACGCGCGCGTCCGCGAAGGCGTCGACGAGCGCGCGGGCGTACGCGAGCCCCTCGGCCTCGCGCCCCGAGTGCACCGAGAGCGCTCCGCAGCAGCCCTGCACGGGAGGCGCCACGACGTCGCACCCCTCCGCCGCGAGCACGCGCACCGTGGCGGCGTTGACGCCACCGAAGAACTCGCGCTGGACGCACCCGAGCAGCAGCCCCACGGTCATCCGCCGGTCTCCGGACGCGCGGGTCACCGGCGGCACGGGTTCGGCCGGTGCGAGCGGCGGCGCCACCGACTCCATCGCCGCCAGCGACGGCGAGAGCCGCCGCAGCAGCGGCCGCACCAGGCGTGTCAGGCCGCTGCGCTGGTACAGCGCGAGGAACGGCCGCACGGCCCGCAGCCGCCGCGGGTGCGGGAACAGCGCGAAGACACCCGCCCGCACCAGCCGTTGCCCGCGCGTGCGGTGTGCGGCCCCGCGCCGTTCCACCTGCGCCCGCGTCGCCTCGACGAGTTCGTCGTACTGCACGCCCGACGGGCAGGCCGTGACGCACGCCATGCATCCGAGGCAGGCGTCGATGTGTCCCACCAGCGACGCCGACATCGGCGCACCCTCCAGCCCTTGCTTCATCAGGTGGATGCGTCCGCGCGGCGAGTCCATCTCCTCGCCCCACAGCGTGTAGGTGGGGCAGGCGGGCAGGCAGAACCCGCAGTGCACGCAGTCGTCCACGAGGTCCCGCGACGGCGGGCGGTGCTCGTCGAACGCGCCCTGGTCGCCGGGGTCGAACGACCCGAGCAGGTCCGGCTTGGTCTCGCTCATCAGATCCCTCCCACGAACCGGCCGGGCGCGAGGTTCCGCCCGGGATCCAGCCGTCTCTTGACCGCCCGCATCAGGTCGAGCCCGCCCACGGGCCCCCACGCGTCCACGGCCTCGCGGACGTCCCGCGGCGCCCGCAGCACGGTCACGGTCCCGTCCCGCGGGGACGGCGCCACCGCCCGCAGTTCGCGGACGACGCCGGCCACCGCGGCGGGATCACGCCCGCCGATCGCGACGTACAGCACGCCGGCCGCCGACCCGCGCACGGCGACGCCGGCCCCCCGCGTGTCCTCCGCCGCTCGCGCCGCCGCCAGCAGCCCGCCCACTCCCGTGAGCGTCGCGGTCGCCTTCGCGAGGACGGTGCGATCCGCTCCCGCCGAAGGCACCGCGCCCGCTCCGTCGTCGTCGGGCAGCACGCCCCACCAGGCGGGTGGCACGGTCCGGATCTCACCACCCGTCAGGGCGGCCGCCTCCCGGGCGCGGGGCACGACGGCGGCCTCCTGGCCCTCCAGCAGCACCGCGACGCCGGCCTCGCGGGACCAGGCGGGCCGGTCGATCTCCACCGCCGCGGGCGCGAGCTGGGAGGCCACGACCTCCCGGGCGCGGCCGGCGACGTCGGGCAGCGGACCGGTGGCGACCACCCAGCGGCGCGCGGGCCGGACCGGATGCAGCCGGAACGCCGCCCGCACGATCACCCCGAGCGTGCCGTAGGAGCCGGTCATCAGCTTGGCCAGGTCGTACCCCGCGACGTTCTTGACCACCTTGCCGCCGCTGGACGCCACGGTCCCGTCGGCCAGCACCACGGTCGCCCCCAGCACGAGGTCCCGCAGCGCGCCTCGCTGCAGCCGCCGGGGCCCGGAGACGCCGGTCGCCAGCGCGCCGCCGACGGTCGCACCGCCCCCGAGCCGCCGAGGCGGCAGGTCCGCGACGAGCTCCTGGCCCACGCGCCCCACGGTCTCCAGCAGCTCCACGACCGGCAGACCGGCCTCGGCGACCGCCACGAGGTCTCCGGCCCCGTGCTCGACGAGCCGGCCGAGACCGGTCACGTCGAGGATCAGGTCGGCGCGCTCCGGCGGTGCGGCCCAGTCCAGGGCGGTCCCGGCTCCACGCGCGACGGTGGCGAGACCCTGCGAGGTCGCCTCGGCGAGCACGGCGGACACCCCCGCCACGGACGCCGGCCGCGCGACGGCGAGCGCCGGGACCCCGTCCACGGCGTCGCCCGGCCCGGGCCGCGTGAGCTCACCTGCCGGGTCCTGTCCGGTCAGCGCCGACGCGAGCCGGTCCAGGTCGACCGTGGCCTTGCCCGCCGGGGCGTCGCCCGCGCGGCCGCCGTCGGCGGAACCGTCGCGCATCAGAACACCTCCGCCACGCCCGCCTCGGACAACGGGTGCTCGCCCTGCCTCCGGCCGGGGCGTTCCCCGCACAGGCGCGGGGTGGGGAAGATCTTGCCGGGGTTGGCGAGGGTCTCCGGGTCGAACGCGCAGCGCACCGCCTGCATGACGGCGAGGTCGTCGGCGGTGAACATGCGCGGCATGTGTTTCGCCTTGTCGGCTCCGACGCCGTGCTCCCCCGTGATGGAGCCCCCGTGCTCGAGGCACAGGTCGAGGATTCCGCCGGCGACCCCCTCCGCCCGTTCCACGGCGCCGTCCTGCGACCCGTCGAACAGCACGAGCGGGTGGAGGTTGCCGTCCCCGGCGTGGAACACGTTCGCCACGCGCACCCCGGCGGCGTCGCCGAGCTCGGTGATGCGGCGCAGCACCTGCGGCAGTGCGGTCCGCGGGATCACGCCGTCCTGCACGATGTAGTCCGGGCTGATCCGCCCCACCGCCGCGAAGGCCGACTTGCGGCCCTTCCAGATGAGCGCCCGTTCGGCGTCGTCGGCCGCGACGCGCACCTCGAACGCGCCACTGGCCTCGCACAGCCGCACGACGTCGTCGAACTCGCCGGCCACGTCCGCGGAGTGCCCGTCGAGCTCGACCACGAGCACCGCGCCGGCGCCGTCCGGGTAGCCGCAGTGCACGGCCTCCTCGGCGGCCTCGATGGACAGCGCGTCCATCATCTCGATCGCGGCGGGGATCACGCCCGCCGCGATGATCGCGGAGGTCGCGGCGCCGGCGTCGTCGATCGTGCGGAACGCGGCCAGGAGGGTGCGGACCTCCTGCGGCAGCCGCGTGAGGCGGACCGTGGCCGACGTGACGACGCCGAGCGTGCCCTCGCTCCCCACGAGCGCGCCGAGCAGGTCGTAGCCAGGCGGGTCGGGCGCCTTGCCGCCGATCTCCACCTGCTCGCCCGCGGGGGTGACCAGGTCCAGCCCGGTGACATGGTTCGTGGTGAAGCCGTACTTGAGGCAGTGCGCGCCGCCGGAGTTCTCGGCGACGTTCCCGCCGATCGAGCACACGGACTGACTGGAGGGGTCGGGGGCGAAGTAGTGGCCGTCCGGGCTGGTCGCGGCGGTGAGCTGCAGGTTGATGACGCCGGGGTCGACGACGGCGCGCTGGGCGTCCGCGTCGATCTCGCGGATGTCCCGCATCTGCGACATCACGACGAGTACGCCCTCGGAGTGCGGCAGCGCGCCCCCGGACAGGCCCGTCCCCGACCCCCGGGCCACGAACGGCACACCGTGCGCGGCACAGGCCCGGACGGTCGCCGCGACGTCGGCGGCGTCGCGCGCCAGCACCACCACCCCGGGCACGACGCGGTAGGCCGCGAGGCCGTCGCACTCGTAGGTGCGGCGCCGCGCGTGGTCCGTGACGACCCGGTCGCCGCCGAGCACGGCGGTGAGGCCGGCCGTCACGGCGGCGAGCGCCGCGCCCGCCGCCGGTGCGGCGGGCGCCTGATCCGAAGTCCTGCCGGGCATCGCAACCTCCTCGTCGCACGCGGGCCCCGCGCCGGCGGAAACGAGTCCCGCCGAGGTAGCGGCCTTCATGGCGAAGGTACTACCTCGGCGGGTCGGCCCGGCAGGTCGGCGGCGCCGGTTCTCGCGCTCAGTCCATACGGCGGTACGCCGGGAGCGTGAGGAAGTCGGCGTACTCGTCGGCGACGGCGACCTCGAGGAAGGTCTGCTTCGCCTCCTCGTAGTCGGCGGCGTCGCCGGGGAGCTTCGCGATCTCCTCCGCGACGATCTCGTGCACGAGCTCCTTCGTGACCGTGCGGCCCGTGTCCGCGAGGGTCACGTCGTTGTGCAGCCACTGCCACACCTGGCTGCGGGAGATCTCGGCGGTGGCGGCGTCCTCCATGAGGTCGAAGATCGCCACGGCGCCGAGCCCGCCCAGCCAGGCGCGCAGGTACTGGATGCCGACCGAGATGTTGTTCCGCAGGCCGGCCTCGGTGATGTCGCCGGGCGTGGCGGCGACGTCGAGCAGCTGCTCGGCGGTCACCTGGACGTCGTCACGGGTGCGGTCGATCTGGTTCGGCCGGTCGCCCAGCACGTCGGTGAAGACCTCCTTGCACAGCTCGACCATGCCGGGGTGCGCCACCCAGGAGCCGTCGAAGCCGTCGCCGGCCTCGCGGGTCTTGTCGTCGCGGACCTTCGCGAAGGCGGTGGCGTTGGCCTCCTCGTCCTTGCTCGGGATGAACGCCGCCATGCCGCCGATCGCGTGCGCGCCGCGCTTGTGGCACGTCCTGACCAGCAGCTCGGTGTAGGCACGCATGAACGGGACCGTCATCGTCACGGCGTTGCGGTCCGGCAGCATGAACTCGGTACCGCGCGTACGGAACGACTTGATGACGGAGAACATGAAGTCCCAGCGGCCCGCGTTCAGGCCGGCGGAGTGATCGCGCAGCTCGTAGAGGATCTCCTCCATCTCGAACGCCGCCGGGTAGGTCTCGATGAGCACCGTGGCGCGGATCGTGCCCCGCGGGATGCCGAGGTAGTCCTGGGCCAGGACGAACGCGTCGTTCCAGAGCCGCGCCTCCAGGTAGGACTCCATCTTCGGCAGGTAGAAGTAGGGGCCCAGGCCCTTGGTGAACTGCCGCATGCCCGCCGTGGCGAGATAGAGAGCGAAGTCGACCAGGGCGCCCGACGTCTCACGCCCGTCCACGAGGATGTGCTTCTCCGGCAGGTGCCAGCCGCGCGGGCGCATGACGATGGTCGCGAGCTCCGCGTCCGGCTTCAGCGCGTACGTCTTGCCGTTCTCGGCCGTGAAGTCGATCGTGCGGTTGATCGCGTCGAGCAGGTTGAGCTGACCGCCCACCACCGAGCTCCACCGCGGCGTGTTCGCGTCCTCCTGGTCCGCGAGCCACACCTTGGCACCGCTGTTGAGGGCGTTGATCGTCATCTTGCGGTCCGTGGGGCCGGTGATCTCCACGCGGCGGTCCACGATCCCGGGCGCCGGTTCGGCCACGCGCCACGAGTCGTCCTCGCGGATGTGGCGGGTCTCCTCCAGGAAGCCCAGGGTGCCGCCGGCGGCCAGGTCCTCGACGCGGCGCTCGCGCGCCTCCAGCAGCTCCAGGCGCCGGTCCGCCAGCTCCCGGTGCAGTCTGACGATCAGCTCCAGCGCGGCCGGGGTGAGCACCTCCTCGTACCGTTCGCCGATCTCGCCGGTGATCTCGATGCCGTCCGGAGTCTCCACGTCGACACTCTCCTCGCTCGTTCTTCCACTATGCGGAAGCGGATATTCTGATCGTGGAAAGTCTAGCGTCCCGCGAGTCGGTCGCCCACCCTCGCCGCCTCCTCCCGGAGGACGGGGACGGCGACGTCGGCGAACTCCGGCGTCACGCGCGCCGCCGGACCCGACACCGACAGCGCGGTCGCCAGCGGCGCGTCGGGGACCGCCACCGCGAAGCACCGCACGCCCACCTCCTGCTCGCCGTCGTCGACCGCGTAGCCGCGCTCCCGGATCCGGCCCAGCTCGGCGACGAGTTCGTCGGCGCCGGTGATGGAGTGCTCGGTGGCCGCGGGCAGGCCGGTGCGCTGCGCGATCGCCCGGACCTCGTCCTCGCCGAGTGCGGCGAGCAGCATCTTCCCGACCCCGGTGCAGTGCAGGTGGACACGCCGCCCCACCTCGGTGAACATCCGCATGGAGTGCGTGGACGACGCCTGCGCCACGTACACGGCCATCTCGTGGTCGAGCATCGCGAGGTTCGCGGTCTCGCCGAGCTCGGCCGCGACCCGCTCGAGGTGCGGCCGGGCCGCCGCACCGAGCTGCCGGCCGGCCGCGTCCGCGAGACGCAGCACGCCCGGCCCGAGCGCGTACCGGCGCGACGGCATCTGCCGCGCGTACCCGCGCTGCACCAGCGTGCGCAGCAGCCGGTGGATGGTCGGCAGCGGAAGCCCGCTGCGGTCGGCGAGCTCGCTCAGGGTCGCGTCGCCCCCGAGATCCGTCATGATCTCCAGCAGGTCGATCGCCCGCTCGACGGTCTGCACGCCGCCGGTACTGCTTGCCATGTGGCTCCTCACGCTCCTGGTGCGCGGACTGTCCGCGCGCACCCGTCCCCTCCGGGGAACAGAATCAGGATTCCACAGGTCGGAATCGCGGGTCGAGGGCGGCCGGAGAGGAGGGGTCCCGGGGGCGTCGGGGAACTGGGAGCGCGGGACTCAGGAGCGGCGGGACTCAGGAGCGGGCGGCACGTTCCTGTTCTGCCGGGGTCGCGCCGTTGCCGAGGTACCAGCGGATCTTCTCCCGCAGCCGCTCCTGCTGACTCACCAGCAGGTCCACCTGCTCCTGGACCCGCTGGTCGTGCGCCTGAAGCAGGGCGAGCCGCTGGTTCATGGTGGACGCGTCGAGGCTGAGTTCCGCGTACCGCTTCAGATCGGCGATCGGCATCCCGGTGTCCCGCAGGCAGCGCACGAGGCCGAGCCACCCGAGGTCCGCCTCGGTGTAGGCCCGCCGGCCTCCGGCCGTGCGCGAGATCGGCGCGAGCAGGCCCTCGCGCTCGTAGTAGCGCAGCGTGTCGATGCTGAACCCCGACTCGGTCGCGGCCTCCGCGGGCGTGTAGGTACGGGCGTTCGCGGTCTCGGTCATGGGTCCATCATGCCCGTCACGCGGCGGCTTGACCTGGAGCGCACTCCAGATCGCACGCTACTGGTCATGGAGACGATGAATCTGGCCCTCGGGGCCATGCGGTTCGGCACCGGTGTCGACGAGCGGACCGCGTTCGACCTGCTCGACCGGTTCGTGGACGCAGGCGGGACGTGGATCGACACCGCCGACTGCTATGCGTTCTGGGACAGCGACACCGGCCACGGCGGGCAGAGCGAGGAGGTGCTGGGCCGCTGGCTCACCGCGCGGCCCGGAATGCGCGACCGCGTGCGGATCTCCACGAAGTTCGGCGCCGAGCCCGTGGTCGCCGGGCGCTGGCCCGCCTCCCGGACCGGCCTGGGCAGCGCGGAGGTGCGCGCTCAGCTCGAGAGCAGCCTCCGCCGGCTGGGAACGGACCACGTCGACCTCGCCTGGGCACACATGGAGGACAGGACCGTCCCGATCGAGGACGTCGCCGACACCTTGTCCGCGCTGCACGACGACGGACTCACGGCGCGTCTCGGCATGTCGAACCACGCGGCCTGGCGCGTGGCGGCCGCCCGCGCCCGGGCCCTCGGCCAGGGGCACGAAGCCGTGAGCTCACTCCAGTACAGCTACTCGTACCTGCACCCCCGCCCGGGTATGCCGGGCGCGGGGCACCGGTTCGGGTTCCTCACCGACGAGCATCTCGACCTCGCCGCCACCGAGGGCCTCGAGATCTGGGCGTACACACCGCTCCTGGGCGGCGCCTACGACAACCCCGCCAAGGAGGTCTCCGAGGAGTTCGAGCACCCGGGGACGACCCGCCGTCTCGCCGTCCTCGACGAGGTGTCCGCCGGTCTCGGCCTCACCCGCGGCCAGGTGGTCCTGGCATGGCTCGCGGGCCACACCCCCGCGGTCCGCCCCATCCTCGGCGGCAGCAAGCCGGACCAGCTCGAGGCCGCCGTCGCCGCCGTCAGGACCGTCCTGCCCGACGACGCCCGGGCGCGCCTGGACGCCGTCGAACCCCTGACGCCATCGGTCGACGTGGACCGCGTGCCGGACACCGACGCCGCGTAGCCGACGCCGGGAGAGGGGCGCCGCGAGCCGGGCGCCGCGCAGCCGACGCCGTCGTCCGCACGCTGGAGAGCCAGGTCATCGACATCGCCCGCTACCCGGTCCGGACCTCCGGACCGGGTACCGTGCGCGCCCGAGCCGCAGACCGCCGCATCCACGGCCTCTCCGTTGATACGTTTCACATCATCGCCAACACATGTCATATCTCGTACTTTTTCGGACCAGCGTCGATTGCGGCCCTAGGAGACGATGATGTCCAACCCACCTGAGCAGCGCCCGCCGGTAAGCCGCCGAACGGTTCTCGCAAGCGGTCTGGTTGCCCTTGGGAGCGCTTCGATTCCCCCTCCGGCGGCATCGGCCGCGCCCCCCGTGGCGGCGTCGGCCGCACGAGCCCAGGGGTTCGCGGCGGCCGAGCCCGCCACGGTCGCCGCTGACTGGACCGACCCGCCCAACGGCTACCCGGAGTGGAACAACAACATCGGGATATTCGAGGTGGGCGCCGAGCCGCCGCACGCGACGTACATGCCCTACGCGGACCTCCAGCAGGCACTGGGCACCGACCGCACCACCTCGCCCTACCGGCTCGACCTGGACGGCACCTGGCGGTTCCAGCACGCCGACCGGCCCGCCGACCGCGACGTCGACTTCTGGCGCACCGACCGCGACGACAGCGGCTGGGCCACCATGCCGGTGCCGTCCAACTGGCAGCTGGAAGGCTACGACTTCCCGATCTACACCAACGTCACCTACCCGTGGTGGGGCGCCAACGGCCAGCACGAGAACGCCCAGCCGCCGTTCGCGCCGACGCTGTTCAACCCGGTCGGCCAGTACCGCCGGACCTTCGAACTGCCGTCGACCTGGCAGGGCCGACGCGTCCATCTCCACTTCGAAGGCGTCAAGTCCGGTTTCTACCTCTGGGTCAACGGCACCAAGGTCGGCTACCGGGAGGGCTCCTTCACCCCGTCCGAGTTCGACGTGACCGACCACGTCCAGCCCGGCACCAACCTGATCGCCGTCGAGGTCTACCGCTTCCCGGACGGCGACTGGATGGAAGACCAGGACATGATCCGGCTCTCCGGGATCTTCCGGCCGGTCTTCCTCTACTCGCTGCCCACGGTCCACCTGCGCGACTTCACCATCGACACGCCGCTGAGGGACGCGTACACCCGCGCCGACCTCGCTGTCACCGCCATCGTGCGCAACAGCGGGCCCCAGCAGTCAGGGAGCTACACCGTCGAGGCCCAGCTCTACGACGAGAACCGCCAGGCCGTATGGCCCGAGCCGTTGCGGCTGCCGGTGAACGTCGGCTCGGTCGAACCAGGTCAGGACGCCACCGCGCAAGGCGCGAAGGACGTGCCGAACCCCGAGCTCTGGTCGGCCGAGCACCCGAACCTCTACACCGCTGTCCTGCGATTGCTCGACCCCTCGGGCGCGGTCACCCAGACCGTGTCCGCGCGAGTCGGCTTCCGCGAGTTCGCGATCAAGGACGGCCTGATGCGGATCAACGGCCGGCCGGTCTCCCTCCGCGGCGTCAACCGGCACGAGATGGACCCCGTACACGGGCAGGCGCTGACCCGCGACGACATGATCCACGACATCAGGCAGATGAAGCGCCTCAACATCAACGCGGTCCGCACCTCGCACTACCCGAACCACCCGGACTGGTACGACCTGTGCGACGAGTACGGCCTCTACGTCTGCGACGAGGCGAACCTCGAGACGCACGGAGTCCGCGACGACTATCCCGGCTCCGCACCGGACTGGACGGCGCCGGTCATCGACCGGGCCGCCCAGGTCGTCCACCGCGACAAGAACCACCCGTCGGTGGTCATGTGGTCCCTGGGGAACGAGGCCGGCGGAGGCTCCAACTTCGTCTCGATGCGCGACTGGATCAAGGCGGCCGACCCGACCCGCGTCGTCCAGTACGAAGGCGACAACCGGCCCCAGGTCAGCGACGTCCGATCGCAGATGTACAACACCCCGGCCGGGATCCGGGACCGCGCCCTCGACACCGGCGACACGCGGCCGTACATCCTGATCGAGTACTCCCACGCGATGGGCAACTCCAACGGCAACTTCAAGGAGTACTGGGACGTCATCCGCGAGTTCCCGATTCTCCAGGGCGGATTCATCTGGGACTACGCCGATCAGGGCCTGCGATGGCCGATCCCGCAGGGTGGCGGGGCGACCTACCTCGCCTACGGCGGCGACTGGGGCGACAACCCCAACGACGGCAACTTCTGCGCCAACGGCATCGTCTCCGCCGACCGGGAACCTGCCGGCAAGGCCGCCGAGGTCAGGCAGATCTACCAGGCGATCAACGTCGTCGCCGCGGGCGACGTCGCGAGCGGGTCCGTCCGGATCACCAACGAATACCTGTTCACGAACGTGGGCGAGTTCGAGGGCTCCTGGTCCTTGTACGCCGACGGCGAGGTGATCCAGAGCGGCGCCCTCACGGCGCAGCAGCTCGACATCGCGCCGTTGTCCGCCAAGACGATCCAGGTACCGATCCAGCGCCCGGCGAACCCGGCGCCCGGCCAGGAGCACTTCCTGCGACTGTCGTTCAAGCTCACGTCCGCCACCCAGTGGGCCCCGGCCGGATTCGAGGTGGCCAAGCAGCAGGTCCCGGTCGACTTCGACAGCCCGCCGGTCGAACCGCTCCCGCTCGACGACGTGCCGGCACTCACCGACTCGGAGACTGCCGGCGCCGTCACCGTCTCAGGCACCGGCTTCGCCGTCACGATCTCCAAGTCGACCGGCGAGATCACGGCCTACGATGCGATGGGCATGCGGCTGATCGACTCCGGCCCGGCCCCGAACTTCTGGCGGGCGCCGACCGACAACGACCGCGGCAACGGCCAGCCGAACCGCAACGGCACCTGGCGGAACGCCGGACGGAACCGGACCGTGACCGGGGTCGTCGTCCAGCGGCCGTCCGACCGCTCCCGGCGGATCACCGTCACCGGAACCCTGCCGACCAGCACGCCGTCGACCTACACCACCGTCTACACCGTCTACGGCAACGGCGAGATCAAGGTGGACAACACGCTCCACCCGGGCTCGTCGAGCCTCCCCTACATCCCCGAGGTCGGAACGATCCTGTTCCTGCCCGGGGCCCTGGAGCAGCTGCGCTACTTCGGCCGCGGCCCCGAGGAGAACCACTGGGACCGCAAGAGCGGAACCGATGTCGGCGTCTTCTCCTCGACGGTGGCGGACCAGTGGACCGGCTACATCAGACCCCAGGAGAACGGCAACAAGACCGACGTCCGCTGGGTCGCCCTGGTCGACGGCAACGGGAGCGGCCTGCTCGCGGCCGGGGAGCCGCTGTTGGAGGTGAACGCCTCCCACTTCACCCCGGAGGACCTGTCGGGCGACGCCCGCCACGACCACCAGCTGACGCCGCGCCAAGCGGTCGTGCTGCGGCTCAACTACCGGCAGATGGGCGTCGGCGGCGACAACAGCTGGGGCGCGCAGACCTATGACCGGTACAAGCTGTTCGCGACCCGGGACTACTCCTACACCTACCGGCTCAAGCCGCTGCCCGACGTCGCCCAGGCGACGGCGCTGGCACGGCGGCCGGTCGAGACCGGCGGCGGCAGCGGCGGTCCGGTCGAGCCCGGTGTGTTCTACCGGCTGGTGGCGCAGCACAGCGGCAAGGCCGCCGACATCGAGGGCGCCTCCACCGCGGCCGGGGCCGCGCTCGTCCAGTGGACGGTCAACACCGGCGCCAACCAGCAGTTCGAGTTCGTGCCCTCCGGCGCCTACTGGCGCATCCGCGCCAGGCACAGCGGCCTGGTGCTCGAGGTGGCGAGTTCGAGCACCGGCGCCGACATCACCCAGCAGCCCGACACCGGCGTGACGAGCCAGCACTGGGAGGTCGTCGACCACGGCGGCGGAACGATCAGCCTGGTCAACCGCCAGAGCGGCCTGACGGTGGACGTCCTGGAGGAGTCCACGACCGACGGCGCCCGCATCTCCCAGTGGAACACCACCGGCGGCGCCAACCAGCTCTTCAACCTGCAACGCATCTAGCCGCCGGGGCACCACTGGCGGCGCCCCGGTCGACCACGAGGAGAAGGAGTACTCCATGCCCCCTAACCGATTCCCGCAGGCGTCGCCGCGACCGCGGCGACGCCTGCGATCCCGGATCGTCGCCGTGACAGCGGTCGTGGCGACGGCGTTCGCCGGCGTGCTGACAGCGAACATCGCGTCGGCGCAAGTGAACGCGGCGTCGGCACCAGTGACCGCAATGGCGAGTGACGGCTGCGGGCAGAACCCGGGCATGAACAGCGGCAACCACACCATCCAGGTCAACGGCGTCAACCGCAGCTTCATCCTGAAGGTCCCGGACAACTACGACTCGAACTACCAGCACAAGCTGATCTTCGGGCTGCACTGGTGGGGCGGTACCGCCAACGACGTCGCCGGCGGCGGCTCCGACGGCGCCGTCTACGCCCACTACGGTCTCGAGCAGCTGTCCGGCGGCACCGCGATCTTCGTCGCTCCCCAAGGCATCGACAACGCCTGGGCCGACTCCGGCGGCAGGGACGTGGCCTTCGTCGACGCGATGATCCAGCGCATCGAGTCCGCCCTGTGCGTCGACGAGTCCCAGCGATTCTCCCTCGGGTTCAGCTACGGCGGGGCCATGAGCTACGCGCTCGCCTGCGCCCGCCCTGACCAGTTCCGCGCGGTAGCGGCCATCGCCGTGCCCGGCCCGGTTTCCGGCTGCTCGGGCGGCTCTCAGCCGGTGGCCTACATGGGTATCCAGGGCGTCACCGACAGCATGCCTCAGGCACGGGGCATGCGTGACCGGTTCGTGGGCAACAACGGCTGCACGCCGCAGAGCCCGCCCGAGCCGGCCTCCGGCTCGGGCCAGCACTTCACCACCACCTACTCGGGCTGCCAGGACGGCTACCCGGTGGTGTGGGCCGCCTTCGACGGCGGCCACCAGCAGGGTCCGGTCGACGGGTGCACCGGCTGCGAGAGCGGCGCGCAGAGCTGGGTCAAGGGCGAGATCTGGGAGTTCTTCTCCCAGTTCGGCGACGGCCAGCCGCCGACGACGCCACCTCCGGCCGATGGTGGCGCGTTGACGGGCCAGGCTTCGGGCAAGTGCCTGGACGTGCCGGACCAGTCCACGACCGACGGCACCCAGGTGCAGATCTGGGACTGCTGGAGCGGGGCGAACCAGCAGTGGACCCACAGCGCCAGCGGTGAACTGTCGGTCTACTCCGGTGGTTCGCGCAAGTGCCTGGACGCCTCCGGGTCCGGCACGTCCGACGGGACGGCCGTGACCATCTGGTCGTGTCACGGTGGCGCGAACCAGCGCTGGAACCTCAACGGCGACGGCTCCATCACCAGCGCCCAGTCGGGTCTGTGCCTCGATGTGTCCGGTGCCTCCACCGCCAACGGGGCCCTGGTCCAGCTCTGGTCCTGCCACGGCGGTGGCAACCAGAAGTGGAACCTGAGCTGATCGGGTGACCGACGAGCACTGAAACAGGACAAGCCCCCGAGCGTGTGCTCGGGGGCTTGTCCGTGAAGAAGGGTCCGGCGGCGTCCTACTCTCCCACCCCCTGGCGGGGGCAGTACCATCGGCGCTGTAGGGCTGAGCTTCCGGGTTCGGAATGGGACCGGGCGTTTCCCCTACGCTATGACCGCCGTAACGTTATCGAGTTGTTGACCAAGGTTCGAAGGGTTGGTCGTTTCTCGGGAACCGTATAGTGGACGCGATACACGTGAAGTGTGTGTTGTTGAGGTTGTTGGCGGATTAGTACCGGTCAGCTGCAACCATTACTGGTCTTCCACTTCCGGCCTATCAACCCGATAGTCTGTCGGGCGCCTTCCCACCCGAGGGTGGTGGAGTCTTCATCTTGAAGCAGGCTTCCCGCTTAGATGCTTTCAGCGGTTATCCCTTCCGAACGTAGCCAACCAGCCGTGCTCCTGGCGGAACAACTGGCACACCAGAGGTTCGTCCGTCCCGGTCCTCTCGTACTAGGGACAGCCCTTCTCAAGACTCCTACGCGCGCAGCGGATAGGGACCGAACTGTCTCACGACGTTCTAAACCCAGCTCGCGTACCGCTTTAATGGGCGAACAGCCCAACCCTTGGGACCAACTCCAGCCCCAGGATGCGACGAGCCGACATCGAGGTGCCAAACCATGCCGTCGATATGGACTCTTGGGCAAGATCAGCCTGTTATCCCCGGGGTACCTTTTATCCGTTGAGCGACCACGCTTCCACAAGCCATGGCCGGATCACTAGTTCCGACTTTCGTCCCTGCTCGACCTGTCAGTCTCACAGTCAAGCTCCCTTGTGCACTTGCACTCGACACCTGATTGCCAACCAGGCTGAGGGAACCTTTGAGCGCCTCCGTTACATTTTAGGAGGCAACCGCCCCAGTTAAACTACCCACCAGGCACTGTCCCTGATCCGGATCACGGACCGAGGTTAGATGCCCGAAGCGATCAGAGTGGTATTTCAACGATGACTCCACCCGACCTGGCGGCCGGGTTTCACAGTCTCCCACCTATCCTACACAAACCGCACCGAACACCAATACCAAGCTGTAGTAAAGGTCCCGGGGTCTTTCCGTCCTGCTGCGCGTAACGAGCATCTTTACTCGTAGTGCAATTTCGCCGAGTTCGCGGTCGAGACAGCGGAGAAGTCGTTACGCCATTCGTGCAGGTCGGAACTTACCCGACAAGGAATTTCGCTACCTTAGGATGGTTATAGTTACCACCGCCGTTTACTGGGGCTTAAATTCTGAGCTTCACCCTTACGGGTTGACTCGTCCTCTTAACCTTCCAGCACCGGGCAGGCGTCAGTCCGTATACATCGTCTTGCGACTTCGCACGGACCTGTGTTTTTAGTAAACAGTCGCTTCTCCCTGGTCTCTGCGGCCTTCCCCGCTCACGCCCGCAAGGGGCTTCACGGTTCGGGCCCCCCTTCTCCCGAAGTTACGGGGGCATTTTGCCGAGTTCCTTGACCACGATTCGCTCGATCACCTTGGTATTCTCTACCTGACCACCTGAGTCGGTTTGGGGTACGGGCGGCTAGAACCTCGCGTCGAGGCTTTTCTTGGCAGCAGAGGATCACCGCGTTCCCACTTGCGTGGTCACCATCAGTCCTCACCCTTGACGCCCCGCGGATTTACCTACGGAGCAGGCTACAACCTTGGACGTGGACTACCATCGCCACGTGCGGCTACCTTCCTGCGTCACCCCTGTTAACACGCTTACCTACTACCGGATCAGGTCCCACGCCGCCTCTCCCTGTACAGTCCGAAGACTGAAGCGGGAGGATTGGGATGGTTAGTATCACCGGACTCGGTATGGACGGTTCTTCGCCGGTAGGAGAATATCAACTCCTTGTCCATCGACTACGCCTGTCGGCCTCGCCTTAGGTCCCGACTTACCCAGGGCGGATAAACCTGGCCCTGGAACCCTTGGTCATTCGGTGGACGGGATTCACACCCGTCATTCGCTACTCATGCCTGCATTCTCACTCGCGTGGCCTCCACCCCTGGATCACTCCGGGACTTCACCGGCCACACGACGCTCCCCTACCCAACCACACCACTGACAACCCCTGAAGGGACTGTAATGTGCATGTGTGGTTGCCACGGCTTCGGCGGTGTGCTTGAGCCCCGCTACATTGTCGGCGCGGAATCACTTGACCAGTGAGCTATTACGCACTCTTTCAAGGGTGGCTGCTTCTAAGCCAACCTCCTGGTTGTCTGAGCAACTCCACATCCTTTCCCACTGAGCACACGCTTAGGGGCCTTAGCCGGCGATCTGGGCTGTTTCCCTCTCGACCCACGGAGCTTATCCCCCGCAGTCTCACTGCCACGCTCAACTTACCGGCATTCGGAGTTTGGCTGACGTCAGTAACCTTGTCGGGCCCATCGGCCATCCAGTAGCTCTACCTCCAGCAAGCACACGTGACGCTGCACCTAAATGCATTTCGGGGAGAACCAGCTATCACGGAGTTTGATTGGCCTTTCACCCCTAACCACAGGTCATCCCCCAGGTTTTCAACCCTGGTGGGTTCGGGCCTCCACACCGTCTTACCGGCGCTTCACCCTGCCCATGGCTAGATCACTCCGCTTCGGGTCTAGACCCGGCGACTATCACGCCCTGTTCGGACTCGCTTTCGCTACGGCTTCCCCACACGGGTTAACCTCGCCACCGAGCACTAACTCGCAGGCTCATTCTTCAAAAGGCACGCCATCACCCCTGCACAACCCCGAAGGACTGGAAGGCTCTGACGGATTGTAGGCACACGGTTTCAGGTACTATTTCACTCCCCTCCCGGGGTACTTTTCACCTTTCCCTCACGGTACTGGTCCGCTATCGGTCATCAGGGAGTATTTAGGCTTACCAAGTGGTCTTGGCAGATTCACACGAGATTTCACGGGCCCCGTGCTACTCGGGACAACCCCCACCAGGCCACACCATTTCACCTACGGGACTCCCACCCTCTACGGTCCGGTATTCAACCCGGTTCGGCTATAGCGCAACTTTCTCACTGATCGAGAGACTGTCAGATCTCTCCAGGGGCTCCCACTACCCCGCACACGCAACGTCTGACAACTTGACACGCGCACGGTTTAACCTCATCCGCTTTCGCTCACCACTACTCACAGAATATCTCTTCCTGCCGGTACTGAGATGTTTCACTTCCCGGCGTTCCCCCCTACACCCTATGAATTCAAGTGCAGGTACCCGAACACAACTTCGGGTAGGTTCCCCCATTCGGAAACCCTCGGATCACAGCTCGTCTGCCAGCTCCCCGAGGCTTATCGCAGGCTACAACGTCCTTCGTCGGCTCCTGATGCCAAGGCATCCACCCTGTGCCCTAAAAAACTTCAACAACACTACGCAGAACACACAACCCCCACACGCACCAAGCGCGCACGAATCATGTGTCCAGAGATGCTCGCGTCCACTATACAGTTCTCAAGCAACGAACGAACCCACCACACACCAACGACCAACCAGACCACAGCCCGGCGGTATCGCCCCGGTGATGACTCGAACCTCCCAGAAACACCCGACCAGCCGGCCGGTTGCCTCAGGACCCAACAGTGTGCTTGGCAGACCCCCACCACCGACAGACCCCACGTTCCAACCCGCACCCACCTCCCGAAGGAGCCACTCCCGAAGGAGCCAAGATGCCGGCGTACTAGCGAGACCCACCCGAACGGGAAGGTCCTTCGTCAATGTTCCACCCATGAGCAACCACCCACGACGCGTCCGGCCGTGGCATGGCCCGAACCCCCACAGGGGTCCTGGACCCTCACCCACCCACACGAAGTGCGAGCCGAGGGCAAGAGCCTTGCGCTCCTTAGAAAGGAGGTGATCCAGCCGCACCTTCCGGTACGGCTACCTTGTTACGACTTAGTCCCAATCGCCAGTCCCACCTTCGACCACTCCCTCCCCGAAGGGTTGAGCCGTGAGCTTCGGGTGTTACCAACTTTCGTGACTTGACGGGCGGTGTGTACAAGGCCCGGGAACGTATTCACCGCAGCGTTGCTGATCTGCGATTACTAGCGACTCCGACTTCACGGGGTCGAGTTGCAGACCCCGATCCGAACTGAGACCGGCTTTTAGGGATTCGCTCCACCTCACGATATCGCAACCCTCTGTACCGGCCATTGTAGCATGCGTGAAGCCCAAGACATAAGGGGCATGATGATTTGACGTCATCCCCACCTTCCTCCGAGTTGACCCCGGCAGTCTCCCATGAGTCCCCGGCATAACCCGCTGGCAACATAGGATAAGGGTTGCGCTCGTTGCGGGACTTAACCCAACATCTCACGACACGAGCTGACGACAACCATGCACCACCTGTACACCGACCTTGCGGAAACCACATCTCTGCAGCTGTCCGGTGCATGTCAAGCCTTGGTAAGGTTCTTCGCGTTGCATCGAATTAATCCGCATGCTCCGCCGCTTGTGCGGGCCCCCGTCAATTCCTTTGAGTTTTAGCCTTGCGGCCGTACTCCCCAGGCGGGGCACTTAATGCGTTAGCTACGGCACAGAACGAGTGGAACCCGCCCCACACCTAGTGCCCAACGTTTACGGCATGGACTACCAGGGTATCTAATCCTGTTCGCTCCCCATGCTTTCGCTCCTCAGCGTCAGTAACGGCCCAGAGACCTGCCTTCGCCATCGGTGTTCCTCCTGATATCTGCGCATTCCACCGCTACACCAGGAATTCCAGTCTCCCCTACCGCACTCCAGCCTGCCCGTACCCGATGCCAGCCCGAGGTTGAGCCTCGGGTTTTCACACCAGACGCGACAGACCGCCTACGAGCTCTTTACGCCCAATAATTCCGGACAACGCTTGCGCCCTACGTATTACCGCGGCTGCTGGCACGTAGTTAGCCGGCGCTTCTTCTACAAGTACCGTCACCCGAAAGCTTCTTCCTTGTCGAAAGAGGTTTACAACCCGAAGGCCGTCATCCCTCACGCGGCGTCGCTGCATCAGGCTTTCGCCCATTGTGCAATATTCCCCACTGCTGCCTCCCGTAGGAGTCTGGGCCGTGTCTCAGTCCCAGTGTGGCCGGTCGCCCTCTCAGGCCGGCTACCCGTCGACGCCTTGGTAGGCCATCACCCCACCAACAAGCTGATAGGCCGCGAGCCCATCCCCCACCAATAAATCTTTCCAACCCCCACCATGCGGCAGAGACTGAATATCCGGTATTAGACCCCGTTTCCAAGGCTTATCCCGAAGAGGGGGGCAGGTTACTCACGTGTTACTCACCCGTTCGCCACTAATCCACCCAGCAAGCTGGGCTTCATCGTTCGACTTGCATGTGTTAAGCACGCCGCCAGCGTTCGTCCTGAGCCAGGATCAAACTCTCCGTAAAAGATTTCACTCTTCACAGAGCTATACTGATACTGGCCAGACCAAGCTGAACTGCTCGATCCGATCCAAAACATCCCCCCACAACAAGGGGACAATAATTGGCATTGACTATCAAGCACACTGTTGAGTTCTCAAACAACCGACGCACACATCCGAACCAAACCTTCCGGCCTGACCCGCTCAGGGCGACTCGAAAAACTTACCAGATTCCCGACGCCTTTTCCAAATCACCCGGTCCGGGTCAATTTGTTCAGGCAGCCGCTCATTCCGGCGCCCATTTCAGGCATCACAGGAGACTATGCCCTGAGAGTTCTGAAGTGGGATGTGTTGTTCTCGGAACCGGCCGACGTCGCATCTTCCGCGCCATCGTCCGTGCCTTCCGGAGACAACTTCCACACCCTACCAGCCCAACCCGCCGCGTGCAACCGCCCTGTGCGGGCAGTACTCGTGGCTGCTGAATCAGTGGGCCCCACCAGTCTTCCGAGGCGCACAAGGCACCTGCTGAGTCTTGAGTGAGTTCCCGCCCCGGGACCGGCCAGCCCGCGTTCTCCGCGGTTCCTGTCCGTGCCTCCCTGTCGGGCGAACGACCTGAACATTACACACACGACGCCCCCGAGCACAACTTCGCCGTGATGTCCCGGCTCACGTCGTGCCCGCGCTCACGCCGTCGGCGTCACTCGACCGTCACGGACTTGGCGAGATTCCGGGGCCGGTCGACGTCGTGCCCGAGCGTCAGGGCCGCGTGGTACGCCACCAGCTGCAGCGGGATGGTCAGCAGCAGCGGGTCCAGCTCCTTCTCGTTGCGCGGCACGTCGATGCGCTCGGCCGTGAGTTCCCCCAGGTCCACGCCGTCGTGCGTGACCACGACGAGCGGGCCGCCACGGGCCGCGATCTCGTGCAGGGCCCCGATGTTGCGGTCGGCCAGCTCGTCGTCGGGCACGACGGCCACCGTCGGGACGGCGGGAGAGATCAGCGCGAGCGGGCCGTGCTTCAGCTCCGACATCTGGTACGCCTCCGCGTGCCGGTAGCTGATCTCCTTGAGCTTCTGCGCTCCCTCCCGTGCCACGGGGTACCCGCGCACCCGCCCCACGAAGAACATGCTCTCCGCCTGTGCCAGCGTCTTGGCGATGCCGGCCAGCCGCTCCTCGCCGGCCAGGGTCTCCTCGATCTGCGCCGGCAGCCGGAGCAGCCCCGCGACGAGCCGCTTGCCGTCCGCCACGGACAGGTCGCGCACGCGCCCGAGCTGGAGCGCCAGCAGCGCGAACCCGACGAACATCGTCGTCACGGCCTTCGTGGACGCCACCGCGGTCTCGGGCCCGGCGTGCAGGTAGATGCCGCCGTCGCACGCCCGCGCGATCGCGGAGCCGACCACGTTCACCAGACCGACCACGCGGCCACCCTTGCGGCGGATCTCCTCCACGGCGAGCAGGGTGTCCACGGTCTCCCCGGACTGGCTCACCGCGACGTACAGCGTGTCGGGGTCGATGACCGCGTCGCGGTACCGGAACTCACTGGCCGCCTCGGCGTCGGCGGGCACGCGCGCGAGCTCCTCGATCAGCTGCGCGCCCATCTGGCCGGCGTAGTACGCAGACCCGCAGCCGAGGATCTTGACCCGCTGCACCGCACGCAGTTCGCGGGCGTCCATCCCGAGCCCTCCGAGATGCGCGGTGCCGAAGCGCTCGTCGAGCCGCCCGCGCAGTGTGCGCTCCACGCTCGCCGGCTGCTCCAGCATCTCGGTGTACATCCGCGGCTCCGCGCCCGTGGCCCCGTGCTCGTAGGCACTGGGGTCGACGTCGACCTCGTGCGCCGCCGTCTCGGTGCGCGTCAGGTCCGCCCGGAAGGTCGTGAAGCCCGATGCGGTGATCGTCGCCAGCTCGCCGTCGTCCAGATGCGCGACCGTCGTCGTGTGCCGGACGAGCGCCGCCAGGTCCGAGGCGACGAACATCTCCTTCTCGCCCACGCCGACCAGCAGCGGGCTGCCGTTGCGCGCCACCACGACGCGGTCCGGGAAGTCCGCGTGCACGACGGCGAGGCCGTACGTCCCCTCGATCGCCGCCAGCGCCTCGACCACCTTGCCCTCGAGCGTCTCCGCCCCGGACCGTCCCACGAGGTGTGCGATCACCTCCGTGTCGGTGTCGCTGGCCAGCTCCACCCCGGCGTCCTCGAGGCGGCGGCGCAGGGTCGCCGCGTTGTCGAGGATCCCGTTGTGCACCACCGCGACCGTTCCGGCCGTGTCGGTGTGGGGGTGCGCGTTCACGTCCGACGCCGGTCCGTGGGTGGCCCAGCGCGTGTGCCCGATCCCGGTACGACCGGCGATGCGCTGGGGCATCGCCTCGACCAGGTCGTTGACGCGACCGGCCCGCTTGACGACCCGCACCTTGGAGCCGACGACGGCGACCCCGGCCGAGTCGTAGCCGCGATGCTCGAGACGTGCGAGCCCCTCGGTGAGCAGCGGCGCCGCCTGCTGCCCGCCGACGTATCCGACGATTCCACACATGTTCTGCTCCTCAGTCTCTGGGCCGGGCGGTCCGTCCTCAGCCTCCCGGACGCACCGCCGGCTCGCCCTCCGGCTCAGCCGTAGATCATCCGGCGGAGCTGGCGCTCGCTCAGCTCGGGCGCCGCCACGACGCGCTGCGAGAGCTCGTCCGCGACCCGCGCGAAGATCTCGGGGTTCTTCGCGCCGTAGGTCTTCAGTTCGGCGTGCCGGCGTCGGACGACGTCCTCCACCGGTTCCGCGTAGTACGCGACGACGTCGCCGATCACGCGCCGGGCCTCGGCGGGTGTCAGCCCGGTGGTCGCCACCAGGTGGCCGACGAGATCGGATGGCGGCTCCATGACGGAGACTCTGACACCTGACACGACGAACGCGCCAGTTCTTGCCCGGATTCGGGCAAGAACTGGCGCCTCACGCTGGAACTGGCGCTCGGGGAGCCTCCCTGATCACTCCGCCGCCGCGACCGCCAGCGTCTTCTTGCCGCGGCGCAGCACCGCGAACCTGCCGTGCAGGAGGTCCCCGGCCGCGAGCGCCTGGTCTTCGGCGGCCACCTTGACGTTGTTCACGTAGGCGCCGCCCTCCTTCACGGCCCGGCGTGCCTCGCCCTTGGAGGCGACGATCCCGGAACCCGCGAGCAGGTCGACGACGAGATCCCCGGCCTTGGCGGTCACTCGGGGTAGCTCGCTCACAGCACCCGCGAGGGTCCGCTCGTCGAGCCCCGTCAGTTCGCCGCGGCCGAACAGGGCCTGGCTGGCGGTGATGACGGCCTCGGTCGCGGCCGCGCCGTGCACCAGGGTGGTGACGTCGCTCGCGAGCGCCTTCTGCGCCTCGCGGGCGAACGGCCGCTCCGCGACCTCCTTCTCCAGGGCCTCGATGTCCTCGCGGCCGCGGAAGGTGAACACCTTGAGGTAGTTCACGACGTCGGCGTCGGCCTGGTTGAGCCAGAACTGGTAGAAGGCGTACGGGCTGGTCATCTCGGGGTCGAGCCAGACGGACCCGCCCTCGGACTTGCCGAACTTGGTGCCGTCCGCCTTGGTGATCAGCGGGGTCGTGAGGGCGTGCGCCGCGACGCCCTCCGCCTTGCGGATCAACTCGACGCCGGCCAGGAGGTTGCCCCACTGGTCGTTCCCGCCGAGTTGCAGCGTGATGCCGTGCCGCTCGTACAGCTCCCGGTAGTCCATACCCTGCAGCACCTGGTAGGAGAACTCGGTGTAGCTGATGCCCTCCTCGGAGTTGAGGCGGCGGGCCACGATCTCCTTGGACAGCATGGTGCCCATCCGGAAGTGCTTGCCGATGTCCCGCAGGAACTCGATCGCGCTCATGGGCGCCGTCCAGTCCAGGTTGTTCACCATGGTGGCGCGGTTCTCGCCGCCGAAGTCGAGGAACGGCTCGATCTGCGAGCGGATCCTGTCGACCCAGCCGGCGACGACGTCGGGCGAGTTGAGGGTGCGCTCACCGGAGTCGCGGGGGTCGCCGATGAGACCGGTCGCGCCACCGACGAGCAGGTACGGCTTGTGCCCGGCGTCCTGCAGGCGCCGCGCGGTGAGAATCTGCACGAGGTTGCCGATGTGCAGGCTCGGCGCGGTGGGATCGAAGCCCACGTAATAGGCGACCTGTCCCGTCGACAGCGCAGTTCGCAGCGCGGCCTCGTCGGTGGTCTGCGCCACCAGGCCTCGCCAGTGCAGCTCGTCGAGAACGTCGGTCACTTCTGCTCCTCGTGTTCGGGTGTCGGCGGCCCGTCCGGACCGCAGGGCGGTCCGCTCGGACCACAGGCCCCTAGTCTGCCCGACGTCGCCCGGAGGGCGTCATCCGGTCCGCCGCACGTCCGGTGGCGCTTGCGTGTCCGCGACCGGTTCACGGCGCCAGGTGGTCCGCCGGATCCTCACCGAGGTCCGCCAGGGCTCGCTCGACCGATCCGATGGTGTTGGTCACGCCGTAGTGCGGGACGAACGACACGCTCCTGACGCCGTCGGAGATCCGCAGGCCGAGCTGGCTGGTCTGTCCCATCTCGATCTGGCGGAGCTCGACCCGCGAGTCCGTGCGTCGCACGAACCAGCGTGGTTCCCGGTCGTCACGGATCCAGATCTCGGCGGTGTCGCCCACGAGGGCAACGGCGAGCGTGGTCGTCAGCCGACGCGCGATACCGCCGGTACCTGCCCCGGCCTCGACGGCCTCGGACCACAGATCACGGGACGAGTAGGCCGGGATGACGACGGCATCGGAACGGGCCTGACGTACCTGCGCGACGAGCCGATCCCGGCGGGCCGTGTACGGCGGGAGCACGAGCACCACGAGCAGTACGACGAACGCTACCGCCGTGACGGCGATGAGGGAGGCGTCGACCCGCCAATCGCCTCCGTGGATCGCCGAATGGCTCATCGACCTGCCGATCAACCCGAGTCCCGCGCCGACAAGGCTGATGACCGCCACGGCCCAGAGACCAAGTCGGTACCGTCGGACACTGAGCTTGGGCCTGTCTGCCTCGTCGCCACGTGCCACGTCGGCTCCACTTCCCTTCTGATACCTGGTCCGGCAGCGTCCTGCCGTCGCAGCGGCCGCGGCCCGCCGCCACCGCGATGGCAGAATGCAGCACGGCGTCCCTACGCGAAGAGTCCTGCGACGAAGCTGGCCGTGCCGGTCGCGGCCTCATGGATCGCCACACCGACCTTCTCCCCGATCGTGTTTCCCCCCGGGAACCGCTTCATGACGCTGTTGATCACGCGCCCCTGCCCGAAGAACAGGGCCGAGATCGCCGTCGTACCGAGCGCGGTGTGGAACTGCTTGCTGTTCCAGCCGTACCCGAACCCGGCTGTCACGGTGCTGGCTGCGCCCGCGGCCAACGAGATGGAGCCGATGAACGCCGCGGCTCCCCCCACGAACGGAACATACGGACCGGTGAACGGAGCCGCGACGGCTACCAGCGTGCCGATGCCTCCGATCCAGGTACTGCACTCGCCCAGCGCGGCGGACCAGTCCCGCGGATCCGAGAAGTCCTCGGGGATGAACCCGAAGAACCTCGTGTCGCCGGTCGTGTCCGGGTCGTCGTCGGCCGGTACCGTCCCGGCTTCTTCGTGCCGGCGGGCGTTCTCCGCCGCTTCCTGGGCCGCGGCGGCCTCCTCCTGCTGGGCGAGCCGGGTGGCTTCCGCACGTGCGCCGCTGGCGGCGGCCGCCGCCGCGGCGGCGTCCTGACCGGCCCGGGTCGCCGCGTCATGCGCGCTGGCAGCGGATGCCTGGGCCTGTGAGGCGAAGCGCACCGCTTCCCCGGCCGAGAGCAGTGCCTGCTTGGCGGAGAAGTTCGCCGACCTGCGCGCCTCTCGGGCGACCGCGGCTGCCTGCTCCGCGGTACGGGCCGACGCGGCGGCGTCGGCGGCGGACCGGTCGGCGGCGTCGGCGTTGTCCGCTGCCTCCGCGGCCGACCTGCCGGCGTCGGCCGCGTATCCCTGGGCGCGGTCCGCCCACTCGGCGGCTTCGGCCGCGGCGTCGCGGGCACGTGCCGCGGCTTCCGACGCCCGGGCCGCGTCCTCGAGCGCCTGCGACGCGGTCTTCGCGGCCTGGGCGATGGCGGCGCGGATGGAGCTGACGTGGGTGGCGTGGTCGTGATCGAGCTGTGCCGCGGTGTGCTGCCCCTTCTCGACGAACGCACGCCGCATGCTCGACGAGCCTTCCAGGACGATCTCCGCCGCGGCCCGGGAGTACGGACCGCCGGACTCGAGGATGCGGAGCACCTCGACCTCGTCGTCCTCCTTCACCGCCTCGGCGAGCTCCACCATGACGAAGCGGTGCAGCGCCTCCGCCGACCCGTCGTTCAGCGCGGCCTCGGCCGCGGCTCGGGCAGCGGGGCCGCGATCGTCGTCGGCCAGTACGCGGAACGCCTTGACCCGGTTGTCCTCGGCCGCCGCAAGCATGGCCCCACGTTCCAGGAATTCCCGGGGGGCATCGGAGTCGTCGCTCGCCAAGGCGTCGGCCGCGGCGAACGCGACGTCGGAGTTGGTCGCCTTGGCCACCAGGACCAGAGTTTCCCGGTCGTCCTGCTGCTGGGCGAGACGCCGGTCGGTGTCCAGCCAGTTGAGGACGTCCTCGTCGGCGCCTGCCAGGGCGAACTCCGCGGCCTCGCGGGTCCAGCTCCCCAGGGCGGTCAGGAGCTTGGCGGCCGCCTGTCGACCCGTCGCGATGCCCCGATCGGTATCGCCCTCGGCCAGGGCTGCCTCCGCGGCGGCGATCAGGTCTCGGATCTCGTCAGACATGAGTGCGGCTTGCGTCTGCACCGTTGTCGCACGCTGCGCCTGTTCCGCCTCTGTCTCCGCCTCGCCGCGGGCCCGTTCGACCCCGTCCCGCGTGTCCTCGGCGAGTTGCTCCTCCTCCGCGACCCGTGCCGCGGCCTCGACCTCCTGCGCCTCGACGACGGCGTCGTAGGCGAGACCGGCTGCCTCGACCGCCGCTTCGGCGGCGGCCGTGGACCGATTGGCGAAGTCGATCGCCTCACCCGCGTGCTCGGCCGCCTCCTCTGCCGCGTCCGCTGCGTTCTCCGCGTGGTCGGCCGCACTGTTGGCCGCGTTGCGTGCCACCCGGGCGGCCGAGGCCGCCCTGCCCGCGAGTGTTCGGGCGGTCCCTGCCGCCCGTGTCGCCCGCGCGGCCGCGACGCCCGCCTCCTCCGCGGCCTGCCGCGCGGCGGCGGCCTCGGACTGGGCCGCACCGGAAGCGGCGGCGGCATCGGCAGAGGCCTGGGCTGCCTGGGCGGCATGGGTCGCCGCGCCGGCGGCTGCCGAACTGGCCGCGACAGCCTGGTTGGACGCGGTCTCCGCGTGCCCGGCAGCGGTCGCCGCAGAACGAGCACGAGCTGCCGCGTTCCGTGCGCCTTCCGCCGCGGCACGTGCTGCCGAGGCGGCAGACGCGTCGCTTGACGCGGCAATCGACGCACGATAGGCACGGTTGGCCGCACGCCCCGCCGCCGCCGCCGCGGAAGCTGCCGCCTGCGCGGCCTTGGCCGCACGTTGCGAGGCCGTCTGTGCCGTGTTCGACGCCGACACAGCGGTCGCCGCCGCCTGGCCCGCGCCCTTGGCGGCCCGAGCGGCCTTGTTCGCGGCCCGGGCCGACCGCTCGACATCGTCCTGAGCCGCCTCGGCCTCGGCCTTCGCGGTCAGTGCCGCTTCCTTGGCCTTCTCGGCCGCGGCGACGGCCTTGTCCGACAGGTCGACGGCCTGCTCGGTCTTCAGCGCCGCACGCCGGCCCTCCTTCTCGACGATCTCGACCAGCTGGTCGATCGTCGCGTTCTCCTCGTCACGAGCCCGGGCGATGTACTGGCCCGACACCAGGAACTGGCGGATCGCCTCCGGGGAGCCGTCGTCCAGCGCCCGCTGGGCATAGACCTGCACCTGCGGCGACGCCGTCGCGAGGATGGACAGGACCTCGAGCCGCTCGTCCTCCGCCAGGGCCGTGAACTGGCCTTCCTCCAGGAATGTCCGCATCGCCTCGGTGGTTCCCGTGGCCAGTGCCTCGGCGGCCTCGCGGCGGACCGCGCTACCACTGTTGTTCTGGAGAGTGAGCACGTCCACCCGGAGGTCTTCCCGCACCGGAGTCTCGTACCCGTCCTGCAGGAAGGCGCTCACGGCATTTCCACCGTTCCCCAGCGCGGTACCGATCGAGTCACGTACCGCACGCCCTGCGAACGGAAGGGAGCTGAAGAGGGCGAACCTGTTGTCCTCCGCCACCGCCACGGCCAGTCCGCCGGTCAGGAAGCCGGAGACGTCGGCCGCGGTACCGGCCAAAGCCGCGGCAGCCGCCGCACGAACCGTCTTGCCACCGGTCTTGAACGCCCAGACCGCCTGGCCGCGCTCGGTGTCCGGCAGGCCGGTGCCTTCCCCGCCGTCGGCGGCGAACGCGGGACGGGACGCGACCGGCAGGCAGGAGGGCAGCGACCCCACGGCAACGACTCCCGCGAAAACTGTCAGGGCCTGTCGCCTGCTCAGCGTCAGCGGTGATTTCCTCGGATTCTCGGGCACGACAACTCCCTGATCGATGAGACGTCAAAGGCGGAGGCCACCGAAGCGGTCCGTGGTGCGGAACGTTGCGACGTACGAGTGCCTGGCGGCGTCGCTCGACGCCGACGGGGGTGGTGCGGCACGGCGGCGTGCCGCACCACCTGGGCGTCAGGGCCGGATACCCCGAGCGGTCAGCCGATCGCGGACCCGAAGGACACGCCGGCCGCGGGGAGCCCGCCCGTACCGGGCTGGTAGCTCGTGACCGGGAGGTCGGCGCCGACGGCCAGATTGGCCCACGGAAGCGCGTGCACCGCCCCGTACGCGCTGGGACCGTTGGGCATCCCGAGGTACAGGTGGTCACCGGTGGCGGTCAGGACGTTCCCCAGGCGCTCATCGGCTCCAGGTGTCCCCGGAAGGCCGTAGCTGCCGGCCTGGATCCACCGGTCGCGATCACCGGGGGCACCCCACAGGGAGAACACCTGAACCGCGCCGGTGTCGGGCTGCGACTCCAGGTCCTCGTCCGGGACGCCGACCGCCAGGAGCATGGTCGCCGGCGTCCCGACCTCCCGGGGTGCCGTGTTGGCCACGACGACCTCCGCCCCGAAGTGGTCGTCGGTCTCGACCCCGCCGGCCACACCCGGCTTCTGCTGCCCGATGTCCCCGATCTGGCTCCACGTTCCCCCGGCGGTGACGTGGAAGGTCAGGACGCGGCCCGCCCCGAGGCGCTCGATCTCGGTGCCCTCCTTGTACAGCGACTCCCCGGGTGAGCCGACGGCCAGGATCGAGTCCGTCGCGGCCGCCGCGCCCTCCGGGCGGTACTCGACGACGTCGACCGCCGCACCGAACGCGTCGTCCGTCTCGACGGCACCGTTGACCCCTGGGGTGTCCTCATGGAACGCGGCCACCTGGGTGGGGCGGCCGTCACTGCGCAGGTCGTGGCTCAGGACGTGCACCAGACCGGCGTCCGCCGCGCTGCCGATCGCCTCGTTCGGCGTCCCGATCACGATGAAGTTCGAGTCCCCGGCAACGGCGGTACCGAACCGGTCGCCTTCCTCGACCCCGCCGCTGATGCCCTCGATGTCCTGGTGGACCGCCTTGGAGGGCCGATCGCCCTGGATATAGATGGTGGAGCCCCCGTCGACCTCGCCTCGCAGATCCTCGCCCGGGATACCGATCAGAAGCCACGGGGTACCGTCACCGGTGTGGCCTGCCGCGAGGGAGTGTCCCATGACGTCGCCGTCCTCCTCGGCGGAGGCCAGGAGGGATCCGTCACCGTGGCCCTGCCGGTAGGTGACGTCCGCCGGACCGTGCGTCAGACCGTCGCGGTCACCGTGGATGACCTCGACCCACCCGGTGTCGGACGCCCCGGAGAGATGCTCGTACGGGGTCCCGACGACCAGGTCGGTGCACCCGTCCAGGTTGCGGTCGTAGGTGGCGAGGGAGTACCCGAACCGGTCGTTCGGCTCCGATCCGCCGGCCACTCCGGGGGAGTCCTGGGAGATCTCGACGCTCCCCTGTCCTCCGCCGTAGATGACCCGTACCAGGCCCGCTCGGGCGTCCCCGCCGACGGTCGCGTCCGGATCGGCGATGGCGACATCCGCGATCCCGTCGCAGTTGAAGTCGGTGATCTCCGGTGCCCCGGCCGTATCGGCCACCCAGTCACCCAGGTCGTCCACGCGGGTGTCGACCGCTCCGGTCCGGGTCTCGGCCTCGTCGATGCCGAAGCAACCGCCCTGCCAGGAACGACTGTTCACGGCGACCAGCTCGACCGCGGATCCGGACCCACGCACGGCGGGTCCGCCGGTGTCGCCGGCACAGACGGCCGCGCCGTCCTGACCGGTGAGCGCCACCTCGTCGGCGGTGACGGAGTCGACGGCGAACGTGCCCGCATGCAGGTGCAGCGGTGCCCATTCGTCCGCCGTCCGCCCGTATCCCGGGAGGGTGAGCTGTTCGCCCGGTGCCGGGGCCGACGTCGCCAGCGCGACCGGGCTGACGCTGCTGACCGGCCGCGCGAGCCGGCCCAGTACCAGGTCCCGGCTCTCGTGCGGGACCAGCTCGACGATCTCGCGTTCCTCACCGCCGGTGGTCGTCAGATCGGTGCGGCCGATCGTGGCGGTCGTCGCGAGCGCCGGCTGACCCGTCGGGACCTCCAGGCCGAGCTCCGGGTCGTCGGCGAAACAGCTCGCCGCCGTCAGGACCCAGTCCGGGTCGACGAGCGACGCGCCGCAGGCTCGCTGTCCGCTGCCGATGTCCAGTCGAGCGGTGAAGGCGTGCGCGGTGTCCTCGGCGCCGACGACGGCGGCAGCGGGCGGAACGGTCACCATGGGCAGCAGCAACCCTGCCACCGCCACCGCTCCGACCGGGACGACCTTGCGGAATCTGTTCATCATGGTTCCTTTGCGCGAGTCAGGGGGCGAGTACCGGCGGACCACGACGAACGCCTACCGCGTCACGCGGATCTCGAGAAGGACGTGTTCCCGGCCGTCCACGGCCTCACCGACGCCCTCCCAGGTCTCCGCCGGGATGTCGTACTCGACCTGGTCGCCCTCGGCGGTCATCTCGAGGTGGGTGTTGTCGGCGTCGTTGGTCCGCACCCCGTACACCGAATCGAGTTCCAGGCTCAGGAAGCCCTCGGTACCGGTGGTCCTGAAGCACACGTCCTCCCGGCTGCGGGCGAGCAGTCTCAGGAGGTTCTCCTCGCTCCCGCACTCCGCCAGGACGATGTGGCCGTCGCCCCGCTGCAGCAGGAAACCCTGCTCCGCGAGGATCTCCTCGGCCCCCGGATAGTCGAACGTCTCCACCGCGAACGGCGGCACGTCGTCGGCGACGGACTCGCCCCGCGCCGCGTCCGCCATCGCGGAACCCCCGAGAAAGATGCCGACGGTGACGGCGGCGATCGCGGCTCCGGCGACAGCTCTGGACAGAAATCTCATGGGCACCTCTGAATAGACGATACGGACATGTCGGGACACTCCGACACTTGGCCCATTGAGGCATCGCACAGAGAGCTGCGTCAACAATTTGACGAACGATTCGGCCTGAGATGAATCGGGACAACAACGGATGAAATCCTGTCTCATCTCATTTTCGTGCCGGGTCTGCGCCGATGGGTGATGATGGGGTCGACAACCGCTGGGCCGCCGCACCGATGAGATTTCGCGCGCGGCGTCGTCGGACAGGACATGAGCGTGAACCTGAGCGATACCGCGGCACCGGGGCCGGCTGCCGGAGCGTCGGCGGAGCCGGCGATGCCGGGCTGGAAGAGGAACGTCGCGCTTTTCCTGGTCGGGCAGACCATCTCCCTGCTCGGCTCCATGATCGTGATGTTCGCGGTCATGTGGCACCTGACGATCGAGACGCGGTCCGGGTCGGTGCTCATGCTGAGCATCGTGTTCGGCATGCTGCCGCAGGCTTTCGTCTCGATCTTCGGCGGGGTGTGGGCCGACCGGCACCACCGCAAGTTCCTCATCATGGGTTCGGACACGGTGATCGCCCTGGCGACACTCGGGCTGGCCCTGCTGATGGCCTCCGGTGTCGACTCCCTGTGGGTGATCTACGCGGCGCTGGCCGTGCGGTCGGTCTTCGCGGGGATCCAGACGCCGGCCGTGAGCGCGATGATCCCGCAGATCACACCGCCCGACCAGCTCATGCGGGTGAACGGCATGTTCCAGTCGGTGCAGTCGGGGATGATGCTCGTCGCCCCTGCCGCGGCCGCCGCGGTCTACGCGAACTTCGACATCGTCACGGTGTTCTTCCTCGACGTCGTCACCGCGCTGCTGGGCGTGGGGATGCTGGCGCTGGTGGCCGTGCCGCGGCTGGTTCGGCCGTCCGGTGACGAGACCGTGAGCTACTTCGGCGACCTGATCGCCGGAGTCCGGTACATCGGGGCGCACTCACCGATCCGCTGGCTCATGATCCTGTTCGCGCTCACGATGTTCCTGGTCGGCGCCCCGAGCTACCTCACGCCGCTGATGGTGACCCGCACGTTCGGCGACGAGGTGTGGAAGCTGACCGCCAACGAGCTGTTCTGGGGGTCCGGCATGCTGCTGGGCGGGCTGGTGATGGCCGTGGTCGGGCCGCGGATCAAGCGCCGGGTGCGGCTTCTCGTCGGGTCGGTGCTCGCCACGGGGGTGCTGGTCTTCGGCCTGGGGATCTCCACCAACATGTGGGTGTTCTTCGTGATCGGCCTGGCGATCGGCGTCATGTTCGCCGCGCAGAGCACGCCGTCGATGACCATCATCCAGGAGCGTGTGGAGCCGGAGATGCAGGGGCGCGTGTTCGGGTTCGTGGGGATCGTCATGACCGTCGCGATGCCGCTGTCCATGGTGGTGTTCGGCCCGCTGGCCGACCGGTTCTCCGTGGAGTCGCTGCTGATCGTGGCCGGGCTGCTGCTGTTCGCGGTGGTCGGGGCGATCCTCGCCGTCCCCGCCGCACGCCGGTCGCTCGCGCGGATCGACGTCGCGCCGGACGACGCGGCCCAGGGAACCGGCGGCGGGGACGACGCGGACGCGCCCGGCGGGACGGCCGCTCCCGGTCCGGCCACGGACCGGGAGGACGCTCCCGGTCCGGTACGCCCGTCCGCGGGCTGACCCGATTCCTCACCCGCCGAGGAGCAGGCCGGCCGCCACCGTCACCATGATCACGGCGATCACGCCGTCGAGCACCCGCCAGGCGCCGGGTCGCGCGAGCACGCCGGACAGGCGGGCCGCGCCGAACCCGATCGCGGCGAACCAGGCCCAGCTCGCGGCCACCGCGCCGACGGCGAACCACCAGCGCAGGTCGCCGTAGGTGGAGCCGATGCCGCCCATCAGGACCAGGGTGTCGAGGTAGACGTGAGGGTTCAGCCAGGTCAGCGCGAGCGCCGTACCGGCCACCGCGATCCGGCGGCCGGCCGGCGCCCGCAACGCGACGCCGGTCGCGCCTCCGGCCGGGGACGTGGACGCGGGCGGTGTCCCCGCCGGGTCGTCACGACGGTCCGGCACGACAGGGACGCCGAGCGCGCCGGAGGCCGGGGGCGAGTCCGGCTGTGGACCCGCGGCCGTGCGCGCACCGGCGTCCGCGGCGTCGGGCACCGGGAGCGCCCCGGACCCGCGCACGGCGCGGACGGCCGCCAGCACGCCGTAGCCGAGCACGACGGCGGCGCCGAGCCAGCGCATGAGCTCCACCAGCCACGGAACGGCCTGGATCGCGCTACCCATGCCGCCCACCCCGGCCGTGATCAGCACGGTGTCCGACGCCGCGCACAGCAGCACCACCAGTCCGACGTGGTCGCGCAGTGCGCCCTGGCGCAGCACGTACGCGTTCTGCGGGCCGACGGCGATGATGAGCGAGAACCCGAATCCGAGTCCGGCGAGCAGGGCTGCGGTCATGCCGTCCAGGAGAACCCGGCGCCCTGATGAAGTCCAGCGAATGTTTCTGCAGATGGTGAAGTACAGCTTCATCTAGGCCTAGGATCGGGGTCATGCGCTGGGACTCCGCACAGCTCGAGGCCTTGTCGGCCGTCGTCGGCGAGGGCTCGTTCGAGGGAGCCGCACGGGTGCTGCACGTGACACCCTCGGCGGTGAGCCAGCGCATCCGCGCGCTGGAGAACGCCGCCGGCGGGGTCCTCGTCCGGCGCACGCGGCCGGTGACGCCGACCGTGCCGGGCCAGACCCTCCTGCGCCTCGCCCGGCAGACGGACCTGCTCGCGGCGGAGGCGGCGGCCGAGCTGCACGCGTCCGGGCTCGGGCCCGGACCGGACGAGGTCGACGGCTCCCGCACGGGGCCGCGACCCGTGAGCGTCCCCATCGCCGTCAACGCCGACTCCCTCGCGACGTGGGCGCTGCCCGCGCTGGCCCGCGTGCCGGGCGTCGTCCTGGACATCCACCGCGAGGACCAGGAGCGCACGGTCGAGCTGCTCCCGCAGGGCATCGTCATGGCGGCGATCACCGCCCAGGCGGAACCCGTGCAGGGCTGCACGTCACGGCCGCTCGGCGTGATGCCCTACCGCGCGATGGCCACGCCGGCCGTGGTGGAACGCTGGTTCCCCGGCGGTGTGACGGCCGAGGCGCTGTCACGCGCCCCGATGCTCGTGTTCGACCGGCACGACGACCTCCAGGACCAGTGGCTGCGCGAGTTCGCCGCCCGGACGGGCTCGTCCCTGCCGACGCCTCCGAGGACCTACGTCCCCAGCACGCCCGAGTACCTGGAGGCGATCCGGCTCGGTATGGGCTGGGGCATGGTGCAGGATCTGCGCACGGGGCCGGTGCTCTCCGGCGACGACGTCGTGCCCCTGGATCCGGCGGCACCGTCGGTGGACGTGCGGCTGTACCTGCAGCAGTGGCGCCTGCGCTCGTCGACGCTCGACGCGGTCGCCGACGCACTGCTGGGGGAGGCGCGGCGGCAGCTCGTGCGGTAGGGCGCCCGGGTCGGGGCGGCGAGGCGGCGGTCGTCGTCCGGGGAGGAGGACACGCTTCGACGGGACGACGGGACGACGGGCCGGCGCCAGGAACTCGCACCGTCGTGCGGCGCGTACGATGTCAGCCGATGAGTCCGGCCCCCCTGACACGTCCGCGTGCCGCGCGGTGGTGCCCGCCTACGGTGGCGGTGTCCGCCGCGGTCCTGGTGACTCTGCTCGTGCTGATGTTCGCGGGCCATCAGATGTCGGCCTCGGACGGCCACCACGCCGCGGGGTGCGCGCACGCTCCCGGGGCCGGGCCGCTGGGCGCCGCCGGCTCGTTCGACGAGGTCTCGCCGGGAGCGGGGGCGGTGCCCACGACGGCGCTGGGCGCCCCCGGGCAGGCGGTGCTGCCGGGCGTCGTCGCGGGCGACGGCCACGCCGCGCCGGGCGACTGCTCCGGGTACTGCGGCGCCCTGCTGATCTGCACGATTCTCCTCGTCGCCGTGATCGTCGCCGCGGGCCTGGTCCGACGACGACCCTCCGCCGCACGGCCGGCCCGCACCCCCCGGGCGGGGATCTCCCTCCCGGTCGCGTTCCGCGGCCTCGCGCCCGCGCCCGACCTGGTCGCCCTCGGGATCAGCCGGACGTAGGCGACTCGCCCGGCCACGCGACCCCGATCCTCGTGCGGCCCCAGCCCGACCGGCGCGTGCGCCGCCACCGGACGCGCGCCTCCGACGTACCCCCCGAGAGGCACCCCCATGACAACCCGTATCGATGCTCGGCGAGGATCCGGCCTCGCCGGCGGATCATGGACGACCCATGCCGTCCCGGCCGGCCGTTCCCGGCGGGCCGGGCCGGGCGTCCTGGTCCGTGGCGCCGCCGCGCTCGCGCTGACGATGCTCGCGCTGGTGCTCGGCGCGGCGCCCGCCACCGCGCACACCAAGCTCGACTCCGCCGCCCCGGCCGACGGCACCACCCACGACGGCGCGCCGGCGGCGATCACCCTGACGTACACCCTGCCGGTGACCCCGCTGGGCGACACGGTGGTCGTCACCGGGCCCGACGGCACGGTGCCCGTCGAGGTCACGCAGCAGCAGGACGGCGTGGTGGTCGTCGCCACACCGGCGCGGAAGCTGACGAACGGCGACTACACCGTGGACTGGACCGTCGCCGCACAGGACGGGCATCCGCTGCAGGGCACCGTGCGGTTCTCCGTGACCGGGGCGCCCCCGGACGCGGCGGCGGGCGGAGGCGCCACCGGCGCACCGGCGGACCCGGGGCCGACGGCGGACGCGGGGGGCGGCGCGGAGGGCGGGATGCCGCACGAAGGCTCCGCCGGGGAGGACGCGGGCCCGGTCGGCTCCGCCACCTCGACGATTGCCGCGCTCCTCGCCCGGCTCGGCAACGCGGCCGCGCTCTGGGGTCTCCTCCTCGCCGCGGGAGGGCTCGTCTTCGCCGGTGCCGTGCTGCGCGGAACCGACCGGGTGGACATCCCGGCCGCCCTCGCCGCCGTGCGGTGGACGGGCGCGCTGATCCTCGCCGGCCTCGCGGTCCGGCTCGCGGCCCGGACCGTGATCGTCGCGCAGGGCGACCTCGCCGCCGTCCTCTCCCCCGGCGCCTACGGCGACGCGCTCGCCGGGCCGACGCGCTGGGTCTTCCTCCTGCAGGCCGCCGGGGCGCTCGCGATCGTCGCGGGAACGTATCGCAGCGTCGCCGGGTCCTGGCTCGCGATCGCGGGAACCCTGCTCGCCGGGGCCGGGCACGTCCTGGACGGGCACAGCATCACGGGCGCGGTTCCGTGGCTGGTCGTCGCGACGGACGTCGCCCACCTCGCCGCGGCCGCCGCCTGGGTCGGAGGGATGGTCATGACCGGCCTGGTGCTGCGCCGTCGCCGTAGGGAAGGCCGTACGCTCGACGCCGGGCTGCTGGGCGCGCGGTTCTCCGTCGTGGCGGGGGTGTCCGTCCTCGTGCTCGGGTTCGCCGGGGTCGTGCTCGCCGTGTCCGTCCTGGAGCGGCCCGCCGAGCTCTGGGAGACCGAATGGGGCCTGTTCCTCCTGGCCAAGGTGGCCGTCGTCGGGCTCGTGGGGCTGGTCGGCGCCTACAGCCACTTCCGCCTCGTGCCGTACATGGAACGGCCGGGGCGGACCGCGCGGTCGGCCTTGCGGTCCGTGAGCCAGATGGAGCGCACGGCCCGGTTCGAGACCGCGCTGCTGGCGGTCGTCGTGCTGCTCACCGCCTGGCTGGTGGCCGCGTCGATCCACGGGTGAGCGCGCCCGCGCGGCGGCGCGGGACCGCCGCACGGTAGTCGCTGACCGTGGGCTCGCCGTCGAGCCAGAAACGCCAGGGGAACAGGTCCGCACGGCCGCCGTCGCCCGACACGCCCACGCGGGGGCCGGTTCTGACACCGCCCGGTCCCCGGCCGCCCGGAGCGGGGACCCCGTCCGGCGAGAGCGACCCGACAGGACGCGGCTCCAGCGTGAGCCGGCCCTCCCGGCCCGCGACGTCCGCGCCGTCGTCGGACCGGTCGATCCCGAGCGCGACGGTCAGCCGGGCCGGGCCGCGCGCGAGGTCCCGGTCGGCCCGGACCACGCCGGCCGCGACGCGGCGCGCACGGGCGAGCTCGACGCCGTCGACCACCTCGGCGGCGCGCAGCAGGACGCCGGAGGCCGCGCCCTCCGGCCCGCACACGATGTTGGCGCAGTGGTGCAGGCCCAGGTGCCGGTACACGTACAGGTGTCCGCCCGCGCCGAACATCGTCGCGTTGCGGGCGGTGCGGCCGCGGTAGGCGTGCGAGCCGGGGTCGGCGGCGCCGTCGTACGCCTCGACCTCGGTGAGCCGGACCGTGACCGCGCCGCCCGCACCGCGGACGGTCAGGTGCGCCCCCAGCAGGTCGCGGGCGACGAGGAGGACGGGACGGTCGAAGAACTCACGCACACCGAGATTCTCTCGTGCCGTGAGCGCGGCGACGGCGGGGAAGCGTCGTCCGGGGCAGGTCAGGCGAAACCGAACAGGGGCGGAAAGGCCACCGTGACGACCAGTGCCCAGGCGCCGTAGACCGGCAGGTATCTGGTCTGCCAGCGCTCCGTGGCCAGGTGAGTCCTGGTCCCGCGCACGAACCCGAGCGTGAGCCGGCCCGCCCAGGCGAGGTGGACCAGCAGGATGAGGTTCAGGCCCAGGGCCGCCACCTTGTTCGCCGTGAACCCGAACTCCGCGATGCGCACCAGCATGGCCGTCAGGGCGACGGCGTCGACCGCGAGCGCCGCGCCGACGAGCACGAGCTGGAGCCAGTCGAAGATCCCGGGCGGGGCGAGGGGGTCGCGGGCGGAGATCGAGTACAGCAGCAGGAACAGCACGAGCAGCAGCACGGCGTCCATGAGGATGAGCAGTTCGCGGTCGACGGAGCCGAACGGCCCGCCGGCCAGGAGCGCCACGAACATGGCGAGGAGCATGAGGATCGCGAGTGGCGTGAACACGCGGGCGAGGACGGGGGCGATGTTCTCCACGACGCTCTTCTTGGCCTCGACGAGCCAGGCGGCGACCAGGAGGGCGCCGGGGAGGGCGAACGGCAGGAGCCAGTCCTCGAGGAACGGTTCGAAGGGGACGCCGACCAGGCTGAGCACGCCGGCGGTCAGGCCGACGAGGAGCATGCCGCCGAGCTGGATGAGGGCGAGGTAGACCAGGAGTTCGCCGGTGAAGCGGACGTAGTCCATACGGCGGGCGTCGGACCGCCAGGATCCGGCGGCGTAGACGACGCCGACGAGCAGCCACAGCACGATGGGGGCGTGCAGGCCGGCGAGGACGACGGTCATGCCGGGTTCGGGGTACGGGTCGGCCGGGTCGCCGAGGTCGAACGGGTAGAGGTTGACGACCAGTGCCAGCGCGGCGGCCGCGCCCACGAGCACGGATGCCGTCGGGAGCGGGAGGGTCCGCTTCCAGGCGAAGTACCCGGCGAGGAACGGCAGCACGAGGAACGGCCCGTTGAGGAGCAGGGTCGTCTCGTCGGTGACGGTCGCCAGCAGGATCTTGAGGGCGATGCCGGCGCCGGTCGCCAGCGCGAGCAGCACGCCGAGGTCGCGGAATCTGCGGAGCCCGTGCGGGGCGCCGTCGTCGGCTCCCGCGTCGGGGAAGAGCACGAGCTGCTTCCAGAGCCGGTCCGAGTGCTCGCGGGCGAACTCGCGGGAGACGTCGTCGAGGTTGCCCATGCGCTTGACCGCGACGAGGAACGCCTCGTCGTCGTCGAGGCCGCCCGCGTTCAGGTCCGCGACCTGTTCGCGCAGGTGGTCCTCCATCTCCTCGACGTCCGGCGCGGCGATGGCGCGGCGGCGGCGCATGAAGCCGCGCCACTGGTCGATCTGGGCCTCGAGGCCCGCGTGCCGGCCGGTCTGGCCGGTCTGGTCGGTCTGGTCGGTCTGGCCGGTGCCGTTGGTCATGCCCACCCCTCCGCTGTCTGGGGGCCGGTGAGGCCGGGGGTGCCGGCGACGCCGTCGGACAGGTCCTGCCAGACCTGCTTGAGGGCGTCGGCGACGACGCCCCACTGTTCCTGGCGTTCGGCGAGGGCGTCGCACCCGGCCGGCGTGATGGTGTAGTGCTTGCGGCGGCGGCCGTTGTCGGCGGTCCCCCAGGAGGACTCGATGAGGCCCTGCCGTTCGAGGCGGTGGAGCAGGGGGTAGAGCATGCCGTCCGTCCACTGCATGCGGCCGCCGGACAGTTCGGTGACGCGTTTGAGGATGGCATACCCGTAGGACTCGCCGTCGGCGAGGATGCCGAGGACGAGCGGGGTCGCCGACGCGGCGACCAGGTCCTTGTCGATGTGCACTCAGATTCTCCGATGCCTAGGACTGCTAGGGATGTGAACCCTAGCAGAGCAAGGCATTGTTGATCTAGGTGTCGGTGAGGAGGCCGCCGAAGCCGTCCAGGCGGACGTCGGCGCGCTCGCGGGTGTGCTCGCGGGCGAAGTGCTCGGCCTCGTCCGTCATCCAGCGGATCCAGTGGTCGCGGGCCGCCTCGCCGTCCCGGGCGAGACCGCGGCGGAGGCGCTCGTCGTCGTCGGCCTCCACCCAGATGCGCAGGACACCGCCGGGGAAGGCGTCGACCTGACGGGCGGCCGAACCGCAGCCCTCGACGATCACGTGGACCGACGGCGGGACCTCGTGCCACTCCGCCCAGCCCGCGCTCTCCCAGTCGTAGCGGCGGTACCGGGCGCGCCGCCCCGTGGCCAGCGGCTCCAGGACCCACCGGCGGAGGTTCTCCGCGCCGCCTCCGGGGCCGGGCTCCCAGCCCTCGTAGAGGTCGTCCATGTGCACCACGGGCGCTTCGAGGGCGTCCGCGAGCTGCGCCCCGAGCGTCGTCTTCCCGGAGCCGGCCGGCCCGTCGACGCACACCAGGCGCGCGTCGGCGGACCGGACCCGGTCCAGGAGTCCCCCCAGGACCTCGGGCGTGACGGTCATTCGTCGTCCGGGAGCTGCTCCGGGGCCGGGAAGTCATCCAGGGGCTGGGCCCAGAGACGGTACTCGGTGGAGCGTTCCTTGGCCTGTTCGAGCTGTTCGGTGACGCGGGCCGGGGCGGTGCCGCCGACGGCGTCACGGGAGGCGAGGGAGCCCTCGACCGTGAGCACGGTGCGGACCTCGGGGGTGAGGTGCTCCGAGATGCGGGCCAGGTCGTCGTCCGTCAGGTCCCACAGCTCGATGCCCCGCTGCTCGCACTCACGCACGCACGCACCGGCGACCTCGTGCGCGACGCGGAAGGGGACCCCCTGCCGCACGAGCCACTCGGCGATGTCGGTGGCGAGCGCGAACCCCTGCGGGGCGAGCTCGGCCATCCGGCCGGTGTGGAAGGTGAGCGTGGAGATCATGCCGGTGAAGGCCGGCAGCAGCACGGTGAGGGTCTCGACCTGGTCGAAGACGGGCTCCTTGTCCTCCTGCAGGTCGCGGTTGTACGCGAGCGGGAGGCCCTTGAGCGTGGCCAGCAGGCCGGTCAGGTCGCCGAGCACACGGCCCGCCTTGCCCCGGGCGAGCTCGGCGATGTCCGGGTTCTTCTTCTGCGGCATGATGCTCGACCCGGTGGACCACGCGTCGTCGAGGGTGACGAACCCGAACTCCTTCGTGTTCCAGAGGATGACCTCCTCCGACAGCCGGGACAGGTCGACCGCGATCATGGCGGCCACGAACGCGAACTCGGCGACGACGTCGCGCGCGGCGGTCCCGTCGATCGAGTTCTCCACGGGGCCGTCGAAGCCCAGGTCCTCGGCCACCGCCGCCGGGTCGAGCCCGAGCGAGGAACCCGCGAGCGCCCCGGACCCGTACGGGGAGCGGGCGGCGCGCACGTCCCAGTCGATGATCCGGTCGACGTCGCGCAGCAGCGGCCAGGCATGGGCGAGCAGGTGGTGGGCGAGCAGCACGGGCTGGGCGTGCTGCAGGTGGGTGCGGCCCGGCATGGGCGCGGCGCCGGCCGCCACGGACTGCTCGATGAGCGCGTCGACGAGGTCGAGCACCTGGGTGGCGACGACGCGGGCGTGGTCGCGCAGGTACATGCGCACCTGGGTGGCGATCTGGTCGTTCCGGGACCGCCCGGCGCGCAGCTTGCCGCCCAGCTCGTCACCGGCGCGCTCGATCAGGCCGCGTTCGAGGGCCGTGTGGACGTCCTCGTCGCCGAGGACGGGGAGGAAGGCGCCGGACTCGACGTCGGCCAGCAGGACGTCGAGGGCGTCGTTCATGCCGGTCAGCTCGTCGTCGGACAGGAGCCCGGCGGCGTGCAGGACCCGGGCGTGGGCCCGGGAGCCGGCGATGTCGTAGCCGGCGAGCTTCCAGTCGAAGTGGGTCGACTGCGACAGGGCGGCGAGTTCCGGGGCGGGTCCGCCGGCGAACCGGCCGCCCCACAGGGCGACCGGCCGGCCGGAGGCGGCGGCCGCCGCGGCGCCGGGCGGGTGGGAGCCGGGCGGGAGGACGGCGTCGCTCATCCGAGGTCCACCCCGTTGCCGAACTTCTCGTCGCGGGCCGCGGCCTGCTTGGCGGCGAGGCCGTAGATCTCGATGAAGCCCTTGGCGTGCGACTGGTCGAACGTGTCGCCCTCGTCGTAGGTGGCGAGGCCGAAGTCGTACAGCGACGAGTCGGACCGGCGGCCGGTCACGGTGGCGCGGCCGCCGTGCAGCACCATGCGGATGTCGCCGGACACGTACTTCTGGGTGTCGAGGATGAACGCGTCGAGGGAGTTCTTCAGAGGGCTGAACCACATGCCGTCGTACACGAGCTCGGTCCAGCGCTGCTCGACCTGCCGCTTGAAGCGCATCTGCTCGCGCTCGACGGTGACGTTCTCGAGCTCCTGGTGGGCGGCGATGAGCGCCATGGCGCCCGGGGCCTCGTAGATCTCGCGGGACTTGATGCCCACCAGGCGGTCCTCGACGATGTCGATGCGGCCGACGCCGTGGGCACCGGCGCGGCGGTTCATCTCCTGGATCGCCTGGAGCGGGGTGACGGCGACGCCGTCGATCGCGACGGGGATGCCCTGCTCGAACGTGATGGTGACCTCGTCCGCGACGGGCGGGAAGGTCGGGTCGTCCGTGTAGGAGTAGACGTCCTTGGTGGGCTCGTTCCAGATGTCCTCGAGGAAGCCGGTCTCGACGGCGCGGCCCCACACGTTCTGGTCGATGGAGAACGGGTTGTTCTTCGTGGTGGCGATCGGCAGGTCGTGCTTCTCGGCGTACTCGATGGCCTTCTCGCGGGTGAGGGCGAGGTCGCGCACGGGAGCGATCGTCTTCAGGTCCGGGGCGAGCGAGGTGGTGGCGACCTCGAAACGCACCTGGTCGTTGCCCTTGCCGGTGCAGCCGTGAGCCACGGTGGTGGCGCCGAACTTGCGGGCGGCGCGGGCGAGGTGCTTGACGATCAGGGGGCGGGAGATCGCGGACACCAGCGGGTACTTGTCCAGGTAGAGCCCGTTGGCCTGGAGGGCCGGCATGCAGTACTCGTCGGCGAACTCCTCGCGCGCGTCGGCGACGTACGCCTCGACGGCGCCGCAGTCCAGCGCGCGCTTGCGGATGACGTTGAGGTCCTCGCCACCCTGGCCGACGTCGACGGCCATGGCGACGACCTCGGCCCCGGTGGCCTCGCCGATCCAGCCGATGGCGACGGAGGTGTCCAGGCCGCCCGAGTAGGCGAGCACGACGCGTTCGGTCATTGGTTCTTCTCTTCCGTGGTTCGTTGGTTTCGATTCAAGCAGGTGGCCCGGAGAGCCCGGTCAGGCGGACAGGGTGAGCAGGCGCTGGGCCAGCTCGCTGCCGCCGTCGGCGTCCCGGGCGATCACGAGGATGGTGTCGTCCCCGGCGATGGTGCCGAGCACGCCGGGGAACAGGGAGTGGTCGATCGCCGAGGCCAGGTACTGCGCGGCGCCCGGCGGGGTGCGCAGCACCACCTGGTTGCCGGACGCCTCGGCCGAGACCAGGAGCTCGGTGGCCAGGCGTGCCAGCCGGGCGGCCAGGTACTCGGCGTCCTGGTCGGCCTGCACGCTGCGGTCCCCGCCCTCGCCCGGCACGGCGTAGACGAGGGAGCCGTCGGCGCCGCGCACCTTCTCGGCCCGCAGCTCGATGAGGTCGCGGGACAGCGTGCCCTGGGTGACCTTCACGCCGTGGGCCGCGAGCGCCCGGGCCAGGTCGGCCTGGGAGCGGATCGCGGTGTGCGTGATGATGTCCAGGATGCGCGCGTGCCGCGCGGCCTTCGTGGTCGGGACGGTGAGCGTGCCGCCGGGTGTGTCGCCGCCCCAGGACTGCTCGGCGACCGGCCGCCCGTCCGACGACGTTCGTGGGGTGCCGGTCATGAGCGCGCCCCTTCGTCCAGGAGCCAGGCGAGCAGCGCCTTCTGGGCGTGCAACCGGTTCTCGGCCTCGTCCCAGACGACGCTCCGGGCTCCCTCCAGGACCTCCGCGGTGATCTCCTTGCCGCGGTAGGCCGGCAGGCAGTGGAGCACGATCGCGTCCGGGGCGGCCCCGGCGAGCAGGCCGGCGTTCACCTGATACGGCTCGAAGACCGTCTCGCGCCCGGCGGCGTCGTCGCCCATGGACACCCACGTGTCCGTCGCGACGACGTCGGCCCCGGCCACCGCTTCGGCCGGGTCGGTGACCGAGACGACCGAGCCGCCCGTGGCCCCGGCGATCCGCGCGGCGCGGGCGAGCACCTCGGCGTCGGGCTGGAATCCCCCGGGCCCGGCGACGCGCACGTGCAGGCCGGCCGTCGCGCCGCCCAGCAGGTAGGAGGCGGCCATGTTGTTGCCCGCGTCGCCCACGTACGCGAGCGTCGTGCCGGGCAGCGCGGCCACTCCCCCGCGATGCTGCGCGATCGTGACCAGGTCGGCCAGGATCTGGCACGGGTGGTAGTCGTCGGTGAGGGCGTTGACGACGGGAACACCCGCGTACGCCGCCATCGTGCGAAGGCGGTCCTGTTCGTAGGTGCGCCACACGATCGCGGCGACCTGCCGGCCCAGCACACGCGCCGTGTCCTCGACGGACTCCCGCTTGCCGATCTGCGCCAGGTTGCCGTCCACCACGATCGGGTACCCGCCGAGATCCGCTATCGCGCCCGCGAACGAGAGCTGGGTGCGCAGCGTCGGCTTGTCCGTGATGAAGGCGACGGCACCCGGCGCGTCCCGGCGGCCGTCCAGGGGGCGTCGGGCGAGCCGGTCGGCACGCAGCGCCATGGCGAGGTCGAGGACCTCGCGCTGCTCCGCGGGCGTGAGGTCGTCGTCGGCCAGGAAGTGGCGGACGGTCATGAGGCCTCCTCGGTCTCCTCGGCCCAGGAGGCGGGCAGGGCCGCGAAGAACGCGGCAGCCTCACGGGCCTGATCGGCGGTCAGGATGAGCGGCGGGGCCAGACGGACGGCATCGGGCGCGACGGCGTTCACGATGAACCCCGCCTCCAGAGCCCGGGCGACCACCCGCGCAGCCACGGGCGCGGCGAACTGTACCGCGAGCAGGAGCCCACGGCCCCGCACCCCCGAGACCAGCGGACTGCCGCTGCCCTCGATCTCGCGGCGCAGCAGCTCACCGGTCTCGCGCACCTGCGTGAGCAGGGCGTCCCGCTCGATCACACCGAGCGTCGCCAGCCCTGCCGCCGAGGCGACCGGGTTGCCGCCGAACGTCGAGCCGTGCTGGCCCCGCCCGAGCAGCCGTGCGGACTCCTCGCCGAACGCGATCACCGCGCCCACCGGGAAGCCACCGCCCAGGCCCTTCGCGAGCGTCACGACATCAGGCAGCACGTCCGCGCCGGGCGTACCGGCACCGGCACCCGCCGGGCCCAGGGCATCCGGGTGCTGGAAGGCGAACCACTCGCCGGTGCGTCCGATACCGGTCTGCACCTCGTCCAGCACGAGCAGCGCCCCGTGCTCCCGGGTGAGCCGGCGCGCGAGCGCCAGGTACCCCGGCGGCAGCGGACGCACACCCGCCTCGCCCTGCAGCGGCTCCGCGACGAACGCCGCCACCTCACCCCGCTCCGCGACCACATCCGGGGAGAACGCCGCCTCCAGCGCCGCCGCGTCCCCGAACGGCAGGTGCTCGACGCCACCGGGGAGCGGCTCGAACGGCTCCCGGTAGGCACGCTTGTGCGTGAGCGCCAGAGCGCCCATCGACCGCCCGTGGAATCCACCCTCCAGCGCGAGGACCCGCGTGCGGCAGCCACCACCCGACGACGCCGGCACCCGCCGCGTCATCTTGAACGCCGCCTCCAGCGCCTCCGTCCCCGAGTTGGTGAAGAAGACGCGCGACCCCGCGGGCGCACCGGCCAGCGCCAGCAGCCGCTCGGCCAGCGCGATCTGCGTCGGCGTCCCGAAGAAGTTCGACGTGTGCCCGAGCGTGCCCAGCTGCGCGCTGATCGCCGCGGTCAGCGTCGGATGCGCGTGCCCCAGCGCGTTCACCGCGATCCCCGCCAGCAGGTCCAGGTACCGCTTCCCGTCCGCGTCCCAGACGTACGCGCCCTCGCCACGCACCAGGACCCGCTGCGGCGGACCGAACGTGTCCATCACCGCGCCCACGTAACGCTCCGTCCAGGCCGCGCCCGTCGCCTCGCCCGGCTCCACCGGACCCCGCGAGCCCGGCCGCGCGGCGACACCCGCCGTCGTCAGATCCTTCATTCCGACACCACCGCCGACCCCTCCTCGCGCCGCACTGCCTGCGAGACCTCGCCCGACGGCACCACCATCGTGCCGTTCCCGCGGGCCGTGAAGACCTCCAGCAGCACGCTGTGCGGCTGCCTCCCGTCGATCACCGTCGCGCGCGGCACACCGCCGTCGACCGCCCGCAGGCACGCCTCCATCTTCGGGATCATCCCCGACGCCAGGCTCGGCAGCAGAGCCCGCAGCTGCGAGGCCGTGATCTGCTCCACCAGGGAGTCCTTGTCCGGCCACGCCGTGTACAGGCCCTCCACGTCCGTCAGCACGATCAGCTTCTTCGCGCCCAGCGCCACCGCGAGGGCGCTCGCCGCCGTGTCGGCGTTGACGTTGAGCACCTGCGTGGGATCCGTGACATCGGGCGCGATGGTGGAGACCACGGGGATGCGGCCCGCATCCAGCAGGTCCCGGACCGCGCGCGGGTCCACCTGCACGACGTCACCCACCAGGCCGACGTCGACGGGCTCGCCGTCGACCGTCGCGTGCCGCCGTGCCGCGCCGAGCAGGCCACCGTCCTCGCCGCTCAGGCCCACGGCGTTCGGGCCGTGCGCGTTGATGAGGCCGACCAGCTCGCGCGAGACCTGGCCGGTGAGCACCATGCGCACCACCTCCATGGTCTCGGGGGTGGTGACGCGCAGGCCGCCCTGGAACTCGGACACGATGCCGAGGCGTTCCAGCATCGCGTTGATCTGCGGGCCACCGCCGTGCACGACGACGGGCTTCAGGCCCACCTGGCGCAGGAACACCATGTCCTGCGCGAATGCCGCCTTGAGGTCGTCGCGCACCATGGCGTTGCCGCCGTACTTGATCACGACCAGCGCGCCGGCGAACTCCTGCAGCCACGGCAGCGCCTCGACCAGGACCTCGGCCTTCTGATCCGCGGTCAGGGAGGCGAGGACCGCGCTGTTCGGGGAACCGGTCATGACGTGTACGCGCTGTTCTCTTCGACGTAGGCGTGCGTGAGGTCGTTGGTCCAGAGGGTGGCGTCGGCGTCGCCGGCGTGCAGGTCGATGTCGATCGCGGCCTCCCGGGACGAGGCCAGGTCGACCTTGTCCGGTGACTCGTGGGCGCCACCCGCTTGGCACACTTTTACGGAGTTGACGTAGATGTCGAGCATCTCGGGGTCGAAGGGGGCGACCTCCTCGGGCACCGTGCCGACCTGTGCCAGGATGCGGCCCCAGTTGGGGTCGTTGCCGAAGATCGCCGCCTTGACCAGGTTGGAGCGCGACACCGCCCGTGCGACGGCGAGCGCCGCATCCTCGGTGGTCGCGTTCTTCACCGTGATGGCGATGTCGTGGGTGGCGCCCTCGGCGTCGGCGAGGAGCTGTCGGACGAGGTCCGCGCAGACCTCGCGGACCGCGGCCGCGAACTCGTCACGTCCCGGCGCGACGCCGGACGCCCCGGACGCCATGAGGACGACGGTGTCCGACGTCGACTGGCAGCCGTCGGAATCCACGCGGTCGAAGGTGGTGCGGGTGGCCGCCCGGAGCACGGCGTCGGCCTCCTCGTGGGGGACGACGGCGTCCGTGGTGATCACGCACAGCATCGTGGCCAGCGCCGGCGCGAGCATGCCCGCACCCTTGGCCATGCCGCCGACCGTCACCACGCCGTCCGGGGTCTCCACGGTGCGGGTGGCCGTCTTGGCCACGGTGTCGGTGGTCATGATCGCGGCCGCGGCGGCCTGCCCGGCGGCCGGATCGTGCGACAGGGCGGCCGTCACGACGGGGACGCCGGCGAGCAGCTTCTCACGCGCCAGCCGCACGCCGATGACGCCGGTCGAGGCGACGAGCACGTCGATCGCTCCGATGCCCAGACCGTCGGCGACCGCCTCGGCGGTGGCATGCGCGTCCTGGAACCCGCCCGGCCCGGTGCAGACGTTGGCGGAGCCCGAGTTGAGCACGACGGCGCGCGCCGCGCCGTCCTTGACCGCCTGGCGCGACCACATGACGGGGGCGCCGACCACGCGGTTCGACGTGAAGACGGCGGCGGCGTCGAACCGCGGTCCGTCGTTCACGACCAGTGCGAGGTCCGGCTTGCCGGACGCCTTGAGTCCGGCCGTGATGCCGGCGGCCCGGAAACCCTGGGCGGCGGTGACGCTCACTGTGCTCCTCCTGTCGTGGCGGTACCGGGGTCGATGTGCCGGGCCGGCCGGCGCCGGGCGTTCACGGCGCGACTCCTTCGACGCCCAGGCCGCTGGTCTCCGGCAGGCCGAGTGCGATGTTCATGGCCTGGACGGCCTGCCCGGCGGTGCCCTTGACGAGGTTGTCGATGGCGGTCACGGTGACGACGCGGCCCGCGGCCTCGTCCACGGCGACCTGGATCAGGGCCGTGTTGGCTCCCTGGGTCATGGCGGTGCTGGGCCACTGGCCCTCCGGCAGGACGTGGACGAAGGGTTCGTCCGCGTACGCCTCGACCCATGCCTGGCGGACCGCGCCCGCCGCGGTGCCGGTCCCGGAGCCACCCGCCAGCGGTGCGGTGACCGTGGCGAGGATGCCGCGCGACATCGGGACGAGGGTGGGAGTGAAGCTGAGGCGGACTCCGGGCGCGCCGGCGGTACGCAGGTTCTGCGCGATCTCCGGGATGTGCCGGTGCGTCCCGCCGACGGCGTAGGGCCGGGCGGAGCCGAGCCCTTCGCTCGCCAGGAGGTGCGGCTTGAGGCTCTTGCCGGCACCGGAGTATCCGTTGGCCAGGACGGCGACGACGTCCGACGGGTCGATCAGGCCGGCCGCGACGCCAGGTTGCAGGCCGAGCGTCACCGCCGTGACGTTGCACCCGGGGACCGCGATCCGGGTCGCGCCCGCGAGGCGGTCGCGCTGCCTGGCGACGCCGGCTCCCCCGGCGCCCTCCGCGACGATGAGCTCCGGCAGGCCGTACGGCCAGGAGCCGGCGTGCTCGCTGCCGTAGAACGTCCGCCACGCCTCGGCGTCGGTCAGGCGGTGATCCGCACCGAGGTCCAGGACGAGCGTGTCTCCCGGCAACTGCGCCGCGACGGCTCCCGAGGCGCCGTGCGGCAGGGCGAGCACCACGACGTCGTGCCCGGCGAGAGCCTCGGGCGTGGTGGGCTCGATGACGCGGTGCGCGAGCGAGCGCAGGTGGGGCTGGTGCTCGCCGAGGGCCGTGCCGGCCGAGGTGTGCGCGGTCACCGCACCCACCTCGACGCGCGGGTGGGCCGCGAGGAGCCGCAGCATCTCGCCGCCCGCATACCCGGAAGCGCCCGCGACGGCGACGCGGATCGTGGAAGACATATTCGGGAGTCTACATAGTTATTCGACCACCCTCAACCACCCTGTGGACAACGAGGCCCTCGGGTAGCCAGAGGGGGGTGCGGTGTCCGAGGATGCTCACGATGACCGATCACGCACACGATCACGCACACGCCGGCGATCCCGCCGCGCCGGGCCACCGGCGCCGGCTCGCGGTCGCCTTCGGCGTCGGCGCGGCCGTCCTCGTCGCCCAGGCCGTCGGCGCCTGGATCACCGGCAGCCTCGCGCTGCTCGTCGACACCGCGCACGTGCTGACCGACGTCGCCGGCCTCGGGATCGCGCTGGTCGCCGCCACGCTCGCCCTGCGTCCGCCCACCCCGCAGCGAACGTGGGGCTTCCGCCGTGCCGAGGTGCTCGCCGCCGGCGCCCAGGCCGCCGTGCTGCTCGCCGTCGGTGTCTACGCGCTGGTGGAGGGCGTGCTGCGGCTCTTCGAGCCCGACGAGGTACCAGGGATCGAGCTGCTGGTCTTCGGGGTCGTGGGGCTCGCGGGGAACCTCGTGGGGCTGGCGGTGCTGGCCGGGGCGCGATCGGCGTCGTTCAACCTCCGCGCCGCGTTCCTGGAGGTACTGAACGACGCCCTGGGCTCCGTCGGCGTCATCGTGGCGGCCGTGGTGATCGCCACCACTGGCTGGCAGCGGGCCGATGCCCTGGCGGGCCTCGCCATCGCCGCGCTCATCCTGCCGCGGGCGGTGCGGCTCCTGCTCGAGACCGGCTCCGTGCTCCTGGAGTCCGCGCCACCGGGGCTCGACCTCGGGGCGGTGCGGGCGCGCCTGCTCGCCGTGGACCACGTGGCGGAGGTGCACGACCTGCACGCCTCGCTCGTCGCCACGGGCCTGCCGACGCTGTCGGCCCACGTCGTCGTGCACGATGCCTGCTTCCGGGACGGCTGCGCGCCCCAGGTCCTGGACGCGCTGCAGCAGTGCGTCGCCACCGAGTTCGCGGTGAGCGTCGAGCACTCGACCTTCCAGCTCGAGCCCGCAGGGCACATCGGCCACGAGACCTCGCGGCACGCATGACCGCGGCCCGGGCCGGGCGCGGATCAGCCGAGCGGCAGGAACATCACGTGCAGGCCGACCTCACCGTGCGCGGGTGAGCGGAAGGCGCCCGGAACCGTCCCGACGATCTCGAACCCGAGCGTCCGCCACAGGTGCACCGCCGGCCCGTTCGACTCGACCACCGCGTTGAACTGGATGCCCCGGAACCCCCGCGCCCGGTGCCAGGCGATCACGTGCTCGCCCAGCGCACGGGCGACGCCACGGCCGCGGGCCGCCTCGGCCACCATGAACGAGGCCGTGCCGATGTGGTCACCGTGGCCCGGACGGTTCGGCCCCATCTTGGCGGTACCGAGGATCTCGCCGTCCTCCTCCAGCACGACGACGGCGCCGGGCGGAGGCTCCAGCCAGTAGCCGCGCGCCTGCTCCTCGGTGAGGTCGGTCGGGTAGACGTACGTCTCACCCTCGCGGCACACGGCCTCCACGATCGGCCAGACCGCGGGCCAGTCCGCTTCGGTCAGCGGTCGGATGGTGCGGGTCACGGACCACACGGTACCCGTCGCCGGCGCCCGCACCGGCCGCCGTCGTCGTCGAGCGATGTCGTCGAGCGTGCGGCCTCGAGCGTGCGGCGTCGAGGGGTGGCGTCGAACGGCCGTCTCGAACGGCGGTGTCGTCGAGCGTGCGGCCCAGGGCGTCGTAGGGTCGCAGCATGCGTGCAGTCATGGCCCGTGAAGCGGGCGGTCCAGAGGTCCTGACCTACGACGAGGTTCCCGACCCCACGCCCGGACCGGACCAGATCCTGGTCCGCGTGGCGGCGGCCGGCGTGAACTTCATCGACACGTACCGTCGCTCCGGTACGTATCCCATGGAGTTCCCGCACGTCGTCGGATCCGAGGGAGCCGGAGTCGTCGAGGCGGTCGGCAAGGACGCGGGCGGTTTCGCCGTCGGTGACAGGGTCGCGTGGGCGGAGGCTCCCGGGTCCTACGGGGAACTCGCCGTCGTCGACGCCGCGCAGGCGATCCCGGTGCCCGCCGGCCTCGACCTGGAGACCGCCGCGGCGCTCCCCCTGCAGGGCATGACCGCGCACTACCTCGTCGCCTCGACGTTCGAGGTCGGCCCGGGGCACGACGTGCTGCTGCACGCGGGAGCGGGCGGCGTCGGGCTGCTGGCGACGCAGCTCGCCGTGGCGCGCGGCGGGCGCGTCATCTCGACGGTCTCGACGCCCGAGAAGGCCGCGCTGTCGGCCGGGGCGGGGGCCGCGCACACGATCGACTACGCCGCGATGACCGACGTCACGACCGAACTGCCCGCCGTCGTCCGGGACCTGACGGACGGCGCGGGGGTGCATGTCGTGTACGACGGCGTCGGCCGGGCGACCTTCGACGCCTCGCTGGACTCGCTCCGGCGGCGCGGCATGCTCGTGCTGTTCGGCGGGGCGTCCGGGCAGGTGCCTCCGTTCGACCCGCAGCTCCTGAGCCAGAAGGGCTCGCTGTACCTCACCCGGCCCCGTCTCGGGCACTACCTGGCGACACGCGGCGAGCTCGAGTGGCGCGCGGCCGAGGTGCTGGGGGCGGCCGCGTCCGGCGAGCTCGACGTACGGGTCGGGGCGCGGTTCCCGCTCTCGGACGCCGCCGAGGCGCACCGCGCGCTCGAGGGCCGCGCGACGACGGGCAAGGTCCTGCTGCTGCCGTGACGAGCTGACGGCGCGGCCCGGTATCGGCCATCAGGCCGGTCAGGTCCGACCGGATGACCGATACCGGGCCAGCCCGCGCCGGCGAAGACTCGGGGCATGCCCCTCACGACCGCCCGCCGGACCGTCCGCCCCCGATCACGCCCCGCCGACTGGCTCATCCCGTCCGGTCTGATGCTGCTGTCCCTCGTGCCGGCCCTCGGCGGCGCCTCGCGCCTGGCCGAACTCGCCGGCCACCCCGCCGTCACCGAGGAGAACGCGCGGTTCGTCGAGGCCCCGGCGCCCGTCCTCGTCCACATCGTGGCCGTCACGGTCTACTCCTTGCTGGGCGCGCTGCAGTTCTCCCCCGGCTTCCGGAGCCGGCGCAACGGCTGGCACCGGGCCGCCGGTACCGTCCTGGTGCCGGCCGGGCTGGCGACCGCGCTGTCGGGCCTGTGGATGACGGCGTTCTACGACCTGCCCGCCAAGGACACGGCAGTGGTCAACGGTGTCCGCTACGTGGTCGGGAGCGTCATGGTGACCGGGCTGGTCCTGGCCGTCCGCGCGCTGCTGCGGCACGACTACGCCACGCACGGCGCCTGGATGACCCGCGCCTACGCCCTGGCGATGGGCGCCGGAACCCAGGCCCTGCTGCTCGGCCCCTGGCTCGTCGTCGCGAGACCCCAACCGGACGATCCCGCGACGCCGGTCGTCAACACGGTCCTGATGACCCTCGCCTGGGCCGTCAACGCCGTCGTGGCCGAATGGCTCATCCGCCGTCGCCGGCCCGGGCGGGTCTCCCGATGACTACCATCGCCGGTATGCGGACCGCGGACGGGCAGGCGCTCCGGCGCCCGTTCGGCGCCGCCCTGCGACGAACCGCGGCACCAGGAGCCACGGCGCCCGCGCGACGCGACTGGATCATCGTGGGTGCGGCGGGGGCCGGTGTCGTCGTCGAGACCGCGCTCCGCCAGGACCTGGCCTGGCCGGTGGCCTCGGCACTGGCCGCCCTCGCGGTTCTCGCGGCCCTCCCGTGGCGACGCGTGCGCCCGTTCGCCGTGGTCGCCTGGACGTTCGGGATCGGCGCGGCGCACGACCTCGCCGACATCGTGGCGGGGCACGGATCCACCGGACTGTACTCCGCGGCGGTCGCGGTCCTCGCGCCGTACGCGCTCTTCCGCTGGGGCTCGGGCCGCGCGATCCTGGCGGGCGGGCCCTTGATCGCCGGCGGCTTCGCCCTGTCGGTCGTCGCCGGCGTGGGCGGTGTCGACGACGCGATCGGAGGCGCCACGGTGATCGTCCTCGTCGCGCTCATCGGCGAGGTGGCACGCCAGCGGTCGACGGCGCGAGCTCGCGAGCTGGACCGCGTCCGGGCACGCGAGCGCGAGGCCGTGGCCCGCGACCTGCACGACACCGTCGCCCATCATCTGTCCGCCGTCGCCGTGCGGGCACAGGCGGGGCAGGTCAGCGCGGCCGCAGAGAGCGGCGGGGCCGACGGCCACGCCGCGGCGGTCGAAGCACTCCGTCTCGTGGAGGCCGAGGCGCGCCGCGCCCTCGCGGAGATGCGATCCCTGGTCGGCGTGCTCCGCAGCGAGACGCCCCAGGAGCTGACCCGCGGCCTGGACCGCCTCCAGGACCTGGCCGACCCCGGCCCGCCCCCGGTGCGCCTGGACGTGGCCGACGACGTCGAACCCCTCCCGGCTGCCACCAGCACCGCCGTCGTCCGCATCGCCCAGGAGGCCGTCGCCAACGCCCGGCGCCACGCACGCGGCGCCACGGGCATCGCCGTCACGCTGAAGCGCCGCGAAGGGGCCCTGGACCTGGTCGTGCACGACGACGGTACGTCCGCGCCGCACGCCTGGCGCGGACCCGGCCACGAGCCGTCGTCGGACGCGGGATTCGGGCTGACCGGGATGAACGAGCGGGCACGCGCCCTCGGTGGAACGCTCGCGGCCGGGCCCGACGACGTGCGCGGCTGGACCGTGCACGCCGTACTTCCCGTCCCGGCGACGCCGCACGAAAGCCGCGGCACGGAGGCCCGATGACGATCCGCGTACTGGTGGCCGACGACCAGGAGATCGTGCGCACCGGCCTGTGCACGATCCTGAACGCGCAGCCGGGCATCGAGGTCGTCGCGGACGTCGCGGACGGGGCGCAAGCGGTGAGCGAGGCGCGCCGGCTGCTCCCGGACGTCTGCCTCCTCGACATCCGCATGCCGGTACTCGACGGGGTCTCGGCGACCCGGATACTCGCGGGACCGGACGTCGCCGACCCTCTGGCGGTCGTGGTCATCACCACGTTCGACCTGGACGAGAACGTCCACGCCGCCCTGCGCGCGGGGGCGCGCGGATTCCTGCTCAAGGACGGCGGACCCGCCCTGCTCTCGCAGGCCGTGCACGCCGCGGCCGCCGGCGACGCGCTGATCGACCCGGCGGTCACGGTGCGGCTGCTCGCACACTTCGCCCAGGCCGCTCCCGGACCGGCCCCGCCACCGCCGGCGGCGCCACTGACCGGGCGTGAGCGGTCGGTGCTGCGTCTGGTCGCCACGGGCAGCACCAACGCCGAGATCTGCGACGACCTGCACCTCGGGCTCAGCACCGTCAAGACGCACCTGGCGGCGATCATGACGAAGACCGGAACACGCAACCGGGTCGAAGTGGCGCGCTGGGCGTACGAGCACGGTATATCTTGATGTCAAGATAGTTGACGTCGAGCGAGAGGGTTCTCATGGCCGACTGGTCCCCCACCCGGTACCTGCAGTTCACCGATGAGCGGTCGCGGTCGTTCCGCGACCTGATCGCCCACGTCGCCGAACTGCCGGCCTTTCGCGACACGGCGCCGTCCGACGTCGTCGACCTGGGGTGCGGGCCGGGACACCTGTCCGGCGTGCTGCGGTCCCGCTGGCCGGAGGCGGCCGTGACGGGCGTCGACTCCTCGCCCGCGATGATCGCGCGAGCACGGGAACACGATCCCGGGGCCACCTACCTCGAGGGCGACATCGGCGACTACGCGGCCGGGCGCCTGGAGGTGACCGGTGCCGACGCCGTGGTGAGCAACGCCGCGCTGCAATGGGTGCCCGAGCACCGGAAACTCCTGCCCGCGCTCCGCGACACCGCACGCCGGGTGTTCGCGTTCCAGGTGCCCGGCAACCACGACGCGCCGTCACACCTGCTGCTGCGTGAGGTCGCCGCACGCGAGCCGTACGCCTCCGCCCTGGGCGCGCCGGTGGCCCGCCGTGCCACCGAGGACCCCCTGGGCTACCTCGACCTGCTCGCGGGGCCGGGCTGGACCCTCGACGCGTGGGAGACCACCTACACCCACCTCCTCCAGGGGCCGGATCCGGTGCTGCGCTGGATCAGCGCCACCGGCGCCCAGCCGACGCTCCACGCGCTCCACGACGTGGACCCCGCGCTCCGGGAGCGGTTCGAGGAAGAGTACGGCGCCGCGCTGCGCGAGGCCTACCCCGACCGGCCCTACGGGACCCCGCTGGCGTTCCGCAGGGTGTTCGTGGTCGCCTCGCGCGACCCCGGGGCCGTGGCGGACGGGCGTTGAGGCTGGCAGCCCCGGCAAGCGCTGCCTAGGCTGGCGGACATGACTGAGCGACCCGTCCGCATCGGAGTCCAGATCCAACCGCAGCACGCCGACTACAGCGAGATCCGCGACGCCGTCCTGCGCGCCGAGGACCTCGGCGTCGACGTCATCTTCAACTGGGACCACTTCTACCCGCTCTCCGGGGACCCCGACGGCAAGCACTTCGAGTGCTGGACCATGCTCGGCGCCTGGGCGGAGCAGACCGAGCGTGTCGAGATCGGTGCGCTCGTGAGCTGCAACTCCTACCGCAACCCGGATCTGCTGGCCGACATGGCACGCACCGTCGACCACATGTCGGGCGGCCGCCTGATCCTCGGCATCGGCGCCGGCTGGTTCGAGCGAGACTACGACGAGTTCGGCTACGAGTTCGGCACCGCCGGTTCCCGCATCGCCGACCTCGCGGCGGCGATGCCCCGCATCACCCGGCGGCTCGCGGCCGGGAACCCCGCCCCCACACGGGACATCCCGATCATGATCGGTGGTGGCGGCGAGAAGAAGACCCTGCGGATCGTCGCCGAGCACGCCGACATCTGGCACACCTTCGGCACCGTGGACGTCCTGACCCGGAAGTCGGGGATCCTGGACGAGCACGGGGCCGCCGTCGGGCGCGACACCGGGAGGCTCGTCGAGCGGTCGGTCGGCGTCGCCGGCGACCCGGCCGAGAAGGGCGAGCTGCTGGTGGCCGCGGGCGCCACGCTGCTCACCATCGGCCTGGACGGCCCCGACTACGACTTGTCGGGCGTCAAGCGCTGGATCGACTGGCGCGACGCACGGGGTGGTGCCTGATGTCGCCCTCCTACTCGGTGTCCGCCGAGGTCGCCGCGTCGCCGGAGACCGTGTGGCGCATCATCTCCGACGTCGAGGGCATGCCGGGCTGGACGTCGTCGATGAGCTCGGTCCAGATCGTCGACGGACCGCGGCCGCCCGGCGTCGGCACCGCGGTGCGCGTCGAGCAGCCGGGCCTGCCACTCGCGGTCTGGACGGTCGACGAGTGGGACCCGCCGCGCAAGTTCGGCTGGACCAGCGCCGTGCCGGGAGTGCGGACCCAGGCGGAGCATGTCGTCGAGCAGGCCGACGCGGGGCGGTCACGGGTGACCCTCACCATCACTCAGGTCGGGCCGTTCGCCCGGGTGCTCGGCATGATGACCAGGAAGCGCACCCGCGCTCTGGTCGACACCGAACTCTCGGGTCTGAAGGACCGCGCGGAGTCCGGCGCCCGCTGAACAGCGGGCGCCGGGCACGTCCGCGTTCGGGCCGCCGACGTTCGACCCGTCGCTCTGCCCGCGCATGGTGCTCGTCCTGTTGTTCGGGCCCGACGGCGGAGCGGGCGGTCACCGTCCCGTGAGGAGTTCGCGCAGGGGATCCTCGTTCCCGGCGGGCAGCACGCGGAGCCGCCGGCGGGCCGTGGCGGGCGCGGGCCCGCCCTCCGCCGCGGCGGCGAGTTCCCGGAGCGACTCGGGGGTGTCGTGGGTGGCGCGGACGAGCCAGCCGGAACAGGCGTCCAGGCTCCCGGCCGCGATCGCGTCCACCAGGTCGGTCACACGCTCGGGCGGGGTCCACTCGGTGCGGTCGGCGTGGATGGCCAGGGCGGTCGACATGGCCGTCTTGACCACCCCGGGGGCGAGCTCGAAGACACGCAGCCCGCGGTCGTGGCCCTCGGCGTGCAGGGCGGCGCCCATCCGGACCAGCGCGGTCTTGCTGGCGTTGTAGGCGGAGTGCCCGAACGGGCCTTCGTGCGTGCTCGCCCCGGAGGCGAGGTCGACGACCCGGCCGCCGCCGCGCGCCAGCATGCCGGGCACCACATGACGGTCGAGCAGGAAGACGCCGCGCACGTTGGCTTCGAAGGTGGCCCACCAGTCCCCGGGGTCGGCCTCCCAGAGCGGCGCCTCGGGTTCGAGCCGGCCGGCGTTGTTCACCAGCAGGTCGATGGACCCGAGGCCGTCGCCCGGTCGCTCGGCCCGCGCGACGGCGTCGCGCACCTCGGCCTCCGAGGTGACGTCGGCGCTGAGCACGACGGCGGTGCGGCCGAGATCGCGGACCTGCTCCGCGACCTCGGCCAGGCGCTGCTCGTCCCGGGCGAGCAGGGCCACGTCGAGTCCCGCGCGCGCCAGGCCGAGCGCGATCTCGCGCCCGATCCCCCGTGACGCGCCGGTCACGAGCGCGGTCCGCGCGGGCGGGACGATGTCAGGCACGCAGTACCGCCCCGGCTTTTCCGGCGGCGGCGACGATGGCCTCGCGCGCCGCGCGGACCTCGTCGGCCGACAGCGTGCGGTCGGCCGCGCGCAGCCGCACGGCGTAGGCCAGGGACTTGCGGCCTTCGCCGATCTGGTCACCCGTGAAGATGTCGAACAGGCTCACGTCCTCGAGCAGGTCACCGCCGCCGGACACGATCGCGTCCCGCAGCGTGGCGGCCGGCAGTCCGGCGTCGACCACGAACGCGAAGTCCTCCTTCGCCGCCGGGAACGCGGAGACCGGCATGGCCGCCACGGGATCGCCCGGCGCCACGGCGACGAGTGCCGACAGGCTGACCTCGAAGGCGGAGGCCCGGGCGGGCAGCCCGAGCGCCTCGACCACCTTGGGGTGCAGCTCGCCGGCGTGGCCGATCAGGTGGGTGCGGCCGGCGGAGTCGGTCGCCTCCAGCTTCGCGCAGCGACCCGGGTGCCACGGCATGTGCTCGGAGTCCGCCGTGACCGTGACCTCGACACCCGCACGTTCCGCGACCAGGCGTGCCGCGTCGAGCGCGTCGGCCCAGTCGGCGGCGCGGCCCTTGCCCCACCATCCCGCGGCGACCCGCTTGCCCGTGAGGACGCCCGCGACCCGGCGCGGCTGATCCGGCGTCGCGGCGGCGAGCGCGTCCAGCTCGGCGTCCGACGGGCGCGCACCGCCCCGCAGGACGGGAGCCGACGGCGCGTCCGGCACCGGGCGCGTCACGAGGCCGGTCTCGAACACGGCCAGGTCGGACAGCCCGCGCGACACGTTGCGCCTCGCGGTCTCCAGGAGCGTGACCAGGAGGTTCGTCCGCATGTAGGGGCGGTCCTCGGCCAGCGGGTTCGCGAGCCGGACGGAGGTACGGCGCGCGTCGTCCCCCGGCAGGCCGAGGGCGTCGTAGTCGGCCGCGCCGACGAACGGGTAGCTGAGCACCTCGACGAAACCGGCCTCGGCGAGAGCGCGCGCGACGGAGCGGCGGGTGCGCTGCTCGGCGGTCAGACCGCGTCCGCCCGGCGCCTTGGGCAGCACGGACGGGATCTCGTCGTAGCCCTGGATGCGCACCACCTCCTCGACCAGGTCGGCCGGGTCGGTCAGGTCGGGGCGCCAGGACGGGGGCGTGACGGCGAAGGTCTCGACCTGATCGGTGCCCGGTCCTGCGGCGGGTGTCCCCTCCGCGGGAGACAGGGTCACGTGGCACCCGACCTCCTCGAGGGTCGACCGCACCTGCTCGGGCGTGTACTCGACGCCCGAGAGCCGCGTCGGCTCCGTCGCCCGCAGGACGATCGGGGTCGCCGAGCCGGTCGCGCCGGTGATCCCGACGTCGGCCACGGCCGGGTCCGCCGTGCCACCGCCGAACTCCACGAGCAGGTCGACCACCCGCTGTGCCGCGACGGCAGGCAGCAGCGGGTCGACTCCGCGCTCCCAACGCTTGGCACCCTCTGTCGGGAGCTTGTGCCGGCGTGCCGTCCGCGCGACCGTGATGGGCTCGAAGTGCGCGGCTTCGACCAGCACATCCGTGGTGTTCCCGGAGATCTCGGAGGACGCGCCCCCCATCACGCCCGCCAGGCTCAGCACGCGGGATCCCGTGGCCCCGTCCGGCGAGTCGGTGATGAGCAGGTCCTCGGCGTGCAGGGTGCGCTCGACGTCGTCCAGCGTGGTGAGCTTCTCCCCCGGGGCCGCACGGCGCACCACCAGCGGCGCGGTGACCTGCGCGAGATCGTAGGCGTGCAGCGGCTGGCCGAGGTCGAGCATCACGTAGTTCGTGACGTCCACGGCGAGCGAGATGGAGCGCATCCCGGAGTTCTCCAGGCGGCTGCGCATCCACTCGGGCGAGGGTGCGGCCGGGTCGATCCCTCGCACGATCCGCGTGACGAACCGGTCGCAGCCGACCCGTCCGTCGATCGGCTCCGCGTCCTGCAGCCGCACCTCGAACCCGTCCGGCGTCGCGGCCGGCTCCTCGCCGGTGAGCGCACCACGGTCGGTGAACTTCGCGCCCGTGGAGTGCGCGTACTCGCGCGCCACGCCGCGGTAGCTGAACGCGTACCCGCGATCGGGCGTCACGTTGATCTCCAGGACCTCCTCGCCGAGGCCGAGCAGCGCGATCGCGTCCTGGCCCGGGGTCAGGTCCTGCTCGGCGAAGCCCATGTCGCGCGGCAGCACGATGATCCCGCCGGCGTCGCCGCCCAGGCCGAGCTCGGCCGGGGAGCAGATCATGCCGTCGGAGACGTGGCCGTAGGTCTTGCGCGCGGCGATCTCGAACCCGCCGGGCAGCGTCGTGCCGGGCAGCGAGACGACCACGAGGTCGCCGACGCCGAAGTTGTGCGCGCCGCAGACGATGCCACGCGGCGTGCCGCCGTCGGCGACGGGCTTCCCGTCCTGGTTGTGCGCGCCGACGTCGACCTGGCACCAGTTGATCGTCTTGCCGTTCTTCTGCGGCTCCGGATGCTGTTCCAGCACCCTGCCCACCACGAGCGGCCCGGTCACGGCCGCGGGGTGGATCTCCTCTTCCTCCAGGCCGACCTTCACCAGGGCCTCGGCGAGCTGCTCGGCCGTGAGCCCGGCGGGCAGCTCGACGTGGTCGGCGAGCCAGTCCTTCACGATGCGGGGCACGTCAGATCTCCGTCCCGAACTGGGTGGAGAAGCGGACGTCGCCCTCCACGATGTCGTGCATGTCAGCGATGGCATGGCGCAGCATGAGCGTGCGCTCGATGCCCATGCCGAAGGCGAACCCGGAGTACTCGTCCGGGTCGATGCCGGCCGAGCGGAGCACGTTGGGGTTGACCATGCCGCAGCCGCCCCACTCGATCCAGCCCGCGCCGCCCTTCTTCTGCGGGAACCACAGGTCCATCTCGGCGCTGGGCTCGGTGAACGGGAAGAAGCTCGGGCGCAGACGCGTCCTGGCCTCGGGGCCGAACATCGCCCGCGCGAACGCGTCGAGCGTGCCGATCAGGTTCGCCATCGTCAGCCCCTTGTCCACCGCGATGCCCTCGACCTGGTGGAACACGGGCGTGTGGGTCTGGTCGAGCGCGTCGGTGCGGAACACCTTGCCGGGGCACGCGACGTACAGCGGAACGCCGCGTTCGAGCAGGCTGTGGGCCTGCACCGGCGACGTGTGGGTACGCAGCACGAGGTTCGACGACGTCCCGGGGGCGACCACGCCCGAGTCGGCACCGGCCGTCTCCGTCCCGCCGACGTAGAACGTGTCCTGCATCTGACGGGCCGGGTGGTCGGGGCCGAAGTTCAGCGCGTCGAAGTTGAACCACTCGGACTCGAGCTCGGGACCGTCGGCGATCTCCCAGCCGAGGCCGGTGAAGAAGTCTCCGATGCGCTCCTGGATCAGCTCGATCGGGTGCCGGGCACCGGCAGGTGTGCGCGTGGTCGGGAGGGTCACGTCGACGGACTCCTCCACGAGCACGCGCTCGTCCCGCTCGGCCTCGAGCTCGGCCTGGCGCGCGGCGACGGCCTTGTTGACGCGACCGCGGCGCGGGCCGATCAGCTTGCCGGCCCGCGCCTTGTCGGGTCCGGGGAGCGCGCCGATGGCACGGTTCGCGAGCGCGAGGGCGCTGCGGTCTCCGGTGTGGGTGGTGCGGACGGCCTTGAGCTCGTCGAGGTGGGCGGCCTTCGCGATGTCGGCGAGGGCCTGCTCGACGGCGGCATCGAGCGCCACCTCGTCGAGCGGATCGACGGCGGCCTGAACGTCGGGCGTGGACATGCTTGCCTTCCTGGCGGGGTCGGAAGCCGGGGGCACCGACCCGGACAGGGCGGCGCCGCACGCGGCATGTGCAGTCTAGATGCCCGCCAGGGCCCCGGTCGCTCCATCCACAGGGAGAAGAAATCGCGCGACGTCAGCACGCGCGCACGGCGCGCACCACCGGGCCCATGACGGGCCTGGTAAATCGGTGATCACGCGCCTGCATGCCGAGCATCCTGGCACAGCCCGCCCACTCCCGTCACGCCGGTTCCGACAGCTCGCGCTTGGCACATTATTATCCGCACGGTGTCGGCGGACACCGAAAGCCTCAGCCCCGCAGCTCGAACGTCTCCAGGACCGTGTACCGGGGCCCGCCCTGCGCGCCCTCGCCGGGCCGCGACTCCACGAGCGCGAACGACTCGACCGGCCACGACGGCCCGGCATACACCGAGAGCGCGTGCGCGGCGGGCTCCAGCACGGACCGGGCGTCCGCGAACGGGTCCCGTACGACATCGCGCGACGCGGCCCTCCCCGCGCTGTACGCGCCGGAGCGCGCCCGGGCCGCACCCCCTCGCCCGCCGCCACGGCCGTCGTCGTCCCTGACCCGGCGTCTGCCCCAGCGGTCGCGGCCTCGCGGCGGGCGCACCTGCCCGGCCCGCGCCCGGGCGATCGTGAGGTGCGGGCGGTGCGGCTTGACGTCCTCGGGCACCTCGCGCGGGGAGGCGGCGAGGCAGTCCGCCGCGAGATCGCGCAGCGGGGCCAGGTCGCCGTCGACGCCGATCCACAGCACCCGGCTGCCGAACGACCCGGCACCGCGAAGACGCAGGTCGAGCGCCCCATGCTTACCGGCGACGACGGCGAGCCCTTCGGACAGGTCGTCCACGGCGCCTTCCGGCACATCCGCGTAGAAGGACAGCGTGATGTGCCGGTTCTCGCGCGGCACCCACCGCGGGGAGGCGCCGGTGCTGGTCACGCCGTGGACAGCGAGATCGAGGTGGTCAAGGACACTCTCTGGCGGGAACACCGCCGTGAACAGGCGCACCCGACGATCCTAGGCAGGCACGGGAGGGATACGGTAGCTGTTTCACTCCTGGTCCGACCGGCGTCGCGACACGGCCCAGCAGACGGCCACGGCGACGGCGACCACAGCGATCTGCCCACCCAGCACGATCCGTCCCACATTCACGGCGGGAACCCAGCGCGCTCCGTCGTCGTCCACCTCGAACACACCCGCGGGCTCGCCACGACGGCTGAACCCGACGCCGCCACCGCCGCCCTCGGAACCCTCCTTCTGGCTCTCGGTGCCGCCACCGCCACCGCCACCCGCGCCGTTCCAGATACGCGCGACCGGTATCACGAGCTTCTCACCGCGTTCGTACGCCTCGCCGAAGACCTGCCGCACGCCGAACTGCTCGGCAGCGGCATCGATGATGCGAGTCAGGTCCGGCACATATCTCATGAGGCCACGCTAACTGCGGACGACACCTGCTGCCACGGGTCCGGCGGCCGTGCCGGTGTCCACCCCGAACGCGGAGACGTCAGCGCTGCGCGCGGCTGCTGGCGTAGAGGCAGACGGCCGCGGCCGTCGCCAGGTTGAGGGACTCCGCCCTGCCGCGGATCGGCACGCGCACCACGGCGTCGGCCAGCGCCCGGTCCGCCGGCGGAAGGCCCCAGGCCTCGTTGCCGAACAGCCACGCGGTCGGGGCCGCCAGGTCGGGCGAGGGCCCCTGCCCGACGGCGTCCTGCAGGTCGTCCAGGTCGTGCTCGCCGGTGCCGTCGGCGGCCAGCACCTGGCACCCGGCCTCGTGGAGGCGCGCGACGACATCGGCCGGCCGCGGGCCGGTCACGACGGGGAGGTGGAACAGCGAGCCGGCCGTCGCACGCACGACCTTCGGGTTGTGCACGTCGACGCTCTCCCCCGCGAGGACGACCGCATCGGCCCCGGCGGCGTCGGCGGCGCGGATCACCGTCCCGGCGTTGCCCGGGTCGCGGACGTTGGACAGGACCGCGACGAGTCGCGCCCCGGACAGCGCGGCCTCCAGCTCGGTGGTCCCCGCGCGCAGCACCGCCAGGACGCCCTGCGCGTCCGGGCTCATCGTCTCCAGCACCTCGGGCGTCGCGACATGGATCCGGAGTGCTCCGGCACCGCCGCCGGTCCGTGCGACCTGGGTGGCCGCGCTGTCCCGCGCCGCGTCCACGATCTCGGGATACCGCTCCACGGCGGCGGGCGTCAGGTAGACATCACGGACGGCACCGTCGTCCGCCCAGCGCACGGCCTCGCGGACGCCCTGCGGCCCCTCCACGAGGAACAGTCCGTGCCGTGAGCGCGCCGAACGCCCGGACAGGGCCCGCACGTGCCTGACCCGGTCCGCCCGCGGATTCGCGAGCGTCACGTCAAGGGTGCGGAGCGCCGTCCGGGCGTCCGGGTGGTCCTTCGTCAACCTCAGGCCGCGGCCGGGGCGTTGACGTCCGCCGGGAGGGCGTCCTTGGCGACCTTGACGAGCGCGTTGAACGCAGCCACGTCGTTCACCGCGAGCTCGGCGAGCATGCGGCGGTCGACCTCGACACCGGCGGCCTTCAGGCCCTGGATGAGGCGGTTGTAGGTGAGTCCCTGCGCGCGGGACGCGGCGTTGATGCGCTGGATCCACAGCTTGCGGAAGTCGCCCTTACGCGCCTTCCGGTCACGGTAGCTGTAGACCAGTGAGTGGGTGACCTGCTCCTTCGCCTTGCGGTAGAGGCGCGAGCGCTGGCCACGGTAACCGCTGGCCCGCTCGAGGGTCGTACGACGCTTCTTCTGGGCGTTGACCGCCCGCTTCACGCGTGCCACGTGATGCTCCTTGTGTGCTTCGGGCTGGAAAGTGGGTCCGGGGGCGCCGTCGTCTCACGGCGCCGGGCAGATCACTTGCCGAGCAGCTTCTTGATCTTCTTGACGTCGGCCTGCGCGACCGGCTGGTCCATCGCCAGACGACGGGTGCGCTTGGTCGGCTTGCTCTCGAACAGGTGGCGGCGGTTCGCCTGCTCGCGCATGACCTTGCCGCTGCCGGTGATCCGGAACCGCTTCTTGGCACCGGAGTGCGTCTTGTTCTTCGGCATGACTGCCGTCTCTCCTCATGTCCGCCGGACCCGCCGGGCCCGGCACTGCGTACCGGGCCCGATGAGGCGGTCCCGGTGTCAGGGTGGTCTGTGGTTGTCGCTCAGCCCTTGTGCGGCCCGCGCGGCTTCGGAGCGGCAGGCCGGGGAGCCGAGGGCTTCGCGGCCGGCTTCGGCGCGGCAGCGGGCTTCGGCGCGGCAGCCGGCTTCGGCGCGGCAGCCGGCTTCGGCGCGGCAGCGGGCTTCGACTCGGCGGCCGGCTTCGACGCGGCAGCGGGCTTCGACTCGGCGGCCGGCTTCGGCGCGGCAGCGGGCTGCGCCGCTGGCTTCGACGCGGTCGCGGGCTTCGCCGCGGCGGGCTTTGTCGCCGCGGTCCTCGGCGCGGGTGCCGTGCGCGACCTGGGTGCTGCCTTCGTGGTGTCCGACGCCGGAGCTGCCGCGGCGGGCGCGGGCGGTGCCGGCGGCGTCGCCGGTGCCGCCTCCTCCGCCGTCCTCTCCTCGGCGGGTTCGGCGTCGGCCTCTGCCGCCGCCTCGGCCGCACGGCGCGCCTGGGACTTGCTCAGCTTCTCGTGACCGCGCACCTTGGTCGGACGCTCGGTCTTGGTCTCGGCCTTCTTCTTGACCGGCCCGATGACCATCGTCATGTTGCGGCCGTCCTGCTTCGGCATGGACTCGACGAAGCCGAGCTCCGCGACGTCGTCCGCCAGCCGTTCGAGCAGGCGCCGGCCCATCTCCGGGCGGGACTGCTCACGGCCGCGGAACATGATCATGACCTTGACCTTGTCGCCCGCCGAGAGGAACCGCTCGACGTGGCCCTTCTTGGTGGCGTAGTCGTGCGGGTCGATCTTCAGACGGAAACGGATCTCCTTGAGGATCGTGTTCGTCTGGTTCCGTCGCGCCTCACGCGCCTTCATGTCCGACTCGTACTTGAACTTGCCGAAGTCCATGAGCTTGGCGACAGGCGGTCGGCTGTTCGGGGCGACCTCGACGAGGTCGAGGTCGGCGTCCTGGGCAAGCTTCAGGGCGACTGCCGTGGCAACTACGCCGACCTGCTCCCCGCCCGGGCCGATGAGCCGGACCTCGGGAACACGGATCCGGTCGTTGATGCGAGGCTCGCTGATGGTGATGCTCCTAGGAAGTTGCAGGTGGACCACCAGGGAACGAGAAGGGCCCCCGCCCTGAGCACAAGCGGAGGCCATCGATGGTGGGCGAGCCGCACGTCTGACGAACGCGACTGCCCGACCAGGACCCGGACACTGTCGGCGCGTGGCGCTCGGTGGCGACTCGGGTGGGATGGGATCCACTTGATGCACCCGGGGCACAAGTCCCGGGTTGGTCGCGGACCACGTTAGCACGCACGACGCCGCCGCTCCCACCCCGGCCCCTGTGACGCGCGGCTCACGGCGCTCCGGTGGCGAGCCGACCGCGCCGCGGATGAAAAGATGGGGGCATGAGCAGCACCACGGAGAAGAACGCCGGCGACGCCGCCCGCGACATCGCGGACGTCGCCGCCGTCGAGGTCATCACGACCGCGGCCGTCCATCTGATGAGCGCCGCCGCGGTGAAGTGCGGCCTCGCCGAGGGCGACGACGCGGGCGACCATCTGGACCTCGACGAGGCGCGCAAGCTCATCACGGCGCTGGCCGCGCTCGTGACGGCGTCGGCCCCGGACATCGGCAACCAGCACGCCCGCTCGCTGCGGGACGGCCTGCGTTCGCTCCAGCTCGCCTTCCGCGAGGCCTCCGTCATCCCCGACGCGCCGGGCGACGGACCGGGCGAGAAGTACACCGGCTCCGTCGTCTGACGCTCCGCGCAGTCCGTCCCCCGCGCCACCGGACCATCCTGACCGCGACCGAAGTAGGCCCATGACCACGCCCCCTCCCGTCCCACCGCCACCCGCCGGGCACAGCACACCGCCCTCGCCGCCCGGGACCGGCCGGCGCCGGGCCGTCGCCGTGCCGTGGCTCGCCACGGCTCTGGTCCTCGCCCTCGCGCTGGCCGGATATCTCTGGGTGACCACGACGCAGTGGCAGCGCACCGCCCAGGAATGGGAGGGCGAGGCCCACCGCTACGCCTCCGAGGCCGCGGCGCTGGACCAGCAGCTCGAGGGCGCGAACGCGGAGCTCACCGCCGCCCGCGACCAGCTGGCCGCCGCGACCGGCAGGATCAGCGAGCTCGCCAACGAGAAGGCACAGCTCGGGGACGAGAACGTCGCCTCGCAGCAGCACCTCGACTACCAGGCGCGCGTCAGCGAGGCCGCGGCGAAGGTCGCCGTCGCCCTCGGTTCGTGCGTGAACGCCCAGGAGCAGCTCATCGGCTATCTCGAGGATGCCGACGCCTATGATCCCGCCGACCTGACGCGCTTCCAGAACCAGGTGGGCGATCTCTGCGACAAGGCCAACGACGCCAACGACGCGCTGCAAGCGGAGCTCGCGTCGTGAGGCGCGGCGGCGGCCGCGTCGCCGCGCTCACCGCCCTGATCGCCGTCGCCACCGCCGGGTGCGGGGTGCTGCCCGCGCTGCCCGAGCCGGTGCCGAGCGAGATCGTGCCGTCGCGGGTGTCCGGTCTGGAGCCGGCCGAGGGCAGCGACACGATCTCGCCGGACGGGTTCGACGCCGTGCAGCGGATGGCGGTGCGCGTGCGCAACGTGGGGTGCGACGAACTGTCCACCGGGTCGGGCTTCGCCATCGACGAGCACACCCTGATCACCAACAAGCACGTGGTCGCCGACAGCGACAACCTCCAGGTCAGCACCTACGACGGTCGCGACATCGACGTCGGCACCGCCGCCACCGCGGGCCTGGCGGACCTCGCGATCGTCCGCACCCGCGACGCGCTGCCCTCCTCCCCGGTGCTCGCCGAGGCCGACCCGCGGCAGGGCGACGACGTGACGATCGTGGGGTACCCGTCCGGCGGGGAACTGACCATCTCCGCGGGGAGCGTGATCGGCTCGACGCGGGACCCCTTGAACGCCAACCTCGGCGAGGTACTGGTCACCGACGCGAAGGTGGAGCCGGGCTCCTCCGGCTCGGCGGCGCTGGACAGCCGGGGCCGCGTGATCGGCGTCGTCTACGCCAAGACGGCCGACGACGACAGTCTGCTCGTCCCGATCTCCACCGTACGGGACATGCTCGCCGACGCCGCGGCCTTCCAGAACGTCCCCACCTGCGCGGGGCCGTAGCCCGCCCGCGCGGCCGGGCGGCGGCCCTAGCGCGCCGCGCCGATGCGGAGCTCCAGCGAGTCGACGCGCCGCGAGATCACGTCGGACGCGCCGAGCCGGGCATTGACCTGTCCCAGCACGGCGTCCAGGCCGGCCCGGTCGAGGCCGGGATCGAGCGCCAGCACGACCGCCACCTCGGCCTTGCGGCCCGGCTCCGCATGCGCGCGGACCACGTGCTGCACGGGTGCCGCCGCGACGGTCACGGCCTGCGCGACCTCGCTCTCCACCCGCAGCCCGTCCTCGCTCGCCTCGAGCGCGGGGCGCCACCGCTCCCCCTGCGCCAGCGCCCACACGGCGGGCCGCGGCACCTGCACCGTCACCGGCCCGGCCGGGTCGACGACGAGCAGGGACCAGTCCTCGTTCACGGCCGACAACGCGGCCCGGGTGGCCTCGACCGGTACCGGACGGGCGTCCGCGCGCCACGCCGACATCGCGGCCACCGACGTGAACACCGGCAGCGCCCGGCGTCCGTCCGGGGCCTCGAGGGCCACCACGCCCGACGACGCCTCCTTGTCGACCTGCAGCGCCTGCCCGTCCGGTCCCGTGACGTCCTCCCCCACCGCGAGTTCGGCCAGCACCGGCACGAGCACCCGCGTGACGCCGAGGCGTGCCACGACGTCCGGGAGCGGCACCTCTCCCGTCGCGTGACCGGCCAGCAGGCGGGTGAGCTCGGCGTCCGCCGAGCCGTCGTCGCCGGAGAACTGGCTCGTGGGCTGGATCGAGCGGCCCGTCACGGGCGGCCCGCCACGTCGAGCGCCTCGGGCAGCGTGAACGCGCCCGCGTACAGCGCCTTGCCGACGACGGCCCCCTCGACCGGCCTCCCCGTGGGCGAACGCAGGGACCGCAGCGCCCGCAGATCGTCCAGGGACGAGATCCCGCCCGACGCCACGACGTGCGCGGGCGTCCGCTCGGCGACGTCGGCCAGCAGGTCCAGGTTCGGGCCGCGGAGCGTGCCGTCCTTCGTCACGTCCGTGACGACGTAGCGCGCGCAGCCCGCCTCGTCGAGGCGTCCGAGCACCTCGTACAGGTCGCCGCCCTCCCGCGTCCAGCCGCGCGCCGCGAGCGTCGTGCCGCGCACGTCCAGCCCGACGGCCACCCGGTCGCCGTGCTCGGCGATGACCTTCGCCGTCCAGGCCGGGTCCTCGAGCGCGGCCGTGCCGAGGTTGACCCGGCGTGCCCCGGTCGCGAGCGCCCGGTCGAGCGAGGCGTCGTCGCGGATCCCGCCCGACAGTTCCACCTGCACGTCCAGCCGGCCGACGACGTCGGCCAGCAGCTCCGCGTTCGATCCGCGCCCGAAGGCCGCGTCGAGGTCCACGAGGTGGATCCACTCCGCTCCCCCGCTCTGCCAGTCCAGCGCCGCGGAGAGCGGGTCGCCGTAGGAGGTCTCGGAGCCGGCCTCGCCCTGCACGAGGCGGACGGCCTGGCCGCCCGCGACGTCGACGGCGGGCAGCAGCACCAGTCGGTCGGTCATGGATTTCCTCTGTCTGTCGATGATGCGGTGGGGGTGCGGGAACGCGGCACTCAGCCGAGCCCGCGGACCCAGTTCTCCAGGAGCCGGGCGCCGGCGTCGCCGGACTTCTCGGGGTGGAACTGCGTCGCGGACAGGGGTCCGTCCTCGACGGCGGCCACGAACCGCGTTCCGTGCTCGGGCGTACCGGCGTGCGCCCAGGTGACCAGGGGCGGGCGGAAGCGGGGGTCGGCGAACGCGTCGTGTCCCTGGGTGAAGGTCTGCGCGGCATACGAGTGCACGAAGTAGAACCGCTCGTGGCCGATGCCGTCGAACAGCCGTGATCCCTCCGGGGGCTCGACCCTGGCCCAGCCCATGTGCGGCACCACCGGGGCGTCGATCCGCTCGACGGTGCCGGTCCACTCGCCCATGCCTTCGGCGCGCTCGCCGTGCTCCACACCGGCGTCGAACAGGATCTGCATGCCGACGCAGATGCCGAGCACCGGGCGGCCGCCCGCGATGCGGCGGCTGATCACCTCGTGGCCCCGGACCCTCCGGAGCCCCGCCATGCAGGCGCCGAAGGCACCGACGCCGGGCACCACCAGGCCGTCGGCGTCCTGGGCGGCAGCCCGATCGGCGGTGAGCGTCACCTCCGCGCCCACCCGTTCCAGGGCGCGCGTGGCCGATCGGACGTTGCCGAAGCCGTAGTCGAGGACGACGACGCGTGAGCCCATCAGGCGTCGTCCCGCTTGCCGGGCTTGCCGCGGCTCGCCTTGCGGGCCTTGCGCGCGGCCGAGCTGAGCATGCGCATGGCCTTCATCCGGCTGATCGCGCCGGAGGCCACCACGCCCTCGAGGTCCGCCGGCTTGGCGTAGCCGGTGAGCACGTCCTCGACCGTCTGCGGCGCACCGCCGAGCAGCAGTGCCGGGGAGATCTCGTCCCCGCGTTCGCCGTCGGACCACCGCACGCACGTCAGCTGCTCGCCCTTGCGCGTCACCTGAACCAGGGGGACACCGCGCACGACCTGCGACAGCGCCGCCGCCGCCTCGTCGGGCCCGCCGCCGGACGGGTCGCGCAGCACGGCGAGCGCCCCGACCTCGGTGGGTACCGCGTCCAGGTCGAGCCCGGCCAGGGAGGCGGCCGCGGCGAGCGGCTCGGCGCCGGCGATCTGCGTGATCAGCACGGCCAGGTCCGGGTCGGACGAGGGCTGGGTGAGCTCTGACAGGTCGTCCGGGACCTCGACGTCGAGATCGCCGAGCGAGCTCAGGTCGTCGGGGATGTCGGGGAACTCCGGCTCGCTCTCGCCGGGGCCGCCTGCGGGACGGGGTGTGTCGGTCATGGACGTTACAGCGCACCCTTCGTGGACGGGATGCCCTCGACGCGCGGATCGCGCGCGACGGCGGCGCGCAGGGCACGCGCCAGGGCCTTGAACTGAGCTTCGACGATGTGGTGGGGGTCGCGGCCGGCGAGCACGCGCACGTGCAGCGTGACGTGGGCGTGGTGCGCGACCGATTCCAGGACGTGCCGGGTGAGGCTACCCGTGAAGTGGCCGCCGATCAGGTGGTACTCCTGGCCGGCCGGCTCGCCCTCGTGCACCAGGTACGGGCGGCCGGAGACGTCGACCACCGCGAGCGCGAGCGCTTCGTCGAGGGGCACCGTGGCATCACCGTAGCGGGCGATGCCCTGCTTGTCGCCGAGCGCCTGGCGCAGTGCCTGCCCGAGGCAGATCGCGACGTCCTCGACGGTGTGGTGGGCGTCGATGTGTGTGTCGCCGGCGGCGTGGACGGTGAGATCGATCAGCGAGTGCTTGCCGAGCGCGGTGAGCATGTGGTCGTAGAACGGCACGCCCGTGGCGATGTCGGTACGGCCGGCACCGTCGAGGTCGAGTTCGACGGTGACCTTCGACTCGGAGGTGGCGCGTTCGATGCGGGCGGTGCGCGGGGCGGGCCCCGCGCCCGGCGGGCCGGCCGGAGCGGGTTGCGGCGATGTGTCTGCGGGCATCATGCGGTCTCCTCGGTCACGTGCGTGAGGGCTTGGATCACGTCGGTGAGGGCGTCACGGAACGTGGCGTTCTCCTCCGGCGTGCCGACGGACACGCGCAGCCAGCCGTCCGGGCCGGTCTCGCGGATCAGCACGCCGTGGTCCAGCAGGCCCTGCCAGACGGCGTGGCGGTCGGCGAAGGTGCCGAACAGGACGAAGTTGGCGTCGGAATCGGCGACGCGGAGCGGAGCGCCGCCGGGACCTCGCTGCTCGCGGAGCCAGGCGACCAGACCGTCCCGTTCCCCGCGCAGGCTGCTGACCTGCGCCATCAGCGCGTCGCGGTGTCGCAGCGCCGCGCGTGCGACGGCCTGTGTGACGGCGGAGAGGTGGTAGGGCAGGCGAACCACGCGGAGTGCGTCCACGAGGTGCGGCTGCGCCGCGAGGTAGCCGACACGGGCGCCGGCGAGCGCGAACGCCTTGGACATGGTGCGGGTGACCGCGAGGTTGGGGTGACGGGCCAGGAGGCTGACGGCGCTGGGGGTGCCTGCGCGGCGGAACTCGGCGTAGGCCTCGTCGACGACGACCACGGCGGGCGTGGCCGGGTCGGTGGCGGAAGCGGCGTCCAGGATCGCCTCGACGGTGCTCAGCGGCAGCGCCGTGCCCGTCGGGTTGTTGGGGCTGGCGAGCAGGATGACGGAAGGGCGGTGCTCGGCGATCGCGGCGGCCGCCTTCGCCGGGTCGACGCCGAAGTCGTCCTCGCGGCGGGCGGTGACCCAGCGGGTGTGGGTGTCACGGGCGTACTCCGGGTACATGGAGTACGTGGGCGCGAAGGACAGCGCGGTACGCCCGGGGCCGCCGAACGCCTGCAGCACGTGGAGCATCACCTCGTTGGAGCCGTTGGCAGCCCAGACCGAGAAGGGCTCCATCGGGACGCCGGACTCGAGCGCGAGGTAGTCCGCGAGTTCGTCGCGCAGGGCGGCGAAGTCGCGGTCCGGGTACCGGTTGAGCGAGGCCGCGGCCGCGGCGACCTCGCGGGCTATCGTCGCGATCACCTCGGGGGCCGGCGCGTACGGGTTCTCGTTCACGTTGAGCAGCACCGGGACGTCGAGCTGCGGGGCGCCGTAGGGCTGCTCGTGCGCGAGCTCGGGCCGGATCGGCAGGCCCCGGAACGGGGTGGTTTCAGCGGGCGCGGCGGCGCCGGCAGACCGGGTCTCGGTGCGGGATGCGATCACCGGGCCAGTCTACGGAAGGGCACTGACAGGGCCGTGACGGAGTCCGACCAGCGGGCGCGGCGGCCGCGGAGCGCCGTTACGACGTCACCACGTCGTCGCCCTCGACCACGACCGTGACCTCCGGCAGCGGTTCGGGCGCGGGGCCGGCGAGGACCGCCGCGTCGGTGAGCGCGTAGCGTGATCCGTGGCAGGGACAGGCGAGGTCGCCGTCCCCCGGCGTGACCGTGCAGCCCTGGTGGGTGCAGATCGCGCTGAACGCGTGGACCTCGCCCTCGACGGGCTGCGTGACGAGGACCTCCTGGCCGTCGATCTGGGCGGACACGGCTCCGCCGACCGGAACGTCCGCGAGCGGGACGACGACGGCGCCCGGACTGGTACCCGCCGGCTCCTCCGCGCCTCCCGAGCAGGCGACGAGCGCGACGCCACCCACCAGTGCCCCGGAGGCGACGCCCGCTCCCCGCAGGAGCTCCCGGCGCGTCACGTCGTGGACGGCCTCGGGTGGCACCGACGGGGTGGTGTCCGCCGATCGGTCGGGTCGCGTGTGCGTCATGAGCGCCTCCGGCATCGTCCTTCGCGGTCGTCGTCGGCCGGAGAGACGCCCTGGCGAACCGGCGCCGCATTCGGCAACATGTCGATCATGGACCCGTTACCGCACGACACGCCACCGAAAGCTCAGGCCGGAACTCCCACCGCGGCCGTCTGGCGCTGGTTCGGTGCGACGGGGGTGTTCGTCTCGGCGCTGGTCCATCTCGTCCTGTGGTTCCAGGGGTACCGCGACATCGACGTCATCGGCCCGATGTTCCTGCTGAACGCCGGTGGTGGTGTGGTCCTGACCGTGGCGATCATCGTCTGGCGCCACTGGCTGCCGTTGCTGGGCGGGATCGGGTTCGGTGTGCTGACCCTGACGGCGTACCTGCTGTCCGCGACGGTCGGCTTCTTCGGCGTGCTGTCGCCCTTCGAGTTCGCCGGAACGCCGGAGGTCATCGCGGCGATGGCGGACGTGACGGCGGCGGTGGGCTCGGGCGCGGCGCTCTGGCGCGAGCGGAGGACGTCGTAGCGCGAGCGGACGACGTCGCGGGCCGGGCCGGCACGGAACGGGCTCCGCGCCTTCCGGGCGAGCTCCCGTCCGGGCCGGGACCGGCGTTCCGGGTTTTCCACAGCCTGGGCGACGAAACCGTACGCGTGTCAGTGGTCACCCCTACGATCGACGACGTGACCAACGATCCCTTCGCAGACCTGCCGTTCGCCGTCGAGGAGCCGCCGGACGACGACGCCGTGCTCGTCGACCTCGGTGAGCCCGCGTTGCCGCCGTCGGCCCGGAACACCCCCGAGACGCAGGCGGCCAGGCTGCAGATGCTGCGCGGGCTGCTCGACGAGGCGGGCGGGCCGGGCGGTCCCCCCGCCGCGGCGAGCACCGACGACGGCGGGACACGCGGAGCGCACCCGGGCCCGGCCGGCGAGACCCGGACCTCCGCGGGTCCGGGGGCTCGGGACGAGGCGGTGCGGGAAGAAACGGTGCGCGAGGCCCCGGTACCCGCAGAGCCGGCACCCGCAGAGCCGGCGCCGGAAGAGCCGGCGGCACCCGGCGGGCCGCGCCCGCACGCGGAGCCGGTGGCCGCCGCTCCGGGCGAGGGCCTGCGGGGAGAGGCGGAGGCGGCGCTGCGGGCGCTCGTCGGCCGCGAGGATGCCGCGCTGCGGGAGGACCAGTGGCGCGCGATCGAGGCGCTGGCCGCGTTCCGCCGCCGCGCGCTGGTGGTCCAGCGGACGGGGTGGGGCAAGTCCGCCGTGTACTTCGTGGCGACGAAGCTGCTGCGGGCACGGGGTGCGGGGCCCACGGTGATCGTCTCCCCGCTGCTGGCACTGATGCGCGACCAGATCGGGGCGGCCGAACGGGCCGGGATCCGCGCGGTGACGATCAACTCCGCGAACGTCACCGAGTGGGACCAGGTGCACGCCGACATCGCGGCGGGCACCGTGGACGTCCTGTTGTGCTCGCCCGAACGGCTGAACAACCCGGCGTTCCGCGACGACGTGCTGCCCCGGCTGGCGGCCGATGCCGGCCTGGTGGTCATCGACGAGGCGCACTGCATCTCCGACTGGGGACACGACTTCCGCCCCGACTACCGGCGCATCCGGACGCTCCTGGCGGACCTGCCGCCCGGCATCCCGGTGCTCGCCACCACGGCCACCGCGAACCAGCGGGTCACCGACGACGTCGCCGAGCAGCTCGGGGTCACCGGCAGCGCCGGCGGCGAGGGCCCGGGCACCGCCGGGCCGCGGGAGGACGTGCTCGTGCTGCGCGGCGAACTGGACCGGGAGTCGCTGCACCTGGCGGTCCTGGAACTGGGTGACCAGCCGACCCGGGTGGCGTGGCTCGCGCAGGCGCTGCAGGACGTCGAGGGCTCGGGCATCGTCTACTGCCTGACCGTGTCCGCGGCGGAGCAGGTCGCCGACCAGCTCCGCGCGGCGGGCCTGGCCGTGGCCGCGTACACCGGCCGCACGGAACCCGCGCAGCGCGAGCAGCTCGAGACCGATCTCAAGGAGAACCGCGTCAAGGCACTCGTCGCCACCTCCGCCCTGGGCATGGGTTTCGACAAGCCGGACCTGGCCTTCGTCGTGCACCTCGGGGCACCCTCGTCCCCGATCGCGTACTACCAGCAGGTCGGCCGTGCCGGGCGCGGTGTCGACCGGGCGGTGGTGGTGCTGCTGCCCGGTCACGAGGACAAGGCGATCTGGGACTGGTTCGGCGCGCAGGCGTTCCCCGCGGAGAGTCAGGTCCGCGCCACCTTGGACGCCCTGCGCCGGAACGGGGGCCCGTTGTCGACCGCCGCCCTGGAAACGCACGTCGATCTCAAGAGGTCCCGTCTGGAAACCATGCTCAAGGTGCTCGACGTCGACGGCGCGGTGCGGCGGGTCAAGGGAGGCTGGGAGTCGACCGGCCGGGAGTGGGCCTACGACCGCGAGCGCTACGAACGGGTCGCCGCGACCCGGGCGGCCGAGCAGCAGGCGATGGTCGACTACGTCGCCACGCCCGGCTGCCGCATGGCCTACCTGCGTGCGCAGCTGGACGACCCGGACCTCGCCCGGGACTGGACCTGCGGACGCTGCGACCGGTGCGGCGGCGTCGACCTGCCCGATCCGCCGGACCCCGAGGCGGTCACCGAGGCACGCGCGGAGATGGACCGGCCGGGTGTCGCGGTGGAGGCTCGCCGGATGTGGCCCAGCGGTCTGTCGACCCTCGGGCTGGACCTGCGCGGCAAGATCCCGGCGGAGGAGCAGTCCGAGACCGGGCGCGCGATCGCCCGGCTGGACGGGCTCGGCTGGTCCGGGCCGCTGCGCGACCTGTTGGCACCCGGCGCCCCCGACGGCGAACTGCCGGTACCCCTGCGACGCGCGGCGGCCCGCGTGCTGGACGAGTGGCCCGCGTTGCGGGAGACGGCCGGACAGGACGCCGACGCCGACGCCGACGAGGGCACGACCGGCGCGGACGACCCAGGCAAGGGCCGCCTCCTCGTGGAGGGCGTGGTCGGCGTCCGGTCGGCGACACGCCCGCAGCTCTCGTATCACCTGGCCACCGGGCTGGCCGCATACCTCGGGGTGCCCATGATCGGCGCGATCGGCCCCGCCGCGGGACAGGACGAGCCCGGCCGGCACGACGTGAACTCGGCGATGCGGCTCGGCGGTGTCGTCCGACGCCTCGAGCTGCAGCTCGGCGATGCGGCACTGCGCGGGCTGCCGGGCCGTAAGGTGCTCCTGGTCGACGACTACACGGACTCGGGCTGGACCCTCACGGTCGCGGCCCGGCTGCTCCGCCGGGCCGGTGCCGCACAGGTGTTGCCGTTCGTCCTGGGGGTCCGCTGATCGCCGAGGGCCGCCCGCCCGGCACGACACCCCGCCGGGCGGGCCGAGGCCTACCGGCCCTGGAGCGACCTCACGTTGTCGCCGAAGGTCCAGCCCCGTGACCCGTCCCAGTTGATCGACCACGTCATGAGGCCCTTGAGCTGCCCGCCGTACGACGAGTACGCCTCGCCCACCAGCGACGGCGCCATGTATCCGCCGCCCGCGCCCTCCTGGGCGGGGAGGCCCGGCACCTGCATCTCGTAGGGAAGCCGGATCGTGGTGCCCTGGATCTCGAGGCCCTCGTTCAGGCAGTCGGTCTGCGCCACGAAGCCGGCGACCGTCCCGGCCGCGTATCCGTTGCCGTCGCAGTCGTACATCTCGCCGTTGTAGTACTGCATGTTCAGCCACCAGAGCCGGCCGTTGTCGACGTACCGCTTGATGATCGGCAGGTAGGCGCCCCAGATCCCTCCGTACGTGACGCTGCCGCCGGTCACGTACGCGGTCTCGGGGGCCATCGTGAGTCCGAAGCCGGACGGCATGTGCGCGAGCACGCCGTCGATGATGCGGATCAGGTTCGCCTGCTGCGTGGAGGGTGTGTCGATGTCGCCGCTCCCGACGAGTCCTGCCTCGATGTCGATGTCGATCCCGTCGAAGTGGTTGTCGCGGAGGATCGGCACGATGGTCTCGACGAAGCGGTCGGCCACGGCCTGGCTGGTCAGGTCGATGCTGGCCGTCGCTCCACCGATGGACAGCAGCAATCGCGTGCCGTCCTCCTTCGCGGCGCACATCTCCTCGGGGCTCGGCACGTCGACGCCGTTGTCCATGCCGTCCTGCCACAGGGCGGTGCCGTCGGGGAGGATGACCGGGAACGCGAGCATCGCGACGTTGTACCCGTGGTCCGCGATGCGGGGGTCGTCGATCGGGATCCAGCCCATGCCCGGGTGCACGCCGTTCGACGCACCGTCCCAGTTCTCCCAGTAGCCCTGCAGGACCTTGCCGCCGGGCCGTCCCTGCACGCCGCACCCGGTGTCCGGCGGGTCGTCGCTCGGCGTGGGCCCGGGGTCGCTCGGCGTGGGTCCCGGATCCGACGGCGTCGGCTCGGGCTCGCTCGGCGTCGGATCCGGGCCGCCGGCGCAGGCTCCGTCGTCGGACCAGAGTGTCGGAGTGTCCGCCGGGTTCCAGCCCGCGCCGGCATGGGCCGTGTGGCCGATGCGCGCGGTGTAGCCGCGGCTCTGGTAGGTGACCTGGTCACCGACCGCGAAGCTGGTTCCCTCCGCCCAGGCCGTCGCCGGGCATTCCGCGGCCACGGCCGGGGCCACCAGGCCGGGGACGACGACGGCGCCCGTGGTGAGGGCCGCGGCCGCGAGTGCGGCGACGAGCACCGGGGTACGACGGGATCTCACGAGGGTCACCTCAGCTTTCGCGTTGAGGCCGGTGCGGGCGCCACGACCATTTGTTCAGGACACTAGCAAGATGCTCTCGCCCGGACATGAGGGATTCCCACACCGCGGGCTCGGCGAACCGTGCGGCGACCGCGCACCGGGGAGCGACCGCGCACCGGTGCGCGGCCTCCGCCGGAGCGCGGCCTCCGCCGCCGTTCCGACGCAGGCCGCGCTCCGGTTGCCGAGGCCCGCGCGCCGGCGGCACGCCACCTCCGGCAACCGGAGCGAGCCTTGCCCGCTCAGCCGAGCGACGGCGTCGTCCAGCTACGCCACCGATCGAGATCGCCCGGCCGGCTCGGCGAGATCCGGAAGTCGCCCGGTCCCTGACCCGTGTCGAACAGGGACGCCTGGATGTGCTGCCGCATCGGCTGGACCCACTCGGACCGGTTCGCGCAGTGGTTGCCGTCCGAGACGGCGGAGACGTACGAGATGTTCCCGGCCTCACCGAGCGCCCGGTAGATCTCCCGGCCCGCGAGCGCCGCCGTCGCGCCGGAGCCGGCCCCGAGCCAGTCGATGTGCGGATTCTCCATGAGGAACAGGCCACGCGGAGCGATCATGCCGATCACCTGGTGCGTGTCCACCGGAAGACCCGACACGTTGTTCTGGTAGCTGCCGAAAGCATCGCCGAGCCACGGCTGCTCCCCGTAGGCGCTGCTCGGCGACTGGGCACCGGATTCCTGGGCGAGCCCGCGCATGATCGGTGCGCCGCCGGCGCCGGACTCGACCGGCATGGTCAGGTCGATGCGCTGGTCGAAGGCGCCGGCCACGAACGCGCCCTTGCCGTAGCGCGAGCATCCGGTCACGCCGAACGAGTCCGGGTCGAGCACGGCACCGCCGTCGGACTCGATCACGTCGATGATGCGGCTGACGCCCCAGCCCCACGCGGCGAGCAGCCCCGTGCCGCTGTTCGACCCGTAGACGTCGTAGAACGCGCCCGCCTTGTTGCCCCGCGACGTGCCCTCCTGCCCCACGACCAGCGGGTCGTACCTGATCACGGCGGCACCCGAGCTGAGGATCGTCGCCGTGTCGCCGCCGAAGCCGCCGTACACGAAGACGGCCGGGAACGGGCCGCTGCCGCCGGGCGTCTCCACGCTCGCCGAGAAGCTCGTGCTCCGGCCCTCGTCGGAGACGTTCACGGTGATGCTCGACCCCGTCACGGTGCCGGTCACGCTGTCGGGCGGGCCCGGCTTGGCGCCGTACATCGTGTCCTCGGAGAGCTTCTTGATCTCCGCCCGGCGGCATCGCCAGTCGGACGTCTCGGTGATCCGGGTGCCGTCCATCGACAGGAACGGGTCGGGCAGCTGCGAGTTGGCGCCCGGTCCGCTGCCCGAGACGTCGCAGTCGGCGCCGTCGAACTCGCCCCCGGGCGCGGGCCCCGGTCCGGGATCCGTCGGTGTCGGGTCCGGATCCGTCGGTGTCGGGTCCGGATCCGTCGGGGTGGGCGTGCTCCCGACGTCGCCCGTGCACGTGACGCCGTTCATGGTGAAGCCGCCGGGGGTCGGCGAGCTCGGTCCCGAACCGATGAGACCGAAGCTTGCCGACCCGCCGCTGCCGAGGCTCCCGTTCCAGCCCACGTTGCTCGCGGTGACCTGCGACCCGCTCTGCGCCACCTGCGCGTTCCATGCCTGCGCGATGCCCTGCCCGGATCCGAGCTGCCAGGCCACCTCCCACGAGGAGACAGGGTCGCCCAGATTGGTCACGGTGACGTCGGCCTGGTAGCCGCCCTGCCATTCGTTGACGACGGTGTACTCCACGGAGCACCCCTCCGCCGCACTCGCAGCGGTCGCCGTCAGGGCGGCCCCACCGCCGGCCACGACAAGGGAGAGAACGGCCCACGGAGCGGCCCAGCGATGACGGCGTGTCCGGCGCGGCCCCGGCGGCCGGGACGACGGCGCGGGTTCCGCCGCCGGCGCCTGCGATGATCGTGCGGTATGCATACGGATCTCCTTCGATCGGTCGACGCATCGCACCCTACGAAAACGTTATCTCTCTAGCCCAGAACAGGAAACGATTAAAAAACCGAAACTTCCGACCAGAACTTTCGACCGGTGTTCCCCGGCGACCGCCGGTCAGGCCTCTTCCAGCAGTCCGCGGATGTCGTCCACGTTCAGCCCACCGGTGAACGCACCGCCGTCGTCGTTCATGACGGCGTCGAACAGCTTGGCCTTGCGCTCCTTGAGCGCCATGACCTTCTCCTCGATCGTCCCCGCCGAGACCATGCGGAACACCATGACGTTGCGGGTCTGCCCGATGCGGTGCGTCCGGTCCACCGCCTGCGCCTCGGTCGCCGGGTTCCACCACGGGTCGAGCAGGTAGACGTAGTCGGCCTCCGTGAGATTCACGCCGAACCCGCCCGCCTTGAGGGAGATGAGGAACACCGGTGCCTCGCCTTCCTTGAACCGCTGGATCACCTCGGTGCGCCGCGTCGTGGACCCGTCGAGGTACTCCGTGGCGACGCCCTCCGCCGCCAGCCGTTCCCGCGCCAGCCCCAGGAACGAGGTGAACTGGCTGAACACCAGGGCGCGGTGGCCCTCCGCGGCGACCTCCACCAGCTGCTCCGCCAGCACGTCCAGCTTCGCCGACGGGACTCCCTCGTAGGCCGGGTCCACGAGTGACGCGTCCAGCGCGAGACGGCGCAGGATCGTCAGGGACCGGAAGATCGCGATCCGGTTGGTGTCGAAGTCGTCGAGCAGGCCCAGCATCCTCGACCGCTCACGCTGGAGGTGGCGGTCGTAGACGGCGCGGTGCGTGGCGTGCAGGTCCACGCTGAGCGTCTGTTCCTGGCGTTCGGGCAGCTCCGGCGCGACCTGCTCCTTGGTGCGTCGCAGCAGCAGCGGCCGGATCCGGCCGCGTAGCCGCGCCACGGCCCGGTCGGCCTCCTCGGCCAGTTCGGGGTCCCTCGCCCCCGACTCGACGAGCCGCACGTAGTCCTCGCGGAACCGCCCGGCCGACCGGTACAGCCCCGGGGCCACGATCGCCAGCATCGCCCACAGCTCCATGAGGTTGTTCTCCAGGGGCGTGCCGGTGATCGCCAGCTTGAAGGGCGCACGCAGCAGTCGCGCCACCTCGTTGGTCCGGGTCGCGTGGTTCTTCGCGAACTGCGCCTCGTCCAGGACGAGGCCGCTCCAGTCCACCTCGCGGAAGCCGTCATGGGCCAGGCGGAAGATCGCGTAGCTGGTGACGACGACGTCGGCATCCACCGCGACCTCCGGTACCGAGGTGCGCAGCCTTCCCGGCGTCGACGCCAGCGCGACGACGCGCAGGTCCGGCGTGAACCGCTGGGCCTCGGCCACCCAGTTGCCCACCACCGACGCCGGCGCCACCACCAGGAACGGCTTCTCGCCCGGCTCCCGGCGCGGGTCGCTGCCGAGACCTTCGCGGGCCCGGGCGAGGAACGCCAGAGTCTGCACGGTCTTGCCGAGGCCCATGTCGTCGGCGAGGATCCCGCCGAGCCCGTGCTCCGCGAGGAACGTCAGCCAGGCGTAGCCGTGCCGCTGGTAGGGCCGCAGCTCCGCCTTGAGCCCGGTCGGCAGGGGCACCTCGGTCGCCGGATCGGGGAGGTCGCCGGCCCCGGAGGCCAGGGCGAGGAGTCCCTCGGCCGAGCGCCGCCACGACTCGGACTGCTCGACGACGTCGGCCACCTCCGTGAGGTCGCCCCACAGGCCGGCGTTGTAGCGGGACAGCCGCAGCTCTCCGGGCCGGTCGCTGAGCCGGACCGCCTCCGCGACCAGCTCCCGCAGGCGGTCCAGGGACGGGTGATCGGTCCGCAGCCACGCGCCGTCGGGCAGGACGACGCGGTCGTCGCCGCGGGTCAGGGCCGCCAGCAGCAGCGGCAGCGGCACCTCCCGGCCGTCCACGCTCACCGCGACGCCGAGGTCGAACCAGTCCATGTCGCCGGACTCGCCGGCGGTGACCGACACCACGGGCGCGTCGCTCAGCTCCGTGTAGTCGGGGCGCTCGTGGGTCTCGACGCGGACCTCGGCCAGCACGTCGAGCGCGGGAAGCACCTCGGTACCCAGCTCCAGCACCGCCAGCCCGCCCACCTCGTGGCGGCGCACCAGCCGGAAGCCGGCGAACTTCGCGCTGCGCCGCACCACCGCCGAGGCCTCGGCGGCGATCCGTGCCTCCGCGGCGACGTCGCGCAGCTCGGTCCCGCCGCCGTCACCGACGGCATGCCGCCGGGCGAGTACGCCCGTGCCGTACTCCCAGGACCAGCTGACCACCGCCCGGTCCGGCCCCGAGAACACCGCCGTGCACACGAGCACCGGCCGGGCCGCCTCCGGCAGCTCGAGATCGTCCGCCGCCCGGACCGTGACGCGGCTGCGCAGCCGCGGGTAGTAGTCCGTGAGGAACTCCGGGACGTCCCGTTCCGGGACGTCGAGCTCCGGCATGGCCAGCGCGTCGAGCTGCGTGTCCGTCAGCGGGTCCGGCGTCGGACCGAGCGTGATCCGGCGGCGCGACCCACCGAGCGGCGTCACCGCGAACAGGCCGTGCTCGTTCAGGGCGCCGGTCTCCGAGCCCTGACCCGGCTCCTCGCCGTCGAACCTCACCGACGTCACCACGCGCAGCCCCGGCGCGGCATCGGCCCGCAGCACGTCGAGCGCCAGATCCGACGACGACGCGACGCGAACCTCGTCCCCGCGCCGGACACCGACCACGGGCACGCCGAGCTCCCCGGCCTCGGCGAGCAGCGGCCACAGGAGGCGTCCGAAGGCGCCCAGGTCCCGCCAGGCACCCGACCCGTAGGGCGTCCCCGCGAGATCACCCAGGTCGGCGAACCAGCTCCGCACCCGCCGGTCGGCCCGGCCCACCACGTCGCGGCCCAGGCCGTAGCCCCACCCAGGACGCACCGAGTCCCACGTGACGTCGTTGCTCTTGCTCCACGTCCCCTTCTGGGTGCGCCGCACGGGCTTGGCCTGCAGCACCGTCCCCTCGGCGCGCTCCCGCACCTGGATCCCGAGGGCCAGCTCCGGCTCGGCGCCCTCCGCGCCCGGCACCCTCGCCGGGGCCGCCACGACCCGCCGCATCCACCCGCGCCACGGGGCGGAGGTGCCCGAGGCCGTCTCGGCGGACCCCTCGTCCCGTGTCGCGTCCTGCTGAGCGTCCAGCAGGACCGCGACCACGTGCTTGCAGTACGCGCCGACGGGGCACGAGCACTCCGTCGAGGACACCGTGTACCGCCCGACGCCGTTCACATGGAACCGGACCTCGCACTCGTAGGGCCGGCGCGCGGAGCCTTCGACGGTGCCCTTCAGTCGGCGCGCCGCACGGTCCCACGTCCAGCCCAGGACATGCCCGCCGGCCTGGTACCGCCGGCCCCGCTCGAACGCGCCGCCTCCGACGAGGTGCTTGATCGCAGCCGTTCCGACGGGAGGCGGTGGGCTCGGCGGCATGGCGACAAGTCTCTCATCCGGCCCGCGGGCCCCACCCGGTGTCCACAGGTCTCAGGCGAACCGGCCGCGCACCGCCTCGCCGTGCGCGGGCAGGTCCTCGTCGTTCGCGACCGCCGTGATGTGTCCCGCCACCTGCTCCAGGGCGTCCCGCGTGTACTCGATCACCTGGACGGGCTTGAGGAACGAGTACACCCCGAGCGCGCTCGCGAACCGCGCGGTGCCCCCGGTGGGCAGCACGTGGTTGGACCCTGCCAGGTAGTCGCCCAGCGACACGGGCGACCACGGCCCCACGAAGATCGCGCCCGCGTTGCGCACGCGGTCGGCGAGCGCGGACGCGCCGGCCGCCTGGATCTCCAGGTGTTCCGCGCCGTACGCGTCGACGACGGCGAGCCCGGCGTCGACGTCGTCCACGAGCACGATCGCGGACTGCGGTCCGTCCAGGGCCGTGGCCACCCGCGTGCTGTGCTTGGTGGCGTGGGCGAGGTCGGTCAGCCGTTCCGCGACGGCGTCGGCGAGCGCGGTCGAGTCCGTGACCAGCACGGAGGCTGCCATCGGGTCGTGCTCGGCCTGGCTGATGAGGTCGAGGGCGACGTGCGTGGCGTCGGCGGTGCCGTCCGCGAGGACGGCGATCTCGGTGGGGCCCGCCTCGGCGTCGATCCCCACGACGCCGCGCACGAGCCGTTTGGCCGCGGCGACGTAGACGTTGCCCGGGCCGGTGACGACGTCGACGGGCTCGCACAGCATCTCACCGTCCTGCGGCGCGGTGCCGGCGGCTCCGTAGGCGAACATCGCCACGGCCTGGGCGCCGCCCACGGCGTACACCTCGTCGACGCCGAGCAGCGCGCACGCGGCCAGGATCGTGGGGTGCGGAAGCCCGCCGTGCTCCTTCTGCGGCGGGGACGCCAGGGCGATCCCGGGCACGCCGGCCGTCTGCGCGGCGACGACGTTCATGACGACGCTCGACGGGTAGACGGCCAGGCCGCCCGGCGCGTACAGACCGACCCGGCGGACGGGCACGTACCGCTGCCGGACGACGGCGCCCGGGGCCGGCTCCGTGACCCGCTCGACCGGGAGCTGGGCGGCGTGCACCTCGCGCACGCGGCGGATCGCCTCCGTGAGGCCGGCACGGACGTCCGGCGCGAGGGTGTCGAGCGCATCCGCGAGCGCCTCGGGCGGGACACGCAGGTGCTCGGGGCGGACGCCGTCGAACCGCTCGGCGATGTCGCGCAGCGCGCCCGCCCCGCCGTCGCGCACCTGATGCAGCAGCGGCTCGACGGCGCGCGCGGCGTCGTCCACGCGCATCTCGGCGCGCGGCAGGGTGGCGAGCAGGTCGCGACGTGCGGCGGGGGACGTCAGATCACGCCCGGTCAGATCGATGCGCTGGATCACGGCGATCAGTCTAGTTTCCGCGGGCGGCCGACGGCGGTCGCGGCCGGGTCATGGACGGATCGCGCGGTGCCGGCTCCCGTGACCGCCGACGGCGATGGGAGATGATGGGGGCGTGAAGATCCGCGACCCGCAGCCCGGCGCCCTGCCCGAACCCGAACCCGTCCCGATCCGGGACGAGTCGATCCGGCTCGGGCAGTTCCTCAAGCTGGCGAACCTGGCCGACGACGGCGTGCGGGCCCGCGAGCTCGTCACCGCCGGGGACGTCCTCGTGAACGGCCGGACGGAGACCCGCCGGGGCCGGCAGCTCACCCGCGGGGACCGTGTGACGGTGCGGGGCCCCGGCGGTGCGCAGAGCGCCGTCGTCGGCTGAGCCCCGGGCCCGGGGCAGGATCCGACGCCGCGGGGTCAGGCCATGTATGTGCTGGCCATGACCTTGTCCGGGGTGAGGCGCAGCACGATGCGTTCCGGGTTCGGTGCCAGGGTGCGGTACCGCCGCGCGTAGCGCTCCACGGCGGACGCGATCTCGTCCGGGTCGTCGCTCACCTCGATCCGGCCCTCCAGAGTGATCCAGCGGCCGCCGTCGACCTGGCACACCGCTGCCCGCGGGGCCGCCTCGCCGGGCGGGTACCCGCGCGCGTTGCGTGCCTTGACCGACCCGCGGTTCGCGGTGATCCGCACGACGCCGGCGGCGGCGTCCCAGGTGAACGCGACCGGGACCACGTGCGGTGTGCCGTCCGCCCGCAGCGTGGTGAGCGTGGCCAGGTGCCGCTCGGTGACGAACACGAGCTGTTCGGGATTGAGGCGGATCATCCGGCACGCCCCGTCGCGTCGCCGAACCCGTACGTCATGAGGGGCGGCACGGCGGGGCCGCCTGCCTCGCGGGCGCGGAGCGCGTCCAGCACGACGGCTTCGTGCGGCACGAGGGAGACCGGCGGCTCGGCGAGCGGCACCCAGGCGAGATCCGCGGTCTTCTCCGGCTCGAGGATCCCCGGCGTGCCCTCCCAGCGGCTGGTCTCGAAGAAGAAGTCCACGCGCTGCTCGACCGCGGGCCCGCCGGGCTCGCCCCGGTGCAGCACGGTCAGCGGCCGCAGGTCCGCCGGATCCACCGTGACGCCCAGTTCCTCGGCGGCCTCCCGCACGGCCGCCTCGACGACGGACTCGCCCTCCTCGACGTGCCCCGCGGCGGCGCACGCCCAGAACCCGTCGCGGTAGCCGGTGTTCTGCCGCAGCTGGAGCAGCACCTCGGCGCAGCCGGGTGCGCCCGGTCCGGGAGGCAGGCCCCGGCGCCCGGTGCCGCCCGCCCACGGTTGGCGCGGCGCCTGGCGCCGCAGCAGCACGTACGCCGCGGGGACCAGGGCGAACCGCTCGTGATCGCGCTCGTCGTAACGATCGTTCGGCTCCGCCTCCTCGCCGGGCGTCCCTTCCCCGGTCGTCCCGGCCTCCCTGGTCATCCCGACCTCGTCCTCTCGCACCGTCACCGGATCGCTCATGACAGGCAGCTCTGCCCGAGCAGGGCCTTGAGGTCGCCGAACAGCGCCGGCGTCTTCTCGACGCGGAGCGAGTCCGCGGCCCGCACGACCGTCCGCTTGCCCGGCTCGTCCACGGCCACGTGCACCTCGGCGGAGCCGGGATGGTCGGCCAGCACCTCGCGCAGCCGCACCATCACGGGCTCGACCGCGCGTGTGTGCGGCACGGTCACGCCGAGCGGGGAGTCCGCGCCCACCGTGATGTCCGGCAGCGCGACCTCCATCGCCTGCAGCGAGACCTGGTCGTCGCGCTTGCGGACCTTGCCGCGCAGCACCACCACCTGGTCCTCCGCGAGCACCGTGGAGTAGGCGAGGTACGTCTCCCCGAAGAACATCACCTCGACCGCGCCCTCGAGATCCTCGAGGGTGACCGCCGCCCACGGGTTGCCGTTCTTGCTCATCTTGCGCTGCACGGACGTGAGCAGGCCCGCGACCGTGACCACGGAGTTCTCCGGCCGCTCGCCGTCGCCGAGCAGGGAGGCCACCGACGTGTCCGACGCCCGGGACAGCACGTGGTCCAGGCCGGACAGCGGATGGTCGCTGACGTACAGGCCCAGCATCTCCCGCTCGAAGGCGAGCTTCTGCTTCTTCTCCCAGTCGGGCAGGTCGGGCACCTCCACCGCGAAGCTCATCCCGCCGTCGTCCCCCGTGTCGCCGCCGCCCAGGTCCGCGAACAGGTCGAACTGGCCCTCCGCCTCCTTGCGCTTCACGCTGATCACCGAGTCGACCGCCTGCTCGTGCACCACGAGCAGCGAGCGCCGCGTGTGCCCGAGGGAGTCGAAGGCGCCGGCCTTGACGAGCGACTCGATGGTCCGCTTGTTGCAGACCACCGCGGGAACCTTGTCCAGGAAGTCGGTGAACGAGGTGTAGGCGCCGTGCTCCTCGCGGGCGGCCACGATCGCGTCCACCACGTTCTTGCCGACGTTCCGCACGCCCGTGAGGCCGAAGCGGATGTCGCCCCCGACGGCGGTGAACTTCACGGCGGAGTCGTTGACGTCCGGTGGGAGCACGGTGATACCCATGCGGCGGCACTCGTTGAGGTAGAGCGCCATCTTGTCCTTGTTGTCGCCCACGGACTGCAGGAGGGCGGCCATGTACTCGGCCGGGTAGTTCGCCTTGAGGAAGGCGGTCCAGTACGCGACGAGGCCGTAACCGGCGGAGTGCGCCTTGTTGAACGCGTACCCGGCGAACGGGACCAGCGTGTCCCAGACCGCCTTGATCGCCCCGTCGCTGTACCCCTTCTCCTTGGCGCCCTTCTCGAAGTTCACGAACTCCTTGGCCAGCACCTCGGGCTTCTTCTTGCCCATGGCGCGGCGGAGCAGGTCGGCTTGTCCGAGCGAGTAGCCGGCCATGATCTGGGCGGCGCGCTGCACCTGCTCCTGGTAGACGATCAGGCCGTAGGTCTCGTCGAGGATCTCCGCGAACGGCTCGACCACCTCCGGGTGGATCGCTTCGATCTTCTGCTGCCCGTTCTTGCGCAGGGCGTAGTTGATGTGCGAGTTCATGCCCATCGGCCCGGGCCGGTACAGGGCGATGACGGCGGAGACGTCCTCGAAGTTGTCGGGCCGCATCTGCCGCAGCAGGGCCCGCATCGCCCCGCCGTCGAGCTGGAACACGCCGAGCGTGTTGCCGCTGGCGAGCAGCTCGTAGGTGGGCTTGTCGTCGAGCGCGACGTGCTCGATGTCGACGGGGTCCTTGCCGTTCATCACGATGTTCTCGAGCGCGTCGTCGAGGATCGTCAGGTTGCGCAGCCCCAGGAAGTCCATCTTGATGAGGCCGAGGCCCTCGGACGTCGGGTAGTCGAACTGCGTGATGATCGCGCCGTCCTGGGGGCGCTTCATGATCGGGATGATGTCGATCAGCGGGTCGCTCGACATGATCACGCCGGCGGCGTGCACGCCCCACTGCCGCTTCAGTCCCTCGATGCCGCGGGCCAGCTCGACGACGCGCTGCGACTCCGGGTCGGTGTCGTGCAGCTGCCGGAACTCGGACGCCTCGGCGTACCGGTCGTGCTTGGGGTCGAAGATCCCCGACAGCGGGATGTCCTTGCCCATCACGGCGGGCGGCATCGCCTTGGTGAGCTTCTCCCCCATCGCGAAGGGGAACCCGAGCAGCCGCGCCGAGTCCTTGAGCGCCTGCTTGGCCTTGATGGTGCCGTAGGTGACGATCATCGCCACCCGGTCGTCGCCGTACTTCTCGGTGACGTACTGGATGGCCTCCCCGCGCCGGCGCTCGTCGAAGTCCACGTCGACATCGGGCATCGACACGCGCTCGGGGTTGAGGAACCGCTCGAAGATCAGGCCGTGCTCCAGCGGGTCGAGCTCGGTGATGCCCATGACGTAGGACACCATCGAGCCGGCAGCGGAGCCTCGACCCGGGCCCACGCGGATGCCCTGGTCCTTCGACCAGTTGATGAAGTCGGCGACCACGAGGAAGTACCCCGGGAAGCCCATCTGGACGATCACGTCGGTCTCGTACTCGGCCTGCTTGCGCACGGCGTCCGGGATGCCGGCCGGGTACCGGCGGTGCAGCCCCTTCTCGACCTCCTTGACGAACCACGAGATCTCGTCCTCCCCGTCGGGGACGGGGAAGCGGGGCATGTAGTTCGCGCTCGTGTCGAACGACACCTCGCACTGCTCGGCGATGAGCAGCGTGTTGTCGCACGCCTCGGGAACCTCGGAGAAGATCCGCCGCATCTGCGCGGCCGACTTCACGTAGTAGCCGGTCCCGTCGAACTTGAACCGGGTCGGGTCGTCCAGCGTGGACCCGGAGTTGATGGCGAGCAGGGCCTCCTGGCTGGTGGCGTCGTCCTCACCCACGTAGTGCAGGTCGTTCGTGGCCACCAGCGGCGCGCCGATGTGCTCGGCCAGCTCCAGGAGCTGCTTGGTCACCCGGGTCTCGATCTCGAGCCCGTGGTCCATCAGCTCGACGTAGTAGTTCTCCCGCCCGAAGATGTCCTGCAGCTCGCCGGCCTGCCGGACCGCCTCGTCCCACTGCCCGAGCCGCAGGCGCACCTGGACCTCGCCCGACGGGCAGCCCGTGGTCCCGATGAGCCCCTCGGAGTAGCGCTCCAGCAGGTCGCGGTCCATCCGGGGCCACTTGCCCATCTGGCCCTCGATCGAGGCCAGCGACGAGGCCCGGAACAGGTTGTGCATGCCGGTGTTGTTCTTGCTCAGCAGCGTCATGTGCGTGTACGCGCCGCGCGCCGACACGTCGTCGGACTCCTGGCCCGCCTCGCCGTACCGCACGCGCGTCTGGTCGAACCGGCTGGTGCCGGGCGTCACGTACGCCTCGACGCCGATGATCGGCTTGATGCCCTTCTTCTGCGCCTGCGCCCAGAACTCGTGCGCGCCGAACAGGTACCCGTGGTCGGTGGTCGCGACGGCGCTCTGACCCTGCCGCCCGACCTCGTCCATGAGGTCCCCGATCCGCGCCGCGCCGTCCAGCATGGAGAACTCCGTGTGGACGTGGAGATGGACGAAGTCCTCGCTCTTCGAGGCCGGGGAAGGGGCAGTCGCGGTGGGCATGGGCCGATCCTATGCGGGGCCACGGACAGTGACGAAGGACGACGCGCGGACTGCCCGCGGGCCACCTCTCAACACCACCACGACCTGCGAAATCACCGCCTCAGCGGTAGTCTCCGCCGACGACGTCGAGGGCCGCCGCGAGGTCCTCGGGATAGTCCGAGGCCACCTCCAGCCACTCCCCCGTCCCGGGATGGTCGAACCCGAGGCGCACCGCGTGCAGCCACTGCCGCGTGATACCGGCCCGCGTCGCCAGCACCGGGTCCGCCCCGTACGTCAGGTCCCCGACGAGCGGGTGCCGCAGCGCGGCGAAGTGCACCCGGATCTGGTGCGTCCGCCCCGTCTCCAGGTGGACCTCCACCAGTGACGCCGCCGGCAGCATCTCGAGCGTCTCGTAGTGCGTCACCGACGGCTTGCCGGCGGACGTGACCGCGAACTTCCAGTCCGCGCTCGGGTGCCGCCCGATCGGGGCGTCGATGGTGCCCGACGTCGGGTCCGGGTGACCCTGCGCGAGCGCGTGGTAGACCTTCTCCACCGTGCGCTCCTTGAACGCCCGCTTCAGCGCCGAGTACGCGCCCTCCGACTTCGCGACCACCATCAGGCCCGACGTGCCGACGTCGAGCCGGTGCACGATGCCCTGCCGTTCCGGCGCGCCCGAGGTGGAGATCCGGTAGCCGGCCGCGGCCAGCGCGCCGACCACGGTCGGCCCGTTCCATCCCGGTGACGGGTGGGCGGCCACGCCGACGGGCTTGTCGATCACGACGATGTCGTCGTCGTCGTGCACGATGTCCATGCCCTCGACGGGTTCCGCGACGACCTCGGCCGCCGGGCGCTCGTCGGGCACGTCGACCTCCAGGCTCGAACCGGCCAGGACCCGGTCGGACTTGCCGGCCTCGCGGCCGTCCAGCCGCACCGCGCCGGACGCGGCGAGCTCGGCCGCGCGGGTCCGGGAGAGGCCGAGCATCCGCGCGAGCGCCGCGTCGACCCGGTCGCCGTCGAGCCCGTCGGGAACGGGCAGGGTGCGCACCGGCATCAGGCGGACCCGGTGGCGCGGTCCGCGCCCCCGGACGACGGCGCGCCGTCCTCGTCCGGCACCGGCGCCGCGTGCCGGTCCTCGCCCTCGCGCCGGCCGTCGACCCCGATCCCCAGGAGGGACAGGACCGCGATCCAGACCGCCGCGACGACGATCGCGATGTCCGCCACGTTGCCCACGAAGAACCCGGCGTAGTCGATGAAGTCCACCACGTGCCCGCGGGCGAACCCGGGGTCCCGCAGCAGGCGGTCCACGAGGTTGCCGACGGCGCCGCCGAGGAGCAGGCCGAGCGACACGGCCCAGCCGCGCGAGCCGATCTTGCGCATCAGCCGCAGAATCGCGATCACCACGACCACCACGATGATCGTGAGGACCCAGGTCATCCCCGTGGCGATGGACAGCGCCGCCCCCGGGTTGTACACGAGGCGCAACTGGAGGAGCTCACCGATCATGGGGATCGGGTCCCCGCCCTCGACCAGCGCCGACTCCGCCCACCATTTGGTGAGCTGGTCGGCGACGAGGACGACGGCGGCGAGGACGCCGGTCCAGGTGACCAGGACACGGCTGCCGGACGGTGAGGGTGCGGCGGAGGCATCCGTCTCGCCGCCGGCAGCGGCGGAGGGTTCAGCGGGAGTAGACATCAGGCAAAGTCTCCCACGGGGCGACCGGTGGACGGGCCGGGTGCCCGACCGCCCGGGGAAGGCAGGACGGGCGCACGAAAACGGGTGAGGCTCTTTCCCGGAGTTCCGGGAAAGAGCCTCACCCGTCGCGGTGACGTCCGCTCACCCTGCGATGCGTGGGAGGATCCGCGGGCGATGCGCGGACCTCAGCCGCGGGCCACGCCCTTCGTCAGGAAACGGCCGACGAGTTGCAGGCCATGTACTCGGTCATGTTGCCCGTGCTGAACAGGTTCAGCGGGCCGTCCCAGTGCCACGGCAGGAGGCACACGTTGTTGAGCACGTTGACCGAGCCGTCGCCGCCGAGCTCCGCCTGCTCACCGTTGCAGGCGATGTACTCGGTCAGGTTGCCGGTGCTGTTGGCGTTGCCCGGCCCCTCCCAGTACCACGGCGCGACACAGACGTTGTTCAGCACGTTGAGGCTGCCGTCGCCCGCCCCGTCGGTCGTCACGACCGACGCGCCGGCGCCCGTCGCGGCAGCGCCGACCAGGCCCGCCGCCATCACCACGGCCGCGGCTGCGCGTCCTGCCGCACGGAATCCTCGCATCATTGTGTCTCCTCGAAATTAGCGTCGGATGAAAGAGATGAATCACCCGCGTGAATGACACGCGTGTGATTCATCTCGCCGAGCATCTTCCGAGAAATTCACCCTGTCAATCGGAACGCCGCGAGGGCCACCCGAGAAAGAAAACGACATTCTAGGATGGACCGGCCAGGCAATGCGCCAACAATGCCCACAACTCAGACATCACCACGTTGATATCGAAGGATATCGACTCGGCAGGAGGTCACTTCATCCGCCTCCTGCGAACCCCTTACCGACGTTCTTCGCGAGCCTTTGCCTCTACCGACAGCGTGGCCCGCGGGAACGCCTGGAGACGCGCCTTGCCGATGGGCAGGCCCGTGGCCTCGCAGACCCCGTAGGTGCCCGCCTCGATCCGCTCGAGCGCGTGCGTGGTCTGCTCCAGGAGATCGCGCATGTTGTTCACGAGCGTCAGCTCCTGCTCGCGCTCGAGCGCACTGGAGCCGTAGTCGGCCTGGTCGTCGCCCGCACCGTCACCCGAGTTGCGCAGGAGGTCACTGAGCTCGGCATCAGCCGCCCGCAGCTCGCCCTCCAGGCGCTCCTTGTCCTCGAGCAGGAGAGCGGCGAGCTCCTCGACCTCTCGCAACGTCCACGGGTCCTCGCCGTCACGCACCGGGAACTTCTTCACATCTTTGGCAAGGTTGGGAAACGACTGCTTCAGCGCGGTGCGCGTCGTCGTCGAAAGCTTGGTCATGGGATCCCCTTCACGGCCGCCCCGAGTCAAGTCCGAGTAGCGTAGGCACAACAAGCGGCCCGCACAACGGGACTCGCCGAACTGATGACGAAATCTCGCTGCACGGGCGCTGTCGGTGCCGCCGCGCGCCGGTGGCAATGAGGTCGTTCTCCGGGGCCGGCGCACGGCACCCTCGCGACCGCGGGGAAGGGCCGGCAGCCCTTCCGCCGCCCGGCCTCAGATACCTTGGGCCATCTCCGCGGGACGGCCCTGCTGCTGCCCCCCGCGTCCCTGCGGGAGCGCGGAGCCCCGGGCGTCGAGGTCGCCGAGCAGGTTCTGCAGGAAGCTCTTGAGGCGGGTCCGGTAGTCGCGCTCGAACAGACGCAGCTCGTCGATCTTGCGCTCCAGGAGCGAACGCTCCTGCTCGAGCTGAGACAGGGTGCGGTGGCTCGTCTCCTCCGCGTCGCGCACGATGCGGGCACCCTCGGCCTTCGCCTCGCTGATCAGGCGGTCACCCTCCTCCTGGCCGGAGCGCACGTAGTCGTCGTGCAGCTTCTGGGCCAGCTGGAGCATGCCCGTGGCGTTCTCCGGCTCCGGAGCGCCCTGCGGGCCCGCCATCGGCGCCGCGACGGGAGCCGCGGCCGGCGCGGGAGCGGCCGGGCGCTGCACGGCGCCCTCACCGCGCGAGAGCTCGGCGATACGCCGCTCGGCAGCCGCCAGCTTGGAGTGCAGCCCTTCGTTCTCCTCCTGGACGGACGTGAGGGTTCGCACGACCTCGTCGAGGAAGTCGTCGACCTCCTCGACGTCATACCCTTCACGAAACTTTGTTGCAGAGAACTTCTTGTTGAGGATGTCCTCAGCCGTGAGCAGTGCCATGCGTGTCACCTCAATGCCTTGAAGCCGGAATTTCCCGGCGGGCACCCGCGCTCACCGGTGATGGTGGCTGCCGGCACGTCCGCCGAGTTCCCACGTTAGCGGATTGTTACCGGACAGGGCACCAGGACCACCCCTGGTCACGAATTCATCACATGCTCATGGACGGCCTCATGACGAGGGTCACACTCAGGCCGCCGCAAATGCGAGGCTGCCGACGATCGATCTGGCAATAACCACCAGAAAGAAGAGCGCCATGAAAGCAAGGTCCAGCTGGACCGAGCCCAGTCGCAACGGCGGAATGATCCGCCGCAGCACCCGCAGGGGCGGGTCGGTCACCGTGTAGATCGCCTCGGCGATCACGAGGACGACGCCGGACGGCCTCCAGTCCCGGGCGAAGTACTGCACCCAGTCGAAGATCAGCCGGCCGATGAGGAGGAGCAGGAACGCGAACAACGCGAAGTCGATGATTCCCCAGAACAGAGCCACGGGACCAACCTACGCGACGTGCCCGGGAACGTGGAAACAGCGCGCCGGTCCGCCCCGCACGCAGCGAGCGCGCCGGGCATCGTCACGATGCCCGGCGCGCTCGGCCGGCCAGGAGAAGATCTCGCGGAGACGTGTCAGCTCTGGTTGTAGAACCCGCCCTTGCCCGTGACGGGCGGCTCGGGCACGTGCTCCTCGCCCGCGATCTCCACGTGCTCCGGCGACAGCAGGAACACCTTGTTGGTCACGCGGTCGATCGAGCCGTGCAGCCCGAAGATCAGGCCGGCCGAGAAGTCCACCAGGCGCTTGGCGTCGGCGTCGTCCATGTCGGTGAGGTTCATGATCACGGGCGTCCCCGAACGGAACGCCTCGCCGATCATTCGCGCGTCGTTGTACGAGCGCGGGTGCACGGTGGTGATCCGGCGCAGCTCGGACGTGGACAACGGGACGTCGCCCGGTGCTCCGTCCGGGTGCAGCGGCGTCACCTGGGCGTGTCGGTGGTCCTGCACGGTCTCCTCCACGTCCTCGTACTCGTCGTAGTACGCGTCCCGCTCGCCCTGCTCGTCGGCGAGGCCCAGATACAGCATGGTCTTTCGAAGCGCTCCGGCCATCGCTCTCTCCGTTCGTCGCCCTCTTGCGAGTTCTTCTCCGCCATCCGGTCTGCCTGCGTGAGACCGCACGAACCGTGCGGCTTGACAAAAGTAGCCTGGCGCGATCCGACACCGGAGTCCGACACGCCGTGCCGTGACCAACTTTGCCAAAGTTGTTCAGCACGTGCCCAATGAAATTACAAGCCTGTGCTTCCGCAGGTCATGAATCGAACGGTAGCCGGGGTGTCTGACACTCGGTCAGACCAGGGCGACGACGCCCGCCTGCCGGCCGGTGATCGTCCCGCGGGTCGTCGCGCGGCGGTGGGAGAAGAACGCCTCGTCCTCGAGCGTGCAGCGCCGGACATGCGTCACGGCCACACCGGCCGCGGACAACTGGGCCCCGACGCCCGCCGGCAGGTCGAGCGCCGGCGTGCCCCAGGCCGTCTCGGCGAAGGCACCGGGTACCGCTGCCGCGACCTCGTCCCGCAGCTCCTCGGGTACCTCGTAGCAGCGCCCGCACACCGCCGGGCCCACCGCGGCGCGCACCCGGTCCGGCCGGGCCCCGCGCTCCGCCATGGACTCCAGCGCGCGCAGCACCACGCCGGCGGCGGTGCCCTTGCGCCCCGCGTGCGCGACACCCACCACCCGCGCCGCGGGATCGGCGAGCAGCACGGGAACGCAGTCCGCGACCAGCACGCCCAGGCCCAGGTCGCGCTCGGCGGTCACGAGCGCGTCGCCGTCCCCGGCCGTGTCCGGTGGCGGGCCGGCGTGCCACCGGCTGTGCTCCCGGGAGCCGAGGGGGATCACCCGGTCGGAGTGCACCTGATGGGCGAACGCGACCGGGATGCCGCCCAGTGCCGCGCCGAGCCGGGCCCGGTTCGCCCGGACGCGGCCGGCGTCGTCGGACACGTTGAGCCCGAGATTGAGGCCGGGGCCCGACGGCGCCGCCCAGGGCGCCGGGGAAACACCCCCGGCGGCCGTGGTGAAGAAGGCGCGTACTCCCTCGCCGAGGTCGGCGGGGATCGCGTCGATGCCGGTGGCCGCTGTCATGGCGCGAGCCTACGGGGCCGTCCGGTTCACGCCGCCCGGATCACTTCAGGAAATCGGGCACATCGAGCTCGTCGACCGGCCGGCGCGACGCCTCGTCGAACAGCGGCGGCACCTCCACGCGCGCGCCGTTGCCCGGGGCGCCCTCGGCGTCCCGGCGGTCGAACGCGGGCGAGACCACCACCGCGGGCTCGTCGAGGCTCTCCGGCACGTCGTCCCCGCCGTCGTCGGTCACGACGCGCGGCAGCGCGGTCACCGCGGCGGGCGGGAAGGACACGGGACGGGCGTCGCCCGGGGGCGCCGGCACCGGGTCCGGCGCCCGGCGCGCGGCGTCCGACGAGACCGCCGGCACCTGAGCGGTGGCCGGGGCGGACGAGCGCCCGCCCGCCACCGTGCCGAGCGCACCGGAATCCTTGCGCTGCTGCGGGACGCCGCCGTCGAACCCGGCGGCGATGACGGTGACGCGCACCTCGTCGCCCAGGGCGTCGTCGATGACCGTGCCGAAGATGATGTTCGCCTCCGGGTGCGCGGCCTCCTGCACCAGGCGCGCGGCCTCGTGCACCTCGAACAGCCCGAGGTCGCTGCCGCCCTGGATCGAGAGCAGCACCCCGTGGGCGCCGTCGATCGAGGCCTCCAGGAGCGGCGAGGAGATCGCCAGCTCGGCGGCCTGGACGGCGCGGTCCTCACCACGGGCCGAGCCGATGCCCATCAGGGCCGACCCGGCGCCCTGCATCACGGACTTGACGTCGGCGAAGTCGAGGTTGATCAGGCCGGGCGTGGTGATGAGGTCGGTGATGCCCTGGACACCGGAGTGCAGTACCTGGTCGGCCGAGTGGAAGGCGGAGATCGCGGACACGTTGCGGTCCGACATCGACAGCAGCCGGTCGTTCGGGATGACGATCAGCGTGTCCACCTCGTCGCGGAGATTCTCGATGCCCTGATCGGCCTGGACGGCGCGGCGACGGCCCTCGAACGTGAACGGGCGGGTCACGACGCCGACGGTCAGCGCACCGAGCGACCGCGCGATGCGCGCCACCACGGGCGCTCCGCCGGTCCCCGTGCCGCCGCCCTCGCCCGCGGTGACGAAGACCATGTCCGCGCCACGCAGCACGTCCTCGATCTCCTCGGCGTGGTCCTCGGCCGCCTTCTTGCCGACCTCGGGGTCGGCCCCGGCGCCCAGGCCACGAGTGAGCTCGCGCCCGACGTCGAGCTTGACGTCGGCGTCCGACATGAGGAGCGCCTGCGCGTCGGTGTTGATCGCGATGAATTCGACACCCTTGAGGCCGACCTCGATCATGCGGTTGACGGCGTTCACACCACCGCCACCGATGCCGACCACCTTGATCACTGCCAGGTAGTTCTGCGGAGTTGCCACGTCGTCGCCTTTCGATCCGGGTCCTTGCGACCGCCCCCTGTCCCGCGAGAAAGTCTCAGGTTAAGGTAGAGGGTTAGTGTTATGTCACGTTGCTGCTGACTCCGACGGTATGTGCGTACCACTGCGGGTCCAAGAACATCGTCGCGCGTGTCGCGCCGTGATGCACGCTCGAATCACACTCCTGTGATTTCGCCGCGACGATCTCTCCCGCGCGTCCCGGCGCGCGTCCCGGCCCATGACGCGGCGCGCGACCGGGCGCGCGGACTCAGCGCGTGACCGGGAGGTCCGGGGACGAGACGTCGATGACGCGGGCGCCGGGCTCCGCCGTGCGCAGGGTGGTCACCACGCGCGCCTTCAGCTCCAGGCGATCGCCGCTGCCCCAGACCACGGCCGTGCCGTCGTCGAGCCGGGTGCGTACGTCGTCCTGCGTGTCGGCCGTGACGGACGCGACCTTGCCCGCGAGGCCCGGCGGCAGCGCCGCCATGACGTCCAGCGCGGCGAAGAGGGCAGCCCGCGAGCGGGGGTCGTCCGCGAGCGGCACGCTGACCACGGGCACGTTCCTCGCCGACGCGGCGGTCCCGACCCGCACGGCGTCCTCGTCGAGCAGCGCGTACCGCCCGCCGTCGGGCACGGCGACCACCGGCTCGCGCGAGGTGAGCTCGACCGTCAGCCCGCGCGGCCAGTCGCGCATGATCCGCACGTCCTTGACACCGCCCAGCCCCAGCACCCGCTCGCGCAGCGCGACCGTGTCGAGGCGGGGCAGCGGCACGCCCCGCTCCGGGAGGATCTCGCCGCGGACCTCGGCGACGTCGATCGTGGTGCCCTCCCCCGAGACCGTGACCTGCCCGGGGTCGAGCGCGAGCACCGGCGAGAAGAGGGCCAGCCAGCCCAGCGCCGCCACCACCGCGGCGCCGGCCGTCGCCCAGGCGGCGCGGCGCCAGAAGCGGGTGCGCGCCATGGCCCTGCGTTCCGCGTCGCGCTCGGCGAGCCGGTCGACCATGCTCACGGCGTCGGCGGGCGCGCCGGCCTCCGCCGGTGCCTGCCCCCGCCGCGCCGGGGTCGACGGCGGTCTCATCGGCGCGTGGTCCCCGTGGCTGCCAGTTCGCCGGCCGCCACGCGCTCGGCGAGCCGGTCCAGGATCCTGGGCCCGAGCGTGGTGACGTCGCCCGCCCCCACGGTGAGCACCAGGTCCCCCGGGCGGGCCAGATCCGCCACCTCGCGCGCGGCGTCGTGCATGTCGTCGACGGCGTGGGCCGTGACCGGCGACATGAGGGCGGTGATGGTGCGCGGGCCGACCGCCGGGTCCGGATCCTCCCGCGCCGCGTACACACCGGTGACGACGACCTCGTCCGCGAGCGAGAGAACCCGCGCGAAGTCGGTGGCGAAGTCCCGGGTACGCGAGTACAGGTGCGGCTGGAACAGCACCAGCACCCGGCCGGGCGCGGCCACCGTCCGGGCCGCCTCCAGGAGCGCCGCCACCTTGGTGGGATGGTGCGCGTAGTCGTCCACGACGCGCACCCCTCCGGCGGCGCCCCGGGGCTCGAACCGCCGGCCGGTGCCGACGAACGCCCTGGCGGCGGTGACGGCATCGACCGGGGGGACGCCCAGCAGCACGGCGGCCGCCACCGCCGCCGTGGCGTTCAGCACGTTGTGCCGGCCCGGCACGGCCAGCCGCAGCGGGAGCGGCTCCGGTCCGAGCAGCGGGCCGTGGAGCGTCGCGGTGGCACCGTCCGCACCGGCGACCAGGTCGGCGATCCGCACGTCGGCGTCGCCGGACTCGCCGTAGGTGACGACCCGGCCGCCGGTCGCGGCGATCTCCCCCGCGACGGCCCGCGAGCCGTCGTCGTCGGCGCACGCGACGAGCGTCCCGCCGGGCACCAGACGCCCGGCGAAGTCGACGAACGCCGCGTGGATGGCCTCCGCCGTGCCCCAGTGGTCCAGGTGGTCCGGCTCCACGTTCGTCACGACCGAGACGACGGGCTCGTAGTTGAGGAACGAGCCGTCGGACTCGTCGGCCTCGGCCACCAGGATGTCCGACGAGCCCAGGTGCCCGCCGGGCGTCTCGCCGTCGGCCGTGCGGACCGTGCTGCCGATCGCGTACGACGGGTCGGCCCCGGCCTCGCGCAGCACCGCGGCGAGCATGGCCGACGTGGTGGTCTTGCCGGCCGCGCCGGCCACGGCCACGCCACGGCCGCCCGCCATCAGGGCCGCGAGCGCCTCCGACCGGTGCAGCACGCGCAGCCCGGCCGCGCGGGCGGCCGCGAGCTCGGGGTTGGTCTCGCGCACGGCGCTGGAGACGACGACGGTGTCGGCCGGGCCGGTGCCGTCGTCGTCCCCGCCGCCGGTGACGTGTGCCGCGTCGTGTCCCACCCAGACCGGGACGCCGGCCGCGCGCAGCCGGGCGACGGCGGCGGACTCCACGCCGTCGGATCCCCGCACCGGCACGCCCCGGGCGTGCAGCAGGTGGGCGATGACGGACATGCCGGCGCCGCCGATGCCGATCATGTGCACCCGGCCGAGGTCGGCGACGGCGTGGGTCACGCGATCGCCTCCGCGACGAGGTCGACGACGCGGGAGGCGCCGTCGCGGATGCCGGCGGTCGCGGCGCCCTTGGCCATGACCCCCAGCCGCTCGCGGTCGCCGAGGAGGGCGGGGATGGTGCCCGCGACCCAGTCGGTGGTCAGGTCGGCGTCGTCGACGAGCAGCCCGCCGCCGGCCTGGACGACGGGGGCGGCGTTGAGCCGCTGCTCGCCGTTGCCGATGGGCAGGGGGACGTACACGGCGGGGATGCCGAGGGCGGCCAGCTCGCTGACGGTGCCGGCGCCCGCGCGGCACACGACGAGGTCGGCGACGGCGAGGGCGAGGTGCATCTCGGCGAGGTAGTCACGCACCTGGTAGCGGGCGGCGGCCTCGGCGGGCAGGGCGGCGGCGATCTCGCGGACCGGGCCGTCCTTCTCCTTGCCGGTCAGGTGCAGCACCTGGGCGCCGGTGGCGGTCAGGGCCCCGGCGGCGCCCCCGACGGCGCGGTTGAGGTTGAGGGCGCCGAGGGAGCCGCCCGTGACGACCAGGGTGGGCCGGGCCGGGTCGAGGCCGAGGGCGGCGGCCGCCCGGGCGCGCGTCCCGGCGGTGTCGGCGGCACGCTCGTCGACGAGGCGGGCGATCTCGGCACGCAGCGGCAGGCCGGTCAGGATCCCTCCCTTGAGAGCGGTGCCGGGGAACGTCAGGCCGACCCGCGCGGCCCAGCGGGAGCCGAGCTTGTTGGCGAGGCCGGGCCGGGCGTTCTGCTCGTGGATGACGACGGGGATGTCCTTGCGCCGGGCGGCGAGATAGGCCGGGGTGGACACGTAGCCGCCGAATCCGACGACGGCCTGCGCGCCGATCTCGTCGATGGCGGCCTCCGCGGCGTGCACGGCCTCACGCAGCCGGCCGGGGAGCGCGAACAGGTCCGCCGACGGCTTGCGGGGCAGCGGCACGCGGGGGACGTGCCGGAGCTCGTAGCCGCGGGACGGGACCAGGTCGGCCTCCAGGCCGGTCGCGGTCCCCAGGGCGAGCACCCGGGCCTCGGGGTCACGGCGGCGGATCTCGTCCGCCACCGCGAGCAGGGGGTTCACATGTCCCGCGGTCCCGCCTCCGGCGAGCACCACCGACCGGACGTTTTTCTGGGTCAACTCAGTTCCACCTCGTCATCGTTTCCTTCTCGTCGCCGTGCCGAGCACGGCCAGCGACCTGCGGATGACGCTACCGCGTGCGGCGAGCGCCTCCGAAGCCCCGGGCTCGGTCCGCGCGAACGAGATCAGCATCCCGAGCGCCCCCATCGTCGTGATGAGCGCGGACCCGCCCGCCGACACCAGGGGCAGCGGCACGCCGATCACCGGCAGCAGGCCGATCACCACCCCGATGTTCACCAGTCCCTGCCCCACGATCCAGCACGCCACGGCCGCCGTCGTGACCTTGACGAACGGGTCGGGGTGCCGCCGCACGATGCGGCTCGTCGCGAGCCCGAGGACCGCGAAGAGACCCAGCACGAGCAGTGTGCCGAGCAGGCCCAGCTCCTCGCCGATCACGGCGAAGATGAAGTCGTTGTGCGCCTCGGGCAGGTAGGACCACTTCTCCCGGCTCGCGCCCAGCCCCACGCCCCACAGCCCGCCGGTACCCAGGCCGAACAGCCCGTGCAGCGACTGGTAGCACTCGCTCGTCACGTCGCAGTCGGCCCCGTAGGTGGCCAGGATGCGCTGCAGCCGGTCCTGGCTCTCCTGCAGCACCACGAACACGTAGCCGACGGCCACGGCGACGACGGCGCCCAGCGCGAGCAGCCCCGCCGGGACGCCGGCGACGACGAACGCGCCGGCGACGAGCAGCCCGATGACGATCGCCGTGCCGAGGTCGCCGCCGGCCAGGACCAGCCCGAGCACGACGACGGCGCCCGGCACGGCGGGCATGATCGCGTGCGACCAGGTGCCCAGGAGCGCATGCTTGCGCCCGAGGACCGTGCCGAGCCAGAGCGCGAGGGCGAGCTTGGCGAGCTCGGACGGCTGGAAGCTCACGGGCCCGAGGACGAGCCAGTTCTGCTGGCCGTTGCGGATCTCGCCGAGGAAGATCACGAGGAGCAGGAGCACGACCGCGGCCAGCAGGGCGGGCAGCGCGAGGCGCTTGTACCAGCGGATGGGCACGCGCGTCGCGGCGAACATCACCGGCAGGCCCATGAGCGCGTACTGCGCCTGGGTGACGAAGTCCCGGTACGGGGAGTCGCCGTCGGCGATCGACGTGACCGCGGAGCTGGAAAGCACCATGACGAGCCCGATGACGGTGAGCAGGCCGGTGGCGCCGACGAGCAGGAAGTAGCTGGTCACGGCGTTGTTCCACTGGCCCAGCCACTCGCGCTCGCCACGCGCGGGCCCGGCGGACGAGGTCGTCGCCATGCTCCCCCCGCTTCGTCAGGGGCGGTGCCGGCCGGCCCCGCCGTGCGTGCTGTCGTCCGCGTCGTCGTGCGCCGCCTCCTGGCGCACCGCGACGGCGAACGCCTCGCCACGCGCCGCGTAGGAGGCGAACTGGTCCATCGACGCACCCGCGGGGGCCAGGAGCACCGTGTCACCCGCCCGGGCCAGTCCGCGGGCGGCGGACACGGCGCGCCGCATCACCGTCCCAGTGTCGCCGGGATCGACCCGGACCACGGGGACCCCGGGCGCGTGTCGCGCCAGGGCGCCCGTGATCGGCACGGCGTCCGTCCCGATGACGACGGCGGCGCGCAGCCGGTCCGCGCGGGTGGCGACGAGCTCGTCGAAGTCGGCGCCCTTGGCGAGCCCCCCGGCCACCCACACGACGGTGCCGTGCGGGAATCCGGCGAGCGACGCCGCCGCGGCGTGCGCGTTCGTCGCCTTGGAGTCGTCGACGTAGGCGACCTCGTCGAGCCGGGCGACGTGCTGGATCCGGTGGTCGCCCGGCGCGAAGGCGCGCAGGCCGTCGCGCACGGCCGCGGCCGGGACGCCGTGGGCGCGGGCCAGCGCGGCGGCGGCGAGGGCGTTCGCGACGACGTGCGCGGGCGGGGTGGCGCCTCCGGCCAGGTGCGCGAGGTCCGCGAGCGTGCCGAGCTCGGCGGCGGAGCCGCGGCGGGCCGGGTCGTCGGCGGCGAGGTGGAACGCGCGGTCGACGAGCACGTCCTCCACGACGCCGAGATCGCCGGGACCGGGGACGCCGGCGACGAACCCGACGGCGCGCGCGCCCTCCGCGACGTCGGCCGCGCGGACGAGGTCCTCCGTGCGGGGGTCTGTCTTGTTGTACACGCACGCCACCCGGACACGCTCGTAGATCCGGCCCTTGGCGGCGGCGTAGGCGTCGAGCGAGCCGTGCCAGTCGAGGTGGTCGGGCGCGACATTGAGCACGGCGGCGGCCTCGGCCGCCATCGTGTGGGTGTGGTGGAGCTGGAAGCTGGACAGTTCCACGGCCAGGACGTCGAGCTCCGGGTCCAGGGCGGCGTCGACGAGGGGGCGTCCCACGTTCCCGACCGCCGCGGACCTCAGCCCGGCGGCCGTGAGGATCGAGTCGAGCATCTCGACCGTGGTGGTCTTGCCGTTGGTGCCGGTGACGGCGAGCCAGGGCGCGGGCCCGGCGCCGTCGTGCCCGGCCGTCGGACCGCGGCCCGACGGCGCACGGTCCACCCGCAGCCGCCACGCCAGCTCGATCTCGCTCCACACGGGAATCCCGGCCGCGCCCGCGGCGACGAGCAGCGGGGACGACGGCGGCCACCCGGGCGAAGCGACAACGAGATCGGCCGCCCCAACCAGCTCCGCCACCACCTCATCGACCTTGCCGACATCGCGCGACCGCGACGTCGCCGTCGATGACTGTGCTCCCGTCGACGGCGACGTCGTGGCCGGCGACGGCGGGGGATCGGGGAGGCGGACGTCGGCGTCGGTGGAGCGGGCGTCGACGGTGACGACGTCGGCGACGCGGCCACGCAGGGCGGCGGCGACCGCGCGGCCGGTGACGCCGTAGCCGGCGACCACGACGCGTGCGCGGTCGAGGGGCACGGCCGGCTCGACGACGGGCCCGCCGGCAGCGGCCTCGCCGCCGTCCGCCGGGCCGTCGCCGAACCGTCCCTGTCCGGTTGCCGGACCGGACGACGCCGGTCCCGGCGTCACGACACCACCCATTCGGCGTAGAAGATGCCCATGCCGAGCGCGGCGAAGAGGCCGGCGATGAGCCAGAACCGGATGACGATGGTCACCTCGCCCCACCCGGACAGCTCGAAGTGGTGGTGCAGCGGCGCCATCTTGAAGGCGCGCTTCCCGGTGAGCTTGAGAGAGCCGATCTGGATCGGGACGGACGCCACGATGATGACGAACAGGCCGCCGATGATCACCGCGAGCAGCTCGGTGCGGGACAGGATCGACAGGCCGGCGAACGCGCCGCCGAGCGCGAGCGACCCGGTGTCGCCCATGAAGATCTTCGCGGGGTTCGCGTTCCACCACAGGAAGCCGAAGCAGGCGCCCATGATCGCGGCGGCGATGATCGCGAGGTCCTGCGGGTCACGCACCTCGTAGCAGCTGGGACCCGCGGCGGCGAAGCGCTGGCAGGACTGGTTGAGCTGCCAGACGCCGACCAGCACGTAGGCACCGAAGGTGATGAGCGAGGCGCCCGTGGCGAGGCCGTCGAGGCCGTCGGTGATGTTCACCGCGTTGGACCACGCCGCGACCAGCAGGTTCGCCCAGATCACGAAGAGGATCAGGCCCACGGTGGCGCCGAAGAACGCCAGGTCGATGTTCGTGTCGCGCAGGAACGAGATCTTCGTGGACGCCGGGGTGCGGGAGTGCTCGTTCGGGAAACCGAGCGCGAGCACGGCGAACGAGACACCGATGAACCCCTGGCCGATCAGCTTGGCGCGCGCCGTCAGGCCCAGGGAGCGCTGCTTGCGGATCTTGGTGAAGTCGTCGAGGAAGCCGATGAAGCCGAGACCCACCATGAGGTACAGGCACAACAACGCCGAGACGCTCGGCAGCCGCTGGCTGACCGTCATCGACACCGCGAACCCGAGGAGCGTGCCGACGATGATCACGACCCCACCCATCTGGGGCGTGCCGCGCTTGGTGAAGTGGGCCGTGGGCCCGTCCTGGCGGACGAACTGGCCGTAGTTCTTGTGGATGAGGAAACGGATGAACAGCGGCGTGCCGAACAGCGACACGAGCAGCGCGACGGCCGCGCTGACGAGGATCGCGATCACCGGGCGGCCTCCTGCCCGGCCGGCGCCGCGATCGTGTCGCCGGTCCCGGCGAGGTGGTCACCCAGGCGCCAGAGCCCGGCCCCCAGTGACGACTTGACGAGCACCACGTCGCGCGAGCGCAGCTCGCCGTCCAGGTAGTGCGCCGCCGCTTCGACGTCCGGCACGAACACCGTCTCCTCCCCCCAGGAACCTTCCTGGGCCGCTCCCTCGTGAATGTGGTACGCCCCCTCGCCCACCACGACGAGAAGCTTGATGTTGAGCCGGACGGCCAGCAGGCCGACGTCGTGGTGCGCGACGCGCGATCCGTCTCCCAGCTCGAGCATCTCGCCGAGCACGGCGACCGACCGCCGCTCCCGCCCGGCCATGATCGCCAGCGCCTTGAGCCCGGCCCGCATCGAGTCCGGGTTGGCGTTGTAGGCGTCGTCGATCACGGTGACGCCGTCGGACCGTTCGGTGACGGCCATGCGGTGCGGGCTCGCCGGCCCGGCCTCGGCCAGCCGCCCGGCGATCGTGGCCGGGTCGAGGCCGAGGCGCAGCGCCGCCGTCGCCGCCGCCAGCGCGTTGGACACGTGGTGCTCGCCCACCAGGGCGAGGGACACGGGAGTCTCCAGGGGTTCGCCGGACCCGGCCACCGGCGGGCTCACGCGCAGCGTGAACGACGCCCGGCCGTCCGGCCCGATGGTCACGTCTTGCGCGCGGACGTCCGCGGTGGGGATGGTGCCGAAGGTGACGACGCCGGTCCCGGCCGCCCGGTCGACCCGGTCGGCCATCGCGGCGACGCGCATGTCGTCGGCGTTCAGCACGACGGTCCCGCCCGGTCGCGTGCCCTCGGCCATCTCGCCCTTGGTCCGCGCGATCGCCTCGACGTCGCCGAACTTCCCGACGTGCGCGACGCCGACGGCGAGCACGACGCCCACCTCGGGCGGCGCGATCGAGGTGAGGTACTCGATGTTGCGCGGCGCGTCGGCACCCATCTCCAGCACGAGGAACCGCGTGGCGGGCGTCACCCCCAGCACGGTCATCGGCAGCCCGACCTCGTTGTTCAGCGATCCGGCGGGCACGATCGTGGCGCCCTCCGGACGCAGCAGCGCGCCGAGCAGGTCCTTCGTGGTGGTCTTGCCGACCGAGCCGGTCACCGCCACCACCCGCAGGTCCGGGTTCTCCTCCCGCACCCGGGCCAGCACGTGGCGGGCCAGGTCGCCCAGCGCGCGTTGCGGGTCCGGCGTCACGACGACCGGCACACCGGCGCCGGGCAGTTCGCGCGCGGCCAGCACGACGACGGCTCCGGCCGCCACCGCGGCCTCCGCGTAGGCGTGCCCGTCGGCGGACTCGCCCTCCCAGGCGACGAAGAGCGCACCGGGCTCCGCCTTCCGCGAGTCGGTGACCACCGGTCCGGTCACATGCGTGTCCGGGTCCCCGTGCAGCGTCCCCCCGGTGGCTGCGGCGACCTGCGCCGCAGTCAGCTCGATCATGCTCTGTGTTCCTCTCTCGCTCCCGCCGTACGGCCGGAGACCGTCCCCTCGTGGTCCCTGTGGTCCGCCGGACGCCTCGCCAGTGCGGCGCGCGCCTCCTCGCGGTCGTCCAGGTGGTGGTCGACGCCCGCGATCTCCTGGATCGTCTCGTGGCCGCGCCCCGCGATCAGTACGGTGTCGCCGGCGTCGGCTGCGGCGACGGCCCACGCGATCGCCTCGGCCCGGTCGGCGACCTCGGTCAGCTCGACGTCCCGCCCGAGGCCCGCCAGTGCCTCGCGAGCGCCGTCGAGCACCGCCCGGCGCACCGCGGCGCGGTCCTCGCCGTGCGGGTCGTCGTCGGTGACGACGACGACGTCGGCGCCGCGTACCGCGGCCGCGCCCATGAAGGGGCGCTTGCCGGGGTCGCGGTCGCCGGTCGCGCCGAAGACCACCGCCAGCCTGCCCGTCGTCGTGGGCCGCAGTGCCGAGAGCGCGAGGTCGAGCGCCTCGGTGTTGTGCGCGAAGTCGACCACGACGCGCGGCGAGGCCGCCAGCACCTCCATACGGCCGGGCACGGTCGCGCTGAGGCCGCCGGCGGCGCGGAGCGCGTCGGTGACGGCGTCCACGCCGGCCCCGGACTCCAGGACCATGGCCACGGCGAGCGCCGCGTTGGCGACGTTGTAGCCGCCGGGCAGCGCGGTGCGGGTGCGCAGCGTCCGGCCGTCGCGGTGGGTGAGCGTGAACGCGGACCCGGTGCCGTCGGGCGCGACGGCGGACACCGTCCAGTCGGCGGCCGGGTCGAGCGGACGTGTTCCCGTGCCGGTGGACAGGGTGGTGACGGGCACCTCGGCGCGGCGGGCCATCGCGGCGCCGTGCTCGTCGTCGACCACGACGACGCCGCGGCGGGAACGCGCGGGCGTGAACAGCTCGGCCTTGGTGGCGAAGTACGTGTCGAGGTCGCCGTGGAAGTCCAGGTGGTCCTGCGTGAGATTGGTGAACCCGGCGACGTCGTAGACCACGCCGTCCACCCGGTGCTGCGCGATGGCGTGCGAGGACACCTCCATGGCGAGCGAGTCCACGCCGTCGGACACCATCGCGGCGAGGACGGCCTGCAGGTCGGCGGCCTCGGGCGTGGTCAGGACGCTCGGCAGCACGCGGTCTCCGGACCGGGTCTCCACGGTGCCGACGAGGCCGCTCGTGCGGCCCAGCGCCCGCAGCAGGTGGTCGAGCTGGTACGTGGTGGTCGTCTTGCCGTTGGTGCCGGTGAGGCCGAACGTGAGGAGCCGCTCGGCGGGCGCGCCGTACACGCGGGCGGCGGCGGGTCCGGCGGCGGCTCGCGGGTCGGGGACGACGACGACGGGTGCGGTCTCCCCCGCCAGCAACGCGGCGCCCGCGGGGTCGGTGAGGACGGCCGTGGCGCCGCGCGCGACCGCGTCGGCGGCGAACCGGGCTCCGTGCACGCGCGCGCCGGGCAGGGCCACGAAGAGGTCTCCCGGACCGGCCGCGCGATTGTCGGAGACGACGCCCGTGACCTCGGCGTCCGTGGTGGGAACCGGAGCTCCGAGGGCCGCGGCCAGGTCGCTCGCCCGATGCGGTGTCACTTCTGCGGGGCGGATCCGAGCTTGCGGGGATGTCACGAGGTAGAACCTACCGTCTGCGGGCCCGACCGCCGTACGCGGCGGTGCGGGGCGGGGTCGGTCGCGGGGGCACCGGACTCACCACGTCGTCTTCATCGGCCGGTACTTCTCGTCGCTCGGCGGGACATCCATCTTCTGCAGGGTGAAGCCCATCACGTCACGGAACACCGGCGCGGCGACCTCGCCGCCGTAGATGCTGCTCTTCGGGGAGCGGAGGAACACGCCCACCGTGTACCGGGGGTCGTCGGCGGGAGCGACGCCCACGAACGAGGCCATGTAGGTCTGCCGGCCGTCCTCGAGCCACATCTGCGCGGTACCGGTCTTGCCCGCCACGCGGTATCCGGGCACGTTCGCGTTCGCCGCGGTGCCGCCCTCGTCGGTCACGGCCTCCATCATGTGCAGGAGCGTGTCCGCGGTGCCGGTGGAGATGACCCGCTCGCCGTCCGGGCGCGCCGCCGGCGACTCCTGGCCCTCGTCGTCCGTCGTCCCGGCGAGCAGGGTGGGCCGGGTGCGGATGCCGCCGTTCGCGACGGTGGAGAACACGGCGGTCGCCTGGATCGCGTTCACGGCCACGCCCTGCCCGAACAGCACGGTGTCCCGGGTGCGCAGGTCCCACCGTCCGACGTCCTCCGGCGGCATGATCCCGGCCGACTCGCCCGGCAGGCCGAGCCCCGTCAGCTGCCCGAACCCGAATTTCGCCAGGTAGTCCTGGCGGGTCTGGAGCGGGATCTTCTCGCCCGCCATGACGGTGCCGACGTTCGAGGACTCGGCGAGCACGCCGGCCAGCGTGAGCCGCTCGACGGGGTGCTCGTGGGAGTCGGTGAACGTCTGGCCCGACGGCGCCGTCCACCGGTCGGGCACGGTGAACCGCGAGCCCGGCTCCCAGGCGCCGGTCTCCAGCGCCGCGGCCATCGTGATCACCTTGCCGGTGGAGCCGGGCTCGAACACGGCGGTCACCGCCCTGGACGGCTCGGCCACGGCGGCCGTGGAGCGGTCGTTCGGGTCGTGCGCACCGGAATCGGCGAGCGCGACCACCTCACCCGTCCGCACGTCCTGCACGACGGCGATCCCGTACGCCGCGCCCGTGTCACGGACGGCCTGGTCGACGGCGTCCTGCGCCTTCCACTGCACGTCGTGCACGAGAGTGAGGCGCACGTCGTCGCCCGGGACCGCCGGGGTGTACTCCTGCGCCGCCGCCGGGATGCGCAGTCCGTCACGCGAGCGTTCGTACGTCTCCTCGCCGGGCGTGCCCGCCAGCGCGTCGTCGTACGCGGCCTCGATGCCGGCCTGGCCGGTCTGATCGCCGTCGACGAAGCCCAGCAGACCCGCTCCGACCGTGCCGGCCGGATAGGTGCGCTTGCTGACCAGGTCGGTCCGGATGTACGCGCGCAGCCCGAGCTCCGCGATCGCGCGCTGGGCACGCGGCACCACGTCCTTGGCCAGCACGACGTAGCGGGAGTCTCCCACCAGCTCGGCGGCGAGCTCGGCGGAGGGGATGTTCAGGACCGGGCCCAGGAGCTGGGCCACGCCGAGCGCGCCGTCCTGCACGGCGTCGCCCCGCGCGTCGACGCGGCCGTGCCCGCGGAAGTCCTTGATGGCGACCGGGTCCGCGATGACGGTGTAGCGGTCCACGGAGGTGGCCAGCACGACGCCGTCGGCGTCGGTGATGTCCCCGCGGTGCGCGGGGGTGACGGCGGTGGCGAGGCGCGCCGCCTGTGCGTCCGCCGCCAGCGCCGGGCCCTGGATCACCTGCACCTGCACGAGCCGCGCCACGAACACCAGCACGATGACGGCCGTGATGCCGATCAGCCAGCGCTGCCGGACCTCCGGCCGGCCCGGTGCCGGGCGCGTCGGGGTGTAGCGCCTGCCCTCCAGCGGGGCCGGGCGGCGCGCACCGGCCGCGCCGCGCGTCCTCGGCGCCGGTGCGTCCCGGCCCGCCGGCGGGGCCTGGAGACCGAGCCGGGAGGTGGTGCCGCGCGCGCCCGGCCGGGCGGAGGTCTTCACGCGCTGCGGCGTCCGCCCGGACGCTCTCCCCCGTGCCGGGTCACGCGGTGCGGGCTTCCGGGCGGGCGCGGCCTTGGCCGTACGTGCCGGCTTGGCCGTACGTGCGGGCTTGGCCTTGGCCGCCGACCTAGCCGTGCCCTGGGGCGTGCCCTTCGCAGTGGCTCTGGCCGTACGTGCGGGCTTGGCCTTGGCCGCCGGCTTGGCCGTGCGTGCCGGCCTGGCCGTGCCCTGGGGCGGGCTCTTCGCAGCGGCTCTGGCCGTCGCCGCCGGGTTCTTCGCCGTGCCTCGGGCCGTGCTCCTGGCAGTGCTCTTCGCGGGGGCCTTCGCCGAACCCTTGGCCGAACCCTTCACCGGGGCGCCCTTCGCGGACGCCCCGCGTCCCGACGCCGTCGTGCGCCGGGACGCGGGAGAACGCCGGGGCTCCCGCGGCGCCGTCACTTGCCCTTCCCCTGCACCACCTTGCCGGTCTCCACCGAGAGCATGATCGGGTTCTCGGCGGGGACCATCCCGTAGGAGCGGGCCGTCTCGGCGAGGTCCACCTCGGCCTGCGCGATGCTCTCCTGGAGCCCCTGCACGTCCTGGGCGGTACGGCCCACGTCGCTCTGGAGCCGCGCCATCTCGTACGAGCCCCGCGCGAGCGTCGTGTTCAGCACGAGCGCCGTGACGAGGGCGCCGAGCAGGATCGTGGCGCACAGCACGAGGAACGGGACCTTGGACCGGGCATGCAGGGGTGCGCGGACGGCGTCGAACCGGCGGCCGGTCCGCCCGGCACCGCCGGGGATCGCGGTCAGCGACGGCCGGCGGTTCGCCGGGCGCGACGGCGACCGGGTGGGTGCTGCGGTAGTGGTCCGCGCGGCGGCGGCGCGTGCTGCGCTCATCGGCGGTCCTCCTTGCGTGCCTGGTGCTTGCGTGGTTTCTCGTGCCCCGTGCGGGCCCGCGTGCCGCGTGCCTCGCGCAGGTGGTCCGGGGTGGGTCGCACCCGCCGTGCGGCCCGCAGGCGGACCGATGCCGAGCGCGGGTTGCGCTCCAGCTCCGGCCCGTCGGCGGTCTCCGCGCCGCGCGTCAGCGCCTCCAGGTAGGGCTTGTGGGTCTCGGGCTCGACGGGCAGGCCGGGCGGGGCCGACGACGTCGTCCCGCGCTGCAGGGCTCGCTTGACGATGCGGTCCTCCAGCGAGTGGTACGACTCCACGACGATCCGCCCGTCGGTGGCCAGGGCCTCGATCGCCGCCGGGACGGCGCGCCCGAGCACCTCGATCTCGCCGTTCACCTCGATGCGCAGCGCCTGGAAGGTGCGCTTGGCGGGGTGCCCGCCGGTCTTGCGGGTGGCGGCCGGGATCGTGGCGCGCAGCAGGTCGACCAGGTCGCCCGAGCGTTCCCACGGCTCGGACTCGCGGCGCCGCACGATCGCCCGGGCGATCCGGGCGGCGAACCGCTCCTCGCCGTACTCCCGCAGGATCCGCGCGAGCTCCCGCTCGTCGTAGGTGTTGAGCACGTCGGCCGCGGTGTGCCCGCGAGTGGGGTCCATCCGCATGTCGAGCGGTGCGTCCTGGGAGTACGCGAAGCCGCGGACGGTCTCGTCCAGCTGCAGCGAGCTGACCCCGAGGTCCATGAGGACGCCCTGCACGGCGCCCGGGGTGGGGCCGTCGGCCGTGTGCTCGGAGACGACCTCACCGATCTCGTCGTAGACCGCGTGCACGGGCGTGAAGCGGTCACCGAACCGCGCCAGGCGCTCCGAGGCGAGCCGGAGGGCCTCCGGGTCGCGGTCGATGCCGATCACGCGGGCCGTGGGCACCTGCTCCAGGACCCCCTCGGTATGACCCCCCATCCCGAGCGTGCAGTCGACGAGCACGGAACCCGGCGCCGCGAGCGCCGGGGCGAGCAGGTCGACGCAGCGCTGCAGGAGGACGGGCACGTGCCGGTCCGCGGCACCGCCGGCACGTTCCTCGGTCGCGTTCATCATGTCCCGCCCTCCTTCCATTTCCATGCCGATATTGTTACTTGCCGGATTCTTTTGCCCGGGTGTTGCGGGCCACGCCCGGTGACGCCCGGCGAGCGGGGCCGTCCGGCCAGGTCTCCCTCCGCGTTCTGGCGCCGGGGAAGTGCGCCAGACCTCGCGGGGAGAGGCCTCACCGGACGGCCGGTGGACCGTGCCGGGGTCAGATTCCGAGATCCGAGATCGCCTCGGCGATCTCGGCGTAGCCCGCCTCCTTCTCCTCCGAGTAGGCCGCCCAGGTCTCCGCGTCCCAGACCTCCACGCGGGTGCCGACCCCGATCACGACGACGTCGCGACCCAGGCCCGCGTACTCGCGCAGCGACGCGGGAATGGAGACCCTGCCCTGCTTGTCGGGCACCTCGTCCGAGGCGCTCGACAGGAACATCCGCAGGTAGTCGCGCGCCTGCCGGCTCGTCACGGGCGCGGAACGGACCTGCTCGTAGATCCGGCTGAACTCGTCCATCGGGAGCAGGAAGAGGCACCTGTCCTGACCGCGGGTCATGACCAGCCCCCCGGCGAGACGGCCCCGGAACTTGGCGGGAAGGATGAGCCGGCCCTTCTCGTCGAGCTTCGGGGTGAAGGTGCCGAGAAGAAGGCCCAGGCCGGTGAACGCGCCCGTCGGCTGCCCGGATGTCGCAGTGTCCACGGCCCGCACCTCCCCTCGCGCTCCCGCGACCTCCACGCTACTCCACTTTGCTCCACATAGCCTGAGATTTGATCGCGGCAACTCGTGTAGGTAATGTCAATACGCAGGTCAAGAACATCAAGACCCGGTGGAGAAAACGGGAACCCGAGCGTGTCCCTCCCCACACGGACGGGACGGGCGCCCGGCCGAAGCCGGACGCCCGTCCGTCAGGTGCGTGACGCGCGGTCGAGGATCAGGTGGTCCCGCAGGCGGCGCCACCGAGGCGGATGTCGGCGGCCGACGGCGTACCGCCGGCCGGCATCGTGGCCACGAAGCCCACCGTCGCCGACTCGCCGGTTCCCAGGTCGCTGTCCCAGGACGGCGCCGTGGCCGTGACCGACGTGCCGTCCTGCACGACGTCGGCGCCCCAGCCGCTGGAGACCTCGACGCCCGGCGCGAACGTCCACGCGATCACCCACGGGTCGAGTGTCTCCGTACCGGTGCTGGTCACCGTGACCTCGCCCTGGAAGCCGGTGCCCCACTCGTTCACGACCGTCCACTCGGCCTCGCAGCCGGGCGCCGGGTCGGTCCCGGTGGGTTCCGGTGTGGGCGTGGGGGTCGGTGTGGGCGTGGGGGTCGGTGTGGGCGTGGGGGTCGGTGTGGGCGTGGGGGTCGGTGTGGGGGTCGGCTCGGGCTCCGTGGGTTCGCCCGTCGGGGTGGGGTCCGGCGACGGCGTCGTGCCGGTGAACTCGCCCATGACGATGCCGCGCCCGTTCGTTCCGACATAGACCCGCCCGAAGACGTCCGGGTCCCCCGTGATGACCTGGCCCGTCCAGGCGAACTGGTGCTCGTCGTCGTTGATCCGCACCCAGGACGCTCCGGCGTCGTCGGACCGGAACAGGCCGCGCACGCCGCCCACCTGCGCCGAGATGTACACGGCCGGGTGGTCGAACCCGGGGGCCGGCGCCCCGAAGCCGACCGCGTCGGCCTCCTCGACGCCGGACACCCGCGCGAACGTGGCGCCGCCGTCGGCCGAGTGCCACAGGCCGTACGGACCGTCGTCGTCGCTGCCGGCGACGAAGAGCTCGCCGGACCGCCCCGGCACCGCGCCGAACCGCACGTCCCCCGTCGGCAGGCCGGCGGCCCCCGAGGCCGTGAAGGTCTCGCCGCCGTCGGTGGAGGCGTAGAACGTGCCGCCCGCCATGGCGTAGAAGCGTTGCGGGTCGGAGCGGTCCGCCTCGACCCGTGCTCCGGCGGGGACGCCCGACGACGCGGTCCAGCTCGACCCCAGCGTCGTGGACACGTGCACGTCCGCGCCCTCCGGGCTCCACAGGATCCGCGAGCCGTCCGCGCTGATCGCGACCGTGCCCGGGCCGGCGACACCGGCCGGCTCCTGCGCGGCCCACCACGAGTCACCGCCGGACGTCGACACACCCAGGTGGCCGGCACCCTCCTCGTCGGACTCCCCGACACGCACCATCGTGTCCGGCACGTCCTGCGCGAAGTCCACGCCGAGCACGCCCGTCTGGTACGGCTGCGTGTAGTGGAAGCGGTCGGGCACGGTGGCGACGTCGTCGTGCACGAAGCCGCCGATGTCGTACATCCCCGAGATCAGGTCGATGTCGCCGGGCGGGGCGGCGAGGTCCTGGACCGCGGTCTCCTCGATACCCTGGGCGCGGACGCCGATGGCCACGGTGACGCCCGAGTCCCACGCGGTGAGGTTCTCGCCGCCGTACACGGTGGCGCCGGTGCCGTACAGGAAGCGGTCCGAGTCGAACGGGTCGATCTCGAAGGACTCCGTCATCCAGCCGAGCTTGGGGCTGGGGCTGTCCGGCGCGTCCTGGTTGCCGAAGTCGAGCCACGGCGCCCCGGAGATGTCGAGCGAGTAGCGCAGGGTGCGCTCCGGGTACGCGGCCCACTCCCAGATCGGGCTCCACGTCTCGCCGCGGTCGGTGCTGCGGTAGACCTGGATGTCCGGCCACCACGAGATCTGGCTGACGGCCATGATCGTGTCCGGGTCCTGGCGGTCGATGGTCAGCCCCGAGTAGCCGAAGTGGGCATCCGGGTCGTCCGACGGCACGGGGCTGATCCGTGTCCAGCCGCCCGTGGCGGTGTCCAGGCGCCAGACGTCGCCGAGGTCGCCGTCGTACGGGCCGCCCGTGTCCGAGGTCGCGAGGTAGAACTGGCCGCCCTCGGTGTCCAGCACCGCCTTGTGCGGGATGAAGCCCGTGGGCTGGTCCGGCACCCGCTCCCACGTGACGCCCGCGTCGGTGGAGCGGTAGACGTTGTTCTCCTTGTCCGCCACGCCCACGTAGATCGTGTTGCTCGGGCTGCCCGCGGACGCCCCGTCGGGGTCGAACTCGACCCACAGCACGCCCTGGTTGCCGGTCAGGTAGTCGTTCGGGTCCGACGGGTCCTGGACGTAGTCGCCCGGGTTGGGGAACGCGGTGACCTCGGACCAGGTGGCTCCGGTGTCGGTGCTGCGCCACAGCCCGTTGCCGCCCTCCGTGCCGAGGTACAGCACGCTCGGGTCGCTGGGGTCGACGGCGAGCCGCTCACCCATGCCGCGGCCCGGCATGTTGCCGCCCACCTTGAACGGCAGATCGGCCTTGGCCCAGGTCTCACCCCGGTCCGCACTGCGCAGGATCGCGCCGTTGCCCGGGTCCCAGGAGTTCGTGTAGGAGCCGACCATCGCGTAGACGTTGTCCGCGTCGGTCGGATCCGGGGCGATCGACAGGACGCCGCTGTGGCCCCAGTCGTCCCAGCCGACGTGGTCCAGCAGCGGGGTCCAGCGGCTGGACCCCGGGTCGCGCCGGTACGCGCCCCCGACGTCGGTGCGGACGTAGGCCAGGCCCTGCTCGGCCTCGCTGTACACGATGCCGGGAACGAAGCCGCCCCCGACGATCTCGACGTTGCCCCACTCGTAGTCCGCCTGCTGCGCGGTCACGTCCCGCGCGTCCGCCGTGGTCGCGGGCAGGGCCGCGGCCGCGGTGCTCACCGCGGCGGCACCCAGCCCGGCCGCTCCGAGTCCCAACCCGGCAAGGGCTGCGACGACTGGCCGAAGTCTCATCCTCAGCTCACCTCTTCGTGCCGACACCTCAGGGGCCGGCCGGCCCCCGGCGGGCACGGCTCTGTGCCCGGCACGGGCAACCTAATTGAAGCGCTTCGACGATCGGAGGAGGTTAAACGTTTGGTCCGGCCGCCCGGCGCCGCGCGGCGGATCCCTGCCGCCCTTCCCTCCGCACGACATCCACCGCCCTTCAGCCCGCCTGAATCCCGGTGAAGCGGAACTCGCTTGTCCCGCGCGGCGCCACGACCCACACTCGCCGTATGGCCAGAACCCGCACCACAGCGGCACCGCACGACGTCGCCCATCGGTCGCGCGGGTTCGCGGTGCTCCTGGTCGTCACCTTCCTCGCGCTGACGAACTACGCGGCCCTGCTGTCCGTGGTCCCCCTGTGGGCCGCCGAGGGCGGCGCGGGCAGCGCGGCGATGGGCAGCACGACCGGCGTCATGATGGCGGGTACCGTCGCCGCGCAACTGGCCATGCCGTGGCTGTTCCGGCTGCTCGACCTGCGCACCATGGTGGTCGTGGGCGCCGCGCTCCTGGGCGTGCCGACGCCCCTCTACCTGCTCACCACCGACCTGCTGCCCGTCCTGGCCCTGTCCGCGGCACGCGGTGCGGGATTCGCGCTCGTCGTCGTCGCCGGCGGGACCTTGGTCGCCGAACTCGCGGTGACCGGGCGCTTCGCCCGCTCGGCGGCCCTCTACGGGACGTCGGCCGCGCTGCCCAACCTCGTCGCGCTGCCCGGCGGGGTCTGGGTGGCCCAGACCTGGGGCTTCGACCTCACGTTCTGGTCGGCGGGCGCCGCCTCCCTGGCCGGCTCCCTGATCGCCCTCTGCCTGCCGGGCCGCACCCGGGGGAGCTTCACGCTCGGATCCCTCGCCGCGGCCCGGCGCATCGTCCGGCCGATCGGGATCTTCCTGCTCGCCGCGGCCGCGTTCGGCGCCGCGACCACGTTCGTCCCGGTGGCCGGGCCGGGCACCAGGGACGTCGCCCTCGCCCTGCTGGCCGCGTCGGCGGCGCTGGTCGCGGCGCGCCTGGCCGCCGGCGCCGTGGGTGACCGGTTCGGCACGGGGCGACTGCTCCTGCCCGGCGGGCTCCTGTGCGCCGCCGGCGTCGCGGTGATCGCCGTCTCCCTGACCGGGGGCCCGTGGTTCCTCCTCGGCGCGGTGCTGCTCGGCGCGGGCTTCGGCGCGACGCAGAACGACTCCTTCGTCTCCGTCGTGCGCGCCCTCGGCGCCGGCCACCACGGCGCGGCCAGCACGGTCTGGAACATCGCCTACGACGGCGGACTCGGCGCGGGGGCGTTCGTGCTCGGGCTCGTGATCGCCCAGGCGGGCTACACGGGGGCGTTCCTGACGCTGGCCGCGGTGATCACCGCCGTCGTCCTCGGCCTGACATGGGCGCGACCCCGGGAACGCTGACGGCCGGATCCCGGTGCGGACGGCGGGCCGCGCGGCCGCCCCCGACGGGCCCGCCGGTGCGCGTGACGAACGCAACAGGTTCCCGGCCGCCTCCATTAGGCTGAACGGACACAGCGGACGCCCCGGCACGGTGCCGGTCGCGCGGCCGCTGCCCAGAATCCAGGCCGACGGAGGTTCCCCCAGTGCAGCAAGATCCCCACGCTCCCGGCCTGCTCCAGTCCCAGCAGAACAGCGGTGCCGCAGGTGGCGCGCCCGTTCGCCGCTCCGCGGGGGCCGTGCCGCTCCCGCCTGCCCTCGCCGGGCGGAGCTCCGGGAACGGCGCGGCGTCCGGCGACCCGGCCGCGCTGCTGCCCGAGCTCGTGGACACCACGAGCCGGATTCGCGCGGCGATCGAGTCGGTGGTCACGGGCCGGCCCGGACTGGCGGACATCACGCTCGCGGTACTCCTGGCCGAGGGGCACCTGCTCGTGGAGGACGTGCCGGGCGTCGGCAAGACCACGCTCGCCAAGGCCCTGGCCCGCAGCATCGCCTGCGCCGTGGGACGCATCCAGTTCACGCCGGACCTGCTGCCCAGCGACCTGACCGGGGTGAACATCTTCCGCAACGACAGCCACGAGTTCGAGTTCCGCCCTGGTCCGGTGTTCAGCAACATCGTCATCGGCGACGAGATCAACCGCGCGTCCCCCAAGACCCAGTCGGCCCTCCTGGAGTGCATGGAGGAGGGGCAGACCACCGTCGACGGCACCACGCACACGCTCCCCCGCCCGTTCCTCGTCGTCGCGACGCAGAACCCGGTCGAGATGGAAGGCACGTACCCGCTGCCCGAGGCGCAGCGGGACCGCTTCATGGCCCGCATCACCGTCGGCTACCCCGATCCCGACGCCGAGCTCCTCATGCTCGAGCGGCAGGAGGCCGACAACCCGCTGAGCCACCTGGATCCCGTCACCGACGGCGCCGCCATGCTCCGGTACTCGACGTTCGTGCGCGGCGTGTACGCGTCGAGCTCCGTCAAGCGGTACGTGCTCGCCCTCGTGGGCGCCACGCGAGACCATGCCGGCCTGCGGCTCGGCGCCTCGCCCCGCGCCTCGCTGCAGCTCCTCAAGGCGGCCAAGGCGATGGCCGCGATGGCGGGCCGCGACCACGTGCTGCCCGACGACGTCCAGCGGCTCGCCCGCCCCGTCATCGCGCACCGCCTCATCCAGACCACCGAGTCGCGCCTGGGCGGCGTGACACCCGAGCGGATCGTGGACGACATCGTCCGCCGCACCCCCGTGCCCGCGCTCGACCGGGCCGACCGCCGCTGATGCGTCTGGTGGGCGCACTCCGCCGCCTCGGCCGCGTACGGCTCACCGGCCGGGGCGTCGGGGCCTGCCTGATCGGCGTGGCGCTCGTGCTCGCCGGCCTCCTGCTGTCCCTGCCGGACCTGGTGGCCACCGGCGCGGCGGCGCTGCTCGCCGTCACCCTCGCATGGCTGGTCACCGGGCTGCAGCGGCTCGACGAAGGGCGCGGCGCCCTGGTGGTGCACCGGCAGGTGGTCCCGAGCCCCGTGGTCCGTGACGCCCGGACCGACGTCCACCTCGCCGTCTCCGCCGCCACCCCGACCGGCGCCGCCTACGAGCGCCTCGCCCGCCTGCGGCTGTCGGAGCAGGCCGCGCACGAGCTCGCGGGCCACGAGGGCATCCGCGCACGCGTGCACGCCCGTGCGGAACGGATCGATGTCAGGTACTCCCTCATGCCGTCCCGTCGCGGGCGCTGGCCGCTCGGCCCCCTGCTGACCTCGCGCACCGACGTGTTCGGCCTGGTCCGGGCAACACAGCCACTGGGAGGCACGACGGGCGTGGCGGTCTGGCCACGCACCGTCGAGCTCACGATGCGCACGCGGGCACGGGGCGACGTCGACCGGGCGTCCGCGGGGGGAAGCCTGCAGTCGTCCGACGACGCCGTACTGCGCGAGTACGTTCCCGGCGACGACCCCCGCCGGGTGCACTGGGCGAGCGCCGCGCGCCGCGGCCAGCTCCTGGTGCGCTCCGACGAGAGCGCCGGCGTGCGGCCGGTGAGCGTCCTGCTGGACCGCGGTCTGCTGCCGCACCAGCAGGACGGCGCCGCGGCGTTCAGCCGTCCGGCGGCGGTGAGCGACGGCGAGTGGGCGGTGGACCTGATCGCGTCGGCTGCGACGTCCTTCCTGGATGCGGGACATCCCTCGCGCATCCTCACCACCAGTGCGGCCCCAGCCGTGGAGGGCGTCCGGTTCGTGCCGACACGCTCCGCCCGGCACATGCTGCTCGACGCCTGCGTCGACCTCCACGGGCACCGCGGGCCGGCGGAGGCGGCCCACGCCGCCGGCACCACCGCCCGGGCGCTCCGCCTGGCCCGCCGCTCGAGCGAGCTCCTGGTGGCGGTCCTCGGGCCGCAGGCCCCGGACACCCGCCGCGAGCTGGCCGCCCTCGGCGCGGACGGCTCCTGCTGGGCGCTGCTCGTGGCCCCGCGCGGCAAGGGGTTCCGGCACGACGTGGACGACACCGCCGCCGAGCTCACCGCCGCGGGCTGGCACGTGGCGCGGTGCGAGGCCGGCACCGACATCGAGCGCGCCTGGGCGCTCCTGAGCGAGGGAACGGCATGATCCCGGCCCATCACGGAGCACTCACCCGCACGGTGGTGAGCGGCGCGCTGGTCGCCGTCGCGACGATCGCGTCGATGTTCGCCCTCGGGGAGATCATCGACCCGGGCGCCTGGACACTCGCCGGCGTCGTCGGCGTGATCCTGACCGCCGCGAGCACGAGCCTGACCCGGTGGGCGCTGCTGAACCGGGCGATGAACCGGGCCCGCTCCCGGCCCGGCACCGGGCGGGCCGACGGGAGCGGCGAGGGCGCCGCACGGGAGTCGGTGGGCGACCACGCGGCCGAACGGGCGGCCGGGACCGTGTCCTTCCTGGCCACCCTTGTCGGGCTGGCCGTGGCCTCCTGGTACGTCCTGGCGCGGTACGGCACCGCGACCGGTGAGATGACCCTGCTGGTCGGGGGCGACGAGTGGCTCTGGGTCCTCGACCGGTTCGCGGCCGCCACCGACATCATGACCATGGAGCGCGCGCCCGTCGAGGACAGCCTGCCCATCGGGATGGTCGCCGTCGCCGGCACGCTCCTGATGTTCCTCGTCGCCGACTCCCTCGCGGGAGCGCGGATGCCCGCCCTGGCCGGCCTCCCCCTGCTGGTGCTGTGGACGCCGTCGCTGTCGATCATGGGTCGCATCCCCGCCGGCACCTTCGTCGTGGCGGTGACCGCCGCGCTGCTGCTGCTCACCCTCGACCGGTCCGGCGCCGGGTTCGCGCGCGGGCCGAGCCAGGACGCCGCCGTCGCCCGGGCCCGACGGTCCCGGGCCTGGATCACCGCGGTCTCGTCCGTCCTCGTGGCCGTCCTCGCGCTGGGGACGGGTGCCGTGGTCGCGGCGGTCCCCGGCGTGTCCACCGGCTTCTCCCAGATCTTCCGGACGCAGGGCCAGTCCCTGGAGCTGTCCGACGAGTTCGACATGCGCGCCGGTCTCGGGACGCGGTCCTCGGCGGAGGTCCTCACCTACGAGATCTCGGCCCCGGAGCGGCGCGGACCCCTGCGGGAGCGCACGTTCACCGCCTGGGACGGCCGCCGGGTCAGCTGGGACCCGCGCGACGGCGGCCTGGTCGACGTCACCGCGGAGACGCGGCTCGTGTCCGGGACCGAGACGCTCACGGGGGGATCCACCCGCCTCGACGTGCAGATCTCCTCGAGCCGCGACGGCCTGCTGCCGGTGCCCGGCGGCCCCCGCCGGCTCGTGGTCCCCCCGGGCGGCGACGGATGGCGCTGGGACCCGGTCCTCGACGAGGTGCGCAGCGACGACGCGCTCGCCGAAGGCACCCGGTACGCCGTCGAGATGTTCGGACGCGGCCTTTCTCCCGCGGCCCTGCGCGCCGCGGGAGACGGCCTGCCGGGCAACGCCGACTACACGTCCCTGGTGGAGACGGAGTACCTCGCGCGGACCACCGACCTCGCGCTCGAGGTCACCGACGGCGCGCGCACCCGCTACGACCAGGCCGTGGCCCTGCAGAACTGGCTGCACCACGAGGGCGGGTTCACCTACTCCCCCGACACGGCACCGGCCCGGACGGACGACGCCACCTGGGACTTCCTGACCGACCGGCAGGGCTACTGCGTCCAGTTCTCGACGGCGTTCTTCGTCATGGCACGTTCGCTCGGTATCCCGACCCGCATCGGCGTCGGGTACCTGCCCGGGAACGACGACGACGGCGACGGCGTCTGGTCCGTCACCGGCCAGGACTCGCACTCCTGGCCCGAGGTGTGGTTCCAGGGTTTCGGGTGGGTCCGGTTCGAACCGACACCGCAGGTGCAGACCGGCCCGCTGCCCGACTACGCGAACCCGGCCGCCGCTCCCGGACCGGCACCCAGCGAGGTGCCCGAGGAGCCGCGCCCCACGAGCGTCCCGGAGGGCGACCCGGAGGAGGAGGACCCCACGGCCGAGGCCGATCCCGCCGGGGCCGGAACCGCCGGCCGGGGCGCCGCGGGGGAATCGCTGCCCTGGGAGGTCTGGGCCGGCACGGCCGTGCTCGTGCTGGCTCTCTGCACGGGCGGGCTCTGGCTGCTCCTGCGGCGTCGCCAGGACTCGGTGACGCTCGACCCGGAGCAGGCGTGGCAGCGTGTGGTGGCGCAGCTCGCCGAGAGGAACGTGCTGCTCGGCCCGTCCACGACGCTCCGGCAGGCGCCCGACGACATCGCGGAGCAGGTCCGGGCGCGCACGGGAAGCCCGCTGCCCGACGAGACCGCGGAAGGGATCGTCGCCATCGCGCAGGCGGCGGAGAACGAACGCTACGCCCGCGAGTTCATGTCGCCGTCGCCGACACAGCTCGACGAGCTCACCGAGACCGTCTCCGCGGGAATCGCCGAGGCCCTCGGCACCGCGCCGGGCACGCCGGCGGCCAGGGTCGGCGAGGTCCTGACCCAGGCCCTGCGCCGCTGAGAACGGGCGCACAAGGGGCCGGGCGCACAAGGGGCCGGGGCGCACGAGGGACGGAAGGACGGACGAGGGCACGGCGGACGGGTGCGAAGCGCCCGGGCGAACGCCGGCACACAGCAGAAGGGCCGCCCCGGGGATCCGGTGCGGCCCTGCGCCGATCGATCGGCCGCTGAGTCAGGGTGGCGGGGCCGAGGTCATCGGCCCTGATCCCGACGGCGGTCCCAGCGTTCCTCGAGCCGGGTCAGGAACCCCGACCAGCCTCCGCTGCCGGACGGCTGGTCCTTGCCCTTGCCCGGCTTCGGGGGCGTGACGTTGCCCTCGGCGTCCACGACCCCCGCCGGACCCGGCTTCCGCCGCGGGGCCGCGACGGCGAACACGACGCCCGCGAACATGAGGACGAAACCCACCACGCCGATCCAGGTGCTGGACGACGCGACGCCCACCACCAGGAGTAGCAGGCCGACGACGACGGCGACGCCGGCCAGCACGTACCGCGTGACGGATCGGCGCCCGGAAGACTGCAACGTGTTCGCGAGACGCGGGTCGTCGGAGGTGAGGGCGCGCTCCATCTGCTCCAGCACTCGCTGCTCGTACTCGGAAAGCGGCATCGAGACCCCCAGATCTCGCAAAGTTACGGTGACCCTCTCAGGATAAGCCGGTCGCGCCCCCTACGGTAGTCGACATCCCGGACGAAGCGGGAACTGACACCGCCCATCTGCGTGGTCAGGCTCCCAGGTCGATCGCGGACCGGCCGAACTTCCGGCGCACGGCGTCCAGCGCGAGCTCGGCCTCACGCTGGGCACCGGAGCGGGGGTCGGCGGCTTCCTCCAGGGTCGGCTGGGCGGCCAGCCCCTCCCGCGCGAGCACGCGTTCGCCACGCACGCCCACGAGCCGTACCGGCAGGCCGTGCCGGTCCACCGAAGCGACCAGCTCCCGGGACACGAGGTAGATGTCCCGGGCCACGTCGGTCGGCCCGTCGAGGGTCCGCGACCGCGTCACCGTGACGAAGTCGCTGGTGCGCACCTTGACCGAGATCGTGCGGGCCACCACGCCCTGCTGCCGCATCCGGGCCGCGACCCGGTCCGCGAGCTCCCGGACCCGCCGCGCCAGCACGGCCTCGTCATGCACGTCGGTACCGAACGTCGTCTCCGCCCCGACGCTGTGCTCCTCGCGGCCGGGCACCACCGGCCGGAGGTCCCGGCCCCAGGCCAGGTTGTGGAGGTGCGCCCCGCTCACCCGCCCGACGGCGGTCTGCAGGCTCGGCAGGTCGGTGTGCGCCAGTTCCGCGACCGTCGTGATCCCCCACGCCGCCAGGGCCTTCTCGGTCTTCTCCCCGACACCCCACAGCGCGCCGACCGGCAGGCAGTGGAGGAACTCGACGGTCGCGGCGTCCGGGATCAGCAGCATCCCGTCGGGCTTGGCGTGCGTCGAGGCGAGCTTCGCCACGAACTTGTTCCGCGCCACCCCGACCGACGCCGTCACGCCGTAGGCAGCCCGGATCCGCTCCCGGATGTCCGCCCCGATCCGGGTGGGTTCGCCGAGCCTTCTCCGCGCGCCGGCCACGTCGAGGAACGCCTCGTCCACGCTGACCTTCTCGACCAGGGGCGTGACGTCACCCAGGATCTCCATCACTCCGCGTGACACGGTCGAGTACAGGCCGAAATCCGGCGTGATCACGATCGCCTGCGGGCACAGCAGGCGCGCACGTGTCATCGACATGGCGGATTTGACGCCGTAGGCACGCGCCTCGTACGTCGCCGCCGCCACGACGCCGCGCTCCTGCCCGCCCACGATCACCGGCTTGCCCCGCAGTTCGGGCCGCCGGGCGATCTCGCACGAGGCGAAGAACGCGTCCATGTCGACGTGCATCACCGTGCAGCCGGACTCGTCCGACCCCCAGTCCCGCCGCGCGGCGACGGACCGCGGACCGCGGCTCACGGGCTCAGGCCCCCGCTCACGACGCCTCCGGCACGAGCCGCAGATGCGGACGGTGCGCGAAGGCCGCGTCCGGGTCCGCCAGCATCGCCACCTCGTCGCGGAAGTCCTCCGCGCACGCCACGATCTCGTCCGCGCGGGAGGCGTCCACCTCGCCGGTGCGCCCGGCGTCCACCGCCGCGCGGAGCGACGCGCCGGAGGCGAAGTAGCCGGACCAGGGCGCCAGGTCCGGTTCGACCCGGACGAGCATCTCCCAGACCGTGCGGGCCCCCGATCGCGCCGACGGGCGCCCGCGGAGCGCCAGGACCGCGGCCGCCGCACGGATGGCCGCGAGATGGGCGTGCCGGAATCGGTCCTCCGGCCGGGGCGCGGCGTGCGCCTGCGCCAGTTCCGCGTCCGCCCGGCGCAGCAGCGCACGGACGCCGGGAGGCACGGGCCGCGGCACCCGCGTGCTCGCGGCGACGACATCCGATCCCCTGCCCTGGGTCATCCCCATAATGCCCTCCGATCCGGTTCCTCACCCGTCAGTGTCGAACATTCGTTCGAACGTGTCAATCCGTCCCGTCGGCGCGAGAGACTGGACCCCATGGCCCGCCGCAAGACCCACCCCGCCCGACGCACCCCATCGAACACCGGGACACTGACATTCCCCACCGGGCCGGTCCCGATCAGCACCGGAACCGCGGAGGTGATTCGCGACCCGGATCGTCCCGATCACGTGACGCTGCACGTCAACGGGGTGCCGAGCTCGAGCCTCGACCTGGGGGACCCCGGGTTCCTCGACTTCGAGTACATGCAGCAGATGGCCGCCGTCGTCGGCCTCCTGCCCGCCGGGCCCTTGCGCGTGCTCCACCTCGGCGCCGCCGGCAGCGCCCTGGCCCGGTACGTCGAGCACGAGCGGCCCGGCTCCCGGCAGCTCGGCGTCGACCTCGACGCCCGCCTGATCGAGCTCGTGCGGGAGTGGTTCGCGCTTCCCCGCGCGCCCCGCCTGCGCCTGCGGGCCGACGACGCGGGCCGCGCGCTGGCGGGCGTGCACCCGGAGTCGTTCGACGTGGTGATCCGGGACGTCTTCGCCGGCGACGCCACCCCCGGCCACCTCGTCGGCACCCGCTTCGCGCACACGGCCCGGCGGGCGCTGCGGCCCGGCGGCGTCCTGCTCCTGAACTGCGCGGACCGGCCGCCGCTGACCGTCACGCGCCAGGAGCTCGCGAGCCTCGCCGAGGTCTTCGGCCCGTCGGCGGCGGTGTCCGGACGCCTGGCGGCGGTCGCCGAGCCCGCGATCCTCAAGGGGCGCAGGTACGGCAACGTGGTGCTGGCGGCGGTCCGGAGCGGTCCCGGGCACACCGACCTCCGGGACCCCGCCCTCGGGCGGGCCCTGCGCACGCTGGCCGTGCCCGCCACGCTGCTGGCCGGGGAGGACGCCACGCGCCTCGCCGGCACCGCGCCTCCCCTCGCGACGGCACCGGACCCGACGGCACCGGACCCGGCCGCCCCGGCACACGGCTGACCCGCGCACGACGAAGGGCCGCACCCCGCGCACGGGGTACGGCCCTTGTCAGCGCCGGAGCGACGCGTCGGCAGGTCCGGCTCCGGGCGGGAGGCCCGTTCCCCGGCTCCCGCACCGCACCGCATCCTTCGTCGGTGTCAGAGCGGGACGACCTGCTCCGCCTGCGGCCCCTTGGGGCCCTGCGTGATCTCGAACTCGACCCGCTGGGCCTCCTCGAGCGACTTGTAACCCTGCGTCTCGATCGCGGAGTAGTGCACGAAGACGTCGGCACCGCCGCCGTCCTGGGCGATGAACCCGTACCCCTTCTCCGCGTTGAACCACTTCACAGAACCCTGCGCCATGCGTCTTTCGACCTTCCGTCACTTCGTGCGGACCGAGTGCCCGCACCGTGCCGCGACGTGCCTGGGACGCACGACACACAGGGCGTGGCGCCGGCAGCTCGCAGTGCGGCGTGCGCCAGTGTGGCACGGACCATCCTTCACCGCCATGGATAACGGATATTTGTGCCCTATCGGGTACGTGAATCCGCCGTCCGGGGCTAGTCGCCGGCCCCGTCCTGCTGGGCGAGGAAACGCTCGAACTCCGCGCCGATCTCGTCGGCGGTGGGCAGCGGAGCGGACTCCGCGAGCAGGTTCGGCCGGCCGATCGACCGGGAGAAGGCGTCGTACTGCTCCTCGAGCGCCCTGACCACGGCCGCGATCTCACCCGACTCCGCCACCTGCTGCTCCACCTCGATCCGGGCGTCGACCGCCGCGGCGTCGAGGGCGCCGATCCCCAGCGCCAGGCCGGTCGTGCGCTCGATGTGCTGCAGGGCCACCACCGCCGCCGGCGGGTAGTGCGACTGCGCCAGGTAGTGCGGCACGTGCATCGTGAACCCGAGCGCGTCGTGGCCGGCCTCGCCGAGCCGCAGCTCGAGCAGGGACGCCAGCGACCCGGGCACCTTGACCGACCCGAACCACGACGTGTAGTCCTCGATCAGCCCCGACCTCGTGGCATGCGCGGTCAGCGACATCGGCCGGGTGTGCGGCACGCCCATCGGAATCCCGTGCACACCCACCGCGAGGCTCACGCCGAACCGGCGCACGAGCTGCTCCACGGCCGCGACGACCCGCTCCCACTGCAGGTCCGGCTCGGCGCCGTGCAGGAGCAGGAAGCCCGTCCCGTCCTTGTCGGTCACGTGGTCGATCGCGAGTTCCGGGGCGTCGTACCCGACCCAGCGGTCGCTGTCGAACGTCATCGTGCCGCGCTTGCTGCGGTAGTCGAGCAACTGGTCGATGTCGAAGGTCACCAGGCGCTCGGTGGCCAGTTCGCCGACGAGGTGCTCGACGGCGATCTGTCCCGCCGCGCCCGCGTCCACGAACCCGCGCATCGAGTGGACCAGGACCGGGCCCTCGCCCCGCCCCGCGACGCCGCGACGCTCCGCCACCTCGGAGCCTGGACCGGCCCCGGGGAGCTCGTCGCCGGGGGCGTGCGCGCTCAGGGTCCGCGCCACGGCGGCCTCGTCAACCTCGTAGATTTTCTGCGGATCCAGCACGATCTCTTCCCCGTATCCTTCTCGACGATCCCTGGTGCGATCATGACAACAACGGCACGGGGGAGGAACTTCCCGCGACCGGTGCCTAGTGTCCGGGGCGCAGCACCGTCGAGACGAAGAACTCGTCGATCTGCCGCACCACGGCCTGGAACTTGTCGAAGTCCACCGGCTTGGTCACGTACGCGTTCGCGTGCAGCGAATACGACCCGACGACGTCCTCCTGCGCGTCCGACGTGGTGAGCACCACGATCGGGATGTGCCGCAGCATCGGATCGTTCTTCACGACGGCGAGGACCTCCATGCCGTCCATCCGGGGAAGGTTGAGGTCCAGGAGCACGAGGTCGGGCTCGGGGGCGTCGGCCCACCGTCCCTGCTTGCGCAGGAACTCGAGCGCGGCCACGCCGTCGCCGGCCACCGAGACGTTCACCGGGGTCTCGTGCTCCGCGAACGCCTCCTGCGTCATCAGCACGTCGCCAGGGTCGTCCTCGACCAGGAGGATCTCGATCGGCCTACGGTCTTCCACCTGAGGTCCTCCCCGAACGACAGCATTCGTGTCACCGCACCGGCCGCGTACGCGACCGATCCGGCTCACCCGAGGGTAGTGGACTGGGCGCGTTCGGTCGATGTGCGCCGGCCTCCGGCCGAGGTCATGGTCCTGGCCAGGGTGAACCGCACGGTCGTGCCGCCCCCCTCGGTGGGCTCGATCCAGATGTGGCCCCCGTGATGCTCCACGATGCGTTTGACGAGCGCCAGGCCGATACCCGTCCCCGAGTACTCACCCCTCGGATGCAGCCGCTGGAAGATCACGAACACGCGATCCGCGTACTGCGGCTCGATGCCGATCCCGTTGTCCACCACCGAGATCTCCCACGCCGTGCGCATGGACCGCACCTCGATGTGGACGGCCGGGTCCCGCTCCGGCTCGCGGAACTTCAGCGCGTTCGACAGCAGGTTCGCCAGCACCTGGTGCAACAGGCGCGGCTCGCCGCGCACCGTCGGCAGCGGGTCGTGCGTGATCGTCGCGCCGGCCTCCGCGATCCGCTCCGACAGGTCGGCCTCCACCCGGCCGAGCACCTCGTCGAGGTCGACGGCGGCGTGCTCCTCCCCCGAACGGCCCACCCGGGAGAAGCTCAGCAGGTCCTTGATGAGCTCCTGCATCCGCTTGGCGCCGTCGACGGCGAACTCGATGTACTGGTGGGCCTTGTCGTCGAGCGAGTCCCCGTAACGCTGCTGGAGCATCTGGCTGAAGCCCGCCACCTTGCGCAGCGGCTCCTGGAGGTCGTGCGACGCGACGTACGCGAAGTGCTCGAGGTCCCGGTTGCTGCGCTCGAGCTCACGTGCCTGGTCCGTGAGCATCACGTGGGCGTTCTCGACCTCCTGCTGCGCGAGGCGCATGTCCTCCATGTGGTGCAGCAGCTCGCGGCGCATCCCCTCCACGTGCAGCGACAAGGACATGATCTCGCCGGCGCCCACGGGTCTGATCTCCGTCTCGATCGAGCCGGCCGCCACCGTGCGCACCGCCCGCGTGAGGATGGCCGCCGGCTTGATCACCCACGTCTCGAGGGCCAGCCACATCAGGGTCCCCAGCAGGACCACGACCAGCGCCAGGGTCATGATCGCGCCGACCAGCACCGCGTCCCAGGACTGCCGCTCGGCCAGTGTCACCGCCCGCGCCTCGCTCAGTGCCTCCAGGTACTCCTCCACGTCGTCGCGGGCCCGCGCGACGCTCGCCCGGCCGGCGGTGACGGGGGGCACCGTCAGCTCGGCCTCCTCGACGCACTCGGCGCGCGCCTCCTCGCGGTCCTCCTCACTGTCCTCCCGGCCGTCGAGGGCGGCGACGCGCGCCTCGTCGATCGCCGCGACGGTCGGGCGCGCGAAGTCGTCCAGCCACGCGGTCGTCGACCGGGTGGCGCGCTCCCGGGCCCTGGCGACCTCCGGGTGGGCGTCGAGGATCCGCTGGTCGATGTCCAGACCGAGCAGGTCCGGGTCGGCGGCGGTCCGGCGGTACGGCTGGAGCACCTCGGGGCTGCAGGTCGCGTAGTAGGAGCGGACCGACGGTTCGGCGTCCACGAGCGCCAGCCGCGCCTGGTCGCCGTCGGCGAGGGCGTCGAAGTACGCCCCTTCGAGGAGCTTGCTGGCCTGTGCCGCCTGTGACCAGGCGAGCAGCGCGACGATCAGCGCGAGGACGATGGCGGTCGCCACCGAGCCCTGGAGCCGTATCAGCCTGCGACGCATCGACACCTGGGCGAGTGGCCTCTCCCAGGGCTCCGGCAGGACGGTCATTCGCGACCCCACTCGGTGGAGTCGGCCAGGGTGGAGGTGCGCTCGGCGGGGCCCGCGTCGGCGTCGGCGTCCCAGCCCGCGAGCAGGAGCGCGGCGTCGTCGGCCAGCGGACCGCCGTGGAGCGTCCGCACGCGGCGCAGCACGCGGGGTACGACGTCGTGGCTCCCGCCGTCGAGCTCGGCGGCCAGCACGGCCCGCAGGCCGTCGACGCCCAGGCGCGGCAGGTGCCCCCGCTCGTCCGGTGCGGTGGGGGTGCCGTCGTCGTCCACGGTGATCTTGGCCTCGACGAGGCCGTCGGTGAAGAGCACCACGGTCCACGACCCGGGGAGCACGACCCGGGACGCCTCCCACGACCCCGACGCCGGGATCCCGAGGGCACGGCCGCGCCCGACGGCGGTCAGCTCGGCGCACTCCGTGCCGTCGTCACCACGTGTCGCGAGCAGCGGGGGCATGTGCCCGGCCAGGTAGACGTCCATGACATCGCGGCCTGCCGCCACCACGACCTGGCACAACGTGACGAACACCTCCGGGCCGTGCCGCTCGGGCAGGAGCACCCGCTCCATGAGCGGCAGGATGTCGCCGGGGTCGGTGCCCGACAGCACGAGGGTGCGCCAGGCGGTCCGCATCGAGGCGCCGAGCGCCGCCTCGTCCGGGCCGTGGCCGGCCACGTCGCCGACGACGATCATCAGCGTCCCGTCCGGACGCTCGACGGCGTCGAAGAAGTCGCCACCGAGCAGCCCGTTCCCGCCGGGCAGGTAGCCGACCATGAGCGAGATCCGGTCGTCGCGCACCACCGCCTCGGGAAGGAGCGCGCGCTCGAGGCGCATGGTCTCGGCGGCACGCACCTCGCTGCGGTAGAGCGCCAGTTGCTGGGCCGCCGAGCGCCGCCGGAGCGTGGCGTAGCGCAGGGCCCGGGCGAGCCGGTCGCCGTCGACCTCACCCTTGACGAGGTAGTCGTCCGCGCCGACCGCCATCGCCGTGGTCCCCGCGCCCGCGCAGGCGTCGCCGGTCAGGACGACGACGGCCGGCGGCACGGGCAGGGAGTCCACGTGCGCGACCACACGCTCCAGCGCGCTCAGGCCCACGGCGTCGGGCAGGCCGAGATCCAGGAGGAGGCAGTCGACGCGGATGGTGTCCAGGACCCGCAGCGCCTCGGTGACGCGCCGCGCCCGGTGCATCTCGGCGCGCACCCCGCCGCGCGCGAGCAGGTCGGTCACGAGGATGGCGTCGGCGTCGTCGTCCTCGACGAGCAGGAGGGTGAGCGTCTCGGGCGGCTCCGGCGGGAGCGAGCGAGGAATGTCGTCGACCGCGTCGTCACGCGGTGTTGCCCCGGCCGGGTCCATGGCCGCGATCCTACGCACGGAGACGCCGCCGTGTCAGTGCCGGGATTGTCATCGTGTGTGGCGACCGCGAGCCTCTTGACCTCCGGGGGATAATGGTCGGTCGGTCTTTCACGACCGACTACTGACCGACCCCAGGCCCGGCAACGGTCCGGCCAAGATCACGGAGGTCCCCGCGTGACCGGTATCGGGAACGAGTTGAGCCACGAACAGGCTGTGGTCGACGTCCTGTATGCCCGCCTCGACGAGCTGCGCGAGGCCACGCGCCGACGGCTGCGCGACGTGCGCATGCAGGGCGCCGTCGGCACGCACCAGAACCGCAGCGAGCGCGACGCGTTCGCCACCCTGTACGAGGACCGCGCCGCGCAGCTCGACGCGGTCGAGGACCGGCTCGCGTTCGGCCGCCTGGACCTGGAGGGCGACGAGGTCCGCTACGTCGGCCGGATCGGCCTGAACGACGCCGACCACCGCGGGATCCTGACGGACTGGCGCGCCCCTGCGGCGGAGGCGTTCTACCGCGCGACCGCGCTGCACCCCGCCGGTGTCCGGCGCCGGCGGCACCTGGTGACCAAGGGGCGCACGGTGACGGGGCTGGAGGACGAGGTCCTGGACCTCGACTCGGGCATCGAGGCGGAATCGCTGTCCGGCGAGGGCGCGCTGCTGGCCGCTATGGCGACGGGACGCACCGGCCGGATGACCGACATCGTCGCGACCATCCAGGCCGAGCAGGACCTGATCATCCGGTCGGAACTGACCGGCGCGCTGGTGGTGCAGGGCGGGCCGGGTACCGGCAAGACCGCCGTGGCGCTGCATCGCGCGGCTTACCTGCTGTACGCACACCGGCGGCTGCTGGAGCGGTCGGGCGTGCTGCTGGTCGGGCCGAACCGCGCGTTCCTGCGATACATCGACCAGGTGCTGCCGTCACTCGGCGAGACCGGCGTGGTGGCCACGACGATCGCCGAGCTGATCCCGGGGGTCGAGGCGTCCGGCGTGGACGAGCCCGGCGTCGCGCGCGTCAAGGGGCGCCCGCTGTGGCGCCGCGTGATCCGGCGGGCCGTGCGCGCGCGGGAGCGGGTGCCCGCCGCCGATCTCCCCGTGCGGGTCGAGGGCCACGACCACGTGATCCGCCGGGACGACGTGCGGGACGCCATCGCCCGTGCGCGGCGGTCGCACAAGCCGCACAACGAGGCCCGCACCACGTTCGTCAAGGACATGCTGGGGCGGCTGGCCGATCAGGTGCGGGACGTCGACGGCACACGGCTCGCCGCCGAGGACCGGGCCGCGCTCGTCGAGGACCTGCGCGAGCACCGCGACGTCCGGGTCGCCCTGAACCTGGCCTGGTTCCCGATCACCCCGGAGAAGCTGCTGGAGGACCTGTACGCGAAGCCGCACCGGCTCGCCGAGGCGGCGCCCGAGCTGAGCGAGGCGGAGCGCGCCCTCCTGCGGCGTGCGCCCGGCAGCGGCTGGACCGAGTCCGACGTGCCCCTGCTCGACGAGGCGTACGAGCTGCTCGGAGAGGACGACGCGCTGGCCCGGGCGGAGGCCGCCCAGGCCGTGGCCGCCCAGGCGGAGGCGCTCGAGCACGCACGGAACGTGCTCGCGTCCGGCGCGGCGAGCACGATGATCCCGGTCGACGCCGAGACCCTCGCCGCGCGGTTCACCACGTCGGGGCCGTCGCTCACCACCGCCGAGCGCGCTGCCGCCGACCGCCGCTGGACGTTCGGGCACGTCGTCGTGGACGAGGCGCAGGAGCTCTCGCCGATGGCGTGGCACGCCCTGGCGCGTCGCGTCCCGACCCGGTCGATGACCATCGTCGGCGACGTCGCGCAGACCTCCTCGCCCGCCGGAGCACGCGACTGGGCCGCGATGCTGAACCCGCTGCTGCGCCAGAGCTGGCGGCTCGCCGAGCTGACCGTTTCCTACCGGACCCCGGCGGCGGTGGCCGACACCGCGCAGCGGGTCGCCCGGGCGGGTGGCCTCCCGGTCAGCGACCTGGTCGCCGCGCGGGACGTGGACGACGCCCTCGTGCTCGTCCGGGTCCGCGACCGTGAGGTCGCGGCGCCCGACGTGGCGCACGAGGCGGCGACGCTCGCCAAGGAGTTCGTCGAGCCGGAGGCCGGCCGCATCGCCGTGGTCACCCCCGCGCACCGGACGCGGGAGGTCGCCGAGGCCCTGGCCCGGGCCCTGCCGGCGGCGCTGGGCGACGCGGAGGCCGAGCGCATCGGCGCCCAGCGCCCCGAGGACCGCCAGGTCACGGTGCTCACCCCGCACGAGACGAAGGGGCTCGAGTTCGACGCCGTCGTGCTGGTGGAGCCCCGGCGGATCGCGGCCGGCCCGGGAAGCCTGAGCGACCTGTACGTGGCGATGACCCGGCCCACCCAGCGGCTCGTCGTCGTCCACGCCGAGGAACTGCCGGAGGGGTTCACCGAGGGCTGAGACCGGGGCCCCGGACGGCACCGTCCGGATCACGGAACACGTTTGTCTCAGGGAGCGGCACGGAGCACGATGACCTCGTGCACCGTGCCCTCCTGCTCGAGAACATCCATCCCGGCGCCGCCGCCAACCTCGAGGCCGCAGGCTTCGAGGTGGACACCCGCAAGGGCGCCCTGGACGAGGACGAGCTGATCGCCGCCCTCGACGGCGTCCACCTGCTCGGCATCCGCTCCAAGACCCAGGTGACCGAGAAGGTGCTGTCCTCCACCGACTCCCTCCTGGCGGTCGGCGCGTTCAGCATCGGGACCAACCAGATCGACCTGACCGCCGCCGCCCATCGCGGCATCGCGGCGTTCAACGCGCCGTTCTCCAACACGCGGTCGGTCGTCGAGCTCGCGATCGCCGAGATCATCGGGCTCACCCGCCGGCTGCCCGAGCGCGACAAGGCGCTGCACGCCGGGGTGTGGGAGAAGTCCGCGACCGGTTCGCACGAGGTCCGGGGGCGCACGCTCGGGATCATCGGCTACGGCAACATCGGCTCGCAGCTCTCCGTGCTCGCGGAGAACCTCGGCATGTCCGTGGTCTTCTACGACCTGCAGGAGAGGCTCGCGCTCGGCAACGCCCGGCGCGCCGAGACGCTGGAGGACCTCCTCGCGACGTCCGACGTCGTCACCCTGCACGTCGACGGGCGCTCCGGGAACGCCGGCATGTTCGGCCCCGAGCACTTCGCGGCGATGAAGCCCGGCGCGATCTTCCTCAACCTGTCGCGCGGGTTCGTGGTCGACGTCGAGGCGCTGCGCGACAACATCACGTCCGGGCACCTCGCGGGAGCGGCGATCGACGTTTTCCCGTCCGAGCCCAAGAAGTCGGGCGACCAGTTCGACTCGGTGCTGCGCGGCCTGCCGAACGTCATCCTCACGCCGCACGTCGGCGGCTCGACCGAGGAGGCCCAGGAGGCGATCGGCCAGTTCGTGTCGAAGAAGCTGCGCGACTACATCCTCACCGGGTCCACGATGCTGTCGGTCAACCTGCCGACGCTCCAGCTCGAGCACACCGGGACCGGCCGCATCGCCCTGCTGCATCGCAACGTGCCCGGTGTGCTGGCGCAGGTCAACCAGATCTTCGCGGACCACGGCGCGAACATCGAGGGCCAGATGCTCGCCACCCACGGCGACCTCGGCTACGTGGTCACGGACATCTCGGACGTCTCGCACCGCGGGGCCTCGAAGAAGCTCATGGCGATGGACACCACGGTCCGCCTGCGCATCAACGACCAGTTCGAGCGACCGGAGTTCCCGCCGGGCCCGGCGGCGCTGACGCACCGCTGACGCGCCGAGCCGCCGGCCAGCGGGATGACGGTGCTGGTAGCCGGTGGAAACTGGTCGCGATCCGACCCCATCCGCCGGGTCGACGGTTCCGAACCAGGTGCGAGACGCCCCGTGTCCCGCGGGGCGGCAACACCGAGGAGAGAACCATGAACGCTCGCACCCGCACCTCCCGCGCCGTCGTCGGCCTGGCCCTCGTGTCCGTGCTCGGCCTCGCCGCGTGCAGTTCCGCCGACGACGGCGCGTCGGAGTCCGAGGAGACCACCGCCGCCGAGGAGGAGGCGATGGCCGAGGACATGAGCGAGGAGACGGAGGACATGGACGAGGACCTGGCCGACCCGGCCGCCGACCTCGTCGGCCCGGCCTGCACGGACTACGCCGAGCAGGTGCCGGACGGCGCCGGCTCCATCACCGGCATGGCCACCGATCCGGTCGCCGTTGCCGCCTCCAACAACCCGCTGCTCTCCACGCTGGTCGCGGCCGTGAGCGGCGAGGTCAACCCCGACGTGGACCTGGTCGACACGCTGAACGGCGACGAGTTCACCGTCTTCGCGCCGGTCGACGAGGCCTTCGAGGCCATCGACGCCGACACGATGGACACCCTGTCCGAGGACGCGGACATGCTCACGAGCATCCTCACCTACCACGTGGTGCCCGGCCGGCTCACCCCCGACCAGGTGGCCGGCGAGCAGACCACGGTCCAGGGCGAGACCGTCGAGGTGACCGGTAGCGGCGACGAGCTCATGGTGAACGACGCCGACGTCGTCTGCGGCGGTGTGATGACGCAGAACGCGACGGTGTACCTGATCGACTCCGTGCTCATGCCGTCGATGTGACCCCGCCCGCGGTCGCCCCGCCCGGCGGGGCGACCGCGGTTCGCCCCAGGGGCCCGAACGGACGAGGAGCGCCTGTCCATGACGGACAGGCGCTCCTCGTCCGTTCGGGCTTCTCGTCCGGCCGGGCTCCGCCTCGGCCCGGGCGCGGCGCGACGTCAGGCGGCGAGAACCACGATCGGCTCCGTGGTGGGCTGTTCCGAACCGGCCTCGGGCTCGACCGTCACGGCCAGGCCGACCCCGCCCGACGCCCGCACGAACGACGACGTCTCGCCGCGGCTCAGCTCGAGCACACCCGCCGACGACACACTGCCGTCCGCCGCGACCACCCAGAGCTGATAGGCCTCGCCCTCCCCAGGATCGGGAAGCCCTTCGGCGTGGAAGAACATGTCGTCGCCGGCGACGAGCACGGAGGCCTCGCCGCCGCCCTCGACCGCGCCCCGCAGGATCGCGCTGTCGGGGTCGCCCAGCATCTCCGACACCGCTTGGACCTGGTCACGCATGCGGTCGCGCTCGTCGGCCAGCTGCACGGCGACCGTCGTCGGGACGGCGATCGCGACTGCCGCGGCGACGGACGCCACCGCGGTGCCCCAGCGCCGGCGACGTCGGCGGCGGGCGTCGTCGAGCGCCACGACGACGCCTTCCCCGCCCGTGGCCGACCCGTTGTCCGCCTGTCGCCGAGGCTGCGCCGCCGCGCCCGTGACCCCGGGGCCGGCGGCCGACGGCGGGCCCTCGGCCGGCCCCGCCTGCGGCGTGGTCCGCACCTTCTCCAGCACGCTCGCCCGCAGGCTCGCGGGAGGCTCGGCCTCGACCACGAACGACGCGACGACGTCGCGGTACTCGTCGAGCGCGCGACGCGCGTCGGCGTCCGACTCGAGCAGCCGCTCGACGGAGCGGCGCTCCCGCTCGTCGAGGGCGTCCAAGGCGTACCCGGGCAGCAGGTCCCGGGCGTCGGCACGCGGGTTCTCCGGCCCGCCGCTCGTCTCGTCAGCCACGACGCACCCCCAGGCAGTCACGCAGCCGGTTGAGCCCGTCGCGGATCCGGCTCTTCACCGTGGGGAGGGCGGCGTCGAGCCGCTCCGCGACCTCACGGTAGGTGAACCCGCCGTAGTAGGCGACGACGACCGCCTCGCGCTGCGTGGGCGTCAGGCCCTCGATGCAGCGGCGCACGGCGGATCCTTCGAGGCGCCGCTCGACGTCCTCGGCCACGACGTCGCGTCCTGGCTCCCCGACCCGCAGGTCGGTGTCGCGCTGGTCCCTCTCGCGCCGTGCCTGCTCCGACCGGACACGGTCGACGGCACGACGGCGTGCGAGGGTCGCCACCCAGGTGCGGGCGGAGCCTCGCGCCGGGTCGAACCGGGCTGCCGTCTGCCACACCTCCACCATCACCTCCTGGGTCACTTCCGCCGCGTGGTCGGGGTCACGCAGCACGCCGAGCGACGTGCCGTAGGCTACCGGCCCCAGCGCGTCGTACACGGGGGTGAACGACGCGGGGTCGCCTCCGGCGCAGGCCGCGAGCATCGCGTCGACGGTGTCGCGCGACGAGGTCCGAACGGGTGGTGATGCCACCGCCCCAGTTTGCCCTACGAGCACCTCCGTCCGTGTCCCCAGGCATGGTTCGGTGCCGGAACGGTCCCGGATGGGTGACCTCCGTCACCGGCCCGGTGGCGCGGAACAGCTCCTCGGCCCGACACGGCCTCGGAGATGTGTGACGTCGCCGGCCTCGTGGGCGCGCCCGGCCCGTCCGGCAGCCGGCCGCGCGCGCCTCAGCGTAGGGCGTCAGCGCGCAGACCCCCGGACGACGGCGCCCAGCTTCTCCGCGTAGAAAACTCCGAGCCGCTCGACCGCCTGGTCGACGTACGCCGGCCGGTCGTACAGGTCGTAGTGCGACGCGCCCTCGATGACCTGCAGATCCTTCGGCCCAGGCGCTCTGCGGAACAGCTCGTGGCCGTCACGGTAGGAGCCGAACGATCCGACCCGGTCCCCGACGATCACCTGCAGCGGCTGCGTCAGCAGTTCCTCCACGAGGTGGAAGGCGTCGAACCCCAGGAGGGGCGCCGCGCCGCGGAACAGGAACTGGTTGGACGAGCGCGGGTGCGCCCCCCGGGACGTGCGGTAGTAGTCGACCGCGCCCAGCACGTCGAGATCCGTGAGCCCGGCCCGTACGGCCTCCTCCCCGCTGTCCGGCGTCCACGGCGTGATCAGCGGCTCCTCCCCGCGCGCCTCGGCGGTGCGCTGCCGCGCCGCCGCGTCCAGCGTCCGGCCGACGGCGCCTTCCGGCCCGCCGGTCTCCCGGTAGGCGCGGCCGATGTTGATCACCGAGACCACCCCGACCGCCCGGATCCGGTGGTCCGTCAGGGCGGCGCTGACGGCGTACCCGCCGCCCGCGCACACGCCGAGCACGCCGATCCGCCGCTCATCCACGTAGCCGAGCGTCATGAGGAGGTCGACCGCGGACCGGACGTCCTCGACCCGGACCGCAGGGTCCTCCAGGAAGCGCGGTGCGCCACCGCTCTCCCCCTGGTGCGAGGCGTCGAACGCGATCGCCACGTAGCCCAGCTCGGACATCCGCCGGGCGTAGAGCCCGGAGGTCTGCTCCTTCACGCCGCTGCCCGGGTGGACGCTCACGATCGCGGCGTACCTCTTGCTCTTGTCGAAGTCGGCGGGGAAGTAGATGTTCCCGGCGACTTCGACGCTTCCGTTCTTGAAGGTGACCCGCTCCATCATCGATCCTGCTTCCGGTCGTTCTGGTTCCCGGACGCCCCTCTTGGCCGTCCACGAACCATCCTGGTCGACCGATTCAGCACTTTGAATGCTTCTGGGTGCCGCATTCTTGATCTAGAGTCTGGTCATGCAGCGCGACCCGCTCTCGGAGACCCTCGCTCTCGCCGACGCCCGGAACGTGATCTCGGGCGAGTTCCGGGCCGGTGGCAGCTGGGCCGTCCGGTTCCGCCCCGATGCGCCCGTCAAGCTGGACGCCGTCGTGCACGGAGCCACCTGGCTGGTGGTCGATGACGCCCCACCGGTGCGCATCGTCGCGGGCGACGCCGTGGTGCTCAACGGCGCGAGCTCCATGGTGTTCTGCAGCGACCTCGGGCTGCGGCCGGTGGACGCGGCCGACGAGCCGCCACCCGCGGCGGGCCGGGCCGCCCGGCACGGCGACGCCGAGCGCGACGACGTCGTCGTCCTCGGCGGACACGTCGACCTGGACCCGGCCACGGCCGGGATGTTCACGTCGGCGTTGCCGCTCGTCACCCACGTCAGCGCGGCGAGTGCCGAGGCGGCCGAGATGCGGCGTCTGCTGCAACGGATCATCGAGGAGAGCACGAGCGACCGGCCCGGCGCCGGGTTCGCCACGAACCAGCACGCCCAGCTGCTCCTGCTCCAGGTGCTGCGCGTCGGCATCGAGCGCGACGCCCTGACCCGCCCCGGATGGCTGCGCCTGCTCGCGGACCCGCAGCTGCGCCGCGCGGTGTCGGCCATGCATGCCGAACCCGGCCGCGCCTGGGGGCTCGACGACCTGGCCTCCGCCGCCGGGATGTCGCGCAGCCACTTCGCCCACCGGTTCCGGGAGGTCTCCGGGCAGCCCCCGCTGAACTACCTGTCCGGCTGGCGCATCCGGCTGGCCCAGCGGGCCCTGCTCGAGCCCGGCACGACGGTCGCCGCACTGGCCGGACGTCTCGGGTACGCGTCGGAGAGCTCGTTCAGCCACGCCTTCACCCGGGTCACCGGTGCGTCGCCGAGCCAGTTCCGGTCCCGGAACCGGTCCCGGTCGAACCCTCCGGGGCGCGCCACATGAGGTACGACAAAGGCCGCCGGCCAGGTCAGACACCCGGTCGGCGGCCTCGGTCGACCAGCCTCAGCCGCTCTTGCGGCGGAACATCTTCTGCACGGGGCCCGTGGTCTCCGGGCCGTGCACCGCTCCGGTGTTCCGCTCCGCCTCGGCCGTGCGGTGGCTCGCGCTGTTCTTGCGCTCCAGCGCCTCGCGGAACTTCGCCTTGGCGTCCTCGCTGGGCGCGGTGCCGCGATCGTTGCTCTCGGACGTCACACCGACCACCTCCTCGTCGTCTCAGGATCCCTGGCCGGGTCCGTGCGACCAGCCTCTCCCGCGCGGACGAGAAGCGCCAGCCCTTTTCCCGCGGCTCCGCGCGACGCCCGTCACACCGGCTCGGCGTGGGACGCGTCGTCCGCGTCGCCCTGGCCGGGCTCGCGCCCCGGAAGCACCTCGGCGTCCTTGCGCAGGTCGGTGATCGCCGCCTCGAAGTCCTCCAGCGACGAGAAGTCCTGGTAGACGCTGGCGAAGCGCAGGTAGGCCACCACGTCGAGCTCCCGCAGCGGCCCCAGGATCGCCTTGCCGATCTCGTTCGCCTCGATCTCCGCGCTGCCGGTGCTGCGCAGCGTCTCCTCGACGCGCTGGGCGAGGAGCGCCAGATCGTCGTCGCTCACCGGACGCGGCTGGCATGCCTTGCGCACGCCCGTGGCGATCTTGTCCCGCACGAACGGCTCCGTCGCCCCAGACCGCTTGACCACGGTCAGGCTCGCCGTCTCGATGGTGGTGAAGCGCTTGTGGCACGCCGGGCACTCCCGCCGGCGGCGGATCGACGAACCGTCGTCCGACGTCCGCGAGTCCACTACGCGAGAGTCACCGTGACGACAGAACGGGCAGTGCATGCGGTCTCCTGCGGGCTCGTCCAGCGACCGGGTCCTCCCGGTCGGGACTTGACCGTATGCGGGCAAACCGCACCCATGCAACACGACTGCAGCGATATGCCGAGAACGTTGCCGACCTCACTGCCGGCCGGCGGTCATCCGGCCGGGACGTAGAGGGTCTGCCCCACCGTCAGGCCGCCGGTCGGCAGACCGTTCAGCTCCTGCAGCTCGCGCACGACATCGCGCACGTCCTGGCCGGGCTCCGCGACGGACGCGGCCAGCCCCCAGAGCGTCTCCCCGGGCTCGACGGCGTGGGCACGCACCTCGACCGGATCCACGGGCGAGCTCGCCACCGCCGTCGCGCCCCACACCACCGGAGCCGCCACGACCAGCGCGACGACGGCGACGGCGAACCTGCCCCTGGCGGTGAGCCGCAATCCCTCGAGGCCGAGACGGGCGGCGAGACTCCGCCCACCAGGGCTCGGAGCCGAGGCCGCCGGGGCCCTGTCGTCCGGCCGCGCGGACGCCGGGCGGGCGGCCGGGACGGCTGCCGCATCCTCCAGCGGCGGCACCACCCGCAGATGGCGCCTGCCCGCCCGGGATGCCGCGCCCCGCGACCTCCCGAGCCCGTGGTGCTCCAGCGTGGTCGAGGTGCTCATGACCGCCTCCCGAAGTAGCCTGTCGAACACTTGTCCGTCGCACAAGCGTACGACGAACACTCGTACCATTGTGTAACACGCGACACCGTTCGTGTCGAGACACGCTCGAACATCCGTTTGAGATTCGCCTGAACCCGGTCTAGAGTTGGCGGCATCAAACGACGAGGAGGGCCACAGCATGACGGGACGTGAGAGGACGCCGGGCATGATGCCGGGAAGCCTGGGCAGTGTCGGCACCATCGCCCGGAACGACGAACCGCTCGATCTCGGCGCCGCCGCCGATCGTCTGACCCCCCGCCAGCGCAAGGTGCTGGGCTGCATCCGTGAGTCGTTCGAGGCACGCGGATACCCGCCGTCGATGCGCGAGATCGGTGATTCGGTCGGCCTCGCGAGCCCGTCGAGCGTAAAGCATCAGCTCCAGGTACTCGAGCGCAAGGGCTTCCTGCGCCGGGACCCGAACCGCCCGCGCGCGATGGAGCTGGTCGATCCCGAGTCGGGAGCGCGCCAGAACCCGCAGCCGGGTGAGGTGCACTGGGGCGGGGCCGCGGAACAGTCCGAGTCCGCCCCGCCGGCGTCGTACGTCCCGCTCGTGGGCCGGATCGCCGCGGGCGGTCCCATCCTCGCCGAACAGGCCGTCGAGGACATCTTCGCGCTCCCGCGCCAGGTGGTCGGCGACGGCGAGCTCTTCCTGCTCAAGGTCGCGGGCGACTCCATGGTGGACGCCGCGATCTGCGACGGCGACTGGGTCGTGGTGCGCCGCCAGAACGTCGCGGAGCAGGGCGAGATCGTCGCGGCGATGATCGACGGCGAAGCCACGGTCAAGACGTTCAAGCAGGCCGACGGGCACGTCTGGCTCATGCCGCAGAACTCGGCCTACGAACCCATCCCCGGCGACGAGGCCCAGATCCTCGGGCGCATCGTCGCGGTGCTGCGCAGCCTGTGACGCCCCGCCGGGTCAGCACGCGGGGTGCTGGCCCGGCAGCACGTCACAGCCCGAACCGCTGCTGGATCGCGCGCACGCGCTCGGCGGAGGCGCGCAGGTCGTGCAACTCGCCGTCGGACAGCGGCACCTCGATCGTCTCGGCCGCCCCGCGGCGGTCGACGAGCGCCGGCACCGAGAGGCAGACGTCGCGGATCCCGTAGTAGTCGTCCAGGTACGAGGACACCGGCAACACCCGGTGCTCGTCCTTGAGGACGGCCTCGATGATCCGGGTCCCGGCCAGGCCGATCGCATAGTTCGTGGCGCCCTTGCCCTCGATGATCCGGTAGGCCGACTGCACGACGTCGCCGGCGATGCGGGTCCGGAGTTCCTCGTCGAGCGCGGGCCTCCCGGCCAGCCCCGTCCACTCCAGCAGGGGCACCCCGCCGATCGACGCCGAGCTCCACAGGGCGATCTCCGAGTCCCCGTGCTCCCCGGCGATGTAGGCATGGACGTTGCCGACCGCCACCCCCGCCTCCCGCGCGATCGCTTCACGCAGCCGCGAGGTGTCCAGCACCGTCCCGCTCCCGAAGACCCGCTCCCGCGGCAGACCCGAGAACTTCTGTGCGGCGTACGTGACGACGTCGACGGGATTGGTCACCATCAGGAAGATCGCGTCGGGCGCCACGTCGACGAGGGCGGGCAGGATCTCTCTCGTCAGGCCGACGGTCGACTCCGCCAGCTCGAGGCGCGTCTGGCCGGGTTTCTGTTTTGCCCCCGCGGTCACGACGACGACATCGGCTCCCTCGCACACGGCGACGTCGTCGGATCCGACGATCTCCGCCTGCGGCACGAACATCTGGCCGTGCTGGAGGTCGAGGACCTCCGCGTCGACCTTCGCCTTGTTCACGTCCATCAGTGCCACGGAGCGTGCGGTTCCCCGGGCGAGTGCCGCGTACGCGAGCGTCGTCCCGACCGCGCCGGCACCGACGACGGCCAGCTTCGTCGTCCTGGCTCCGGATGGGTGCGCGGTGGTGACCTCGTCGGCTGCTGTCACGATTCCTCCTGGTGGATGGCGGTCGGGGCGCCGGCCCGGTGAAGGGTGCGACACCGCACGGAAATCTACGTGTCGAGCCTGGCCAGCGCTGCGCGGACCAGCCCTCGGTCGGTGGTCGGCCAGAAGGCGGGCATCGACCGCACCAGAAAGGACGCGTACCGGGCGGTCGCCAGGCGCGGGTCGAGCACGGCGACCACGCCGCGGTCCCCCGTCCCGCGGATCAGGCGCCCGGCGCCCTGGGCGAGCAGCAGCGCGGCATGCGCCGCCGACACCGCCATGAACCCGTTCCCGCCGGCCTGCTCGATCGCCCGGGCGCGTGCCGCCTTGACCGGATCGTCCGGCCGGGGAAACGGGATCCGGTCGATGAGGACCAGCTGACACGACGGACCGGGCACGTCCACCCCCTGCCACAGGGACAGGGTGCCGAACAGACAGGTGGCCGGATCCTCGGCGAACTCCCGCACGAGGGTGGGGAGCTGGTCGTCACCCTGCGCGAGGATCGGGACGTCGAGCCGCTCCCGCATCGCCTCCGCCGCGGCCGTCGCCGCCCGGCGGGACGAGAACAGGCCCAGCGTGCGACCACCCGCGGCGGTGACGAGCTCAGCGATCTCGTCGAGCTGCGCGTCCGTGGTCGGCTCCCGGCCCGGCGCGGGCAGATGCCGGGCGATGTAGCAGATGCCCTGCTTGCCGTAGTCGAACGGGCTGCCGACGTCGATCCCCTTCCACGCGGCGGCCTCGGCGTCGTCGTCCGACCCGGCACCGCCTGCCGCGGCGCCCTGACGGCCCAGCCCGAAAGTGCTCGCGATCGCGTCGAACGTGCCGCCCAGCGCCAGGGTCGCCGAGGTGAGCACCCCGGTCGCCGTCCCCAGCAGGTTCGTCCGGATCAAGCCCGCGACATGCAGGGGGGCGGCATGGAGCCGCGAGACCGACTCCCCGAACCCGCCCCAGCCGGAGTCCGGCCGGGTCAGCCAGAGCACGTCCGCGGTCGTGTCCTCCGCCGCCATCCGCTCGGCCACCTCGAAGAGCTGCAGCACCGCTCCCTGAGCGAGCTTGAGCCCCGGATCGGCGTCGTTCCCCGACGCGCCCGGCCCCCTGTCCTGCTTCTCCGGCTTCAGCTCGCTGAGCACGGCCCGCGCCGCGTCGCGCACGACGCCCACCGCGTCGCGCAACTCTCCGGCCAGGCCGCGCGGGAAGCGGTCACCGGGCGCGGTGACCAGGACGGTGCCCAGCGCGGTGCCCGCGTCCTCGAGCGCGGTGGTGTCCGCGCCGCCGTGCCGCCGGGCCAGGCGGGCGGCATGGTCCACCGACGCCGCCGAGAGCTCCACCGTGGCCGACGCCGTCACCCGGTCGACCAGCTCGTGCGCCTCGTCGACCACGACGACGTCGTGCTCCGGCAGCACGTTCGAGTTCCCGGAGGCCGCGATGCCGAGCATGGCGTGATTCGTCACGACGACGTCGGCCTCGCGGGCCGCGGCCCGGGCCTGGTCGGGGAAGCACTCCGCGAGCATCGGGCACTTGCCGCCCAGGCACTCCAGCGCGGTCACCGACACCTGCCGCCACGCCTTGTCCGGCACGCCCGGCACCAGGTCGTCGCGGTCGCCGCTGTCCGTCTCCCCGGCCCAGGCGTGCAACCGGCGGACATGATCGGCGAGCGAGGCGGTGTCGTCACGGCCGCGGCGCCCCCGCCCGCCCCCGCTGCCGCCCCGCGTGCTCGGCGGCTCCGGGGCGGCGTGGTCCTCCGCGCCCGACAGGTCGAACAGCGTCGTGTCGTCACCGGGATAGCCCCCGCCGACCTTGTGCTTGCACAGGTAGTTGTGCCAGCCCTTGAGCAGCGCGATCCGCGGCTCCCGCGACAGCCGCGGGGCGACGGCCTCGGCGACGAGGGGCAGGTCGCGGGTGATCACCTGCCGCTGCAGGGCCAGGGTGGCGGTGGAGACGACGACGCGCTCCCCCGCCGACACCGCGTGCCGCACCGCCGGCACCAGGTAGCCGAGCGACTTTCCCGTACCGGTCCCGGCCTGCACGAGCAGGTGCTCGCCGGACTCGATCGCCTCCGTCACCGCCCGGGCCATGTCGTGCTGCCCCTCGCGCCGACCGCCGCCGAGCGCGCCTACCGCGAGGTCGAGCAGGTCATCGACCTCGGGAACGTCGGTACTGGTGGCGGGCGCGTCAGCGGGGATGGTCACGGCATCGATCGTACGGCCAGGCACTGACAGTGTTCTCCCGAGCCGCCGGACTCCGTCGTGCTCTGCTCCTGCGTCGCCTGCGCGCGCCGTCGCCCGCTGCGCATCCGGCGGCCGGGGACCGGTTCCGCGGCTCAGGACCGCTCCGAACGTCAGGACGCCGCAAGCGCCGCCCGGCTCAGCTCGGCGGCCAGCTGCTCGTCGACGCGGCCGCGCACCAGCGTGCCCGTGGCCACGTGCTCGGTGTGGTCGATGTCGCCGTGCTCGTGCACGCGGTGCACGAGGTCCCCGCGCGAGTACGGGATCACGACGTCGATCTCCACGCCGGGGCGGGGCAGCTCGGCGGCGATCCGTGCCCGGAGCTCGGCGATCCCTTCGCCGGAGTGGGCGCTGACCACTGCCGTGTTCCGTTCGCGGCGCTGGATCCGTCCCACGACCTCCGGGTCGGCGACGTCTGCCTTGTTCAGCACCACGATCTCGTGCACGTCGTCGATCCCGGGGATCTCGGCGAGCACCTCGCGGACGGCGGCGATCTGCCCTTCCGGGTCGGGGTGGGAGGCGTCCACGACGTGCAGCAGCAGGTCGGCGTCGCCCACCTCCTCCAGGGTGGAGCGGAACGCCTCGACGAGCTGGTGCGGCAGGTGGCGCACGAAGCCGACGGTGTCGGCCAGCGTGTACACCCGGCCGTCCTCCGTCCGCGAGCGCCGCACGGTCGGGTCGAGGGTGGCGAACAGTGCGTTCTCCACGAGGACGCCGGTGCCGGTGAGGGCGTTGAGCAGGGACGACTTGCCGGCGTTGGTGTAGCCGGCGATGGTCACGGCGGGGATGGCGTGCCGCTTGCGGCTGAGTCGCTTCGTCTCGCGGGCGGGTTTCATCGCGGCGATCTCGCGGCGGAGCTTGGCCATGCGGTTGCGGATGCGGCGGCGGTCCAGCTCGATCTTGGTCTCACCGGGGCCGCGGGAGCCCATGCCCGCCCCGGCGCCGCCCACCTGTCCACCGGCCTGCCGGGACATCGACTCACCCCAGCCGCGCAGGCGCGGCAGGAGGTATTCGAGCTGGGCGAGTTCGACCTGGGCCTTGCCCTCCTTGGACTTGGCGTGCTGGGCGAAGATGTCGAGGATGAGCGCCGTGCGGTCGACGACCTTGACCTTGATGACGTCCTCCAGCGCGCGGCGCTGGGAGGGGGCGAGTTCGCCGTCGACCACCACGGTGTCGGCGCCGACGTCGCGGACGACGCCGGCCAGCTCGGCGGCCTTGCCGGATCCGAGGTAGGTGCCGGGGTCGGGCTTCTGGCGGCGTTGCAGCAGGCCGTCGAGGACTTCGGACCCCGCGGTCTCGGCGAGGGCGGCGAGTTCGCGCATCGAGACCTCGGCCTCGCGCGACGCGGCCTCGCCGCCGGCGTAGAGGCCGACGAGGACGACCTTCTCCAGTCGCAGCTGCCGGTACTCGACCTCGGTGACGTCGTCGAGCTCCGTGGAGAGCCCGGCGACGCGGCGCAGCGCGCTGCGCTCCTCCAGGTCGAGCTGGTCGCCGTCGTGCGCGGCGTGGACGGTTTCTCCGTCGGAGCGCGCGGTCCCCGCCCGAGCGAGCACCCGCGCCACGACGTCGTTCGCGATCGCCTGGGCGCCTCGCGGGTCGGCCGGCTCGGTGGCCGGGGCTTCGGGTTCGGTCGGGACGTGGGTCATGTAGTGCCTTCCTCCGGGGTACGTCTTCTGCAACAAGGATCCCACGGGTTCTCGTCCCGGTTCCAGGGCAATATCTGCCGGGCGGTCTCCTAGGATCGACGCGTGCCCCAGGACGACGCCGGATCTCACGACCACTACTTCAGCGCGCGGCCGGCCTCGGCCGGCGACCTGCGCTCCATCGCGGTCCGGATCGCCGGGCGGGAGGTCGAGGTCGACGTGGCGGCCGGCGTGTTCTCGCCGGGCGGCATCGACAAGGGGACGCGGGTGCTGCTGGCGGAGGTCCCGGTGCCGCCGGTCGGCGATCTGCTGGATCTCGGGTGCGGCTGGGGCCCGCTGAGCCTGACGATGGCGTCGCAGTGCCCGGAGGCTCGTGTCTGGGCGGTGGACGTGAACGAACGGGCCCTGGACCTGGTGCGCCGCAACGCCGCACGCCTCGGCCTGGACAACGTCCGCGCGGTCACGCCCGACGAGGTGCCCGACGACGTCCGGTTCTCCGCCGTGTGGTCCAACCCCCCGATCCGGGTCGGCAAGGCGGTGCTGCACGAGATGCTCGGCCGGTGGCTGCCCCGCCTGGCACCGGATGCGGAAGCCTGGCTCGTGGTGCAGAAGAATCTCGGCGCGGACTCGCTCGCGCGCTGGATCTCGGACGAGCTGGCCCTGCCGGTCGGCCGGGAGGCGTCGTCGAAGGGATTCCGGATCCTGCGGGTCTCGGCGCCCGCCTGAACCGCAGGAGGGCCCGTTCCGACGGGACGGCCGGACCGCCCGTCCGGCGTCAGACCTCCAGCGACCCCGTGAACACGAGTTCGGCGGGCCCCGCGAGCTCGACGTGGCCGTCGCTCAGCGCCCGCACCCGCACCTCACCGCCGGGGACCTCGACGAACCAGGTGTCGGGCGCCGCGTTCCCCTGCCAGGCACGCACCGCGAGCGCCGCGGCGCAGGCACCGGTACCGCAGGACTGCGTCTCGCCCACGCCGCGCTCGTGCACGCGCATACAGATGCGGCCGGCGGGCTCGCCGCCGGGCGCGCGCTCGTCGCCGAGCGGCACGACCAGTTCGACGTTCGTGCCGTGCGGCGGCGTGGGCACCACCTCGGGCGCGTCCGTCAGGTCGAGGCGCTCCAGCTCGTCGGCGCTGGGCAGCGCGACGACGGTGTGCGGGTTGCCGAGGTCCACCGAGAGTCCGGGGCGGGGAGTGGTCCAGCCGCGCACCACGACCCCGGCGTCGTATCCGGCCGTGCGGGCCTCGTCGCCGCCGGGCAGGAACCAGGGGCCCATGTCCACGGCGTACCAGCCGTTCGGTTCCTTGCGTACCCGCTTCACCCCGGCGCGGGTGCCCAGCGCGAAGCCGTCACGGGAGGCGTCCTGCCCGCGTCCGCCGTCGGCGGCGAACGAGACGTAGCCGAGCTTCTCGGCGAAGGCGGCGAAGACGCGGACACCGTTGCCGCACATCTCGGCGATCGAGCCGTCGGCGTTCCGGTAGTCCATGAACCAGATCGCGGCGGGGTCCTCCGCGAGGATCTCGTCGCCGATCGCGTCGCCGGCGCCGGCGATCGAGGCGGTGGAGGTGAGCCGGATGACGCCGTCGGCCCCGACACCGCCGCGACGGCTCGTCAGGCGCCGCACGAGGTCGCCGTCCAGGTCGAGCTCGTCCTTCGGGTCGGCGACGAGGACGAAGTCGTTGTGCGTGCCGTGTCCCTTGGTGAACTCGATCTTCATGCGCCAAGGGTACGGCGAACGGGGCCTTCCCCGGGACGGGGCAGGGAGCCGGCGTCGGCGGCGGCCACCACGGCGAGCGCGTCGTCGAGCAGGGTGGGCGATCCGGCGTCCAGCCAGTGCACGCGCGGGTCCCGGCCGAACCAGCCCATCTGCTTGCGGGCGAGCCGGCGCGTGTTCGCCGTGATGGCGGTGCGGGCGTCGTCCTCGCCGAGCTCGCCGCGGAACCACGCGAGGATCTCGGCGTACCCGACGGCGCGGGCCGCCGTCGTGCCCAGTCCGGGCCCCGTGCCGCCCTGCTCGGGCGACGCGAGGCGCCGCACCTCGTCGACCAGGCCGGCGTCCCACATGTGCGCGACCCGCGCCTCGACGCGCGCGTCCAGGGTCGCGCGGTCGCAGTCGAGGCCGATCTGCACCGCGGGCCGGACGTATTGCTGGCGGGGCAGGTTTGCCGTGTACGGCGCGCCGGTGATCTCGATGACCTCCAGCGCCCGCACGATCCGGCGGGTGTTCGCGGGCCCGATCGCCTCGGCCGCGGCGGGATCCCGCCGTGCGAGCTCGGCATGCAGGGCGCGGCGTCCCTCGCGCTCGGCGCGGTCCTCGAGCCCGGACCGGATAGCGGGATCGGTGCCGGGGAAGTTCATCTCGTCGAGCAGGGCGCGCACGTACAGGCCGCTGCCGCCGACGACGACGGCCCGGGCGCCGCGTTCCCCGATCGCGTCGAGGTCGGCGCGGGCGGCGCTCTGGTAGCGCGCCACGGAGGAGTCCTCGTGCGGGTCGAGCACGTCGAGCTCGTGGTGCGCGATGCCGCGTCGTTCGTCCCGGGGAACCTTCGCGGTCCCGATGTCCATGCCGCGATAGAGCTGGTAGGCGTCGGCGTTGACGATCTCGGCGGGTGCCCGGCCGCGGACCGGTCCCCCGGCGGCCGGACCGCCGGGGCCGAGCGCCGCGGCGAGATCCAGCGCCAGGTCCGACTTCCCGGTTGCGGTGGGCCCCACGACGGCGACGACGATCACGTCCGCGACTCTATCGGCGGCCGCACGCTGCCGTCAGCCGACCGTGCAGGTCGTCAGCCGGTACTCCGGGGGGAGGTGATCGTGGTGCTGCGGGAACGTCCGGGTCTCGCGGGTCCACGAGTCCGCCCCGGCAGCCGCCAGGACGGCCGCGACGCCCGGGGCGAGCCCGTCCGGGCCACGCGGGGCCGCCGCCGCGGGGCCGGGCGCTCCCCCGGACGTGACGACGAGGGTGCCGCCGGCCGCGAGATGGGCGGCCACGGCCGCACCCGCCCGCGGTGCCGGATCGTCGGGGACGACGCCGGGGGTGCCGGAGCGGGGGGCGTCCGTGCCGGGCCGGCGCGGCTCGGCCGGTACCTCCAGGGCGAGGACGTCCGCCGCCGGCTCCCCCAGGGCCATGCCGAGGCAGAGCAACGCCACCGAGGCGGCGGTCCCGGCAGGCGTCCTGGCGCGGTGCGCCGCCCAGGGGGCCGGCACGTCGCCGGGCAGCATGACGTCGGCGATGCCGGCGGCCGCGAGCGAGGGCCGGAACGCCTCGGGCCCCCGGGCCGGGCCGGAGCCGTGCGCGAGCACCAGGGGCGGCCCCGCCTCCGCCAGGCTCGCGAGCGCCGCGCAGGCGGCGAGCCGTACCGGTGCCAGCGGGTCCGCGACGCCGGCGGCCCCCGGTACGAGCAGGGCCGTCGCGGGCAGGATCACGGCTCGAGTGAACACCTGGTTCACGGTAGTCGAACGCCTGGTCGAGACGCTTCCATGAGAAGACTTTCTCGAATCCTTGGGTGAAGGCCGCCCGTCGCGGGTACTGTGGTTCGGTGAGGTTCTTCGGACCACGCCGCCGCGAGGCGGCGGAAGAAGGTGACCCGACCGGTCGCCGCACGCCCCGCACCGGGTCCCCGGAGCTCTCCGACGACGAGCTGCGGTCCCAGGTGGAAGGCGTTCTGCTACGTGAGCTGACCGACGCGCTCGACGATCCGGCGCGTGTTCCCGCCCCGCTCAGCCGGGACCGGGTCACGCACTGGCTCGGGGAGAGCGACTTCAGCTACTTCGTCGACTCCGAGGGCGACATCGGCGGGATGTGGCACGGCTGGCTGTTCCACTTCCTGGTCGTCGGCGAAGGATCCGAGGTGCTCCAGGTGCGCGGGCAGTGGCACCGCGACCTGACCATCGAGCGCCTCGAGGAGATCCTCGAGGTCTGCAACGACTGGAACGCCGAGTGGATCTGGCCCAAGGCGTACGTCTGCGTACGCGACAACGGGGCAGTGCTGGTCTACGCGGAGGTCACGGTGGACCTGGAGCACGGCGTGTCCGACGAGCAGCTCGACCAGCTGCTGCAGTGCGGGCTCACGACGGGGTCGATGTTCTTCGAGCATCTCGACGAGGTGTACCCGGACCCGCTGAGGTCGGCACCGTGAGACCCGACAACCATCGCCTGAGCCCCCGGCGGACGGCATCCGGCTGGTTCGCACGCCTGTTCAACCCGCGCACCGGCGACGAGCAGTCGGCCGCGCACGACAGGGCCGACGACAACGTCGACATCGAGTTGCCGCGTCCGCTGACGACCCAGCGCATCGCCGACGACCTCAGCCGGCGCGGCTACAAGTTCCGCATCGACCACGACGGCGACGTCACCGGCACGTGGGACGGCAACCGGTTCTGGTTCCTGCTGCTCGGCGAACACGACGAGATCCTGCAGATCCGTGGGCGGTGGGCCGGGAATCTCTCGGCGTCGTCGCGCCTGGGCGTGCTCCAGGCCACGAACGACTGGAACCGCGAGCGGATCTGGCCCAAGGTGTACGCGCGGCCCGAGGCGCACGGTCTGACGTTGTACTCCGAGGTGTCCGTGGACTTCGAGCACGGCGCCACCGACGACCAGCTGGCGCAGACGGTGTCGTGCGGGCTGGTGACCGCGGCCCAGTTCTTCGCGTCCGTCGCGGCCCTGACCCCGCCGGAGATCAGCGACGACGCACGGTGACCGGGCGGCCCGGCCGGGCCGCCCGCACGGAGCGCGGCGACGAACACGCCATGGCGTGAGCGGCCAGGGGCGTGAGCGGTCAGCGCCGTGCGGTCAGCGCGGGCCGAGGGTCGGCATGCCGAGGACGACGGGGCCGTCCGGTGCCGGGGTGCCATGACCGTGGTGGTCGTCCCCGCCACCGAGGCGGGCCTTCTCGCGCGCGGCCCACGCGTCTCCCGAGCGGGTACGGCGCACGGCGAAGCCCGCGGCCCGGCCGTCCGTCGCGGAGTCCGCGATGAGGTGGTGCGGCGCCGCGTGCGTGACGGTGACCGTCACCATGTCGCCCGGGCGCGGGAGGTCCGGATCGAGGTCCGCGGCGTCGGCCAGCCGGGGGTCGTCCAGGCCGGCCGGCTCGGACGGGAGGTTCGCCGGGGTGCCGGGGGCACCCGGATCGGCGTCGGCCCCCGCCCCGCCGGGCAGCGCGAAGTGCACGAGCCGGTTGTCCCGGGCGCGGCCGCTGAGGCGGTGCGTGGCGCCGTCCTTCCTGCCCGAGCCCTCGGCGACCAGCACCTCGAGCGTGCGACCGACCTGTGCCCGGGACTCCTCGGCCGAGATCCGCTCCTGCAGCGCGAGCAGCCGCTCGAACCGCTCCTGGACCACTTCCTTGGGGAGCTGGCCCTCCATCGTCGCCGCCGGGGTCCCGGGACGCTGCGAGTACTGGAACATGAACGCCGAGCTGAACCGCGACTCCTCCACGACGCGCAGTGTCTCGGCGAAGTCCTCCTCGGTCTCGCCCGGGAAGCCGACGATGATGTCCGTGGTGATCGCGGCGTCCGGAATGGCGGCGCGCACACGGTCCAGGATCCCGAGGAACTTCGCGGACCGGTAGGACCGGCGCATGGCCCGCAGGACGCGGTCCGACCCGGACTGCAGCGGCATGTGCAGCTGCGGCATGACGTTCGGCGTGGCGGCCATGGCCTCGATGACGTCGTCCGTGAAGGCCGCCGGGTGCGGGGACGTGAACCGCACCCGCTCCAGTCCTTCGATGCGGCCGCAGGCGCGCAACAGCTTCGCGAACGCCCCGCGGTCCCCGAACTCGACGCCGTAGGAGTTCACGTTCTGCCCGAGCAGCGTCACCTCGACCGCGCCGGCGGCCACCAGCGCCTCGACCTCGGCGAGGATCTCGCCCGGACGGCGGTCGCGCTCCTTGCCGCGCAGGTGCGGGACGATGCAGAACGTGCACGTGTTGTTGCAGCCCACCGAGATCGACACCCAGCCCGCGTAGACGGACTCGCGGCGTGTCGGCAGGGTGGAGGGGAAGACCTGCAGCGATTCCGCGATCTCCACCTCCGCCTCCTCGTTGTGGCGGGCGCGCTCCAGGAGCACCGGCAGGGCGTCGAGGTTGTGCGTGCCGAAGACCACGTCCACCCACGGGGCCTTCTCCACGATCGTGCCGCGGTCCTTCTGCGCCAGGCAGCCGCCCACGGCGATCTGCATCCCGGGGCGCCGCGACTTGATGCCCGCGAGCTGGCCCAGGTTCCCGTACAGCCGCGTGGCCGCGTTCTCGCGGACCGCGCACGTGTTGATGACCACGACGTCGGCCTGGCCGTTCGCCTCGTCCTCGCCCGACGCGCGCGTGTAGCCGGCCTGCTCGAGCATGCCGGCCATGTGCTCGGAGTCGTGCACGTTCATCTGACAGCCGAGGGTGCGTACGAGGTAGGTGCGCGGCTCGGGGCCGACGCCGGGCGCGGTGGCGTCGGCGGGCTCGGCGGCCGTCGTGTCGGGGGAGGCGGGAAGCGTGGGCGTGGACATCGCGCCAATTCTACGATCCTCGATCGCCGGGGGCCCAGGACCCAGGACCGCCAGCCCAAGGGCCCATAATCGGACATCTGTTACCGAACTGTTGTGTCCTCGTGACTCCGACGTCCCGGCGACGAAACACACGATCGATTAGGTTCATGGGATGGACACCGCGACCACCGACGACGCGCCCACGTCGCCCCGCGAGACCGGCGAACCCCTTGTCGAGCTCCGCACCGTGAACAAGCACTTCGGTGCGCTGCACGTGCTGCAGAACATCGAGCTCACCGTGCACCACGGTGAGGTCGTCGTCGTCATCGGCCCGTCCGGCTCGGGAAAGTCGACGCTGTGCCGCGCGATCAACCGGCTGGAGACCATCGACGACGGGGAGATCACCGTCGACGGCATCCCCCTGCCCGAGGAGGGCAAGGCCCTGGCGCACCTGCGAGCCGACGTCGGCATGGTGTTCCAGTCCTTCAACCTCTTCTCGCACAAGACCGTCCTCGACAACGTCACTCTCGGGCCGCGCAAGGTCCGCGGGGTCCCCAAGGCGCAGGCCGAGTCCGAGGCGATGGCGCTGCTGGAGCGGGTCGGCGTGGAGTCGCAGGCGCACAAGATGCCGGCACAGCTCTCCGGCGGCCAGCAGCAGCGCGTGGCGATCGCCCGGGCGCTCGCCATGCGGCCGAAGGTGATGCTCTTCGACGAGCCGACGTCGGCCCTCGACCCCGAGATGGTCAACGAGGTGCTCGACGTCATGGTCGCGCTCGCCCGCGAGGGCATGACGATGATCGTCGTCACCCACGAGATGGGCTTCGCCCGCAAGGCCGCCGACCGCGTGGTCTTCATGGCGGACGGCCAGATCGTGGAGGAGGCCGAGCCGGACGAGTTCTTCACGAACGCGCGGACCGAGCGGGCGCGGGACTTCCTCTCGAAGATCCTGACGCACTGAACCGGTCGCTGACCGCCGGCCGCATCCAGAACCGCACCATCTCCCGACACAGTTGACAGTACGCATCATCGAAAGGGAACCCATGCGCAAGCACATGACCGCGGCGGCACTGACCGCCGTATCCGCCCTCGCCCTGGCCGCCTGCGGCACCGCCGAGCCCGGCGATACCGGTGGCGACGGCGGCGACGGTGGCGGCGAGACCATCACCATCGGCATCAAGTACGACCAGCCCGGCCTCGGCCTCCAGAAGGGCGCCGACTACGTCGGTTTCGACGTCGATGTCGCGATGTATGTCGCCGACGCGCTCGGATACGGCGAGGACCAGGTCGAGTTCACGGAGGCCGTCTCCGCGAACCGCGAGACCATGCTCCAGAACGGTGACGTGGACATGATCTTCGCGACCTACTCGATCACGGACGAGCGCAAGGAGGTCGTCGAGTTCGCGGGCCCGTACTTCGTGGCCGGCCAGGACCTCCTCGTCGCCGCCGACGACGACTCGATCGCGGGCCCGGAGGACCTCGAGGGCAAGAACCTCTGCTCGGTCACGGGATCCACCTCGGCCGAGCGCATCAAGGACGAGTACGCCGAGGGCGTCGAGCTCGTGGAGCGTCCCGGCTACTCCGAGTGTGTCTCGGCCCTGGCCTCCGGCGCCGTCGACGCCGTGACCACGGACGACATCATCCTCGCCGGCCTTGCCGCCGCGCAGGAGGACCCGACCGTGTTCAAGGTGGTCGGCAACCCGTTCTCGGAGGAGAACTACGGTGTCGGGCTGCCCCAGGGCAGCACCGACCTGTGCGAGGACATCAACGCCGCGATCACCGAGATGATCGAGGACGGCACCTGGGACGAGCTCGTCGCGACGCACACCGACGGCACCGGGTACACGGCGAACGAGGACCTGAACCCGCCGGAGCCGGACACCTGCGCCTGATCGACCTGTAGTCCTCCGTTCGTCGGACGGCGGTCCGGGTGACCTGCGCGGCCACCCGGACCGCCGTGTGACACCTCCCATCACGACCGAAAGGCAAGGAGTGGGCGACTATCTGTCCGGCCTCTGGACGGTGCTCGAGGAGTACGACGTCCTCGCCGCGTTCTGGGTCAACATCCAGCTGACGTTCTGGGCAGGACTGCTCGCGCTCGCGCTGGGCACGCTGCTGGCCATCATGCGGATCTCCCCGATCGCCAGTCTGCGATTCGTCGGCACGGCCTACGTCAACATCCTCCGGAACACGCCGCTGACGATCATCATGACGTTCATGATCCTGGCGCTCGTGTTCCAGCTCGCGCTGCAGCTGGCGGGCGACCTCACCGCCAGCTACTTCCGGTTCGCCATCCTGGGCCTGGCCATCTACCACGCGTCGTTCGTGTGCGAGGCGATCCGCTCGGGTGTCAACACCGTGCCGCTCGGACAGGCGGAGGCCGCCCGCGCGATCGGGCTGCCGTTCATGGACTCCGCCCGGCTGGTGATCCTCCCGCAGGCCTTCCGCGGTGCGGTCGCGCCGCTGGGCAGCGTCCTCATCGCCCTCATGAAGAACTCGACCGTGGCCGCCGCGGCCAGCGTGACCACGGAGACGGCCTCGACGATGAAGGTCGCGATCGAGTTCAACCCCAACTACCTGATGGAGATCTTCGGCGTGTTCGCCATCGGCTGGGTCCTCCTCGTCATCCCTGTCGGGGTGCTGACCACCTGGCTCTCCGAGCGACTGGCGGTGAAGCGATGAGCGCCTCCGTCCTCTTCGACGCACCCGGGCCCCGGACACGCGCGCTGATGCTCGTGTTCAACATTCTCGGGGCGCTCTTCCTGATCGCCGTGCTCGGCTGGGTCGTCTACCTGCTGCACCTCAAGGGGCAGTGGTCCTGGACCCTCTGGGGGCCGGTGTTCGGGAGCGAGTTCTGGGTCTACTACGTCTGGCCGGGCCTGCAGAACACGCTCCGGTCCGCCCTGTTCGCGACCGTCGGAGCGGTCATCTTCGGCGTGATCCTCGGGATGGGGCGCCTCGCCCGCAACCGCGTGGTGCGGTGGGCGTCCGGGGCGGTCGTGGAGTTCTTCCGCGCCATGCCCGTCCTGCTGCTGATGATCTTCCTCAACCTGCTGCTCGCGCGGATGTTCCCGGGGGTCGAGGACCGGTTGTTCCTGGCGGTGGTGGTGGCGCTCGTCCTGTACAACGGCTCGGTGATCGCCGAACTGGTCCGCTCCGGCGTCCGGAACCTGCCCAGCGGACAGAGCGAGGCCGGGCTGGCCGTGGGACTCACCCCGGGCCAGACGCTCCGCTCCATCCAGCTGCCCCAGGCACTCGTCGCGATGCTGCCCGCGCTCCTCTCCCAGCTCGTCGTCGTGCTCAAGGACTCGGCGCTGGGCCAGATCATCGGCTACTCGGAGCTGCTCCGATCGGCCCAGATCTTCGGCAACGCGCCGCCCATCAACAACCTCCAGGCGCTCATCGTCGCCGCGGTGCTTTTCATCATCATCAACTGGTTGCTGACGTTGCTGGCCCAGCGGCTCTCGCGGCGCCTGTCGAGCCGTGGGCGAGCGCCGCTGGCGCCCGCCGCGGCTGTCGGCGAGGCGGCCATCGCGGGTGCGGCACCGATGGGCCCGGCGGCAGGCGGCGCGGGCAGGGGCGGCAAGGCCTGAGGACGACAGCCGACAAGGCTGTCCGGCCGACGATCCCGGGCAGAGCACTCGTGGTCGGTTCCCCGGTGAGTGATCGGCAGTCCGATCAGCCGCCGAGGAGCCGGCCACGTGCCGTGTGACCCGGTGTGCGGCGGAGGTTCAGTCCCCGTACGGCAGGTCGCCCGTGTCCTCGCCGTCGGCCGCCAGGGCTTCCCTCACCAGTTCGAAGGCCAGACCGGGCGCATACCCCTTGCGCGCCAGCGAGCCGACCGCCCGGCGCACGCGCACGTCTCGGTCGAGACCGCGGGTCCTGGTGACCAGTTTCTCGGCGAGGCGCGCGCCGGCGGCGCGCTCGTCGTCGGGGTCGATCTGGTCGAGCGCCTCGGTAGCGGTGTCCTCGTCGATTCCCCGGCGTCGCAACTCCGCGGAGATCGCCCGGCGGGCAAGGCCCCGCTCACCGTGCCGGGTGCGCACGATCGTGCCGGCGTACGCGGCATCGTCCACGAGACCGACCTCGTCGAACCGCTCCAGGAGCGGCATCACCACCGACTCCGGGTATCCCTTGCGGGCGAGCGCCTGCTCCAGCTCGCGACGCGACTTCTGGGCGGCCGTCAGGATCCGGAGCAACGCCTCACGCGCCGCGTCGAACGCTTCCTCATGGGTGAGCTCGCCGTCGTCGAGACGCTCCGCGACCGACTTCCGCGGTGCCCGGATCCGACGCTTCCCCGCGCCGGAACCGGGCGTCTGACCACGGTACTGCACCGTCAGAACGGAGCCTTCGCAGCGGCGGCCTCAGCGGCGGCGTCAGCGCCGTCCGCCGCCTTGGCCTTGGTGCCGCGGGCGCGCGTCGTCTTGGTGGCGGTGGTGGCGGCCTTGGTCCCGGCCTTGGCCGCCGCCTTCGCACCCGTCTTGGCGGTGGCCGTGGCGCGACCCGAGGACGACGCCGCGGCGACCGTCCCCGTCGCGCCCGCACCACCGGCGTCGCCGGCGGCGTCACCCTCGGCGGGTGCGTCGACCCGTGGGCCGATACCGAGCTTCTCCTTGATGCGCTTCTCCAGCTCGGCCGCGAGGTCCGGGTTGTCACGCAGGAAGGAGCGCGCGTTCTCCTTGCCCTGGCCCAGCTGGTCGCCCTCGTAGGTGAACCACGAGCCGGACTTGCGCACGAACCCGTGGTCCACGCCCATGTCGATGAGCCCGCCCTCGCGGGAGATCCCGACGCCGTAGAGGATGTCGAACTCGGCCTGCTTGAAGGGAGGCGCCATCTTGTTCTTGACGACCTTCACGCGGGTGCGGTTGCCGACCGGCTCCGTGCCCTCCTTGAGGGTCTCGATCCGGCGGATGTCCATGCGGACCGAGGCGTAGAACTTCAGCGCCTTACCGCCGGTGGTCGTCTCGGGGCTCCCGAAGAACACACCGATCTTCTCGCGCAGCTGGTTGATGAAGATCGCCGTGGTGCCCGACGAGCTCAGGGCACCCGTGATCTTGCGCAGCGCCTGCGACATGAGGCGGGCCTGGAGGCCGACGTGGCTGTCCCCCATCTCGCCCTCGATCTCGGCCTTCGGGGTCAGCGCCGCGACGGAGTCGATGACGATGATGTCCAGGGCACCGGAACGGATCAGCATGTCCGCGATCTCCAGCGCCTGCTCGCCCGTGTCGGGCTGGGAGACGAGGAGTGCGTCCGTGTCGACGCCGAGCTTCTTCGCGTAGTCGGGGTCCAGGGCGTGCTCGGCATCGACGAAGGCGGCGATCCCGCCGGCCCTCTGCGCGTTGGCGACGGCGTGGAGCGCGATCGTCGTCTTACCCGACGACTCCGGCCCGTACACCTCGACGACACGGCCGCGGGGCAGGCCACCGATCCCGAGCGCGACGTCCAGCGCGATGGATCCGGTGGGAACCACCTCGACGGGTGCGCGGGTCTCGTCCCCGAGGCGCATGACCGAGCCCTTGCCGAAACTGCGGTCGATCTGGGCGAGAGCTGCCTCGAGGGCCTTCTCGCGGTCTGCCGGTGCTGGCATGGTGTCCACCTTCTGATCTCGGGGCGCGGTGCGCCGATCCGGATGGGTCCTCCGGGCTGTACCCGGGACGTCAGGAGCGACGGTACGCGGACCCACTGACACGAACGCCTTCTCCGGCCCCTGCCTGTCGACAGAGTTCCGAAATCCGTGCCTGTGGTCAGAGTCTAGACGAACAACTGTTCGATGCAACGACGACACACCGGAACGCGGAACGTCCCCGCGGATGCCTCACCGCGGGGGCGGAGCCTGCCGGTGCTCGTCGCCTCCCCAGCGCTCCGGCTCGGGCACGTCGAGCGCGTCGCACAGCGCGTGCCACACGTCGCGCGGTTCGAATCCCTCCGTGAGGGCGTCCTGGGCCGTCCGGTTCCCCAGTTTCGGCAGGACCTGCTCACGCACCAGGACACGCCCGTAGGCCGGGCCGAAGACCTCGTCCGCCAACCGCTGGAAATCACTGTGCCGCACCGGCTCAGCCTACGTTCCCCACGCGATGCGCTCGCCCCCCTTCGTCGATGTCGGTGTCCCGGACCACAATGGCCGCATGACCGATCGGCTTCCCGCGTTCGGGCCCGCCACCCGCGCGTGGTTCACCGGCGCCTTCGAGCAGCCCACCACCGCGCAGACCGGCGCCTGGGACGCCGTCGCACGGGGTGAGCACGCGCTCGTCGTCGCGCCCACCGGGTCGGGGAAGACGCTCGCCGCCTTCCTCTGGGCGATCGACCGCCTCATGACGTCGGCACCGCCGGAGGATCCCGCCCACCGCTGCCGCGTCCTGTACGTCTCGCCGCTCAAGGCGCTGGCCGCCGACGTCCAGCGCAACCTGCGCTCGCCGCTCGCCGGCATCCGGCAGGCCGCCGTACGTGAGCACCTCGAGGTGAACGACGTCACGGTCGGTGTGCGGACCGGCGACACCCCGCAGGCGGAGCGCCGGGCGTTCGCGACGCGTCCGCCGGACATCCTGATCACGACGCCGGAGTCGCTGTTCCTGGTGCTCACGTCCCAGGCTCGGGCGGGTCTCGCGGGTGTGGAGACGGTGATCGTGGACGAGATCCACGCGGTGGCGGGGACCAAGCGCGGCGCGCACCTCGCCCTCAGCCTGGAGCGCCTGGACGAGCTGCTGGAGCGGCCCGCCCAGCGGATCGGGCTGTCGGCGACGGTCCGGCCGGTGGATGCGGTGTCGCGCTTCCTGGCGGGCGGCCGGGACGACGGCGGGACGCGGGCGATGTCCGTGGTGCAGCCGCCGGTGGTCAAGAAGTGGGACATCGACGTCGTCGTCCCGGTTCCGGACCTGACGGACCTGGACGCCGCCGGGACGCCCGGTCTGGACGCGGTCGGCCCGGACCCCGCGGACGCGCTCTCCACGTCCGGGCCGGGTGACATCGATCTCACGGGGGCGGCCACGCGGCCGCTACGGCGCGCCTCGGTGTGGCCGCACGTCGAGGAGCGCGTCGTGGACCTCGTCACCGGCCACACCTCGACGCTCGTGTTCACGAACTCCCGCCGGGGCGCCGAACGCCTGACCGCCCGGATGAACGAGGTCTGGGTGCAGCGCCAGGGCGACGACCTCGCCGACACGTCGGAGACGTGGGCAGCCGCCGTGCCGGGGCAGTCGGGGACGGCGGCGGGCGTGAGCGGTCCCGCCGCGCGCGCCGCCGAACCGCACGGGCCCGCAGACCCGCACGGGCCCGCGGAACCGGACGGAGCCGCGCCCGGCCGGGGGATGCCCGAGGCCACGCCCGGCGTGCCGGAGCACTTCTCGGTGATCGCGCGGGCCCACCACGGCTCGATGAGCCGGAACGAGCGCACACAGACGGAGTCGGAGCTGAAGGCGGGACTCCTGCCGGCCGTGGTCGCGACGAGTTCCCTGGAGCTCGGCATCGACATGGGCGCGGTCGATCTGGTGGTGCAGGTGGGTTCGCCGCCGTCGGTGGCCAGTGGCCTGCAGCGCATCGGCCGCGCGGGGCACCAGGTCGGCGCCGTGTCGAAGGGCGTGATCTTCCCGATGTTCCGCGGCGACCTGGTGCCGTCGACGGTGATCGCGCAGCGCATGCGCGAAGGCGAGATCGAGCACCTCCACGTCCCGGCGAACCCGCTCGACGTGCTGGCGCAGCAGGTGGTGGCCATGCTCGCCGTGGACGACTGGTACGCCGCGGACCTGCTCGCCGTCGTACGCCGCGCCGCGCCGTACACCGGGCTGGGGGACGCCACGTGGCGTGCCGTGCTCGACATGCTGGCGGGACGGTATCCGAGCGAGGACTTCGCCGAGCTGCGTGCCCGCATCACCTGGGACCGCACCACAGGACTCCTGCAGGGCCGGCGCGGCGCGCTGCGCCTGGCGGCGACGAGCGGGGGGACGATCCCGGACCGGGGCCAGTACGGCGTCTTCCTCGCCACGGGCGACGCCGGCGGCGCCACGGACGGGACGCCGCGCGGCGGCAAGCGCGTGGGCGAGCTCGACGAGGAGATGGTGTACGAGTCGCGGGTCGGCGACACCTTCACGCTCGGGTCGAGCACCTGGCGCATCGAGGACATCACGCCCGACCGCGTGCTCGTCTCCCCCGCCCCCGGCCTTCCCGGCCGCCTCCCGTTCTGGAAGGGCGACTCCCCGGGCCGCCCCGCCGAGCTCGGTCGCGCGGTCGGGGCGTTCGTCCGGGAGGCCGATGCCGCCCTGGCCGACGATCCCGCAGGGGGCCGCGCCCTCCTGCAGGAGGCCGGCCTCGACCCGTGGGCCGCCGACAACCTGGCCGCCTACGTCGCCCAGCAGCGCGAGGCCACGGGGCGCGTGCCGGACGACCGGACGATCGTCGTCGAACGCTTTCGCGACGAGCTCGGTGACTGGCGGGTGGTGATCCACTCCCCGTTCGGCGCTCGGGTGCACGCGCCCTGGTCGCTCGTGGTCGCCGCGCGGCTGCGCGCCCGGTTCGGCGTCGACGTCGCCGCCATGCACTCCGACGACGGCATCGTCCTGCGCCTGCCGGACAGCGGCAGTTCCTGGGAGGCGTGGGACGGCGGGCCGGAGCCGGACGGCGCCTCCCGGCACTCGGGCGACGGAGGCGTCTCCCTCGAAGACCTCCTCGTCGACCCCGACGAGGTCTTCGGCGCCGTGCGCGACGAGCTCGGCTCCTCGGTGATGTTCGCCGCCCGGTTCCGGGAAGCCGCGGCCCGGGCACTGCTCCTCCCCCGCCGCCGTCCGGGCAAGCGGCAGCCGCTGTGGCAGCAGCGTCAGCGGTCGGCCCAGCTGTTGCAGGTGGCGTCCGAGTTCCCGGAGTTCCCGATCGTGCTGGAGGCGGCGCGCGAGTGCCTGCAGGACGACTTCGACGTCGCCGCGCTGACCGACCTGATGCGCGACACCGCGGCCGGGCGGGTCCGCGTCGTGGAGACCACCACCGCGTCGCCGTCCCCGTTCGCGCAGGCGCTCCTGGTCGGATACACCGCCCAGTTCCTGTACGACGGCGACGCCCCGCTCGCCGAGCGCCGCGCCGCCGCGCTGTCGCTCGACCCCGATCTCCTCGGCGAGCTGCTGGGTGAGCGGTCCGCCGACCTCGCCGATCTCCTCGACCCGGACGCGATCCAGCAGACGGAGGCCGAGCTGCAGGGTCTCGCGCCGGACCGGCAGGCCCGCGACGCCGAGGACCTGTGGGACCTGCTGCGGCGGACCGGGCCCCATCCCGCCGTCGCCCTCGAGGCACGCACGGCCACCGGCCGCCGGCCCGACCTGCCCGCCTGGCTGGCGGGCCTCGAACGTGCGCGCCGCGTCGTGCGGGTCCGCCTCGCCGGCCGGACGGCGGCGCCCGACGCCGAGCAGTGGGCCGCGGTCGAGGACTCGGGCCGCCTGCGTGACGCGCTCGGCGTCGCGCTGCCCCCAGGCATCCCGGAGACGTTCGCCGAGCCCGTCACCGACCCCCTCGGTGACCTGGTGCGCCGGCACGCGCGCACGCACGGCCCCTTCACCACGCACGACGTCGCCGCCCGGTTCGGCATCGGGCCGGCCGTCGCCGCCGAGACCCTGGCGCGCCTCGAGACGGCCGGGCACGTGATCCGGGGCAGGCTGCTGCCCGACGCCCTCGGCGGCACCGGCGACGAGTGGTGCGATCCGGGTGTTCTGCGCGTGCTGCGCCGCCGGTCCCTCGCCGCGCTGCGGGCGGAGGTGGAACCGGTGGAGCAGGCGTCGCTCGGTGTGTTCCTGCCGGGCTGGCAGGGCGTCGGCTCCGGCAGCCTCCGGGGCAGCGACGGGCTGCTCCAGGTCGTCGAGCAGCTCGCGGGCGCGGGCGTCCCGGCGTCGGCCCTGGAGACGCTGGTGCTGCCCGCGCGCGTCCCGGACTACCGGCCCGCGCTGCTGGACGAGCTCACCGCGGCCGGGGAGGTCCTGTGGTGCGGTCACGGCCGGCTGCCCGGTTCCGGCGGCGGCGACGGCCTCGTCTCCCTGCACCTGGCCGACGGCGCGCCGCTCACTCTCCCGGAGCCCGCGCCCATCGAGGCGGACGGCCCGCTGGACACCGACCTGCACCGGGTCGTGCTCGACCTCCTGACCGGCTCCGGCGGCTACTTCCTCCCCCGGATCGCCGAGCTCGCCGACGCCGGACCGGGCGACGTCCTGGAGGCGCTCTGGGATCTCACCTGGGCGGGCCTGGTGACGAACGACGGGTTCGGCGCGCTCCGCGAGCGTCTCGGCGGTGCCGGAGGCGCCCACCGAGCTCCTCGCGGCGCGAACCGCGCGCGTCCCGTGCGCCGTTCGCGGTTCGAGGTGCACGCCCCCGGGTTGTCGCCCGGGCGGCCCTCCTCCGCGCTCGCCGCGCGCACCCTGCCCGGCGGCGGTGGCCGATGGGCGGCGCTCCCCCTGCGGGAGAAGGACCCGACGCTGCGCGCCCATGCCATGGCTCAGGTCTTGCTGGACCGCCACGGGGTCCTCACGCGCCCGGCCGCGGCCGCCGAGGGAGTCACGGGCGGCTACCGGGACGTGTACCGGGTGCTGTCCGAGATGGAGCAGCGTGGCGGCGTGCGCCGCGGGTACTTCGTGGAGCATCTCGGCGGTTCGCAGTTCGCGCTCCCCGGAGCGGTCGACGGGTTGCGGCAGGACGCCCAGGATCGCGCCCGCCGCATGGAGAGCACCCGGCCCCCGGGCGCCGTCGTGCTCGCCGCGACGGACCCGGCCAACCCGTACGGCGCCGCGCTGGCGTGGCCGTCCGCACCGGCGGCCACCGCGGAGGCGGGCGGCACCGCGGAGGCGGGCGGCACCCGGAAGGCGGGCGGCACCGGGACCGTCGGCGCCGACGCGGCCGAGTCCGCCGGCGCTCCGGCGTCGGCGGACGGTCGGGCACGGCCGGGCACGCATCGACCCGGCCGCAAGGCGGGATCACTGGTGGTGCTGGTGGAGGGCGGTCTGGTGCTGTACGTCGAGCGGGGCGGACGCAGCCTGCTCTCGTTCGACCGCGACCCCGCCCGGCTCACCGCGGCTGCCGCGGAGCTGGCCCGGACGGCCGCGTCGGGCACGGCGGGCAGGCTCGTGGTGCAGCGGATCGACGGCGGGGGTGCGGTCCAGGCCGCGACGTCGGGGAACGCGGTGGCCGCGGCACTGACCGCAACCGGGTTCGCGGTCACTCCGCGGGGGCTGCGGGTGGCACATGCCCGAGGGTGACGTGCTGCGCCTGACCGCCGAGCGTCTCGACGCCGCCCTGGCGGGCCAGGTCCTGACCCGGGCCGAACTGCGGTGGCCGAGCGCGGCGTCCGCGAACCTGGTCGGCACCACGGTGCTCGGCACCCGCGCCTACGGCAAGCACCTGCTGACCCGGTTCGACGACGGCCGTACCCTGCACACGCACCTGCGCATGGAGGGGCGGTGGCGCGTCGATCGCACCGGCTCCCGGGGCGCGGCGGCCCGCAGCCCGGCGATCCGAGCCGTCCTGGCGACACGCCGGTGGACGTGCACGGGATGGCAGCTCGGCATGCTCGACCTGCTCGCCACCCGGGACGAGCCACGGGTCCTGGCGGGACTGGGCCCGGACGTCCTCGCCGACGACTTCGCTCCCGGCGCCGCGGGCTCGCGCCTGCCCGACGGCGTCGTCGGCCTCACGCGCGACCCCGACCGCCCGCTGTGCGACGCCCTGCTCGATCAGCGCGGCGTCGCAGGGCTCGGGACCATCTGGATGGCGGAGTCGCTCTTCGCCCGGCGACTGCATCCGTGGGCCCCCGCCGGCGCGCTCGACGAGGACGACGCCGCGGCGCTCCTCCTGACGGCCCGCGAACTGATGTGGCGCAGCATCCGGGTCGCACGCCGGAACGGGCTGGGCTCCGTCGAGACCGCGGTGCACGGCCGCGCGGGCCGGCCGTGCCGGCGCTGCCGTACGCCGATCTCCGTCGGGACGGCCAACCGGCCCCCGTTCGAGCGCCCGGTGTTCTGGTGCCCGACGTGCCAGGCGGGCCGGACGTGAACCGCCGGGCACGAGAACGGGCGCCCCACCCGAAGGTGGTGCGCCCGTCGTGAGGTCCGCTGACGACCCGTCCGGTCAGCCGACCGGTGCCAGGTCCTCGCGTGCGTTGTCCCGCTTCGTCGCGGAGCGGTCGGACCGGGCCAGCATGCCCTGCATGAAGTCCGCGGGGATGGTGTCGGGGATCTGGGGGAGGATTCCTTCGGCGACCGCGACCCGGTCGCTGACCTCGCGCAGGACGCGCGACAGCGGGACGTCCAGGGCGTCGGCGATCGAGGCCAGCAGCTCGGACGACGCCTCCTTCTGACCGCGCTCGACCTCGCTGAGGTAGCCGAGGGACACTCGTGCCGCCGAGGACACCTCTCGCAGGGTGCGCCCCTGCAGCTGACGCACATCTCTCAGCACGTCACCGATCTCTTGCCGCATGACGACCATCTCGCGCCCCCTTCCCGTGCCTGTCTCGTTCCCGGATGCGTCCGCCCCCGTGGCGCGGGAGACGATCGCACGTGCCTTTCGCGTGTGCTCGCCTCCTGAGGGTTTCGTCCTACGGTACCCCGTCGTCGGTGAGCCATGACGTCGGGTCCTACCCGTCGGCTTGTTCGCGATCACGTTTGATCCAACGTCACTGGTCTGACTCTTGTTCCCGAAGGCCACCCCCGTCAAGTGTTTTGCAAGAATTGACCAAGAAGTTTCACCCTTGGGCAACGGATGACGACAATTCCGGGATGACCGAGAGTGCCAGTCGCAGCACGCCCGACGTCGCTCCGGCGATGATGTCCGGGCGGGTCCCGGTGAGGTCGATCCTCCGCACCCGGTCGGTACCAGGGGCGGACACCGCGACGTAGACGCGGCCGGGCGCCTGCCCGTCCTGCGGGTCCGGACCCGCCACCCCGGTCGTCGCGAGCCCGACGTCGGCACCGGTGGCCCTCCGCACGCCCGCGGCCATCTGGGACGCCACGTCCGGGTCGACCGCGCCGCGCGCGGCCAGCAGCCCGCCGTCCACCCCGAGCAGCCCCGACTTGAGATCCGTCGCGTAGGCCACGACCCCGCCGCGCAGCACCGCGGACGCGCCCGGCACGGACACCAGGACGGAGGTCACACCACCGCCGGTGAGCGACTCGGCGACGCCGAGCGTCCAGCCACGCGCGCCGAGCCGGCCGAGCAGCCTGCGGGCGAGATCCTCGGGATGCGCGGCACGGGCCGTCCCGGAAGCGCCCGCGCCCGGCCCGCTCGCGTCGTGGCCGCTCACCTCCTGGCCGCTCACGCCTGAGCCGGGGAGGCCCGCCTGGCCGACCGCCGGATCCGCCACCCCTGGTAGGCGTAGTCGACGCCGGTCACCACGGTGACCACCACGGCCGCCGCCATGACGATCCAGGCGATCACCGTCAGCCACGGCAGGTCGCCGTGCGGGAGGAGGAACGCGGTGATCGCGACCGCCTGCAGGACCGTCTTCAGCTTTCCGCCGCGGGAGGCGGGCATGACCTCGTACTTCAGGACCGCCATCCGCATCAGGGTGATGCCGAGCTCACGTACCAGGATCACCGTCGGCACCCACCAGGGCAGTTCGCCCAGCGGCCACCACAGCAGGACCAGGGCGGTCCCCACGAGGAACTTGTCGGCGATCGGATCGAGAAGCTTGCCGAGGTCGGTGATCAGGCCGCGCGACCGGGCCAGGTATCCGTCGACCTTGTCGGACAGAGCGGCGACGACGAAGAGGATCGTGGCCACGATGCGCCAGGTGACGGACTCACCGCCCTCGACGAGGAGTGCCCACGCGAAGAACGGGACCATCGCGATCCGGACCATCGTGACGTAGTTCGCCACGTTCCAGGGCGACGGCGCGTCGTTGACCATTGCTCCACCCTAACCGTCAGCCAGGGTGCTTCCCGAATCGCCGTCGACCGGACGGCACGGCGTGCGACACGTCCCCGGCCGCAGGCCACCGTCAGCGCGCGTCGCCCTCGGCCGGCACGACGCCGGGGGCGTCCGGGGCGCGACCTGAACCGTTCGCCGGCCCGGCGCCGTCGTCGTCCGCGTAGGCAACTTCGTCCTGGTCGTAGAGCTGGTTCGACTCCCCGCGGATGAGGGCGAGCGCCGCGGGCAGGTCGTCCGCCGCGACGAGCACGTCACGCGCCTTGGAGCCCTCGGAGGGCCCGACGATCTCCCGCGACTCCAGCAGGTCCATGAGCCGGCCCGCCTTGGCGAAGCCGACGCGCAGCTTGCGCTGCAGCATCGACGTCGAGCCGAACTGGGTGGTCACCACGAGCTCGGCGGCCTGGAGCAGCAGGTCGAGGTCGTCACCGATGTCCTCGTCGATCTGCTTCCTCGCGGCGGCCGGCGCCGTGACGTCCTCGCGGTACGCGGGTTTGAGCTGCGCCTTGACGTGCTCGCTGACGGCCTCCACCTCGGACTCCGTGACCCAGGCGCCCTGCACGCGCATCGGCTTGGCGGCGCCCATGGGGAGGAAGAGCGCGTCACCCTGCCCGATGAGCTTCTCGGCACCGGGCTGGTCGAGCACCACGCGGGAGTCGGCCAGTGACGACGTCGCGAACGCCAGCCGGGACGGAACGTTCGCCTTGATCAGCCCGGTGACGACGTCGACCGACGGGCGCTGCGTGGCCAGCACCAGGTGGATCCCCGCCGCGCGGGCGAGCTGGGTGATCCGCTGGATGGACGCCTCGACGTCCCGCGGCGCGACCATCATCAGGTCGGCGAGCTCGTCGACCACGACCAGCAGGTACGGGTAGGGCGCGATCTTGCGCTCGGAACCCGGCAGCGGCTTGACCTTCCCGGCCCGCACGGCGGTGTTGAAGTCGTCGATGTGCTTGTACCCGAACTCGGCCAGGTCGTCGTAACGGGAGTCCATCTCCCGGACCACCCACTCCAGCGCCTCGGCGGCCTTCTTCGGGCTGGTGATGATGGGCGTGATGAGGTGCGGGATGCCCTCGTAGATCGTCAGCTCCACGCGCTTCGGGTCGACGAGCACCATTCGCACCTGCTCCGGGGTGGCGCGCATGAGCACCGAGGTGATCATCGAGTTGATGAAGCTCGACTTGCCCGCTCCCGTGGCCCCGGCGACGAGGATGTGCGGCATCTTCGCGAGATTCGCCACGACGTAGCCGCCCTCGACGTCCTTCCCGACGCCCATCACCATCGGGTGCTCGGTACGGCGCGCGGCCGAGGAGCGCAGCACGTCGCCCAGCACGACGGTCTCGCGGTCGGCGTTCGGGATCTCGATGCCGATCGCCGACTTGCCCGGAATGGGCGACAGGATCCGCACGTCCGCGCTGGCCACGGCGTAGGCGACGTTGTTCGAGAGGGACGTGATCCGCTCGACCTTGGTCTTCGGCCCGACCTCGACCTCGTAGCGGGTCACGGTCGGACCGCGGGTGAAGCCGGTGACCTGCGCGTCCACGCCGAACTGCTCGAAGACACCGGTGAGCGACTCGACCACCCGGTCGTTCGCCGCGGACCTGGTCTTGTGCGGCGGCCCCTCGACGAGCAACGCCTCGTCCGGCAGGAGGTACACGGTGTCGCCGTCGAACATCGGCTGCTCGCCCCGCGGCATCGGCGCCGGGGTGACGGGCGGTTTCGGCGCGGGCTTCTTCCTGGACGCCGGGGACCGCTCGTCCAGCAGCCCGGGGCCGATCGCCGGAGCGCCCTTGCCGCCCTTGCCCTCACCGGTCGGGATCCGCTGGGTGGCGAGCTTGTCGGAGCGGGCCGGCGCGTCGGACGCCGCGGCGTCGTCGGCCGGAGCGAGGTAGGCCGCCTTCTCGAAGGCCTCGTCACCCACGTATCCCTTGACACCCTTGCGCTTCCGGCGCCGGCCGGCCTGCGGCACCGCGCCCGACGGCGTGCCGGCACCCGGGCCGGCGTCCTCTCGCTCGTGGTTGCCCGTGAGCCGGTCGTAGACCGCCAGGAGCCGCGCCGGAATGCGGTGGACGGGCGTGGCCGTGACGATCAGCAGGCCGAAGAACGCGGCGAGCGCGTAGAGCGGCACCGCGAACCACTGCGTCAGGCCGGTCACGACGGGGGTGGCGAAGAGGAAGCCGATCACGCCACCGGCGTCCTGGACGGGCCCGAAGCCGTCCGTCGGCGACGGGAGCCCCGCGCTGATGTGCACCAGGGCGCACACGGACACGATGATGAAGCTCAGCCCGATGGTCACCCGGCCGTTGGCCCGCGCCCGCTCGGGGTGACGCATGACCCGCAGCGCGATCCAGAGCAGGAGGACGGGCAGCGCGACACCGGCGACGCCGAGGGTGCCCGCCACGACCGCGTGCACACCGTCGCCGAACGCGCCGTCGATCCCCCACCATTCCCGGGCGGCGACCACGACGGCGAGTGCGAGCAGGAAGAAGCCCACGCCGTCGGCGCGGTGGTCGGGCTCGGGCGCCGTGCCGGCCTTCGGCCCGGCGTCGCTCGATGCCCCCTTCGCCGTCGTGGTCCGGCTCGGCTTGCCCACGTCTCGCTCCCCGTCCCCCGGTGTCGTGTCCTGGTCCCGCGGCCCGACCGCTCGCGCCGCACCGCCGACGGCGTGCGCCATACCCATCCACGTGCCACGCGCCGCCCGGACCGGCCAGGACCGTGCGGCCCCGGTGGTCCCCCCGCTCGTGGCGGGCCTCGCACGGGCCGGGCTCGCGCCCTTGGCCTTGCGGGGCCGGGTCGCGTGCTTGCGCGGGGCTGACTTCCGGGGCCTGCCGTTCCGGCTGCCGCCCGTGGTGGATCGGGTCGCCATGATGCTGCCCACCGTAACGAGGCAGACCGACACACCCGCGCACCCGGCCCGGTGTGTCCGGTTCCTGCGCGACCACCGGTCAGGACAGGAACATGCCCACGGCCAGCGTCACCACCCCGGCCCCCAGGAACGCCGCGCCCGCGGGGAACAGGACCCTGAAGCCGTTCGGCCGGGTGCGGCCCGCGCCCATGGCGCTGAAGAAGAAACCGCCCGGCAGGAGGATCGCGGCCACGAGCACGCCCGTGGCGCCGAGCCAGTGCCAGAAGCCCGTGAGCACCGTCGCCTCGGCGAGGACGAGGCACACGAGGCCGAGGGTCACCAGCACGCCGGCGTGTGCGTGCCCCGCGCGGAAGAACGCCTTCTGGAAGTCGGTGGCCGGCGCGCGGCCGGCCAGGACCTTGAGCAGGAAGAATCCCCCGGATTCGATCCCCACCACGGCCAGCAGGACGATGGCGGCGGTGATGCGCGCGCCGTCGGACAGTTCGAGCATGGGTCTTTCCCCTCGTGGTGGTGGACAGGTGCTCCCCGAGCCGCGTCGTGCCTCGGCCCATTTCTGTAACACTGTTATAAAACACCGTTCGCAAACATCCGTCAAGACTCCTACACTCGGGGCATGGCCCGACCCCGCACCCACGACGACGCACTGCGCACCCGCCTGCTCGAGGTCGCCTCCCGGACGACGTCGGAGCGTGGCGAGGCGGGCGTCACGGTGCGCTCGGTCGCAGCGGAGGCGGGCACCAGCCCGTCCGCCGTCTACGCACTGTTCGGGTCACGCGAGAAACTCCTCGCCGCCGTGACCGCCGAGGGCTTCCGGCGCTTCGCCGCCCACCTCGCCGCCGTGCCCCGCACCGGCGCCCCGCGCGAGGACCTCCGCGCCCTCGGCCTGGCGTACCGCGCCTCCGCGCTGGCGGACCCGCACTTCTACCGCGTCATGTTCGACCGCGGCGTCGAGCCGGCGTCCGGCGACGGGGACCCGATCCCACCGGCCGGACCCGGGAGGCCGGACGCCCGCTCCACGAAGCGGGGCACGTTCGAGGTTCTGCGGGACGCCGTCGCACGTGCCGTCCCGCAGGGCTCCGCCGCGCACGTCGAGACCGTGGCGCTCGGCCTGTGGGGCCTGGTCCACGGGCTCGTCTCGCTGGAACTCGCCGGCCGGCTCGACGGCGACGCCGAGACGCGCGCACGCCGCTACGCCGAGACGCTGAGCGCCCTGGGGCCCCTGCTGGCGGAGAACGGCGTCAGACCCGATGCGCGCCAAGACGCTCGATGAAGTCCCGCTGCCCCGCCGTGACCTCCCGAACGATCCGGACCCACAGCCACAGCGCACCCAGTCCGGCCAGCGCGCCGACGCCTTCGACGACGGGGAGGGGCATCTCGATCGACAGACGGATGCCGTCGCTGGGCCTCGACTCCGTGTACCGGAAGAACAGCGCGAACGTGAAGACGAGCCACAGCGCCCACCAGCCACCGATCCCGCGCGTGGCCGCCCGCGGGTTGCACCCCCGCCGAATGTCGGCGACGACCTGCAGCGGGAACCAGAGGTTCACGATCGGGACGACCCACCCGAGCCAGACCCAGACGCTCCCGCGCTCCTGCAGCACCTCGGGACGCGCGGCCACCGCGAACGCCCTGGCACCGTGCAGCCAGATGCCTCCGACGACGAACGCGCCCAGGGGCGAGGACCTGCGTCCCGCTGGAGGCCAAGGAGTAGACCGAGTAGAACGGTCCGACCCCGGAGAGAGATCCCGTCCACGCCCGGGCCTCGGGCGCCGCTCCGAGCGACGCCACGAAGACGAGCACCTGCGCCGCCGCGAAGACCGCAGCGAGGAGCATCACGACCGTCGGCAGCGTCGTGGAGACCGGAGGGATCGGTGCCGGGGCCCACCGGCCTCCCGGAGACTGCGGCGGTGGGGGCGTCCAGGGCTCCGGCCGAGGCTCGTAGGGATTCTGCGGAGAACCGGGTGCGTGCGACACGGAACTTCCTTCCTCAGATCAGGCCGATCACGCGACCGGAGTGACTTCCCATTCCCGCTGCGCGGCCGTCAGTTCGCGGATCATGGCCACCCAGAGCCAGCAGCCGATACCGGTCAGCACCGCACCAAGCCCTTCGAAGAGCGGGTAGGCGGCGACGGCCGGCGTGAGCGGGTCGGTGCCCAGCACGCCACCGGTGAGCCGGTTGGTGACCTGGTCGCAGACCAGTGGAACGAGCCAGCAGGCCCACCACACACCGATGCCGGGCCTGGGCCGGTTCCGGATCGTCGCGCGGCGGACATCGCTGACCACGAGGTAGGGGAACCACAGGCTGACCACGGGGACGACCCAGCCGATCCACGCCCATACCGCGCCGCGGCGATGGTGATACGCCGGGTTGACCGCCTCGGCGAACTTCCGGCTCGTGTGGAGCCAGAGGCTGCCGACGACGAAGATCGTGATCCCGAGCGGGAAGAGCAGGATGCCGAAGAGGTCGTAGGCCACGAAGTCGGCGTCGGCGTAGCTCAACCCGCGATCCGCGGCGTCGGCCCAGACCGCCGTCGCGGGGATCGACAGCAGGGCGAGTACGAGTCGGAACGCGGCGTAGACGATCGCGACCACGATCGCACCCGTGGCCAGACCGGCGGGTACCCGGGGACGCGCCACCGGATAGCCGTATCCGGCCGGAGCGAGGGGCCCTCGCGCCGTCCGCGGGCCCGCGGCGTGGGGCGAGGGCCGGGCGCCCGCCGCGGGGTGGGCGAACGGCATCGCCGGCTCGCCGGCGGCCGGGGCTGCCTCCGGAGGGCGACCGGGCCCGCCCGGATCGCTGTGGGGCGGGTGCGGCGGCGGGTGCGGCGGTTCCTGGGACACGTCCGGGTCTTCCTGTCGAGCGAGACGAACCCGCCGACGCTATCGCCTGAATACCCTTCAGAATGCCGGTATCCCGGGTGAAAACCGGTCACGATCGGGATACGCCGGAGCGTGTTCACGCCGCGCGGCGCGCACGGAGCCGGGAAGACGGAGCGGGCGGTGGCCCGTCTGACGAGCGGATCGGACCGCCGGTCAGACGGGCCACCGCCCGCCGTCCACCGAGTGCCTACACGATCACGCCTCCACGACCACGGGCACGATCATCGGCTTGCGGCGCAGCTTCGTCGCCACGAAGCGGCCCACCGTGCGGCGCACGATCTGCTGGAGCTGGTGCGTGTCGGTGGCGCCGCCCGCGACGGCCGTCTCCAGGGCGCTGGTGATCTCGGGCAGGACGTTGTCGAACACGGCCAGGTCCTCGGCCATGCCCCGCGCGAGGATCTGCGGCCCGGCGAGCACCTTCCCGGTCGCGGTGTCGATCGCGGCGTAGACGGAGACGAAACCCTCCTCGGCCAGGGTCCGGCGGTCCTTGAGCTCGGCGTCGCCGATCTCGCCCACCGAGGAACCGTCCACGAACACGTAGCCGCACGGCACGGCTCCGACCACGGATGCCCGGCCGTCCACGAGGTCGACGACGACGCCGTCCTCCGCCAGCACCACGCGGTCCGCCGGGACACCGGTCTTGACCGCGATCGAACCGTTCGCCACGAGGTGGCGCACCTCGCCGTGCACGGGCATGACGTTGCGCGGCCTGAGGATGTTGTAGCAGTACATGAGCTCGCCGGCGCTGGCGTGGCCGGACACGTGGACCTTGGCGTTCGCCGAGTGCACCACGCGCGCGCCGAGCCGGGTCAGGCCGTTGATCACCCGGAACACCGCGTTCTCGTTGCCGGGGATCAGCGAGGACGCGAGGATGACCGTGTCCCCGCTGTTCACCTGGACCCGGTGGTCCCCGTTCGCCATGCGGCTCAGCGCCGCCATCGGCTCGCCCTGCGAGCCGGTCGACATGTAGACGATCTTGTGGTCCGGCAGGCTGTCCGCCTTCTTCACGTCGATGAGGACGCCGGGCGGCACGTCGAGGTAGCCGAGATCGGAGGCGATGCCCATGTTGCGCACCATCGAACGGCCCACGAACGCGACACGGCGGCCGTGCGCGTGGGCGGCGTTCAGCACCTGCTGCACGCGGTGCACGTGCGAGGAGAACGACGCCACGATGATCCGTTTGTCCGCCTGGGCGAACACACCGTCCAGCACCGGGCCGATCTCGACCTCGGGGGTGACGAAGCCCGGCACCTCGGCGTTCGTGGAGTCGACCATGAACAGGTCGACGCCCTTCTCCCCCAGCCGCGCGAAGGCGCGCAGGTCGGTGACCCGCCCGTCCATCGGGAGCTGGTCCATCTTGAAGTCGCCGGTGTGCAGCACGGTCCCGGCGCCGGTGGTCACGGCGACGGCGAGCGCGTCCGGGATGGAGTGGTTCACCGCGACGAACTCGCAGTCGAAGACGCCGAGCTGCGCGCGCTGCCCCTCCTTCACCTCGCGGGTGACCGGCTTGATGCGGTGCTCCTTGAGCTTCGCCTCGATGAAACCGAGTGTCAGCTTCGACCCGACGAGCGGGATGTCGCGGCGCATCCGCAACAGGTAGGGCACGGCGCCGATGTGGTCCTCGTGCCCGTGGGTCAGCACGATCGCCTCGATGTCGTCCAGACGGTCGGCGATGTACTCGAAGTCCGGCAGGATCAGGTCCACGCCGGGCTGGTTGTCCTCGGGGAAGAGAACGCCGCAGTCGATGACGAGCAGGCGCCCGTCGTACTCGAGCACGGCCATGTTGCGGCCCACCTCGCCGAGGCCGCCGAGGGCGACCACTCGGAGTCCGCCCTTCGGCAGCTCGGGGGGCAGGGGTAGTTCAGGATGTGGGTGACTCAAAGGGCCTCCAGGCCTCGTTCTGACAAAGTCTCAAGTTTTCAGCCGGGCGTGACGATCGCGGGGTGCCCCACGATGACCGTCGCCTCGTCCGGGAGCTCAGGCGGCGACATGGGTGTCGCGCTCCGCGGGAGCAGCCCCGCGGCGGTCAGCACCGCGCGGAGCGTCGCGACCTCGTGGTCGCTCGCGGCGACGTTGGGCAGCCGCAGCGTGCGGTGCTCCAGGACGCCCTGGGCCTGCAACGCCGCCTTGGTCATCACGGCCTGCGCGCCGGCGCCGTTCAGGGCGCCGACGACGGGCATCACCCGGCGGAAGGCCGCCAGCGCGCCGGCGTGGTCCCCGGCGTCCCAGTGGCGCACCACGTCGGCGTACTGGGCGCCCACCACGTGCGCCGACACGGACACGATGCCCGCCCCGCCCACGCTGAGGAACGGCAGGAGCAGCCCGTCGTCGCCCGAGTACCAGGCGAGGCCCGTGGCCTCGATCAGCTGCGCCGCCGACCAGACGTCGCCGGTCGCGTCCTTGTTGGCGACGATCCGCGGGTGCTCGGCGATCCGCACGAAGGTCTCGGGGGCGATCCGCACGCCCGCGCGCCCGGGGATGTCGTAGAGCATCACGGGCAGGTCGGTGGCGTCGGCCACGGCGGTGAAGTGCCGGAGCAGACCCTCCTGGGTGGGCCGCGAGTAGTAGGGGGAGACGACGAGCAGGCCGTCCGCCCCCGCCTCGGCGGCCTGTTCGGCCATCCGGATCGCGTGGGCGGTGTCGTTCGAGCCGGCGCCCGCGAGCACCGCGGCGCGATCCCCGACGGCCTCCGTCACGGCAGCCACGAGCTCCGCCTTCTCGGGAGCGTGGGTGACCGGCGACTCGCCGGTGGTGCCCGACAGGACCAGGCCGTCGTTGCCGTCGTCGACGAGTTTCTTCGCCAGCTTCACCGAGGCCTTCAGGTCGATCGCGCCGTCCGGCGTCATCGGGGTGACCATCGCGGTGAGGAGGGCGCCGAAGGGGCGCTCCGTCGTGCTGGGAAGAACCATGAGGATACCGTACCGCCCGGACCCTCGTCCCGGCGTCTTCCGCCACAGGCCACCGGGTGCGCGGCCGGTCGCCCCGCGGCGTCGCCCCCCGAGGCGGGGGGCGCACGAGGGCGGCAATGCCCACGCGGTCAACGCTCCACGAGCACGCCGTCCGCGTCCGCCCACACCGTCGCACCCGGCCGGAACACCACGCCGTCGATCTCCACGGGCTCGTCCATGACCCCGGCGCCCGCCTTCGCGGACTTGCGCGGGTTCGTGCCCAGGGCCTTCACCCCGAGCCGCAGACCCCCGATCGCGACGGAGTCCCGGATCGCCCCGTGAATGATCGCCCCCGCCCAGCCGTTCTCCACCGCCGACGCCGCGATGAGGTCTCCCATCAGCGCGGACCGCAGCGAGCCGCCGCCGTCGACCACGAGCACCGCACCGTCGCCGGGAGTCGCGCACACCGCCTTGACGAGGCCGTTGTCCTCGAAGCACCGGATCGTGCGCACCGGGCCCGAGAACTCGGCGACGCCGCCGAGGTCGCGTAGCTGGAGCGGGAGCGAGGCGAGGTCCTCGCCCCGGTCGTCGTACAGGTCCGCCGTGGCCACCATCTGATCCTCCGTCTCACGAGCCGTCGCCGGCCACGATACTCAGGCTCGCAAGCGGGATGTGGCATAGGGTTCCCGCATGACGCTGTTCCGCGAGCTCGCCGACGTCTCCGTCCGGCCCGCCGTGCCGGGTGACGAGGCGGCCGTGACCGCGATCCAGCTCGGGGCGTGGCGCGCCACGCACGACGCCACCCTCGGCGAGGGCGTGATGGAGCGGCTCGACACCGACCTGATGCGAGAACGCTGGAGGGAGGCGATCGAGACGGCGCCCGGACCGGGATTCGCCGTCCTGGTCGCGCTGGACGGTCCCGAGCTCGTCGGGTTCGCCGCCGTCTCCCCGGGCCAGGTGATGTCGCTGGAGGTGGAGCCCGGCCATCGGCGGGCCGGACACGGCACGCGCCTGCTCGCGGCCGCCGTCGACCGGTTGCGGACCGACGGCGCGCAGGAGGTCACCACCTGGGTGCTCGACGGTGACACCGCGCGCGAGCAGTTCCTCTCCGACTGCGGGCTCGGCGCCGACGGAGTCGAGCGGAGCCTCGCCACCGGGCCCCGCACCGTCGTCGAACGCCGGTGGAGCGCCTCGATCTGACCCGAGGCGCGAATCCGAAGTTTCACCGGCGCGTGACACCACCGTGACATGGCCTTGTCACCATCACGGACATGGGGATCGTGACGGAGTACTTCGCGGCCGCGACCGACGAGGTCGCGGCCGAGGCTCTGCGCCTTCCCGGCGGCCCGGCCGCTCCGGAGGACGGAAGCCCGCCGCGGTTCGACTCCGTCACGCTGCCGTCGGTCGACCCGTTCGTCATGCTCGTGGGGCTGGCGCAGGCGCTGTCCGGGCGGCCCTACGGGGAGATCGCCGCGAACCCGCGCCACGGCGCTCTGGTCGGCAGCGGCGGCGACGAGGGCCCCTGGATCGTGACGGTCACGGACGACCTCACGAAGGACCTCGCCTCCGTCGCCCCCGCCCGCCTCGCGCGCGTGACCCGGGACTGGGTGCGCGAGTCCGAGCCGCCGGTGCCCGCGCACCGGCTCACGTCGGCCGTCCTGCAGCTCGCGGAGCTCGCGACGCGCGCCGTCGCCGACGGGCGCGGCCTCTACTGCTGGACGTCCCTGGGGGGCGTGCCGTAGAGACGCACCGCCCTGCGCAGGGTCGCCCGTGCCCGGCGGCGGTCACCCGCGGCGTCGTAGGCGAAGGCCAGGTGATACCAGGCGCGCCAGTCGCCCGGCTCCGCCTCCACGGCCGCGCGCCGGTCCGCGAAGGCGTCGTCGGCCGCCGCGCGGTCGATGCGGCCGCCCGGCGAGCGGGGCAGGTCGTCGACGGGCAGGTCACCCGCCGCGGCCAGCGTGTCGGCCATGGCCTGCACGCGCGCGGCCAGCCAGAACTCCCGCACGATGAACGCCAGCACCAGCAGCGGCAGCACGAGGACCGCCACGCCGATACCGATCAGCAGCGGCTCGCGCGTGCCGATCATCGCCAGCCCGCGCCCGGCCACCGCCCACACGTACAGCGCGAGCAGCGCGGTGACGGCCAGAGCGCCGAGCAGCCCTCGCGGCGGACGACGACGCCGCCCGGCCGCCGGCACGTCGTCCGGCGTACCGGTCATGCCGGCACCACGCCCCTCATGTCAGGTCCAGCACGTGCTCGAGGCCCACGGTCAGCCCAGGCCGGTCCACCACGGCCCGCACGGCCACGAGCACGCCCGGCATGAACGACGAGCGGTCGAACGAGTCCTGGCGGATGACGAGCTGCTCACCGGGGTTGCCGAGGAGGATCTCCTCGTGCGCCACGAGGCCGCGCAGCCGCACGGCGTGCACGCGGACGCCGTCGACGTCGGCGCCGCGGGCGTCCCACCCGGACTCGGTCGCGTCCGGGGAGGCGGGCAGGCCGGCGTCGGCCCGTGCCGCGGAGATCGCGGCCGCCGTGTGCCGGGCCGTGCCCGACGGCGCGTCCACCTTGTCCGGGTGGTGCAGCTCGATGATCTCGGCCGACTCGAAGTAGCGGGCGGCCTTCGCCGCGAACGTCATCGCCAGCACGGCCGACAGCCCGAAGTTGGGCGCGATGAGCACGCCGAGGCCGGATCCGTCGGCGCGATCCGCGTTGCAGCGGTCCAGGTGCTCGGCGACCCGGCCTCGGGACGCGTCGTCCCAGCCGGTCGTGCCGACGACGGCGTGCGCGCCCGCGTCGAGCACGGCGTGCACGTTCGCCTCGGCGGCCGACGGCACGGTGAAGTCCACGACGACGTCCGCGCCGGACAGCGACCCCGCGGTGATCTCGTCACCCCGGTCCAGCCTCGCGACGAGCGACAGCCCGTCGGCCGCCTCCACGGCCGCACAGGCCTGTGTCCCCATCCGCCCAGCCGCACCCAGCACGGCCACCTTGATCTCGGCCATTCCTCGCCTTTCTCGTCAACGGTCGTCTCGTCCGAACGGTCCCACACGGACCACCGAACGCGGCCGGGACGCCAGATCCTGGGCCAGGGCCCGCACGTCCTCGAGCGTCACCGCGCGGATGCGGCTCAGCGCCTCCTCCAGCGAGTAGAGCTCGCCGTACACCAGCTCGGCCCGGCCCAGGCGGCTCATCCGGGAGCCGGAGTCCTCCAGGCCGAGGACCAGCGACCCTCGCAGCTGTCCCACCGAGCGGGTCAGCTCCGCCTCGGTGATGCCGCCGTCGGCCAGCCGTTCCAGCTCATGGACCAGCAGTTCCTCCACCTGCTCCGCCTTCGCCGGGGCGCACCCCGCGTACAGGCCGAACGTGCCGACCCCGCCGTGCCCGGCCGCGAACGAGTACGTCGTGTAGGCGAGGCCGCGCTTCTCCCGGACCTCCTGGAAGAGCCGGGAGGACATGCCCCCGCCCAGGACGGCGTTCATCACCGACAGGGCGAAGCGACGGTCGTCGGTGGCGGCGAGCCCCGTGCCGCCCACGATGATGTTCGCCTGCTCCACCGCCCGTTCGACGGTCCTGACCGTGCCGCGGACGGGGATGCCCTCGGTCTGCGGCGTCGCGTCCCGCCTCGTCCGCGGCGCGGTCGCCTCCTCGAGGGTCCAGCCGCCGGCGGTCAGGGCGTGCACCACCAGGTCGCACAGCTCGTCGTGGTCGACGCCGCCCGCGGCGGCCACCACCAGCGTGCCCGGCTCGTAGTGGGTGCGGTAGTGGTCCCAGACGGCGTCGCGCGGCACCGCGCCGATCGTGTCGGCCGTGCCGCCGATCGGCCGGCCCAGCGGGTGCGAGCCGAGCACGGCGGCCGAGAACTCCTCGTGGACCACGTCCGCGGGGTCGTCGTCGGTCATGGCGAGTTCCTCGAGGATCACGCCGCGCTCGGTCTCCAGCTCCTTCGCGTCCAGCCGCGCGCTGGTCACCATGTCACCGATCACGTCCACCGCCATGGGGAGGTCGGCGTCGAGCACACGCGCGTAGTAGCAGGTGTGCTCCTTGCCGGTGGCGGCGTTGGCCTCCCCGCCGACGGCATCGAACGCCTCGGCGATGTCGAGGGCGCTGCGCCGGTGGGTGCCCTTGAACAGCAGGTGCTCCAGGAAGTGCGTCGACCCGAAGTGCCCGTCGGTCTCGTCCCGGGATCCGACGCCGACCCACGCTCCCACCGTGACCGAGCGCAGGCCCGGCATGTGCTCGGTGATGACACGAACGCCGCCGGGCAGGACGGTGCGACGAATGGTCGCGCCGTCCTGCCCGGCGGTCAGGTCGGCACCGGGCTCACCCGCGGCTGCGAGTGGCAGGTGCCAGGGCATCTCAGGCTTCCGCGCCGGCGGACGCCGTCTCGGGTGCGCCGGAGTCCACGGCGTCGGACTCCTCGCCCTCCTCCGTCACGGCGACCAGCGAGAGCTTGCCGCGCGGGTCGATCTCACCGATCTCGACCTGGACCTTCTGGCCGATGGAGAGGACGTCGTCGACGTTCTCGATGCGCTTGCCGCCCACGAGCTTGCGGATCTGGCTGATGTGCAGCAGCCCGTCCTTGCCCGGCGACAGCGAGATGAAGGCGCCGAACGACGTCGTCTTGACGACCGTGCCGACGAACCGCTCGCCCACCTCGGGGACGTGCGGGTTGGCGATCGCGTTGACCGCCGCGCGGGCGGCCTCGGCCGAAGGGCCGTCGACCGCGCCGATGTAGACGGTGCCGTCGTCCTCGATCGAGATGTCGGCGCCCGTCTCCTCCTGGATCTGGTTGATCATCTTGCCCTTGGGCCCGATGACCTCGCCGATCTTGTCGGTCGGCACCGTGATCGCGATGACGCGCGGCGCGTTCGGGGACATCTCGTCCGGCGTGTCGATGGCCTCGGCGATGACGTCGAGGATCGTGAGGCGGGCGTCGCGCGCCTGCCCCAGGGCTGCGGCCAGGACCGACGCCGGGATGCCGTCCAGCTTGGTGTCGAGCTGGATCGCGGTGACGAACTCGCTGGTACCGGCGACCTTGAAGTCCATGTCGCCGAACGCGTCCTCGGCACCCAGGATGTCGGTCATGGCGGCGTAGCGGGTCTCGCCGTCGACCGTGTCGGACACGAGACCCATCGCGATGCCCGCGACCGGGGCCTTCAGCGGCACGCCGGCGTTGAGCATGGAGAGCGTGCTCGCGCACACCGAGCCCATCGACGTCGAGCCGTTGGACCCGAGCGCCTCGGAGACCTGGCGGATCGCGTACGGGAACTCCTCGCGGCTCGGCAGCACCGGCACGAGCGCGCGCTCGGCGAGCGCACCGTGACCGATCTCGCGGCGCTTCGGGCTGCCCACGCGACCCGTCTCACCGGTCGAGTACGGCGGGAAGTTGTAGTTGTGCATGTAGCGCTTGCGCGTGACCGGCCCGAGGGAGTCGATCTGCTGCTCCATACGCAGCATGTTCAGCGTGGTGACACCCAGGATCTGGGTCTCGCCGCGCTCGAACAGCGCCGAGCCGTGCACGCGCGGCAGCACCTCGACCTCGGCCGACAGGGTGCGGATGTCCGCGAGCCCACGGCCGTCGATGCGGACGCCGTCGGTCAGCACGCGCCGGCGCACGAGCGCCTTCTGCAGCGACCGGTACGCGGCCGACAGCTCCTTGTCGCGCCCCTCGAAGGCGGCGCCCTCACCCGCGAGGTCGGCCACGACACCGGCCTTGATCTCGTCGAGACGGTGCTCGCGGTCCTGCTTGTCCGCGATGGCCAGAGCCTCACGCAGCGGCTCGGTGGCCGCGCCCTCGACCGCGGCGTACGCGTCGTCCTGGTAGTCCGGGAAGAGCGGGAACTCCTGCGTCTCCTTGGCGGACTGCGCGGCCAGCGCGGACTGCGCGTCGCACAGGGCCTTGATGAACGGCTTGGCCGCCTCGATGCCCTCGGCCACGACCTCCTCGGTCGGGACGGTGGCGCCCTCGCGCATGAGCTTCATCGCGTCGTCGGTGGCCTCGGCCTCGATCATCGCGATCGCGACGTCGTCGCCCACGGCCCGGCCGGCCACGACCATGTCGAAGACCGCGCGCTCCTTGTCGGAGTGCTTCGGGAACGCGACCCACTGGCCGTCGACCAGCGAGACGCGCACGGCCCCCGCGGGGCCGGAGAACGGCAGGCCGGAGAGCTGCGTCGAGGCCGACGCGGCGTTCATGGCGAGCACGTCGTACGCGTCGTCGGGGTGCAGCGCCATGACGGTGATGACGATCTGCACCTCGTTGCGCAGGCCCTTGACGAACAGCGGGCGCAGCGGGCGGTCGGTGAGGCGGCAGGTCAGGATCGCCTCGGTCGACGGGCGGCCCTCGCGACGGAAGAACGAGCCGGGGATGCGTCCCGCGGCGTACATGCGCTCCTCGACGTCCACCGTGAGGGGGAAGAAGTCGAACTGGTCCTTGGGGTGCTTCCCGACCGCGGTGGTCGACAGCAGCATGGTCTCGCCGTCGAGGTAGGCGGCGACGGAGCCGGCGGCCTGCTTGGCCAGGCGGCCCGTCTCGAAGCGGATGGTGCGGGTGCCGAAGCGACCGTTGTCGATCACGGCCTCGGCGAACTGGATCTCGGGACCCTCCACGGGTGCCCTCCTTTTTTCGGATCGGCGCCGCGCATCCCGTAACGGTCATCGATCGAGGCCCACCGAACCCGTTGTTCGGGAAGCCACTACCGAGGACCGGACGCGGGCTGCGCCGGCGCGCTGTGTGGTTGTACCTACATCTCACCAGACCAGCCCGGCCCCCGCAGGAGGGACCGGGCTGGTCTCGGAGCTCATCTCAACGACGCAGGCCGAGGCGCTCGATCAGCGCGCGGTAGCGGTTCACGTCGATCCGCTGGAGGTAACCCAGCAGGCGACGGCGCTGGCCCACGAGGAGCAGCAGACCACGACGGCTGTGGTGGTCCTGCTTGTGGGACTTGAGGTGCTCGGTGAGGTCCTTGATGCGCTGCGTGAGCAGGGCGACCTGGACCTCCGGGGAGCCGGTGTCGGTCGGCGTCTTCCCGTACTCGGCGACGATCTGCTGCTTCGTGGCGGTGTCGAGCGGCATGGCTCTCCTTCGTGTCGTTGCGCGGTGCTCCCGGACTGATTCACGGGGCGCTCTGGATCCGCGGCCGTTCTGACGGCCCTCCTACCTTACCTGCTGCACGACGTCGGTCATGATCCCGCGGGCTGTGACGTTGCCGCCGTCAGGGCGTCGGTGAACCGGGGGCGGCACCGGCGCGCGCGACGGAACTCGCGACGGCGGACAGCACGACACGTACCGTCTCCCGCGGCAGAGTCACGAGCGCGCGGTCGAGTGTCTCCGCGCGGAGCCCGCCCTCCGTCGCCGCGGACCCGACGATCTCCCGCGCCTCGTCCTTGCCCAGCGCCACGTCCGCCGCCCGGGCGGCCTTGACCAGGGCGTCCCTCCAGCCGTTCGCGAGCCTCCGGGAGGCACCCCTGAGCACCAGGCGGCGCGCGAGGGCGACGGGGTCCTGTCCCCCCTCGTCGAGGACGTCGTCCTGGCCGAGCTCGTCCGGCCGGCCGCCCCGCGCGATCCCGCCGTCCGGACGGGCCGGGGCGGGATCTCTGCCTGACGACCCGGCTTCCCCGACCGCGTCCGCGATGAGGATCGCGTGCTTCGAGTCGGGTGTGCTGCGACGGAACGTGAGTCGCCACTTCCCGGCGAGATCGTCGCGCAGCGCGTCCTGGGCGGCCCCGCTGGTGATGTCCGGGTGGTTGTTCGGGATCGCGACCGCGACGCGCCGGGCGTTGACACCGAGCAGCACGCGGAAGAGCCAGGTGCCCGGGTCGTCGGACAGGTCGGCCGCGAGCCCCGACGCCCTCGCGTTCCTGATCGAGGTCTGGGCCGATCCGTCGAGGAGAGCCTCCAGCGGCAGTTCCGTGGCATCGGGACGGGTGCCGTCATGGGTGGCACCGTCGGTGGCATCGTGAGGGATGAGCGCCATCGCGGTGACGGGGAGTCCGTCGCGTCCGTGCGCGGCCGCCAGGACGGCGTCGTGCACGGATGCGCTGCCGGCGCCGCTGCCGGCCTCGACGGACCGTGTGCCGTGGGTGTAGATGTTCACGGCGTTCGTCGTGACGCGGTCGAGGGACCGCCAGGTGCGGGCCGTGGGCCGGCACACGTACAGGTCGCTCGCGCTGCCCACGGCCTGGGCCCCGAGGTAGCGGTTGAAGTGCGGCAGGATCGCCTCGTAGACGAGTGAGAGGTCGCCGATCGCCTGCTGCACGGCGAAGCCGAGCCCGGGGTGGTGGGTGCCGTACCCGTAGGCGAGGAGCAGGCGCCCGTGCTCGCGGTCGCGGAGTCCCTGCAGCCCGCGGGCGAGGAACAGCCGGACGCCGTCGGGCGTGTAGGGCGGGTCGGTGAAGACCAGGTCGGCGGTGCCGCGGGCGGCGGCGGGGAGCCCGGTCCGGAAGTCGGCCCAGGCGGTCTCGATGTTCAGCCCGCGCTCCGCGGCGACGTGGTCGATGTAGGCGAGCAGGTCCTCGTCGACGTCGACGACGACGGCACGCACGGCGGGGTTGCGCAGGCAGGTGACGATCGAGGTGAGGTCGTGGTCGCCGACGCACAGGAGCGTGGCCCCGGCCAGGTCGTAGGTGCCGTCCATCCAGAGCGCGCGGCGGACGGTCGTCTCCGGCGTCGCGGGCACGTGGTCGAGGGACTTCTTCGGGCGGGGTGCGCCGGCGACGATGCGCTCCATGTCGCGCAGCAGCTCGGGAGCGTCGCGGAGCTGGTCGTCGCCCGGCATCCCCAGGCCGGTGGCGGCGAGCTGTTCGGTGCCGGCCAGGTCGTGGTAGTCCCGGGTGCGTTCCGGGCGGATCCGCAGGCTGTCGCCCTCGACGAGGAGGTCGGTGCCGAGGGCGGCGACGAGCTGCTCCACGAGCCGTCGCGGCAACGCGGTGGCCCGCACGACGTCGGCGAGCGTGGTGCCGTCCGCGAGCGCCGCGAGGGCTTCGCGGTGCCCGCGCGCGTGGGCCCCGAAGGTCGCCACGAGTTCCCGCACCCTGTCGATGGGGGTGCGTTCCCCGACGATGCCGTCCGTTTCGCCGGCGAGTGATTGCGATGCCATACGGGCAACCTACGTCAGACGCCCACCACCGCCTGATCGCCGTCAGCGTGCCGAACCGGATCGCGCGAGCGCGGTCGTTCTTGAGCACGCCCTCACCGGCGGTCGAGGGCGGCGCGGACGATCTTCAGTGCCTCGTCGAGCTCCAGGCCGAGTTCGTGAGCCGTCTCCGCGTAGCGGTCCGCGGCCGCCCGGGCCGTCTCCAGTCGCCGGCTGCCACCCGCGCTCACGAAGGTTCCCGCGCGGCCCCGGGTCTCCACGAGCCGCGCCGCCTCCAGTTCCCGGTAGGCGCGCGCGACGGTGTTCACGGCGATCCCGAGCTCGCCGGCCAGTGCGCGCACCGTGGGCAGACGAGCGCCGACGGGCAGCGTGCCGTCGGCCATCTGGCGCGCGAGCCCGGTACGCACCTGTTCGAACGGGGGGACGGGGGAATCGGTGTCGATGGTGATCACGGCGTCCACGATGCCAGGCCCGCCCGCCGTCGTCGCAGCCCACGAGCGGCGCGGCGGGGTGATCGGGGTGGATCAGGCGGTCAGGATCTTCCGTGCCCGGGCCACGTCGTCGTGCATCTGCACGATGAGCGGCTCCATGCCGTCGAACCGGATCGTGGGCCGCAGGTGCTCCGTGAACTCCAGGACCACCTGCTCGTCGTACAGCTCCAGGTCGTCCCGGTCGAGCACGTACGCCTCGACGCGACGCTCGACGCCGTCGAAGGTCGGGTTCGTCCCGACCGAGATCGCGGCGGGCAGCACGCAGTCCGGGTCGTTCGGCGCGCGGTCCGCCAGCTCCGGCCGGTGCAGCCACCCGGCGTACACACCGTCGGCCGGCACCATTCCGGCGATGCCGCCCAGGTTGGCCGTCGGGAACCCCAGCTCACGGCCGCGCGCGTCGCCGTGCACCACCGTCCCCCGCAGCCGGTGCGCACGTCCGAGGACCTTCGCGGCGCCCGCCACGTCACCCTCGCTGAGGCTCGCGCGCACCGCCGTCGACGACCAGCGGTGATGATCGTCGCCGCCGACGTCCTCGATCGCCACGACCTCGAAGCCGTGCTCGCCGCCGAGCTCGACCATGGTCGACAGCGTGCCGGCGTTCTGCTTGCCGAACCGCACGTCGTGCCCGACGACGACGGTCCGCGCGCCCAGCCCGTCCACGAGGCACTTCCCGACGAACTCCTGCGGGGTCTGCGCCGCGAAGTCCAGCGTGTAGGTGAACACCAGCACGCCGTCGAGGCCGATCTCGGCCATCAGGTCGAGCCGGTCCGCGAGGCTCGTGATCAGCTCGGGCGCGGTCTCGGGACGGTGCACCGCCGCGGGATGCGGGTCGAACGTGACGGCCACCGCGCGCACGCCGTCGGCCCTCGCCAGCGAGACGATCCGGCCGAGCACGGCCTGGTGGCCGCGATGCATGCCGTCGAAGTTGCCGATCGTCACCACGGACGGCCCGAAACCCGCGGGAACCTGCTCCAGGTCGGTCCACACCTGCACGCGGAATACTCCTCAGCGCCGGAAGGGTCGCGCGGCCCTCCGGCCGCCGCGTTCGCGGCGGAGATGCCGCGCTGGACCAGCGTGCCACGCCACACCCGGGAACGCGCAATCGCCCCGCACCTCCCGCAGGCCGACCCGCCGAGCCCGCGCCGGTCAGGATCGCAGGGCCGGCTGCTTGACCGAGTAGATGAAGCCCGTGAGGCGGTGCTCCCCGAGCGACTGGCGCACGGTGAGATCGAGGATCCTCAGGAAGTTCCCGAACTCGACCTCGGTCATCGTCGAGCCGATGAGCTGGATGTTCCGGTCGCCGACCGCCCGCCAGCCCATCTGGGTCGGGTCCAGCGGCTCGGGGAGATGCTCCGTGAGCACCGCCGGGAACCGGGTCCGCACGACGACACGCCCCTGGAGCGCGACGAGCGTCAGGTAGGTCTCCTGGAAGGCGATCCCGAGTTCGGTGTTCTCCGGCCACCACGACAGCGCGGACACGAGCGCCTGCAGCAGTTCGGGACTGCTGTCCGTGCCCTCGCTCTCCTCGTCCACGATGTCGACGCTCGCCTCTCGCCCCACCAGGGCGGGGAGCGCCGCCACCACTGCCCCGACGTCTTCAAGACCCGCTGTTATCCGTACCCCCACGAGGCACAAAGGTATCAATCCGACATGCCACTCAGGAAGCCTGCAAGTGATTGACAATCACGGTGAACCTGCTGTTCAGCGTGTGACAAGGACCGGCTTGGCCAAGTCCTCGCCCTTGCGGCGGGTGTCCTCCACGAGGGCGACGAGGCCTCCCGCGGGGTCGATCGCCGCCATGACACCGGACCTGCCGCTGGGCGCGATCCACTGGCCGAATCCCAGGGCACGTGCCTCGGCCTCGTCGACGTCCCGCACCGGCAGGACGCCGCGCGCGGCGTCGGCGAGCGGCAGCGTGGCGAGTGTGCCGTCCTGATCGGCCTGGGCCTCCATCGCGTCCAGGGTCCGTGCCATGTCGAGTCCGTACCCGCCGACGCGGGTACGGCGCAGGGCCGTCAGATGCCCGCCGGCGCCGAGCGCGGCGCCGAGGTCCCGCGCGAGCGCGCGCACGTACGTCCCCGACGACACCGTGACCCGCACGTCCAGGTCCAGCACGGGGACGCCGTCGGCCACGCCGTCCCGGGTGGCCAGCACGTCGAACCGGGACACCGTGACGGGGCGGGCCGCGAGCTCGACGTCCTTCCCTGCCCGGGCACGCGCATACGCGCGTTCACCGTCCACCTTGATCGCCGAGACCGTGGTCGGTACCTGCATGATGTCGCCCGTCAGTCGCGTGACGGCGGCCCGGAGCCCGGCGTCGGTCACGCCCGCGGCACCCTGCGTCGCCGTGGTCTCGCCCTCGGCGTCGTCGGTGTTCGTGGTGACGCCCAGGCGGATCGTGGCGTCGTAGTCCTTGTCGGCGCCCACCACGTAGGTCAGCAGGCGCGTCGCCTTGCCGACCCCCAGCACGAGCACGCCCGTGGCCATGGGGTCGAGGGTGCCGGCATGGCCGACCTTCCGGGTGCCCGCCAGCCCACGGGTCCGCGCGACGACGTCGTGGCTGGTCCAGCCCGCCGGCTTGTCGACGACGACGAACCCGTCGGGAGCCGTGGGCCGCCGCGGGCGACGTCTCGTCGCGGACGCCGGGCCCGTCGGACCCGCGCTCACCGCTCGTCGTCGAGCGGCTGCTCGGACTCGTCCGTCTCGGCGGGAGCCTTCTTGTACGGGTCGGCGTCGCCGGCGTGCCGTGCGCCCGCCCGCAACCGGGCCAGCTCGGCGTCACGACGCTGCGCCTCGATCAGCGCGGCGTCCAGGTGGGCGGCGGTCTCGGGCACGGCGTCGAGGAGGAACTCGATCGTGGGCGTGAGGCGCACGCCCGTCTGCTTGCCCACCTCGCTGCGGATGATCCCCGTGGCGCTCTTCAGCGCGGCGGCGGTCTCCGCGCGGTCCTCGTCGGAGCCGTACACGGTGTAGAACACCGAGGCGTTCTGCAGGTCTCCGGTCACGCGCACGTCGGTGACCGTCACGAACCCGAGACGCGGGTCCTTGATCCGCGAGTCGAGCATCTGCGCCACGATCACCTGGATCCGGTCGGCGAGCCGCCGGGCACGAGGATTCTCGTTCATGGTCTTTCCCTTCTCAGAGAGAGGAGACCGCGCGGACGTCCGCCGTCGTGACGACGGCGCCCGCCCGCGCGGCCTCCGGGACGCCGGGCCAGCGGGGCCGGACATCGGCCCCGCTGACCCGGCATCGTGACGACGGGTCAGCTGCGCGGGATCTCGCGCATCTCCCACGTCTCGATGATGTCGCCCTCGGTGATGTTGTTGAACGTCCCGAGCCCGATACCGCACTCGAAGCCCTCGCGGACCTCCGTGGCGTCGTCCTTGAACCGCTTGAGCGACTCGACCGTGAGGTTGTCCCCCACGACCGTGCCGTCGCGCAGCACACGCGCCTTGGCGTTGCGGCGGATCTCGCCGGAGCGGACGATCGAACCCGCGATGTTGCCGAACTTCGAGGACCGGAAGATCTCGCGGATCTCCGCGGTGCCCAGCTGGACCTCCTGGTACTCCGGCTTGAGCATGCCCTTGAGGGCGGCCTCGATGTCGTCGATCGCCTGGTAGATGACCGAGTAGAACTTGACGTCGACGCCCTCGCGGTCCGCCAGCTCCTCGACGCGCTCGCCGTACTTGACGTTGAAGCCGAGGATCACCGCGCTGTCGACGGTGGCCAGGTTGACGTCGTTCTGCGTGATGGCACCCACACCACGGTGGATGACACGCAGCTCGACCTCGTCGCCCACGTCGATCTTGAGCAGCGCGTCCTCCAGTGCCTCGACGGCACCGGACACGTCGCCCTTGAGGATGAGGTTGAGGCTCTCGACCTTGCCCTTCTTGAGCTCGGCGTCGAAGTCCTCGAGGCTGATCCGCTTGCGGCGCTTGGCCAGCAGGGCGGCACGCTCGGCGGCCTGGCGCTTCTCGGCGATCTGCCGTGCGGTGCGGTCGTCCGGTGCCACGAGGAACGTGTCACCGGCGCTCGGCACCGACGTCAGGCCGGTCACCTGGACCGGGCGGGCCGGGGTGGCCTCCTGGACCGCGTCACCGTGCTCGTCGATCATGGCGCGCACGCGGCCGTAGGCCGTACCCGCCACGATCCCGTCGCCGACCCGCAGCGTGCCGGACTGCACCAGCACCGTGGCCACGGCACCGCGCCCGCGGTCGAGGTTCGCCTCGATCGCGACGCCGCGCGCGTCCTTGTTGGCGTTGGCCCGCAGGTCCAGCGACGCGTCGGCGGTCAGCAGGACGGCCTCGACGAGGTCGTCGATGCCGATGCCCGGCTTCGCCGCGACGTCGACGAACATCGTGTCGCCGCCGTACTCCTCGGCCACCAGGTTGTACTCGGTGAGCTGCTGGCGGACCTTGGCCGGGTTCGCGCCGTCGACGTCGATCTTGTTCACGGCCACCACGATCGGCACACCGGCGGCCTGCGCGTGGTTCACCGCCTCGACCGTCTGCGGCATCACGCCGTCGTCGGCCGCGACCACGAGGATCGCGATGTCCGTCACGTCCGCACCACGGGCACGCATGGCGGTGAACGCCTCGTGGCCCGGGGTGTCGATGAACGTGATGGCACGGTCGACGCCCTCGTGCTCGTGGCGGATCTGGTACGCACCGATGTGCTGCGTGATACCGCCGTGCTCACCCGCGACGACGTCCGACTTGCGGATGGCGTCGAGCAGCTTCGTCTTACCGTGGTCGACGTGACCCATGACGGTCACGACCGGCGGACGCGGCTGCTGGTCCTCCTCGGACTCGCCGGCCTCCTCGGCCTCCAGGTCGATGTCGAACGCACCGAGCAGCTCGCGGTCCTCCTCCTCGGCCGAGACCATCTCGATCACGTAGCCGAGCTCGACGCCCAGGGCACCGAACGTGTCCTCGTCGAGGGACTGCGTGGCCGTGGCCATCTCGCCGAGGTGGAGCAGCACGGTCACGAGCGCCGCGGGGTTCGCGTCGATCTTGTCGGCGAAGTCGTTCAGGGACGAGCCCTGACGCAACCGCACGACGGTCTTGCCGTTGCCACGGGGCACACTGACGCCACCGAGCGACGGCGCCTGCATCGCCTCGAACTCCTGGCGCTTCTGGCGCTTGGACTTCCGCCCTCGGACCGGACGACCGCCGGCGCGCCCGAAAGCACCCTGCGTCGCCCCGCGACCGCCGCCACCACGACCGCGGAAGCCGCCACCAGGACGACCGCCGCCACCCGGCGCGCCACCCGGACCACCGGGGCCGCCACGACCACCGGGGCCGCCACGACCGCCGCCGGGACCCGGACGCTGCCCGGGACGCGGCATCGACGTCTTGCCCGGCATCATGCCCGGGTTCGGACGCGGGCCCCCACCCGGGCGCGGCGCCGCCGGACGCGGACCGCCACTACCCCCGGGACGGGGTGCGCCGGCACCCGGACGAGGACCGCCGGGACGCGGGCCGCCGGAGCGCTCCGCCTTGTCGCCACCGCGGCGCTCGCCGGGACGCGGCATGCCCTGGCTGGACGCGAACGGGTTGTTGCCCGGACGCGGACCGCCGCCACCACCGCCACCGCCGGAACGACCGCCGCCACGACGGTCACCCGGACGGGGCATGCCCTGGCTGGACGCGAACGGGTTGTTGCCCGGACGCGGGCCACGCCCGCCGGGCTTCGGAGCCGCAGGGCCGGGCTTCGGAGCCGCGGGACCGGGCTTCGGAGCCGGGGCGCCGGGCGCCGGTGCCGACTTCGCGGCGGGTGCCTCGCTCACCGGCGGTGCTTCCGCCGCCTGAGGGGCGGGTGCGGGCGCCTCGGCCGGCGCCTCGGGCGCGGGCTTGGGAGCCGGCTTGGCTCCCGGCTTCGGGGCTGACTGCGCTCCCGGCTTCGGGGCCGGCTTGGCCCCGGGCTTCGGGGCCGGCTTCGCACCCGACCTGCCGGACGCCTTCGCGGCGCCGGCGTCGGTGAACTTGTCGCGCATACGCCGCGCGACGGGGGCTTCGAGCGTCGATGACGCCGAACGAACATACTCGCCTGCCGACTTCAGCTCGGCGAGCAGGGTCTTGCTTTCCACTCCGAGCTCCTTGGCGAGCTCGTAGACGCGGACCTTTGCCACAACTCTCCTGACTCGGTCCGTCCCGAGGCAGGGGCGAACCGCACTAGTACGAGGTACTCATCGCTGGGGACTCATCGGGTGCCCATCGGCTTCTGACCCGCTTTCCTGTCGACGATTCGCTGGTGCGGCCGGACGTTTCCGCGCCCGGTCGTGACTTTCCCGGCCCTCACGGCCCGAGATGCTCCCGGAGCTCCGCCAGATCGACGGGGCCACCCGCGCGCAGCGCACGCGGTATCGCCCGACGACGTTCGGCGAGCTCCAGGCATTCTGCTCCCGGATGGATCCAGGCGCCTCGCCCCGGCAGGCAGGCCCGGACGTCGACGACGATCCGGGGCTGCGCCGCTGCGGGATCCAGAACCACACGCAAGAGAGCAGACCGCTGGTCGCGCCCCCGACATCCGACGCACGTCCGCACCGGACCTGTCGGTGCGGAACGTGATGTCGTTACCGAGGCGGCCACTGGGGCAGAAGAAGACGGAGGACGGGCTCGCGGCCCAGACTCGGTCAGTCTACCTTGCCTGTTCAACTGCTGTTACCGGTTCCGCGACACGTGAGCGGTGCCACCACCACCCGCCGGCGCACCACCCTGACCACCGTTCTCGTCCGGATCGACCGGATCGGCCGCCTCGTCGGACCGGATGTCGATGCGCCAGCCCGTGAGCTTCGCGGCCAGGCGGGCGTTCTGCCCCTCCTTGCCGATGGCGAGGGAAAGCTGGTAGTCGGGCACGACGGCGCGCACCGCGCGGGCCACCTCGTCCACCACCGTCACCGACGACGTGCGGGCCGGCGACAGCGCGTTGGCGACGAAGCGCGTCGGGTCCTCGCTCCAGTCGACGATGTCGATCTTCTCGCCGTGCAGTTCGGCCATGACCGCCCTGACGCGCGCGCCCATCGGGCCGATGCACGCGCCCTTGGCGTTCAGGCCCTGCACATGGGAGACGACGGCGACCTTGGTGCGGTGACCCGCCTCGCGGGCCACGGACATGATCTCCACGGACCCGTCGGCGATCTCCGGTACCTCCAGCTCGAACAGCTTGCGCACGAGGCCGGGGTGCGTGCGGCTCAACGTCACCTGGGCGCCCTTCATCCCCCGGCTGACCTCGACGACGTACGCGCGCAGACGCTCGCCGTGCGCGTACTCCTCGCCGGGCACCTGCTCGTGCGGCGGCAGCACGGCCTCCGTGTCCCCGACGTCCACGAGCACCATGCGCGGGTCCCGCCCCTGCTGGATGATGCCGGCGACGACCTCGCCCTCCTTGTCGCGGAAGGTGCCGAGCACCTGGTCGTCCTCGGCGTCGCGCAGGCGCTGCACGATCACCTGGCGCGCGGTCGCCGTGGCGATCCGGCCGAAGTCACGCGGCGTGTCGTCGAACTCCGGGCCGAGCTCGAACGGGGCAGGCCCTGCCGGGTCGTCCGGGTCCGTGTACGCCTCGATCTCCTCACGGGCCCAGATCGTGACGTGCCCGCTGCTGCGGTCGACCTCCGCACGGGCGTGCCGGTAGGCGTCCGGCGTACGGTGGTACGCGGAGAGCAGGGCCTGCTCGATCGCCGAGACGAGCACGTCCAGGCTGAAGTCCTTCTCGCGCTCCAGCATGCGCAGCGCGGCCATGTCGATATCCATCTCAGCCCTCCTTGCGACCCGGCGCCCCGCGGCGGCGGGTCTCCCGGGTCACGGCGTCGTCGTCAGCACCAGAACTCTCGCTCACCGTGGCGGTGTCGGCATCCTCGGCCGGCCGCTGCAGCTCGACCTCGACCTTTCCCTTGCGCACGTCCGACAGCGCGATCCGGCGCGAGTCGTCGAGCACGAGGACGGTGTCGTCGCCGTCGCCGGTCACGTCCGTGAGCCTGCCCGTCACCGCGTCGCCGCCGTCGGCGGGCGTCAGCGTGACCAGCCGGGTGCGGGCGCGCCGGAAGTGGCGCGCGGTCGTCAGCGCCCGGGACGTCCCGGGCGTGGAGATCTCCAGGGTGTACGCGCCGGGGACGACGTCGCCGGCGTCGAGCGCGGCGGACAGTCCGCGCGAGACCTCACCCAGCGTGTCCGAGTCCAGGCTGCCGACCCGCGTCTCGGGCAGGTCGAGCGTGATCCGGACGACCGAACTGCTCCCCGCACGCGTGACCCGCACGTCCTCGAGATACAGATCGGCGGCGTCGACCACCGGTCCGACGATCCGGCGGACGTCCTCCTCCTGCCGGCTCGCAGGGTGCGCCATCGTGTTCCTCCCGTCGGTTCCCCGTCAAAGGGGGGTACCGCTCGAGCCAGGACCCGACCGGTGTGCTGTTGTCTACTGCGCTCAGCCTACGACGCGCCGCACGCCGGGCGCAGGCGCAACGACGTGACGTCCGACGCAACCTGGACATGCGCGAGCTCCTCGGGGAGACGTGGCATCATCAGGCACGATGAACCCGATCCCGGACGCGCCGTCCCGTCGCACCGCACGATCACGCGGTCGCCTGGCGACCGTGCTCGCCTGCGCGCTGTTGCTGAGCGGGTGCGGAGTCCGCTTCGACGCTCCCCCGCCGACCGAGCCGGTGCCGGATCCGGTCGAGATCGTGCGCCGCACCGCCGTCGACGACGCGCTCCACGTGGCCGAGCAGGCCGAGGCGGTCGCGGCCCTGCGGAAGACGAGACCCAAGGTCGCCGAGACCCTCGCGGACATCGCCGGGATCTCGCGGGAGCACGCCGCCCAGCTCGGGGGCGAGTACGAGTCCGGGCTGGAGTCCGACCCGCCGAGCCCGACGCCGACCGACCTCCCCGGGGCCCCGCCGCAAGCCGCCGCGGTGCTCACCACCCTGACGGACGCGGCCGCCCGCAGCGCCACCGCCGCGGACGTGTGCGAGGACGGCCCGCTGGCGCGGCTGCTCGCGTCGATCTCGGCGGCACAGACCCTGGCGGTGCGAGATCTCGCCCAGGTGACCGGCCGGAAGCAGCCGGCGTACACCGCACCGGTCATCCCGGGCACGGCGGGCGAGTCACCGGAGACGCCGGGCGCGGACGACGCCGAGACCGGCGAGTCGGACACGGAGACGGCGGCGCTCACACCGTCCGCCCGCCCGACGACGGTGCCCGCCGGTCTCGCGGAGGAGGACCTCCTGGCCGTCATCGTGGCGGAGGACTCCAGCGCGTACGCGTTCGAGGTCCGAGCCGCCCAGGCCGACGACGAGAGCGTCCGCGAACGGCTCGCCGACCGCGCCCGGACGCACCGCCGGCGCGCCGAGACCTGGGCGCGCGTGGCCGGGGTCGACGGGACCGGGTCGGACCCCCGCCGGGCCGCCTACGAACTCCCCGGCCAGGATGTGACCAGCAAGGACGTGGTGCTGGCGGCCGAGGGCAGGATCGCCGCGGGCTACGCGAGCCTGGTCGGCCGGGCGGAGACCGAAACGCGGGCGGTGGCGGTCGCCTTGCTCACCGACTCCGCGATCACGCAGCGCTCGTGGGGCGCCCCCACGATCCCCTTCCCCGGCCTGCCGGAGCGGGCGACCTCCTGACCGGAGGCCCCCGCGTCCGGCCGGTTCGTCAGTTCTCCAGGAGCTCCTCGACGCGGCGGACCGTCTCGGTGACCGCGTCGTCCACCGGGACCTGCTCCGCCTCGCCGGCGCGCGGACGCACCTCCACCACGCCGTCCTTCAGCCCGCGGCCCACCACGACCAGCAACGGCGCACCCAGCAGCTCGGCGTCGGCGAACTTCACGCCCGGGGAGACCTTGGGCCGGTCGTCGTACAGCACCTCGACGCCCGCGGCCACCAGCCCGTCGGCGAGGCGTTCGGCGGCCTCGAAGACCTCGGCGCCCTTGCCCGTGGCGACCAGGTGCACCTGCACCGGCGCGATCCGCGCGGGCCAGGCCAGGCCCCTGTCGTCGTGGTTCGCCTCGGCGAGCGCGGCCAGCGCGCGGGTCACACCGACACCGTACGAGCCCATCGTGACGACCGCCTGCTTGCCGTTCTCGTCGAGCACGGTCAGGCCGAGCGAGTCCGCGTACTTGCGGCCGAGCTGGAAGATGTGCCCCATCTCGATGCCGCGCGCGAGCTCGAGCGGGCCGGAGCCGTCGGGCGCGGGGTCGCCGGCACGCACCTCGGCCGCCTCGATCGTCCCGTCCGCGGTGAAGTCGCGGCCGGCCACCAGGTCGAACACGTGGCGGCCGGGCTCGTTCGCGCCGGTGATCCAGCGGGTGCCGGGCACGACGCGCGGGTCGAGCAGGTAGCGTACAGCGGACCGCTTCTCGCCGTCGTCCCCCTCGACCTGGGCGCCCTGCGGGCCCAGGACCTGCGGCCCGATGTAACCCTTGACCAGCTCGGGGTGGGCCTTGAAGTCCTCCTCCGTGGCCGGCTCGGCCTCGGACGGCGCGACCGCGGCCTCCAGGCGCTTGAGGTCGACCTCACGGTCGCCCGGCAGCCCGACGACGAGCAGCTCGCGCTTCCCGTCCGGGCGGCGCAAGGCCAGCACGACGTTCTTCAGGGTGTCGGCGGCGGTCCACGGCCGGTCCGGGCGCGCGTGCCGCTCGTTCGCGCAGGCGACGAGCGTCTCGATGGTCGGCGTGTCGGGAGTGTCCTCGACGTGCGCGGCGGGCGCGTCGTCGTACGGGACGGCCTCGGGAACCGGGGTGACCACCGCCTCCACGTTGGCGGCGTAACCGCCGGAGGAACGCACGAACGTGTCCTCGCCGATCGGCGACGGGCTGAGGAACTCCTCCGACCTCGAACCGCCCATCGCGCCGGACATCGCCGAGACGATGACGTACTCGAGGCCGAGCCGCGTGAAGATGCGCTCGTAGGCATCGCGGTGCTTCTGGTAGGCGGCCTCCAGACCCTCGTCGTGCACGTCGAAGGAGTACGAGTCCTTCATGACGAACTCGCGACCGCGGATCAGCCCGGCGCGGGGCCGCGCCTCGTCGCGGTACTTGGTCTGGATCTGGTAGATGACCAGGGGCAGGTCCTTGTACGACGCGTACAGGTCCTTGACCAGGAGGGTGAACATCTCCTCGTGCGTGGGCGCGAGCAGGTAGTCCGCCTGCTTGCGGTCCTTGAGCCGGAACAGGCCGTCGCCGTACTCGGTCCAGCGTCCCGTGGCCTCGTACGGCTCCTTCGGCAGCAGTGCCGGGAAGTGCACCTCCTGGCCGCCGATCGCGTTCATCTCCTCGCGCACGATCGTCTCGATCTTGCCCAGCACCCGGAGACCCAGCGGGAGCCAGGAGTAGATCCCCGGTGCGGCTCGACGGATGTAGCCGGCACGGACCAGCAGCTTGTGGCTGGCGACCTCGGCGTCGGCCGGGTCCTCGCGCAGCGTGCGGACGAAGAGGGACGACATGCGAAGCAGATCGCCCGAGCGGAGTGCGGATGACATGGGGGCAACTCTACTGGCGGGCGGGCACGGCGGGCGGCGCTGCCTGTGGCCGGGACGCGGCGCCGCCCGAGGCCGGGAGCGAGCACGTCAACACTGGCGGGCGGCGCCACGACCGGCGAGGATGGGCTCATGCCGGAACTCCCCGAGGTCGAGGCACTCGTCCGGTTCCTCGGCGAGCGCACCGTCGGCCGCACCGTGTCAGGGATCGAGGTCGGCAGCATCGCCGCGCTCAAGACGGTCGACCCGCCGGTGACGGCGCTCGTGGGTGGCGTCGTCCGGCGCTGGGGACGACACGGCAAATGGCTGGACCTGGAGGTGCCCGACGGCGGGCCTTCCGGTGACGGGGAGTCCCGTGGGTCGTCCGGGGGCGCCGTGCACCTCGTGTTCCACCTGGCCCGCGGCGGGTGGGTGCGCTGGTCGGACAAGCTGCCGGCCACGCCGGTCAAGCCGCGGCTCGGCGGTGCGGGCAAGGGCGCGATCATCGCGCTGCGCGTCCGGTTCGACGACGGTTCCGGGTTCGATCTCACCGAGGCAGGCACCCGCAAGCGGCTCGCCGTGCACGTGGTGCGCCGGCCCGCGGACGTGAAGATGGTGGCGTCGCTGGGCGTCGACCCCCTGGACCCGGCGTTCACCGCCGACGCCCTGGCGAAGCTGCTGGCCTCCAGGAACCAGCAGGTCAAGGGCCTGCTGCGGGAGCAGTCGGCGATCGCGGGGATCGGGAACGCCTACTCGGACGAGATCCTGCACGCCGCACGGTTCAGCCCGTTCAAGCTGACGCGGTCCTTCACCGAGGAGGAGACCGGCCGGCTGCATGCCGCGACCGGGCAGGTCCTCGCCGAGGCGATCCGGGCGGCGTCGGGCAAGCCCGCCAAGGAGCTCAAGGACGCGAAGCGGGCGGGGATGCGCGTGCACGGGCGCACGGGCGCGCCGTGCCCCGGCTGGGACGGGACCCCGTGCGGCGACACGGTGCACGAGGTGAGCTTCGCGGACCGCTCGCTCCAGTACTGCCCCACCTGTCAGACGAACGGACAGATCCTGGCCGACCGGCGCCTGTCGCGGCTGCTGAAGTAGTGGGCGGGCAGGAACCGCCGCGGGGCCGGGAGCGTGGGGCGGACCGTCAGAACAGGACCGTGGCGAACGTGCCCACCTGCTCGAAGCCGACGCGGCGGTACGTCGCGAGCGCGCGCTCGTTGTAGTTGTTCACGTACAGGGAGACGACCGGCGCGATGGTCTCCCGGACCACGCCCACGACCGCCGACATCCCGGCCACGGACCAGCCCCTCCCCCGGAACAGCGGGTCCACCCACACGCCCTGGATCTGCGCCACGGTTCCCGCGACGGCGCCGACCTCCGCCTTGAACGCGACGGTCTCGCGGCCGCGCGGCGTGGTCTCGGTCCGGATGAACGACCGGCCGTCGGCGATCAGGGACCGCACACGCTGGACGTACGGGCCGCCTCCGCCGGCGACCGGGGAGTAGCCGACCTCCTCGGTGAACATCCGCACGCACGCGGGCAGGACCATGTCGAGCTCGGCGAGGGTGGAACGCCGCAGCGCGGGGTCGGGTGCGACGTCGGAACCCCGGGTGATCGCCATCGACGGCTGGTCGACGCGGATCTCGCGCGGCGCGGGCCAGTAGCGCTCCAGGCCGTCCCAGAGACCGAGCGCGGCCTCGCGCTCGCCGACGATCGAGCTGGAGCGACGGCCCTGCGCACGTGCCAGCGTGGCGAACGCCGCCGTCGCGGCCGCCTGCCGGGCCTCGTCGAGCGTGTCCGGGACCACGGGCACCAGGTTCGCCCCGGCCCAGCAGACGGCTTCCAGCGGGCCCGTGGCCGGGAATCCCCAGACCTGGCCGCCCGCGGCGGTGAAGCTGGACCGGGTGGCGATCTCCAGCCGCGATGCCGCGAGCACCGACGCCACCGGCTGGGTGTAGCAGACGTCGAGCGCCGCGGGCAGGTCAGGCATGCCGAGCACGCGGGCCTCGTCCGGCGCACCGGACGAGGGCGCACGCCGCACGCCACCGCGAGGGTGGAGCGGGGTGCGCGAGGCGGCCATGAGCTCGGGGGACCTAGCCGACCGACACCACGGGAGCACCCGCCTGGGCGTCGTTCTCGGGAGCGGGCATGGTCTCGGCGATCCGCATCGCCTCGTCGATCAGGGTCTCCACGATCATCGACTCGGGCACCGTCTTGACGACCTCGCCCTTCACGAAGATCTGCCCCTTGCCGTTGCCGGACGCCACGCCGAGGTCGGCCTCGCGGGCCTCGCCCGGTCCGTTGACGACGCAGCCCATGACGGCGACGCGGAGCGGGACCTCCATGCCCTCGAGACCGGCGGTGACCTTCTCGGCGAGCGTGTAGACGTCGACCTGGGCGCGGCCGCAGGACGGGCAGGAGACGATCTCGAGCTTGCGGGGCCGCAGGTTGAGCGACTGGAGGATCTGGTTGCCGACCTTGACCTCCTCGACCGGCGGGGCGGAGAGGGAGACGCGGATGGTGTCGCCGATGCCCCGGCTGAGCAGCGCGCCGAAGGCGGTGGCGGACTTGATGGTGCCCTGGAAGGCGGGCCCGGCCTCGGTGACACCGAGGTGCAGGGGCCAGTCGCCGCGTTCGGAGAGCAGTTCGTACGCGCGCACCATGACGACGGGGTCGTTGTGCTTGACGGAGATCTTGAAGTCGTGGAAGTCGTGCTCCTCGAAGAGGCTCGCCTCCCAGACCGCGGATTCCACGAGGGCCTCGGCCGTGGGCTTGCCGTACTTCTCCAGGAGGCGCTTGTCGAGCGAGCCCGCGTTGACGCCGATCCGGAGCGAGACGCCGGCGTCCTTGGCGGCGGCGGCGATCTCCTTGACCTGGTCGTCGAACCTGCGGATGTTGCCCGGGTTCACGCGCACGGCGGCGCAGCCGGCGTCGATCGCCGCGTACACGTACTTGGGCTGGAAGTGGATGTCGGCGATCACGGGGATCTGCGACTTGGCCGCGATGGCCGGCAGCGCGTCGGCGTCGTCGGCGGTCGGGACCGCCACGCGCACGATGTCGCAGCCCGACGCCGTCAGCTCGGCGATCTGCTGCAGGGTCGCGTTGATGTCGGTGGTGGGGGTGGTCGTCATGGACTGCACGCTGACGGGCGCGTCACCACCGACCTCGACCTTGCCGACCCGGATCTTGCGGGTCTTCTTGCGCGGGGCGAGGACAGGCGGGGGTGCTGCTGGCATACCAAGACTGATTGCGGTCACAGTGTCCAGTATCCACGTTCCGGACGGCGCAGTCGCAACCCGGTGGCGGGGATCACGTGATCCGCACGGGATCCACCAGGTCCGCGATGATCAGCATGCCTCCGAGTCCGAGCAGCGCGAGGAAGACCACATAGGTGACCGGGGTGAGGCGCGCGACATCGGCCGGCCCCGGCCTGGGCAGGCCGCGCACCTTGTGCAGCGCCCGCTTGGCGGCCTCGTAGAGCGCGTTGACCACGTGGCCGCCGTCGAGCGGGAGCAGCGGGATGAGGTTGAACACGAACAGGGCGATGTTCAGACTGCCGAGGATCCCGACCGCCCAGGCGACCTTGTCGGTCATGTCGTCGAGGACGGCGAAGCCGTCGCCGAGGATGACGCCGACGCCCACGACGCTCTGGACGGAGTCGACGGACCGTTCCTCGTCCGTGAAGGCCTGGCGTGCCGTGTCGGCGATCCGCACCGGCAGGGTCGCCACCATCTTCATGGTCTCCCACGTGCCGTCGCCGACCAGCGGCAGCACCTCGGACCACTGGCCGCGCACGCGCTCCTGCAGCGGGCTGAAGCCGATGAACCCCGCCGACTCGAGCACGGGTTCGCCCGCGCCGTCCTCGTCCACCTGCTTCTCGACGACGGTGGGCGTGACGGTCAGTTCCATCTCGGCGCCGTCGCGCTGCACGACGACGGGCACCGTGCGCGTACCGGTGTCGGCGATGAGACCGGACAGCTGCGCCCAGTCCGTCACCGTGGTGCCGTCGTACCGGGTGATGACGTCGCCCGGTTCGAGACCGGCCCGCGCGGCCGGGACAGGGGTTTCGGTGCACTCCGGGTCGTCGGCGGTGTCCACCGTCACGGTGGCCGGGACGCACTCGGACACCTGGCCGACGGTGGTGGTGACCTGCATCTGCCCGAACCCGACGATCAGGATCCCGATCATCACCGTCGCGATCACCAGGTTCATCACCGGCCCGCCCAGCATCACCACGATCTTCTGCCATGCGGGCAGGTTGTAGAACGCGCGGTGCTCCTCGCCGGGCCGGACCTCCTCGTTGGACTGTTCCCGGGCCTCGGCGACGAGCCGGCCGAACATGCCCTGACCGGTCTCCTTGCCCTCGGGGGCGGGCGGCATCATGCCGACCAGGCGTACGTATCCGCCCAGCGGGATCGCCTTGACGCCGTACTCCGTCTCGCCCTTGACCCGCGACCAGAGCGTGGGGCCGAAGCCCACCATGTACTGGCTGACGCGCACGCCGAACTTCTTGGCGGGCAGCATGTGCCCGATCTCGTGCAACGCGATCGACAGCATGATTCCGACCAGCAGGACGAGGAAGCCGGCCACCCAGGGGAGAACGCTCACGCGGCGAGCCTACGACACCTGCCTGACCACCAGGTGGGAATCCGGCGGACGGCACGCGCCCGAGGTGCCCGCCGACGACGTCGGTCGTCGGCGGCACGACGGGCGGCACGACGGCGAGACACCCGAACCCGCTATTTGCCTTTCGTTGACCACAATATGGTGACGTGAATAACCTGCCACTCATGGCACACCTCACGGAAAGGACGGATCTGGACGACCATCGCGCGCACCTGCCCGCGGACCTCGACCAGATCGCCGAAGTGGTGTTCGACACCGAAGCCCGCGTGAGCGCCGACCACGCCTCCCCCCTGGCGAACCGTCTGCGCGGCATGGGATTCGACATCCCGCGGATCTGGGCGGCACCCCGGTGGAACATGGGGGCCACCCGCGCGTCCCGCCGCCGGCACACCGACCCGGACGACCCGCGTATCCAGAGGGCCGCCGAACTGCTCGAACAGGTGGTGGAGACGCCGTGCGGCCCGGCGCTCCTCGGCCTGTACCTCTGGTCGATCGCCGAGGACGCCTCCCAGCAGTCCGCCCGGCACGGGCGCGTCGCGGCCGCGCTCACCGGACTGCGCCGGGCCTGGATCACGAACCGCGAGCGGGTCCCGTGCCGCCACTGCCGCAGCGAGGCGGACGCCGTGGTGGCGCTCGGTGACGCCTTTCGTGCCCGGCTCGACGTCGCGGCGGCCCGCAACTCGGGCAACGTGGAACGGCTGGTCGTCATGCTGGACCGCGCGGTCCAGTCGTCCGCCCGGCTCGAGGAGACGGCACGGCGGATCACCGACGAGACCTCCTGCCTGCGCGGCCATCTCGTGCACCAGGCCCGGATCCGCCTGGGCTACTTCACGGCGATCGGAGAGGCCGCCATCGCGACGCGGGCCACGCTCGGCGGTGACCCGTCGGGTCTCACCGACGCCATCGCGCAGCTGCGGGATCTCGAGAAGGCCCCCGGCCTCAACTACATCCTCGCCAGCGAACTGCGCGCACACCGGGCACATCTCGAGGCGCTGGCCGCCGGGGTGGGCTCCGACTGGCTCACCGTCGACCGCTGCCGCACCGTCTACGTCTTCCCCTTCGGCCTGCCGCAGGTCGACGGCGCCGAGGCCACCGAGCGGATCCGCGGCCTCGTCGGCAGCTCCCTCCCCGACCTGCTCGGGACCCGCGCCGTCTCGGTCCGCACCGCGCTCAAGCTCGACGACGTCTGGGACACCGAGGACCCGTTCGGCGCGTTCGACGGCGCCACCCTGAACCTGCCCGACGTCAGTGTCACCCAGCCCGACGGGACCCCCGTGGCCCACCTGTCGTGCGAGGTGCGGTTCGGCGACCTGGGGAACCACTACGTGCGGTTCCGGCAGACCGCCAAGCACCTGGGTCCCCAGGACGTCCGCGACGCCCGCTACCTGGTCTCCAGCCTGCACGACGATCTGCGGATGCACTGGGACATCCCGCAGCCGGACGGCACGGTCGCCAACGCGTCGATCGTCGACTCGTCCGGCTACCACCCGGTCCATCTCTTCCATCTCGCCTACCGCCTGCAGGAGGCGATCGCCGCGCACTTCGCCGGCCGCCCCGAGGGCTGGCGCACGCCGGCGAAGCCCGACAACCCCGGCCCAGCCCTCAGCAAGAACCTCGCCCGGGGCCGCTCGCACGTCCTGACGTTCGTCGTCGAGGCGAGCGCCGGACGTGGACCCGCGTGCCCGCCGGAGGACCGGCGGCCGGTCACGAGCGCCGACGAGCTGCTCGCCACGTACGGCCACCAGCCACTGCTCCAGCCGGTGCCGTACAACACGACGTCGCTGGCCGACTGGACGCTCGCGCAGCGCCAGCCCGTGCTCCTGGAGGGCGTGCGCAACTCCGGCGACCTCGTCGCGGTGACACCGAACGCGACGACCATCGCCATGTTCGACACGGCGCACTTCAAGATCGTGCAGTACGGCTCGCTGGTGGAGTTCGTGGCCAGTATCAGCGGCATGCTCGCGGCGTGGAACACGCGCCTCGCGCAGTACTTCGACGAGGTGGAGGACATGCTCGGCCGGCCCGGGACCGCGGACACCGAGGAGACCGACCTGGCCGCCCGCACCGCCTACCTCAGCCGGCAGCAGCTCCAGCTGCACCGCTTCGCGGGCCGGGCCCGGCGTGCGATGTCGGTCGTGAGCTCACCGACGCTGCTGGCGTCGGCGACCGAGTACCAGCAGATGGCCGAGCTGCTGCGGGCGTTCGACCTGACCCGCCAGTCGCGCGAGCTCGACCGCCGGCTCCGTGAGCTGCTCGCCGAGCCCATCGCCGCCCGCCTGGCGACGGTCCGCCGGCAGCACGAGGAGCTCGAGGCCGAGGAGCAGCGCCGTATGTTGGAGGGCCTCACCGTCGCCGTGTCCACGTTCGCCGTGCTCACGGTGTTCCACACGATCCTGGCGATCGCCGTGGAGGCGAACGACTGGAGCGGCTGGGTGCCGGTCACGCTCGCGATCATCTCGAGCGTGGTCGCGTTCGTCCTGGCGGTCCTCCTGTTCGTGGTGTGGGTGCGGCGCCTGCGCCTGCGGCACCGTCGCCCGTCGCTGCTGCTCCCCGGGTTCCGCGTCGGGCGGTGAGGTGCCACGGGCCGCCGTCGGCCGCGGACGCCTGGTGGCGAGCCGGCCGCGGCGACTCAGCCGACGACGACGGCGCGGGCGCGCTCCCGCGCCCAGGCGTCGGCCGCCAGCACGCCGGAGACCGACGACGCGTCACCCGGCCGGCTCGCGTGCGCGTCGACCACGGCCGCCACGGTGTCCACGATGTCGGTGAAGCCAAGAGCGCCGTCGTGGAACGCGTCCACGCACACCTCGTTCGCCGCGTTGTAGACCGCCGGGAACGTGCCCGCGGCCTCGCCCACCTGGCGGGCGAGCCGCACGGCGGGGAACGCGTCGTCGTCCAGGGGCGCGAACTCCCAGCTCGCGGCCTGGGTCCAGTCGATCGCGACGTCGACGTCGTGCAGCCGATCCGGCCACGACAGGCCGAGCGCGATCGGGACGAGCATCCGCGGCGGGCCGGCCTGCGCGATCGTGGACCCGTCGACGAACTCGACCATCGAATGGATCATCTGCTGCGGGTGCACGACGACGTCCACGCGGGAGAACGGGACGTCGAAGAGCAGGTGCGCCTCGATGACCTCCAGCCCCTTGTTGACGAGGGTGGCGGAGTTGGTCGTGATGACCCGGCCCATGGAGAAGTTGGGGTGCCGGAGCGCCTGGGCCGGCGTGACGTCACGCAGCTCGGCACGGGACATGCCGCGGAACGGCCCGCCCGAGGCGGTCACCACGAGGCGGCGCACCTCCGCCGCGGCCCCGCACCGCAGGGACTGGGCGATCGCCGAGTGTTCGGAGTCGACCGGGACGATCTGGTCCGGGCGCCGTACGGCCGCCCGCACCAGCGGGCCGCCGACCACGAGCGACTCCTTGTTCGCGAGCGCCAGCGTGGACCCGGCCTCCAGGGCAGCCAGCGTGGGCCGCAGGCCCACCGACCCCGTGATGCCGTTGAGGACGACGTCGCTGCCCCGGCCCGCGAGGTCCGTGGCGGCGTCCGGTCCGGCCAGCGTCTCGACGTCGGCGGCTCCCGCGGCGGCGAGCGCCTCGCGCAGGTCGCCCGCGCGCGCGGCGTCGGCCACGGCGACGGCCCGCACGCCGAGCTCGGCGGCCTGCTTCGCCAGGCCGGCGACGTCGCCGCCGGCGCTCAGCGCGTCGACGCGGAAGCGATCGGGGTGCCGGCGGACGACGTCGATCGCCTGTGTGCCGATGGAGCCGGTGGAACCGAGGATGGTGACGCTGCGCACCGGCCCATCCTCCCAGACCGTGGCGGGCGTCCCGGCCCTAGCGGGGCCTGGCCGGGGACGACGTCGCGCTCTGCGGGCCGCACGCCTCGGACAGGACCGCCAGGGACAGGTCCAGGTCGTCCCGGTAGCGGGTGCCGTGCAGCGCGACCAGCTCGTGCCGGATCGCCACCGCCTCGGTGGCGTGCTCCACGGCCTCGTCGGTCACGCCGAGGGTCACCAGGAGCGATGCGCAGGTGGAGCAGGCACGGGCGAGTTCCGGGCGGAACCGCGCCGGGTACCGGTCCGCCAGGTCGCGCAGCAGGCCGATGGACTCGCGCAGCAGCGCCGCGGCCTCGGCGGCGCGGCCGAGGTCCGCGTACGTCGCCCCCAGGTTGGTGCACGCGGACGCGAGGTCGGCCTGGTGCCGCTCGGGGTCCTCGGCCGAGAGCCGGCGCAGGATCTCGACGGCCTCCAGCGTCGGTTCCACGGCCTGTTCGGGTTCTCCGAGGTCGGAGTACCGCACGCCGAGGTTCGACAGCGAGCGCGCCAGGTACTGCTCGTGGCGTTCGGGCGCCTCGGCCGCCAGGTCGCGGCGAATCGCCAGGGCCTCCTGCTCCAGCGGGAGCGCCTCGGTGAACCTGCCCAGCCGTGAGCAGGTCACGCCGAGGTTGGACAGGGAGGACGCGAGCATGTGCGCGTAGGCGCGGGGGTTCTGGCGGGCGAGCCTGCGCCGGGTGGCGAGAGCCTCGGTCTCGAGCGTGTAGGCGTGCTGGGTACGGCCCAGGCCCGACAGATGGGCGCCGAGCTGGGCGAGCGAGAGGGCGAGCTCCCAGTCGTACCGTTCGGGTTCGGCCGCGGCGAGGTGCCTGCGCATCTCCAGCGCCTCGGTCTCGGCCGTGACGGCCTCGTCGAGCCGGCCGAGCTCGGCGAGCGCGTAGCTGCGCAGCGACAGGGCGAAAGCCAGCTGCGGCTCGAAGTCGACCGCGTGGCGGCGCGCGAGCCGGCGCCACAGGTCGAGCCCTTCGGTCAGGGCCTCCAGCGCCTCGGTCGGCCGTCCGTGGTCGACGGCCGCGCCGCTGCCGATCAGCGCCCAGGCGAGCTGTGCCTCGTACTGGGCGGGGTCGCGTCGCACGAGCCGGCGGAGCACCGCCACCTCCTCCAGGCCGGCCGCGTCGGACTCCGCGTACCGGCCGAGGGACGTGAACGTCGCGGAGATGGCCCGCAGGACGAGTGCGAGCTCGGGTTCGCTCCACTCCGCCTCGCGGGGCGGGGAGGCGCGCAGGATGCCGAGGGCCTCGGTGAGCACGACGAGCGCGTCCGGGTATCGCCCGAGGCTGTTGCGGACGGTCCCGAGTCCGCACAGTGCCCGGGCGAGGCACCGTCCGTAGCGTGCCGGGTCCTCGGCGGCCACGACCCGCCACGCGGCCACCGCCTCCGAGGACGGCTGGAGCGCCTCCTGGTGGCGTCCGAGGGCCCAGAGGGCGCGCGTCCGGTGGATGAGGGCGTCGGCCCACGACGCGGGCGTTCCGTCCAGTTCCAGGATTCTCGCGGAGAGGGTCGCCGTCAGGCCGCCGGAATGCGCGGGATGCTGCGGGAGCAGGCCCAGCAGTCCGCCGAGCGCGACGGGGTCGGGCGGCAGCTCGCCGGCGACGCGCAGCAATACGGCGTCGAGCGGCGGCCGCTCGGAGATGGGTGGCGGGTCGATCTGCGCGCGGCACAGGGTCGCGGCGACCCGGTGCGCCACGGGTGCGGGCAGCCCGCGGGTCCAGTCGTCCGCGAGCCACGGGGTGGCCGCGAGGCGCCGCACCACGTGCTGCTCGACGATCCGGTGCGGGACGGCGGAGCTCAGGTCGCCCGCCCCGCCGGCCAGGCCGCGCAGCCACGCCACGCCCGCGTCGGTGGCCAGCACCGGCGCGGTGCGGCGCAGGGCCTCTCGCGCGCCGTCGTCCGATCCGGTGCCGAGCAGCATCCCGGCCGCGACGGCGTCCTCGACGTCGTCGGCGGGCAGGCCGGCGTGCGCGGCCTCGGCGGCCCACCGGTCCCGCTCCAGGTCCAGCAGCATGCCGACCGCCCGCGCGGGATCCACCACGACCGGCGCCTCCCCGGCGGACGACGCGGCGGGCCCGCCGTCGGCGGCGGCGACGAGCGCGGCGGCGTGGAGGTCGAGAGGGCACGCGCGGTCCGCGGACCGCCGCACGATCAGTGCCGGGGCGGAGGTGCGCAGGCGGCGCGCGAACGCCTGCGCCGCCTGCGTGACGAGCACCTGCTCGTCCTGGTCGCGCGGCGGAACGAGGTGGGTGGCGGAGGTGCGTACGTCGTCGTCGGCCCACAGGGCGCTCGCCCAGCGCAGCCGGCGCCACCACTCCCGTCCGGTCCGGGAGAGCAACAGCACGCGCAGCTTGCCGGTCGCGGCCGGGCGCAGGCGCGCGAGAAGCGTCGGGAGGTCGGTGCGCGAGTCGGCGTCGTCGACGATCACGAGGGTCCTGCGGGTCGCCGGAGCGCCGCCCGACAGGACGGCGCGCACGGCGGCGTCGTCGTCGGCCGGCCGGATCCACGCACAGCGCCACCCGGATCTCTCGAGGCGCCGGGACGCCTCGACCGCGAGGCGCGTCTTGCCGACGCCCCCGAGCCCAGTGGTGAGGCGGACCTGGACGGGGTGCGGCTCGCGGCACCAGGCCAGCAGCTCGGCCAGGTCGGCGTCGTGACCGGAGTACGGCACGACACGACGTGCCGGGTCCAGGAGAGCGACCGGGCCGCCGTCGGACGGACGGTCCCGGAACGGACCGGCGTTCGCGATGCGCCGCCACGCCGTGCGCGTCCGTCCGAGCACCTGGGGGCCTCGCCGGCCATCGATGTCCACGCTCATGGGGCCCAGTGAACTCCCGCCGTCCGGTGGGCTCCAGTCCTGCTCGTGATGCGATGCGCGCCGGGCTTGCCCGCATTTCGCTTCTTGCCTGCTATATCAGCATTGAAGCGGCGAAGCACCTCAAAAGATACCTTCAATCGGCAACTCTCACGTTGCAGTTGAACTTGAGGGCCCTTAGCGTCACGTCATGAGCGTTCCAACGGACCAGAAACCGAGCAGGTCGGCATTCTCGGTGATGAGCAGCGCGCTCATCACCGCCACCTTCGCCACCGCCCTCGCGGTCGCCGGCACCGCGGCCCCACCGGCGACCGCCGCCCCGGCGGATGCCGTGCGCGCGACCGCCGGCCACGCGAACACCGCCCGAGTCAGCACCCACACCGACGGATCCGGGGCTCCGACCTACCGCGTCTACGCGACCCGCGAGGGGCTCGTGGGCCACACCACCGCGAACGGCCACCGCATCAGGAAGAACGACCACTTCGTCGCGCTGCCGTCACGGCTCGGCCTCTCCGCGAAGGGTGAAGGAGCCCGCTCCGTGCGCGTCTGCGCTCCGGCGACGTCGCGCTGCGAGTACGCGCCCGTGTGGGACGTGGGGCCGTGGAACATCGAGGACAACTACTGGAACTCCGCGCCCCACCGCGAGCGCTTCGCCGACCTGCCGCGCGGCGTTCCCGAGGCACAGGCCGCGTACTACGACGACTACAACGGCGGCAAGGACGGCTTCGGGCGTGTGGTGCGCAACCCCGCGGGGATCGACCTCGCCGACGGGATGTTCTGGGACGGCCTCGGGCTGACGGACAACTCCTGGGTCGACGTCACCTTCCTGTGGCTGGGGGACGGCCCCACCGGCACGATCCGCACGGGCACGAGATGGCCCCTCAACGTCCGCTCCGGGCCGGGCACCAGCTACGCGAGGTCGGGCCTGGCCGCCGCCGGAACCCGGGTCACCATCCAGTGCACGGTGTGGGGCGAGTGGGTCGACGGCCATCTGGGGAGCACTCCCCTGTGGAACAAGATCGGCCCGGGGCACTTCGTCTCGGACGCCTACACCCGGACCGGCACGGGCCGGCCCGTCGCGCCTGCCTGCTGACCGGCGGCCGCGTGCACGGCGTGCGCGAGCTGGACCATACGGCCTGTAACGGGCCCGTAGTGGCAGCGAGTGACCCCATGGGGGATCATGAGAAGGGTCTCGAAGCGGTAACGAAATGATCCCGTCGCCGGACCGTTCCACGGCACGGTCACACGAGGTGTTCTTTCGGGTATCAGTGCAGGTCACAGGCCATTTTTGGCCTGCATCAGGCGGTCCGTGCCCGGGTGCACGAGAGCACCGACACTCTGTTCCCACTGTCGTTGAGAACCGAGACGGCATCGGCATATGGTCAAACCCAATCCAGGCAAACCAGTACCGGCGTGCCAGGGCGGCGCGCCGCGCAACCGAAAGGTCGTGGCCATATGGCCCTCCGACGCAAGAAGACCCTGGTCGCGCTGACCGCAATCGGCGCACTCGCGCTCGCCGGCTGCGGCGACGGCGGCGGCGAGACCGGTGAAGGCGGTGACGGCGAGGTCCTCACCATCGGTATCGCCAACGAACAGCCCTACGGCTATATGGACGACGCGGGCAACGCGACGGGCTTCGCGCCCGACGTCGCTCGCGAGGTTCTCTCCAACCTCGGTTACGGCGAGCCCGAGTTCGAGGTCGTCGAGTTCGGCAACCTCATCGGCGGCCTGCAGGCTCAGCAGTTCGACATGGTCGCCGCCGGCATGTACATCAACGAGGAGCGACTCGCGCAGATCCAGTTCTCCGACCCGGACTACTGCACCACCGAGTCCCTCGCCGTGCCGGAGGGCAACCCGGAGGACATCGTCGACTACAGCACCTTCGCGGACAACTCCGACCTCACCATCGCCGTGGCCAGCGGCACCGTCGAGGTCGGCTACGCCGAGGAAGCCGGCGTCGGCGAGGACCAGATCAAGTCCTTCCCCGGCATCGACCAGATGTACCAGGCCCTGGAGGCCGGGGAGGTCGACGCGGTGACCGGCACCGCCGCGACGGTCAACGGGCAGATCGCGGGACGTGACGGGCTCGAGGCCGTCGAGCCGTTCTTCCCGAAGGACGTCGAGGGCAACGAGACCCTCCCTTGTGGCGGCTACGGCTTCCGCCTCGACGACACCGAGTTCCGCGACGAGTTCAACGAGGAGCTGAACAAGCTGCGCGAGGACGGCACCACGATGGAGATCATCACCAGCTACGAGGGCTTCGAGGACGCCGACGTGGAACTGGCGAACGACCTCACGGTGGCCGACTTCGAGGAGTGAGCACCCAGGACCGCGGGCTCCGGGGCCGGGAGACGGCCCCGGAGCCCGCGCCATGATCACCGGAAAGAGTTGATCAACGTGGAATCATGGCTCCTGACGGGTAGCCAGTACATGCTCCTGCTCCGCGGAGCACTCGTCACCCTCCAGATCCTGGGCCTCGCGTTCGTGGTCGGGATCGTCCTCTCGCTCGTCGTGGGCATCGCTCGCCTCTCGGAGCGAACCTGGATACGCGGGGTCGCCCTGGGGTTCGTGGAGTTCGCGCGCGGCATCTCCTCGATCATCCTGTTGTTCATCGTCGCGATCGCGATCCCGATCCTGCTCGGTGTGCCGCAGGAGAACCTGATCCTGCTCGCCACGCTCGCGCTCGGCATCAACATGGGCGGATACGGCGCGGAGATCATCCGCGGCGCGATCCAGTCGGTGCCGAAGGGACAGGCCGAGGCGTCGATATCGCTGAACCTCACGTCACTGCAACGGCTCAGACACGTCATCCTGCCCCAGGCGATGACGGTCATCCTGCCGCCCATGGGCAACCTCACCATCGAGATTCTCAAGGGAACAGCACTGGTCAGCCTCATCGGCCTCACCGACGTGATGCAGATGGCACGGAACATCCGGCAGCAGCAGCTGGCGGACGCCGTCGGGAACCTCCCCATCCTCTACCTCAACGTCCTGGTCCTCTACTTCATCCTGGCACAGGTGATCAACCTGATCTTCCGGCTCGCCGAACGGCTGATGGAAAAGCGCTACGAGGGCGGCCCGGCCCTGACGACCGAAGAGCTGGAACGGATGCGGCCCACCTCGGCCGAGGGGACGGTGAGCTGAGATGACGCAGACGACCGCGCACAGCGAACCCGTCGTCGAGGAGTTCCGGCCGCACCGCCGATGGTTCCAGCGGCCTGACGTCCTGACACCCCTGATCCTCACCTCGGTGGGCTTCGCCCTGCTCATCGGCGCGGTGAGCGTGCCGGCCAACTACCGGACCGAGATGGACGCCCCGCCCGGCGACGTGTCCTTCGACTGGATGTTCTTCTTCCACATGGTCCCGCTCATGGTGCAGGGCGTCCTCGTGCTCGCGAAGGCCACGGTCCTGGGCTTCACCGTGGCGATCGTGCTGGGCTTCGCCATGGCGCTCGGGCGTCGCACGAAGCTGCGCTGGGTGAGCTGGCCGTCCGCGTTGGTGATCGAGTTCATCAGGTCCACGCCCCTGCTGGTGCAGTTGTTCTTCTGGCAGGCACTCTTCCGGTCCGTCGAAGGCATCTCGCTCACGCCCGTCGAGATCCTGACGCTCGGCCTCGGCATCCACTACGCGACATACTGCTCCGAGGCATACCGGGCCGGGATCAACAGCGTGGACAAGGGCCAGTGGGAGGCCGCCACGGCGCTCAATCTCGGGCCCGTGACCAAGTGGACCCGGGTCATCATCCCGCAGGCGGTGCCGAACGTACTGCCCGCCCTCGGCAACTACCTGGTGGCCGCGTTCAAGGACGCTCCGCTCGGCGTCGCCGTCAACGTCCACGGTCTGCTGTTCTTCGCCGACCAGGTGCGCGCCGAGACCTTCCGCGCCACCGAGCCCTACCTGCTGGCCGGGGTCGGCTTCCTGCTGGTGAGCCTTCCGGCAGCATGGCTCGTTCGCCAACTCGAGAAGAGGATTTCCTATGAGCGTGTCTGAGACCGCGACCCCGGGCCAGATCTCGGAAAAGGGCGCCGCGGGCGTGCGGATGCGCGACGTGACCAAGGCGTTCGGCAGCAACGTCGTACTGCGCGATCTCGATCTGGACGTCGCCCCGGGCGAGCGCGTGGTGATCATCGGCCCGTCCGGTTCGGGCAAGACGACCATCTTGCGCGCCACGATGACGCTCGAGCGCATCGACTCGGGCACCATCGAGGTCGGTGGCCGGCACCTCTACCACGAGCTGCACGGCAACAAGCTGCGCCCGGCACGGGAGTCGCACATCCGCGAGGTTCGTTCCGACATCGGCATGGTGTTTCAGCACTTCAATCTGTTCCCGCACATGACGGCGCTGGAGAACATCATGCTGGCGCCGATCAAGGTGCACGGCAAGCCCCGGGAGGCGGCACGCGACGCGGGTATGGCGCTGCTGGAGCAGGTCGGGCTGGCCCACGCGGCGAACCAGACGCCGGGCCAGCTCTCCGGTGGTCAGAAGCAGCGCGTCGCCATCGCGCGGTCCCTGGCCTGCGAGCCGAAGGTGATGCTCTTCGACGAGGTGACCTCCGCGCTCGACCCGGAGCTCGTCGGGGAGGTCCTCAACGTCCTGCGTGACATCGCGGAGGAGGGCCGCACGACGATGATGCTGGTGACCCATGAGATGGGCTTCGCCCGCGAGATGGCCGACCGCGTCCTGATGTTCGACGGCGGTCAGGTCATCGAGTCCGGTGCCCCGGCGGACGTGCTGGGTAACCCGCAGCACGACCGCACGAAGGCCTTCCTGGGCGCGGTCAAGGCTCACTGACCTGGAAGACGCCTCACCGCAACCCGCCGAGGCAGTACGTCGCGCAGCCGGCGTACTGCCTCGGCGTTCTTCCACGACGGCGCCGGGTCGTCAGGTCCGTCCTGTGGAAGCAGGCGCACCCGGACACGGCGGCCCCGGGCTGTCGGTCCGCCTACTTGGGCTGCATGCGGATCGCGCCGTCCAGGCGGACGACCTCACCGTTGATCAGGGGGTTGGCCACGATCTGGCCGACCAGGGCCGCGTACTCCGCCGGGGAACCGAGACGCGACGGGTGCGGGACCTGTGCGGCCAGGCTTTCCCGCACGTCCTGGGGCATCCCGTCCATCATCGGGGTCTGCATGATGCCGGGGGCGACGGTCACCACACGCACCAGGAGCTTCGACAGGTCGCGCGCGATCGGCAGCGTCATCGACGCCACGCCGCCCTTGGACGCCGCATAGGCCGCCTGACCGACCTGCCCGTCGTACGCGGCCACCGAGGCCGTGCACACGACCACCCCTCGCTCGGGCGTCTCCGGCCCGCCGGGAACCTGGCCCACGCCCGGCTCGTTCGCCGCCATCGCCGCCGCCGCCAGCCGCGTCACGTTGAACGTCCCGACGAGGTTCACGCGCACCGTGCGCTCGAAGACGTCGAGCGGGGCGGGCCCCTCGCGGCCGACCGTCCGGCCCGCCGTCGCGATCCCCGCGCAGTTCACCAGCACCCGCAGCGGGCCGGCCTCCTGCGCGGCGTCGACCGCGGCTCGCACCTGCTCCTCGCTGGTGACGTCCGCCGCGACGAACCGGGCACCGTGCCCGATCTCCCGCGCGGCGTCCTCGCCACGCGACGACGGCAGGTCCACCAGGATCACCGATGCTCCGTCGCCGGCCAGGGCTCGCGCCGTCGCGAACCCGAGGCCGGACGCTCCGCCCGTGACGATCGCCGATGCTCCGTCCAGCTTCATGCATGCCTCCTCGATGAGGTACTGCCACGCGGGGTCTCCGCGCCTGACGAGGACAGCCTAGGAGGTCTGGAGCGTCACTCGACGCCGAGCAGGACCTCCACCGCGCGCGAGAAGAACGCGTCCACGGACGACTCCTCGTACGCCTCCGGCCCCCGGGCGCGGCCGAAGGTGGCCGAGCGCACCTCGGCGGCCGTCAGCGGCTCCTGCCGGTCGAAGTAGCCGACGAGCCGGTCGCACAGGTCGTCGACGTCATCCATGTTGTAGCCCTGCTGGCCGCGTTCGGCGGGTGCGAACTTCTCGCCGTCGGGCCGGCCCAGACGGCCGTACAGCGTCCGGGCGCGCTCGGCGAGCGCGTTCATCCAGGCCTGCTGACCGTTCGCGGACACGTACTCGGCGCGTTGCCGCGCGATGAACGCCGCCTCGAGGCGGTCGAGCGCCGCGTCGACCTCGTGGGTGTTGTACCCGCCCCGGACCAGGTCGAACGTCGATGCCTGGATGTCGGCGCTGGTCACACGCTCAGCGGTGCGACCCTCGTACGCCTGACGGGCGTGCTCGAAGAACTCGTCCACCTCGTCCCTGGCGTAGCCGGTGCGGTACGGGGGAACGTTGTTGAACATGCCACCACTCACTCGTCGTCCTCCTCAGCGGCCAGCTGTCCGCAGGCGCCGTCGATATCGCTACCGCGCGTGTCCCGGATCGTCGTGGGAATCCCCTGCCCGCGCAATCGTGCCACAAACTCGTCCTCGACCTCGCGATCACTGGCCGTCCAGATCGAGCCGGGCGTCGGGTTCAGCGGGATCGGGTTGACGTGCACCCAGCCCTTGCCGCGGGCGTTGAGCTTCTTGCCGAGCAGGTCGGCTCGCCAGCCGTGGTCGTTCATGTCCTTGATGAGGGCGTACTCGATGGACACGCGGCGGCCCGTGACCTCGTAGTAGTGCCGGGCGGCGTCGATGGTCTCGTCCACGCTCCAGCGCGTGTTGATCGGGACGAGTTCGCTGCGCAGGTCGTCGTCGGGGGCGTGGAGGCTCAGCGCCAGTGTGACCGGGATGCCCTCGTCGGCCAGCTTGCGCATGGCGGGAACCAGCCCGACCGTCGAGACCGTGATGTTGCGGGCGCTCATGCCGAGGCCGTCGGGCTGCGGGGCGACGAGCGCGCGGACGGTCTCCATGATCGCCTTGTAGTTCGCCAGCGGCTCACCCATCCCCATGAAGACCAGGTTGTTCAGCCGTGCGGGGCCGCCGGGGATCTCGCCCCGGTCCAGCGCGCGGAACGCGGCGCGAACCTGCTCCAGGATCTCCGCCGTGGACAGGTTCCGGGTGAGGCCGAGCTGGCCGGTGGCGCAGAACGGGCACGCCATGCCGCAGCCCGCCTGGCTGGACACGCACAGCGTGGTGCGGTTCGGGTAGCGCATCAGCACCGACTCGACCTTGGCGTCGTCGAACAGGTGCCAGAGCGTCTTGACCGTCGTCCCGCCGTCCGCCTCCATGACCTTGGTGGGCCGGATGAGCTGCGGGAACATCGTCTCGGCCAGCGCGGCGCGGGTGGCGGCCGGGAGGTCGGTCATCTCGTCCGGGTCGGACGTGAAGTGCGTGAAGTAGTGCGTGGCCAGCTGCTTGGCCCGGAACGGCTTCTCCCCCGCCTCGATCACGGAGGCCACCCGCTCGTCCGCGCTCAGGTCGGCGAAGTGGCGCGGCGGTTTGCCCCGCCGGCGCGGTGCCATCTGGAGCGGGAGGGGACGGGTCTCGTCGCCGGGACGGACCTGCGAGGCAGAGGACGGAACAGACATCAGGCAACCACCGAGAGCACAAGGTAGACGAAGGGCGCGGTCAGCAGGAGTGAGTCCAACCGGTCGAGCACACCCCCGTGCCCCGGGAGCAGCGAGCCCATGTCCTTCAATTCTAGGTCGCGCTTGAGGAGCGACTCGGCCAGATCGCCGATGGTCGCCGTCACAGCCGTCAGCACGCCCAGGATCACACCCGCCAGTGGATCGACGCCCAACCCGTAGACCGCACCCAGCACGCCCACTCCCGAGGCGAGCACCAGGGAGCCCATCAGGCCCTCCCACGACTTCTTCGGGCTGACGGTCGGGGCGAGCGGGTGCCGGCCGAGCAGGACGCCGGCGATGTAGCCGCCGGTGTCGTTCGCGACCGCCAGCAGCACGAACAGCGCCACGCGGATCTCGCCGTCGGGCTGCGCGAGCATCAGCGCGACGAATCCGCCGAGGAACGGCACGTAGGCCGCGCCGAAGGTGGCCGCGGCGGCGTCGCGCACCGCCGTCGTCCCCGACCCGTCCAGCGCCCGCCATACCACGCAGGCGCCGACCGTGAGCATGAACGCGACGAGCAGCGCCTCGGCGCCCCCGTAGTAGGCCGAGACCAGCATCCCGACGGAGCCGGCGAAGAGCGGTGTCATCGGCAGCCGCAGCTGACGGCGGGCGAACGCCTGGCGCAGCTCCCACAGCCCCGCCCACATGAGCAGCGCCTCGAGCCCGAGGAACGGCTCCGGCCGCCAGTACAGGGACGCGGCGACGGCCGCGAGCAGCAGGACGCCGACGGCGATCGCGGCCGGCAGGTTGCGGCCGGCGCGCGACGTCCGGCCGGCGGTCGGCTCCGGCGACCGGGGCATCGGGACCTCGCTCGGAAAGGGTGCTGGCTGGGCGGTGCTGGGCTGGACTCGGTGGGGCATCAGACCTCGAGCAGCTCGCTCTCCTTGCCTGCGAGCAGCGCGTCCACGGCCTCCACATGACGCTTGGTCAGGGCCTCGAGATCCTTCTCCGCGCGGGCCACCTCGTCCTCGCCCGCCTCGCCGTCCTTGACGATGCGGTCGAGCGTGTCCTTGGCCTTGCGGCGCACGTTGCGCATGACGACGCGCGCGTCCTCGGCCTTCTGCTTGGCGAGCTTCACGTAGTCGCGGCGCCGCTCCTCGGTGAGGGTGGGCATGACCACGCGGATCGCGTTGCCGTCGTTCGACGGGTTGACGCCGAGGTCCGACTCGCGCAGGGCCTTCTCGATTGTGGTCATCGAACCCTTGTCGAACGGGGAGATCAGGACCGTGCGCGCGTCCGGGATGTTGAACGACGCGAGCTGCTGCAGCGGCGTCGGGGCCCCGTAGTAGTCGACGGTGACCTTGTTGAACATGCCGGCGTTCGCGCGCCCGGTACGGATGCCCGCGAAGTCCTCCTTGGCGACCTCGACCGCCTTCTCCATCTTCTCCTCGGCTTCGAGGAGTGTCTCGTCGATCACCGTTACTCCCTGTCTGTTGCTGCTGGTCGGTTGGGGGGCACTGCTAGGTCACTCTAGTCCGAAGCGGCGGTGTGAGCTGCCAGGCCCTATCGCGCGGTGACGAGCGTGCCGAGGGGCTCCCCCTGGAGGGCGAGCGTCACGTTCCCGTCCCCTTCCATGCCGAAGACCCGCATCTGCACGTCGTTGTCACGGCACATGCTCAGGGCCGTGGCGTCCATGACCGCCAGCCCCTTGACGAGGGCCTCGGTGTAGGTGACGTGGTCCAGTCTCCGGGCATCGGGCACCTTGCGGGGGTCGGCGTCGTACACGCCGTCGACCCCGTTCTTGCCCATGAGCACCTGCTCGCAGTGCGTTTCCAGCGCACGCTGCACGGACACCGTGTCCGTCGAGAAGTACGGCAGGCCGGCGCCGGCGCCGAAGATCACGACGCGCCCCTTCTCCAGGTGCCGGATCGCCCGGAGCGGGATGTAGGGCTCGGCCACCTGTCCCATCGCGATCGCCGTCTGGACCCGGGTGGTGACCCCGGCCTGCTCGAGGAAGTCCTGCAACGCGAGGCAGTTCATCACCGTACCGAGCATGCCCATGTAGTCGGCCCGCGCCCGGTCCATGCCCGCCTGGCTCAGCTCGGCGCCGCGGAAGAAGTTCCCGCCGCCGACGACGATCGCCACCTGGACCCCGCTGCGTACCGCGTCGCCGACCTCGGCGGCGATCCGTCGCACGATCCCGGCGTCCAGCCCGACGCTGCCGCCACCGAACGCCTCGCCGGAAAGCTTCAGGAGCACGCGGCGCGCGGGCCTGCCCGCGGAGTCGACCGCCCTGCCGGTCGCCGCGTGCGGTGTCATCGCGGCCGCAGTGGGCAGCAGGCGCTGCTCCTCGCCGCTCCGGTCGTCCTGATCGCTCACGTGCCTCGCCCTTCGTTGATGGTTCCCCTGAGAATCGTGCCGCACACGCCGCTCCGTCGCGCATTCTCGGGCCGCATCGCACGCGGCCGTGGGTTGATACACAGGTGGCCCGGCCCGCGTACGCGGGCCGGGCCACCTGTGTCGCGTCAGGAACCGACGCGGAAGCGGACGAACGCCTGGAGCGTGCCGTTCGCACCGGCGACGTACTTGCCGACGGTCGTCTTCTGGTCCTTCGCCAGCGGCTGGTCGAGCAGTGCGACCTCCTTGAAGAAGCCGTTCAGCCGGCCCTCGACGATCTTCGGGAGCGCAGCCTCCGGCTTGCCCTCGGCGATCGAGCGCTCGCGAGCGATCTCGCGCTCCTTCTCGATGACGTCCGCCGGGACGTCCTCGCGGGTCAGGTACTTCGGCGCCAGGGCAGCCACGTGCTGGGCCACGTCCTTGGCGACGGTGGCACCCGCCTCGTCGGTCACCACGACGACGCCCACGCTCGGCGGCAGGTCCTTCGCCGTCTTGTGCAGGTAGGTCGTGATCCTCGGGCCCTCGACGCGAGCGACGCGGCGCAGCACGACCTTCTCGCCCAGGGTCGCGCCCTCGGCGGCGATCAGGTCGGCGACCGTGCCGTCCCCGGCGGGTGCCGCGGCAGCCGCGACCTCGTCGGTAGCGCCCGCGGCGGCCGCGGCCTCCAGAACGGCGTCGGCCAGCGCGATGAACTTCTCGTTCTTCACGACGAAGTCCGTCTCGGCGTTCAGCTCGACCATCGTGGCGGCCTGGCCGTCGGCGGTGTCGGAGACCTTGACCGCGACGAGTCCCTCGGACGTGGCGTTGCCCTCGCGCTTGGCGGCGCGGGCGAGACCCTTCTTCCGGATGATCTCGACAGCCTTCTCGGCGTTGCCGTCGGCCTCGTCGAGAGCCTTCTTGACGTCGAGCATGCCCGCGCCGGTCTTCTCGCGCAGAGCCTTGATGTCAGCGGCGGTGTAGTTCGCCATTGTCGTTCGTCCTCCGTGCAGGTAGGTCGGCTGTCACTTCTCGGTGGGCTCGGCGGCGGGGGCCTCGGCCTCAGCCGCGGCCTCGCCGTCGGCGGGCGCCTCGGCCTCGGCGGCCGGAGCCTCGGCCGGCGCCTCGGCGGGAGCCTCGGCCTCCGCGGCCGGAGCCTCCGGGGCCGGGGTGGCCTCGGCAGCCGGAGCGGCCTCAGCAGCCGGAGTGGCCTCGGCAGCCGGGGTGGCCTCGCCCGCGGCGGCGTCCTTGCCCTCGCCCGACAGGAGCTCGCGCTCCCACTCGGCCAGCGGCTCGGCCTCGGCGGAGACCTCCTCCTCGGCACCGGTCTTGCCGGAGTGACGCTTCATGAGACCCTCGGCGGCCGCGTCGGCGATCACGCGCGTCAGCAGGCTGACGGAGCGGATCGCGTCGTCGTTGCCCGGGATGGCGTAGTCGACCATGTCGGGGTCGCAGTTGGTGTCGAGGATCGCCACGATGGGGATACCCAGCTTGCGGGCCTCGTCCACCGCGAGGTGCTCCTTGTTCGTGTCGACGATCCACACGGCGGAGGGCACCTTGGCCATGTCGCGGATGCCGCCGAGCGTGCGCGTGAGCTTGTCCTTCTCGCGGCGCAGCACGAGGAGCTCCTTCTTCGTGAGGCCGGAGCCGGCCACGTCGTCGAAGTCGATCTCCTCGAGCTCCTTGAGGCGCTGCAGGCGCTTGTGCACGGTGGAGAAGTTGGTGAGCATGCCGCCCAGCCAGCGGTGGTTCACGTACGGCATGCCGACGCGCGCGGCCTGCTCGGCGACCGCCTCCTGTGCCTGCTTCTTGGTGCCGACGAACAGGATGGTGCCGCCGTGGGCGACGGTCTCCTTGACGAACTCGTAGGCACCGTCGATGTACGACAGCGACTGCTGGAGGTCGACGATGTAGATGCCGTTGCGCTCCGTGAAGATGAAGCGCTTCATCTTCGGGTTCCAACGGCGGGTCTGGTGCCCGAAGTGGACACCGCTCTCGAGGAGCTGACGCATGGACACGACGGCCATGACACGTCCTTCCGGTGCACCGCAGGGCTCCGCCCGTACCGGTGCACACGATCAGGCGGCGGTAGCTCTCGCTCCCGCCGCGTTTCCGGTTCCGTGACGGCCGTCGTCCGACGACCGCCCCTGGCGCCACCCCGACCGGCGCCGCCTCGGCCGGGAGCCTGGGCGGACCGCTGCCGTGACGGGCACACGTGACGCGCGATGTCGATCGGTGGATGAGCTTCCTCAGCACACCGATCGCGGCTCGAAGTCTACCGGACGGCGACGGCTCCGGGCGTGGCCCCTCGTGTGATCCTCGCGAGCGCGCGTGGACCGCGCCCCGCGGTCGCGCGCGGGCCGCGTCCCGCCGACGCGGATCAGCCGTGCCGGACGTGGCCGACGACGGTCACCGCGAGGCTGCCGACCCCTGCGACCAGCATCCCGAGGCCCACTCCGGCGCTTCCGGCGAGCTTCAGCAGGACGGCGCCGACCGCCGCCCCGGCGAGGATGAGCGCCACCGCGAGGAGACGCCGCGCCCAGTTCTCGCCGCTGCCCTGCGCGAGGCGCGAGTCCGCCGCCAGGCCGGTGAGCGTCGAGGTGACCACGACGGTGGTGACGTCCTTGACCGCGATCCGCCGGGCCGCGGCGGCCTGCAGGCCCATCGCGACGGCGAGCACGCCGGTCACGGTGAAGCCCCAGGGCGTCCCCTCGACCGGAGGCTCGATCATCGCCGCCACGCCGAGCACGGTCGCGACCGTTCCGGTGACCGCGAAGGCGACGGTCGACGCCCGGGCCCAGTCCCGCGGGGCGGCGTTGGTGAGCCGTCCGCCGAGCAACGCACCGGCGAAGAACGCCCCGAGCGCGAGGAGCGGCCCGGCGACCGGGAGGTCGTCCCCGCCCGCGAGCGCCATGCCGAGGATGACGACGTTGCCGGTCATGTTCGCGATGAAGACGCGGTCGAGGCCCAGGTAGCCGACCGCGTCGATGATCCCCGTGGTGAAGGTCAGCACGAGCATCAGCACGAGCTGGGAGGGGATTCGGGAGCCGGCGGGAGTGGTGCTCACGGCGTCATGGTGCCATGGGCGACGGCGTCGTAGGTCGTGAGAGCGGGCCGGGCCGCGGTTCACGGGGCGTCCGCGCGTGCGGCGGGCTCCGGTGCCCGCTCGCCGGACCTGACCCTGTCGGACGCGGACGTGCGGTTGTGGATCGCCGAGGCCGTGCACACGACGGCCCGGCGCCGCCCGCACGACGACGTTCGGCGCGTCAGGCTCGTGCCATGAATCTTGTCGCCGCCGTGTTCCTGACCCTCACCCTCGTCGTGCTGCCGGCGAACCCCGCGTACGGAGCGGCCGGTGCTCCGGCCGGTCACGAGCGGTCGGCGTCCCGGGGCGTACCGTCCGGCCCGTCGGCCTCCCCCGGCGTCACGGGGCTTGGTGATCCGGCGCCGGAGGTGTACGCGCCGCCCGTGGGCGGTGCGCATCGACCGGAAGGGGTGGCGCGCGGGTTCGACGCACCGGACAGCGCGTGGGGTGCCGGCCACCGCGGCGTGGACCTCGCCGCGGCCGCCGGATCGGAGGTCCGCTCGCCTGGCCCGGGCACGGTGACGTTCGCCGGCACGATCGCGGGCCGTGGCGTGGTCGTCGTGGCCCATGCGGACGGGCTGCGCTCCAGCCTCGAACCCGTGGCCGGCGCCGTGCCCGTCGGCACCGTGGTGACCGCCGGGGACCGGGTCGGCACGGTCGAGAAGGGGTCGCCGGGCCATTGCGCTCCCGGATCCTGCGTCCACTGGGGTGTCCGGCACGGCGAACGCTATGTCGACCCGCTCTCGCTGCTGCGTCCGGCGCGTCCGGCCGTGGTGCTGCTACCCGACGGCTGACCGCGCGCGGAGACCGGCCGGCTGGTCCGGGCCTCAGGCCCGGGGGAAGGCCTGCGCGTAGACGGCGCGTAGCCGGTCGGCGTCCACGTGGGTGTAGCGCTGCGTCGTCGCCAGGCTCGCATGCCCGAGGACCTCCTGGACGGACCGCAGGTCCGACCCGCCCTGCAGGAGGTGGGTCGCCGCCGAGTGGCGCAGCGCGTGGGGCGCGACGTCCTGGACGCCCGCGAGCGCCGCGAGCCGGTGGACCGACTCGCGGACCTGCCGTTGCCCCCATCGCCCACCGCGCTCCCCCACCAGGAACGCGTCATCGGTGGTAGCGGTCACGAGTTCGGGACGCCCCTCGGTGAGCCACTCGCGCACGGCGCGGGCGGCGGGGACGCCGAAGGGCACGACGCGTTCCTTGCCGCCCTTGCCGAGCACGCGGACGAGGCGTTCACGCTCGTCCACCTGGCCGATGTCGACCGAGACGAGTTCCCCCACCCGGATCCCGGCCCCGTACAGCAGTTCGGCGGCGACCCAGGCTCGCAGCGCGGCGGGCCGGGCTGCTCCCTCGCTGTCGTGCGCGCACTCCCGGGCGGCGTCGAGCAGCCGGGCCGCGTCGTCGACGCCGAGCACCGTCGGCAGGGTCCGCGGCACCTTGGGGCTCGCGAGTCGCGCGGAGACGTCGTCGTCGACGAGGCCGCTGCTCGCGGCCCAGCGCAGGAAGGCCCGGGCGGACGCGCCCCGCCTCGCGAGGGTGGACCGGGCGAGGCCGCGGTCGGACTGTGCGGCGAGCCACCCGCGCAGCGTCGCCAGGTCGAGTGCGGCGAGCGATCCGCGGCCGTGCCGTGTGGCGTACCGCAGCAGGTCGGTCACGTCGGCCAGGTAGGCACGGCGAGTGTGGGCGGAGTGGCCGCGCTGGGTGTCGAGATGCGTGGCGAACCGGCTCACCGCCTGATCGAGGTCGTCGGGGAGCCGCGGCAAGCCGGACAGGTCCGTAAGGTCCACGTATTCCAGTTTGCTGCCGCTCCGGCATTTCCCGGCGCACGTCCGACGGCGTGTCACCGGGCTGCGCGACGCCACCTCGCCCCCTCCTTGTCGGCGAGCCCGGTGAGCAGGAGCCGGCCCAGCTTGGCGCGTGCCTCGTCGACTCCGAGCCCGGCGACGCGGGCGATCGACTCCACGGCGACGGCCCGGCGCACCGGGAGCGCGTCGAGCACCGCCTTCGCGAGCGGGTCGAGACCGTCCTCCTCAGATCGAGGGAACTGGTAGTCGACGACGATGGACCTTCACCGAGCGATCTTGCGGGCTGGACGGCGACGCGGCCCTGTGGGTTCTCCCGTTCTTCGACAGGGTCCGGTTCGTCCCGTGCCCGACAGTCGGTTGCACCTCAGGCTGGGTGCGGAGGTGAGGTCGATGCGAGCGAAGGACGCCGTACGGGAAGACAAGCGGAGGGCCGTGTGCGCGCACATACGCCGGTCGGGTTGGGCAGCGCAGGCGGCTGGTCTGCATCACGGGCGCGAGAGTGTGCTGAGCACCGTCGCGAGCGACGGCGACGTCGCCGCTGCGATGTCGTGGGAGGCGCGCGTGCTACTCGCCGGCAACGTCGGGGTGGTGGTCTGAGTGGTTGTCGCGACAACACTCGCGGTGTCCATGATCGGGCTGCGCGGCCATGTCGTGGAGGTGCAGGCGCACCTGGCCGCCTCGGTTCCGGGCTTCACGCTCGTGGGCCTGCCCGATGCCGCGCTGGCCGAGTCCCGGGACCGGGTGCGGGCGGCGGTCACGTCGTCGGGTCTGGCGTGGCCGGTGCGCAAGATCACCGTGAACCTCTCCCCCGCCGCGCTGCGTAAGCAGGGCAGCGGGTACGACCTGGCGATCGCCGTGGCAGTGCTCGCCGGAGCCGGTGAGGTGCCTGCGGGAGGGTTGGAGCGGGTGGTGCATCTGGGCGAGCTGGGGCTGGACGGGCGGGTCCATCCGGTCCGCGGCGTGCTGCCCGCCGTGGCTGCGGCGGTCGAGGCCGGGTACGAGCAGGTGGTCGTCGCATCCGCAGACCTCGACGAAGCGCGGTTGGTGCCCGGCGCCCGGGTGGTCGGCGCGACGAGTCTGGCCGAGGTCGTCGCGCTGCACGGCGGCGATGCCTCGCTCGTGCAGGCCGTGGAACCGGTGCGGCGCACGCCGTCGGGCGGGTTCGTGCGGGAGCCGGGAGATCTGGCGGACGTTGTCGGGCAGTCCGACGCCAGGCACGCGCTGGAGATCGCCGCATCCGGAGGACACCACCTCTTTCTGGTCGGCCCGCCCGGGTCAGGGAAGACCACGCTGGCCTCGCGCCTGCCGGGGATCCTGCCGGATCTCACGGACACTGAGGCGGTCGAGGTGACCGCGGTGCACTCGGTTGCCGGGTCCTTCGACCCGGCCGGCGGTCTGATCCGTCGTCCGCCGTACGAAGACCCGCACCACACTGCGACCGTTGCCGCTGTTGTCGGTGGCGGTAGCGGGATGCCGCATCCTGGAGCCGCGACAAGGGCTCATCGCGGGGTGCTGTTCCTCGACGAGGCCGCCGAGTTCCAGCCGCGTGTCCTGGAGACGCTGCGTCAACCGCTGGAGCAGGGCGAGATCACCGTGCACCGGGCGGGCGGGACTGCGCGGTACCCGGCCCGGTTCCAGATGGTCCTGGCCGCCAATCCTTGCCCGTGCGGGATGGCGATCGGTAAGGGCCTGGCGTGCACCTGCACGCCGACGATGCGGCGGCGCTACCTAGGCCGCTTGTCGGGGCCGCTGTTGGACCGGGTCGATCTGCAGGTCGATGTGCTGCCCGTCGACCCGGTCGAACGAGCCTCTGGGCCAGGAGAAGCGACGACGGTGGTCGCCAAACGCGTGTTGGCCGCCCGGGAAGCGGCACGCGAGCGGCTGCAAGGGACGGGGTGGACGACGAATGCCGAGGTCTCCGGGACTTGGCTGCGCGAACATGTCGAGATCGGCCGGAAGATCGATCAGATCCTCAACGCCGCGCTCTCGACCGGGAAGCTGAGCCTGCGCGGCGTGGACCGGGCGCTACGGGTCGCCTGGACCATGGCCGACCTGCGGGGCCAGGACTCGCCCGGGACCGACGAGGTCAGCGAAGCCATCGCACTGCGAGGTGGTCCCCGTGGCTGACACGCTCTTCAACCTGCCCCGGTTTGCGTTCGATGTCGCAGACGAACGCGTCGCACGGGCGGCCTGGAGCCGCCTGACGGAACCGGCCGACGTCGTCGCGGGCGCCCTGGTCGACGCCCTGGGCGCTGGGCCCGCCCTGGAGTGGCTCGCCGATGCCCTCCAGGCACCCAGCGACGCCGCTCGGGAGCTCTCCCGGCTGGAGCTCGGCCAGAAGATGGCCCGGTCGCTCGCCGGCGGCCACGACTCCAGGCCGGTCTCGCCGGCCGGTGTGCTGATGGCCGGGGTGCGGCGCTGGGCACAGCGACTGCAGAGCCTTGACCCAGTCCGTGACCTGGAGGCATTGGACCGGCTCGACGGAACGCTCCTCGTGCCCGGTGACCCGGGCTGGCCGACCGGGCTGGCAGACCTCGGCCCTGCGGCACCCATGGCGTTGTGGGTGCGGGGCCAGGCGGACCTCGCGGGACTGGCCCGACGTTCTGTCTCGCTGGTCGGGTCACGCGCCTCGACCGGGTACGGCGAAGCCGTCACCCGGGACCTGGCCGCCGGGCTGTCCGAGCGGAGGTTCACCATTGCCTCGGGCGGCGCGTACGGGATCGACGCCGCCGCCCACCGGGCGACCCTCACCGTACGCGGAAGCACCATCGTGCTCCTCGCATCCGGTGTCGACCGGCTCTACCCTGCCGCGAACACCAAGTTCATGGAAGCGGCCTTTGCAGACGGTGCGGTGGTCTCCGAAGTCCCGCCCGGGTCAGTGCCATTCCGGCAGAGGTTCCTGGCCCGCAACCGTGTCATCGCCGCGCTCGGCCGGGCGACCGTCGTCGTGGAGGCGGCACGACGCTCCGGAGCACTCTCCACCGCAAACCACGCAACAGCCCTGGCACGGCCCGTCGGCGCCGTCCCCGGGCCAGTCACATCGATGGCCTCCACCGGATGCCACGATCTCCTGCGCTCCGGCGCCGCGGTCTGTGTGACCGACGCGGCCGAGGCTGCTGAACTCGCCGGCAGCCTCACCACCGACGCCGCACCCGAACAGGTCACGGAGCCGCGACCCGGGGACGATCTCGACCCAACCGCCCGGCGTGTGCTCGATGCGCTACCCGTCCGGCAGGCCGCACCGATCGAGTCCGTCGCGACCGTCGCCGGTCTGAGCATCCCGGAAGTCCGCGCGAAACTGGGCGGTCTACTGATCACCGGTCTGGCAGAGAAAGAGGCCGGCCGCTGGCGCCGGGCTCTCCAGGGCACGAAAAAGTAGTGGGTACGACCCGAAGACACACTGGCTCAATGAAGGCGGAAAAACGTGAAGGTCGGGGACCGGCGCCGGGACGTGCACTCCTTGGCCTGCGAACTCACGCTCGAGCAGACCGCCACCTGCCAGCCCGCCCGGATGGCGCAACAACCGGCCAAGTGCACTGACGGGTGCCGCGACCACCCCGGTCACGAGCGGTCCTCCCCGAAGTTACCGCTGATGGGACCGCTGTCGCGGCTTGCGGGGCCAGACAACCAATTACTGTTCGGTCGGCCCACAATCTGCGGGTATCTTCCCGTTATGTTCTCCGACGACGCCCGAGTCGAGCTCGCTGACGCGATCGCCGTTTTCGACAGCGACATCCGGCCCGCCACCCGCGAGGCGCTCATCGATGCCGCCGTCGCCGCGCTCGTCGCCGGGCACGACTCCCGGGCGCTCGCGGAGCTGGCCGGAAGGGACCCCGACGGCCCGTGGTCGGAGCTACGTCAGACGGCCCACGATGTCGTCCGGGAATTGGACCTCCAGCTCCCGACGGCCGAGTCGATCGACCGCCGACGCATGCGACGGCAGTTGGGGGCCATGCTCGCCGGGAGACTCAGCCCACGGGAACTGACCTCGTGGGCCCACGCAGAGATCGGGCACGAAGGCATCGCCGAGGCACAGGCGTTCGTCAACGCCGACGACGAATACGACGTCGTCGAAGACGACGCCCGGACGACCGAGCTCCTCGACGCGCAGACTCACTCGCGGGCCCGCGCTCTTGTACAGCCACTGACCGCAGGCGACGACACCGAGCGGTTCGTCGTCGATGTCCAGCGAGACGGCATCACGACGGCATGGGAGCTTCTCATCCGGGAGCACCACAACGACTCCCTCTACATCCTGCAGCTGACCAGCCCGGACGGTGACGGCTGGCAGGTCGAGTACTCCGACGAATGGAACGCGTTACGCATCTTGCGCGCCCTGGTCGAACCCACCGGTGCGCGGTTGTGCTGCAACGGAGCGCGCGTCGACGTGCACACCTCAGGAATGAACATCTCCATGTCGGCAGGACGGCTCGCATACCGCCTGCGAACCTGGCGCCAATCCCGCTTCCGCCGAGACCTGATCGACATCTTCGCGCCCGCGCCCCCGGACAAGATCGGCAGCCTGGCGGAACAAGACACCTACTTCGAACGATGGCGCCAACGCTGGTGGATGCGGCCGCTATGACGTCCAAGACGCAACTACGACGCCCACGGACAGCCGTCCCCAGGAACCACACGCTCGACAAGCTGGATCAGCCACCCCAGACAACGCTCCAGGTCAGCGCTACGCCGGCGATCGCCAGGTCGTAGCCGCTGCCCCGTTTGCGCAGCCCGGCCGGGGACAGGTTCACCGTGATCTTCCGGACCGGCCAGGTCAGCCCGGTCGACGTCACGGCCGCGCGGACCCGGTCCCGCGACTCGTTGAGCGCGGCGGCGGGGAGACCCACCACCGTGAATCCCGGCACGGTGGCGCTCAGGTGCGCCTGCACCTGCACCATGTGCCCCTCCAGCCCGACGAGCGAGACCGCCGTCGTGGTCGCCATGCCCATCAGAGCACCGCCACCAGGTGCTCGACCACGGGCTCGGTGCCGGCGGGCAACGTCACGGCGATCACGTCGATCCGCACCGCGGACCAGCGCCGCGGCAGGTCGGCGCCCGCCCGCTCGCTCGCCTGACCGACCGCTTGCCGGTGCGTCTGGGTCCATCGCCCGGCCAGCAGGCGGAGCCGGGCCAGCTTCCGCTCCGTCACCGCCTCGCTGGGATGCCCGAATCCGGTGCCCGAACGGGTCTTGACCTCGACGACCACGAGCACGTCGCCGTCGAGCGCGACGATGTCGAGCTCGCCGAGGCGCCCGCAGCGCCAGTTCGTCGCGAGCACGGTCCACCCGCGTTCCTCGACATACCTCAGCGCGATCCGCTCGCCGGCCCGCCCCACGTCGTCCTTGGTGCGCATCAGCCCCACCTCCGCGTACCAGCGTGCGTGACGGGGCGCTGTCGCGCCGGGGCACAGACCTGTGCCTGTGCACAAGAGGCGGTACGCACAGGACCGCGTTCCCGTCGTTCCCGCACGGCCTCGGGAGGAAGGCCCGATCGGCCCCTGACAGTCCTTGGCTCAGAGCGTCAGCTCGGCCTTCGCCAGCTCCTCGACGTTCACGTCCTTGAAGGTCACCACCCGCACGGACTTCACGAACCGCGCCGACCGGTACACGTCCCACACCCACGCGTCGGCCATCTGCAGCTCGAAGTACACCTCGCCCGCCGCGGAACGCACCTGCAGGTCCACCTGGTTGGCGAGATAGAACCGCCGCTCGGTCTCCACCACGTACGAGAACAGGCTCACCACATCCCGGTACTCGCGGTAGAGCGCGAGCTCCATGTCCGTCTCGTAGTTCTCGAGGTCTTCGGCACTCACCCGGCCATCATCGCACCCGGGAGGTTCCACGACCGCCGGTGCAACACGCTGGGCCCGTGGTTCGCCAGCGCCTCCAGGTGCGCGGGGGCGCTGTAGCCCTTGTTGTTCTCCCACCCGTAGTGCGGATGGTCGCCGGCGAGCCGGGTGAGGATCCCATCCCGCTCGACCTTCGCCAGCACACTCGCCCCGGCGACGGACGAGCAGTGCATGTCGGCCTTGATCATGGTGACCACGTCCGGCATTCCCCCGAGGGCACCCGGACCGTCGTCGGCCCCGAGGCCCTCCGGCACGACGTCGAGGCCGCCGGACGCGAACAGGTCGGGTCCCGGATCGCTCAGCCAGTCGTGTTTGCCGTCGAGCAGGACGACGTCCACGGCACCCACCTCGGACTGCACCTCGGTCAGCGCTCGCCGGCCGGCGAGCCGGAGCGCGGCAATGATGCCGTGCGCGTCGATCTCGGCCGCGGAGGCGTGCCCCACCGCCGCGGCGAGCGCCCACCGGCGCACCTTCGGCGCGAGCCCTTCGCGGGCGGCGGGGGTGAGCAGCTTCGAGTCGGCGATGCCCTGCGGTGCGGTGCGGGTGCGCGCGTCGACCACGACGACGCCCACGCTCACGGGTCCGGCCAGGGCGCCTCGTCCCACCTCGTCCATGCCGGCGACGAGCTGCGGTCCGGACGCGAGCAGCGCCCGCTCGGTGCGGAGCGTCGGCGTGATCCGCGCACCCGGCGCCTTCGCCCGTGTGATGCTCTTCTCTGCCACTGCTTCCCGCCTCCGGTCAGGCGGACGTCTGCGGAGCCGGCCCCGTCGCGTCGGGGACCTTGGTGAACACGCTGTCCGGGTTGGAGTGCCACTCCATCCGGTCGAGGGGCCAGACCGTCGAGAACGCCGTGCCCACCACGTTGTCCACGGGGACGAACCCGCCACCCGGCTTGCTGGTGTTGAAGCGTGAGTCCGAGGAGCTCTGCCGGTGGTCGCCCATCACGAAGAGCATGTCGTCCGGCACGGTGACGTCGAACGGCTTGCCGCCGCTGGGCGAGTTGCCCGCCTTCACGTACAGGGACTCGTCGATCGGCACGCCGTTGATCCGCACCGGGCCACCGGAATCGGCGCACTCGGCGTCGCACTCCACATGGTCACCGGGCAGGCCGATCGCGCGCTTGATCAGGTGCTCCCCCGTGTCGGACGGGAGGAGCCCGACCACGGTCAGGCCCGCCGTGATGGCGTTGCCCACGGGACCCCGGTCCGGCGGCACGTACGGCTGGAGCCAGCCGCCCGGGTCCACGAAGACGACGATGTCGCCGCGCTCCAGCTCGATGAGGCCCGGGGTGAGACGCGAGACCATGACCCGGTCACCGGTGATGAGCGTGTCCTCCATCGACGCGCTCGGGATGTAGAACGACTGCACCAGGAACGTCTTGATCAGGAACGACAGCACCAGCGCGCTGATCACGATGATCGCGATCTCCTTGAGGACCGCGAGCCCGCCGGACTGCTCCTTCGGGGATCTCCTCGGAGACTTCGCGTGCTGCGCCACGGGGTAGGTCGTCACTGATCTCACTTTGTCGTCTCGTCGGATCACGGCTCACAAGCCATCACGACTTTAGTGCACGGTCCTGTGAAGATTCGCACCACACGCCGCTGGCCGGGCAGGTGATTGCGCGACGCAACCACCTGCCCGGCCAGCACGAGATCAGGAAGCCGGGGTCTCGCGCTTCTCCTTGATCTTCGCCTTCTTGCCGCGCAGGCTGCGCAGGTAGTACAGCTTCGCCCGGCGGACGTCACCGCGGGTCACGACCTCGATCGAGTCGATCGTCGGAGCGTGCAGGGGGAAGGTACGCTCCACGCCGACGCCGAAGCTGATCTTGCGGACGGTGAACGTCTCGCCCACGCCGCCGCCGTGGCGGCGGATGACGACGCCCTGGAACGCCTGGACACGGGAGCGGCTGCCCTCGATGACCTTGACGTTGACCTTCACGGTGTCACCGGCGCGGAACTCCGGGATGTCGTCGCGCAGCGAGGCGGCGTCGACGCTGTCGAGCTTCTGCATCGTTCTTCTCCGGGCCTGCCACAGGTCAGGCGCGAATCTCGCGGCCGCGGGTTCCCGCGGCCGACTGGGCTGATGTGAGGTGGCGAGTCGTGCTGGCGATCGTGCCGGGTGGAACCCGGCGGCCGTCCCCTGTGGCAGAGACCTGATCGCCGACGCGCCGAGGGCTCATTCTGCCACAGCGGCCGGGGCTGGTGGCGCCCCGGTGTGGAGTCACCCGGTCCCGGCGTCCGGGTCCCGGGGCGCGGCGACCACACGGCCGTCGTCGGACACCGTCCACCCGAGCTCCGCGAGCAGGGCCACGTCGTGCTTGTCCAGCGCCGTGCCGTCGAGGGCGGCGATCATCTCCGGCCGGCGCCCGGCCGTGCGGCGCAGCGCCTCGTCCCGCCGCCACCGGTCGATCCGGGCGTGGTGCCCCGAGAGCAGCAGGTCGGGGACGTCGATCTCCTGCCACCGGGGAGGCTTGGTGTACACGGGGTACTCGAGCAGGCCCGCGGCCCCGTGCGACTCCTCCACAAGCGACTCGGGGTTGCCCACCATGCCGGGCACGAGGCGGCCGACCGCCTCGATCATCACCAGCGCGGCGACCTCCCCGCCGTTGAGCACGTAGTCGCCGATCGACAGCTCTCGCACGTCGAGCCCGGTGGCCCGGTAGTGCTCGGCGACCCGCGCGTCGATCCCCTCGTACCGCCCGCAGGCGAACACGAGATGCTCGGCGGTGGCCAGTTCGTCGGCGTGACGCTGCGTGAAGACCTCGCCGGACGGTGTCGGCAGGATCAGGGTGGCGCCCGCACCGAGCACCTCGTCCAGGGCACGGCCCCACACGTCGGGCCGCATGACCATGCCCGCGCCACCGCCGAACGGGGTGTCGTCGACGGTGCGGTGCCGGTCCGTCGTCCAGTCCCGCAGGTCGTGCACGCGCAGGTCGAGCAGGCCACGCTGCCGCGCCTTGCCGACGAGCGACAGATCGAGAGCCGCGAGGTACTCGGGGAAGATGGTGACGACGTCGATCCGCACGTCAGGCACGTCCATCGGCGTCGGACCCGGCCGAGTCCGACTCGGCCGCGTCGGAGTCGGGCACGTCAGGCTCGGGCACGTCAGGCTCGGCCGCGGCCGCCGCCTCGGCGTCGCGGGCGAGGAGCCCGCCCGGCGGGTCGAGCACCACCCGGCCGCCGGCGACGTCGACCACCGGCACGATCGCCGTCACGAACGGCACCAGCGTGCGCACCGTGCCGGTGGGCAGCGGCTCCGACACCACCAGGACATCGTGAGCGGGCAGGTGCTCGAGTCCGGCGACCTCACCGACCACGGTCCCGTCGGCGAGTTCCGCGCGCAGGCCCCGCAACTCGTGCGGGTACCAGGCGTCCTCCTCGTCGGAGGCGTCGACGTCGACCACGAGCTCGACGCCGCGCAGCCCTTCCGCTGCCGTGCGGTCGGCCGCCTCGGCGAACATGACCACCCAGCGGTCCTGGTGCGCCCGAGCCCGCGTCACCGTCAGCGGCCCGGCCTCCGGTGGGACGGTCCGCAGCACCTGACCGACGCCGAGCCGCTCGGCGGGATCGTCGGTGCGCAGGTCGAGCGCGACCTCGCCCTTCAGCCCGTGAGCGCGCCCGATGCGGGCGACGGTGAGCTCCATCTGCGACTCCTCGGTTCGTGGTGCGGGCCCTGCGCCCGCCGCCCCACCGTGCCGCAGGCACGGTGACGGGGCAAAAGAGGCGGGGCCCGGTCCTCGGACCGGGCCCCGCGTGGTTTTCCCTCGTCAGCGCCGGTCGACGTCCACGACGTCGACACGGACCGAGCCGTCGGCCGCGAGTGCGCCGACGACCGAACGCAGCGCGCGGGCCGTCCGGCCGCCCCGGCCGATGACCCGGCCGAGGTCGTCGGGGTGCACGCGGACCTCGAGCAGGTCTCCCCGGCGCAGCGTCTTCGCGGACACGCGGACGTCGTCCGGGTTGTCGACGATTCCGCGGACCAGGTGCTCGAGGGCGTCCGCGAGCATCAGGCCTCGGTCTCGGCCGGGGTCTCGGCGCCCTCCGCCGGAGCGGCGTCGGCCTTGGCGGCGGCGTCGGCCTTGACCTTCTCGGCCTCGGCGTGGACCGCGTCGATCGCGGCGGTGGCGTCCGCCTTGTCGCCCTTGGTCCTCAGGGTGCCCTCGGTGCCCGGCAGACCCTTGAACTTCTGCCAGTCACCGGTGATCTTGAGCAGCGCGGCGACCTGTTCGGTCGGCTGCGCGCCGACGCCGAGCCAGTACTGCGCACGCTCGGAGTCGATCTCGATGAGCGACGGCTCCTCGGTGGGGTGGTACTTGCCGATCTCCTCGATGGCGCGACCGTCGCGCTTGGTCCGCGAGTCCATGATGACGACGCGGTAGTAGGGCGCCCGGATCTTGCCGAAGCGCTTCAGACGAATCTTGGTGGCCACGAAGTGGTCTCTCCTGTGTTCTCAGAATGGGTGACCCGTCCCGCCGGTCCGTGGGGGTGGGCCGGGGGTGAGGTCGGGACCAGGCGCGCGCGGGTGAGAGGGGCCCTGGCGCACCGAGTACCGGGCCATTGTGCCAGACCGCGCCGGGGCCCACCAATCTCAGTACAGCTCGCCGCGCAGCACGATCGCCGTCGGGTACCGCAGCACATCGATGTTCTCGCGCGGGTCCTCCGGGTACACCACGAGGTCCGCGCTCGATCCTTCGACGACGGACCCCAGCCCGAGGTAGGACCGTGCCCGCCACGAGGCGAGCGCCACGACCTCGGCGGCCGGGATGCCGGCGGCGACGAGCTCCGCGCACTCGTCGGCGATGCGCCCGTGCCCGATGGTGCCCCCCGCGTCCGTCCCGACGAGCAGGCGCACGCCGGCGTCGAAGAAGTCGCGCACCTGCTGGTAGCGGCGGGCGTGCAGGTGCCGCATCCGCTTCGCGAACACGGGGAACTTCGGTTCGGCCTGCTCCGCGATCGCCTCGAACTGCGCCACCTGGAGCAGGGTCGGCGTCACCGCCACGCCCGCCGCCGCGGCGCGCGTGATCTGCTCGGCGGTCATGCCGGTGCCGTGCTCGATGCCGTCCACGCCGGCGTCCAGCAGGGAGTCGACGGTCTCGGTGGCGAACGTGTGCACCGTGACGCGCGCGGCCTCGGCGTGCGCCGCCGCCACCGCGCGCCGCAGGACGTCATCGGGCCAGAGCGGGGTCAGGTCGCCGCCTTCCGGGAGCGACCGGTCGATCCAGTCCCCGACCAGCTTGACCCAGCCGTCGCCGCGCAGCGCCTGCTCGCGGACCGCCGCGGGCAGCTCGGACGGGTCGTCCAGCTCGTGCCCGAAGTGGCGCAGGTAGCGCTTCGCGAGCGCGAGATGCGTGCCGGAGCGGATGAGCCGGGGCAGGTCACGGCGCGCCTGGACCCACCGCGTGTCCGACGGCGAACCGGCGTCCCGGACCACGAGCACGCCCGAGTCCCGGTCGGTGACCGCCTGCCGCAGGGCGACGTCCTGCGGGACGGGCCCCTCGGCGGCCAGGCCGATGTGGCAGTGGACGTCGACGAGCCCCGGCACCGCCCAGCCCTCGATCACGCGCATCCCCGCGCCTTGTGCCGAGGGCCTGGTCAGGCTGACGCGCCCGCCCCGCACCCAGAGGTCACCCACTTCACGGTCGTCGCCCAGGAGAACGTTTCCGCGGAGGTGCAGGGTCGGGGCGTCCGACACGGGAACCCTCACCTGCCCAGGAACTTGCCGAGCTGTTGCTCGAGCGCCTCCATGTCCGGCGGGGCCTGGTCGTCACCGGCCTTGCCGAACGCCGCGCCGGCCGACGCGGACGACTGCGGACGTCCGCCGCCGAGCGCGCGCTGCATCGCCTCGCGCTCCTGCTGCGCCCGCTTCGCGGGGTTCCCGGACTTGCCCTTCTTCTTCTTCGGGGGCTGCGACTTGCCGCGCGACTTCTTGCCCATGCCCATACCCGGCCCGCCCGGCATCGCGGGCATCCCGCCCGGCCCCATGCCTGGCATGCCGCCGCCCCGCCCCATCTGCTTCATCATCTTCTGGGCCTGCGAGAACCGGTCGAGCAGCTGGTTGACGGCGTTCGCCGAGGTACCGGAACCACGGGCGATCCGCGCCCGGCGGGAGCCGTTGATGATCTTCGGGTTGTCGCGCTCGGCCGGCGTCATCGACCGGACGATCGCCTCGATGCGATCCACCTCACGCTCGTCGAACTGGTCGAGCTGCTCACGCATCTGGCCCATGCCCGGCAGCATGCCGAGCATCTTCTTCATCGACCCCATGTTCTTCAGCTGCTGCATCTGCACCAGGAAGTCCGCGAGCGTGAAGTCCTCGCCGGAGGCCACCTTCTGGGCCATCTTCTCGGCCTGCTCGGTGTCGAACGCCTTCTCGGCCTGCTCGATGAGGGTGAGGACGTCACCCATGTCGAGGATGCGGGACGCCATCCGGTCCGGGTGGAAGACCTCGAAGTCCGTCAGCTTCTCGCCCGTCGAGGCGAACATGATCGGCCGGCCGGTCACCTGTGCGACGGACAGCGCCGCACCACCGCGCGCGTCGCCGTCCAGCTTGGACAGCACGACGCCAGTGAAGTCGACGCCGTCCGCGAAGGACTTCGCCGTGTTCACCGCGTCCTGACCGATCATCGCGTCGATGACGAACAGGACCTCGTCCGGCGTGATCGCCTCGCGGATGTCCGCGGCCTGCCGCATCAGGACCTCGTCGATGCCGAGGCGGCCGGCGGTGTCGACGATCACGACGTCGTGCAGCTTGGCGCGTGCCTCCGCGACGCCGTCGCGCGCGACGCCGACCGGGTCCCCGATCAGCGGCGCGTCGGCAGCCGGGTCATCGGCAGCCGACGTGTTGCCCGGGTGCGGCGCGAACACCGGCACGCCCGCGCGCTCGGCGACCACGGAGAGCTGGTTGACGGCGTTCGGGCGCTGCAGGTCGGCGGCGACCAGCAACGGCGTGTGTCCCTGCTCCTTGAGCGCGAGGGCGAGCTTGCCCGCGAGCGTCGTCTTACCGGCACCCTGCAGACCGGCGAGCATGATGACCGTGGGGGGCGTCTTGGCCAGGTGCAGCGGCCGGGTCTGCCCGCCCAGGATCGCGACCAGCTCGTCGTTGACGATCTTGACGACCTGCTGTGCCGGGTTGAGCGCCCCCGAGACCTCCGCCGACAGGGACCGCTCCCGCACCGCGCGCGTGAACTCGCGCACCACGGGCACGGCGACGTCCGCGTCGAGCAGCGCGCGCCGGATCTCGCGCACGGTGGCGTCGATGTCCGCCTCGGAGAGGCGCCCGCGCGAACGCAGGTTCTTGAACGTCTGGGTCAACCGGTCGGACAGGGAGTTGAACACGGGGTCCAGGGTACCCGCGCCACGCCGCCTCGCCCGCAGCTCACGCTCGCAGGGCCGCGCGCGCCCTCCGGGTCAGGTCGTCGACGAGCGAGGCGCGCCAGGAGGTCCAGCCCTTCGGCCCCAGCGACGTGGAGTCCGCCTCCGTGAGCAGCCGCAGCACGTCCAGCAGGTCGGGGCGACGGTCGACGGCCTCCAGCAGGGTGGCCAGCGTGGCCGGGTCGTCGTGGTCGCCGCTCACGGCCAGTTCCGAGAGCACCAGATGGTGCCGGACCAGCCGGGTGACGTCGTCGGACACCGTCCGTTCGAAGCCCATGCGGCGCAGGATCGCGGGCACGCGACGCGCCCCCTCCACGGAGTGGTCGGCGGCCCCGCGCACCTTGCCGATGTCGTGCAGGAGCGCGGACAGGAGAAGGACGTCACCCCCGTTGCCGGGTGCGGTCCCGTTGCCGGGTGCCGTCCTGCCGCCGCTCTCGTCGTCGCCGAACGTCGCCCCGCGCTTGAGCCGGGCGGCCAGGCGCGCCGTCTCGACGAGGTGGCGGTCCACGGTGTGCCGGTGGATCGCGGCACGCTGCGGGCGGTTGCGCACGTCGGCCCACTCGGGGATCCACGCGTTCACGACGCCGGCCAGGTCGAGGGCCTCCCAGACGGGCACCTGGGCACTGCCGGAGGCCAGCAGGGCCAGCAGGTGGGCGCGCGCGGCGGGCGGCCACGGCTCGGGAAGCGGCGGGCAGGCGCGCAGGGAGGAGATCGTCACCGGCGAGAGGTGCAGGCCGGTGCGGGCCGCCGTCGCGGCCGCCCGCAGGGAGAGCAGCGGGTCCGACGCCGGATGCGCGCCGACACCCAGCACGAGCTCTCCGTCGTGCTCCACCAGTCCCTCGCCGACCGGGCGCAGGCGCGGCGGCTTCCGGCGTCCGCGGATGATCAAGGGTTTCCCGATGGGCCTGCGGTCCAGTGCCTTGCGGGCGCGGCGCACGGTGGAGTCCAGGGCGTAGGAGATCTCGCGGCCGGCCGCGGCGAGGCTCGCGAGGAGGTCGTCGCCGTCGTCGTACCCGCAGCGGTCGGCGACCTCCTCGAGGTCCGCGAGCAGCAGACGGGTGGTCCGGCGGCGCGCCGTGACCTGGAGCGCGTCGCGCACGTCGAGCAGGTGTGTCCAGGCGTCGTCGACCGTGCCGTGCGGACGGTCCGTGAGCCACGTCGCCGCGAGTGCCGACAGCACGACGGCGTCCCGGATACCGCCGCGGGCCTCCTTGAGGTCCGGCTCGATGAGGTACGCGAGCTCGCCGGAACGCTCCGCCCGCTCACGCACCGTCCCGAGGAGCTCGGGGAGCCGCCGGCGCGCCGCGTCCCGCCAGTCGGTCAGGACGGCCGTCGCCGCGCGGTCGACGAGGGTGGCGTCGCCGGAAATCGCATGCACGTCCAGCCACGAGACCGCCGCGGGCAGGTCCTGGGACGCCACCTTGCGGCATTGCGCCAGGGAGCGGACCGAGTGGTCGAGGTCGACGCCGGAGTCCCACAAGGGGTACCAGAGGCGTTCGGCCACCTGGCCGAGCTGTTCGGCGGAATGCGTGCGCCCGTCGTGCACGAGCACGAGGTCCAGGTCACTCATCGGCCCCATGTCGCCGCGGCCGAGGCTGCCGACCGCGGCCAGGGCGATGCCCGTCCCCGGGACCTCCTCGGTCGCGTGGTCCCAGAGCGTGGTGAGCCGCTCCGTCACGTGCCGCGCGAGCACCGCCCGGCGCGCCTGGCCGGATGCCCCCGGACCCGTCGCGTCCGAGGCGATCGTGAGCAGTTCGTCGCGGAGGCCCCGCATCCCGTGTGCGGGGTGCGGGGCCTCCGGCTGGTTCGTGTTCAGCGCGAGTCGGCGGTCAGAGCGCGGCGTCGCCGTGCTCGCCGGTACGGACGCGCGCCACGTCCTCGACGGGCACGACCCACACCTTGCCGTCACCGATCTTGCCGGTCTGGGCGGCACCGACGACGGCGTCCGCCACCGCGGTGACGTCCTCGTCGGACACCAGGACCTCGATGCGCACCTTCGGCACCAGGTCGACGGTGTACTCGGCACCGCGGTAGACCTCGGTGTGCCCCTTCTGGCGGCCGTAGCCGCTTGCCTCGGAGACGGTCATCCCGCGGACGCCCGCCGCCTCGAGTGCCGACTTCACGTCGTCGAGCCGGTGGGGCTGGATGACTGCAGTAACGAGCTTCATGCACGTACCTCCCTGGTCCTCAGATTCGCTCACCCGGATCAACCGGGTCAGCGAACCTCGCTGATGGTCGAGCCGACACCTTCGTACGCGGTCTCACCGTGGACCGCGAAGTCGATCCCGTCGATCTCCTCCTGCTCGGTGATGCGCCAACCCATGACGGCCTTGAGCAGGTAGCCGATGATCACCGTCACGATGACCGAGAAGACGATGGCGACGAGTGCGATGACCGCCTGGACGCCGAGCTGCGCCACGCCGCCACCGTAGAAGAGGCCGGTCGACTCGGCGAAGAAGCCGAGGGACACCGTGCCCCAGAGACCGGCGACGAGGTGGATGCCCACCACGTCGAGCGAGTCGTCGAACCCGAGCTTGAACTTCAGGCCGACGGCGAACGCGCTCAGCACGCCTGCGACGGCGCCGACGGCGATCGAGCCCACCGGGCTGACGTCACCGGCGGCCGGCGTGATCGCGACCAGACCGGCCACGATGCCGGAGGCGGCACCCAGCGAGGTCGGCGCGCCGTCGCGGATCTTCTCGACGAGCAGCCAGCCGAGGATGGCGGCGCAGGTCGCGGTCGTGGTGTTGACCCAGGCCAGGCCGGCCGCGTCACCGCTCGTGTACGCGGAACCGGCGTTGAAGCCGAACCAGCCGAACCACAGGAGCGCGGCGCCCAGCATGACGAACGGCAGGTTGTGCGGCCGCATCGGCTCCTTGCCGAAGCCCCTGCGCTTGCCGATGACGAGGGCGAGCACGAGCGCCGCGACACCCGCGTTGATGTGCACGACGGTTCCGCCGGCGAAGTCGATCGGGGCGGCGTCACCGAAGACGAACGGACCCTCGTCCGAGAGCAGGCCGCCACCCCACACCATGTGGGACATCGGGAAGTACGCGAGCGTGGCCCACAGGGCCGAGAACACGATCCACGTGCTGAACTTGACGCGGTCCGCGATGGCGCCGGAGATCAGGGCCACGGTGATGATCGCGAAGGTCGCCTGGAAGCCGACGTCGACCATCGTGGGAAAGTACGTCCCCGCCTCCTCGTCGACCCACGAGACCGGGTCGAAGTTTCCGCCGAGCCCGAACTGGTCGAACGGGTTGCCGAAGATGCCGCCGATGCTGGGCCCGTACGACATCGACCAGCCCCACAACACGTAGATGACTCCGACCACGGCGATCGCCGAGAACGACATCATCATCATGTTGAGCACGGACTTGCCACGCACCATGCCGCCGTAGAACAACGCCAGGCCGGGCGTCATGAGGAGCACCAGGGATGCTGACACCAGCATCCACGCTGAGACTCCGGAATCCAGAACGGGTTCCATAAGCTTGTTCCTCCCTATGCCAGCCCGGAGTGGCTGGTCGCGGATCACGCTCCCCAAGTGTCGTTACGTGCGACCGGCGCTGGTGTTACGGACGTGTGACGCAGGCCGAAAGAGTGTAAATACTTGATTTCGTGTCCGTGGTGGGCGAAATGTCTCCCCGCATCGTGATCCGATCGTAATTCCACCGCGATCGCTATGTGACTTCACGCGCGAATCAGAACCTTCTCACGATTTGGACACATTCGCGTCCCTGGGCAACCATGACCGCCTCTTGACAGTCAGCCGAGAATGCCGTCCACGAAGTCCGCCGCGTCGAACGGGGCCAGGTCGTCCGGGCCCTCGCCCAGCCCGACGAGCTTGACCGGGACGCCGAGCTCGCGCTGCACCTGCACCACGATGCCGCCCTTCGCCGTCCCGTCCAGCTTGGTCAGCACGATGCCGGTCACACCGGCGACCTCGGCGAACACGCGCGCCTGGGTGAGGCCGTTCTGCCCGGTGGTCGCGTCCAGCACGAGCAGCACCTCGCTGGGCGCGGCGACCTTCGAGGTCACCCGCACGATCTTGCCGAGCTCGTCCATGAGGCCGGCCTTGTTCTGCAGGCGCCCCGCCGTGTCGACGAGCACGACGTCGACCTTGTCGTCACGGCCGCGCGCGACGGCGTCGAACGCCACCGACGCCGGGTCCGCGCCCTCCTTGTCCGACCGCACGGTCTCGACGCCGACCCGCGCACCCCAGGTGGTCAGCTGGTCCGCCGCCGCCGCGCGGAAGGTGTCCGCGGCACCCAGCACCACGGACCTGTCCTCCGCCACGAGCACGCGCGCGAGCTTCCCGACGGTGGTGGTCTTGCCGGTCCCGTTCACCCCGACGACGAGCACGACGGCGGGCAGCCGCGCACCGTCCTCGCCCGCGGCCGGTTCGACGTGCAGGGAACGGTCCATGTCCGCGCCCACGAGCGCGACGAGCTCCTCGCGCAGCAGCTCACGCACGGCGGAGGGGTCACGGACACCGAGCACCCGCACGCGGGTACGCAGGCTGTCCAGCAGCTCGGTGGTGGGGCCGGCGCCGATGTCGGCGAGCAGCAGCTCCTCCTCGAGCTCGTCCCAGTCGTCCTCCGTGAGCGAGTCGCGCGACAGCACCTCGAGCAGCCGGGCGCCGAGCGGCGACCCGGACCGGGCGAGACGGTCGCGCAGCCGCACGAGGCGCCCCGCCACGGGGGCCGGCTTCTCGACGACGGGGCTCTCGGCGGCCGGCTCGGCCGCCGCCGGTTCGGCCTCCGCTTCCGCGGCACCCGGCTCATGGATCACCACCGTGCCCGACGACGGCCCGCCGGCCTCCTCGGTCTCGGAGGTGACGTCAGCGACGTCGCGCTCCGGTTTCTCGAGGGTGTCGGTGCCGCCGCGCGCCTCACCCGAGCGCTTGGCCCGGGCGCGCAGCCAGCCGATCAGGCCGCCGCCGGAGGCAGCGACGACGAGCCCGGCAATGATCTCGATCCAGGGAACTTCGTTCACACCGAGGATTCTCCCAGACGCCGCCCCCGGTCGTCGGAGGCCGGGCCGCTCAGGAGGACTTGTCTCCCTCGCGCCCGTCCGTCCCCGGGCGCAGCGGCCGGGGCACGAAGGTCTGGAGGGCCCGTGGATCGCTCAGGACGGGCTTGACGGTCTGGATCGGCACGTTCACGGCCTTGGTCGCCTGATCACGCGCCTTGCCGAGCAGCCCCTGCAACTCTTCCGCATCCATGTAGCCCGGCTTGTCCTCGACCGTCGCCTGGAAGAACTCCGACATCTCCATGTCGACGGGCGCGGCCTCGTCCGGCCTCCGCCCCTGACCGGGCTTGCCGACCCACACCGACGGAGCGCCCACCGCGTGCGTGGCCACCGCCGACGCGCCCTTCACCCGACCGCTCTGCTTGGGCCAGCCACCGCCGGACACACGATGCCATCCGGCACGGAAGCGGCCGGGAAAGGAATCGGCCCGCTGGTTGCCGTCCGCGGCATCCATGACGTTGGCCACCAGGAACACCCCGGCAGCCAACAGGAGACACACGACGAGCAGGAGGACCGACCACCACATGACGCTATTGTCTCCCGAAACTTTGTCAGATGCCCCCACGGACGCGCCGAACGACCGTTAGGAATACCACAAGAACGCACTCACCCTGCCGGGCTTTTCCCGGCGGATCCGGAGCTTACCGCTCAGGCGTCGACCGCCTCGCGCTCGCCCATCCTCTGGCTGATGACCGTCGTCACCCCGTCGCCCCGCATCGTCACGCCGTACAGGGCGTCCGCGACCTCCATGGTGCGCTTCTGGTGCGTGATCACGATGAGCTGGCTGTCCCGCTGCAGCTCCCTGAAGATCTCGATGAGCCGGCCGAGGTTGACGTCGTCGAGCGCCGCCTCGACCTCGTCCATGATGTAGAACGGGCTGGGACGCGCCTTGAAGATCGAGACCAGGAACGCCACCGCCGCCAGCGACCGCTCGCCGCCGGACAGCAGCGACAACCGCTTGACCTTCTTGCCCGCCGGCCGAGCCTCCACCTCGATACCGGTGGTGAGCAGGTCCGACGGGTCGGTCAGCCGGAGCTTGCCCTCTCCTCCCGGAAAGAGCCGCGGGAAGATCTCCAGGAACTTGTCCGCCGTGTCCTGGAACGCCTCGGCGAACACCTGCTGCACCCGATCGTCGATGTCGGAGACGATCTGCAGCAGGTCCTCGCGCGACTTCTTCAGGTCGGCGAGCTGCGTCTCGAGGAACTGGTGCCGTTCCTCCAGCGCCGCGAACTCCTCCAGCGCCAGCGGATTGACGGCGCCGAGCCGTGCCAGTGCCCGCTCGGCCTTCCGCAGCCGGGTCTCCTGCTCCTCGCGCACGTACGGGACCATCCGGTCGGGCTTCGGCACCCGCCCGGCCCGTGTCGTGGCCCCGGTCCCGGGCGTCTCCGCGCCGTCGGCGTCCGGCGTCGTGCCCTCCGCCTCCGGCTCGACGCCGGCGACGTCCTGGACCACCTTCGCCGCCTCCGGGTCCGCCGGGTCCAGGCCGAACTCGCGCAGCGCCGCCGCACGCAGCTCGATGGCCTCGGCCCGCGCCGCCGCGCCACGCGGCAGGACCGGGTCCCCCTCGTGGCGGATCGGGTTGCCCTCCTCGTCCCGCTCCACGACCGCGCGCCGCTCACGGCGGCGGGCCGGGGCGTCGCCGTCGTAGACGGGAATGGGCTGGTGCGGACCGAACTCCTCGACGAGGACCTCCGGATCGATGCTGAGCTCGTCGACCGCACGGGCCTGGAGCTGCTCCAGGCGGAGGCGCTGCTGGGCCCGGGCGACCTCGTCCTTGTGAGCGACGTCCGTGAGCTCGCGCAACTCCGCCGTCAACGACTCGACGGTGCTCCGTACCGCGCCGAGTTGCGCGTTCCCCGCGGCCCGTGCCTCCTCGGCGGCGGCCTTGTCCTCCTCCGCACGCGCCAGGGACCGGCCGATACGCTCGAGCGCCACAGCCGTGGCCTGACGCACCACCACGGCGCGGGCGGCGTCGCGCTGCCGGGCCTCCGCCCGCCGCGCGGCAGCGGCCCGGGCCTCACGCTCCTGCTGGGCGGCGTGCGCCAGCGCCTGCGCCCTGCCGGACACCGCGCGTGCGCGCTCCTCGGCCGTGCGCAGCGCCAGCCGCACCTCGGTCTCCCGCGCGCGGGCCTCGGTCGCGGCCGCCGCGGTCTCGTCGCGCCGGGCCTGCGCCTCGTCCAGCGACTCGGCGGCCTGCTCCGGCTCCTCCTCCGCGGTCTCCAGGCGCTCGACGAGGGCCGCGAGGTCCATCTCGTCCTCCTCGCGGCGGGCCATGGCCTGCTCCAGCGCGGCGCGGTGGCGGTCCGCCTCCTCGCGGGCGGAACGCGCGGAGGCCCGCAACGAGCCGAGCTGCTCCGCGGCCGCGGCCATCGCCGCGTCGGACTCGTTGAGCCGTGCCAGCGTCTCGTCATGCCGGGTCTTCGCCGCCTCGAGCTCCGCCCGGGCCGCGGCCAGATGCGTCTCCGCGCTCTCCTGACGGACGGCCGCGTCGTCGCGCGCGGCCTTGGCCTCGTCGAGCGCCGCCTGCAGGTGGAGCACGCTCGGCGCGGCGGCCGAACCGCCCCACGCCCGCGCGCCTCCGAGCAGATCGCCGGCGCGGGTCGCGGCCACGAGCTCGGGGTGGTCCCGCACGAAGGCACGGGCGCGCGCGAGGTCGTCCACGACGACGACGTCACGCAGGATCGTGCGCAGGCCGGCCTCGGCGGGTCCCGCGACGTGCACGACGTCGGCCGCCCAGCGGACCGCGTCGGGAAGCGTCACGTCCGGCCGCGGCAACGGCTCGGACGACGAGGCGCCCACCACCAGGCTCGCGCGGCCCGCGTCCTCGTCACGCAGCAGACGCAGAGCGTCCACGGCCGCGTCCAGGCCGGACACCGCCACCGCGTCCGCCAGCGGGCCGAGCGCGGCGGCCACCGCGTCCTCCCACCCCGGCTCGACGCCCAGCAGCGCCGCGACCGAGCCGAGGACGCCGGGCTGGTTCGCCGCCAGCAGCGTGCCCGCCCCGTCCTTGCGGTCCAGGCTGAGTTCCAGCGCCTCGACCTTCGCGGCGGCGGCGCCCCGCTCCTTCTCGGCGGTCGCCTTCTCGGCGGTCAGTCGCTCGACGGAGGTTCTGGCCATTTCCAGGTTCGCCACGGCGGCCTCGTGCGCGACATCCAGGCCCTCCTCGCCCTCCTCGACACCCGAGACCTCGGTCTCGAGGGCGGCGAACTCCCGGCTCGTCTCCTCCGCGCGGTGCTCGGCCTCGAAGACGGCCTCCCGCAGGCGGACCAGCTCGGACTCCGCGGCCTCGACCCGGCTGCGCCGCGCGGCGACCTGGCCGGCCAGGCGCGCCATGCCCTCACGCCGGTCGGCCGCCGCGCGCATGAGGGTGCCGTGCGCACGCTCGGCCTCCTGGGCCGCCGACTCCGCCTCCGTACGCTCCTCGATGGCCGCGTCCACGGACTCCCGCGCGATCTCGACCTCGGACGCCAGCTCCTCCTCGCTGACCCGGGCACGGGCGGCCTGCGCCTCGAGGTCGTCGGGATCCTGTCCGGTGTGGTGGGCGGGCTCCTCCGTGCCCAGCAGGCGCGCGCGCTCGTCCGCCAGGGACTGCAGGGCGCGCAGGCGTTCCCGGGTCTGGGACAGCGCGAAGAGCGTGTCACCGGCGCGGCTCACCTCGGTGGAGGTCGCCGACGCGGACTGCTCCAGGCGGGACAGCTCCGCACGCGCCTCGGCGAGGCCTGCCTCCGCCTGCGCCTGACGCTCCTTGAGCGCGTTCTCGTCGGCGAGGTCGGCCTCGATCTGGGCCTGGAGCTGGGCCAGGTCGTCCGCGAGGAGGCGGGCCCGCGCGTCGCGCAGGTCCCGCTGCACCGTCTGCGCCTTCCGGGCCGCCTCGGCCTGGCGGCCCAGCGGGCCGAGCTGGCGGCGCAGCTCGGCGGTGAGGTCCGCGAGCCGGGCCAGGTTGCCCCGCATCTGGTCGAGCTTCCGCAGCGCCTTCTCCTTGCGCTTGCGGTGCTTGAGGACGCCCGCCGCCTCCTCGATGAAGCCCCGGCGTTCCTCGGGGGTGGCGCGCAGGACGGCGTCGAGCTGGCCCTGTCCCACCACGACGTGCATCTCACGGCCGATGCCGGAGTCGCTCAGCAGCTCCTGGATGTCCAGCAGACGGCAGGACGAGCCGTTGATCGCGTACTCCGACCCACCCGTGCGGAACAGCGTCCGGCTGATCGTGACCTCGGTGTAGTCGATCGGCAGCGCGCCGTCGGTGTTGTCGATGGTCAGGCTGACCTCGGCGCGGCCGAGCGGGGCGCGGCCGGACGTGCCGGCGAAGATGACATCGTCCATCTTGCCGCCGCGCAACGACTTCGCCCCCTGCTCACCCATCACCCAGGAGAGCGCGTCGACGACGTTCGACTTACCCGAACCGTTGGGCCCCACCACGCAGGTGATACCGGGTTCGAGGTTCAGCGTTGTCGCCGACGCGAAGGACTTGAAGCCCCGGAGCGTGAGCGTCTTGAGATGCACCGGTCAACCCTAACCGTGTTTGTCCGGGCCGCCGGGCTCCCACGCTCAGAGTTCGGGGAACCAGAGGGCGATCTCGCGGGACGCCGACTCGGGCGAGTCGCTGCCGTGCACGAGGTTCTGCACCACCTTGGTGCCCCAGTCGCGGCCGAGGTCACCACGGATGGTGCCGGGGGCCGCGTCGGTGGGGTTCGTGGCGCCGGCCAGGGACCGGAACCCGGGGATGACGCCCTCGCCCTCGGCGACCACGGCCAGCACCGGACCCGACAGCATGAACTCCACCAGCGGCTCGAAGAACGGCTTGCCCTCGTGCTCGGCGTAGTGCTTCTGCAGCAGGGCGGGCGCGGGGTCGAGCAGCCGTACGGCCCGCAGGGTGTATCCCTTGGCCTCGACGCGGCGCAGGATCTCGCCGGACAGGCCGCGGCGCACGCCGTCGGGCTTGACCAGCACGAGCGTACGCTCGGCCACGGGCGCCTCGGTGGTCTCGGCGGGCAGGTTCTCGGTTGCGACGTCGGTCATGGCCCCAGCGTAATGGGACCGTACGACAGCCATCACCGGCGCCGTGCTCCCGTGGGCCCGGGGGACGGACGACCGGTGCCGGCCGGGCGCGACGGTGTGCCGCCGTCAGGCGTTGGGCGCGGTCTCCGGGTGCGCGGCGTCGTACGCGGCGCGTTCCCGGTCGACCCGCGAACCGAGCCGCAGCGCCATCACCCACAGGGCCGCGAAGACCAGGTTGACGATGGTGGCGAGCGGCACGACGAGCCCCGTGGCGAGCACCAGCACCTGCGCCATCGTCCCGGCGACGAGCCCGGCCGGGCGCCTCGTGAGCCGTGAGAGCACCAGGAGCAGCAGCGCGAGGCCGCCGCCCACACCCCAGACCACGGCCGCGGAGTCGGACTGGACCGGCCCGCGCTCGTAGGCGAGGTCACGCAGCCCGAAGGCGACCAGGGTGACGAACAGCACCAGCACGGCCTCGCATGCCAGGACTGTGGAGGTGAACTGCACCAGCGCGGAGGGCCTGGCCTTGATGCGATCGCCGGGGGCGGGTCGGTCCTTGCTCACCCCGCCACGATATCTTCCGGCGGCTGCTCGCAGAGAATCGCCCGCAGCTCGTCGATCGCCGCCGGCATGTGGACCTGGACCCCGTACCCTCCGCCGGACCGCACCCATGCGAGCGTGGTCGCCTGGACGACGGCACCGGCGGCCGCGAGGACCGTTTCCGCGTCCGCCGCGAACGGCGCCGCCGGGCGACGTTCCTCGAGCAGCGCGAGCAGTTCCGTCCGGTGGCGTTCGATGGCGTCCTGATGGTGCTGCAGCAGGCGCGGCTCGCGGCGGATGAGTTCGACGGCCGCGCCCACCCGGGCCGGTTCGTCGCCGAGCTGGTCCAGCATGTCCCCGATCAGAGCCCGCAGGTCCGTCAGCAGGTGACCGCTGGGGCCGCCCGTGGCGAAGGTGCGCGCCGCGCCCGGGTCGATGCCGACGTCGGTCCGAATCCCGATGACCGCCTCGTCCTTGGACTCGAAGTAGTTGAAGAAGGTCCGTGGCGAGACCCCGGCCTCGGCGGCGATCTGCCCGGTCGTCACGGCGTCGTACCCGTGTTCCCGCACGAGACGCTGGGCGGCGTCGATGATGGCGCCGCGGCGGGCGCGCTTGTTGCGCTCGCGCAGACCAGGTCCGTTCTCGATCATCCGAATATTCTGCACCGGCCCGTGAGTCTCACACCTCGCCGAAGCCGGAGCCGATCATCTCCGCCAGGACCTCGGCCGTCCGGGCCGCGTCCTGGCCGCTCACCGTGATCGTCAGCTCGCGCCCCTGGGTCGCCCCGAGCGCCATGAGCTGCAGCACGCTCGATGCGTCGACGCCGTCGACCAGCACCGACGCACCGAGCTCGGCGACCTTCCGGGACACCAGGGCGGCCGGGCGGGCGTGCAGCCCGAGCGGGTTGCGCAGCGTGGCCGTGGTGGTGACGCGCCCGTTCCCGCCGGACGTCGTGTCGGAGTGCTCGGCGCCCGCACCGTCGTCACCCACGTCGTCCGGCACGACACCGGCGGCACGTGCGAACGTGCCGCCCGCGTCCCGCACCGCCGCCACGACGCCGTCCACGCCGGAGCCGCCGTGGGCTGCGACGGCCGCGGCGACGGCTCCCTCGACGAACGGGCCCGGCGCCAGGACCGCGGACGACGCCAGCTCCTCGTCGAGCTCCAGTGCCGAGTCGACGGTCAGCGCCGACGAGCCCAGATCAGCCAGGACGACGACGTCGGACGCCGCGGCCGCGGCCGTCCGCAGGGCCGCGGTCACGTCGTCGAGCGCGCTGCCCAGACTGCCGTCGGGCAGCCCTCCGGCGGGGACGAGGGTGACGTCGGGGGCCATCTGGCCGGCGAGCTCGACCAGGCCGCGAGCGATCGCCGCCGAGTGCGACACCAGGACGATCGAGACCGTCATGCCGCCTCCCGTCGCGGCGCGCGGACGCCGCGCACCGGCGTGGCCGGCACGCCCCGGGCTCCGCCCCCGCCGCTCATGCCGTCTCCTCGGGGAGCGCCTCGACGGCGGCCGCCAGGAGGAGCGCGGTCGAGCGAGCGCCCGGGTCCTCATGCCCTGCGCTGCGTTCCCCGAGATAGGAGGCACGCCCCTTGGTGGCCACGAGCGGAATGGTCGCCGTCGACCCCGCGTCCGCGGCCGCGGCGGCGGCCCGCAGGGCATCCGCCTCGTCACCCTCACCGGCGGCGCGCTCCGCGGCCTCGACGGCGGGCGTCCAGGCGTCGACCATGGTCTTCTCCCCCGGCTCGGCCTTGCCACGGGCGGTGATCCCGTCCAGCGCCGACTCGAGCATCGCGACGATCGTGCGGGTGTCGATCGCCTCGTGGCCGGTCACCTTCGCGGCACGGAGGAACGCCGTCCCGTAGAGCGGGCCGGACGCCCCGCCGACCGTGGACATGAGCGTGGTCGCGGTGAGCTTGAGGACGTCGCCGACGAGGCGGGGCGGTTCCCCGGGGCCGTCGGCCTCGGAACGCCGGGCGTCCAGCTTGGCGACCACCGCCCGGAAGCCGCGGACGAGGTTCTCGCCGTGGTCGCCGTCGCCGATCTCCCGGTCCAGCTCGGTCAGCTCGTCACGCTTGTCGGCGACCGCGTCGGCGGTCCGCCGGATCCAGCGCTCCGCCCAGTCAGCATCCAACGTCACCGCAGCATCACCTCATGCCTCCAGTCGTGTCGCGGAGTCGGCAAATCGGACTTTCACCCAGCCCGCTCCCACGCATCCGGTCACCAGCGCAGCGCCGCCGTGTGCACGGGAGCGTCCCACAGCGCCTCCAGCTCGTCGTCCAGCCGCAGCACGGTGACCGACGCGCCCTGCATCTCGAGAGACGTGACATAGCTGCCCACGAGCGAGCGGGCCACGGTCACGCCCCGCTGTTCCAGCAGGCGCCGCGCTCGACCATAGACCACGTAGAGCTCCGAGGCGGGGGTTCCCCCCATTCCGTTGACGAACAGCAACACACGCTCGCCCGGCGCCAGTCCGAGGTCGTCCGCGACCGGGTCGAGCAGCATCTGCGTCACCTCGTCCGCCGGCGCCACCCGCACCCGGTGCCGGCCGGGCTCGCCGTGGATGCCGATACCGATCTCCATCTGGTCGTCCGGGAGGTCGAAGCTCGGCCCGCCGACGTGCGGGACGGTGCAGGCCGTGAGCGCGACACCCATGCTCCGCACGTTGTCCACCACGTGCTGCGCGATGCGGGTGACGTCCTCCAGGTCGCCGCCCTGCATGGCCGCCGCGCCGGCGATCTTCTCCACGCAGAGCGTCCCGGCCACGCCCCGGCGACCCGCCGTGTAGGTCGAGTTCTCGACGGCGACGTCGTCGTCCACGAGAACCGCGGTGACGCGCGCGCCCTCGGCCTCCGCGAGCTCCACGGCGAGATCGAAGTTGAGCACGTCGCCGGTGTAGTTCTTCACGATCGCGAGCACGCCCGCACCGCCGTCGGCCGCGTGCAGGGCGGGCAGGATGCCGTCGGGCGTGGGCGACGTGAACACGGCGCCCGGCACGGCGGCGTCGAGCATCCCGTCGCCGACGAAGCCGCAGTGCAGTGGTTCGTGACCGGATCCGCCGCCGCTGACCAGGCCGACCTTTCCGGTCGTCGCGCCGCCGACGCGGGTCACGTAGGTGGGGTCGTGATGCACCTGGACCAGGTCGGCGTGCGCGAGCGCGAAACCGGCCAGCGAATCGGCGACGGCGTTCTCGGGATCGTTGAGCAGCTTCTTCACGGCTGGTCCCTTCCTCGTCGACGCGGGTACCTCCATCCTCTCACCGGCGCAGCAGCGCGCGAGCGTCCGCGACCGTGACGACGGATCCGGTGACCAGCACGGCGCTGCCCGCCCCGACGCCGACGTCGTCCCCCGCCTCGGCCAGGTCCGCCGCGATCTGGATCGCCTGGGTGAGGTCGGCCGCGACGTGCACGCGGTCCTCACCGAAGACGTCGTTGGCCACCTCGGCGAGCTCCTCGGGTTCCATGGAGCGCTCGTTGGTGTTGCGCGTGACCACGATCTCCGCGAGCACGGGTTCGAGAACCGCGAGGAGCCCTTCGGCGTCCTTGTCCGCCATGATGCCGACGACGCCGATGATCCGCCGCAGGTCGAACGCCTCCTCCAGCGTCCCGGCCATGGCCTCCGCACCGGCGGGGTTGTGGGCGGCGTCGACGATCATCGTCGGGCTGGAACGCACCACCTCCAGCCGTCCAGGGCTGGTGACCTGCGCGAACCCGGTCTCCACGACACCGCCGTCGAGCGCCTTGCCACCGCTGATCAGCGCCTCGGTCGCGGCGAGCGCCAGCAGCGCGTTGTGCGCCTGGTGCTCGCCGTGCAGGGGGAGGTACACGTCCGTGTAGAGGCCGCCGGGGGTGCGCAGGGCGACGAGCTGGCCGCCGACGGCGAGCTGCCGGGCCGCGACCTCGAGCTCGACACCCTCACGGATCAGATGGGCGCCGACCCGCTCGGCGCGGGCCCGGATCTCGGCGTCGGCGTCCTCACGCTGGGCGGCGACGATCGCCGTGGCGCCGTCCTTGATGATCCCGGCCTTCTCGGCGGCGATCTCCGCGATGCTGTGGCCGAGCCACTTCTCGTGGTCCATCGCGACGGGTGTGAGGACGGCGACGGGTGCGTCGACGACGTTCGTGGAGTCCCAGCCGCCCCCCAGCCCCACCTCGATGACCGCGACGTCGACGGGCGCGTCGGCGAACGCGGCGATCGCCATGACGGTCAGGACCTCGAAGAAGCTCAGGGGCGGGCCGCCGTCGGCCTCGGACTCGCGGTCGGCGACGCCGATGTAGGGGGCGACGTCCTCGAAGACCTCGACGAAGCGCTCCTCGTCGAGTGGTTCACCGTCGATCTGGATGCGTTCGGTGACGCTGGCCAGATGAGGGCTGGTGAACAGGCCGGTACGCAGGCCGTGCTCACGGACCAGCGACTCGACCATGCGGGCGGTCGAGGACTTGCCGTTGGTGCCGGTGATGTGGACCGTCCGGAACGCGCGGTGGGGATCGCCCAGCAGTTCGAGCACCCGCTCGACGCGGGCCATGGTGGGGTCGATCTGGTCCTCGGGCAGCCGGGAGAAGATCTCCTGGTTCACGGTCTTGAAGGCGTCGCTCACCAGACGAGGATAGGTGGGCGGGCGACGGAGCGGGTGGAGGGGTCCGCCCACTTGTCGGCGGGGCCGTCACGTTCCGGCTGCGCCGCCACGACGGCGCGCTACGGTGGGCCCGACCCGGCCCGTCCGAATCACCTGGGGAGATGTGCCCGAGAAGCAGAACCATTCCCTCGCCGTCGATCCAGCCGGCCGGTGGAGGGCCCTGGAGCAGACGTTCGCCGCGGAAGGGTACAGCGGCGGTCGCCCGGAGCCCTTGCCCGGCGGCTCCGGCGAACCGGCGCCGGGGATCATCGAGGTGGCAGGAACGACCCGGCCCGGCCTGATCGTCACCGCGCCCCACGCGACGAATCACGAACGCTCAGGCCGGGTGAAGTGGGCGGATCGGGGCACGGGCGGGCTCGCGTTGCTGCTCGCGGAAATCACCGGGTGTGGCGCGCTGATCGCTGTCGGCGGGCTGGCGAAGACTCCCGGCGACGCCAACTTCGATCCGCGTCATCCTTTGAAGGACCGTCTCGCGGAGCTCGCCCCGGACGTCGTCGTGGACCTCCACGGCATGCGCACGCGCGACGGCATGGACGTCGACCTCGGGTTCGGGGAGGGTGCCGTTCCCGAGAAATTCGTCGCCTCTCTGGACGACGCCGGACTGCGTTTCACTCGGAACGCACTCTTCGACGCGATGCGGCCGACGACGGTCGCCGCCAGCGCACAGGTGCGCGGTATCCCGGCGGTGCAGGTCGAGATCGGTGCGCACCTACGTCCGCCGGAGGCCGAGGCGACGGACATGTCACTGCTCGTCGACACCCTGGTGAGGGCTATCAAGGCGGAGGTACCTGAGACCGCGGGCACAGCGGTGCCCGGCGATCCCGCCCGGTCAGGACCATCTACCACGCCATGGCGTCTCTCCCCGCAGCTCGTCCCCATCCCGTCCGGCGTACCGACCGTGGTCGTTCGTCCCGAGATACTGCCCCAGACCACCGGCCCGGTCCCCGTGACAGTCCGTGCCGGTGACCGGACCGCCGTGGCCTGGGCGTGGACCTCGGAAGCCGCTGGGATGCCCGACCGTGTCCGCGACCTGCCTCCCGGCCAGGCAGGCGTGACTCGCCGGCTGGTCGCAGCTCTCACCGACGGCCCCGGACTCGCGCACCGCAGCGGAGCGATCGACGACGTCGACGTCGTCGTGCCACCGCTCCGTCGCCACCGCATCGTCGCGGCCCTCGCCGACGACCTGCCCGGCCGGCACGAGGTGCACGTCTCGCCGCAGGATGTTCCTGGGACCGGTTCCTACCTGCTGGTCCGGGACGGCGTCACCGCCTGGGTCACCGCAGTCCCCCGCGATCATGTCCGGCCCGGAACCGTACGACTCGACTACCAGCACCGCCTCCTGACCATGTCCGGCGCCCGTACCGAGGAGATGAGCGATGCGGAGCACGTCGTCCTGATCGCGGCACCACGGGCCATGATCGAGACGGGAACAACTCTCCCCTGGCCGCGCCGCGCCGCCACCGCCCTCGACCGCGGGCTCGAACGTCTCTGGCGGAGGCTCTTCGGCGCACCTGAATTCTCCGCACGCGTCGTCCAGGCGCACGCGGGTGACGACGCCACGCCGATCGTGTCGCTGAACCCTGCCGCGTTCGACCGCCTCGGGATCGACCCTGGGCAGCAGGTCATGGTGCGCTGGGGCGGACGCGAGGCGGCGGCGCAGGCCGTCGAGGACCACGATCCGCCGTCGTCGGGTGGGGTTGCCGCCGTCTCCAAGGCCGCACAACGCGTGAACAGGCTGTGGCCGGATCCGCCCGAGGACCTGTCACCGCACGTCGTGGTGCGGATGTCGGCTCATCTCAGGGGGCAGCTCGAGGCGCCGACGTCAACGGTCGTCACGATCCGGCGCCGGCTGCGCACCTTCCTCATGGCGAACCTGAACCGGCTGGTGATCCCCGTGGCCGGGCTCGGCCTCGCGATTCACCAGATCAACGATCCCCGCTGGCCGGTCATCGGGACCGCCGCCGTGCTCATGACCTTCTTCGCACTGGCCAGGCTCCGGATACCGAAGCCACGATCCGGGGCTCATGTCGACAAGGGCTGGGTGAACACCATGGCCGGGTCGGCAGACGCCACCCCCGTGGCCCGGAACCCCGTCCGCTCTCCTCGCTCTCGCGCCCGCCGACCGCGGCTCCGGTGAGGTCGGCCGCTCCCGGAGGCAGGGTGAGAAAGTAGGCATGTGACGGCTCAACACCTCCCCGGCGACCAAGCATTCTTCGCGGAATGGGCCGCAAGGAGACCCGGGGAACGACGATCACTCGCCCGCGCCCGCGCGGTGGGCACAGTGCTAGGAACGTGGGACCGAACACCGCCCGTACTCGCCGTCGTGGGTTCGAAGGGCAAGGGAACGGCGGCGGTTCATGCCGCGGCGGTCCTCTCGTGCGCGACAGTCCCCGAGGTGGAAAGCCGAGCGCACATCGGCCTGATCACCTCTCCCGGCTTGCGCGTCAACCGGGAGCGGATGCGGTTCGACGGTGTCGCGATCTCACCCGCGGAGTACGACGTCGAGTCCGCACGGCTCGCGGCCGCGCGCACCGCCGTGCGCCAGGACGGGTCCGGGTACCTCTCCCCCACCGGGGCCTACACGATCACGGGCGCCTCCTGGGCCACCAGGCGCGGCGCGAACGCCCTGGTCCTCGAGGAAGGGCTGGGCGGCCGGTCGGACGAGGTCGGCCTGTTCGACCCACAGGTCGTCGCGGTGACGAAGGTGTTCTACGAACACGGCGACGTGCTTGGCCCCACCCTGGACGACGTCGCGCGCGACCTGCTCGGGGTCGTCGGCCAGGGCACCAGGACGATCGTCACGGTCGAACAGGATGTCGACGTGACGGCGATCATCGAAGAGACCGCGAGGAAGTACGGCACCGACGTCGTGACCGTCAGCACAGCAACTGCTTCACACGCCCCCGAAGCACTGCCACCACTCACGCGGCTCAATGCTGCGGTCGGCGAGTCCGCGGCCCGGGCGCTCACGGCGGATCTTGGCTGGATCGTGGACGATCCCACCGTGGCTACGGTACTGAGGTCCGTGCGCATGCCGGGACGGATGAGCACGTATCGGCGGAAGGCCGGTCCGGTGATGGTCGACGGCGCCATCTCCCCCGAAGGCATCCGGGCGGCCATCGACGCGTACCGGGTCCTGCGTGAGGAAGCGGGGAACGGCGACGAGGGCCTTGGGACCGTCGTGGCCAGCTTCCCCGACACGAAGGACGCGGAAGCGTGCTTCGCGGAACTCCGGGACTTCGCAACGGTGATCCCGGCGCGCGCTGATGACTACCTGGCTTTCACCAAGGCGGAGGCTCTCTACCCCGAAGTCCTTCCAGCCGCTGACGCACTGGCCCGAGGATTGGCGGGCGGGCCATGCCTGCTCGTCGGCACGCAGTCGTTCGTCGCCCTCGCGCTGGACGTTCTCGACATCTCCACAGATCTGGCCTATCGGGCACCGGGCTGACCAGACCCGGCCACCGGCACACAGCCAACACGATCAGGCTGCCAGAGCGCTCCTCACAGTCAGTCGTAGATCTTCTCCGCGTACCTCGGGCCGTAGTAGGCGTCCAGGTCTGCGAGGGAATCGTGCTTGCGCTCGAGTGCCTTCGAGATGACCGCGCGGCGCGGAACGGCGTCGGGCTCCCACGACTCCGGGTCCCACGCCTTCGACCGGAGGAACGCCTTGGAGCAGTGGTAGAACACCTCGGCGATCTCGACCTCGAGGCCGATCACGGGCACATGGTTGCGGACCTGGAGGTCCGCGAACCAGGGCGCGTCACGCACGATGCGCGCGGTGCCGTTGACCCGCAAGGTGTCGCCACGGCCCGGGACGACGAAGATCAGCCCGACACGTGGATCGGCGAGCAGGTTGTGGAAACCGTCCGCGCGGCGGTTGCCGGGCCGCTCGGGGACACCGATGGTGTGGTCGTCGAGCGCGACGGCGAGCGATCCCGCCGGGTCGCCCTTGGGTGACACGTCGAGGTGGCCGTCGGGGGCGGCGGTGGCGACGAAGCCGAGCGACGCCGCCGCGAGAAATTCCCGGTCGATCGCGTGCAGGGCGGTACGCACCTTGTCACGCGCCGGGGGGATCGCCTGGCCGACGATGCCCTCCAGTTCCGTGACGGACATGATCCGGGTACCCCGGCGAGAGGTCGCAGCAGCAGTCATGGTCTCAACGTAGCGGCGGCGTCCGGCCGCGGTACCGACGGGCGCGCCGGCACGCCCCCGGCAGCCGGGCACGGTCAGCCGAGCCAGCCTTGTTCTCGGGCGACCCAGACGGCGGCGGTGCGGTCCTGGACGTCCAGCTTGGCGAAGACGCGGATCAGGTGCGTCTTCACGGTGGCCTCCGTGATGAACAGCCGGGCGCCGATCTCCGCGTTGGAACGGCCGCTCGCCACCAGGGCCAGTACCTCGATCTCGCGCGGGGTGAGCCGGTCCGTCCGGACGGAGGACACCAGGCGTGTGGCCACACGGGGCGCCAGCACCGTCTCGCCCCGTGCCGCCGCGCGGATCCCGGCGACCAGGTCCGCACGCGGGGTGTCCTTGAGCAGGTAGCCCGTGGCCCCTGCCTCGACGGCGCGCAGGATGTCGGCATCGGTGTCATAGGTGGTCAGGACCACGACACGCGGCGGGCCGCCTGTCGCGCGGATCCGGCTCGTGGCGCCGACGCCGTCGAGCACCGGCATCCGGAGATCCATGAGGACGACGTCGGGCGTCAGCTCGGCGGCCAGAGCGACCGCCTGGGCGCCGTCACTCGCCTCGGCGACCACCTCGAGGTCGGCTTCGACGGTCAGCATGCCCACCAGCCCTGAGCGCACCACGGGATGGTCGTCCGCCACCAGCACCCGGATCATCCGCTCCGCCCTCCCGCGTTACCGCCGCCGCCGGCTCCGGCTCCGGCTCCGGCTCCGGCTCCGGCTCCGGCTCCGGCTCCGGCCCCAGGTTCCTCGGTATCCCCCAACGGCAGCCACACCGCCACGAGTGTTCCGCCCGTCTCGCCCGGGCCGATCGACAGGCTACCTCCGGCCGTCGCGACACGTTCGCGCATGCCGGACAGCCCGAACCCCTCGTCGGCCCCCAGTCCGAAGTCTCCGGGGAGCCCGCGTCCGTCGTCGGACACCTCGAGCAGCACCGCGTCGTCCGCACACGCCAGGCGGACCTCGACCGTGCTCGCGGCCGCATGACGCCGCACGTTCGCGAGACCCTCCTGCGCCACCCGCAGCAGCACCACCTCGGCCGACGGGGGCAGGCCCAGCACGCCGTCGGCGACGAACCACGCCTGCAGGCCGGTCTCCTCGCCGAACCGGGTCACGAGGCGGCCGAGCGCCTCGGCCAGCGACTTCTCCTTCAACGGTGCCGGCGCGAACGCCGCGACCAGCGCCCTGGCCTCGGCGAGGTTGTCACGTGCCGTCTCCTCGATCAGGTGGAGCCGATCGCGTGCCGACTCGGGACCGTCGGCGTCCAGCACCGCCGAGGCCGCCTGCGCCTGCATGACGACGCTCGTGAATCCCTGCGCGAGCGTGTCGTGGATCTCCCGGGCGATGCGTGCCCGTTCCGCCTCCACCCCCGCGGCGTGGTGCGACCGGGCCAGGGCGTCCTGGGCGGCGCGGAGCTCGTCGACGAGTCGCGCGTGCTCCTCACCGCGCCGCATCGTCCACGCGACCCACATGCCCAGCCCGACGGCGAACACGAGGATCACCGCCATCTGCGCCGGGACCGTGGTTACCAGGCCCGGCGTGAACCCCTCACGGGCCAGGATTCCCAGCACCGCCGTCACCGCGAGCGCCGTGCTGGCGGCGACGGACCACCGCCGCCGCTCGAGAAGCATCCAGCAGTGCGCGAACGCCACGAACAGCAGAAGGGAGGCACTGCCGGAACCCGTGAGCGCGGCTCCGGTGCCGAGCACGAGGACGACGAGGTAGGCCGCGGCGGTCGACTGGTTCCGTGAGCGTGCGGCACGCCGCCCCCAGATCGCGTACGCGAGGCCGATGAGGGCGATCGCCGTGCAGGACAGCAGCAGGTCACGTCCGTGCGTGCCCTCGACGGCGATCTGGATCGCGGTGAGGACCAGGATCGCGACGAACGCGACGTCCCACCACACGACGATCCGGTCCCAGGCGGCGTACGGCCCGCCGGGCGCCGGCGGCAGGTCGTCCCCGACGGCCGGCGGCGGGACGGCATGCCCGGCGGCCGTCGCCGTGCGGCTCGCCGCGTCACCCGTCATCTCGCCTCCGCCAGCGGAACGTCCGCACGCCGACCACGAGTCCCAGGATCAGCCACGCTCCCAGGACGGCGGCGATCAGGGGGTACTGCCACTCGCCTGTGCTCTCGACGGCCGCGAACTCGTCGGGCAGGAACACCGACCGCATGCCCTGGGCCATCCACTTGAGCGGGAAGACCTGTGCGACCTGTTGCATCCACTCCGGCAGTGCGGGATAGGGGAAGAAGACGCCGGAGATGAACTGGAGCACCAGGACGACCGGTGTCACCACCGCCGAGGCCGACCGCCCGGACCGCGGTACTCCTGAGAACGCCACCCCGGTGACCGTACCCGTGGCGGTCCCGAGCACGAACACCCAGGCGAAGGTCCACCAGCGGTCGCCCTCCGGCATCGGGACGTCGAACGCGAGCACGGCCAGCGCGATCAGCGCGGTCATCTGCACGACCGAGACCAGGAGTACCTGGCCCACCTTGCCGAGGAAGTAGGAGAGCACCGGGAGCGGCGTGGCGCGCAGGCGCTTGAGCGTGCCGTCGTCGCGTTCGACGGCGATCGAGATCGCGACGGTCTGGAAGCTGGACAGCATGATTCCGGTGGCGACCATGCCGGGCAGGAAGTACTGGGCGAAGCTGATCTCCATCTGCCCTGCCGCGATGTCGAACACCTGCTCCTGGCCGCCGAACACGGCGGCGAAGATCGTCATCATGATCAGCGGGTAGGCGAAGATGAAGATCATCGCGTCGCGTTCACGCAGGAAGCCGAGCATCTCGACGCGGGTTCGCACCAGGGCGAGGCTGACGGTGCCGGGGAGCGGGAGGGACCGGGCCGGGGCCGTCCGGCCGGTGTCGTGGGTGCTGCTGGTCATCGCTGCTCCTCCGCGTTCGATCCCGTGGTGGATCGGCCGTCACCGATGAGGTCGAGATAGACGTCCTCCAGGGTGGGCCGGGTGACGGTGAGCCCTGGGATCTCACCGCCTGGAGCCGCGACGTCTCGCGCGAGCCGGGCGACCGCCTCCGTCGGTCGTTCGGTGCGCAGGAACTGCCGTTCGTCGCCGTCGAGCCAGGTGACCAGCGGTGTGCGCGCGTCCGGTCCGCCGAGAGCGTCCGGCGGGCCGGCGGCGACGATCCGCCCGCGGTCGATGACCACCACCCGGTCGGCCAGGTAGGCCGCCTCCTCCAGGTAGTGGGTGGTCAGCAGGATCGTGGCGCCGTCGTCGCGCAGGCCGGTCACGAGGTCCCAGAACGAGCGCCGCGCCTGCGGGTCGAAGCCGGTCGTGGGCTCGTCGAGGAAGAGGAGCTCCGGCCGGCCGACGATCCCGAGCGCGACGTCGAGGCGTCGCCGCTGACCGCCGGACAGGGCGCGCGCCCGCTTGCGTACGTGCTCGGTGAGGCCCACGGCCTCGATCACCTCGGCGGGGGGCCGCGGCCCTGGGTAGTACCGCGCGGTGGCGCCGACCATCTCGCCGACGGTCAGCTCGCCGAGATCACGCGAGTCCTGGTGGACGACCCCGATCCGCGTCCGCCACGCGCGGCCGGCTCGCGCGGGGTCCTCGCCGAGTACGGACACCTCGCCTGCGTCGCGGTCCCGGAAACCCTCCAGGATCTCGATGGTGGTGGTCTTCCCGGCGCCGTTGGGACCGAGGAGCGCGAAGATCTCACCACGCCGGACATCGAGGTCGAGGCCGTCGACGGCGGCGACGTCCCGGACGCCGCCCGGGCCGCGCGAGCGGTAGCTCCTGCGCAGCCCGCGGACGCTGACGGCCGCGGCGGGAGGTCGCTCCGGGGCGATTCCCCGGGCCGATGAGTGGTCGGTTCGCATGCGTTCATCGTCGAGCACCGCCTCCGGCTCCGCCACCACCGGTCGACCGGAAAGGCATTCAACCGTTCGGTTGACCCGGCCGGATACCGGCACGGGATCCCGGGACGATGCGATACCTCAGCGCGGGCGCGTCGGTGCGGGCGCCTCAGCGCACGCCCCGCAGCCTCCACCCCGCCACCGCCGCGCCCACGACCAGCGCGACCACCCACATCGACGCCGGCCCGTGCGCGTCCGGATCCACGAGGGTGAGCGCGAGGTACTCCCCCAGGACCCGGATCGGCTCGAACGGGTAGGCCCGCAGGAACTCCGCGGCGGTGTGCACCTGCTGCAGGGTCGCGTTGATCGCCGGCAGCAGCGACTGCGCGAGCCACACGAGCGCGAGCGCCGGAGCCCACATCACCCACGTCCATGGCCGCCCGACGGCGACGCTCGTCCCGAGCGCCACGCCGACCAGCACCGCCAGCAGCCAGCTCGTCCCCAGCTGCGCTCCGGGGAACTCGGGCAGCACGATGGCCAGGGCGTCCTGCGCGAACAGGATCGGCACCGCGGCGGCGCAGGCCCGGAGCCAGACGGGCCCGAGGGCGGTGAGCAGCCCGAGCACGAGGCCACCCGTCGTGGCCACCAGCGCGACGACGGCGAGGCCCGCGACGATCTCGGAACCCGCGGCGGCGCCTCGGGGCCACCAGCCCTCCATCGCTCCCCCCGCCAGGAGGAACGTCCCCACCGCGGTGCCGAGCGTGCCGACGACGGCGGCCCCGGCCGCCCACGTCGCCGGAGGCTGCCGACCGACGACGGCCACGGCGCGACGCCTGACGAGCGCGGCCAGGCAGCCCGCGGCGGCGCCCCCGGCCACCATGCCGGTGACGAAGCTCGACAACGTCGGCAGGCTCTGCCCGTCGCCCCGCACCAGGAGGTACACCTGGGGCGCGACCGCGACGGCGAGCCAGGCCACGGCCGCCGCGAGCATCACGACGACCGGCAACCACCAGTTCCGGCGCACCAGGCCGGGAGCGCCCGCGTCCTTCTCACCGTTCACGCGGGCGATCCTGGCAAGTCGTCTCCGTCACGGTCAACTACGCGGACTTCCGCACCGAGACGGTCCGGTCCGGTCCGGTCGCGGCGGACACGGCCACCGAGTCCGCCAGCGTCTCCGCGGCCACGAGCGCCTCGTGCCCGCGCACCGCCTCGACCCACTCGCCCGGCACCGCGAGCGTGAGGGCGATCCGGTCGGTCACGTGCAGGCCGGCGGCCTTGCGCGCCTCCTGCACGTCACGGATCACGTCGCGCGCGTAGCCCTCGGCCCGCAGGTCGTCGTCGAGCGCCAGGTCGAGCACCACGAACCCGCCGCCGGCCAGGACCGCGGCCGCGACGTCGGCCCCCGCGTCCTCGCCCACGACCGTCGCCAGCTCGTACTCGGACGCGAGCAGCTCGACGTCGCCGTCGGCGGTCCGCACGACCACGTGCGCGATGCCGTCGTCGCCCGCCGTCTTCGTCCAGTCGCCCGCCTTCGACGCCTTGATGACGGCCTGCACGCCCTTCCCGAGGCGCGGCCCGGCGGCCCGGGCGTTGACGGCGAGGCGCTCGGTGATCCCGTACGACGCCGCCACCTCGGGCGAGAAGGCCACCAGCTCGACCGACTTCAGGTTCAGCTCGGACGCGAGCAGCTCGGCGAACGGCGCGACGCCATCCGGGTCCGGCACGGCCACCACCAGGGACTTCAACGGCTGGCGCACCCGCAGCCCGTTCGCCTTGCGCAGCGCCAGGGTCTGCGACACGACGGCGCGCGCCGACTCGACGGCGGCCACCAGTGCGTCGTCGGCCACCAGGACCGCGTCCTCCGCGCCGCCGGCCGACGCCCCTCGGGGCGTCCCGAGGGACGGCCAGTCCGCCAGGTGCACCGACCGGCCGCCGGTGAGCCCGCGCCAGACCTCCTCCGTGGTCAGCGGCGCGAGCGGCGCCATGACCCGGCACAGCACCTCCAGGGCGGTCCAGAGGGTGTCGAACGCGTCGGCGTCCTCCTCCCAGAACCGGTCCCGCTGGGTGCGGACGTACCAGTTGGTCAGCGCGTCCAGGTACTGGCGCACGGTCTCGCACGCACCCGCGATGTCGTACCCGTCGAGCTGCTCGGTGACCGTGACAGCCAGGTCGCGGGTGCGCGCGAGCAGATAGCGGTCCATCGCGCCCAGCCCTGCCACGCGCTCGGGGTCGAGGGGGCGGGCCAGCCGGCCCCGGTCGCCGTCGGCCCCCTTGACGCTGTTGGCGTACAGGGTGAAGAAGTAGTACGTGCTCCACAGCGGCAGCAGGACCTGCCGTACCGCGTCGCGGATGCCGTCCTCCGTCACGACCAGGTTGCCGCCGCGCAGGATCGGCGAGGCCATGAGGAACCAGCGCATCGCGTCCGACCCGTCGCGGTCGAAGACCTCGTTGACGTCCGGGTAGTTGCGCAGCGACTTGGACATCTTGCGGCCGTCGGATCCGAGCACGATGCCGTGCGACAGCGCCGTCTGGAACGCCGGGCGGTCGAACAGCGCGGTCGCGAGGATGTGCAGCGTGTAGAACCAGCCGCGGGTCTGGCCGATGTACTCCACGATGAAGTCGCCCGGGTGGTGGTGCTCGAACCAGTCGGTGTTGTCGAACGGGTAGTGCACCTGGGCGTACGGCATGGAGCCGGAGTCGAACCAGACGTCCAGCACGTCCTCGACGCGCCGCATCGTCGACTTCCCGGTCGGGTCGTCGGGGTTGGGCCGGGTCAGCTCGTCGACGAACGGGCGGTGCAGGTCCGGCGCGTCGGGGTTCGCGGGATCGCGCGGCAGCCGCCCGAAGTCACGCTCCAGCTCCTCGAACGAGCCGTACACGTCGATCCGCGGGTAGGCCGGGTCGTCGCTCTTCCACACCGGCACGGGCGAGCCCCAGAACCGGTTACGGGTGATCGACCAGTCGCGCGCGTTCGACAGCCACTTGCCGAACTGCCCCTCCTGGATGTGCTCGGGAACCCAGGTGATGTCCTTGTTCAGCTCGACCATGCGGTCCTTGAACTTCGTCACCTCGACGAACCACGACGACACGCCCATGTACATCAGCGGCTGCCGGCAGCGCCAGCAGTGCGGGTAGGAGTGGTCGTAGGACTCGCGGCGCACCAGCACCGTGCCCGCGGTGACCGCACCGGCCTCGTCGTCCGCCCCGCCACGCGTGCGGGCCTTCAGGTGGTCGATGATCGGCGAGTTCGCGTCGAACACCTGCAGGCCGGCGTACTCGTCCACGGGGTGGGTGAACCGGCCGTCGGCCCCGACCGGCATGACGGACTCCACGCCCTCCCGGTCGCACACGATCTTGTCGTCCTCGCCGAACGCGCCGGCGCTGTGCACCAGGCCCGTACCGTCCGTGGTGGTGACGAAGTCCGCCTCGACGACGCGGTGCGCGCGCTCACGGCCCACGTAGTAGGAGAACGGCGGGGTGTAGGCGACGCCGAGCAGGTCGCGACCGGTGAGGCGGGCGACGACACGCGCTTCCTCCGCGCCTTCCTCGACCAGCTCGCGGGCGTACGCGGCCAGCCGTGCCTCGGCGACGACGGAGCGGGTGCCCGCCGACTCCACCACGACGTAGTCGATGTCCGGACCCACCATGACCAGCAGGTTGGACGGCAGGGTCCACGGCGTCGTGGTCCAGATCAGCAGCTTGTCACCCGGCCGCACCCCCGCCGACGCCGCGGCGTCCGGCACGGTGGTGACGTCGAAGCCCACCGTGACCGCCGGGTCCTGGCGGTTCTGGTAGACGTCGTCGTCCATGCGCAGCTCGTGGTTGCTCAGCGGCGTCTGGTCGTTCCAGCAGTAGGGCAGGACGCGGAAGTCCTCGTAGATCAGGCCCTTGTCGTACAGCGACTTGAACGCCCAGATCACCGACTCCATGAAGGTCGGGTCGAGCGTCTTGTAGTCGTGCTCGAAGTCGACCCAGCGCGCCTGGCGCGTGACGTAGGCGCGCCACTCGTCGGTGTACTTCATGACGGAGCTGCGGCAGGCCTCGTTGAACTTGTCGATGCCGAGCTCGACGATCTCGTCCTTGGTCTTGATGCCGAGCTGGCTCATCGCCTCCAGCTCGGCCGGCAGGCCGTGCGTGTCCCAGCCGAAGCGCCGCTCGACGCGCTTGCCGCGCATCGTCTGGTAGCGCGGCACGACGTCCTTCGCGTAACCGGTCAGCAGGTGGCCGTAGTGGGGCAGGCCGTTGGCGAAGGGCGGGCCGTCGTAGAAGACGAACTCGTTCTCGCCGTTCTCGCCCGCGTCGCGCTGGTCGATGGAGGCCTGGAAGGTCCCGTCGACCTCCCAGTGGTCGAGGACCTCGCGCTCGAGCGCGGGCAGGTCCGGGGACGCGGCGACGTTGTCGTCGCCGCGGTGCAAGGGATAGCGGGCTGAGTCAGCCATGGTCTCGTGGCTCCTGCGGTGGTGGTCGGTCCGGCAGCGCTGCTGCGAGGACGACACAACATCTGCCGCGGTACCACCCCGCTTGCCGCGCGCGTGTGCCGCCCCGTGGGGCGGCGGCCGCGAGCGGCCGCTCGTTGACGGCTGTGACGGGCCTGCCCGTCCGGTTCTACTGAGATGCCCGACGGCGGCCGCGGGTGCGGTCGCGCTGCGGGTACCCGTTCTTCCGGAGGCTCACCGGTGATGGCCGGGTCGATGCCTGTGGGCACATCCTAGCGTCAGGTCGCAACCGGAATGTCGGCTACACCACGGTGAAGGCGACGGTGTGGTGTCCCGTGGCGCCGTCCGGGGCCGGGGGCGCCTTCGCGTCCGTCTGCGTCTCGCCGTCGGTGTTGGTGGCACGGACCGACACCGTGTGGTCCCCCGCCTCGAGGTCCAGCACCGCACGCCACTGGCGCCAGGTGTCGACCCCGGTGGACTCGGCCAGTTCGGCGGGGATCCAGTCGCCGTCGTCGGCCTTGACCTCGACGCCCTGGATGCCGACGTGCTGCGCCCACGCCACCCCGGCCACCACCACCTCGCCGGCGTCGACGTTCGCGAAGCCGCGCGGGACGTCGACGCGGGACTGCACCTTGATGGGCCCCAGCGCGGACCAGCCGCGCGGCGTCCAGTAGCCCTCGTCCTGGTCGAACGTGGTGACCTTGAGCTCGGTCACCCACTTGGTCGCCGACACGTACCCGTACAGGCCCGGCACGACCAGCCGCGCCGGGAACCCGTGCCGCGTCGGCAAGGGCTCGCCGTTCATACCGATGGCCAGGAGGGACATCCGGTCCGGGTCGGTGAGCACCTCCAGCGGCGTGCCGGCGGTGAAGCCGTCCACGGACCGCGACAGCACCATGTCGGCGCCCGCCTGCGGCCGGGCCCGCTCCAGCAGCTCCCGGATCGGGTAGCCGAGCCAGAGAGCATTGCCGATGAGGTCGCCGCCCACGGCGTTCGACACGCAGGCGAGGGTCACGTGGTGCTCGGTCATCGGCAGGGCGACCAGTTCGTCCCAGCCGATCTCGAACGGCTCCTCGACCATCCCGGTCACGCGCAGCGACCAGTTCTCGGGGTCCACCTCCGGGACTCGCAGGGCGGTGTCGATGCGGTAGAAGTCGTCGTTCGGCGTCACGTACGGGGCCAGGCCGTCCACCGGAAGGTCCGCACCCGACGGGACCGGATCCGCGGGTCGCGCCGCGTCCGGGAGCCGGAAGCGCTCACGCACCGCCTCCACGGCACGCCCGCCGGCACCGATCGCCTGCGACGCCGCGAGCGCCACCAGCGCACCCGCCGCGGCAAGACCGGTGATCTGGAGGAAGCGGCGGCGGTCGGGGCCCGACGGCGGCGCGGCGGGCGGGGCGGCGTCCTGCGGCGCGGCGGACGAGGTGGCGTCCTGCGCTGCGGCGGGCACGGTGAGGTCCGGCGCGGTGTCCGGGCCGGGGCGGGCAGCGTCGGGACTTTCGCCGTCGGCACGCCTGTCCGGGACGGCTTCCCCGGCGCCGGGCACGGCGCGGGGCGCGGGGCGGGTGACCCCGCCGGTCCCCAGCGTGCGCACGGCGGCCCGCAGCACCGGTACGGCCACGCCGATGCCGATCAGGCTCGGCGCGGCCCACAGCGGCGTGGCGGCCGGCCGTGTGGCGGCGAGGACCGCGCCCGCCAGGCCCACCAGGACCAGGAGTGCGACGCCGATGCCGGACCGGCGGCGCTCGAGCCAGCCTGCGAGGGCAGCGCCCACCGCGAGGACGAAGCCCATCGAGCCGAGCAGCACCGCCTTGTCGGCGGTCCCGAACCATTCGACCGCGAAGTCCTTGAGCCATGACGGCACGATGTCGACGACGGCGGCACCACCGGCGAAGATCGTGCTGGCGCCGGGGGCGATCACGGCGGACAGCAGCTCGGACACCGCCAGCCCCACACCGGCGGCGACGACTCCTGCCACGGCGGCGAGCGCCCCATGCCTGTCACCTGAGTTCATGCCTGTCAGCCTCGCACCTGCGGCCCGCCGGCACCGCGCCGTGGCCCACACCGTCACAACTCCGTAAGGGGTGGAGGCAGGGCACCCGCCCGCGGCCGGTCGCACTCCGGCGGCCGGTCACACTCCGGCGTCGCGCACGATCTTGCTGTTGTGGGCCTGCGCGCGCGGGCGGATCGTGACCTGGTCGATGTTCACGTGGTCCGGGCGGGAGACGGTCCAGGCGACGGTGTCGGCCACGTCCTCGGCGGTCAGCGGGGTGTAGCCCGCGTAGACCCGCGCGGCCTTCTCGGCGTCGCCGTCGAAGCGCACCAGGGAGAACTCCTCGGTGGCGACCGCCCCGGGTGCGATCTCGATGACGCGCACCGGCTCGCCGGCGATCTCCCAGCGCAGCGTCTGGGACAGCATGTGCTCACCGTGCTTGGCCGCCGTGTAGCCGGCGCCGCCCTCGTAGGCGCCGAGCGCTGCGGTGGAGGTCAGGTTCACGACGTCGGCCACACCGCGCGCCGCACCCGCCTCCCGCAGCAGCGGCAGCGTCGCCTTGGTGACCCGCAGGGTGCCGAGCACGTTCACCTCGTACATCCAGCGCCATCCGTCGACGTCGCCGTCCTCGACCTTGTCGAGGCCGAGCGCGCCACCGGCGTTGTTGATGACGGCGTCCAGCCCGCCGGTCGCCGCCAGGTGCTCGGCGAGCCCGGCCACGGCGTCGTCGTCGGTCACGTCCAGGGCGTACGGCTCCGCGCCGGTCTCGGCGGCGAGCGCCTCGAGCCGCTCCCTGCGCCGGGCGGCGGCGACCACCCTCCAGCCGTCGGCCGTGAGGCGACGCACGGTGGCGGCGCCGATCCCCGACGACGCCCCGGTGACCAGTGCTCTACGTCCAGTGGTGCTCATGTGGCACGAGACTACGCGGGGTTCTGACGTCGGCCCCACGAAACCGTGGCACTATTTCCGACATACCGCGCCAGGAAATCGTGGGCACAGGATGGACGACGGGGGAGCCTCAGTGAGCGATCTGCACCTGCTCGCACCGGTCGCACAGGAGGAGCCGGGGACGCGACGCGGCCGGTCGGTGGTCCTCGCCGTGGCGCTGGTGCTGGTGGTCGCGGCCGTGGTCTGGCTGTTCGTGACGCTGCTGCAGGGCTCGCGGGCAGAGGCCCGGACCGAGGCGGCCCTCGGGCACAGCGCGCATGCCGCGGGCGACTGCCGGGCGGCGGACGGGCACCTGAAGTCGGCCCTGAACTCCGGCACCGTCTCGTTCCTCGACCCTCCGGTCGACCGGACCGGGCTGCGCGCCGAACTCACCGCCTGCGAAACGCTGGAACGTGCGCGGCACCTCGCCGGGCGGCAGGAGCACCGCCGGGCGATCCGCGAGTTCGGGGACTACCTCGCCTCGGGTGTCGCGCGGTACGGCGACGCCCTGGGCGAGCAGTCCGAGGAGCGGATCGCGCTCGGGCGTGAGCTGGAGGCCAAGGACGCCGAACAGCGCGCGGTGCGGCAGTACGCCGCCGTCCTGGCCGACGCGCCGGGGACGCCCTCCGCCAAGACGGCACGGAAGCGGGTCTGGACGCTGTACGAGCGGGACGTCGAGTGGGGCAGCCGGAAGAATCCCTGCCAGGCCCTGGATCCCGCGCGCACCTGGACCAGGCAGGCCGGCGACGCGCTCGCGCCCGTCCGGGCCGCCGCGCACGACACCTTGTCCTGGTCGCTGCTGCGCTGCGGCGAGCAGAGGATCGCGAGCGGGCAGTCGGCCGCCAACGACGCCCGCTACCAGCCGCAGGCGTTCCGCGGGGCCCGGGCCGTCCTCACCCGGGCGGCCGAGAACTATCCGGACACGAAGCCCGGCAGGCTCGCGGACGAGAGGCTGGACACGTTGTCCGCCGTCGACGCGCGAGCCCAGGCCCGCGCCGCGGAGGTCGCGCGGGAACGGCTCCGGGTCGCCACGATCAAGAAGCAGGTCAGCGCTGCCCTGCGCGACGGCGACAGCCTCACGCGGCCCCGGAGGACCGGGGACGGCACGAGCGCGGTACACCTGACCGTCCGCAACGCCACGGGCCGTGAGCTCTACGTCGCCTGGACAGGCCGCCAGACCGATTCGGTCACCGTCCCGGCCGGCGGGAAGACCTGCGCCAGGGCGAAGACGGTCACGATCGTGCTGGAACCGGGCGCCTACGCGTTCGCGGTGCGCGAAAAGGGCGGATGGGCTGCCGGACGGTGGTCCCTCGCGAGCAAGGACTTCACCACCTGCGTGAAGTGAGGGACGGTGGCGGGTCGGTGTCCCGGCGTATGCTGTGGGCCGGATCGCGGGGCCCATCTGGTCTGCCCCGTCGTCGCGGCCCGAGCTGTGGGTCGCTGGTCCGCCGGCGCGAGATGGCGCGTCGCCCAGGCCCGGCGCCGTTCGGCGCGGGTGTCATCAGCGATCCTGCACAGGAGCCACCGTGCGCACCCCTGACCTTGCCGTCATCCGCCCTCTCGCCCGCCCCGCCGTCGCCCTGGCCGTCCTCGCCCTCGCGGGCTGCACGTCCACGGCCGCGAGCGTGAACGGGGGCGACCCGGCGCCGGACACCTTCCCGGTCCGTCTCGACAACTGCGGGTTCGCCACCGAGATCCTCGCGCCGCCGGAGCGCGTGGTGACGATCAAGTCGTCCACCACGGAGATGCTGCTCGCGCTCGGCCTCGGCGACCGGATCGTCGGGACCGCGTTCCTGGACGGCCCGGTGCCGGGCGCCCTGTCCGACGCCGCCGCCGGCGTCCCGGCCGTCGCCGACCCCATGGCCGACGAGGCACCCGGTTCGGAGGCCGTACTGGCGCTGGAGCCCCAGCTGGTCTACGCGGGCTGGGAGTCGAACATCACCGCGGAGACCGCGGGCGACCGTGACACGCTCGCCAACCTCGGCGTCGCCACCTACGTCTCCCCCGCGGCGTGCAAGGACCCCGAGTACATGCCGGACCCCCTCACGTTCGACGACGTCTTCGGCGAGATCGAGGAGGTCGGCACCATCTTCGGGGCCGACGACGCCGCAGCGGACCTCGTCGCCGAGCAGCGAGCCGCCCTGGAGGCGGTCGAGGCCGACGACCGCGGTCTCACCGCCCTCTGGTACTCCTCGGGCGACGACGTCCCGTACGTCGGCGCGGGCATCGGCGCGCCACAGATGATCATGGAGGCGGCCGGGCTCGAGAACGTGGCCGCCGACGTGCACGACACCTGGACGTCGTTCGCCTGGGAGGAGGCGGTCGACGCCGACCCGGACGTGATCGTGCTGGTCGACGCCGCCTGGAACACCGCCGGGGCCAAGATGGAACGGCTCGCGGAGAACCCTGCGACCGCCGAGATGACGGCGGTGCGGAACGAGAACTACGTCGTCGTCCCGTTCCCGGCGACCGAGGCGGGCGTACGCAACGTGGACGCGGTGGCCGACGTCGTCGAGCAGCTGGGAGATCTCGACCTGTGAGCGCCCCGTCCCGAGTGGTCCCCGACCGGGCACGCCGGGACCAGGACCGGGCCCCGGCCCGCGCCCCCGGCGCGACGACCGGGGCGAACGGCCCCGTGGCGGCCGGGATCGCACTCGGCGGGGTGCTGGTCGCGTCCGTCCTCGCGGCGGTGCTCATCGGTCCCGCCGACCTGTCCGCCGCCGAGGTGGGCCGCTCCCTGGCGACGCACCTGCGCCTGGACCTGCTCCTGGAACCGCTCGGCCTGGGCGTGGAGCCGCTGTCCCCGATCCGCGACGGGATGGTGTGGCACCTGCGCGCACCGCGTGCGCTGACCGCGGCCGCCGTCGGGGCGGGTCTCGCCGTGTGCGGCGTGGTGATGCAGTCCCTGACCCGGAATCCGCTCGCCGACCCCTACCTGCTCGGCCTGAGTTCCGGGGCGTCGCTCGGCGCGGTGCTGGTGCTCGTGACCGGCGGTGCCGCCGTGCTGGCGCTCCTGCCGGTCGCGGCGTTCGGCGGCGCGGTGCTCGCGCTCGCCGCGGCGCTCGGCCTGGCGGGCGCGCTCGGGCAGGTCACGCCGACCCGGACGGTGCTGGCCGGGCTGGCGATCAGCCAGATGTGCGCGGCGGCGGTGTCGTTCGTGATCTTCTGGTCGGTCAAGGGCGACGCGTTCCGCGAGGTCATGAGCTGGCTCATGGGCTCGGTCGGGTCCGCGACCTGGGTGTCCGTCGCGGTGACCGGCGCGGCGACCCTGGTGCTGGGGACCGGGCTGATGCTGAGCGGGTCGGTGCTGGACGCGTTCACGTTCGGCGAGTCCGCGGCGGCGACGCTGGGCGTGGACGTGCAGCGGGTGCGCTGGGCCCTGCTGGTCGCGGTCGCCCTGCTCACCGGCGCGCTCGTGTCGCAGAGCGGGTCGATCGGGTTCGTCGGCCTGATCCTGCCGCACGCCGTCCGCCTGGTCACCGGCGCCCGGCACCGCCTGCTGCTACCGCTGTCCGCACTGGCCGGGGCGTCGTTCCTGGTCTGGGCGGACACGCTCGCCCGGACCCTGTTCGCCCCGCGCGAGCTGCCGGTCGGGATCGTCACCGCCGCGGTGGGCGCCCCGGTCTTCGCGTTCCTCCTCTGGAAGGGCAGGGCCCGCGCATGACGGACCGATCGCCGTCGGGCACGCGTCGCGCCTCGGCCGGAGCCGGCCCCGGCACCGAGATCCCCGGCCCGGGGATCTCCCCCGCAGGCGCCTCGCCCGGGGTCCGGACACTCCCGGAGAGCCGCGGCGACCGGCAGGCCGCCGGGCTGGCGGCGGAACGGGTGTCGTGGGGCACCGACGGGCGGCTGATCCTGGACGGCGTCGATCTCGCCGCTCCGGCCGCGGCCGTGACCGGCCTGCTCGGGCCGAACGGATCGGGCAAGTCGACCCTGCTCCGGGCGATCGCGGGCATCCGGCCGCCGGACGACGGCGGTGTCGTGTTCGACGGCGACGACCTGCTGCGCCTCGGACGCCGCGCCCGCGCCCGCACGCTCGCGCTGGTCGAGCAGGACGCGGGCACCGACCTGCCGATCACCGTGCACGACGCCGTCCTGCTGGGCCGCATCCCGCACCGCTCCCTGCTCGCGGGCCCGTCGGACGCGGACCGCGAGACCGCCGACCGCGCCCTGGAACGCGCCGGCGCCGCCGATCTGGCGGAGCGCGACGTCGCCACCCTGTCCGGCGGCGAGCGGCAGCGTGTCCACCTGGCGCGCGCGCTCGCGCAGACACCGCGCCTCCTCCTGCTGGACGAGCCCACGAACCACCTGGACATCGCCGCGCAGCTGCACACCATGCGGGTGCTGCGCGGGCTCGCCGAGAGCGGCGTCACGGTGCTCGCCGCACTGCACGACCTCAACCTCGCGGCGGCGAGCTGCGACCAGGTGGTGCTGATCGCCGACGGGCGGGTCGTCGCGGCGGGCCCGACGTCGCAGGTCCTGGTCCCGGACATCATCGGGCCGGCCTACGGCGTGGCCTGCGACGTCCTGCCCCATCCGCGCACCGGCCGCCCGGTCCTCGCCTTCGCCCCGGCCCAGGAGCCGGCTCACTGACGGAGGTTCAACAGGGCCTCGCGGACCTTTCGGGCCGTTGCAAATGGATTCGAAGCCCTGCTGAACCCGCCTCAGTAACGGGGACGGGCCGGGGGGTGGGGGGCAGTCTGAGGGTGGGGAGCAGTCTGGGGGCGGGAGTGGGGGGCCTGTGTGGCGATCCTTGCGGCGTGGAGGCCGGCCGGAGGGCGAGCCACCGCCGCGAGACGGGCGAAGACCGCCGCGCTCCGGGTGCCCGGCCAGTCGCCGGGAAGGAGCTCCGGCGGGAGACCCGGGTCCAGGTACGGGATCGGGCGGTAGGCGTCCAGCGCCCGGATCCAGGTGCGGAACGCCTCGGACGGATCCGGCCCGCCCGCGCGCTGCGCGCCGTCGAGCAACCGGGCGATCGGCTCCGCGTGTCCCGCGAGGAAGCGCTCGTGCAGTTCCCGCAGTGCGGGCAGGTCCCACCAGCGCGCGATCGCGGCGGCGGGTCCGCCGGGGTACCGGATCTCGGAGGCGAGGAAGACCGTGGCCCGGCCGGTCAGCTCGAGCTCGTCGAGGATGGCGGCGACATCGTCGGCGAGGTGGTCCGGACAGATCCACAGCGCCGAGGACACCGACCCGCAGCCGATCGCCGCGAGCCGTCGCCTCAGCCGGTGACGCAGGTCCCGCTGGTCCTCGGGCACGCTCCAGGAGACAAGACACCAGCGGCCGGCGTCGTTCCCGGTGCGCCGTGGGCCGAAGATCCGCCGGTCGCCCCGGCCGAGCATGTCGGCGGCGGCCGGGGCGACGGCGTAGCCGGCGACGCCGTCGCGGGCCTCGGCGACCAGGAGTCCCTTCGCCTTCACCCGCCCGAGTGCGGTCCGGGTGCGGGCGGCCGGGACACCGAGCTCCGACATCAGCGTGACCAGGGCCGACACCGGCATCCACCCGCCCTGGTCGCGCAGGGTGGCGCCGACGAGGGTCCGCAGCAGCGAGGTCGCACTGCCCGGACGCGACTCGAAGTCGTCGAGGACGGTCATACCCCTGGGTCGCGCAGCGCCTCGGCGACCAGTGCCAGGCCGCGCGCGACTTCCGTGAACGACGTGCTCAGAGGTGACAACCCGATCCGCATCCCCGCGGGCGGGCGGAAGTCCGGGATGACGCCCCACCGCCACAGCAGCGCGGTCGCCTCCCGGAACGCGGGGTGCTCCAGCGTGACGTGGCTGCCGCGCACGGCCGCGTCGCGCGGCGAGGCGACGCGCACCCCGAGCGGGGCGAGATGCTGGTCCGCGGCCTCGATCACGAACTCGGTCAGGGCGATCGACTTGGCGCGCACCGCGGCCATGCCCGCCTCCTCCAGGAGGGCGAGCATGTCTCGCATCGGCAGCATGCCCACCACGGGCGGCGTCCCGCTGATGAACTGCCGGATCCCCGCCGCGGGCTCGTACGCGGGACCCATCGCGAACGGTTCGGCCGCGCCCATCCAGCCCTGGACCGGCTGGCGCAGGTGACCCTGCAGCTCCCGCGCGACGTAGCCGAACGCGGGCGCGCCCGGTCCGCCGTTCAGGAACTTGTAGGTGCATCCCACGGCCAGGTCCACGCCGCAGGCGTCGAGCTCCACCGGCACGGCGCCCGCCGCATGGCACAGGTCCCACAGGACCAGGGCGCCGGCGTCGTGCACCACTCGCGTGATCGCCGGCATGTCCGCGATGAAGGCGGACTTGAACGCGACGTGGCTCAGCAGCACCAGCGCGGTGCGCTCCGAGACGACGCCGGCGACGTCGTCCACCGTGACGCCGCGCGCCGGGTCGGGCTCGATCCAGCGGATCGTCATGCCGCGCTCGGCGGCGATGCCTTCGAGGACGAAGCGGTCGGTCGGGAAGTTCTCGGTGTCGGCGACGATCTCGTCGCGCCCGGGGCGCGCGCCGACGGCGGCACGCGCCAGCTTGTACAGCATCACCGTGGTGGAGTCGGCGACGACGGTCTGGCCCGGGCCCGCGCCGAGCGTGACCCGGCCGATGGTGTCGCCGAGCTCCGTGGGGGCGTCCATCCAGCCCTCGTCCCAGGCGCGGATGAGGCGGGAGGCCCAGAGGTCGTCGACGAACCCGGAGAGCCGCTCGCGCGTGGCGCGCAGGGGGCGGCCGAGCGAGTTCCCGTCCAGGTACGCCACGAGTCCGGGGCTGGGGACGAACCGGTCGCGGTAGCGCGCGAGCGGGTCGGCGGCGTCGAGCGCCGCGGCCCGCTCGGCGAGGCCGGGCGGCGTGAGGGCGGCGGCGTCGGGTGCCGTCGTGGTCGTCATGTCAGGGCCTCCAGGTCGGCAGGGGTCAGACGGCGGGCGTCGGCGAGCCAGTCGATCATCTCGTCGGCGGTCTCCGGCCTGGGGTGGGGCGAGATCAGCGCCCGGCCCGGCACGACGCGGTCCGGCGCGCCGACCACGGCCCGCAGCAGCGCCTTGCCGGTCAGGCCCGCCTCGCCGAGCAGTTCGATCTCCCGGGTGTTCAGGCCGACGGGGGTGTTGCCGTTGCCCATGTCCGTGCCGTACACGACGGCGCCACCGGCCGCGGAGAACCGGCGCACGTTGTCCAGGGCGATCCCGAGCGCCTCGCCCTCCTGGATCGCGAGCGTCGAGATCCAGGTGGTGCGCCCGGCCGACGCGCGCAGCAGCTTATCCGACAGGTGTTCCGACCACGGCGCGTGCACCAGCACCTCCGCGCCCGCACCGAGCGCGCGGGCGGCCTGGCCGGCACCCTCGGCGTGCACGACGGCGGGGAGCCCGGCCGCGCGGGCGGCGCGCACGAGGGCGACGAGCGTGACGTCGTCGAGCAGCGGCATGTCGGCGTGCAGCGCGATCTTGACGAACGACCCGCCCATGGCGACGACGTCGGCCACCGCGCGCTGCGCGTCCTGACGGCCCGCGACGGGCCGGACGGCGGCACGCGGCACCCAGGCCCGGCCGGTCGGGTAACCGCCCGGCGCGGTGTGGAACGGCCCGGCGAAGCGGACCTTGACGCCGGCCGGCGGCGCCTTCGCGATGGCGGCGATGACCACGGGGTCCCAGCCGAGGTCGTGCACCTCGGCCACGACCGTGCCGGCGAGCCGGTCCGGGTCCACGAGCCCCAGGTGCACGTGGTGGTCGACGACGGCGGGCAGGAGCGACCGAGCCATCAGGCGCCCACCTCCGTCCGCACGGAGATGAGTTCCGGGAAGAAGGTCAGGTCGAGGGCCCGCTTGAGGAAGTCGACGCCCGACGACCCGCCCGTGCCCGTCTTGAACCCGATGGTGCGCTGCACGGTGCGCAGGTGACGGAAACGCCAGAGCTGGAACGCGTCCTCCAGGTCGACGAGGTCCTCGCACGCCTCGTAGATGTCCCAGGCGGAGGCCGGGTCCTGGTAGATGCCGGTGAGCACCGGGATCAGGTCCGGGCGCTCGACCCAGGGCTCCGTCACGTCGCGCTCGAGGATCTCGTCCGGCACGGCGTAGCCGCGGCGGGCCAGCAGGCGCAGGAAGGCGTCGTAGAGGGTGGGCTCGTGCAGGAGGCCGTCGAGCAGTTCGTACGCCTCGGGGTTCTGGCGGAAGACGGGCAGCATCTTCTCGTTCTTGTTGCCGAGGATGAACTCGACCGCGCGGTACTGGTACGACTGGAAGCCCGACGACGAGCCGAGCACCCCGCGGAACTCCGCGTACTCGCTCGGGGTCAGCGTCGCCAGGACCGACCACTGTTCGGTGATGGTGCGCTGGATGTGCTTGACGCGGGCCACCGCCTTGAGGGCGCGCAGCAGGTCGTCGGTGTCGAGGTGCGCGCGGGCCGCGCGGAGTTCATGGAGCACCAGCTTGAGCCACAGCTCCGTGGTCTGGTGCTGGATGATGAACAGCAGCTCGTCGTGGTGCTCGGGCTCGCTGACCGGGTGCTGCGCGGAAAGCACCTGATCCAGGCCCAGGTAGGAGGCGTAGTCCATCTCCTCCCGGAAATCCGTCCGGATGCCTTCCTCCAGGGGCCGTACCCCCGCCTTCATCTTCATCACGCCTTTCCCCTCCTCAACCGACCATAACGCCAACCTGACGACCGGCACGAATCTGAGAGATCTGGGCACGGCGACTCGCTCCCCGGCGGCCTTCTCGCCATGATGGACGTATGGACCTGCCTGAGCCCGTCGCCGCCCTGGCCAAGACCATCAACCCCACGTTCGAGAAGGTCGCGAACGGTTTGCCGCCGTTCGCCGTCGTCCACCACGTCGGCCGTTCGTCCGGCACCGAGTACACGACGCCGGTCGTCGCGTTCGCGGGACGCGATCCCGACTCCGCCGAGATCCTCGCCGTGATCCCGCTGCCGTGGGGCCCGCGGACCGACTGGATGCGGAACGTCACCGGCGCCGGGACGTTCGAGCTGACGCGCGGGTCGGCGACCTTCCACGTCGACCTGCTGCGAGTGCTGTCCGCCGAAGAGGCGGTGACGATCCTCGCGCCCGCGCCGCGCCAGTTGCTGCAGACCTTCGCGCTGGAGGAATGCCTGGTGGGACGCCTGCGCCGGGTACCGTCTGCCCATGCCTGAGTACACGCTGCGCGACGCGACCATCGACGACGCCGCCGCGATCGCCGCCGTCCACTGGACCGGCCGGCGCGCCGTCTACCTGCCGCTCGTTCCCGAGGAGCACTGGAGGACGGACACGCAGGCGGCCGGCATCGAGGCCTGGAGGCGCCGGCTCACCGCGGGCGAGACCCCGCTCGTCGCCGAGGTGGACGGGCTGGTGGTCGGGTTCGCCGTCGTCGGGCGGGCGACGCCGCGGCTCGGCCACGAACCCAAGCGCGACCTCGCCCTGCACGACCTGTGGGTGATGCCGGAGATGCACGGCAGCGGGATCAGCCGGGCGCTCCTGAACGGCATCCTCCCGCCGGCCCGGTCCGCCGAACTGTGGATCGCGGCGGCGAACACCGGCGCGCGCAGGTTCTTCCAGAAGAACGGCTTCCTGCCCGACGCCACCACCGGGACCGGCGAGGACGGGGTACTGGAGGTCCGCCTGGTCCGCTGAGGCCGTCGCCCCTCGCCGGGCACGCCCGACGCCCCCGTGATGAGATGCCGACCATGGCACGGAAGAGTGCGCGGCGGGCCTCGGGTGCCCTGGTCGCGCTGACCCTGGTGATCACGGCGGCATGCACGGCGAGCACCGGCGATGCCGAGCCGGCCATGAGCCCCGCCCGCCCGGTCACCGTCTCGGAGTCCCGGCTGCTGGCGGACGTCCGAACGCGGAACGCCGAGGCGGGCAGCCGCGCGATCACGGCGAGGTACACCGACCAGGGACGCGAGATGAAGCTCGCGGGCTGGTTCGACTACACGACACGCACCGGGTACGGCATGGTGTCCGCCGACGGCCTGGCCTCGGACCGCGTGGCGTGGAACCGCGAGCTCGTCGCCACGTCCGGCAGGGGAGGCATGGGCAAGCCGCTCACCTCGCTCGACGGCTGGACCGCCGCGCCGCTCGACCCGAGCGGGTCGCCGCTGGCCGTCGTGCTGGCCGTACTCGCCGGGCTCGGGGCGGAACGGCCCGACGACGCGGCGCTCATCCGGACCGGCGGCGCGCTCTGGTTGCGGGAGGACGAGACCGGCGGCAGGTCCGTGACGGTCTTCGCCGGCCCGACGCCGGTGCCGGCTGACGGCGGCCGTGACCACGACACCGGGACCCTGCGTGACGCGCGGGACGCCCGCGGCGGCCTGTCGTCCGAGGGCGATCCGGACCAGGACGACGCGGCGAGCACGCCGGAGACCGGCCCCAAGGGCTCCCCGATCCGGTACTGGGTGGACGACGGCGGGCTGGCGCACCGCGTGGACGTCCGGCTCGGCGACGAGTGGGCCGAGGTGACGCTCCAGAACGACGACGTACCCGTACCACCGCTGCTCGCCGACATCGACCTGACCGCGAAGGGCGGCACGACGACGACCGACACGGCCCCGAAGGACGGCGGCTGAACACGGCGCGATAATGACCGCAGAGGAGCCCGGGCCCGCCGGCCATGAACAGCATCAGGAAGGGTGGTTCGCGTGTCGTTCCAGGTCACAGGCATGCCAGAGGCCGACGCCGTCCTTGACGAGCATCCGTTCGCGGTGGTGGTCGCGATGCTGCTCGATCAGCAGTACGGCATGGAGCACGCGTTCCGCGGGCCATGGAAGATCAAGTCCCGGCTCGGGTCGATCGATCCGGGTGTGATCGCCGAGACCGACCCCGACCGGTTCGTGGAACTGGCCACCACTCCCCCGGCGATCCACCGCTACGGACGATCCATGGCGGGCCGGGTGCAGGACCTGGCCCGTCACGTGGTCGAGGAGTACGACGGCGACGCCACCCGCATCTGGCGCGATGCCACCTCCGGCGACGACCTCTTCAACCGCGTCAGAGCCCTGCCCGGATACGGCGACCAGAAGACCAAGGTCTTCATCGCCCTGCTCGCCAAGCAGCTGGACGTGCGCCCCGAGGGCTGGGAGAAGGCAGCCGGCGACTACGCACTGGACGGCTACCGCTCCGTCGCCGACGTCACCAGCCCCGAAACCCTCCAGAAGGTCCGCGACTTCAAGAAGGCCAAGAAAGCAGCCGCCAAGGCCGCAGGGTGAGCGGGCCTGGCGCTGCAACGGCGCCGGCAACCGCTCGGCTACCGCTGCAGCGCAGCGCCTCGGCCCGGGGAGCGGTACCCGCCCGTCAGCGGTACTGCGACGCGATCGGGCACTCCATCGGGTCGGCGTGCCCGAGCCCCACGCGGTTGAGGTAGCGGATCACGATGCCGTAGGACTCCATCAGCCCGGTCTCCGTGTACGGGATGCCCCGCTCGGCGCAGAACTCGCGCACGATCGGCTGTGCGCGACGCAGGTTGCCCGACGCCATCCGCGGGAACACGTGGTGCTCCACCTGGAGGTTCAGGCCGCCCATCGCCCAGTCGACGAACGCGCCGCCGCGGATGTTGCGGGACGTGAGCACCTGCCGGCGCAGGAAGTCCACGTTGGCGTCCTTCGGGATCAGCGCCATGCCCTTGTGGTTGGGCGCGAACGCCGCGCCCATGTACACGCCGAACACCACCAGCTGGACCGCGAGGAACGCCGCCCCGAGCCAAGGCCCGAGGGTGGCGATCACGAGCACCGGGAACCCGACGAGCCGGATCCCGAGCAGCCATCCCTCGGCGGCCCGGTGCTTGATCGCCGGCGTGGTGGCCAGGCTGTGGATGGCGGTCGCGTGGAACACCGGCCCGAACATCGTCAGCAGCGGGAAGAACAGCCAGCCCTGACGCCGGGTCACCCAGCCGAGCACGCCGGTGCGCCCCTCCTGCTCGCCCGGCACGAACACGAGGGTACCCGTGGCGATGTCGCCGTCCTTGCCGATCACGTTGGGGTTGCCGTGGTGCTTGTTGTGCTTGCGGGTCCACCAGCCGTAGCTGAGCCCGACGACGAGGTTGCCGATGATCCGGGCGAACCACGCGTTGCGCGACCCGCTGGTGAACACCTGCTGGTGAGCGCCGTCGTGCGCGAGGAACGCGCCCTGGGTGAAGACGACGGCGAAGCCCGCCGCGACCAGCAGCTGCCACCACGTCTGGCCCAGCGTCAGCAGCAGCACGAGCATGACGGCCAACTCCGCCGCCAGCGCCACGGTCCGCCACACGTACCAGCGGAACTTCCGCTCCATGAGGCCGGCGTCGGAGACGCGGCGCATGAGGTCGAAGTAGTCGTTGGTCTGCGGGTTGCGCGCGGAGCGGGGCCGGGCGGGGCGAGCCGGATGGGCCGAGCGGGCCGGGGCTGCCGGGCGGGCCGGGCTGTCGATCGTCATACCCGTCAACGTATGGACGAAGTCACACGGTGCGCGTCCCCCGCGGGAGCCAACCACACCCCCTACGTGGGTAGTGCGTCCTCGTCCTCGACGAGGGGGACGACGGCGGTGAGCTCGAACCCGCCGTCGGGCGTCACGCCCGCCGTCACCGTGCCGCGGACCGCACCGACACGCTCGCGGATTCCGGCGAGGCCCAGCCGGGCCCCGGGAGCGGGCTCCCCGGCGCGCTCCGGGGCGGAGTTGGCGATGCGGACGATGAGGTCGTGCTCGTCGTCGGAGATGGTCACCACGACGGACGAGCCGGGGGCGTGCCGGAGGGCATTGCTCAGGGCTTCCTGGACGACCCGGAAGGCGGTGAGCCCGATGGCGTCGGGCACCCCGGCGTCGGTGCCCGAGTAGGCGATCTCGACGCCCGAGGCGCGGGTGGAGTCGACGAGGCCGGCGACGTCCGGAAGGCTCGGCAGCGGCGCGGTGGGCGCGGTGTCGTGGCCACGAAGGATACCGAGCAGGCCGCGCATCTCCCCCAGCGCACGCCGGGAGGAGGCGGCGATCTCCTCGAACTCCTGCTGGACGCCGTCGTCGAGACCCGGTCGGCGGTAGCCGGCCGTCGTCGCCTGGACGGTGATGACGGACATGGAATGGGCGACGACGTCGTGCAGCTCGCGGGCGATCCGGTTGCGTTCCTCGAGCTCGCGGCGCCGGGCGACCTCGGACGCGCTGAGCCGCTGGGCCTCCTCGACCCGGCCGACGCCGGCGATCCACAGCCGCACGAGAAGCCCGACCAGCGCGAACGCACCACTCACCGACAGCAGCACCGCACCGTTCGCCAGCACGGCGTCGTCGGCCGGGTGGTCGACGACGGCGGGCGCCAGGACGGTGAGCATGGCCCCGGCCGACCAGAGGGACGCCGCCCAGAACCAGGAGTGACGCAGCGCGAGGACGAACACGGTGAGGCAGTGCGCGAGCAGCACGGTGACCGGCCACGGCCACGGCCACTCGGGTGCGGCCTGAGCGGTGATGGGGATCAGGATCATGGCCCCGGCGATCGACGCCCCCAGCCCCGCCCACGGCCACCGGACCGACAGCGCCACGGCGGAGCAGTGCACGAGGGTGCCCACCATCGCCGCCAGGGGGTGGGTGCCGTACCCGGAGGCGGTGACGGGCCAGCCGACGGCGATGAGCACGACCGTGCCGACCGAGACGATCGTCCACAGCCACACCTCGGCGCGGCGGGCTGGCGAGACGGTGTCGGCGTCGGTCCTTGTCAGGGCGCGCATGACCACTGGAAAGCGGCGTTCGCGGGTGCGGTCCATCAGGGTCAGATTAGACGTGCGGCAGGACCCGCCACATCACTCTTCGGAGCTAATCCGGGGTGGCGGCCCCGCCGGGACAGGTGGCCCCGCCGGGATAGGTTGAGGTCATGGTGCCCACCCCCGACGCTCCCGGGCGGGAGATCCGCGTACTGGTCGTCGACGACCAGTCGATGATCCGCGCGGGCTTCGCCGCGCTCCTGGACGCCCACGCGGGCATCACGGTGGCCGGTACCGCCGATGACGGCGAGGGCATCACCGAGGTGGTGCGACGCACCCGGCCCGACGTCGTCCTCATGGACATCCGCATGCCGAAGGTGAACGGCCTCGACGCGACCCGCGCGATCCTCGCGGCGCCCGGCACGCCGCCGAAGGTGATCATGCTGACCACGTTCGACGCCGACGACTACGTGTTCGCCGCGCTCCGTGCGGGAGCGAGCGGCTTCCTCCTGAAGGACTCCCCGCCGGAGGAGCTGACGCACGCCGTCCGGGTGGTCGCCGAGGGCGAGGCGCTCCTCTCCCCCAAGATCACGCGGGCCCTGATCGCCGACTACGCGACGCGGCCGGACGCACGCGCGCGGCCCGACGCGACGCTGTCCGGGCTGACCGACCGCGAGCTCGACGTGATGCGTCAGGTCGCGGGTGGCCTGTCCAACGCCGAGATCGCCGACGCGCTGGTCCTCGCCGAGCAGACCGTCAAGACCCACGTGTCGCGCATCCTGAACAAGCTCGGCCTGCGCGACCGGACCCAGATGGTGGTGCGCGCCTACGAGTCCGGCCTGGTGCGCGCGGGGCGGTAGCTCCGGTCGCGCTCGCGTCAGGTCGTGCGGCCTCACCACCCTGACGTTCAGCGCGTGTCGCTGCCGCCCTCCGAGGCGGTGACGGCGGACCGGCCGGCCTCGAGGCGGGCGACCGGCACCCGGTACGGCGAGCAGGAGACGTAGTCGAGACCGGCCTGGTCGAAGAACCGGACCGACGACGGGTCGCCGCCGTGCTCCCCGCAGACGCCGATCACCAGGCCGGGGCGCGCGGCCCGCCCCTCGGCCACCGCGATCTCGATGAGGCGGCCCACCCCCTCCTCGTCGAGCGCCTCGAACGGGGAGACGGTGAAGACCCCCTTGTCCAGGTAGGCCGGGAAGAACGCACCCTCCACGTCGTCGCGCGAGAACCCCCAGGTGGTCTGCGTCAGGTCGTTGGTGCCGAAGGAGAAGAACTCGGCGACGGTCGCGATCCGGCCGGCGGTGAGCGCCGCCCGCGGCAGCTCGATCATCGTGCCGACCGCGATCGGGACGTCCACGCCGGCGGCAGCGCGCACGTCCGCGAGGACCGCGTCGATCTCCGTCCGCAGGAGCTCCAGCTCCTCGACGCCGCCGACGAGCGGAACCATGATCTCCGGACGAGGCGTGCCGCCCGCGCGCGTCCGCGCGACGGCGGCCTCGGCGACGGCCCGCACCTGCATGGCGACCAGCCCGGGAACGACGAGGCCGAGCCGGACGCCGCGCAGCCCCAGCATGGGGTTCTGCTCGTGCTGCTTGCGCACCGCCTGGAGCAGGCGCAGATCACCGGCATCCGGTGCACCGCGTTCCCGGGCGACGGCGACCTTGACCGCGAGGCCGGTGAGGTCGGGCAGGAACTCGTGCAGCGGGGGGTCGATCAGCCGGATGGTCACCGGCAGCCCGTCCATCGCCTCGAGGATCCCGGTGAAGTCGTCCCGCTGCAGCGGGAGCAGGGCCTCGAGCGCCTTGTCCCGCTGCTGCTGCGACTCCGCGAGGATGAGGTCCTCGACGTAGCGGCGGCGCTCGCCCAGGAACATGTGCTCCGTGCGGCACAGCCCGATGCCGTGGGCACCGAACCGCCGTGCCCGCGCGGCGTCCTCCGGCGTGTCCGCGTTGGCGTGCACGGCCAGGCGCCGGACGTCGTCGGCGTGCCGCATCAGCCGGCGCACCGCGTGCACGACGCCGCTCTCGCCGTCGGCTCCCGGCTCCTCCCCCGCGCCGCCGGCGGCGCCCTCCGCGCCGCGCCCGGCCTCGCCGTCGCGGCCGCTCTCGAGGTCCCGCATGACGGGAGAGGGCACGACGGCGATCTCGCCCCGGTAGACCGCGCCCGTCGTCCCGTCGACCGAGATGACGTCGCCCTCGCCCACCTCGACCCCGGGGCCGGTGAATCGCCGCCGCTCCAGGTCGATCGCGATGTCCTCGGCGCCCACCACGCACGTCTTGCCCATGCCGCGGGCGACCACGGCCGCGTGCGAGGTCTTGCCGCCGCGGCTGGTGAGGATCCCGTCCGCGGCGAGCATGCCGGGAAGGTCGTCGGGGCTGGTCTCCTGCCGCACGAGGATCACCCGCTCGCCGTCGGCATCACGGGCCACCGCCTCCGCGGAGTCGAACACCACGGCGCCGACCGCCGCGCCGGGCGAGGCGGGCACGCCGTGGGCGAACGCGGTGATCCCGGACCGGCGGTCGAACTGCGGGAACATCAGCTGGGCGAGCTGCGCGCCGGTCACCCTCCGCAGCGCCTCGTCCAGGTCGATGACGCCGTCGTCGACGAGCTGGGCGGCCATCCGGAAGGCCGCCGCGGCGGTGCGCTTGCCGACACGGGTCTGCAGCATCCAGAGCTTGCCGCGCTCGATGGTGAACTCGATGTCGCACAGATCCTTGTAGTGCCCCTCGAGCCTGGCCATGATGCGCATCAGCTCGTCGTAGGAGTGCTTGTCGATGTCTTCGAGCTCCTGCAGCGGGACCGTGTTCCGGATACCGGCCACGACGTCCTCGCCCTGGGCATCCCGGAGGTAGTCGCCGTACACGCCCGGCCTGCCCGTGGCCGGGTCGCGGGTGAAGGCCACGCCGGTGCCGGAGTCGGGGCCGAGGTTGCCGTAGACCATCGCCATCACGTTCACGGCGGTGCCCAGATCGTGCGGGATGCGCTCCTGGCGCCGGTACGCCCGGGCGCGGTCGGTGTTCCAGGACTCGAAGACCGCGCGCACCGCCATGTCGACCTGCTCACGGGCGTCCTGCGGGAACTCCCGTCCGCTGCGGTCGCGCACGATCGCCTTGTGCTCGGCGACCAGCTCGCGCAGGTCCTCGACGCCGAGGCCGAGGTCGCTGCGCACGCCCCGGTCGCGCTTGGCGCGGTCCAGCGCGGCGTCGAACAGGCCGCCGTCGATGCCGAGCACGGTCTTGCCGAACATCTGGATCAGCCGGCGGTAGGAGTCCCAGGCGAACCGCTCGTCGCCGGACTCGGCCGCGAGCCCGGCGACGGAGCCGTCGTGGAGGCCGATGTCGAGGACGGTGTCCATCATGCCCGGCATCGAGTACATCGCGCCCGAGCGGACGGACACGAGCAGCGGGTCCTCGCGCGCGCCGAGCCTCTTGCCGCGCTCGGCCTCGAGGCGGGCCAGGTGCCGGTCCACCTCGTCCGCCAGGCCCGGCGGCTCGTGGCCCTCGGCGAGGTAGTACCGGCACGCCTCCGTGGAGATGGTGAATCCCGGCGGCACGGGCAGGCCCAGGTTCGTCATCTCCGCGAGATTCGCGCCCTTGCCGCCCAGGAGCCGCTTCTGCTCCTTGCTCCCCTCGGAGAACTCGTGGACGAACGCCCGGGCCGCGCGGTCGGGGGTGTCGGGGGAAACGCCGGCCGGATGGGACATGAGGACCTCCTCGTCGGGATCCTCTCGACCACATCACCGGATCCGGCGCGGCCGACAGGGCCGACCGGCCGCGGGGGGCGTGACGTTGGTCCCTTCCGCGGGTCGCCGGTGAGCCGTGGGCCGGGCGCGCACGTGTGCGGGGCGAGGCCGCCATGTGACGCCGGGGCGGGGCAGATCGTCGCGGGTCGCGGGTCGCGGGTCGCGGGTCGCGGGTCGCGGGTCGCGGGTCGCGGGAGATTGAGGTCACGGATCGGACAAGGGCGGCATTTCGTGGTGCGGTGCCGGTATCCCGTGGAACACTCGACGCATGCTCGAACTCGCCACCGGTAGCGGCCTGGCCATGGCGGCCGGCGTCAACGCCTGGATCCCGTTGCTCCTGCTCGGACTGCTGTCCCGCTTCAGCGACCTGCTCACGCTGCCCGCCGGCTGGGGCTGGCTGGAGAACCCGTGGGTGATGGCCATCCTCGCGGTGCTCCTGGTGCTGGAGATGACCGCGGACAAGATCCCGGCCCTGGACTCGGTCAACGACGTCGTCCAGACGTTCGTGCGGCCCACCGCGGGTGGTATCGCCTTCGGAGCCGGCGCGGCGTCCGAGACGGTCACGGTCGAGGACCCGCAGGCGTTCATGGCGGGTGGGGAGTGGGTGACCGTCGTGATCGGCATCGTGCTGGCGCTGGTCGTGCACGCGGCCAAGGCGGGCGGACGGGTCATCACCAACACGGTGAGCGGCGGGACGGCCGCCCCGGTGATGAGCACGGTGGAGGACGTGGCCGCCGTCGGCGTCTCGTTCCTCGGCATCACGCTGCCGTTCCTCATGATCCCCGTGCTGATCCTGTTCGCGATCGGGCTGTGGCTCATCGTGCGCGGCGTGCGCAAGCACCGCCGGATGAAGCAGATCGACGAGGCGTACGGCGCGGCCACCTAGCCGCGTGCCCGCCGGTGGCCGGGCGACCCGACGGTTCCGCCGGTCTGCCAGACTGGGATCTCACCTTCCCGAGATCAAGGACGCCCCATGCCTCGCACCCGCCCGTCCGCCGTCACCCGCGCCGTCCGGCGTGCGGGGGCGCGACTCGTCTGGCTCAGTACCGGGTACCGCCTGGCGCCCAGCAAGGCACCGGACGAGCCCACGATCTTCGTCGGGGCCCCGCACACGTCCAACACGGACTTCTTCCTCATGCTCGCGATCGCGTGGGAGCTGGACGTGCGCGTCAAGTTCCTCATCAAGGACTCGTGGCTGCGAGGTCCCCTCGCCGGGCTGATCCGGGCGCTCGGCGGCGTGGCGGTGGACCGGAACGACCCGGCCGGACTTGTCGACCAACTGCTCAGCGGCATGCGGACGGGGACCGTGTCGCACCTGGTGGTCACCCCGGAGGGGACGCGCGGCGGTGGGTCCGGCTACTGGAAATCGGGTTTCTACCGGATCGCGCGGGCGGCGGGGATGCCGGTGACCCTGGGCTACGTCGACGGCGACCGGCGCGTCGCGGGCCTGGGCCCGTCGCTCCGGATGACGGACGACGTGCGGGCGGACATGGACCGCATCCGCGCGTTCTACGCGGACAAGTCGGGCGTCCGCCCGGAGAACCGCGTCGAGCCTCGTCTCCGCATCGAGGACGACCCCGGTGACCGCTCGGCCGCGGCCTGACCGCACCTGAGCCGGCGGCGAGGCTCCCGGTCCGCCGCTACTTGCCCTCGAGCTTGCGGGCCTCGTCCTCGGACTGCGCCGCGCCGTCCTCGTCGCCGCCGTTCCGGAGGAGGCCCGCCAAGGATCGGAGCGACAGGGCGCTGTCCGACTTGGCGAGGTCCGAGCCGGTGCCGCGCGCACTGCGCCACAACCCCATCGCCTGCTGGGCGACGTCGAGCACCTTGCCGCGGTCCTCGGGCCGGACGAGGTTCGAGCCGATGTCGGAGATCGCCTTCTCCATCGCGGCGCGCTGCGTGGCCGGGTCGTCGTCGAGGCTCTTGAAGACCTGGACCGCGTCGGTGGCGAGGGTCGATGTCTGCTTCTCACCGCGCTCGGTCACCGCACTGCCGAACGAGAGCAGAGCCACCGCGAAGCGCGAGACGACACCACCCTGGTCTCCGGGGATCTTCTCCGCGCCACGCTCGACGAGGGCGTGGAGCCGCTCGGCGGCCAGGGACTCCAATCCGCCCGAGGCACGCTCACCGGAGGGCTCGGCGCCAGGCGCCCCATCCTCGGCGGGCGCCCGCTCGGCCGTGGCCGCTCCGACGCCGGCCGTCTCCTCAGCGCCTGCCGCAGGCTGCTGGGCGCCCTCCGCGGGCTCCGCCACGTCCTGCTCCGCACCAGGCTCGCGCACCGTCTGACTGCCATCGCTCATGACAGAAGTGTAACTACCAGAACCGGGCAAAGACCCGAGGGTGTGACATGTCGCCGAGGCCGACTACTTCCGGCGTCCGCCCGACTTCTCGCCCGGGTCCACGATGATCTTCGCGCCGCCCGCCGGGGGCGACGTCGTACCGGCGGGCTTCGCGGCTCCCCCGGCCCCGTCCGCGGCACCCTTCGCGGCGCCTCCGGCCGCCTTCGCCATGCGGGCGGCGCGGAACGCCTTGACCGCCTTGTAGAGGGTGTACCCGGCCACGACCACCGCGACGGCGTCGTCCGACAGACCGAGGATCGGAATGGCGTCAGGGATCAGATCGATCGGGCTCGCGATCGTGCCGATCGACGCAGCGAGCGCGATGATCTGCTTCCAGTTCATGTGTTCGAACGTAACGGAATTCCGTGCGACTCGCCAGGCTTTCCGCTAAAAACCGTTATGTCGAACCCGGGCAGCGGAGGAGCCGCCGCCTCCACCCCCATCAGACGTGGAGCGGTTCCTCCGGAACGAGTCGGCTCGTGTACCCGGCGGCGACGAGACGGTCGAACGCGCCCTGCACGTCTCCGGGCACCTCCTGGTCCGTCGCGATGAAACCCTTCTCGGCGTACACGGTCAGGCGTTGCGTGTCCCCCACCAGCATGTCGATCACCCGGTCCACGTCGCCGATGCTCGACACGTACTCGTCGAGAGGCAGTGGCGGGGAGACGCAGTACGCCTCGACCTCCGGCCACACGACCTGGCACGTCGCGAAGACCCGCCGCTGGTGGTACGGCTTCGTGACGAACATGACCGACCTGGCCTCGATCGCGTGCTCGCTGAGCACCTTGCGGCTGTACTCGACGTTCTCGGCGGTGTTCCGGGCGAGCGGCTCGATCAGGACGGCGTCGTCCGGAACTCCCTGCGCGACCGCCCGTTCCCGGTATCCCACGGCCTCGCCGTGCGGGAACGCCTCGAGCGTGGTGGTCGCGTTCGCCCCGGTGAAGACGATCCGGGGGAAGTACCCCTGGTGGTAGAGATCGGCGGTGTAGTCGGCGACTCCGGTGTCGTGCCCGCCCAGGCCGATGCACACATCGACCTCTCGAGGGTCCTGCCGCAGGTCGTGGTACTCCCACAGCGTCTCGACGTCCTCCCGCACCCCCGCAGGGATCCTGACGTTCGGCATATCGGGACCATACGTCTCAGAGCGCCGCACGGCACGAGCGGGCTCCTGGCCCCCTCCCGTCGGCCCCCGATGACGGGCCTTTTCGTTCATGTCGCCACGCGCTTCCGGTCGATTACCAGCGGCATGCGGAGACAACGTAGCGGAAGATTCACCCATTTCACGACCCCGCGCCAGTGATCCCCCGGCGGCGGGATCGCTGGGATGATGCCGCGCCGCACGCGCCCGCCCGGAGCCGCCGCCGCCGTGGGATCTCGGACTCTACCTGCACGTTCTCCGTTCCTCCGGCTCCGCGTCGATGCCGAATCCGGCAGCCTCGACGACGCGCTGCAGCAGCGCGAACGTCGGCTGGAACTTGCCCGACTCGATCCGGCTGACGGTGGACCGCGAGACGCCGGCCAGTTCGGCCAGCACGCTCATACTCAGTTCCCGCTCCCTGCGGACACGGGCGACGATCTCGGCTGCTGTGCTCACGGTTCCTCCGCGCTGTGATACCTGGCTGGACGCACGACAAGGCCCGCCGGTCGGCATTCCACCGGCAGACCTTGTCCTGCCCCGAGCCTATTCATCTAGTTTTCCACTGTCACGCCCAAGGAACCGGCGGGCTGCGAAAGGTTGCGCCTCATATCCGCGTCGGGTATTGGCCGTCATCTGCCGGTCAGCCAAACCCAGTACCCTCAGCGCACATGAGCACCGTCTCGATCGCGCGCACCGCGCGACGCCTCGCCGCCGAGCATCCCGCGTGGATGCTGCTGCGGTCGGGGGACGCGGCGGCCGCCATCACCCTGCTGGGACAGCACCTCGGCCAGGACACGCGCCGCCTGCCCGAGGCCGAGCTCGTCGAGCGGCTCGAGGACGACATCGCCGAGCTGCGGCGCCAGGGATTCACGCTCCCGCACTCCGCGGGACCGCAGGTGTCCGAGTGGCTGCGCGACGGCGTGCTCGTGCGCCGCGCGAGCGTGCGGGCCGACGGCGGGGCGGGTCCCGAGCAGCTCGAGCTGTCCGACGGCGCGCTCTCCGCGATCGCCTTCGTCTCCGGCCTCACGCGCCCCCATCCCGTCGCCACCCCGACGCGGCTGTCCATCGTGCTGGACGCCCTCCGTGATCTCGCCGACACCGTCGAGCCGGACCCCGAGGCCCGGCTCGCCGCGCTGCGGGCGAAGCGAGCGAGGCTCGACGCCGAGATCGACGGCGTCCGGCGCGGGACGGCACCCGCCCCGGCCCCCGCGGAAGCGGCCGAGCGCGCACGCGAGGTCCTCGCTCTCGCGGCCGGTGTCCCGGCCGATCTGCTGCGCGTCCGCGCGGCCCTGAGTGCGGCCGACGCCGAGCTGCGCCGTGGCCTCACGGAATCGGGCCCGGCCCGGGACGCGTTCGTCGACGACGTGTTCCGCGGCGTCGACCACCTCGCCGAGACGCCGGCCGGGCGGAGCCTCACGAACTTCCGCGCGGTGCTCGACGCGGGCGAGCACGACGCGACCAGCCACGTCACCCGGCTGCTGCGGGCGCCCGGCGCCGCCGCGGAGCTCACCCCCACCGAGGTGGCGGCACTCCGCGGGCTCGTGACGGACCTGCGCTCGGCCACGGACGACGCCACCGGTACGATGACGGCGCTGCGCCGCGCGCTCCAGCGGGCGGCGCGGTCCGGCGACCTCCCGCGGGAGCAGGCGCTGGCCGGTCAGCTCCGCACTGCCGAGGCCACCGCGCTGGAGCTGGCCGACGGCGTGCCGCCGCACACCCCGACCCGCCTGACCCTGAAGCTCGGTGCCGTCGCTCCCACCTCGCCCGCGGGCATCCGTCCGCACGATCCCGCCGACGACCGCCCGGCGCCGCTCGTCCGGCCCCGGCCGCCGGCCGCCGACGCCCCCGCCGATCTCGCCGCGCTGCGCGCGCTCGCCCGGTCCGCCGAGATCGACGAGGACGAGCTGCGCGGCAACGTGAACGACGTCGTGGCCCGCAGGGGTGCCGCCACCATCGGCGAGGTGCTCCGGGCCCATCCCGCGACGCAGGGCCTGGCGAGCGTCGTCGGGCTGCTCTCCCTCGCGGAGCGCCACGGGCGGCGCGAGGGTGAGAGCGAGGACATCACCTGGTCGGGAGCCAGAGGCAGCCTGCGTCGCGCCCGAATACCCCGCCACCGCTTCGAGGAGCCCGTCCCGTGACCGGACCCATGGAACATCTGAGCAACTCCCGCCCGGGCGGAAGCGGGGCGGCGCGCGTCCGGCCGGGACGGCCCGGTGACACGGGCCAGGGGTCCGCCGCGCCCGACGGCCCGGCGGGGGCGGGCGCCCCGGCGTCGTCGGACACCGGCGCAGGCGCCGAGGCACCGACCGCGCGCCTGTGGCAGGGCGATCCGGGCACCCTCCCCGCCGCCGCCCGGAGGGTGCTGGCGGCCCTGGTCCGCGGCCCGTACCTGTCCGCCGCCGACGACGACGAGGCCTGGGGCGAGCTCCTCACCCACCTCGACGGGGTGCGCGGGCGGCTCGCCGACATGTACCTGGACGTGGTGGTGGACCACGACGAGCAGATCGCGTTCGTCCGGGACGCCGCGGCCGCACCCGACGCGCCGGCGGTGGTCCGCGAGATCCCCCTGACCTTCCTCGACACGGTGCTGCTGCTGCACCTGCGCACCCGGCTGCTGGAGTCGCCCGGGCAGGAGGTGGTGGCCGACCTCGACGACGTCGTCGACCACCTGCACCCGTTCCGGCGTCGCAGCGGGACCGGCACCACGGGGTACGGCACCGGGTTCGACGTCGGGATCGCCACCGCGTGGGACCGGCTCGTCGACGCCGGGATCCTGCGCCACGTGGGGCCGGGCCGGCGCTGCGTGGTGTCGCCGGTGCTGCGCACACTGTTCGGGGCCGACGAGATCCAGGCCGTCCAGGCCGAGTACGCACGACTCAGCAGGGAGGGCCTGTGAGCACGCAGAGCAGCACGCGACCCGGACAGTGGCGCCTCGCCCGCGTCGAGGTGGTCAACTGGGGCACGTTCACGGGTCATCACCGCATCGACGTCGCCCGCAAGGGCTTCCTCCTCACCGGTCACTCCGGGTCGGGCAAGTCCTCCCTGGTCGATGCCGTGGCCGCCGTCCTCACACCGCCGTCGGAGCTCCGGTTCAACGCCGCGGCGGCGGCGGCCGTCGCGGGCGGCCGTGAGGACCGGTCGGTGACGAGCTACGTCCGGGGCGCGTGGCGGCACCGCACCGACGGCGCCACGGGTGAGGCCGTCGCCGAGACGCTGCGCCCCGCCACGACGTGGAGCGGGGTGCTGCTGCGCTACGAGGACGGCACCGGCCGCCTCGCCACGCTCGTCCGCCTCATGCTCCTGCGGCGTGCCGCGGCCCAGGCCGCCGACCTGTACGTGTACCAGCCCGGCGAGGCCGATCTCCTCGACCTGGAGCCCTTCGTCCGGACCGGGCTCGACGCGCCGGGGCTGCGTCAGCACATGCCCGAGGCCACGGTGTCGGACCGGCACGCCGGCTTCGCGGCCGCGTTCAGCGAGCGCCTCGGCGTCGGCGACCCGAGCGCGCTCGTGCTGCTGCACCGCACGCAGTCGGCCAAGAACCTGGGCAGCCTGGACGACCTGTTCCGCGACTACATGCTGGACGAGCCGATCACGTTCGGTCTCGCCGAGGCCGCGGCGCAGCAGTTCGCCGAGGTGTCACGTGCCCACGGCCGGATCGCGGACGCGCGGCGGCAGGTCGAGGCGCTGGACCGGCTGGCCCCGCTGTGCCGGCGGTTCGACGACGGCGCCAGGTCGGCCGTCCAGGCGGCGACGCTGCACGGCTCGCTGGAACCGTACCGGGACGCGATCAAGCTCGAGCTCGCGTCGGCCGCGCTCGGCGACGCGCAGCGCCACGAGGACGCTGCCACGCACGACCGGGACGCGGCGGACGCCGAGGTGGAGCAGGCAGCGAGCGCCCACCGGCAGGCGGTGAGCGTGCTCCAGGTGCGCGGCGGCCAGGCGCTGGCGACGCAGGGTGACCGGCTCCAGCGCGCGGGTGAGATCGCGGCGCTGACCCGCACGCGGCGCGGGGAGCTCGCGGCGGATCTGGAGTCCGTGGGGCTGTCGGCGCCGGAGTCGTTCGGGGAGTTCTCCGCGCTGCGCGAGCTCGCGCGGTCGGAGCTGGCGACGGGCGAAGGCGCCGGGGCGGGCGCCGTGACCGGATCCATGCCGGTGCTCACGGGCGCGGCGGCGCAGATGCGCAAGGCGCACGAGGCGCGCGCGGCGGTCGCCGCCGAACATGCCGCGATCTCGGCGCAGGTGCAGGCGCTGCGGACCTCGGGGAGCAATCTGCCGGCCGAGTTGCTGGCCGCGCGCCGTGCGGTGTGCGACGCGACGGGGATCAGCGAGACCGCGCTGCGGTTCGCGGCGGAGCTGTTGCAGGTCCGGCCCGGCGAGGAGCGCTGGACCGGCGCGATCGAGCGGGTGCTGCGCCCGCTGGCCACGACGCTGCTGGTGCCGTCGGCGCACCGGGACGCGGTGCGGGAGGCCGTCGACTCGATGGATCTCGGCACCCGTCTGGAGTACCGGGTGGTGGGGGTGCGCCAGGACGCGCCGCGTGCGGCGTCGAGCCCGGATTCGCTGATCCACAAGGTGGAGGTGGCGGACGGTCCGGCGTCGGGCTGGCTGCAGCGCCACCTGTCGGACTACGACTACCTCTGCGTGACCGATGCCTCCGGTCTCGACGACGCCGAGCGGGCCGTCACCCTCGCGGGTCAGGTCAAGCATGCGAGCGACCACGTGACGAAGGACGACACGGCGGCCGATCCGGCCACGTGGGTCCTCGGCGGGGACATCACCGAGAAGCTCGACCACCTGCTCGGGAAGGCCCGTGACGTGCAGTCCCGCCTCACCGCGGCGGAGGAGGCCGTCGCCGCGGCGACGGCCGCCGAGCGGGAGCGGCTGCGGCGGGCCTTCGCCCTGCGGCAGGTGCAGCGCCGGGAGTGGCACGACGTGGACATCGAGTCCGCCGAGCAGGTCCTGGTCGAGGCGCAGGGGACGTTCGACTCGCTCCTGAGCGGGACCCAGGACCTCGCGGCCGCCAAGCACGACGTCACGGGCGCCGAGCGTCGCCTGTCCGCCGCCCGCACCGCCGCGTCGGAGGCGGCGGACGTGCTGGCCGAGGCGCGGGCCGCCCGGCGCGCGATCGAGCGGGTGGTGGAGGAGCTGCGTGGGACGGTGTCCCGCGCGATCCCGGAGGAGCACCGGGCCGAGCTGGAGCGGCGTTACGCGGAGGTCCGGCCGACGGTCACGCACGATGTGGTCGACGAGGTGTCGCTCGTGGTGTCGCGCGCGCTCGACGGCGAGCGGGAGGCCGGGCTGCGCGGTTCGGGCGCGGCGGAGCGGGAGATCACCGAGCTGCTCGGTGAGTTCCGGCGGAGCTGGCCCGCCCTGACGCGGGACATCGGTGCCGGGGTCGGTGACCGGGGGCGCTACCTCGAGCTCGCCGAGGACATCCGCACCCGGCGGCTGCCCGAGCTGGAGGACGAGCTGGAACGGATGCTGTCCGGCGGGGCGCAGCGTGCGCTGGACCGGCTCGCGGCGGAGATCCGCCAGGCGCCGTCGGTGATCCGGGAGCGGATCGTGCCGGTGAACGAGTCGTTGCGCCGGTCGGAGTACGCACCCGGGCGGTACCTGGAGATCCGGGTCAAGGAGCAGCAGCCGGCGGCCGTGCGCGAGTTCCTGGACGCGCTGGACGGCCTCGCGACGGACCGGAGCACGGCGATGCCGAGGCTGGAGCGCCTGATGCGGCGGCTGGCGTCGGCGGACCCGGCCGACCGGGCGTGGCGCACCCTGTGCCTGGACACGCGGCGGCACGTGCGGTTCACGGGCGTCGAGCTGGACGGGGCGGGTCTGACGCTGGACGTGCACGAGTCGTCGGCCGGGCTGTCCGGTGGCCAGCGCCAGAAGCTGGTGGTGTTCTGCCTGGCGGCGGCGCTGCGGTACCGCCTCTCGACCCTGGACGACGGCACGACGCCGGCGTACGGCTCGGTGATCCTGGACGAGGCGTTCGACAAGGCCGACACCGAGTTCACCCGCACCGCGATGGACACGTTCCGGGACTTCGGGTTCCACATGATCCTGGCGACGCCGCTCAAGCTGCTGCAGACGCTCGAGGAGTACGTCGGCGGCGTCGGCCTGGCGACGTGCCCGGACGGCCGGGAATCGCGGATCGACGTGGTGGCTCTGGATCCCACGCCGGTCGTGGAGCGCACGTCGGCCGCGTAGGGCCATCACCTTCTCGCGGGAACTCCTGAGGTACGGGCGTCCGCCAGGCCGCGTTCGTAGGCCTCGCGGGAGCCCTCGCGGAACAGGTCGTCGGCGCTGGGGCGGACCAGCGTCCGCGCGCCCGGGCCGTCGTCGTCGGTCACGTACCGGGCGAGGCCGCGTATCACCGCCACCGCGCGTCCCGTCGCCTTGCCCCGGACGAGTTCCGTGGCGGAGGCGACCTCGTCGGCCACGGCCGTGACCGTGACGTTCAGCGGCCGGCCGTGGCTGTCGGTGCCGCCGCGCAGGTCGTCGGTGGGCGAGATGCCGGCGGCGCCGATCGCGATGTCGACGAGCGCGTCGCGCCACGGCCGGCCGGCGGTGTCCGTGACGACGACGCCCAGGCGGCCCAGCCCGAACCGGTCCCGCAGCGCGGCACGGATGCGGCGCGCGGACGCGTCCGGGTCGAGCGGCAGGAGCAGGACCGTGCCCTCGGGCGTGTTCGACGCGTCCACGCCCGCGGCCGCCATCACCAGTCCCAGCCGGTTCTCCACGATCCGCAGGGGCGGGCCGTCGGGGCGCTCGCGCACCGCGACGACGCGCACGGTCTCGTGGGTGATCGCCTGCTCCCGGTCCGTGGCGGCGATCGCCCGCCCCTCCGCCTTGGACACGATCTTCGAGGTCACGGCGACGACGTCACCCTCGACGGGCCGATCCTGAGGATCCTGGGCGGCGAGCAGGTCGCCGATCACGGCGCCGAGGTCGGTTCCGGGCGCGATCTCGGGCAGCCCGTCGGGCGCCCACACGGTGAGGCGGTGCATGGCGGCATTGTCTCCCGGTGCCCTCACGGAGTGAGGTCGGGGAGGACCTGGGCCGCGTAGGCGTCGATCCAGGCGCGGGGGTCCGGGCCGGCGTCGTGCACGTAGACGCGGTCGAAGCCCAGGTCGAGGAGGCGCTGCAGGTACTTGCGGTGCTCCCCGAGGTCGTCCGAGACGAGCACTCGGCCGGCGAAGTCGTCCGGCCGGAGCAGGCGGGCCACGGCGGCGACGTCGTGCGGGGAGCGCAGGTCGGACCGGGGCAGCCGGGCGGCTCCGATCGGCGGGTTCGCCAGCAGGTTCTCCTCGGCCAGTGCGGTGTCGGGCGCCCAGGACACCGGGACCTGCACGACCTTCGGCATGGCGTCCGGGTCCTTGCCTGCCTCCCGCGCACCCGCCGCGAACCGGTCGAGCAGCACCTGGAGACGTTCGGGCGGCGCGGCCATGGTGACGAGACCGTCCGCCTGACGGCCGGCGCGGCGCGCCGTGACCGGACCGCCCGTGGCGACGAGGATCTCCGGGGCCGTCTCCGGGGCGGTCCACAGCCGCGTCGCCTCCAGCCGGAAGTGCTGGCCCGCGAACCGGACGTCACGACCGGGCGGGGCCGCGAAGAGCTTCTTGATCAGGTCGACGGCCTCGAACAGCCGGGCGATCCGGCCCGGAGCCTCGGGCCAGTACTCACCCGTGACGTGCTCGTCGACGGCGTCGCCGCTCGCCACGCCCAGCCAGTGGCGCCCGGGGTTCATCGCCGCCAGCGTCGCGGAGGCCTGCGCGAGCACCGCGGGGTGCATCCGGTTCCCGGGCACCGCGACCGGGCCGAGGTCACCCGTGGTCCGCTCCCCCAGCGCGCCGAGCACGTCCCAGACGAACCCCGCCTGCCCCTGCCGGGCCGTCCACGGCTGGAAGCGGTCGGTCGCCATCACGCCGCTGAAGCCGCGCTCCTCCGCGTACACCGCCAGTTCCACCGCGTCCCGCGGGTGCAGCGCCTCGAGCATCGCCGCCAGACCGATCGTCGCCACGGATGCGACCCTAACCCGGTTCGGGCCCGCCGGGGCCGGCCCGGCCACGTCCTGCGGGCGTCACCCCGCCGTCCGGGTCTACCGCTCCGGGCCCGGAGGAATCACCGCCTCAGGCCCGCCGGGAGGACTCCGCACGTTGCCGGACCCAGGCCGCGGCCTCGGCGCGTTCCGCTCCGGACACCTGGGCGTAGGTCCGGGTCGCCTCTCTGGTCATGCCGTTGGCGAGGTACTCGTCGATCTCGGCGAGGGCCGTCGCCGGGACGACGGCCGTGCCGGCCTCGGCACCGAGGTGGTCCAGCAGCAGGTCGAACCTGCGTTCCAGTCTGCGGAGGCTTCTGGCCGCCGGCCCGAGGTGACTGGTGACGCTGACGACCAGGATGACGAAGAGGGCGATCAGGACCAAGCCGGGAATGAACTCCATACCGGCACATTAACGGTGCGTCGGCTCCGGCGGACCGGCGGGGCGGTGCTCGCGGCACGCGGCCCGCGGAGCAGGCAGGCGGTACCGTCCCGGCTGTGGATATCCGGGCGCCCGGCCGTGCGGGATCTGGGACACTTGACCCATGAGTACTCCGATTCCCGCCGGGCACACGGACCCGGCCACGACCACCACGAACGCCACGACAACACCCGCCGCTCAGGTAGCCGGTGCCGACGTCGTCCGCGCGGTGGTCAAGGGAGTACCTGATCGGGTGAGCGCGGACGGACTGGAGGAGAAGCTCGACGCCCGCTGGGACGCCGAGGGCACGTTCGCGTTCGACCGCGGCAGGACCCGCGAGCAGATCTACTCGATCGACACGCCGCCGCCCACCGCGTCCGGCTCGCTGCACGTGGGGCACGTGTTCTCCTACACGCACACCGACCTGGTCGCCCGCTACAAGCGCATGCGCGGGTACGAGGTCTTCTACCCGATGGGCTGGGACGACAACGGCCTGCCCACCGAGCGCCGCGTGCAGAACTACTACGGCGTGCGGTGCGACCCGTCGCTGCCCTACGTGGAGAACTTCGAACCGCCGCACCAGGGCACGGACGGCAAGAACGTGAAGCCGGCCGACCAGGTGCCGGTCAGCCGCCGCAACTTCATCGAGCTGTGCGAGCGTCTCACCACGGAGGACGAGCAGAAGTTCGAGGAGCTGTGGCGGCGCCTCGGCCTGTCGGTGGACTGGTCGCAGACGTACCAGACCATCGGCGCGGATTCGATCGGCACCGCGCAGCGGGCCTTCGTGCGCAACCTCGCCCGCGGCGAGGCGTACCAGGCGGAGGCCCCGGGCCTGTGGGACGTGACGTTCCAGACGGCGGTCGCGCAGGCGGAGCTGGAGGCACGTGACTATCCCGGGCACTACCACAAGGTGGCGTTCGGGCGGCCCGGCGGCGAGCCGGTGTTCATCGAGACCACGCGCCCGGAGCTGATCCCGGCCGTGGTGGCGCTCATCGCCCACCCGGACGACGAGCGCTATCAGCACCTGTTCGGCACCACGGTGACCTCGCCGCTGTTCGGCGTCGAGGTCCCGGTGCTGGCACACCACGCGGCCGAGCCGGACAAGGGCGCCGGTATCGCGATGTGCTGCACCTTCGGCGACCTGACGGACGTGCAGTGGTGGCGTGAGCTGCAGCTGCCGACCCGCTCGATCGTGCAGCGCGACGGCCGCATCACCCGCGAGGTGCCCGAGTGGATCGAGGGCGGCGCCGGCGAGGCCCTGTTCGGCGAGATCTCCGGCATGACGACGTTCAGCGCGCGCAAGGCGATCGTCGACGCCCTGCGCGCCTCGGGCGATCTCGCGGGCGAGCCCGTGGCGACCCAGCGCAAGGCGAACTTCTACGAGAAGGGCGACAAGCCGCTCGAGATCGTCACCTCGCGCCAGTGGTACATCCGCAACGGCGGCCGGGACGGCGAGCTGCGCGACGAGCTGCTGGCCCGCGGCAAGGAGCTCGACTTCCACCCCGACCACATGCGCGTGCGCTACGAGAACTGGGTGGGTGGCCTGAACGGCGACTGGCTGATCAGCCGCCAGCGCTTCTTCGGCGTGCCGATCCCGCTGTGGTACCCGGTGCTGGCCTCCGGCGAGGTGGACCACGAGAACCCGATCGTCCCGCCCGAGGACCGGCTGCCGGTGGACCCGACGTCGCAGGCGCCCGACGGGTTCACGGAGGACCAGCGCGGCGTTCCCGGCGGGTTCGTGGGTGACGCCGACGTGATGGACACGTGGGCGACGTCGTCGCTCTCCCCGCAGATCGTGGCCGGCTGGGAACGCGACGAGGACCTGTGGCAGCGGGTGTTCCCGATGGACCTGCGCCCCCAGGGCCAGGACATCATCCGCACCTGGCTGTTCTCGAGCGTGGTGCGGGCGCACCTGGAGAACGGCACGCTGCCCTGGAAGAACGCGGCGATCAGCGGCTGGATCCTCGACCCGGACCGCAAGAAGATGTCGAAGTCCAAGGGCAACGTGGTCACGCCGATGGACCTGCTCGTGGAGCACGGTTCGGACGCGGTGCGCTACTGGGCCGCCTCCGCCCGCCTCGGCGCGGACGCCGCGTTCGAGGTGGGGCAGATGAAGATCGGCCGCCGCCTGGCGATCAAGGTGCTCAACGCGTCGAAGTTCGCGCTGTCGTTCGGGCTGGACCCCGAGTCCGGCGAGGGCGAGATCCTGCTCGACCCGGCCGCCGTCACGGTGGACCTGGACCGCGCGATGCTCGCCGGGCTCGCGACGGTGACCGAGCAGGCGACCGCCGCCTTCGAGGCGTACGACCACACCCGCGCGCTCGAGGTGACGGAGACGTTCTTCTGGACGTTCTGCGACGACTACCTCGAGCTCGTCAAGGACCGCGCCTACGGCGACGGGGCGGGCAGCGCGTCCGGGTCGCCGGAGACCCTGTCGGCGCGGACGGCACTGGCGATCGCGCTCGACACGCAGCTGCGCCTGCTGGCGCCCTACCTGCCGTTCGCGACCGAGGAGGTCTGGTCCTGGTGGCGCGCGGGCTCCGTGCACCGCGCGCCGTGGCCCACGGCGGAGCCCTTGCGGGCCGCCGCCGGCGGTGCCCACGCCACGCACCTGACCGCGGCCGGGAACGCACTGGCCGCGATCCGCAAGGTGAAGTCCGAGGCGAAGACCTCGATGCGAGCCCCGGTCCTCGCGGCCACCCTCGCGGTGCCCGCCGCGGACCTGCCGGCGGTGCGGCTCGCCATCGGGGACGTGCGGTCCGCGGGCCGGGTGACCGGCGACCTGACGCTGATCGAGACGGCCGAGGGCCAGGGCGACCCGAACGTCCAGGGCGGGATGGTGACGTCCGGGGTCGAACTCGGTGAGCCGGAGCCCCGCAAGAAGGGCTGAAGCCGGGCGAACTCCGGCCCCCGGCCGCGTCACCTCGGTGTGACGCGGCCGGGGGCCGGAGTTCGCGTGTCAGTTGAGCATCAGGACGACGGCATCGCCGGCGTCGGCGGCGGCGGTGAAGAACTGGCCGAGGTCCTCGTAGGCGCCGGCCAGGGTGTCGAGCCGCTCCTCCGGCGGATGTTCGGTCGGGTCCGGGCATCCGTCGCAGACGGCGGCGTCGTAGAGCGGCGCCAGCTCCGCGAACGGCGTCCCCGTCAGGAACGCGGCCGCCGTGGCCACGTCGGACGACGGAAGCAGGCGGGCATTGCCGATCACACCGGGCAGCCCCAGTGGCTCACCTCCCTGAACGACGTCCACCGACAGCCCTCCGTGCTCCCGCAGGAGCCCGTGCAGCCCGCCCCAGGCCAGCCCGATCGTGAAGTACTGCGCCTGCCCGGGCGGGACGTCCCGCTCCACCCAGTCGTCCGCGAGCGCCTCGACGTGCGAGGCCACCCAGTCGTCGTTGCCTGCTGCCCGGACCGCGTCGTCTGCGCCGAGCCGTGCGTACTCGCACTGGACTCCGCTCAGTGCCGCGGTGAGACTCGGCCGGTACCCCTCGTGATTCCCCATGGCCGGGCACGCTAGCGACTCGCGCCGGACGGTGGGTCGGGCATAACGAACAGACCCAACCGCACCACCTCTGAACGCCAGCAGGCTTTACAAAGCCTTCACATTCGGGGGCGTTTGCGAATCGCATTCACAGAACGCACACCGGACCAACCGGTCAGGGGTGGTGGATAACCCGTAGAGCGCGTCAGCCGCGAGTCCGTTCCCCACGAAGCCGCGTGTCGTCTCCCGACATGGTCGCGGCGTACTCGTGCGGTGTGTGCCCGTCGTGCCAGCGCAGCGTGGCCGCCACCCCGTCGACGAGGCCGCCGGCCCCGACGCCGACCGAACCCTCGGGCGCGAAGGTGAGGCCCGCGTCCTGGGCGATCGCGGCGCGCACCAGCGCCACCGCCGCCGGCAGCTCCTCGAGCCCGTCACGCACGCCCAGCGCCTCCAGGTCGGCACGGTCGGACGCGATGTGCACCGGCTCCGGACCGATCCACAGCGTGCGGCCGTTCACCTGCCCGTTGCCCGTCCCGTAGTCCTCCGCCAGGACGAGCTCGGCCACCTGGGCACGGCCGAGCACGGCGACGACGTCGTCCACCGACGACACGGCGCCCTCGTCGCGCCCCAGGCCCTGCCGCAGCTCGGCGAGCACGCGCTCGCGCCGCCGCTCGCGGTAGCTGTCCAGCGCCTCGGCGACCCGGTCGGCGAAGACCCCGCCGCTCGCGGCGCCGCCCACCGCGCTCGCGCCGCCGACCGTCGCCGGACCGCCCCGCACGCCGCCGGGGATCTCGACACAGATCTCCGCGACAGTGCGGCCCACGGCATCGCGCACGCCCGCGACGGTGCGCACGTCGCCCGTGAGGACCACCAGCTCGGGAGCGGTCTCCTCCACGCGCCGGTCCACCTCGGCCGCGATCGCCGACGCGTTCTTCTCCCACGAGTCCTCGGCACGCGACTCGATCCGGGCGCGCTTGGTCCCCGTCGACCCGGTCTTGGCGATCTCGTCGTCCGGGGCCGCGAACTCCTCGTACACCCGGCCGCCGACGCCGGTCCGCGTGAAGTCCGCGCCCTTCCGGTCGACAGCGACCACCAGCAGCTCCACGGACTCGTCCGCGGCGCGGACCGCCTGGAGCAGCTCGGGCACGTTCGACCACGCGGTCAGGTCCGCCGTCGGCGCCTCGTGCAGGACACGGTCCACCAGCACGCCGGTGTCGTCGGCGATGACGACCCTGCCGTGCAGACCCGGCTCCCACGTCGGACGCCGGGCCGCCTCCTCCATGCTGTCCAGGACGTCGTCCGGGGCGCCCCGCGCCGCGAGTGACTTCCGCGCCGCCCGCCACCGGTTCGCGACGTCGCGGTCGGCGGCCTTGTCGGACGGGGTCGCGTCCAGGTACACGGTGGCGAAGGGTCCTGGGTGTCCGAGGAGCGGCTTGAGCCAGTCGATCTTCATTCCGGCCTCCTGGTTCCGAGGGTGATGCTCACAATCCATCCAGCCTCCGCCGAATCGCTGGCAGACGCCACCCCTGGACCAGGATTTTGCTGGGAAATCTCGTGACGGTCACCCCCAGGGCACGGCCACGACCCGCCGTCCGGCGTCAGAAAGCATCCCTTCAAGCGTACGTGTCGAGCTCCGGCAAGGTCTCGCCCGCGTGCTCGCGCGCGATGAGCTCGTGGCGCCTGATGACCTCACTGACGATGAACTGCCGGAACTGCACGGCGAAGTCCGGGTCGAGGCCCGAGGACTCCGCGATGGCCGTGAGGCGCTCGATCTGCTGGGCGTCACGCGAGGGATCGGCCGGCGGCATGTTGCCGACGGCCTTGAGCTCCCCCACCTGGCGGGTCAGCGTGAAACGTTCAGCCAGCAGGTGCACCAGAGCGGCGTCGATGTTGTCGATGCTCGCGCGCAGGCGCAGGATCTCCGAGGGCATCGCCGAGGCAGCAGGATCCGAGGTCATGGACACGAGGCTAACCCGGCGGCCGCCGCCGGGCGCCCGCGTGCCGACCACCGGACGTCACCGCGCCCGCGCGCCCACTACGCCGGGGTGGTCTCTCAGGCGGACTTCTCGCGCGGCTGACGGCCACGGACCGCGGTGCGGCGCGGGACCACGGTCGGGTTGACGTTCTCCAGCACGACGTCGCGCGTGATGACCACGCGTTCGACGTCGTCGCGGCTCGGGACGTCGAACATGACCTGCTGCAGCACCTCTTCCATGATGGCGCGCAGCCCGCGGGCGCCGGTGCCCCGCAGCAGGGCCTGGTCGGCGATCGCCTCGACGGCACCGTCCTCGAACTCCAGCTCGACACCGTCGATCTGGAACATCCGCTGGTACTGCTTGACCAGCGCGTTCCGCGGCTCGGTGAGGATGCGGACCAGGGCGTCCCGGTCGAGCGGCGACACCGACGCGACGACCGGCAGGCGCCCGATGAACTCGGGGATCAGACCGTACTTCTGCAGGTCCTCGGGACGGACCTCGGCGAACAGGTCCTCGTCCCCTCCGGTCTCCATCGGCGCGGCGAACCCGATGCCGCGCTTGCGGGCCCGCGAGGCCACGATGTCGTCGAGTCCCGCGAACGCGCCGGCGACGATGAACAGCACGTTCGTGGTATCGATCTGGATGAACTCCTGGTGCGGGTGCTTGCGGCCACCCTGCGGCGGGACCGACGCGCTGGTCCCCTCGATGATCTTCAGAAGCGCTTGCTGCACCCCCTCGCCGGACACGTCCCGGGTGATCGAGGGGTTCTCCGCCTTGCGGGCCACCTTGTCGACCTCGTCGATGTAGATGATCCCGGTCTCGGCCTTCTTGACGTCGAAGTCGGCCGCCTGGATGAGCTTGAGCAGGATGTTCTCGACGTCCTCGCCCACGTACCCGGCCTCGGTGAGGGCCGTGGCGTCCGCGATGGCGAACGGGACGTTGAGCATCTTGGCGAGCGTCTGGGCCAGGTAGGTCTTACCGGTGCCGGTGGGCCCGATCAGCAGGATGTTCGACTTGGCGATCTCCACCTGGTCGGTGTCTTCCTGGCTGCCCGGCGCCTTGGGGCCGTTGCTCGCCTGGATCCGCTTGTAGTGGTTGTAGACCGCGACGGCCAGGGCCCGCTTGGCGGACTCCTGGCCGATGATGTACTGCTCGAGGAACTCGAAGATCTCGCGCGGCTTGGGCAACTCCGTGAGCCCGACCTCGGCCGCCTCGTTCATCTCCTCGTCGATGATCTCGTTGCAGAGCTCGATGCACTCGTTGCAGATATAGACGCCCGGGCCTGCGATCAGCTTGATGACCTGCTTCTGGGACTTGCCACAGAAGTTGCACTTCAGCAGCTCAGCGCCGTCACCGATACGCGCCACGTATTCGTCTCCTCGCTCCTGCGCTCTGACGAGCGGTCCGGGCTCTGGTCGGGCGATTCTGTCTCTACGGGAAAGCTTCCAGATCTCCAGGTGGGGCCCGCGGACCCCAGGTCGGTTACTTCCCATTGCACACCACCGGGGGCCCGGTTGTCAGCCGGTCTCACGGCGGGTCGTCCAGGTGAGATTCTCGCCAGTACTGGCAAGATTGCCATGATTTCAACGGCGTGTCTCGTTTTTCCCGAGACCGTCCGCCGCCCCTGTCCGCCGAGGCAGCGGGATCGTGCTCGTCCCGCTACCTCGGCGGCGTCCGCACAGGAGCGCCGTACCGGTCAGGGGGCCGCGATGGCCTGCGGCTTACGCGACTCCAGCACCTGGTCGACCAGGCCGTAGTCCTTGGCCTCCGCGGCCGTCAGGATCTTGTCGCGCTCGATGTCGTCGCGGACCTCCTGCGACGTCTTGCCGGAGTGCCGGGCCAGGGTGTCCTCCAGCCACTCACGCATCCGGATGAGCTCGTTGGCGTGGATCTCGATGTCCGACGCCTGCGCGTAGCCACCGCCCTCCATCGCCGGCTGGTGGATGAGCACGCGGGCGTTCGGGAGCGCCAGGCGCTTGCCCGGCTGCCCCGCCGCGAGGAGCACCGCCGCCGCGGAGGCGGCCTGCCCCAGGCAGACCGTCTGGAGCTGCGGCTTGACGTACTGCATCGTGTCGTACAGCGCCGTCATCGCGGTGAACGAGCCGCCCGGGCTGTTGATGTACAGGATGATGTCGCGGTCCGGGTCCTGGGACTCCAGGACGAGCAACTGCGCCATGACGTCGTCGGCGGACGCATCGTCCACCTGGACGCCCATGAAGATGATGCGGTCCTCGAACAGCTTGGTGTACGGGTCCTGGCGCTTGAATCCGTAGGCGGTCCGCTCCTCGAACTGGGGCAGCACGTACCGGCTCGACGGCGCCGCTGGTGCCATGGAGTGCGGCAGGCCGCCGAACTGGGGCCGGGCGTGCGAACCGGCAAGGCGCTCGGCCGCCGCCAGGAACTGGGCTTCAGGGCTCACTGTGGTCTCCTCGATCCTCGAAGTATTCTCGGCGTCGTCAGGACGCGCTGTTCATGCCGCCGCCGCCGGCCAGGGCCGAGCTCTCGACGACGTGGTCGATGAAGCCGTACTCGAGCGCCTCGGGCGCCGTGAACCACTTGTCGCGGTCGCTGTCCCTGGTGACCTCCTCCAGGGTGTGGCCGGTCTGCTCGGCCGTGAGCCCCGCGAGCACCTTCTTCATGTGCATGATCAGTTCGGCGTTGATCCGCACGTCGGTGGCGGTGCCGCCGATGCCGCCGGAGGGCTGGTGCATCATCACCCGGGCGTGCGGGGTCGCGTAACGCTTCCCCTTGGCACCCGAGCTGAGCAGGAACTGGCCCATCGAGGCCGCCATACCCATCGCCACGGTCGCCACGTCCGGCTGGACGAACTGCATCGTGTCGTAGATCGCCATGCCCGCGGTGATCGAGCCACCGGGGCTGTTGATGTAGAGCCAGATGTCCTTGGTCGGGTCCTCGGCCGCGAGAAGCATCATCTGGGCGCAGATCGCGTTGGCGTTGTCGTCACGCACCTCCGAGCCGAGCCAGATGATGCGTTCCTTCAGAAGCCGGTTGTAGATCGAGTCGTTGAGGCCGAGGCCCGCCCCCTCCGACCGTGCCACCGGCCCAGCGTCTGTCCGCAGATCGTTCACGTCTCACTCCTCAGTGTCCGGCAGGTTCCTGCAAGCTTGTCGATCGACCCTAACGCGCGCGCTGCCGCCGGAACTCCCTTGTAGGGCTACGTTTCGCCGACAGCGCACGTGCGCTGCCCTCGGCGTAACGAAAGCGGTCTCGCGCCGCCTCCGCGGCCCGCCGTGCCAGGGCATCGATCGCGATCGACGGCGCGCCCCCGCCGCTCCCGGCCGCGGGCGCGCTCGTCCGGGTACGACGGCGCCCGGGGCACCCTCCGTACGGAAGGCCACCCCGGGCGCCGTCGTCGGCCACGACGAGACCGGTGGCCGCGTCAGGCCTTCGCGGTCTCCGGCGAACCCTCGGTGCCGTCCGCCTCGTCCGCGGCCTGGGCCTGCGCCTCGGCCATGGCCTGCTCCAGCGCCGACTGCTGCTCGTCGATCTCGTCCGAGCCGATGAACTCGCTCAGGTCGACGGCGGCGCCGTTCGAGTCCTTGACCTCGATCTGGCGCAGCGCCACGGCCAGCGCCTTGGACCGCGCGACCTCGCCGACCATCGCCGGGATCTGGCCGCCCTGCTCCAGGGTCTGGATGAACTCCGACGGCTCCATGCCGTACTGGCGCGACATGCTCACCAGGTACTCCACGAGCTCGCCCTGGCCGACCTTGACCTCGAGCTTCTCCGCGAGCGTGTCCAGCAGGATCTGGTTCTTCAGAGCCTTCTTGGCGTCCTCGGTGACCTCGGCGCGGTGCTCGTCGTCCTCCAGGCGGCTCTCCTGCTCGAGGTGGCGGTGCACCTCGGCCTCGACCACACCGGACGGCACGGGCACCTCGACGGCCTCCAGGAGCTTCTCCAGGAGCGCGTCCCGGGCGGCGACCGCCTGGTCCGAGCCCTTGCCCTGAGCCGCCTGCGTCCGCAGGTCCTCCTTGAGCTCGTCGAGCGTGTCGAACTCGGAGGCGAGCTGCGCGAAGTCGTCGTCCGGCTCCGGCAGGTCGCGCTGCTTCACGCTGGTGGCGGTGACGGTGACGTCCGCGTCCTCACCCTCGTGGTCGCCGCCGGCGAGCGGGGCGCGGAACGTCGTCGTCTCCTCGGCGGACAGGCCGGTCAGGGCCTCGTCGAGACCTTCGAGCATGTTGCCCGAGCCGATCTGGTAGGAGACGCCCGAGACGGAGTCGACCTCCTCCTCGCCGATCTTGGCCGTCAGGTCGATGACGACGTAGTCGCCCTCGACGGCCGGACGGTCCACGCCGACCAGGGTGCCGAAGCGCTCGCGAAGCGCGTCGAGGCGCTCGGTGATGTCCGCGTCGGTGACCTCGGCCGCGTCGACCGTCACGTCGAGCGTGCTCAGCTCGGGCAGGTCCAGCTCCGGCCGGATCTCGACATCGGCCGTGAACTTCAGCTGGCCCTCACCGGCCTTGGCCGGGACCTCGGTGACGTCCACGGAAGGCTGCGCGAGCGGGCGCAGCTCGTTGTCGGTGAGCGCCTGGCGGTAGAAGTCGTTGAGGCCGTCGTTCACGGCGTGCTCCACGACGGCGCCCCAGCCGACCCGCTGGTCGATGATGCGCGGGGGGACCTTGCCCTTGCGGAAGCCGGGGATGTTCACCTGCTCCGCGATGTGCTTGTAGGCGTGGTCGATGCTCGGCTCGAGCTCGTCGTAGTCCACCTCGACAGTCAGCTTGACCTTGGTGGGGTCCAGGGTCTCGACGGCGCTCTTCACTTCGTTGGTCTCCAGATGATCGGGGGTGCGCTCACCCGGGACCTGGGGCGTGAGGAACTCACGACGGCAGGAGCCACCTGGCGGGCGCGGGGATGCGGGATCGTGCGACAGATGCACGGCAATCCCGATCATCGTACGCCTCCCCGCGTCTCCTGCCGAATGCGCCGGACGACACGCCCGGCCGGGCGCCGGGGACGCCACCGGGCTGCTGGTTTGCGCCCTCCCCCGCCGCGGCACACCATGCGCACATGGACGAGCTGAACCGGGCGATCGTCGAGCGCCTGCTACGCGACGGACGCGCCACCTACCAAGAGGTCGGGAACGCGGTGGGACTGTCGGCCCCGGCGGTGAAGCGGCGGGTCGACCTCATGCTCGCGCGCGGGGAGATCGCCGGGTTCACCGTGCACGTCACCCCGGCGGCCATGGGCTGGACCCTGGAGGGCTACGTCGAGATCTTCTGCGACGGGATCGTCGCCCCGGCCGTGCTGCGGCGAGACCTGTCACCCATCCCCGAGGTGGTCCGCGTGGCGACCGTGGCGGGTGACGCCGACGCCATGGTGCACGTCGTCGCCGCCGACATGGCGGGCATCGAGCGCACCGTGGAACGGATCCGCTCCGCCGCGCACGTCGTCAAGACCCGCACGTCGATCGTGATGTCCCGGGTGGTGGACCGACCGGAGGCGTGAGCGGTCGGTCCGTCTCCACACGAGTACGGAGCCACGAGAGCGCGCCCGCTGTTCCCCGGTGGGGCGTCGCCGGGCACACCGCAGGGCTGAAGCACACTCCGGACCGGCCCGCGCTCGGGACCTCTGGCCCTGCTCCGGCACTCCCCGGCAGGAATAGTGTCGAGGCGGAAGGCAGGGGTTTCCGTGCTCGGAGTGCAGGCGGGAGCCGCGATCGACGAGGAGGGGTTGGCGTGACGATCCGCCCGGGTGAACGTGCGCCGCGAGGCCGTCGTCCCGGCCCCGACCCCGTGCTGGCGGCGCGGCTCGCCGACTGGGTGGGCGCGGACATCATCACGCACGAACAGGCCGATCTCATCGCGGCACGCGAAGGGGCGCTCGCGGCACGGCGGCCGTCGGCTCCGACGGTTCCCGGATCCCTGCTGTCCGAGGCGCTCGGGTACGTGGGCGGTGTGGTGATCCTGGTGGCCGCGGTACTCCTCGCGACCGAGTTCTGGACGGAGCTCGGCACCACGGGAAGGCTGGCCGTGGTGGGCGGCGCTGCCATGGCGTTGCTGGCCGCCGGCATGGCCGTGCCCCGGAGCGCGGGGGCGCAGGGCCGCCGCCTGCGGGCCGTCCTGTGGGCGGCGGCCACAGCGGCTTCCGCCGGGTTCACCGCGCTGTTCACCTCCGACGTGCTGGCGGTGCCCGACGACGACGTCGGGGTGACGACGAGCGCCGTGACGGCGGCGGTCGCGATGACACTCTGGTGGTGGCGTCCCACGAACCTCCAGCACCTGGTGGCGCTGGTGGCGCTGGCCGGAACGGTGGGCGCGGTGGTCGCGAGGTTCAGCGACGTGGACCACCTGCCCGGCGCCGGGGTGTGGGCCGTGGGCCTCCTGTGGTTCCTGTTCGCGGTCGGGGGCCTCCTTCGCCCCCGGCGGCTCGCGCTCGCGCTGGGCGCCGCGGTGGCGGTGTTCGGCACGCTCATGATGCTGCCCACGGACTCCGGGATCACGCTGATGCTGGCCACGGCCGCGGCGGTCGTGACGCTGGCCGTCGTGATGACCGACCTGGCGCTCCTGGCGGTCGGGGCCGTGGGCCTGCTCATCGCCCTGCCGACCGCCGTGCAGACGTGGTTCGGCGGCACCTTCGCCGCTCCCGTCGCACTGCTCTGCGCCGGCCTGGTCCTGGTCGGCGCGGCCCTCTGGATCGCACGACGACGGCACCGGCCTGACGTCGCGTAGCCGACGCCGGACGTCGCGTGCCCGACGGCGGAGGCCGGGACCGGGACCGGGACCGGGACCGGGGACAGGACCGGACCGGCAGCCGCCGCCAGAGGCCCGGGCCGGACGGCTCCGCGTTCGACACCTGACCGTTTAACGTGCTTTGTCGAGTGAATCGGTTCGGGGATCGGCGGCGCGACGGACGACTGGATCTCCGAAAAATCCGGGTATTGCAGCGAACGGCGTTCGAAGCTAGCGTCGCGAACCGAGCCGGGAACGTCGAACCGGTTCACAACTCTGTCGATGCTCTCAACGAGGAGATCCCATGCGAAGAGTCCTGTCCCGAGTCTGCGCGCTCGCCCTCCTGGTGGGCGCGTCCCTGACCCCAGCGCTCCCGGCGTCGGCCGCGGGCAACACGCTCACCGTCGACGTCGGCGACGTCGTCCGCCCCGTCACGCACGTCGCGTCCGGCGGCCTGTACGGCGTCGGCTCGGACTCCGAGCCGACCAGCGACCAGCTCCTGCCGCTCAGCCCCATCAGCTTCACCCAGCCGCCGCCCGGCACCACGCACCTGGGCAACGGCGCCACCGAGCCGTGCTGCGACGCCCTCGACGTGACCGGGAACATCACCCGCGCCGGCGCGCAGCAGTTCATCCGGATGCCGGACATCTACCCGTCGTTCCCCTACCAGTGGCAGGGATGGGCGGACTGGGAGGACAAGGTCCGCACGATGGTCCAGGACCGTCTCGACGCCACGTGGGCGACGAACATCCAGGGCTGGGAGATCTGGAACGAGGCCGACTGGACCTGGGACACCGCCGCGGCGGGCAGCTGGCACGACGGCTGGACCCGCACCTACCGGCTCATCCGGACCATGGACACGGTGACCCCGATCGTCGGGCCCGGCGACTCCCACTACAGCCACGACCGGATGCTGGCCTTCCTGACTCACGCGCGTGACACGAACACGGTCCCGGACGTGATCATCTGGCACGAGCTCGGCAGCATGGACTGGAACTCGTTCGACGACCACGTGGCCGACTACCGCGCCATCGAGCGGTCGCTCGGTATCAGCCCGCGCCCGATCGCGATCAACGAGTACAACTCGCGCGACCAGATGGACATCCCCAGCGTCGCCGTCCACTGGATCTCCGTCCTCGAACGGCACGGCGCGCGGGAGGCACACCGCGCCTACTGGTTCGAGGCGGGCACCTTCAACGGGCTGTTCACGCTCGACGGCCAGCCCACGGCGTCGTACTGGGCCTACCGCTGGTACGGCGAGATGGCCGGCAACGTCGTACGGACGACGCCGCAGAGCTGGCTGGACGGCGTCGCCTCCTACGACTCGAGCCGCGAGATCGTCAACGTGGTCCTGGGCGGCGACAGCGGCAACAACGCGGTGCGGGTCGACGGCCTGGCGTCGTTCGGCTCCTCGGTCGACGTGACCGTCAGGTCCGTCCCGGGTTCCGGCCGGCACACGCACGTCTCGGCCCCGACGGTGATGTCCACCTCGACGATGCCCGTCTCGAACGGCAGCGTCACCGTTCCGGTCAACGGCATGACCGCCGAGGGTGCGTACCAGGTCGTGGTCACCCCGGCGGGCGGTCCGACGTCGTCCTGGCAGCAGACGTACGAGGCGGAGAACGCGACGGTGGTGAACGCGCAGACCCGCTCGTCCTCCGGCGCGTCGAACGGGTACTACGTCGGCGGTATCGACGGCTCGGCTGACATGCGATCGGACAGCTTCGTCGACTTCACCGTCAACGTGCCCACGGCACGCAGCTACACGATGACGATCCGCTACGCGAACGGGACCGGTGCGACGTCGACCCACGGCCTGGCCTACAACGGCGGCGCCTGGTCCACCGTCTCCTACCCGCCCACCCCGGGATGGGCGCAGTTCGCAGAGGTGGACGTCACCGTCGACCTCGACGCGGGGTACAACATGATCCGGCTCGCCAAGGGCTCCCCGTACTTCGACGGGGGCACCGGCTACGCCGAGCTCGACAGCATCACCCTCTCCTGAACCACGCGAACCCCGACGTCGAAACCCGACGTCGAACCCCGATGTCGAACCGCAGTGACACGCCGACAACTCGCGACTCTGTCGGCGTGTCGCTGCGGTTCGACGGCGCAGCGACACCCATCTAGGCGGCGGCCGCGGACGCGAGTGCCGCCTGGAACGCCGGGACGTCGCCGCCGCCCTCCTGGACCTCGCGGTTGAACCTGGTCGCCGCGTCCGTGATCGCCGTCAGGTGGGCGACGGGGATGGCGGCCCCATGGGCCATGGAGGAGACGATGGTGTCCTCCTGGAAGGACTTGATCGCCATCTTCTGGTACTCGGTGAACTCGTCCTCGTCGATGTCGGCGCGGGCCGGGATGGCCCCCTTGACCTTGTTGAAACGGATCTGGGCCTCCTTGGACCCGATGGTCTCCAGCCACGCCTTCGCGCTGTCCTCGTCGAGGATCCCGGCGGACAGGGTGAACGAGTCGGCGAGGAAGTCGAAGGTGCCGGCGCTTCCCGGCGAGGGGACCGCGACGTAGTCCGTACCGAACTCCTGGTTCGCGTTGTCGAATCCGCTGACGGCCCAGTCCCCCATGACGTTGAAGGCGGAATCGCCGTCGATCACCCGCTGGATCGCCCGATCCCAGTCGAGGTCCATACGGTCCGCGTTGGTGTAGCCCAAGATCGTCTTGTAGTCCTCGAGCGCCGCGGTCACCTCGGGGCCGTTCCAGTCCGTGGTGCCGTCCCAGAGGCCGGAATACGCCTCGGCCCCGAGGCTGCCGAGCAGCACCGTCTCGAAGAGGTGGACCTGCGTCCAGGTGGTTCCGAGCGCCAGCGGCGCTTCCATGCCCGCGTTCCTCAGCTTCTCCAGGTCCGCGACGAAGGCGTCGATGCTCTCGTACCGGCCGGACGGGTCGATATCGTTTTCCTGGAGCACGGCCGGGTTCACCCACATCACGTTCGCCCGGTGGATGTTCGACGGAACCGAGTAGATCTTCCCGTCCTCGGTGGCCAGGAGGTCGATGAGCCCTTCGGGGAAGACGTCGGTCAGGCCGTGCTCCTCGTAGAGGCCGGAGACGTCCTGGATGTAGCCCTCGTCGATGTAGTCCTGCAGCTCCGCTCCCGCGTGAGCGACGAACGTGTCCGGTGGGTCCTGGTTCTCCAGCCGCGACTGCAGGTGATCCTTGGCCGCTCCCCCGCCGCCCCCGGTCACGCCGTCGTCCACGAAATCGATTTCTGGATGTTGCTTCTCGAACACCTCCACCAAGGTGTTCAGTCCTTCGTTCTCCGAGCCCGTGGACCACCAGGTGTAGACGGCCACGTCCTGGTGGGAGTCGGGGGACGGGGCAGGGTCTCCCGTTCCGGCGGCGCAGCCCGCCGAGGCCATGCCGAGCAGGGCGGTCGTCGCTACGAGCGCTGTCGTACTTCTCCGAGTGAGGTGCATCGCGTGTCCTGAGAGTCCTTCGTCATCGAGGGCCAGGGCATCGCCGCCCCGAACTGCGGTGTCCGGGCGCGGGACGCTGATCGCCACGAGAGTAGCCGAAGACCGAATCGGTCCGCCAAAACGCGGACGCCGCCGCCAACGGCTTGATGACTTGCTAAACTCACCAAGCGATGGACACCCAGCCGCTCTACCAGATCAAGGCGGACCTCTTCAAAGCCCTCGGGCATCCCACCCGCATCCAGGTGCTCGAGGTCCTCGCCGCCGCGTCCGACCACACCGCCCCCGTGGCCCGCCTCGCCGACGTGACCCGTGCGGAGGCGTCCCAGCTCTCCCAGCACCTCGCGGTGCTCAAGCGCGCCGGGGTCGTCACCTCCACCCGGACCGGGAACGCGGTCCGGTACCAGCTGGCCGAACCACTCGTCGCGGAACTGCTCGTCGTCGCTCGCGCCTTCCTGCTCTCCTCGCTCGCCACCGGCCGCGACGGAGCGGCCGACCGGCTCACCGCCGCGCGCGACCTCCCCGCCCTGCCCGGCGCGAACGCCCGGACCCTGCTCGCGGCGACGCGCCCCGGGGCGGACGACGACACCCCGGCCCGCGCGTGACCGCCCGCGGGTTCGTCGCACGCCTCGACCTGCGCGGCCTTCTCCCCGTCCGCGCCGACTACGACGTGCGCCCCCGGACGCTGCGCGCCGACCTCGTGGCGGGCGTCACCGTCGGCGTGGTCGCCCTCCCGCTGGCGCTCGCGTTCGGCATCAGCTCCGGCGTCGGACCGGCGGCGGGACTGGTCACCGCGGTGATCGCGGGCATCGTCGCGGCGGTGTTCGGCGGTTCGAACGTTCAGGTCAGCGGGCCGACGGGCGCGATGGCGGTCGTCCTGGCACCGATCGTCGCCGAGTACGGGCCCGGCTCGGTGGCCCTGGTGACCATCGGAGCGGGACTCGTCGTGCTCGTCCTCGGCGTGCTCCGGCTCGGCCGGGTGGTCACCTTCATCCCCTGGCCGGTCGTCGAGGGATTCACACTCGGCATCGCGGCCATCATCTTCCTGCAGCAGGTGCCGAGCGCGCTCGGGGTACCCGCCGAGGCCGGGCACAACACGCTCGTCGCCGCCCTGGGCGCGATGGGAGACGCCGCCGGCGCGCCGGACACGGCGACCCTCTGGACCCTGGGGATCGTGGCGGCCGTCGCGGCACTCATGCTCACGCTCCCCCGGATCCACGGGGCGCTTCCGGCGTCGCTCGTCGCCGTCGTCGTCGTCACGGTCGCCGCGGAACTGGCCGGTGCGTCGGCGCCCCGGATCGACGCGCTGCCCTCCGCCCTCCCGGTCCCGTACCTGCCGGATGTCACCACGGGCGCCGTCCGCGACGTGTTCGGCGCCATGATCGCCGTCGCCGCGCTGGCCACCATCGAGTCCCTGCTGTCCGCACGGGTCGCCGCGACCATGCCTACCGGCCGCGGCGGTAGCGGCCCCTACGAGCCGGACCGGGAACTGGTCGGCCAGGGCCTCGCGTCCGTGGCGAGCGGGATGTTCGGCGGCATGCCGGCCACCGGCGCCATCGCCCGCACCGCCGTCAACGTGCGCTCCGGCGCCCGGACCCGGCTCGCCGCCGTCGTGCACGCCCTGGTCATCCTCGCGGTGATCTACCTGGCCACCGGCCCGGTGTCCCGCATCCCACTGGCGGCGCTGGCGGGTGTCCTCATGGTGACGTCGTTCCGGATGGTGCACGCGGGCACCGTGCGGGCGGTGCTCACGTCGACCCGGTCCGACGCCGTCACGTTCGCTGTCACGGCGATCATCACCGTCGCGTTCGACCTCATCGAGGCCGTGCAGATCGGCCTGCTCGTCGCGGCGTTCCTCACGCTGCGTCACGTCGCCCGGGCGGCGTCGGTACATCGTGACCCGCTGCCCGGCGCCGCCCGGCCCGGGGACGAACACATCGCGTCGTACCGCCTGGAAGGCGCCATGTTCTTCGGCGCGGCCGGGCGCATCCTGGCCGAGGTGACCCAGGGCAGCCGGCGCGACGGCGTGAGCGTCGTGATCCTGCGCCTCTCCCAGGTGCGGCTGGTCGACGCCACCGGCGCCAACGCGCTGGCCGAGCTCATCACCGAGCTCGAACAGCGCGGCGTGACGGTCCTGGTCAAGGGAGTCCAGGACAGGCACCGCAGACTCCTGGTCAACGTCGGCGCGCTCAACCGCCTGCGTCACGAGAACCACCTGTTCACCACTCTCGACGCCGCCGTCGCCCACGCCCGCTCGCACGTGGCGCGCGAGCCCGGCTCGCAGCAGGATCAGGCCTTCGCCCCGGCGTAGCCGTCCAGGACGAGGGCGCCGGGTCGGGCGACGGCGCCGGGGGCGAGGAGGCAGCCGCGGGTGTGAGGCGGGGTTGAGCCGGGCGGCCGGGGATGAGCCGGACGGGCACGCCCGGCTCAGCTACCCGGAAGCCTCCGGAGTCACCGCGAGCCGCGTGCCCCAGGGGTCGGCGAGCCGCAGGGTGCGTCCGTCGTCGGCCGACGCGACCCCGTGGTGCCGCAGGCGGTCGGCCAGTGCCTCGACGTCGTCCCGTGCGGGGACGACGATGCGGACGTCGCCGAGCCCGAGGGTCGCGGCCCGCGGGCCCGCGCCCGCGCTGTGCCAGGTGTTCATGCCGATGTGGTGGTGGTACCCGCCGGCGGACAGGAACAACGCGGAGTCCATGGCCGCGGTGACGTCGAAGCCGAGGACACCCTCGTAGAACCGGCGTGCCGTAGGGATGTCGCCCACCTGGAGATGGACGTGCCCGATTGCCGCGGACACGCCGTCGTCACCGGACGCGCCGTCGTCCGCCGGCGAGTCCGGGTCGTACCAGCGGGACAGGAAGCGGTTCGGATCGAGGAACTCGACGCCCATGCGGATGGTCCCGTCAGCACCGACCTGCCACTGGTCCCGCGGCCGGTCCCGGTACAGCTCGAGGCCGTTGCCCTCGGGGTCGGCGAAGTAGAAGGCCTCGCTGACCAGGTGATCGGCACTGCCCTGGTAGAGGTGCCCGGCCCGCTGCGCCATCGACGCGAGGGCGCCGGCCAGCCGGCGCTCGTCCTGGAACACGATCGCCGTGTGGTAGAGGCCCGCACCGCGCGCGTCCCGCCCCGGCAGGTCCTTCTCCTGGCGCAGCACGATCGAGGCCACGCCTCCGCGACCGAGCGTCGCGGCCGGGCCGGACTGGTCGAGCACGTCGAGAGTCACCGCCTGCTGGTAGAAGGCGGTCATCGCGTCCAGGTCGTGCACGAGCAGTTCGACGGCGTCCATGCGGGCGCCGTCAGGGGCCGCCCCGGGAGTGGGGACGGCGGCGGGAGCCCAGGCGGGCGCGGGCACGCTCATCCGTCGAACCCGGTCCCGGCGGCGGACACCGCGACGTTCTCCTCAGTGGTCAGCATGACTCGCTCCTCAGCTTCCGGCCCGGGGCCGTTTGGTTGTTGCGACAACTTATACGGCCCAGCATGGCATCCTTTGGTTGTTGCGACAAGTAACGTACGGTGAGCCCATGACATTCCAGGTCGCCCGGATGAACGAGCAGGAGTCCGCGGCGTGGCTCGGCCTCGTCACCGTGTGCCAGCTCCTGCCGGCCGCCTTGGACTCGCAGCTGAAGCAGGACTCGGGCATGACCCACTTCGAGTTCTCCGTGCTCAGCGTCCTGCGGTTCGCCCCGGACCACACCCTGCGGATGACGGCGCTGGCGGAGACCACGAGCTCCACGCTGCCCCGCTTGTCGCACGTCTGCTCCCGGCTGGAGAAGCGCGGACTCACCGACCGGTTCCCGTGCCCGGAGGACGGGCGCGCGACCAACGTGCGCCTCACACCGGAGGGGCGGAACGCGCTCGTGCGCGCCATGCCCGGCCACATCGACACCGCCCGCCGGCTCGTGGTCGACGCCCTGACACCCGAGCAGCTCGACGCCCTGGCTCAGGTGACGGCGGTCATCCGCGGCCAGCTCGACGACGGACGGCCCGCTCGGGGGAACCCCTTCGCCTGAGGCCACGCCCGGCACCCGCTCATCCGGTCACGAGCCAGAGCAGGGCGGCGAGGAGGAAGACGGCGACGCCCAGGGTCGTCTCCAGCACGGTCCACGTCTTGAGGGTCGTCCTGACGTCCATGCCGAAGAACCGGCTCACGAGCCAGAAGCCGGAGTCGTTGACGTGAGACAGCACCGTGGCACCGGCGGCGACCGCGAAGACCAGGAGCGCGATCCGCACGTCGCTCAGACCTTCCGCTGCCACCTGCGCCGAGATCAGGCCGGCCGTCGTCGTCAGCGCGACCGTCGCGGAGCCCTGCGCGACCCGCAGCACGGTCGCGATGACGAACGCCTGCAGGATGAGCGGCAGTCCCAGGCCGGAGAGCGCGTCCGTCAGGGCCGCGCCGATGCCGCTGGCTCGCAGCACCCCGCCGAACATCCCGCCCGCGCCGGTGATGAGGATGATCGAGCAGATCGGGCCGAGCGCGTCGTCCAGGATGCGGTTCGCCTGGCTCGCCGAGAACCGCCCCGGTGACAGTGTCACGAGCGCGACGAGCACGGTGATGAGCAGGGCGACAGGCGTCTGGCCGATCAGCGTCAGGATGCCGGCCCAGGCCGCGTCCTCTGCGATGGCTCCCGTGGTGACCAGGGTGCTGACCACGGTGTTGAGCGAGATCAGCACCAACGGCAGGAGGAGGATGAGCAGGACGGTGCGGAACCGGGGTGGGGCCTGGGTCACGGTGACCGTCGTCCCCCCGCCCTCGTCCCCGCCGGCCTCCGTGGCGGCCCGGTCACCGTCGCGACCACCGTTCATCCTGCCGAACACCGCGTCGGGGATGTCGACGACGTACCGCGCGCTCAGGTACCGGGACACGTGGTAAGCACCGAGGAACCACGCGATGACCGCGACCGGCGCTCCGATCAGGAGCGTGATGCCGACGTTCCCGCCCAGCAGATCCGCGGCGGCGACCGGCCCGGGGTGGGGCGGCACCACCGCGTGCATGACGGCGAACGCCCCGGCGGTGGGCAGTCCGTAGCGCAGGATCCCGCCGCCGAACCGCCGCGCGACGGTGAAGATGATCGGCAGGAAGACCACGAGACCGGCGTCGAAGAAGATCGGGAAGCCGAAGATGAGCGCGGCGACCCCCAGCGCGAGCGGTGCGCGCTTCTCCCCGAACCGGGCGATGAGAGTGTCGGCAAGGATCTGCGCGCCGCCGGTGACCTCCAGCAGCCTGCCCACCATGACGCCGAAACCCACCAGCAGGGCCACCGCCCCCAGGGTGCCGCTGAACCCGGTCAGCAGCGCTTGGGGGACGTCCGCGACCGGGATCCCGGCGGCGATCGCGGTGAGCACGCTGACGAGCACCAGCGCGACGAACGCGTGCAGTTTGACGCGCATGATCAGGAACAGGAGGAGAGCGACCGCCGCGGCGGCGATCAGGAGCAGGGTGCCCGCTCCGTAAACGGGCTCGATCTCGGTCATACCGCCTCCTCGCGGTCAGCACTCCCTTTCGCGGATCATCATGACCTTAGCAGGGTGAATCCGGAAAATCGGGTCCAGAACGTTGGTCCTGTGTCGGCCCACCAGGGCGGTGAACCCGAGGCTCGTGCCCACGCCATCCGGCAATCGGATATGACGGTCCATGTGATATTCGAGCCGAGTCACACAGGTTCCGGGCGGGGGCACGGCGACGGGCCGGTGACGCGCCCGGCGCGTCACCGGCCCCCGCCGTCGGAGGTCAGGCCATCGCCGCCGCGTACTTGGCGGGGTCCGCGTCGAAGGCGGGCCCGCAGCCGGCGCAGCAGAACCAGTAGCGCGTGCCCTCGTAGTCCCGGTACAGGCCCGCGGCTTCGGCCACGGCCTTGACCACGGGGGTGCCCTCCATGACGGGGCAGGTGGTCGTCTCGTCGCCGGAGGAGGCGAGCAGGTTCTCACGGCCGCCGGCAGCGGCAGCCGTGTCGGAGGCGTGGCCGCCGGTGCCGCAACAGCTCGAGGCAGCCTGGGGGTCGTTCGTCATGTCGGAAGTCCCTTTCATCGTCGATGGGGTGGACTGGTTCACGAGGATCACCGTGCGGCGACGCTCCTGAACCCGCGCAGGCGCAGGCTGTTGCCGACGACGAAGACGCTCGAGAACGCCATCGCTGCTCCTGCGAGCATGGGGTTGAGCATCCCGAGCGCCGCGATCGGGATGGCCGCGACGTTGTAGGCGAACGCCCAGAACAGGTTGGTCTTGATCGTGCTCAGGGTCTTGCGCGAGAGGCGGATGGCATCGACCGCGCTCCGCAGGTCGCCACGCACGAGGGTGATGTCGGACGCCTCGATCGCGGCGTCCGTGCCGGTGCCCATCGCCAGGCCGAGGTCGGCCTGCGCGAGCGCCGGGGCGTCGTTGACTCCGTCACCGACCATCGCGACGACCTTGCCCTCACGCTGGAGCCGGGCGACGACGTCGACCTTGTCGCTCGGGAGAACCTCCGCGACGACCTCGTCGATGCCCACCTCGACGGCGATCTGGCGGGCCACGGTCGCGTTGTCCCCGGTCAGCAGGACAGGGGTCAGGCCGAGAGCCTTCAGCTCGGAGATCGCCCGCCTGCTGGTGGGCTTGACGGTGTCGGCCACCACGAGGATGCCGCGTGCCTGCCCGTCCCAGCCGACGGCGACGACGGTCTTGCCCTCGCTCTCCGCGCGGGCCTTGGCCGCGGCCACATCGTCGCCGAGGTGTTGCGACCACTCGGCCAGCAGCGACTCGCGCCCCACGAGCACGCCGTGCCCGTCGACGACGCCCTGCACGCCCTTGCCCTCGACGTTGGCGAAGTCCTCCGCGGCCGGCAGCTCACCCGCTTCCTGGGTAGCGCCCTTCGCGATCGCCTGGGCGATCGGGTGCTCCGAGGCGTCCTCCAGGGCGCCGGCCAGGCGCAGCAGCTCGGCGCGGTCGACGCCGGCCTCGGTGACGACCTCGACGAGTGCCATCCTGCCGGTGGTGACGGTTCCGGTCTTGTCGAGCACGACGGTGTCGACCTTGCGCGTGGACTCGAGCACCTCCGGTCCCTTGATCAGGACACCCATCTGCGCGCCGCGGCCGGTACCGACCAGCAGGGCGGTCGGCGTGGCCAGCCCGAGGGCGCACGGGCACGCGATCACGAGGACGGCGACCGTCGCGGTGAAGGCCGCCGCCGCCGGGAACCCGGCGACGAGCCAGGCGCCGAGCACCAGGAGGGCGAAAGCGATCACGATCGGCACGAACACGCCGGAGATGCGGTCGGCAAGGCGCTGCACCTCGGCCTTGCCGGTCTGGGCGTCCTCGACGAGCCGCGCCATCTGCGCGAGCTGCGTGTCCGAGCCCACCCGGCTCGCACGCACGACGAGGCGCCCGCCGGAGTTGACCGTGGAGCCGGTGACGGGGTCGCCTACGCCGACCTCGACCGGGACCGATTCTCCCGTCAGCATCGAGACGTCGACGGCGGAGCTGCCGGAGACGGCCACACCATCGGTCGCGATCTTCTCCCCCGGCCGGACGATGAACTCGTCGCCGACCCGCAGGTCCTCGACCGGGATCTTGGTCTCCGCGCCGTGGCGCAGCACCGAGACCTCCTTCGCGCCGAGCTCCAGCAGGGCCCGGAGCGCGGCGCCCGCCTGGCGCTTGGAACGCTTCTCGAAGTACCGGCCGGCCAGGATGAACATCGTCACCCCTGCGCCGACCTCGAGATAGATGTTCGCCGCTCCGTCCGAGGGCGCGATCGTGAGCTCGAACGGGTGCGTCATGCCCGGCATACCGGCCGTGCCGAAGAACAGCGCGTACACGGACCACAGCAGCGCGGCGGAGGTGCCCATCGAGATGAGCGTGTCCATCGTCGCCGCGCCGTGCTTGAGGTTCGTCCACGCCGCCCTGTGGAAAGGCCAGGCTCCCCACACGATCACGGGTGCGGCGAGCGTGAGCGACAACCACTGCCAGTAGTCGAACTGCAGGGCAGGGATCATCGACATCGCGATCACCGGGACGGTCAGCACGATCGAGCCGACCAGCCTCTGCCGCAAGGTCGTCAGTTCAGGATCGGTGGTGTCGTCGGCGGAGGCGTCCCTACCGGGACCGCCGTCGGCCTTCTCGGGCTCGGGGAGGACGGCCGTGTAGCCGGTCTTCTCGATCTCCGCGATCAGGAGCGCGGGGTCGTATCCCGCGGGGACGGTGACCCTGGCCTTCTCGGTCGCGTAGTTCACCGTGGCCGAGACCCCGTCGAGCTTGTTCAGCTTCTTCTCGATCCGCATCGCGCAGGAGGCGCAGGTCATCCCGCCGACCTCGAGCTCGATACCCGGCGCACCCGCCGGTGGCGCTGCAGTGGTCATCTCTACCCCTTCTCTGGTGACGCCCGAGTTCTCCGGTGAGTCCCGAGCCGGTACCCCGAGCCGGTACCCCTGGGGGGTACCGGTAGTGGCTGAAGTTATACCCCCGGTGGGTAGGAATGCAAGAGGGCACGCCTGTGACGTGGCGCACGCGGAGGAGAAGCGAGCGCGCAGCACGAAGGCCCCGGGTCAGCCGGTCAGGCTGTCCGGGGCCTCGCCGAGGTGGATCGGGCGCTACGAGCGCACGAGGCGGGTGATGGCGTCGGTCGCTTCCTGGATCTTGGCCTCGGCGTCGTCGCCGCCGAGCTTCGCGGCGTCGAGAACGCAGGTCTTGAGGTGGTCGTCGAGCAGGCCCACCGCGACGACCTGGAGCGCGCGGGTGAGAGCGCTGATCTGCGTCAGGATGTCGATGCAGTACTTCTCGTCGTCGATCATCCTCGAGATGCCACGGGCCTGGCCCTCGATCCGGCCCATGCGCTTGAGGTAGTTGGCCTTGTCGCTGATGTACCCGTGCTCGTGTGGTGCTTCGTTCGTTGCCGACATCGCAGGTCCTTACGTTCGGGAGAACCCCTCCGGGGCAAGGGTAATAGGGCGGACACGACCGCGGGAGCCGGCGCCGTGGCGGGCCCCGCTCCCCCGCACCACCACCCCCTACAGTAGGTCGGATCCTGATGACGACCGAGAGGCCGCGGCCATGTCCCTGCCGAAACCGGCACGCACGCTGATTCTCCTGCCCCTGACGCTCCTGGCGATCGGTGGATGCGGCTCCGGCACCGCCTCGCCGCCCGAGGCCGAGGGCACGCCGGCCATGGAGCACATCCACGGGATCGACGTGGACCCCGCGGACGGCGCCGTCTACGCCGGGACGCACCACGGCCTGTTCCGGGTGGACGACGACGGCGCCGAACTGGTGGGCGGGCACGTCCAGGACTTCATGGGATTCACGGCGGCCGGACCGGGACACTTCCTGGCCAGCGGCCACCCGGGCGAGGGCCAGGACGGACCCAGCTCGGTCGGGCTCATCGAGAGCACGGACACCGGAGAGTCCTGGACCGAGGCATCACTCGGCGGCGAGGCCGACTTCCACGCGCTGGAGTACCGCCACGACCGGGTGTACGGGCTGAACTCGATGACGGGTCAGCTCCTGACCAGTGACGACCTGACCACCTGGGAGGAGCTCACCCGCACTGCCATGGCCGACTTCGCCGTCGACCCGCGGACCCCCGACGTCGTCGTCGCCACCACGCAGGACGGCCTGGCCCGCAGCACCGACGGCGGCCGCACCTTCGAGGCCCTGCCGTCCGCTCCCCTGCTGGTCCTGGTGAGCTGGGCCGACGACGGCACGCTCGTCGGGGTCACACCCGAAGGGGCGATCCACACGGCCGGCGACCCGGCCGGCGACTGGGCCGAGCGAGGCCGGCTGGACGCCCCGCCCGAGGCCCTGACCGCGATCTCGTCGTCGGAGATCTACGCGGGGGCGGGCGGCACGGTGCTGCTCTCCGAGGACGGCGGTGAGACGTTCTCCGAGCCGTGAGGATCGCTCTCCGACCTGGGGCCACACCCTCACGCCGGGGAAGATTGTGCGTCTCGTTCGAGAGCCGTTTCGATCGCATTCTGGTGATCCAGAGCGGATCGGCGCTCCCGCCGCGAGATCCGGCACACCCTGCCGCTGCGGTAGAGTGTCGAGTGGATGGTTCGTTCAGGGAGGCAAGTTGGGAAACGTGGCGCGAGTTCAGATCGCCGACCTGGTCGCCGATGCGTTCGGGCCGTCCGGGGCTCACCGGTCGGAGATCCTCGCGGCGGCGGTTGCCGGCGGCGGGTCGCCCGAGCTGCTCGCCGAGCTGGAGCGCCTGCCGGACCGGACGTTCGCGACGATGCGTGACCTGTGGGACCACCTGCCGGACGTCCCGATCCGGCTGGAGCCGTGAGCCGCCGATGAGCATGAGATTCGAGGAACTCGACTGGCAGGACACGCCCCTGGGTGAGTTGACGCTGCGGCGACGGCGGGATCCCGTCGTCGGCCGGGACGTGCATGAGATCAAGCTGAACGACGAGTTCCTGATGTCGAGCATGTTCACCGCCGCCGAGGTGGACCTGGCACGCCTCGCGCTCGCAGAACTGACCGCCCGGTCGGCTGATGTCGTGGTCGGCGGGTTGGGTCTGGGCTACACGGCCCGCGCCGTGCTGGAGCACTCGGCACTTCGCCGCCTGGTCGTCGTCGACGCGCTACCGACGGTGATCGACTGGCACGAGCGCGGGCTGCTGCCGCTGGGCCAGGAGCTGACAGCAGATCCTCGATGTTCGCTGGTGGCCGGTGACTTCTTCGAGCTGGTGCGATCCGGCATGCGGTTCGATCCGTCCTCCGATCCTTCGGCCCCCGACCCGTCGGCCCCGGATCGGTTGTGGCACGCGATCGTGGTCGACATCGACCATTCACCCCGCCACCACCTGCACCCCAGCCACGCGGACCTGTACAGCCCGGAAGGCCTGAGACGGCTGGCCGGGCGGCTGCACCCCGGCGGGGTGTTCGCACTGTGGTCGAACGACCCGCCGGACCAGGAGTTCACCGCCACGCTCGAGCGAGTCTTCGCGACGGCACGGTTCGAGGTCATCCGGTTCGACAACCCGCTCCAGCGGCGCGAGGCGACCAACACGGTGTACCTGGCCACGACACCCGCGTAGCGACCCGGCGGCTGACATACCTCCCGTGACGTGAGTGTCGTTGCTCATCTATACCGCTGATGGCCTTGGTGCCAGATGTTCTTGCCCTCACGTCGCGATAGAGTAGTTTCCCGATGAATCGAGGAGGGGTCGTGGGGCTGAACCACAAGCAGATCGGCGAGGTCGCCGAACGCACCGGCCTGTCGCTGCGCACCATCCGGTACTACGAAGAGGTCGGGCTGATCACGCCGTCGGCGAGGTCGCAGGGTGGGTTCCGCCTGTACACCGAGTCGGACATCGCGCGGCTGATGCTCGTCAAGCAGATGAAGCCGCTGGGTTTCTCACTGGAGGAGACCCGAGACCTGCTCGATGTCGTGGACGCTCTCGACGGCGACGCCGCCACGGGTGACGAGCGCTCCGAGCTGCTGGAGCGCCTGACCATGTTCCAGGCTGCCGCGGACGAACGCTGCGCCAGCCTGCGTACCCAACTGGTGATGGCCGAGGAGTTCGCGGCGAACCTGCGGCGAGAGACGCGCCAACGACGACGAGAGGTGAAGTCGACCCGGTGACCGCCGGGCGGCGCGCCGCCGGAACAGATTCCGCTTCCATCGGAGTTACACGTACTCGTGCCCCTTCTCAGACGCCCGCGCGCCCTGACCCCTGACGGTTTCTACGGCTGGCACATCGTCGCCTTCGCGGCGGTCACCCTCACCATGTCAGCCCCGGGGCAGACCGTCGGGATCTCCCTGTTCATCGATCCCCTGATCGCCGACCTGGGCGTCAGCCGGTCGATGATCTCCACCTCCTACCTGATCGGCACCGTCACCGGCGCGTTCGCCCTGCCGTGGGTGGGCCGCGCGATCGACAGGTTCGGCACCCGCCGCGTCCTGGTCGTGATCGGGCTCGTGTTCGGCGCCATCCTCATGGCCATGTCCCTGGTCAGCAGCATCGTCGGCCTGACCGCGGGGTTCGTCGGTGTCCGCATGGCCGGCCAGGGCGCCCTGGCGCTGACCTCCACCACGGTGGTCGCGCACTGGTTCGAGAAGCGCCGCGGACTGGCCGGCGGCGTCGCCGCGGCGTTCGGCGTGCTCGGGATGTCGTCCGCGCCGCTGCTGCTGGAAGGGCTCATCGCGGACGTCGGCTGGCGCACCGCCTGGCTCATCGAGGGCGCCGCGGTCTGGGCCGTCGTGCTGCCCGTCGCCCTGCTCGGCATCCGGGACCGGCCCGCCGACCTGGGCCAGGTGCCCGACGGCGTGCCCCTGGCACCGGGAAGCAGCCCGCAGCCCGCAGCCGGCCTGACCCGGGCACAAGCGCTGCGCCACCCCTACTTCTGGCTCGTGACCTGCGCGCTGGCGACCTCCGCGATGCTTGGCACCGCCGTGGCGTTCCACCAGATCAGCCTGCTCACGTCCCGCGGACTGACGGCCACGGAAGCCGCCGCGAACTTCCTGCCGCAGACCGTGGCGGGCCTGGTCGCGACCCTGGCAGGCGGCTGGCTCATGGACCGCTTCGGCGGACGCCTGCTGCTCGTGTCCGCCATGGGAATGCTCGCCGGCGCACTGCTCTGGGCGACGGTTGTGTCTCCCGGATGGTCGGCTCTGGGATTCGGCATGACGCTCGGCGTCGCGCAGAACGTCGCACGAGCCGCGGAGAACACCGGCCTGCCGAACGCGTTCGGCGTCCGGCACATCGGCGCGATCCGGGGCGTGGTGTCCTCGGTCGGGGTCGCCGCCTCCGCCGTCGGCCCCCTGGTGTTCGCCGCCGTGTTCGACGCGACCGGCGGATACGGTCCGGCCCTGGCAGGTAGCGCCGCGATCCCCGTGGGCATCGCGATCTGGGCGGCGCTGACCACCGAACCGCACGCCCTCGCACAACAACCCGCCACTGTGACGACCGACACCCCCGAGCACGGAGACAGCAACACTTCCCTCACGTTAGAGTAGGGTTGTCGTCGATCGGCGTTCTGTCCCGTGTCCGCTCCCAGGGCGGGACGCCACGCTCGACGTCGCTGACGTCCACCCCTCACGTCAGCCCCCTGTCCTCTGTGCGCAGTGCTGCGCGCCCTCAGTCCTGACCATGGCCGGGCCGGGCTCGCAGCCCGTTCCGGCGTGCGCCGTCGCGCGCCACCGAACGAACGGAAGACCTGCGTGTCCCAAGAGACCCGAGAAAGCCTGCCCGACCCCGCGCCCGAGCCGATCCCCGTGACCGGTGCTCCCGAGGCCTCCGGTTCGTGGCATGACGTCCTCGCCGCGCTGCGCTCACCACGGCTGCTGCGGACCGAGGTGCTCGCCGGACTCGTGGTGGCGCTGGCGCTGATTCCCGAAGCGATCGCGTTCTCGATCATCGCCGGAGTGGACCCCCGCCTGGGCCTGTTCGCGTCGTTCACGATGGCGGTCACGATCGCGTTCGTCGGAGGCCGCCCCGCCATGATCTCGGCCGCCACCGGCGCGATCGCCCTGGTCATCGCGCCGGTCGCCCGCGACCACGGCATCGACTACTTCATCGCGACCGTCATCCTGGCCGGCATCATCCAGGTTCTCTTCGGCGTCCTCGGGGTGGCCAAGCTGATGCGGTTCATCCCCCGATCGGTCATGGTCGGCTTCGTCAACGCGCTGGCCATCCTGATCTTCCTGTCCCAGGTACCGCACCTGACCGGTGTGCCGTGGGCCGTCTACCCGCTGGTGGTCGTCGGTATCGCGATCATGGTGTTCTTCCCCCGGCTCACCAAGGTGGTCCCCGCCCCCCTGGTCTCCATCGCGCTGCTGACCGTCGTCGCGGTCGCCGCCGGCATCGCCGTACCGACGGTGGGCGACGAGGGCGCGCTGCCCGAGTCCCTGCCCGCCCTCTTCTTCCCCGACGTGCCCCTCACGTTCGAGACCCTGCAGATCATCGCGCCCTACGCCGTGGCGATGGCCCTGGTCGGCATCCTGGAGTCCCTGCTGACGGCCAAGCTGGTCGACGACGTCACCGACACCCACTCGAACAAGACCCGCGAGGCCTGGGGGCAGGGCGTCGCGAACATCGTCACCGGCTTCTTCGGCGGCATGGGTGGCTGCGCCATGATCGGCCAGACCATGATCAACGTGAAGGCATCCGGCGCCCGCACCCGCATCTCGACGTTCCTCGCCGGGGTGTTCCTGCTGATCCTGGTCGTGGGCCTGGGCGACGTGGTCGCCATCATCCCCATGGCAGCACTGGTCGCGGTCATGATCATGGTCTCGGTCGGCACCTTCGACTGGCACTCCGTCCAGCCCGGCACCCTGCGCCGCATGCCCAAGTCGGAGACCGCGGTCATGCTCGTCACCGTCGTGGTCACGGTCGCCACGCACAACCTCGCCTACGGCGTCATCGCCGGCGTCCTGGTCGCCATGGTCATGTTCGCCCGCCGCGTCGCCCACTTCACCACCGTCACCCGCCTGGACGCCACCGACGAGGACGACCAGCGCGTGTACGCCGTCCAGGGTGAACTGTTCTTCGCCTCCTCCAACGACCTCGTCTACCAGTTCGACTACACCGGCGACCCGCGCAACATCGTCATCGACCTCTCGCAGGCCCACATCTGGGACGCCTCCAGCGTCGCCGCCCTGGACGCCGTCCGCACCAAGTACGAACGCCGGGGCAAGAACGTGACCATCATCGGCATGAACCCCGACACCACCACCCGCTTCGACCGGCTCTCCGGGCGGCTCGGCGCGGCGCACTGAGCTCGGCCGAGGCACGCGGGCAACAGGAAGGCGCGAACCCGGAGACGGATGTCTCGGCGTGTGGATGCCTGTGCGGGCCGAACTGCAACCCGGTCAGCTGCGGGCCGAGGCGGGAACGCTAGTCGTCGAAGAAGGTGTCGGGCCGGCCGAGGAACCTGCGCCAGAGGCCGACCGGTACGAGTTCAGCCCACTTGCGCTCGGCGATCCCCTCGTCGGTCAGCTCCAGGATCTGTGCTCCAGGCAGGGCCGCGACCATAGGTGAGTGGGTCGCGTAGATCACCTGGGCGTCGTGCTCGGCTACCAGGTCCTGGAGCCGGTACAGGAGCTGGAGGGTCGATTCGAACGACAGCGGGCCCTCGGCCTCGTCGAGCAGGTACAGGCCGGGGCCCGTGAACCGTCCCGCGATGGCCTGGAGGTAGGACTCGCCGTGGCTGACTTCCCAGGAGGGCTGGTCGCCGTAGCCTGGGAGTCCGGACATATGCGTGAGCATCCCGTACGCGGTCTCGGCACGCAGGAGAAAGCCCTTGGCCTTGTGGTGGCCGAGCATGCGGCGGCCCGCCGTGGTGCGGTCCAGCATGATCGCTTCGCCGAGGGGGCTCAGCTCCACGTTGCTGGCGTACTTGCGCCCGCCGTGTCCTCCTCGCACGTCGATGCCGTATCCCTCGGCGATGGCTTCGAGCAGGGTGGACTTGCCGCTCCCGTTCGCCCCCACCAGGATCGTGATGCGGCTGGACAGGTCGATACCGTGGGTGACCAGCTCGGCGACGGATGGCACGGTCCAGGGCCACTGCCCTTCTTCGACGAGGGCCGGGTTCACGCGAAGTCGCTCGATGAGCACCACGTCAGCCTATCCAGGCCGAAGGTGTTTGTGATGTCGCAGGACATCGGAATGATGTCCTGCGACATCACAATGGTCGGGGTGACAGGATTTGAACCTGCGACCCTCTGCTCCCAAAGCAGATGCGCTACCAAGCTGCGCCACACCCCGTACAGCCCCGCCATGGCCAGGCCAGAGCAAGTGTAGTGCCACTGGTCAGGATGGCGAGTACGCCGGGCCGTCGTCCGCAGCCCGACGGGCGGACGTTCGAAGGCTGTGACAGATCGCGTCGGCCGAGGCCGCACGAGACGCTCCACGTTTGCTATCGTGAGCCCGCGGTTCGACGACGGACGGTGCGCTCGGAGGGGTTGCCCCAACCATGGCACATACCGTCGTCGGGACCGATGCGGGCGTAGCTCAATGGTAGAGCCTCAGTCTTCCAAACTGATTACGCGGGTTCGATTCCCGTCGCCCGCTCGCGATGTGAACGGGCAGGTCAGAAGCGGTTTCTGACCTGCCCGTCGCGTGCTCCGCGGGGCTTGGAAGCTCTTCTCCGTGCCCTTATATGCCCTAAGTCTGTGACGGCTGGGGCAGGAGCAGGAGCACGACGATGTCCGACTCCCCCACGATCAATCCCGCTCGCCGCGGTGACGCCTCCACGCCTCAGGGCGTGAGAGCGTCACGACGCACCCGGCGTGCCGCGTACGGCAACATCCGGGAGACGCGGCCGGGCCGCTTCCAGGCCCGGTACACCGGCCCGGACAAGAAGCGCCGACCCGTCGGCACGTTCGACACCTACGACGCTGCTGCCGCCGCCCTGGCGAAGGTCCTCGCGGACGTGCACCGCGGCACCTATCGCGAGCCTGAGACCGGCGAGATCGCCCTGGGCGAGTACGCACCACGCTGGCTCGCGATCCGCGAGCTCAAGGACACCACCCGCAGCAGGTACGACGACCTCCTGCGCCGGTGGATCCTCACCCCCCTGGACGTGCCCGGCACCGCCCGCCAGATCGACCTGAGCACCTACCCGCTTCGCTCGATCTCCCACGGCGTCGTCAGCGAGTGGTACGCGGCGCTGAAGGTAGCCACGGCCAAGTCCGCCGAGGAGTGGCTCGCCCGGGGACCCGGACCGTCCGAGGCGCAGCACGTGCGCGCGTGGGCCCGGCAGAACGGCCGCCCGGTGAAGGAGTCCGGGCGCATGCCCACCGCGCTCTGGGAGGCGTGGCGCGCCGCCGACTCTCCCCCGGCGGCCGAGGCTCCGGAGAAGTCGGCAGCGGTGACCGGACGCACCCAGGCCGCCCGCGCCTACGCACTACTCCGCACGATCTGCGGCGACGCCGTACGCGACAGGCTGCTGGACGCCAACCCGTGCACGATCCGGCGTGCCGCCAAGACCAGCCCCGCCGAGCGCGTCATCCCGGCGGGCAGCGTCGTCGACATGATCGCGGCCGCCTGCAGAGGCAGCTCGGAGCGCTACCGTGCGGCCGTGATCGTCTCGGCGTGGTCCGGGCTGCGAGCCAGCGAGCTGTTCGCCCTGCGCCGCCAGGACGTCGAGCGGACGCGCAGTGGCGGCGTACGGCTGCGGGTCCGTCAGGCACTGGTGGACGTCACCGGGAAGCCGCTGGCGTTCGGCCCACCGAAGTCGGACGTGGGAAAGCGCCCCGTGCACCTGCCGCCGGACGCGCGATCCTGAAGCACCTCGACCAGTTCACCGGCCCGAGCCCCCAAGCCCTGGTCTTCACGACCAGCACCGGGCGGCCCCTGCGTGCATCGCAGCGCACCCAGATGTTCTCCCGCGCCAAGGCACGCGCGGGCATGCCGGCGGAGATCCGATGGCACGACCTGCGTCACCTCGCCGCGACCCGTGCCGCCGAGGCGGGCGCAACGCTGGCCGAGCTGATGAAGCGGATCGGGCACTCCACGGTCGCCGCTGCCATGGTCTACCAGCACGCCACCGACGACGGCGACGCCCGGCTCGCCGAGCGCATGGCGGCACTGGACGAGGCGCACAGAGGCGGGAACGTGATCGCGTTCCCTGCTTGACGCAGCGGGCCGCGTCCGGGCGGGTTCGGGACGCCCGGGCGCGGTCACGCACCTGAGTCGTGCACGGACCTCGTCACGAACCGGGAGATGAGCCATGAGCACTACCGCCTCTTCGGCCTCGACGGCTTCCGATCCTCTCCTCGACACCGCCCAGGCAGCACGTGTGCTCGGTGTCTCCCGCTGGTGGTTCGGAGAGCTCGTCCGACGCGGCCAAGTAGGTCCGTGCGCCCGCATCGGCAACAGGATCCGCGTTCGTCTCTCGATTCTCGAGGAGTACTTGGAGCGTCTCCACGGTGACCCCGAGGATCCGTACATGACGTACGACGACATTGCCGACTACCTCGGCATCTCCAGCTGGACCGCCGGAGAACTCGTTCGCCAGGGGGAGATTCCGGGCCGGCGTGTTGGGCGCCGGGTGCTCGTCACGCGGTCCGCCGTCGATCAGTACGTCGAACGGCGCCTCGGGTGAGCACGCGCCGTCGGACACGGAACGCTCTATCCGGATCAGCGCAGGCTGACGCGTTCGTCGATCACCTTGTCCGGCTCGCCCATGAACACGCCAAGCTCGACCGGAGCGATGGCGACATTGACGGTCTCGGCCGTGTAGCGCCAGTCGCCGTGCCCAGTGGCCGAGGTCCAGCGGGCGTTCTGCAACCAGCGCACCCACCGTCCCGGACGCAACCGGACCGACGGGTGATATCCGCGGTAGGTGAAACCGAACAGCGGTCCCACACGAACAACAGGCCCTGCGTCATGGATGTCGATCCGGATCCGGTCGTCGAGGAGCTCCGACGGGAGGCGTCGGCTTTCCGGCGTGAACGCGTCGGTCTCGTCGAACACGACCTGGTGGAATGACGCCGTCGTCAGCTCATCCGGCAGGACCAGGCCGAGCGGCGCGGCCCTACGCGCAGCAGCTCCCTCAGCGCCGCGGGACGCCTTCGTCCACGACACCCGCACGATCTGGATGACCACGTCTGCGATAGCACTCACGATAGTGCTCCAGGACTGCGCGCAGTTCGTCTCGTCGGTTCGTCGTGTCCGCCGGTCGCCCATGCGGCGTACTCGATGCCGGCGCCGACGATCGGGGTGACGATGATCTCCGGCACGTCGCACGTGTGCAGAGCGCGGACATGCAGCACGAGGTGGTCGACCAGCGCGGGACGGGTCTTCAGGACGAGACGCCACTCACGTTCCCGGTGAATCTCGCCCTCGAGCCGGTACACCGACGTGATCGGACCCTCAACCTGCGCGGACGCCGCAAGCCGGGCCTGCACGGCGCCTTCAGCCAGCTCCAGTGCGGCAGCCTCGTCGTCGAACATGCTCGTCACCTGGACCAACCCTGGATCCGCCCTGCCCTCCATAACCAGCCTCGGTTCTCGTCAGTCGCCGTCGAGGTGTAGCTCGATGCCCGGCTCCCCCGCATACTGCCGGGCCAGGTCGATCAGCGCCGCCAGCGGCTTCTTCTCCTGCGGCTGGGCGCCCGCGTGGACGCGTGCGAGGTCGTCGGCGAAGTCGGCCAGTTCTTCGGAGTGCAGGATCATCGAACCGTACGGCTTGATCCGGGAGAAGAATCTGCCCGGGTGGGTCTCCGGCAGCTGCGCCACGACATCGCCGTCGTCCATGACTGTTGCGATCCGTTCCAGGCGCCGTCGTCGCGGACCTGTACCGTCTCGATGAAGCCGGTACAGGTTGGCATCCACACCCACGTCGGGTCCCTTCTTCCGTGTCTTGCGGTTCGTTCTCAACGGAGCTTCTCGACCGAGCGTCCATGGGCCGGCGGCCAGTACTCGTCGTCGTACTCGATCAGGTCCTCCACCGCCTGGCGTAGCCAGTCGTAGAAGTCGGCGAACGCCGCGACGTGCTCCCATCCGGGTGACGCGAAGTCGTGCACGACGACGACCTGTCCATCCCGGTCGAGGTCCCAACACGCTATGTCGTCGTTGTCGATCCGCTCAGCGAACGGAACCAAGACGCGCTCCCGGTACCGGTTCCGCAGTCCAGCCGCACGCCGCGCTAGCCGATCCCCGCCCAGGATCCGCCACGGCTCCAGGTCGACGATCCCCAACTCCACCACGCGAACGAACTGCCGCAGATACGTGAACCCGGACGGCAGGTCCGCAGGCCTGAGCAGGTCAGCCATCAGACCTCCCCGAGTACGTGCCGCGAAGACATGTGGCCGATCGTGCTCAGCGGCATAGAGCGTCGGTCCACGCACGGAGGCTGGGTAGTCCGTCGGTGGCCTCGGCGATGATCTGTTCCACGGGCCGACGGCGCTCCGGCGCCAACCGCATCGCGGCATCCGTCAGCTCGTGGTGGGGAACGACGACGCGCTCTGGGTCGACGGCGCTACCGGGTCGCTCACCGCCATGGTGCTCGCCCTGCACGTCGTGGGGTCCGAGCCCGTACGCGAAGAACCACAGGGCGTCCCACGCGTCCGCGGCCAGGACCGCCACGTCCCCCTCCGAGCCGATGTACACCACCGGCTGGCCGGCCAGATCCGCGCCGTCGCGGATCATCCAGGAGGCAACGTACCCGCCGCCCCCGTCCATACCGAAGGGTCGCACCTCCTGCCCCGTGACCTCGGGGTTCCCCGTCCACAGGCGAAACCACCAGCCCGTCTCGGCGGCGGGCTCCAGCTGAGGGTAAGGCTCGAAGTCGACACCGCGGCCCTCGTCGTAGTCGTAGACCGCGTCCATGATCGCTCGCAGCGGCGCCGGAGCATCATCGGGCACCGGCGGGCCGACCACCTCTTCGACCCACGCCGCGACGACAGCGAGGTCTTCCCCGGTGATGCCCGTGGTCGGGCGAACCTGGTGCAGCAGAGCGGGGGCGGGATGCGCCGCCTCGATCCACTGCCGGTCGAAGTCGCGGATCTCGTCATCCAGCCAGACGAACGGCCGCCCTGCCGCATGCCGGACGAGAGACTGAGTCTTCCAGTGCAACGCTGCCGGGACGGGGAGGTCCGGCTCGTCGAAGTCCACGACCGCAAGCCGCGGCAACGCGAGAACCGGAGCGATCACCTCATTGGCGTCCTCACCCCACGCCGTCGCCCACACCAGCTCGCACGACAACCCGAGCAGACGCGCCCCCAGTCCCCTGTCCACCATCGACATCTGCGGATTAGCTCCCGAACGCCACCCCGCTGGGTCGTCGACCGCCGCCGCGCGGTGCCCTGCTCCCAGCGGAATCACGGCGCCGTCGACGTCGAGAAACACCAGCGGACGCGCGGTCTGGATCACCGCGACACCCTATCCGGCTGAGCGCAAGGCCAGGATGCGCGTGCCCGCGTCACGCCTCATGAGTCAGGAGTGTCATCGGGAGCAGGTTCATCATCCAACCGTGGCCCTTGCGGCCGGCGGTCAGGGCCCTGCGGTTCGCCAGAACGTCTGCCGCCACCAGTCGAGAGTGGTTGGGCCGGCCAGAGAAGCGAGGACATCCACCACGCGACTCGCGGCGCCGATCACGTGAGGGCGCCGGTAAGCGCGGCGAAGAACACCACGACGCCGATGACGGCGAAGCCGACACCGAACACCCGCGAGAAGATCGCGATTGTTCGATGACTCGACGGCCCCGGCGTCTTCAGGAACCGCTGAATCCGCACCTGCACATCTGCGTGCTGCTTCGCGAACACCGCGAAGCCGACACCCATCGCGACTGCGAGCACACCCCAGCACAAAGCGAACACCTGCGGACCGGTCACGATCGCGAAGACTACCTGCCCAGCAGGACTTCTCAGCAGGTCGAGTGGATCAACGCGGCGACCGCGCGCGTCGCGGCGACCTCGTTGTAGAGAGCGACGGCGTCCTCGGTCGGCGCGACGTGAACCTCCATGCCGAGCGATTCGGCGTAGCGGACCGTGTCCTCGTGGACGCCCAGCCGTGACTCCATGCCACGGGACAGGACGATCACTTCGATCCCCGCCGCTGTCGTCTCGGTACGGGTCGCGGCGACCGCTTGGTCGACGTCGGACGGTTGGATGCCCGGGCTGTGCCGTGTGCCGGTCACGCCCCAGTCCCACGCGGTCGCGCCACCCGGACACAGGATCACGTCCTTGAATCGGCCGACGCCCTCGACATCGACCACTCCCCAGGCAAGGCGTGTCACCTTCGGAGAACCCGGGCCGCTCGTGCCGTGATCCTTCATGCTGCCGCGATCGCCGGGACGGATGTCGACGTCGGCGCGACCGGAGCCGATCTTGCCGCGCCTTGCCGTAGGTGCCCGTTCACGGGAGAAGACCCCCGCCTGCAGAGCGTGCCACCTGCGTGGGTGTGCGCGGCAGTCACGCCGACACCACATGGCCTGCCCGGCAGCGAGCGAACAGCGCCGTGAATGGACCACGCCGGCGCGAGATCCTATTGGGCCGCCTTTGAGACAGCACGAGCTCCTTCATACGCGGAGAGTACCGGCGAGCTGTGCAGAGGCTTCCGGACCTGGAAGCCTGAGAACTCACGTCCTGGGCTGTCAAGCAGAGACGCGTCAGCTCTCACGGCTTCCGACCTCGACGATCGCGTTACGAAGGCCTGCCCAAAGCTACCGCCCGGCCGCCGAGGCGTTCCACCGTGGACAGGCGCATCGTACCCTGCCCGGTGGCCATGACCGTCTCCCCGGACAGGACGTAGAACTGCCACTTGGCAATGTCCAGCCCGTCGTATGGCTCGTCCTGCGTGGTCGTGTGGACGGCGAACACGTAGACATCGGCAATATGAGCGGGTCCCATCGTGTTGGTCGCTGCATGCCACGACCTCTTTCCCGGGCGTCCTGGCAGCCCCGAGAATGAGATGACCGGCGCACCCGTCCGCAGCCAGACCTGCGAGTACCCACTGGTCTTGACCTCGATCGTCGTCCCCTCCGGGGTCAGGACGTCGAAGGCATCCCACTCGACCCGCGGCCCCGCGGCTCCGACCGCTTTGGCCACCAGGTACTCAGCCAGCAGCCCTCGGGCCGTGTTGGCCTGCAGGCTCGATAACGCGTATGCCCAGAACTCCCGGACGGGCGCATCCAGGACCGTGAACCGTTCATCACCCGTCAGTCGCGCGTCCTCAGGCACGGCCGCAGCCTATGCGGTGTGGCGTACGGTCTGGTCATGCGTGCGTGGGATGCGATCGATTGGGCGTCGCTGGAACACAACTACGGGTCTGCTGACGACATCCCCGGCCTCTTGGAACGCTGTACATCCGTGGATGGGGACGAGGTCGCGAACGCGATTGCGGAATTGGAGAACGCGCTGTACCACCAGGGCGGATGGATCTGCTCGGCAGCGTCGGCCGCGCTGCCGTTCCTCCTGGACTTCGCCCTCAAACCGGAGACCCACCATCGCGCCGCATTCGTCCACCTCGTGTGGGACCACTGCAACACCTGGCACGAAGTCGACGAGCGGTGGGTCGATGCGGCGTGGCCTGCGGCAGCCGGTTCTGTCGAGCCGCAAGTTCGCGATCTCTTGGCAGACCACGACCCGCGTGTGCGCAGGCCTGCGATCGGAGTGGCTGCCGGGCTGCTGACGCCGCCCACGGCCGAGGTGCTCCTGGTTGATCTGCTGGAGACCGAGCAGGATCAGGCGACACGAATCGATCTGCTCGAGGCCCTGTCCGTCGTGCTCAAGCGTGACGTGGAGCACGCCTCAGCGCGGTCAGTGTTGGAGCGCGTGGCTGCGAGCGACGACCCCCAGTTGCGCATCGCCGCCCTGCTCGCACTCCCTGATGCGGCCGATCGCGCTGGCCGCCTGGTCGATGCCGCGCGAGTCCTGCCCCAGATGGACGCAGAGCCGTGGAAGGAGTCGGCGTCATACGACATCGGACTCGGTGGAGTGCTGTCGGCGATCCTGAACACGGTGCTGCCGAACCAGGATGCCTGCATTCAGCTGTTGACCATGTTCCTCGCGACGCCTCAAGGGTCCCCGGTTCCGGACGAACTCGTCCGGGTAGCCCTGGCTGGATGCGGGCGGTTGGTGTCGCGGCGACGCGACGCGGCCGAAATCGTCGCGACGCTGGTTGGCCCGCACTTGACGTCGCCCGAGGCCGGCACACGCTATACCGCCTGCTACCTACTCGCGTGTGTCGGGGACGCGGCCGCACCGTACGCCAACGACATCGCGCCACTCCTCCAGGACAGGGCTGTCGAGGCAAAGCGGCACGCGCGCAGACCCGTTGCCGCAGCAGCGACATGGGCGCTGGCACGGATCGGCGATGTGCGGTGCCTGCCACCAGTGCGCGACGAACTCGCCGGACGGTCAACGAACCTCACTACGACGAAGTATTCGTCAGGTGGCTCGTACTTCACCGTCTGGGATGTCAGCATCGACGATGTCGTACGCCCACTCCGCGCCCATGCTGACGTACTCCTGCCGGACATCCTCACCGCGATGACCCGCAAAGACCGGCCGTTCCTGACCCTTCGCCTGGCCGAGGTGATCCAGGACTGGGACGTGCGCGGGAGGGCGCCCGCAGGAGTGGTCAGCCTCTTGAAGCATGATGAGATGTGGTGGCACGCCGCCATCGCGATCGGAAGCCTCGGTCGGGTCGCGCGCAGACAGCGCGGGCGCGCGGTACGCCTGCTCGCGCAGCGGGCCGTGGGCGACGACGGCCGCGCCGCCTGGGCATACCGGCGCCTGACGGGGCGTGACGTGTTCAGTGATCAGACGCTGAGCCGGGTGCTGGACGCAGCGATCACAACGAAGAACGATATCGTCGGGATCTCCGCCAACCTGCTGCCGTACGCCGCCACCAGTCCGCTCGCCACGGAACGCGACCTCGCGCGGCTACGGCAACTCACCCAAGAGCACCATGACGCGGTACGTCTGACGGCCGCAGCGGCCCTGTGCCTCCTCACCAGCGGCGCCGAAGGAAGCGATGTCGTCGCCACGATCGCGCAGCAAGGCCAGAGCTGGCCCGCCCGCACAGTCGCCTTCCTACTGCGTCACCTGCGCGGCGTATCGGCCGCGCACGACATCCTCACGCCGGTCGCCCGCGACCTGGCCGAAGGAGACGACCGACCCGGCACCAACGTCGGCTGGCCGGTGATTGCGGAAGACGAACGGTACTCCAAGCACGCACGACACTTCCTCGACCGGCCGGGAGGTGGCCAGAGCCAGTCCCCAGGCCTGCCCTGAAGCACGGAGCGCTGATACGTCGCGATCCGCCTGATGCCAGGATTTCTGCCGGTCCCTGACCCCATCCCACCCTGGCGAGCCGCGCCTCGTCCGATCGAACGTCCAGTACTGCCTGCCGAACCGCCTCGTCACCGATACCTATCCGGCGGGCAACCTGCGTCAGCGTCATCCCCGCATACAAGGCCGCAGCACGAGCCCGCCCATCGGCATCCAGCCACCCACCACCCGGACCGCGGCCCCCTCCCGCCGAGCCAGAACCGAGATCGTGCTCCGATGCACGCCGTACTTCGCGCAGATCTCACGAACCGGCACCCCCCGCCTCATAATCCGCGACCAGCTCGGCCCGCTCCGACGGCCGCGACCGTGTTTGAGACTGCACCCGATTCTTCGCCACCGGACCCCGCGAATCGCACCGATCCGGCGAGCGCCGACCCCTCCTCTCACTCCCCCGAAGCACACGGCGAACAAGCGTTGCCAACGCCGGCCGGATGTTTGAGAATCGCCCAGCAAGGTCCACCTGAGGTTGGATATTCAAGCTCACGAGCACCTGACTATCACGATCAGTGGCGAGCGCCAGCCGCTGGCCGTACGGCAACCGGCCGGTTGAACTCCAGGCGGTTCTCGCCATCCCCGACCAGCACGATGGCTGGCGCGCCATACCCATCACCCTCGAGCGCCACGGGCGGCGTCCACCTCACCACTACGTCCTACGGAGCCGACGGTGGTTCCTGCCGCTCGCCGCCATGACGCCATCGGGCCCGCCGTACCGCCCGGAAGTCGCACTGGAGATCAGCGGCGACACTCAGTGAATCCTCCAACGAGGCCACTACCATCGGCCCGGGATCCAACGGCGGCGAGCCACCCAGATGAGCGATCGCCGCCGACGCGTACCCCGCAGTTCCGAGGACGTCATGGCCGTCGAGGCGCTCGACGAACGACCGCATCCCCGCGACGGCGTCCGGCCCGGCGATCAGCACGCTGACGGTGACCAACGGGCCGGCGGCATGCCCGTCCGGCACAGAGCCCCACGCGTCAACAACCGCCCGGCGTACCTTGCCGACAGGCACGGCCAGCGCGAACCACGCGCCCATGGTCAGTTCGCGCCAGTCCCGGCCCTGCAGAAGCCACTCCACCTGCTCAGCGGTCACTGTCCTGCCCGCTCGGAGCAGCTTGCGCCGGAACCGGCGCGCAGCGCGCGGATCCACCTCAGCTGGGGCCTCTGCCAGGTACATCTTCAGGTAGAAGGGCCGAACGAGCCGTTTGAGCAGCCGGATTTCCGCGCGCGTGTAGTCGTCGGCGGGTGGATCGCGGCGAACGCGAGACGCCCTCATGCGTCGGCGAGAGCACGGTCCGAACGGGAACTCGCGTTCTCGACCCAGCGGACTGCTCCATGAACCGCGCGAAGACCGAACCAGACCGTCGCGATCACCAACCAAGCAGGAACTTCACCCGCCGCGATCCCGACCGACCAGGCCAGCGCCTCGGACGTCGCCATACCGGGCTCCCCCACGGCGAGCACCATCGTGCCGGCCACCACCACGACGACCCACAACAGAATGCTCACCACGACGAACACCAGCACGCGCCGCCGAGACCGGGAGCCAAGACGTGCCGAGACCCCGACGACGAGAAGCGCGAGAACGGTGTAGCCCACGCCCGCAGCCGTCGCCACGACCAGCAGGAACGGCAGAGCCAGCGGCCCACCGGCAGGGGTGTCCGTCACGATCGCCACCACGACCAGAACGACATAGAGCACGAGCGCCAGCACCGGATACACCAGGACGGCGGCAACTCCCCCACCGCCGAAGCACGCCAACGCCACCACCAACGACCCGAACTTCCTGACCATCCGGTCCCTTCTCGGTACCGATTCACTCTCAGCACGCTGACCTCGTGACGAGGAGCCGGGCTTCGCCGAACCGTCCATCAGAGCTTTCCGGCGTGGTACACGAGGCGATGAGTGCCAACGACGGCCCGCACGCACTCATGGACGGTCGGCCCGAGCTGGGGCCAGTCCCAGAACCACAGGCCGAGCGCGGCAAAGGCGAAGTAGTCCTCGTCCCACCGCCACTCCGAGAGCGGAACGCCACTACCGCATCCAGAACATGGATGAGCCGAAGTATCGCCACTCAGCCACACCTCGACGCCGTCGAGCAGACCGTTGGCAACATCCCCGTCGATCCTCCGGTCACATCGCGGACACTGCGCCCAGTCATAGCCACCCTGTCCGCCGTGGAACACGGTTCGCGTGGCATCGATGCGAACACCGTCGGGTGTCCATCGTTCCGACGTAGTGACCGCAGCAGTCCATTCGGGCCCAGGCTCGTGCCCCGGGGCGCCGAACGCAGCACCATCGACAACTTCCGGCAGGATGATCTGCCTCTCAACGAGGCGAGTCACGATCTCGTGAGCAAGAACCGGCGCCTCGTCGTCGGAGGCATCCACATCGGCGATCCACTGGAACCACGTACCCACCGACCGGCTCGCCTCCTCAATCACTCGGCACACGCCCCGACCAGCAGTGAGACCGGAAGGACACGCAGGTCTCACCATAGCGGTAGGCCTGGGTCAGAGCCGGGCCCTTATATGCCCTATCTCAACTCTCCGACCCCCGATTCGGCGCCAATCGAGCCCTTCACCGGACGAGCACCACAACTTCCCAGGCCAAAGCCCTGAACCGATAGCGGTCCAGAATCATGAAAATTGCACCCCTACCCCCCAATTACTCTCCTTGGCCCGGGCTTCGAAAGCAATCAATCTTCTCAGTCACGTCTACATTTTCAAGACGAATGAATTGCTGACCGCCTCTCGACTCCCCCAGCAATGCCGGAACGATATCGACATGTTCAAGGTCTCCGCTTTCAAAATTCAGGCGAAAAAGTTGGAAATGGCCTAAATCGGTGTCTCCGACCGGGATCCACCATGCGCCTCTCCCGCCAACCTCGTCGGCAGTGCCGCTGCGATCCATTTCGCCATATAACTCGCCCGGGTAGATCTTTCTCGCCAAATCCAACGAGAGGCCTTCGGCAACGAATGAGCCGTCCTCTCTTACCTCAATCACACCGCCTGGAGAGCAATTCCAGATTCCGAGGACATCGGCCGGCTCGATAGCGTCCACTGATCGCCCGCAGGCAGAGAGCAGTAAGAGAGACATGAGGACGCCAATAGCTAAAGGGCGATTCTCCATATCACGACCTTGGAGAGATTTGACTAAAGGGATGGATGCATTTCGACCAAGCCGATTCTTTGGTCATCGGCGACAAGCGTCCGGGTCCGCCCGGCCACAACATGCCCGTGGGGTCGGTGAAGGTGGTGGGGTTGTTGTGGCTGTAGGCGTAGCCGTTCCACTGTTGTGGGTCGGTCAGGTCCATCACGGGGTCCACGAAGATGATTGCGGGGCACGTCAGTGCCGGACGCGGGCGCGGGAGCGGGCCACACCGGCAAGCGTGGCTCGTACGGGTGTGCCGAGATAGATCCCCAGCGAGGCACCCGAGGCCAGGCCCACGGCGATCGACGCCGCCAGTACGAGGGAGCTCGTCCCGGCGCCTGGCGCATCGGCCTGCACCATACCGAGCAGCCCGTAGAACACGGCACCGCCAGGTACGAGCGGCACGATGGCCGCCGTCGTGACCGCGACGGACGGGACGTGCAGCCGGTGCGCGACCATGATTCCGACGAAGCTGGCCAGCAGCGCCGCGACGCCGCTCGCGGCGGCCTCGTGCAGGTCCAGCGTCACCGTGAACGCGTGACCGAGTATCGCGATCATGCCCAGCACACCGCTGACGGCGATGATGCGCGCACCGGCACCGTTGAACAGAGCGACGGCGATCGCGATGATGACGGCTCCTGCGAGCTGGTTCGGCAGCGGGCCGAATGCCGGCGGCGCGTCCGGCAAGGACATCCGGAATCCGAGCACGCTGCCGAACTCGAGCCCGATCAGAATTCCCACGACCAGGCCCACGGTCTGCAGCGTGAGGTCGAGGATGCGGCCGGCCGCCGTGAGCGCGAACCCGTCGATGGCGTCCTGCGCCGCGCCGACCACCGTGAGTCCGGAGAGCATCAGGACGATCCCGGACGCCACGATGATGGACGGACGCACCCCTGTGAACGGCTCGAAGCCCGCGGTGATGAGAGCGGACACGGCCACTGCGACCGCCGTGGTCACGAACGCCCCGGCGATCTGGCTGAAGAACGAGGGCACCCGGAGCCGTGCCAGCCCCGCCTGGGTCGCCGCGGCTCCCAGCGCGGCGACGAAGGTGAGCCCCAGGAGCACCGCGGACCCTCCGGCAAGGATGCTCACGCCGACTGCGAGCAGAGCGCGGGCGACCACGACGACCGGCGCCTTGTACCTGAACGGCACACGACGGATGGCCCGGAACCTGATGCGGGCCTCCTCGAGATCTTTGCCGTCGGTGATCTCGACGATCAGCGCCTGCAGACGCTGCAGCTTCGTATGGTCCGGCGCCGCCACCCGCACCACACGGAGCAGCGTGTGCGGCCAGCCCTCACCGCCGCGGTGGTACGAGACGGCGATCGAGCTGTAGGTCACGTCCACGTGGACGCCCTCGAGTCCGTACGCACCTGCCACGCGCGTGATCGCGAGCGTCACCTCGTGCGCCGACGCTCCGACCGCGAACATCGACTCCCCGATCCGCATGGCGAGGTCCAGCGCCCGGAGCATCCAGGCGTCGTCGAGGATCGGGATCGGTTCGGTGATCGCCTCCGGCGAATCGCTACGCAGCACCCTGTCTATCGAGGAGAACAGGCGCCTGTGGGGTTGCTGAGGCATACGCCCATTCTGCGGGTGGGATCAACCGGTAGTGCGCGCTGCGCCGACCGATGACCTGGGCCGGCGTCATCAACCACCTGTCATACCCTGCGATGGTGCTGCCCGAACCGACCGCGCGTCTGCGGTTTCGCGAGATGTCCGACGACGACCTGGACCACATGGCTGCGCTCCTCGGAGACCCCGAGGTGATGCGGTTCTATCCCGCGCCGAAGAACCGCGCTCAGGCGCAGTCGTGGATCGACTGGAACGTGCAGAACTACGCGTTGCACGGCTTCGGGCTATGGGTCGTGGAGACGCACGACGGGGAGTTCGTCGGGGACTGCGGTCTGACGTGGCAGACCGTTGGCGGAGAACGGCACGTCGAGGTCGGCTACCACGTGCGGGCGGAACTGCAGGGGCGAGGATTCGCGACCGAAGCTGCGGCAGCGTGCCGGGACGCGGCGCGCGCAGGGGGTATCGGGCATCTGGTCGCGATCATCCACCCGCGGAACGTGCCGTCGCAGCGCGTCGCGCAGAAGCTCGGGCTGACGCTGGAGAGATCCGTACCGCATGGAGAGGGCGAGGCCCTGATCTTCAGTGCTGACCTGGACCGAGCAACCAGGTCGTAGGTCAGGCTGAGCCCCCCCGCACCTCCGCCGGCTTGACGGGCCAGGGACCACCGCGAGGCGGACAGCCCGTCCTCGAAGAGACGCGACGCGCCCCCACCGCCGACCACATCGGGAACCAGGGGATCTCGAGGTGGTCGATCGCGTCCGCGGCCAGAGCGCTTTGATCCCCCTGACGGGGCTGTTCTCCCACGGCGCGTCGGCCAACGTCGTCAACAGCACCACCTTCTCGGTCGCTACGAGCCACCGCGCGTAGGTCACCTCCCGGGGATCGGCGCCGTCGGCTCCGATCATGCTCGGCCAGAAGCCTAGGAAGCCTTCGGTGTTGGACCGGCCCCGGAACACCGTCGTCGACGGGACCACGAACCGGGCCATGTGGTCGCGCGCGACGTCACTCAGGGTGTACGGGACGATCGCGGCCAGGTCGGCCGGAGCGCCCGGGCCTCAGTAGCAGCCTTCAAGCGTCAGGCTGATGTTCGCGACGCCCCAGGGGCGGCAGGGGTGGACGAGCTCCTTGCTCCTCAGAGCAGCGGTTGGGAGACTTGGCCTGCGGAAACGTCGGGCGGACGGAGGAGCGGGTTGGACGACTTGCGGAAGCAGGTGTCGCTCGACGGTCTGGTCGTGCTGCCCCAGATCGGCGAGGCCGAGTTCCTGCGGACCGCCTGGTCGCTCGGAAGGCCACATCCGCATCCGGATGCCGAGGCGTCCGGCCGGACTGTGATCCGGCCGGACGGCCGAGCGGGAGTGCCAGGTTTGGGGTTCACGTTCTCGGGCCTGACGCCGCACACGGACCGGTCGCGCCACCCGCACCCGCCACGGTTCCTCGGCATCCATCTCGTCCGCCAGGACGCCGCGACGGGCGGGTTCCCGCGGTTCGTCGATCTGAATCTGGTGACCGCGAACTTCGAGGACCAGGACCTGGACCGGCTGTGGCTGAAGGAGTTGGACGGGCCCGGCACTCTGCCCATTCAGCTCGGGCACGGGTCAGGCTTCCGGTACCGGGACGACGACGTGTGGGCCCTGGACGGTCCAGCCAACCTGGTCGGCGAGTTCCGGCGTCGTGTGGACCTGGCGGTCCAGACGGTCGACTGGCTGCGCAGTGGTGACGCCTACCTGGTGGACAACCACCGCTACGCGCACGGCCGGACGCCGATCGCGTCGCCGGATCGCATCGCGGTGCGCGTCCTGATCGACGCGTCCCACACCGGCCCGACCGGCACGGCTTCGGCTTCAGGACCTGCCTCGTGACGCCGACTCTGCCGGCCTGGACGAGCCCCACCTTCGCCGAGGACATCCGCCGCACAACCCTGCGCGAGTACGACGTGGACGAGCTCCTGACGATGCTGCGGGACATGTCGAACGAGCACGACGTGCGCTTCTCCTGCTTGTACGCGATCCTCCAGGCCTTGCACCGTCAGGACCGGGACATCGACTACGGCCGGCTGGTGGACGAGTACGAAAACGAGTTCGGCGACAACCCGTATTTCCACACCTTCCGTGCCACCCGCCTGATCGGTGACCGTACTTCCGGCGCGAACCTCGCCCGCGCACTGCGCCACAGTGAGCGCGCCATCAAGGTCTTGGACGACCGGGCGGGCGTGTGGCATCAGTACGCCGCGATCGCCGCCGACCTCGGCGAGGTGGAGCCCGCCCGTCTCACCGCGGCGATCCTGGAACGCGCGCTGGTACGTGTGGAGAACGCGATGAGCATGTCCAACCGGGACAACCCCAACTTTCATTTCACCCGCGCCCGGCTACTACAACTGGACGGGCAGGTCGAGGAGGCTCTGTCCGAGGTCCAGATCGCCATACACCGCCAGCGCGCCGACCTGCCTGGCGACGAACGCCGGCTCGCTCGCTTCGAGGGCCTGCGCGCCCGGCTGCTCGTGGAACGTCAGGGCCACAGGCTCCTGTACGAGATCGGCCAAGCCCGCCGAGATCTCGAAGGGTCTCGCTCTGACCAGGTCCAACTCCTGGGCGTACTCGCCGCGGTCATCGCGCTGATCACCGCGGCGGTCACGATCGCCACCCAGCTGACCGTGGACGAAGCGATCCCGTTGCTCATCGCCGCCACCAGTAGCGTCACCCTCGCGTTCTCCTGTTTGCTGTGGGCGGGAGGCATCGCCAAACCCGCACGCCTGATCCCCGGGTTCGTGCTCGGCACGCTCCTGATGCTCGGCGCACTGCACCTGACCGGTCAGATCGACCTGACATGGTGGATCTGACCTGCCCAACCACACTCCCAGCCCATCAGCCCTACGACGACAGGCCCGCCCCGCATGACGACCACCGGACTCCAACTCCTGGACACCGCCACCAGCAAGGGCGAGGGCGACATGAACGAGGACCTGGCAGGCGGCACCGGCCCGTACGCGTGGATGTTCGACGGCGCCACTGACATGCCTCCCACTTTCTGCCCCCAACCTCATGTCACGGGCGCGTACTGGCTCGCACACCACGGCAATACCTGGCTCCGCGAGCACGCCCGCGACCAGGAGCCCCATGCACTGCTGTCCGAACTGGCCACAAGGGTCGGCGCGACCCTACGAGGCCGCGGGATGCCCGACGGCGCGCTACCCCCTGCCGCCTCCCTGGCCATCACCCGCGTGACCGGCGACCGGCTCACCGCTGCCGTCGTCGGCGACATCGCCGTATACAACATCACCCACAAGGACCTGCTGCTGGACACCCGGTTCGCACGCAACGAACGGACCGCTGTCGCACAACACGTCCGCACCGACGGCGGCAGGTCCGACGAAAGTCGCGCCGCGCAGGTCGACGGCATCGTCGGCCGGCGTCGCGCCGACCTGGCTGGCCGCAACGGTCCGTGGATCCTCGGTGACAACCCCGCCGTCGGAACCGGAGCCCTACGCCGCGACTGGCCGATGGCCTACGACGACCTGGTCCTGCTCGCCACCGACGGCTTCGCCCGCGCCGTCACGGATTACGAGATCGCCACTTCTTGGGCAGACCTGGCTGGCATGATCCTCACCCACGGCATCCAGCACCTCATCGAGCGGATCCGTGACGTCGAAGCGCGCGCCGAGCCCACCACGTTCTTCAAGAAGTCCGACGACGCCTGCGCGGCTCTCTACCGCTGCGCCTGACCGAATAGGCCCCGACCGTGCTCAACACCCGCTCCGACGCCGAGCCCTACCTGATCGAACGCAATCCCGGCTACTTCGAGTACCAGCTCCCCATCTCGGTCAAAGCCGTCATCGCTTGGGGCAACCGACTGCCGCTGCTGAAGAACGAGCGTGACGAGTGGGAACTCCCCGGCGGCAAGCTCGAACTCGGCGAAACTCCCGCTCGGACACTCGCCCGCGAGATCCGCGAAGAACTCGGCTGGGACACGTCCGTCACCGATCCGTACCATGCGTGGGTCTACCGGATCCGGCCCGACCGGCACGTCTTCGTCCTGACCTATCTCGCCCGCTACGACGGCGACACTCCACCCGCCTACTCCCACGAACACAAAGAGCTCGTCCTCGTCCATCCCGCCGACGTCGACGCACTCACCATGCCCCAGGACTACAAGACGGCCATCCACCAGGCCGTCGATCGCGGGCACTTCGCCTGAACCGTGCATCTGTTGTCCAGCACGGCACCGGCCCACCGGTGCGGCTTCATCGCGATGGTCGGCGCGGCAATGGCGCCTCACGCCGATCCACCCCGCGCGCACCGAACGGGTGGGTCAGGACTCCTTCTGACCCACCCGTCGCGCTCCGCGGCTGTCGGACTCGTCCTTGCCTGCCCCAGGACCCGTCACTCCGCGGGACGGCGCCTGCCCGGCACGGTCAGCCCACGTCTCCGCGCCACCCACCGGTCTCGACGCCGCGCGACTCGATGTACTCCTTGAAGCGCTCGAGGTCACCCTGGACGCGGCGCTCGTCGGCGTTCACGACGTCGGCGACCTTCTCGATCGCGCTGTCGGGCTGCCACTCGAGCTGCACGGTGACCCTGGACTGGGCGTCGTTGAGCCGGTGGAAGGTGACCGCACCGGCCTGAGCGGGTCCGGACAGGCTCTTCCAGGCCACACGCTCGTCCGGGTGCTGCTCGGTGATCTCGGCGTCGAACTCGCGCTCCACGCCGGCCACGCGCGTCTTCCAGTGCGTGTGGGTCTGGTCGAGCTGACGGATCTCCTGGACCCCCTCCATGAACCGGGGGAACTCCTCGAACTGCGTCCACTGGTTGTACGCCGTTCGCACCGGGACATCGACGTCGACGGACTTCGTGATGCTGGCCACGATCCGCTCCTTTCTCTCGGGTCCTTCCACCGTGGACCCGTGCCGGGCCACTCGCTCGTCGAAGGTTCACGGGCGCCACCGGCGACGCGGATCGCGCCCGAGACCTCGTACGACGCGACGTCAGCCCAGTTCCTCCGCCAGCGCGACGATGACGCCCGCCGGACCCCGCAGGTAGCAGAGGCGGTAGACGTCCTCGTACTGCTCCAGCTCTCCGACGAGCTCCGCGCCGTGAGCCCGCATCCGGGCGACGGTGGCGTCGATGTCGTCGACGGCGAACATGACGCTGCGCAGGCCCAGCGTGTTGGGCGGCGGGTTGTCGGCGCCGGCGCCGACCGCCGCCGGGGAACGGAACCTGGTCAGTTCGAGCCGGCCGTGGCCGTCCGGCGTCCGCATCATCGCGATGTCGACGCGGACGCCGTCCAGCCCGTTGACCCGGTCCACCCAGGGCCCTTCGACCGGCGCCTCACCCTCCAGTTCCATCCCGAGTTCCGCGAAGAACGCGACGGCTTCGCCGAGGTCGTCGACGACCACGCTCACGTGGTGCATCTGCTGGATCGTCACGATGGTTCTCCTCCTTCGTCGTCGGCCAGGTCACGGCCGCTGTACTCCGGGGACGGAACAGGCTCCGGATCCTCGACACGAACGCCCGGCCCGCGGCGGGAGGCTCCACTCCGCGGAGGGTCCGCCGGCTCTCCCCTCACGGCGCCTCCGCCCGCTGGTGGTCGCGGCGCGCGTCGCGATCGAAGATCCCCAGGATCTCGCACGGACCGCCGTCGGCGCCGATCGCGTGGGGAAGCATGGTCGGGAACTCCGCGGCCTGGTTCGTCTCGATGCGGTAGCGGCGCGTGCCGAGCAGGAGGACCGCCGTTCCGGAGAGCACGACGAGCCACTCCTGGCCGGGGTGCGCGCGCAGGCGTGACGGGTTGTCCGGGGGCGGGTTCGTCATGCGCTGGCGCACCACGGTCATGCCGGGGTCGGCCTTGACGGCCCACCGCAGGATCCCGCGGCTGCCTTCGATGGTGGGGTTGACGACGACGTCGTCCGAGGCGGTCTCGACGAGCTGGTCGAGCGTGGTGTCGAAGGCGCGGGCCAGGATGACGAGCTGGTCGAGCGCGAGGCGTCGCTGCCCGTTCTCGATCCTGGACAAGGTGGACTGGCTCATGCTGGCACGGCTCGCCAGCTCCTCCAGGGACCATCCCCGCGCCACGCGCAGAGCGCGGATGCGCTTGCGTACCAGGCCCTCGACCTCACCATCGCCTTGCGTCATGAGCAAGACTCTATGCGCCAGACGCCATCCTTGCCTAGCGTCGGTCTCCATGAAGACCAACGATCCAGCACCAGAACCGGCGGGCCTCGGCGGCGGCGCACCCGGAGACCCGGACATGCCGGGCAGCCGGCAACTGCGGACGATCCTCGTCGCGGTGTGCGTCGCGCTGATGGCGGTCATCGCCTCCGTCTCGGGACTGAACGTCGCCCAGCCCGACCTCGCCGTCGACTTCGGCGCGTCCCAGACCACCGTCCTGTGGTTCATCAACGTCTACACCCTGACTCTGGCCGCCCTGCTGCTTCCGCTCGGCGCCGTGGGCGACCGCGTCGGTCGCAAGCCCATGCTCGTCGTCGGCCTGGTCGTCTTCGGCGTCGCGAGTGCCGCGGCCGGTCTGGCGCCGTCGTCGGAGATCATGCTCGCCGCCCGGATGCTCAGCGGTGTCGGCGCGGCCGTCATCATGCCGATCACGCTGGCGGTGATCACCTCCACCTTCCCGGACGACAAGCGCGGGCAGGCGATCGGCATCTGGACCGGCGTCGCCGGAGGCGGCGGCATCCTCGGCATGTTCCTCTCCGCGGTCCTGGTCGACGTCGCCAGCTGGCGCTGGCTGTTCGCCCTGCCGGTCGCGCTGATCGTGGTGGCGCTCGTCATGACGTTGCGCTCCGTCCCGAACTCCCGCGAACGCCACGACGCCGGCTTCGACACCATCGGCGCCCTGACGTCGGTCGTCGCCGTGAGCAGCTTCATCATCGTGCTCCAGGAAGGCCCCGAACGTGGCTGGAGCGACGCGGTGACCGTCGCGGGACTCGTCGTCGGACTGGTCTCGACGTCCGCCTTCGTGGTCTGGGAGCTCCGTCGCGGCGCGGCGGCCCTCCTGGACGTGAGACTTTTCGGCACGCGCGGCCTGTCGGCCGGTTCCGTGGTGCTCCTGGTGGTTTTCGGCGTGCAGGCCGGAGTCTTCGTGGTGCTCTTCCTGTTCCTCCAGTCGGTGGTCGGCTGGTCCGCGCTCCTGTCCACGCTCGCGATGATGCCGATGGCGGTGCTGATGATGGTGGCGTCCGCGCTGGCGCCCCGCCTGTCCTCGCGCTTCGGCGCCCGCGTGTCCATGGGCGCGGGGATCCTGCTGTTCGCCGCCGGCCTCGCGGCCATGGCGGGCACCGTGTCCGTCGACGGCGGCTACCCGTCGATCCTTCCGGGCATGCTCGCGATGGGTGTCGGCATGGGCCTGGCGATGACTCCCTCGACCGAGTCCATCACCAGCTCACTCCCCCGCGAACGTCAAGGGGTGGCCTCGGCGCTGAACGACGTGACCCGCGAGCTGGGCACCGCACTGGGTGTGGCGCTGCTCGGCGGGCTGCTCACGGCCGGGTACCGCGACGCCGTCGAGGACACCATGGAGAGCGTCCCCCCGCGACTCGCCGATGCCGCCCTCCAGGGCATCGCCCCCGCCGTCGAGGCAGCCGGCGACGCCGGCGAGCAGCACGTTCTCGAACTGGCGCAGCAGGCCTTCGTCCAGGGGTGGCAGTCGGCCATGTGGGCCGGCGTCGCCGTCATGGGGGCGCTCTTCCTCTATGTCGTGCTCCGCGGACCGCGACACGGGACGGGCCCTGGGCCGGATACCACCGACGACGCCGTCGTCCGGCCGTCGCAACCGGCGACACGGAGCGCCCTCGGCGCCGAGAGCGCCGCGAGCGGCGGGTGACCCCGCCGGACCCCACGGCTCGCCATCGACCTGTGGCCCGTCGTGGCCTGCCTGACCTCGCGAGCCGCCGGGCCTTCCAGGTCCGCTACGCTGCCGTGCGGCACGATTGCCGGAACTTCCACCTGCTCTAGGAGCGCCATGGAGAAGGTCGTCATCACGGGCATGGGCTCGTTCAGCCCGATCGGGAAGAACGTCGCCGAGTTCGAGGAGAGCTTGTTCGCGGGCCGCCACGGCATCGCCACCATCGACCACTTCGACACCACCGACATCGCCGTGCGCGTCGGCGCCCGGATCACGGACTACGAACCCGAGCAGCACTTCCCGGCGAACCAGGTGTGGCGGCTGGACACCTACAGCCAGTACGGGATGATCGCCGCGCGGGAAGCCGTCCACGAGTCGGGGATCCTCGACGACGTCGACCCGTACCGGTTCGGCGTCTTCATGAGCAGCGGTTTCGGCGGGATCGGCACCGTCCTGGAGGAGCACCGGACGCTGCTCGAGCAGGGGCCTCGGCGCGTCTCGTCGATGCTCGTCCCCAAGTGGATCGGGAACATGCTCTCCGGCCTCGTGGCGATCGAGCACGGCGCGCACGGGTCCGCCGTCGCGCACGTCGCCGCCTGCGCGTCGAGCGCGATGAGCATCGGCGAGGGGATGCGCGCCATCCGGCACGGGTACGCCGACGCCGTGATCTGCGGCGGCGGGGAGGGCATCGCGCAGAAGCTCGCCGTCGTCGGCTTCCAGAACCTGCGCGCGCTGAGCACCGAGGCGGACCCGGACCGCGCGTGCCTCCCGTTCGACAGGCATCGCTCCGGCTTCGTGATGGGCGAGGGCGGGGCGGCGCTCGTCCTCGAGAGCGAGTCCCACGCGAAGGCCCGCGGTGCGACCATCCACGCCGAGGTCTCGGGCTACGGCACCACGAACGACGCCTCCCACGTCACGGCGCCGGCCAAGGACGGCGAGGCCGTCGACCGCGCGATCACCGACGCCCTCGCCGAGGCCGGTGCCCGGGACGAGACCGTGCATGTCAACGCGCACGGCACGGGAACGCCCAAGAACGACCGTCTCGAGGCCGCCGCGATCGAGCGGATCCTCGGCGGCAAGGCGGTCGTGTCGTCGACCAAGTCGATGACCGGGCACCTCCTCGGTGCCGCCGGTGCGACCGAGGCCGTCGCGGCCGTCCTCGCGCTGCGGCGGCAGGCCGTCCCGCCGACGGTCGGTACCTCGGAACTCGACGACGACGTGCGGATCGACGTCGTGCACGGCGCGGCGCGCCCGGTGATGCTGGATCGCGCGCTGTCCCTGTCGCTCGGCTTCGGCGGTCACAACACCTGTCTGGTCCTCGACCGCGCGGACGGCTGACGCCCCGGCGTCCCCGGCCGGCGGACCGCGTCCGGCCCGGTGCGCCGTCGGTCAGGGGTGGCCTCTCCGGCACGCTGCCGCCCGTCGGAACCACTCGGCCCACCGAACAGCGGCGGGTGGTCCCGGTCCTCCGACCAGCCTCCGGGCTCCGGGCCCGGCCGCAGGTACCGGACCCGGAGCCCAGAGGCCGGCTGGTCCTCCCGCAGGCCCTCCGCGCTGATGCTGAGCAGGAATCCCGAGCGGTCCGCCGCCGTGAGGACGTCGGTCGCCGCGACGGTGTCCACCTCGCCCAACGGCGTGGACAGACCGCGGCCCGACCTCTTCACGACGGCCTCCTTCCGCGTCCACAGCGGGCTGAGGTCGTCGGCGCGCAGGAGCTCACCCCGCAGGTGACGCTCGCCCGGCGCGGCGATGGTCTCGAACAGCCGGTCGTCGAACGGCACGCGCGACTGCACGTCGACCCCCACGGGGACGGGGGACAGCGCGCACACGCACACCGACGCGTCGTGGGACAGGTTGAAGTGCCACCCGTCGACACCGCGGAAGCGAGGCTTGCCGCGCTCCCCGCGGACGACGTCGGGCAGCGGGCCCCCGACACGCCGTCGCCAGAGGTACTGGAGCAGCGAGAACACGACGACGCTCGCGTCGCGGTCCGCCTTCCGCCGGTAGCGGTCCGCCCGCTCCCGCCGGCTGACCGGCAGGCTCGCGCGGAGCCGCCGGAACGCCGCCTCGTCCAGACCGTCCGACCTCGCGATCACGAGGTCGATCACCTCGCCGTCCGAGCGCGTGACGGCACGGTTCACTCGCCGGCGTGATCCAGGACGAGGCACGCGTTGTGCCCGCCGAATCCGAGGGACAGCGAGACCGCGCGGGAGAACTCCGCGCTCCGGGACCCGCCGTGCACGACGTCGACCTGGATGTCCTCGTCGAGTTCCGTGGTCCCCACGGTCGGCGGAACCCGCTGCTCGCGCAGCGCCAGCACCGACGCGACCGCCTCGACCGCACCGGCGGCGCCCAGGAGGTGTCCGGTCATGGACTTCGTCGACGACACCACGGCCTTGCCCCCGAGCATGCGCGCGATCGCCGCGGACTCGAGCCGGTCGTTCTTGACCGTGCTGGTGCCGTGCGCGTTCACGTAGAGGGTCTCGTCCCGGGAGCCGGCGTCCGCGATCGCGTCGGCGATCGCGCGGTCGACCGACTCGCCGTGCTGGGCCGGTGCGGTCATGTGCGCGGCGTCGTCGGTCAGGCCGTAGCCGGAGACCTCGGCGAGGATCGTGGCGCCCCGGGCCTTCGCGTGCGACTCGCTCTCGAGCACGAGGGCGCCGGCGCCCTCCCCCATGACGAAGCCGGACCGTTGCCGGTCGAACGGCAGGCACGCGCGGTCCGGGTCCGCCTCGGTGGTGAGGGCGCGCACGTTCTGGAAGCCGGACACGATCAGCTTCTGGGTGGCGGCCTCCCCGCCACCGCAGATGACGGCGTCGACGTACCCGTGCCGGATGGCGCGCATCCCCTCGCCGATGCTCACCGCGCTCGCCGCGCAGGCGGCGCCGTGCGCGGCCGCCGGGCCCCGGGCGCCGGTGTCGATCGCGACCAGCCCCGACAGGAGGTTGCCGAGGAACTTGGGGACCGTGAGCGGCGAGACCTTCCCGGGCCCCTGCCGCTCCATGGTCGCGTACTCCCCGAGGAGGGTGCCGGTCCCGCCGAACGACGTCGTCAGGTAGACGCCGAGCCGGTACGGGTCGACGTCGCCGAGGATCCCCGACTCGTGGACGGCTTCCCGCGCGGCGATCATCCCGTACTGGCTGTAGGTGTCCATGCGGTGCGCGTCGCGCTCGGAGAAGTACTCCTGGGCGTCGTAGTCCTTGACCGGGGCGTTCACCCGCACGGCCAGGTCCGAGGCGTCGAAGTGGTCGATGGTGGCGATCCCGTGCCGGCCGGCGAAGAGGTTCTCCGCGAACTCCGCGACGGTCTTTCCGATCGGGCTGATCACGCCCATACCTGTGATGACGACCTTTTCCATGATTCTCCCCTGGTCGGATGGTGCGAGTACGCGTTCGCCGGGCACGGACCCGGGATTCGCCCGCCTGAGGGCACAGCGAGGTAGCACCGCGGCGACGGCTGAGGCACTGCGGTCCGTCGCCGGGTACTACCTCGCGTGGTCCCGCGTGGCGGGAAGGGTGCGGTCAGGCGGAGGCGTGCAGCTCCGCCGCCTTCCGCACGTGGTCGTAGAGGTCCTGGACCGTCGACATGTCGTCGTCGATCTTCGTGGCGTGCTCGCCCACCACGTCCTCGAGCTTGATCATCAGCTCGAAGACGCTGATCGAGTCGATGCCGATCTCGTCCAGCTCGTCCGTCATGGACAGGTTCTCGGCCGGCTCGGTCGCGAAGGTGGCGAGTGCTTCCTTGAATGCGGTCTCGTTCATCGGTCTCTCCTTGGGTGTCGGGTTCTCAGAAGCCCAGGTTCCTGAGCCATGCGAGGAGGTCGTCCTCCCGCTGCTGCGCCTTCTCCTCCTGCCACGGACCCGCGTCGCGGGAGTCCACCAGCAGGCCGTCGCTCAGATAGATGACGCGGTCGCCACGGGCGGCGACGGCGGGGTCGTGGGTGACCATGACGACCGTGGTCCCGCCCCGGTGCACGTCCGTGAGCGTGTCCATGACCTCGGTCGACATGCTGCTGTTCAGCGCGCCCGTCGGCTCGTCCGCGAACAGGACGGACGGCTCGCCCGCGAGCGCCCGGCAGATGGAGGCCCGCTGCAGCTGGCCGCCGGAGACCTGGGTGATGCCGTGGTCCGCGATGTGCGCGATGCCGAACCGCTCCATGAGCGCGTCGGCGCGCGCGATCGCGGCGGCCCTGTTCCCCTTAGGTGCGCCCTTGAGCGCGGGCAGCAGGATGTTGTCCCGCACGTCGAGGTTGGCGAGGAAGTGCGCCTGCTGGAAGACGAAGCCCATTTGTGTGAGGCGGACGTTGCTCATCTCCGCGTCGGTCAGGGAGGTCAGTTCGCGCCCTTCGAGCAGTACCTTTCCGTCCGTGGGGCGGTCCATGCCGCTGATGTTGTACAGCAGCGTCGACTTCCCGGAGCCTGACGCCCCCATGATGACGAGGAACTCTCCCGCCGTCACGGAGAGGTCGATCCCGCGGAGCACCTCGGTCGGGGGCTCGGTCGAGAAGTACGTCTTGGTGAGCGCCTGTGACTCGAGCGTCACGTTCTGGTTCATGATTTCTCCCATCATCCTCGGAGCCACTGGCTCTTGTCGGCGCCCCGGATACCGGCGGTGAGCAGGACGACGCCGAGATATCCCGCACCGAGGAGGATCAGTGGATACAGCAGGTAGACGAGCCAGACGTTCGGGATGAACGACAGGTCGGAGATCCCGAGTCCCGCGGTGGCGAGGATGCCGCCGACCATCGACTCACCCGCGGTCGCCGCGAACACGAGCCCGAGCACGGTCCCGACGGCGACCGCGAGCAGGGTCTTCAGCCGTATCTGCGCCACGATCTCGCTCGCCGAGAACCCGATGGCGGACAGCACGCCCATCTTGGGCCGGTCGCGCGTGAGGCGGAGCTTGAGGAACAGGCTGGTGATGAGGATCGCGACACCGACTCCGAAGATGAGGGACAGCCATGCCGCGCTCCGGAACGCGTCGGTGATCCCGGCGAGTGTCTGTTCCATGTAGTCGCGCATCGGGTAGACGACGGCGGTGGGGAGCTGCTCCCCCAGCTCCGCCGCGACGGTCTCCGGGGAGGCCTCGTCGGTCACGTCCGCGGAGAAGACGTACGCGGACGCGCCCTCGGTGACCTCGCCCTGCATCTTGGCGGTCTGCCCGCCGGCGGTGACGTCCTGGTAGATGCCGCTGACCTCGACGGACGTCGACTCGCCCGCACGCTCAACCGTCATCTGGTCGCCGACGCCGAGCTGGAACCTGTCCGCGTTGAGCGCCGACAGCGCGATCTGCCCGGCGGCCGGCGCGCCGCCCTCGGTGAACTGCACGGTGGCTCCGGAGTAGTCGCCGACCTCGACGGGCAGGCTCTCCATCCCTTCGGCGCCTTCGGTCCGGTACAGCACGTTGGCGTAGACCTGGAGGTCGGTGAGCCGGTCGTCGCCCTCCAGGGTGGTGAGCACCTCCTGCCGCACGTCGTCGACGTCGTCCTGGAACTGCACGTCGACGCGCAGGTCGCGCTCGGGTGCCCCCATGTACGTGACGAACTGCGGGTTCTCGAACGTGCTGAGCAGGTTGGTGGGCAGCGTGATGAGCACGGCCGTCAGGAAGAAGACGACCGGCACGAGGATCCACTGCCTGCCTTCGGCACGCAGGTCGAGGAACGCGAGGCGCGTGCCGATGCTCGTGCCGGACGACGACGCCAGGCCGCTCCGGCGCACCCAGCGCGCCTGGCGGCGGGCGCGGCGGGCGGTCTGCTTCTCGTCCAGCGTGCTGCCGTGCACCAGCGCGTTGACGACCTCGATCTTCTTCACCCGGCGGAGCACGTTGCGGCAGATCGAGACGACGATCACGAAGACGGCCGCGAGCGCGAGCAGGGGCACCAGGAACGTCGCGAGGCCCACGGGCGCGGCGGCGTAGTTCGCCTGCACGCTCTGGGTCAGGAAGTTGGTCGCGAAGATCGCGAGAACGCCGCCGACGACGCACGCGATCAGGGTCATCACGCTGTACTTGGACAGGTAGAGGCCGGAGATCGCCCGGTCGGGGATGCCGACGGCCTTCATCGCGCCGATCTCGCGGACCTCGTCCTCCAGGGTGCCGGAGATCACGAAGCGCAGGTTGAGCAGCGCGATCACGACGAGGATCAGACTGACGAGGATCAGTGCCACCGCCACGAGGCCGTCGCTGAAGGTGTTGATGATCTGGATCTGCTGATCCGTGATCGCCGGGCCGTTCTTCGGCAGCGCCGAGTCGGACTCGTACGCGGCCTGGAAGTCGTTCGCCCCGCCCGCGTCCGTCAGCAGGTACTCGACGATGATCTCGGGCGCCGCTCCGCCTGCCTGCTCGAGCCGCTGGAAGTCCTCGTCGGAGACCAGGACTCGCGTCGCGCTGTTGAGCGACGCCGCCATCTGGGCGTCCTTCACGACTCCCTGGACGTCCAGGGAGTACGGCCCGTCGCCGGTCTGGACGGTCAGCACGTCACCGGTGCCGATCCCGAACGCCTGCTGATACTTGACCGGGACGTAGACCTCACCCGGCGCCGGCTCCGGGATGTCCCCGTTCTCGTCGACGAGGTAGTCGAAACCGTCGTTCTGGGTGACGAACAGGTTGTCGAACCGGCTCGAGCTCAGGTCCCCGCCCTCACCCGTGCCGGGGCGCTCCCACGCCAGGGCGTTGCTGTCGTAGCCCAGCATCTCGGTGACGAGCCACGAGTCGATCTCGTCGTGCTCGGCGGCGAACGCGTCGAGCGCCGCCTGGTCGTACTCCCCCTTGTGCATCTGCAGGAAGTGCGGCGGCTTCGCCTGTTCGAAGAGTCCGCCGACCGAGCCGGCGAGCCTCTCGATCACCATCGATCCCGTCGCCATGAGGAAGGCGCTGAGGATCAGGATGACGATCAGGGCGGCGTTGACACCCTTGTTCCTGATCAGATCGTTGGACGCATAGCGGAGATACAGGGGCTCCCTGTTCCTCGCTCGATTCGTCACGTAAAGCTCCAAACTCCTGGAATCTGCAGGGACATCCAGGTGAGGACGAGGTGGTAGATCACGTCGAGCACGATGTTGCCGGTCTCGATCCAGTCGAGGCGCCCGGTTTCACGACGCTTCCGCATGATCTCCTGGGTATGCGTCCACAGGCCACTGAGACCGTAGATGTACAGCGTGACGAGCACCCCGGCCCAGAAGTTTCCCTGGAACCAGATCGCCATCACGCCCATCACGCCGAGTCCCAGCTGCGCGAACCCGTACTTGATCTGGAACGGGCCGCTGGGCCAGCCGAGCTTGGCGGCGGTCCGCTCCGGGTAGAGGACGTTGATGATGAAGCCGGCCACGGCGATGAATCCGTGCGACACCACGAACTGGTGCAGCAGCAGCGTCCGCAGCACGTACGTCTGGTCGGACGGGAACCCTTGTATCGCCATCTGGATGACCGCGGTGAGCACCCCACCACCGATGATTACGACGATCCACATCTCAATGCCTTTCGGTTTCGGCGGCGTGGCGGGCGAACTCGCCCTCGATCGTCCGGATGCTTCGCACCCGGTAGATCACAACAGCCATGACGATGAGCAGCAGCCCGACGATGATGAACATCAGGCCAATTCCTCGTGACTCCCCGACGCCGATCACGTCGCCGAGGGCCGGGACGAGCGCGCCCCCGGACAGCAGCAGCGGGTTGAACACGTAGTCGGCCAGGACACCCGAGACCGCGTAGGCGGCGATGTACCCGAGCTGGGAGATCAGGCCGACCAGGCCCCACACCCGCCCCTGGGTCTCGTTCGGTATCGCGGACCTGACCAGCACCTCGACGCTGGTGTTCAGCACCGGCAGGGTCAGGAAGAAGAGGAACCCGAACCCGCCGATCAGCAGCACGTTCTCGGTGATCCCCATCCCGGCGACGACCACGCCCCCGAACGCGAGCGCGACCGCCATGTAGGCGCGGTGCCGCGTCCCCATGCCGAAGACGCTGATGACGATGCTCGCGACGATCATCCCGACGGCCGCGACGGACCGGACGACGCCGAGCGCCTCCTCGTCCGCGAGGTCGAGCACCATCGGCGTGAGCAGCGTCTGGAGGAACCCCATGCAGAAGGTCACGAGCGTGATCAGCAGCATCATCACGGTGACGGCCTGGTTCCGGGCGAGGAACGTCACGCCGAACCGGAACTCCTCCCAGAAGCCCGTCCGCGTCGTGGCGTCGTCGTCCGACGACGGCTCGCGCCGCGCCCGCACCGTGCGCCACACGATCAGCATCACGCCGATCGTGACCACCATCGTGGCCAGGTCGATGACGATGACGGTCCGGACGTCCGACACCACCATGATCACCCCCGCGATCGCGGGCGAGAGCAGGAACTGCGACGCCCCCGCGAGCTGCACCATGCCGCCGGCCCGCGCGTACTGCTCGGGCGTCAGCAGGTCGCTGACGGTCGCGCGGTACGCGGGGTCCATGACGGAGGTGAACACGGAGCTCAGCGCGACGCACGCGCAGATCACCGCGACGGATCCGTAGCCGGTGGCCATCGCGACGAGCAGCAGGACCAGGCCGACCGCCGACAGCGTGTCGCTGAGGATCATCAGCAGCCGCCGGTCGAACCGGTCGGCGAGCACCCCCGCGAAGGGCGTGAGCAGCACCCCGGGCAGGAACGCCGCGAGGGTCACTGCCGCGACCGCGGTGCTCGAACTCGTCTGCTGGTAGACGTGCACGCCGAGCCCGAACCCGGTCAGCCCGTTGCCGATCCGCGCCAGCATCTGCGCCACCCAGATGAGCAGGAACGCCCGGAAGTTGCGCGCGATCTCCGCGGCCGGCGGCGCCGGCCGTCCCGTGTCCGACGGCGGCGCCGCGCCGCTCGGGGCAGCCCCCGCGGGGTCCTCGGCGACGTCGTCGGACACGCTGCTCTCCGTGGTGCTCACGAGGCCCCCACCGCGGCACCGCTCAGCTCGTCGAGGATCCGGCCCACCCGCGCGGGAGCATCGAGCACGTACATGTGCCCCTGGTCCGCGAGCAGGTGGTGCCGGATCGGCGCGGCGAGGTAGTCCTGCCACGCCTCCGTGGAACCCGCGGGGGTCTGGGAGTCCAGGGCACCGAGAATCAGCCGCGTGCGGACGTCCAGCAGCGTGACCGGACGGCGTCGCGCGTCCTCGAGAACCTGGTAGTCCGCGCGGAAGGCGGGCACGAGCATGGCCATGAGGTCCGCGTCCTGCACCACCTCCTCGGGGAACGTCCCGAACGACCGCAGGTGGCGGATCAGCTCGTCCTCCGGCAGCGCGCCGTATCCCTGCACCGGGAGGTGGCGGGGTGCCGCCGAGGCCGACAGGACGAGGTCGGTCGGACGCCGTCCGGCGAACCCGGCGTCCGCCGCCATCGCGAGCAGCACGTGGTAGGCCACGACGCTGCCCATGCTGTGCCCGAAGAACACCGCCCCCGGCTTCAGGACGTCACGCAGGTTCCCGAGATAGAGGTCGACGAGGTCGTCGAGCCGGTGCACCGGCGGGAGCGTGCTGGACCCGTGCCCCGGAGGGTTGACGGTCCAGACGTCCCAGTCCTCCTCGAGGGTTCCGGTCAGCCCGTTGAACGACGCGCCGAACCCGCCGAGGAACGGGAACATGACGATCTGCCGCCCGACGTCCGACGGCCGGGAATTCCACAGCACCGAGGTGCTCATACGGGCTCCGGCCCCTTCCCCTTCGCCGCGGCGAGCTCCTTGCTGCGGTCGCCCTTGCCCGGGAACGGCGCGCCCACGCGGGTCGTGTACTCGTTCTCCAGGTACTCCGGGAAGGTGTGGATCGGTTCGAGCTTGCCGCGGCCCTGCGCCTTCAGCACGAAGTAGAGGACGAAGACCAGGAGGGTGAACAGAGCGATCTGCACGTACTGCGTCTCCACCATGAAGATGTACAGCCCGAAGTGGCTGCCCGACGCCGACACCCAGAACGGCAGCAGGAAGAAGAGCGTGTTGCCCTTCATCTTGCTCAGCAGCAGCGCCATCCCGATGCCCAGCACGCACAGCTGCGCGGTGTACACGGTCCACGCGGTGGCCTGCTCGAACGACTCGAGCATGTAGCCCGGCGCGATGAAGATGCCGATGCCGAGGCCGGTCAGGGCCCCGGCCCCGATGCGGCTGCCCGTGGCCCGGTGCATGAGCGGCAGGAAGAAGCCGAACCAGCCGATCGCGATGGCGATCATGCCGATCTCCATGTAGAACAGTTCGAAGAACCGCACCAGGCCGTCGACGAAGCTCATCGGCTCCGGCGGCACCTCGATGCCGAACAGCTGGCACAGCCACCGGACCACGAAGATGTACAGCAGCATGAGACCCATGAGGACGGGGATCCAGGGAAGGTCCTTCTTCCGGGGCACCCACGTGCGGAGGTAGTTGGCCACCCCACGCCAGCCGTCGTACCAGAGCAGCACGACGAGCGCGGCGATCGCCGGGGTGTGCAGCACGATGACCACGACGGGGCTGGTGGTTGCCTCCAGCGATCCCAGGATCGACGCCATGCGCTCGTAGTCGATGATGTAGAGCGTCACGACGCCCCACAGCGAACCGACCGTCAGGACGATGAAGAGCCAGAGGTACTTGGCGTACCCCTTCAGGCCGAGCCGCTTCGGGGCCGGCGACGTGGTCGAAGGCCCGGCGGCCTCGGCCCCGGTCTCCCGCTCCACGGTCTCGGACACAGGTGTTTCGGACACGATCTTTCCTTCCGGACTCACGAGTAGATGTCGTCGATCTGCTGTTTCGCCTCGGCGAGGGCCTTCGGCGCGCGCTCGGCGAAGTACTCGACGTCGGCGTCGGACAGCTGTGCGTTGGCGTAGATCCGCGAGACGGTGGACACGAGGACGCCGTGCCGCTGGAGCGCCGTGGTGAGGATGATGTCCCGGCCCATGAGGTCGAAGTCGTACTGGGCGGGCGTCTCCAGCGGCGTCTCGCGGCAGTGGAACGAGGCCAGCCCGGGCGGGCCCTGCACGATCAGCGGCAGGCCCACGCGTTCGGCCTCGTCGCGGAGGATCCCGTGCATCGCCTCGACACGGCGGCGCATCCCGGTCAGGGCGGCCTCGTCGTCGCGACCGAGGATCTGGAACGTCGCCCGCACGCCGGCCGCGCCCAGCGAGTAGCCGTTGAACGTGCCCGCGTGGATGACCCTCTTGCTCTCCAGCAGCCGCATGATCTCGCGCCTGCCGGCCAGCGCGGCGATCGGGACGCCGCCACCGGCGATCGCCTTGCCGAACGTGGCCAGGTCCGGCGTCACGCCGAACTCCTTCTGGGCGCCGCCGAGCCCCATCCGGACGCCCGTGATCATCTCGTCGAAGATGAGCACGACGCCGTACCGCGTGCACAGTTCGCGCACCCGCGCCAGGAATCCCGGGGCGGGTTCGACCGAACCGCCGTTGACGCACACCGGCTCGGTGAGCACGCAGGCGATCTCCTCGCCGCGCTCGGCGAGGAACGCCTCCAGCGCCTCGGCGTCGTTCCACGGCAGCATGTACGACTGGTCGGCCATCACGTTCTCGGCCCGGCCCACGGTCCCCTTGTAGTCACCGCGGTAGTCCACGGGGACGGGGTTCGACCGGTCGGGCACGCGGCCGCCCATGATGTTGTCGTAGCTGCCGTGGAAGTGGTTCTCGAACCGCACGAACTTGTTGCGACCGGTGTGACCGCGCGCCAGGCGGATCGCGATCTGCAGGATCTCCGAGCCGGACGTGCCGAACCGGACCATCTCCGCGCAGGGAATGTGCTGGTTCATGAGTTCGAGCACGTCGGCGTCGAAATCGGTGTGGCTGACGCACAGCACGTCCCGCATCGCGGCCGAGAGCGCCTCGATGTACTCCTCGTTGGAGTGCCCCAGGATCATCGCGCCGAACCGCGCGTACAGGTCGAGGTACTCGTTGCCGTCGACGTCGAACAACCGGCTGCCCCGGCCGCCGCTGAAGTGGATCGGCACCTCCGCCCAGGGCATGTTGAAGTTGTAGTGCACGCCGCCGGGCAGGATCTGCTTGACCCGGTCGTGGTAGGCGAGGTTCGAGGTCGTGTCCAGGGTGGCCGTCACGAAGCGCGCTCCTCCGCCAGGTACGCGCTGATGTCGTCGACCGTCTTGAACTCGAAGAGCGCGACCGGGTTGATGTCCATGTCGAGCTCCTTGCGCAGGCCGTTCACGATCTTCAGCGCCTGCACCGAGGACACGCCGAGCTGCATGAAGCCCTCGTCGTCCTCGACGTCGGCGGGGGCGATCGACAGCTCGCCGGCGATCGCCTTGATGAGCACGGTCTTGATCTCGTCCTTGGTCATGTCTGTTTCCTTTCGGGGGGTCAGAACTCCAGCCAGTACGGCCGGCGGGAGAAGGGATACGGGTCGAGACGTGAGATCGTCCCGGTCCCGTCGGGGAAGAACCGCGACCAGTCGATCGCCGCACCGTCCAGGAACCGCTCCGCGGCGGCCGTGAGCGTCCGGGGCGGTTCGCCCTTGGGGCGGCGGTCGGGTCGGGCGACGTGGTTCACGCGGACCTCGGTCACCGCTCCGGTCACCGCGTCGAGGACCGCGGTCGCCCGCCAGCCGTACGCCGGGCGGAACCGGGCCAGCGTCATCGCGAGGTCGTACGGGTCCGCGCCGTCGGCGGCGAGCCGCTCGGCGTCCTTGAGCATCTGCCGCAGCGCGTCCTCGGATGTCGCCGAGAGGCAGATCACCCGCTCCGCGAGCACGCCGCGCGGGCGTCCGCCGTCGTCGTCGACCTCCTCGACCACGACGTGCACGTTCGTCCCGCCGAGACCGAGCGACGTGATCGCGCCGGCCCGGGGCCGGCCGTCCACCCGCGGCCACGGCCGGGGCGCGGTCACCACGTCGAACGGTGTCCTGTCCAGCCGGAGCAGCGGGTTCGTCGTCTCCAGGTGCACGTTCGGCGCCATCTGCCCGCGCTCCAGGCTGAGCAGGAGCTTCGCGAGACCCGCGCCGCCGGCGGCGCTCAGCAGGTGCCCGATGTTGGACTTGACGGAACCGAGGCCGATCGTCGCGTCGCCGAGGTCTTCCTTCCGGTAGATCTTCGACAGGGCGTTCACCTCGATCGGGTCGCCGACCCGCGTGCCCGCGCCGTGCGTCTCGATGTAGCCGACCGCGCTCGGGTCGACGGTGCCGTCGGTGTACGCGTCGCGGATCACGTCGCCCTGCCCGCGCGGGTTGGGCGCCATGATGCTCAGCGCCGAGCCGTCGTTGTTGATGGCGTGCGCGGCGATGCGCCCGTAGATCCTGCGGTTCCTCGCCCGGGCGACGTCCTCCCGTTCCAGGACGACCACGACCGCGCCCTCGCCGATGAGCGTGCCGTCCGCCGCTTCGTCGAACACGCGCGTGTGCGGGTGCGACGTGGTGATGCCGCCGGCGTTGCACAGCATCGTCGTGTAGGCGGCGCTGAGCAGGTTGACCCCGCCGACGACGGCGCCGTCGCACCCCCCGTTCCGGATGGAGTCGATGCCCTGCACCAGGGCCGACAGGAACGACGAGCACGCCGTGTCCACGGCCATGACCGGCCCGGTGAGGTCGAACTGGTGGGAGATCCGCGCCGCCAGCGCACCGTGGTAGGTGTTCATGATGGTGCGCGGGGGCAGGCCGGCCGGCCCGTGCTCGTCGAGGTAGCGGCAGACGAGGCCGTAGTAGGGGTTGCCGGTCATCGCCATGTGCACGGAGTAGCGCCGGCTGTCGCCCGCGCCCGACTCGGCGAGACCCGCGTCGCACAGGGCGTCGTACGCGACCTCCATGCCGACCCGGTGCTGCGGGTCCATGAACCGCGCCTCGTCCTCGTCGACGCCGAAGAAGCCGGCGTCGAACAGCTCGATGCCCTCGACCTCGCCGATCACGTCGTCCCACCACGGGGCGCGCGCGAGGGCGCGGCGGTGCTCGCTGACGGGGGCCGTCCGGTCGACGCCGTCGACCAGGAGCTGCCAGAACTCGTCCTGGGTCGCGGCGCCGGGCAGGCGCAGCGCCAGACCGGTGATCACGACGGGCGAGGTGGACGGAGTGCTCGCCGGAGTGGTGGTGGACCCGGCGGTGGTGGGTTCGGCGGTCATCGCGGACCTCCCGCTTCCTGCGGCACCCGCGCGTCGCTGATCCACTCGAGGTGGAGGGCGTCGTCGTCGTGCCAGACGTTGATGTGGGTGTGCGCCAGGGCGGGTCCCCCGCCCGGCGAGTCCTCGGGGATCTCGTGCGCGGGGATGTGGCCCTGGAAGTTGACGAGGGCCAGGTCGAGCCGCCCCAGGTCGTTCCGGTAGACGGCGCGGAGCGCCTGGAGCTCCTCGGCGCCGAGCGGTCCGTCCTCGCCGGGTTCCGCGGCTCCGCCGGCCAGCGCCTGGACGAAGTGCAGACCGGCCCGCTGCGCCCGCGCCAGCCGGTCCGCCACCGCGGGCTGGTCGCCGTCGCCGGTCAGCAGCACGGGGACGACGTCGAGGAACTCGCCGACGCAGCCGGACCAGTCCTCGCCCGCCCATCGCCGCGAGCTGTTCACGAAGCCGACGGCGACCTGCTCCGTGCCGCTCAGTCGGGCGAGCCGCGCGTGCACGACGGCGAGGGCCGCGTCCAGCGGGTTCTCACCGTTGACCAGCGGAAAGCTGTACCGCTCGGCAGCATCCTGCCGAGGATCCTGCCCGGCCGGATCCTGCCCGGCCACGGCGTCCCCGGACCCGAAGTCCCCCGACCCGGCGTCCCCGGACCCGGCGTCCCCGGACGCGGCCTGGCCCAGCCGGCGGTTCGCCGCGAGCCAGCCGGCAGGGTCGAAGCCTTCGAGACCGGCCCGCCAGTCCGGGGTCCGGCCGAGGGCCGCGAGGTACGCGCCGAACTGCGGCGGCGTGGGGAGCTCCTCGCCCCGGGCGGCACGCACCGTCTCGTCGCGCAGGACGCCGGCGCTGAACCCGTCGAAGACGCCGTGGTGGAAGGCCCAGGCCAGCCGCAGTTCGTCGTCGGAGACCCGGACCACCACGCACCGCCAGAGCAGGCCGTCGGTGAAGGGTTCCGCCTGCAGGGCGTGCGCCAGGTCGCCGACGACGGCGGCGGCCTGGTCCCGGTCGATCCGCCGGGCGTCCTGGACCGCGACGAGGCCGGACAGGTCGCCGAAGGCGTCGGGGCCGACGATCTCGAAGCTGTCCCCGGCCAGGCGGGCCCGGAGTGCCTCGTGGCGGACCGCCGTCGCCGCGATGCCGTCCCGCAGGTCCTCGACGTCGACTCCCGTCACGGTCTGGATGAAGCCGCCCGTCTCGGTGCCGCTCGCGCGGTGCAGCCGGGCCAGCGCGCCGATGTCGAAGCTGTGCGCGGCGGGCTCGCCGGTGAAGGACTCCGCGACGCGGCGGGCGTCGGCCGCGGCCCACGACACGATCTTGCGGAGCTGTTCCGCCGGGACCGCGCGACGCGGCCTCTCGGGGCTCCTCACGCGCCGCGGCTCCGCACCCGCCGCGGGCCGGGGCTGCACGAGCGCGCCGAGACCGTCCGCCGTCGGGTACCGGTACAGGTCGCTCACCTGCAGCTCCACACCGGACTCGCGGAGCTTGCGCACGGCGGCGATGGCCTGGAGCGACTGCCCGCCGGCGGCGAAGAAGTCATCGGCCCCGGTCAGTTCGGGGATCGCGAGGATCTCGCGGAACACGGCCAGGACGTCCACCGACGGCTCGGGAGCCGTCGCGGCCGGGGCGGCACCCACCGGGGTGTCGCCCGCCGGTTCCGTGCCGACCGAGGCGCCGCCCATCGTGCCCGCGCCCGTCGTGCCCGCGCCCATCGGGGCGTCGGCCAGGGCGGCGAGCGCCTTGCGGTCGACCTTGCCGTGCGAGGTCAGCGGGAACTCCGGCAGGACGAGCACACGCTGCGGAACCATGTAGCGCGGCAGCTTCGTGGCGAGCCGCTCCCGCAGCCCGGCCTCGGTCGGCGTGTCATCCGGGCCCGCGTCCGCCGGACCGCCGTCCGCCGTCGGCTCCGCCTTGCAGAAGCCGGTCAGCCTGCTGTCGTTGCCGTCCGCGGTGTGGAGCACGACGGCGTCGGTCACGCCAGGGCAGCTCTGGAGCGCCAGTTCGATCTCGGAGAGCTCGATCCGGTACCCGGCGTGCTTGATCTGCCGGTCGATGCGGTCGAGGTAGACGATGCGTCCGGCGTCGTCCAGCACGACGCGGTCGCCCGTGCGGTAGACGCGGCCGGCGGCGCCGGCCAGGCCGTCCACGAACTTCTCGGCCGTCAGCTCGGGCCGCCGGTGGTAGCCGAGCGCGACGCTCGGGCCGCCCACGCAGAGCTCGCCGGGCACCCCGCGCGGCACGTCGGAGCCGTCCGGGTGCACGATGTAGAGGTCGCGGTTCCGGGCCGGGACACCGATCGGCATCCGCGCGAAGTCGGGGTACTCGTCGACCCGGAAGTACGTGGTGCAGACCGACGCCTCCGTAGGCCCGTACAGGTTGTGGAGCTTCCCGGCCCCCAGCACCTCGAAGGCGCGCCGTGCCGCCCACGGCTGCATCGCCTCACCGCCGACGTACAGCGCGGACATCCCCGCGACGGCCTCCGGGCGCTCGGCCATCAGCAGGTGGAACACCGCGGTGATGAGGATGCCCGCGTCGGCCCGCTCCTCGCGGAGGAAGTCCGCCAGGAGGTTCATGTCCATGTTGTGCTCGTGGCTGCCCATGACGAGGGTCGCGCCGGCGAGGAAGGCGCTGTGGATATCGAGCAGCGAGGGGTCGAACGTGTATCCCGTCAGGTGCAGGACCCGCGTCCCGGGGGTGTAGTCCATGTAGCCGTTGTCCGCGCAGGTGCTGAGCACCCCGCCGTGGGTGACGAGCGTGCCCTTGGGCGTGCCCGTGGTGCCCGACGTGTAGATCATGACCAGCGGGCTGTCGGCCGTGAGGTCCGACGGCGGCGCGTACGCCCCGGTCAGGTCCTCGGGCCGGTGAGCGACGACGGCACCGGGCCACTCCCGCGCCTCCGGCTCGGTGGCCAGGACGACGGCGGCGCCGCTGTCCTCCAGGATCCCGGTGACCCGATCGGCGGGCAGGCCCGGATCGAGCGGGACCTCGATCGCGCCGCACTTGAGGAGCGCGATGCGGGTGAACACCTGCCACGGCCCGCGCTCCAGGAGGCAGAGCACGAAGTCACCGGCCCGCACTCCCGCGTCCTGGAGCCCTCCGGCGAGGTCGTCGGTGAGGCGGTCGAGCTCCGCGTAGCTCCACTCCTGGCCGTCCCAGCGCAGCGCGGGCAGGTCCTCGTGCTCGGCGAACGAGTCCCGGATCCGGGCCAGCAGCGACTGGGTGATCTCGGGCCCCGCGGCGGTCAGCTCCGCGCGCCGGCGCTCCCGCTCGTCGGCCGTCTCCAGGGGCAGATCCGCGACCTGACGCCCGGCGTCCCGCGTCATGGCGAGCAGCAGCTGGTCCAGCTGGGTGCCGAGGCGCGCGATCGTGGCGTCGTCGAACAGCTCCGTGCGGTACTCGACGTCGACGGTGAAGTCGTCGAGGGCGCCCGCCCGTTCGGCGACGCTGACGGAGAGCGCGTAGCGGCTCTTGACGCGGCCGTGCGGCAGCGGCTCGACCCGGAGGCCGTCGAGCTCGAGTTCCTCGGTGCCGGTGCTGACGTAGTTGAACAGGACGTCGAACAGCGGGTTCGCGTCGCCGGCGGGCTGGATGCCGAGCCGGGCCAGCACGGCCTCGAAGGGCGCGTTCTGGTGCCCGAGCACGGCCGCCGCGCTGTCCCTCGCCGCCGCGACCGCGTCGTGCACCGTGCGCTCGGGCAGGTCGGCGACCCGCAGCGGCAGGGTGTTCACGAACATGCCCACGGTGTGCTCGCTCCCCGGGACGTGCCGCCCGGAGACGGCCGTGCCCAGCAGGAACTCCCGCTGGCCGCTGTACAGGCCCAGCACCCGGGTGAGCGCGGCGAGGAAGACCATGTACGGCGTCCCACCGCACTCCCGGGCCAGGTCGGTCACGGCCTGGCGACTCGCCGTGCAGGTGAACGCGTGCCGGTCGCCGTCGAGGGTGGCGGCCTCCGGTGGGGTGCGGTCGGTGGGCAGCTCGAGCCGCGGGACGTCGTCGCGCAGCCCGGTGGCGAAGTACTCGACGTCCGCGTCGAGCCGGCCGGTCTCCTCCAGCCGGGCCAGCGCGGACACGTGGTCGGCGTACGGCAGGGGCGCGGCCGCCGGGGCCTGTCCGCGCAGCGCGCGGGCGAGGTCGTCGGCGACGATCCCCAGAGAGGTCTGGTCACCGACGATGTGGTGCATGTCGAGGAGCAGGTGGTGCAGGTCGTCGTCGACGCTCAGGATCTCGACCCGCAGCAGCGGGGCTTCCGCGAGGTCGAAGGGCCGCGGCCCGGCGGCGAGGCGGGTCTCGACGTCGGCGGGGGTCACGGTGGTGGCCCGGACGACGTCGGGCACCTCGGTGAGCACGCGCTGCACCAGCGTGCCGTCGGCGGCCAGGTGGAACGACGTGCGGAGCTGCTCGTGCCGCCCGACGATCTGCCGGAACGCGTCCCGGAGCCGCTCGACGTCGAGCCGGCCGGTCACCCGGTACGCGAGGGCCAGGTTGTACGCCGTGTCGTCGTCGCGCAGCGCGCAGACCGCGTACATCCTCCGCTGCGCGGGCGACGCCGGGGTCTCGACGAACCCGGCGGGAGCGGGGGGCGCGGACCCGGCGGACGGCGCGGCCGAGGACGGCGCGGACAGCGCGGCGGTGGGCGCCGCGGAAGACGCGGCGGCGAGCGCGGCGGAAGACGCGGCGGACCGCTCGACGGCGCGCTCGGTGGGAGGCGCCGCCGGGGCCTTCGCGGCCAGGAGGTCGCGGATCGCGGCGTAGCTCGCGTCGGCGAACATCTCGCCGACCGTGATCGCGACGCCGGTGGCCTTCTCGACGAGGGCGGTGAACCGCACCGCGGTCAGCGAGTCCCCGCCGGAGCGGAGGAAGTCCGCGTCGTCCGTGGGCTCGGAGCCGAGCACCTCGACCCATGCCTCGCGCACGGCCTCGTGGTCGAGTCCGGTCGCGACCACCACGGCCCCGGCCGCGCGAGCGGGCTCGGCCACGGAGGCGGGTCCGTCCGCGATGGCGGGGACGGCCACGGAAGCGGGCCCACGCGCGGGAGCGGGCTCAGCCGCGAGGACGGCCCCGGCCGCCGGAGCGGGCTCGGCCGCCGGCGCGGAGGCCTGCCGGTCCGGCGCCGTGGGGCCGCCGCCCAGCTCGTCCCAGCGGATGTCGGACAGGAAGGGCCTGCGCTCGAACGCGTACCCCGGCACCGGGACGCGCCGGCCGTCCGCGCAGAACAGCGTCCGGTCGACGTCGCCGCCGCGCACCCAGCGGGACGCGAGCACGCGCCGCAGCACCTCCGGGGTGACCAGGCCACCCGCCTCGACGGGGGTGGTCACCGACGGCGCCGCCTGCCGCGTCCGCTCCGGCGCCGTGCCGGCCCGCAGGTGCCGCATCGCCTCACCGGAGCTGATCTCCGCGCTCGCGACACCGAGGGCGATGCGCAGCAGCCGGTCGTCCCCGCCGCGCGCCCGCAGGCTGGCGTCGCCGGACAGGCGGGCGATCGCCGTCCGGACCACGAACTGGGCGATGCGGTCGATCGGGAGGTCGTCCGGCGTGCCGCCGCCGTACAGCGTCTCGCGCACCCGGGCACGCAGGCCGTCCTCGAAGACGCGGAGCACCCGGTCCAGCGCCCGGACGAACGCCTGGCCGGCCGGGGTCGGGTCCTCCGCCAGGTCGGCCGGGAGCGTCAGCCGCACCCCGTCGGACGCGTCGATCGCGAGCGCGGGCGCGCCGGGCTCGATCCATGTGAGGGGCCTGCCGGGCGCACGGATCGCGGCGGCACGGTGCGCGAACTCCGCGCGGCCCCGGGCCAGGGTGGCCGAGACGTCGCGCACCGGCCGGCCCTCGCCGACGAAGTCCGCCAGCGCGTCCCGCATCCGGCCCAGGGACGTCCCGGTGCGCGCCGAGAGCGGGAGGATCCACTCGCCCTCGTCCGTGTCCGACGGCGCCGGACGCGCCGGCGCGGGCTCCAGGATGACGTGCGCGTTGGTGCCGCCGATCCCGAAGGAGCTCACGGCGGCGAGCGGCACGCCCCCGGCGGGCGCCGTCGCCCGGGTCGGCACGTAGATCGAGCCGTCCGGGTCGATGCCGGGGTTCATGGCCGTGAAGTTGGCCATCGGCGGGACCATGCCGCGGTTGACGACGCCGACCGCGCCGAAGAACCCGGCGACGCCCGCCGCCGCGTCGAGGTGACCGACGTTGGCCTTGGCCGCGCCCAGCGCGACCGGGTGGCTCTTGCCGTAGACCTTGGAGAGCGCCTGGAACTCGATCGGGTCGCCGTGCCGGGTGCCCGTTCCGTGGGTCTCGACGTAGGCGACGTCGTCGGGGTTCACGGAGGCGTCCGAGAGCGCGGTGCGGATCACCTGTTCCTGGCCGCGCACGCTCGGCGCGGTGTAGCCGACCTTGGCGCGGCCGTCGTTGTTCGTCGCGCTGCCGGCGATGACGGCGTAGACGTGGTCGCCGTCGGCCAGTGCCGCGTCCAGCGGCTTGAGGAGGACGACGCCGGCGCCCTGGCCGCCCACCGTGCCGTCGGCGTCCTGCGAGAAGGGCCGGCACACCCCGTCGGCCGAGAAGATCATCCCCTCGTGCCACGTGTAGCCCTCCTTGCGCGGGAAGTTGAGGGCGACGCCGCCGGCGAGCGCCATGTCCGCCGCGCCCTGGCGCAGGCAGCTGACGGCCTCGTGGATCGCGACGAGCGACGTCGAGCACGCCGTCTGCACGTTCACGGCGGGGCCGGTGAGGCCGAGCTTGTAGGCGACCTTCGTGGTGAGGAAGTCCTTCTCGTTCATCGTCATCGCCTCGAACGCCCCGATCGGGTCGTCCTTGCGCCGGAGGAACCCGGCCATCCAGGGGAAGTTCGTGCCGCTGCCGGCGAAGAGCGCGATGTCGCCCGGGAACTCGCCGGGCACGTAGCCGGCGTCCTCCAGCGCGTGCCAGGCGGTCTCGTGCAGGAGCCGCATCTGCGGGTCCATGGTCTCGGCCTCGCGGGCGGAGTACTCGAAGAAGTCCGCGTCGAACGTGTCGGCGGCGACGTACCCGCGGGCGTTGACGTAGCGGGGGTCGTCGACGGTGGCCTCGTCGAACCCGGCGGCGAGCAGTTCGTCCCGGGTGAAGCGGGAGATGCTGTCGCGGCCGGCGAAGCGGTTGTCCCAGTACTCGGCGACGGTCGCGGCGCCCGGCAGGACTCCGGCCATCCCGATCACCGCGATCTTGCGGCCCGGGTGCTGCGTGGCGGCGTCGTCCGGCTGTTCGGCCCACGCGGTCATCCCCGCGATGTCGACGGCGGCGATGGTGCCGGTCTCGCCCGCCGGCTCGGCGCCGGGACCGGCGAGGTACGACGACGAGTCGCGGGCGGCGTCGCGTCCCTCGACCACGCGCACGGCGGCTGCGGCGCGTGATGCGGCCGCTCCGCGGGATGCGGCGGCGGACCCGGCATCGACGGAGCTTCCCGTCGCGGTCGAGACGGTCGAGGCGGTCGCGACGGAACGCGCCGATCCGGCCTCCGCGGACTCCCCACCGCGGACGCCCGGGGACGTAGCTCCGAGCGCCTCGGCCAGGGCGCGCGGCGTCGGGTTCTCGAAGAGGCGGACGAGCGGGATGTCCTGCCCCAGTTCCTCGACGAGCCGGTTGTTGACCAGCATCAGCTTGTAGGAGTTCCCGCCGACGTCGAAGAAGTTGTCGCCGGCCGACACGCTCCGCCCGAGCACCTCCGCCCACACCGCGAGGATCACGCCGAGCACGTCGGAACCGGTCTCCGCGACCACGCCCTCCTGATGGGTGGCCTCGGCGACCACGCCGTTCTGGCCCGTGGGAGCGAGACCACCCCGCGAAATGGCGTGGTCGGCGGCAGGGTCGGCGTCAGGGCTCGCGGCAGCGGCCGCCAGCGCCTTGCGGTCGACCTTCTTGTTGGGGAGCTTCGGCATCTCCGCGAGCCGGCGCAGGCGGGTGGGGCGCATGTAGGCGGGGAGGGCGGCCTCGATCTCGGCGAGGATCGCCGCCGACCGGTCGGAGACCCCCTCGGTCCCCGCGGCCGCGGCGCCCGACGCGCCGTTCGACGTCGCGCCCTCCGACGTCGCGCCCGTCGCGCCCTCCGTCGTGTAGTGCAGCACCAGGTCGCCGTCGGACGCGGTGACGACGGCGTACTCCACCCCGGCGGCACGCATCGCGGTCTTCTCGATCTCGCCGAGCTCGATCCGGTTGCCGTTGACCTTGACCTGGTGGTCGAGGCGTCCGGACAGCACGATCTCCCCGTCGGGCCGCCGGTGCCCGACGTCACCGGTCCGGTAGACGCGCACCCCGGGCAGCTCGCGCAGCGTGGTGAACGCCGCCGCCGTCCGCTCCGGGTCGCCGATGTAGCCGACGGCGAGTCCCTCGCCGGCGATGCACAGCTCGCCGGGTTCGCCGTCGGGCAGGATCGTCCCGTCGTCGCCGACGGCGATCACGGCGGCACCGGACACCGCGCTGCCGATCGTCACGTCGTCACCGGGTGCGAACTCCTTGACGGTGGCGGTCACCGTGGTCTCGGTGGGCCCGTACATGTTGAAGATCCGCGCGCCGCTCTCCTGGAGCAGCAGCGTGAGCAAGTTCTCGGAGAAGTGCTCACCCCCGCAGACCACCACCCGCAGCGCGGGCAGCTGGGCGCGGAACCGCCGGTTGCCGCAGAGCGCCGCCATCTTCGACACCGGCACCTGGATGTGCGTCACCTCGTACGCCTCGACCCGCCGGGCGATCGCGGCCGCGTCCTTCTGGTCGTCCACCGGGCACATGTGCACGGCCGCGCCGGAGGCGAGCGGCAGCAGGCTCTCGAACGTGAAGATGTCGAACGTCGGGTCGGCCAGGCTGATGATCACGTCGCCCGGCGTGAAGATGTCGCGCCCGGCGTGGTCGTGCCACAGGTTGGTCACGCCGCGGTGCTTGACCTCGATGCCCTTGGGCCGGCCCGTGGAGCCCGACGTGTACACGGCGTAGACGGGGTGGTCCGGGCCGACGGCGGGCCGGGCCGGGGCGGGTGCGGTCAGCTCGGTGCAGCGCGAGAGGTCGAACACGATCGGCGACGTGGCCGACCCGTTCCCGGGCGAGCGGACCGGTGGACCGGCGATCTCGCCGGCGGCGACCGGCCAGCCGCGCTCCGCCGCGAGGCCCGGCTCCGCGAAGGCGAACCGCGGCGCGGCGTCGGCAAGGATCTGCGCCTGCCGCGTGACGGGCTGCTGCGGGTCGATCGGCAGGTAGGCGCCACCGGCCTTGAGCACGGCGAGCTGCGCGACCAGCAGGTTCACGTCCCGCCGGGTGAACAGCGCGACGCGCTCGCCGAGCCGCAGCCCGGCGTCGATCAGCCGCGCCGCCTGCGCGTTCGCCATGCCGTCGAGCTGTGCGAACGTGTACCGGTCCCCGTTCCCGTCGACGACGGCGGTCGCGTCCGGGGACTCGGACGCCCGCCGCGCGATCATGTCGTGGACCGGGGTGAACGGCGCGGCGACCAGACGTCCGAGGAGCGCCTCCGCCACGCCCCCGGCGGCGAGCGGGATCCGGCCGATCGGGAGGCTCTCGTCCTGGCACACGGCGCTCACGAGCGCCTCGAAGCACGCGGCCAGCCGCTCGATGGTGGCGCGGTCGAACAGCCCGGCCGCGTAGTCGAGCTCGACGGCGAGGCCGTCGGCGGTCTCCGTGCAGGTGATGACGAGGTCCATGCCGACACCGGCCGGCATCACCTCGAGCTCACGGGCCGCGATGCCGTCGATCGCGACGTCGTGCCGCTCGATGTTGTGGTAGTCGAACGACACGTCGCACAGCGGGTGCCGGCCGGGGATCCGCTCCAGGCCGAGCTCGTCGACGATCCGGTCGAACGGCACGTCCTGGTGCTTCAGGGCTTCGAGGACCGAGCCGCGGCTCGCGTCGAGGTAGTCGCCGAAGGCCGTCTCCGCTTCCGGTCGGAGCCGGATCGGCATCATGTTCACGAACATGCCGACCATCTCCTGCGTCTCCGCGAGGGTCCGGCCGGTCACGGGCGCGCCGATCACGAGGTCGTCGCAGCCGGCCGTGCGGGCGAGCGTGCCGCCCCAGGCGGCCAGCAGCACCATGAACGGGGTGGCGTCGTGCGCCTCGGCGAGGGCCCGCACGCTGCGCATGCGTGCCGGGTCCAGGTGACGCCTCACCCGTCCGGCGGCCCTGTCCCGCGAGGCGCCGCGCGGCCGGTCCGGGACGAGGAGCTCGGCCGACGGCGCGTCCCGCAGCGAGTCCGCGAGCTGCGCCCCGGCCTCGGAGGTCCCCCGGGCGCGGGTCTCGGCGTCGTGCACGACGAAGTCCTTGTACTGCACGGCGAGCGGTTCGAGGTCGCCGGCGTACAGCTCGCCGAGGTCGCGGGCGATGATCTCGGCGGAGACCGCGTCGGCGACGATGTGGTGGATGTCGAAGAGCAGCAGGCTGCCGCTGGTGCCGCCGTCGACCACCTCCATGCGGAACAGCGGACCGGTCGCCAGGTCGAAGGGGCGCACGAAGCGGTCCATGAGCCCGTCGACGGCGTCCTGGCCGGTGTGGGCCGCGCGGGTGAAGGTGAGCGGTAGCGGGCCGGCCGTGCCGGGCGCCGCGATCCGCTGGCGGATCTCGCCGTCGCGCGGCGCGAAGGTGGTGCGCAGCGGCTCGTGCCGCGCGACCAGCCGGGCCACGGCCGTGCGCAGCTTGTCCGGGTCGAGCGTGCCGTCGAGCCAGGTGGCGGACGCCATGTTGTAGACAGTCGTGGCCGGGTCGAGCTGCGCCGCGACGTACATCCGGGTCTGCGCGGGGCTGATCGGGTAGTCGTCCTGCTCGGGCGCGGCGGTCAGGCGGTGACCGTCCGACGACGACGCGTCGCCGGCCCCGGCCCGCAAGGCCGGGCCGAACCGTTCCGCGAGGGCCGCGGGCGTGGCCGCCGCGAAGACGTCCGCGACCGTGGCGCTCACGCCGAGCCGCGAGGTGAGCTGTGCGGCGAGCCCGGTCGCCTTGAGCGAGTCCCCGCCGAGCGCGAAGAAGTCGGCGTCGGCGGCGACGTCCGCGTAGCCGAGCACGGTGACGAACGCTCCCCGCACGGCTCCGAGCACGTCCCCGGTGTCGAGGACGGGCGGCGGCTGCCGCAGGGTGGACGCCTCCCCGGCGGACCCGGGGGAGGCCGCGGGCGACGGCGGCGCGGCAGACGCCGTGGCGGTGCCCGAGGCGACCCTCGTGGTCGTGGCGACGGGGTGGGGGTGGCGCTCGAAGGAGTAGGTGGGCAGGGAGACGCGGCGGCCCGTGGTGTGGTGGCTCCAGTCCACGGCCAGGCCGGCGCTCCACAGGGTGCCGAGGGCGTTCAGGAGGCATGCCTCGTCGGCGTCCTTCTCGGCGGCGTGCTTCAGCACGGTGACGAAGACGTGGTCGGGTCGCTTGCCCGGGTCGTGCGCCGCGAACGTCGAGAGGCTCGGTCCCGGTCCGAGCTCGATACCGAAGAGCGGCCCGTCCGCCAGCAGCGTCGTGAGGCTCTCCGCGAACCGGACCTCGCCGGTGATGTGGTCGCCCCAGTAGGCCGGGTCCGTCATCTCGCCCGGTCCGACGAGCGCTCCGGTGCGGTTCGAGATGATCGGCACCGCCGGGTCGCGCGTCGGGACGTCGGCGACGGCCTCCTCGAACGCCTTCGCGGCGTCGCTCATCATCGGCGTGTGGAAGGCGTGCGACGTCTGCAGGGGGATGCCCGGCACGCCGGCCTCGTCGAGGTGCCGTACGACGTCGTCGAGCGCCTCGCGCCGCATCCCGATCACGGACCGCTGGGCGGAGTTGTCCAGCGACAGCCAGACGCCGTCCAGCCCGTCGATCACGTCCCGGACCTGTGCCGCAGGGGCGAGCGCCGCGATCATCACGCCGGGCTCCTGGGCCTGCATGAGCCGGCCCCGCTCGCGGACCAGCCGGACCGCGTCGCCGAGGTCCCACACCCCCGCGAGCGCGGCGGCGGTCAGTTCGCCGATGCTGTGTCCCACCATCACGTCCGGGACGACGCCGAACGCCTCCAGCACCTTCGCGGCGGCGAACTGCGAGCCGAACAGCGCGAGCTGCGACCACTCGGTGCGGTGGATCCGCCTGTCGGCCTCGGCGCCGTACAGCACGTCGCGGAACTCGGTGGCCTCGTCGTCGGCGAGGTGACCGATGATCCGGTCCATCCAGCGGCGGAAGACCACGCCGGACGGGCCGTCGCTCTGGTACAGCTCGCGCCCCATCGCGTGGTACTGGTTCCCCTGGCCGGAGAACAGCAGGGCGGTCCGCGCGCGGTCGCCGGCCTCGCCGCCCGCGCCACCGGCCGTGTCCGCCGCCGCGAGGACGGGTGCGGACGCGATCCGCGTGGCCCACTTCCCGGCGTCGCGCGGCTCGGCCGCGGACACCACGATCGCCTTGCGGTAGCCGAGCTCGGCACGCCCCTCGCGCAGCGTCCGGGCGGCGTCGCTCAGCGACACGTCCTCGTTCTGCGCGACGTGGCGGACGACGGCGTCCGCCGTCCGGTCCAGCGCCTCGGGGCCGGCTGCCGAGAACTGCAGCACCTCGTAGGCGTTGTCCTGGGTCGTCCCGGGTCCGGCGGCCCCGCCTCGGGGCGCCTCTTCGACGATCATGTGCACGTTGGTCCCTCCGACACCGAAGGAGTTGACCCCCGCGCGCAGCTCGTGGCCGCGCCAGGGCTCCCCTTCGCTCGTGACCCGGAACGGGGTGGTCCCGAAGTCGATGTTGGGGTTGGGTTCGGCGTAGTTGCGGGTGCCCGGCACGTACCGGTGCCGGAGGCTGAGGGCGACCTTGCTCAGCCCCACCGACCCGGCGGCGGAGTCGGTGTGGCCCACGTTCCCCTTCACCGAGCCGAGCAGGATCTCGCCCGGGGGCACGCCCTCGAAGGCCCGGGTCAGGGAGGCGACCTCGATGGGGTCGCCGAGCAGCGTGCCGGTGCCGTGCGCCTCGACGTAGGTGACGCTCGCCGGGTCGATCCCGGAGGACTCGTAGGCGGCGCGGGTCGTCTCGTACTGGCCGTCCTCGCTGGGTGCCGTGTACGAGAGCTTGCGCCGCCCGTCGTTCCCGACGGCCGAGCCCTTGATGACCCCGTAGACCTGGTCGCCGTCCCGCAGCGCCGCGTCCACCGGCTTGAGCAGCAGCAGTGCCGCCCCGTTGGAGAACATGGTGCCCGCCGCGGCCGCGTCGAACGGCCGGCAGTGGCCGTCCGGGGAGAACATCATCCCGTCGGCGTAGTGGTACCCGCCGTCGTTGGGCAGCTCGATGGTCACGCCGCCCGCCACGGCCAGGTCGCACTCGCCGAGGCGGAGCGACTGCACGGCCAGGTGCACCGTCAGGAGCGACGTCGAGCAGCCGGTCAGGGCCGACATCGACGGGCCGGTCAGGTCGAACTGGTACGAGAGCCGCGTGCTGAGGAAGTGGTTCGTGGCCAGGGTGAAGTTCTGGTAGGCGTCGCCGTACCGGTCGGCGCCGATCACCTTGTCCTGGTACCAGGCGAAGTCGTCGTTGCCACCGGCGAACACCCCGACCCGGCCGGGCAGGGCGGTCGGGTCGTAGCCCGCGTCCTCGCAGGCCTGCCAGAAGGTCTCGTAGAGCAGGCGCAGCTGCGGCGAGGTGTCGCCGGCCTCGGCGGGCGGGATGCCGAACAGGGTGTGGTCGAACCCGCCGACGCCGTCGAGACGGCCGGCGGCCCGCACGTACTCCGGGGCGGCGATGTCGCTCTCCGGGACGCCGAGCGCGCGCAGCTCGTCGTCGTCGTAGAACGTGATGCCCTCGGCGCCGCGGCGCAGGTTCGACCAGAACTCGTGCACGTCGCTCGCGCCCGGGACCTGGATGCCGATGCCGATGATGGCGACGTCCCGGGTCGCGGCGGCCGGGGCAGGGGCGCCAGGGGCAGCCTGTGCGGGTGCGGCCGCGGCAGGCGGGGCGGCCGGGGCCGGCTCTGCCGGGCCGGCGGGCTCGGCCCGCTCCGGGTGCGCGGGCTCGTCGAGATCCGCGAGGAGTCCGGCGTGCGCCTCGACCGTGGTGTGCTTGAGCAGGTCGGTGATCCGGATCTCGCGCCCGAACTCCTCCTTCAGCTCGAGCTGCAGGCTCATCAGGCTCAGCGAGTTCCCGCCCTGCTCGAAGAACGACGCCCGCGGGTCGAGGGTGCTCGTCCCGAGCACGGTCCGCCAGAGCGACGCGACCCGCTCGGTGACGGCGGAACGGCCGGGCGCGGTGCTTCCGCCCGCCGGCTGCCCGAGGGGGGCTCGCGCGTCCTCGGCCCCCGCGTTCGCGGGCGCCGCCGTCCGGCCCGGTGCCGGCTGGGCCGCCGCTCCGTCCGCTGCCGCCTCCTGGTGCATCGCGGTGAGCTGCTCCCGGAGCGCCCTCCGGTTCAGCTTGCCCGCCGTCGACGTGGGCAGCTCCTCGAGCGCGACCAGTACCGACGGAACCATCTGCGGTTCGAGGACCCGGGCCAGCGCGGCCCGCACGTCGGCCATGGTGAGTTCGCCGCCGGTGCGTTCACCGGCCGCCCCCGCGGCGCCCCGCGTCGTGTAGAAACCGGCCAGGCGCGGCGGGACGACGTCGTCGTCGATGACGACCGCCGCCTCGACGACGCCCTCCGTGCGCAGGAGCGCCTGCTCGATCTCGCCGAGCTCCATCCGCACGCCGCCGATCTTGACCTGGCGGTCGATGCGCCCGACGAACGCGAACCGGCCGTCCTCGCGCAGGTACCCGAGGTCGCCGGTGCGGTACATGCGGCGCATGTGCGCGGGGTCGGAGTCCTCGTCGAAGAACGGGTTCTCGACGAACTGGGCGGCGGTGAGCTCGTCCCGGTTCAGGTAGCCGGCCCCGACGCCCGCGCCCGCGATGCACAGCTCACCCGGGAGGTCGACGCCGCACAGCGTGCCGGAGCCCGCCACGACGTAGATCCGGTAGTCGTTGAGCGGCGTGCCGATGGGGGCGATCCGCTCGGTGTCCGCGGACGTGATGGTGCTGTGGGTGGCCCACATCGTGGCTTCGGTGGGGCCGTACACGTTCTCCAGGGAGCAGGTCAGCGGACACGCGAAGAAGCGTTCGACGATGTCGGCGGTCAGCGCCTCACCACCGCTGAACAGGTACCTCAGCGACGCGAGGGCGGCCGCGCGGTCGTCCGGCTCGGCGGCGGCCACGAGGAGGCGCAGCATCGTGGGCGTGAAGTTCACGTGCGTCACGCCGGCGGTCCGGATCGCGTCGATCACCGCGAGCACGTCGCCCTCGTGGCCGGGCGGCAGGATGTGCAGGCGCCCGGCACCGACCAGCCAGCCGTAGACCTCCGTGCCGAAGATGTCGAAGGTGAACGCCGTCTTCAGCAGGTAGACGTCGTGGGGCCGCAGCGGGAAGCGGCGCTCCAGGTCGAGGGCGGTGTTCTGGACGTTGGCGTGGGTGATGACCACGCCCTTGGGCACGCCCGTCGACCCGGAGGTGTACTCGACGTAGAGGACGTCGTCCGGGGAGACGTCGACCTCCGCGGGCTGCGCGGCGATCTCGGCCCGCTCGTCGTCGCGCAGGGCCGTGAACTCGTCGATCGTATCGAGGTCGACGCGCGTGACGTCTGCGGGGAACGCGGCGTCGGCGTCGGACGTGGTCAGGACGACGGCGATGTCCGCGTCCTCGAAGATCTGCGCGAGCCGCGCGGCGGGCGTGCCCGCGGACAGCGGCACGTAGGCGCAGCCGGCGAGCGCCGTGCCGAAGACTCCGGCGAGCAGTTCCGCGCCGCGCGGGAGCAGGACGGCGACGCGCTTCTTCGCGCCGCCCGTCACGTCGAGCAGGCGGCGCTGCACGACGACGGCCGCGTCGTGGGCCCAGGCGTTCGAGTACTCGCGGGAGGCGTCCGACCAGGCGATCGCGGCGGGGTCCGCCGTCGTCCGCGAGAGGAACAGGTCGCCGAGGGACGTCGGGGTCCAGTCGGCGAAGTGGGTCTGCGAGAGCTGCGCCAGCAGCGCGGTGTCGTGGACGGGCGACGACTCGCGGATCGACGCCGCGGGCTCGTCCAGCGCGGCGGGGAGCTGCCGGAGCAGGGAGACGTAGCGGGCGGCGAACCGGCGGACCTTCTGCTCGGTGAGGACCGGCTCCTTGTACTGGAACACGAGTTCGGTGGCACCGTCCACCTGCTCCACGATCACCGTGAACGTGCCGGGGAAGGCCACCGGGTCCTGCCGCACCGCGCCGCGCACGCCGTCGGGGTAGGCGAAGTTGTCGTGGATGAAGGTCACGTCGAACACGCGGGCCAGGGCGGGGTGGTCCGCCAGCATCCGCGGCACGGGGTGGTCGAGGTGCTTCCAGGTGCCCAGCACCTCCTTGCCGAGCCGGCCGAGCAGCTCCCGGAGGGTCGCGGTCGGCGCGGCGTCGACGTGCACGGGCAGGGTGCGGATGAAGCAGCCGATGCTGTGCTCCATCTCGAGGGCCGGACGGTCGGTGAACGGGATCGAGACGGCGACGTCGTCGGTGTGCGCGTACCGCGCGAGCAGCAGGCCGAACACGCCGAGGTAGACGGTGTACTCGGAGACCTCGGCGTCCCGGGCGCAGGACCGCAGTGCGGCGGCCAGTCCGGCGGCCAGCGGCACGCGGACCTCCCGGCCGACGACCTCGTCCGTGCCGGCCTCGAACCAGTGCGACAGGTCCGGCGCCTGCTGGCGGGCGAGGCTCGCCTCCCAGAACTCCTGGTTGCGGGCGGCCTTGCGCTCACCGGGTGGCCGGGTCTGCTTCTCCTGGTAGACGGCGAACCCGGCGTCCTCCTCGACGTCCCCGGTGAGCTCGTCGTCGCCGAGCGCGAGGCTCATGACCTGCTCGACCAGGTAGCTGACCGACAGTCCGTCCGCGACCAGGTGGTGGCAGACGAAGGCGGCCTGGTCCTCGTCGTCGAAACGGGCGTGGACCACGCGGAAGAGCGGCGCGGTGTCCAGCGTGAACGGAGCGTCCCGCGTCTCGGCCACGATCGCGTCGAAGGCGTCCTGGGCGTCCGCACGCCCCCGCAGGTCGTGCGAGGTGAACGGCGTCTCGACGTCGTGGGCCGGCACCACGGCGTACGAGACGCCGCCACGCACGTTGCGGACGGCGCTGCGCAGCGCCGGCTGCGCGGCCATCACGCGGCGCACCGCGCCGGCGAACCGCTCGGGCGCGACCTGCTCCATCCGCAGGTGCAGCGCGACGTGGTAGTCGGACGGCTCCCGGAGCTGGGCATCGAAGGACATTCCTAGCTGCGACGACGACATCGGGACGAGGTTCATCTCTGCGTGCTCCCTCCGGCGGGCTGTGACGATCGGGTCGATGGGTGAGGTCATCAGTTGCGAGGTTCGGCCGAGAACCGCTCGGCGCCCCGCCACGAGGAGAACTGGCGGTAGCCGTAGAGGAGCGGCGCGCCCTCGCGCTTCGCCGTGCCGGCGACCTCGCCGAAGACGACGGTGTGATCACCGCGGGCGACGGTGCCCGAGACATGGCACTCGGCGGTCGCGTGGGTGTCGTCCTCGAGCCACGGCACCCTCAGGAGCGGGGACGGATTCCACCTGAGGCCGGAGAACCGGTCCACCGCGGTGCGTGCCATCAGCCGGGCGGTGTTCGCGGCGCCGTCGTGCAGCAGGTTGACGGCGAAGGCACCCCGGTCGAGGAGCGCCGACAGCGTGCCGCGGGAGTTCTGCCGCAGGCACACCAGGAGGGTCGGCGGGTCGAGCGCCACGCTCGTCATGGAGGTGCAGGTCAGACCGTGGGGCTCGCCGTCGCGGCCCGTCGTGGTGACCACGGTGACGCCCGTCGGGAACCCGCTCATGAACTCACGCATGGGACTCGGCCGACCGCGTGCGGAGCCTGCCGAGCGCTCGCACCGTGTCAGTCCACGCCTCGCCGTGCGGCAGGAAGTCGACCAGGCAGGTGATCTCGGTGACGCCGAGCCGGGCGAGCTTCTCCCGGAAGGCGGGCCACTCCGACTCCGGGCCCACCAGCGACAGCCCGTCGCGGAGTCGTTCGGCGGCCGCCACCATCCGGGGCTTCCAGACCTCGGGGTCGATCGAGGCCGGGTCCTCGCTGGAGCTGCTGAAGGTCGAGAGCATGTACCGCTCCAACGCCTCCATGTTCCGTTCCTCCGACGCCTGCCCGTCGGAGAGCGCGGCGTGGACCAGCACCGTGATCTCACCGCCGCGGCCCAGCCCGCCGTCGACGCGCCCTTGCTGGTACCGCTCGATGTTGGCGGCGAGCTGGTCGAGGTCCTGCATGATCAGGTTGGTGAGCACGCCGCGGCCCCCACGGCCCGACTCGTAGTACGAGTCCGGGTTCCCGAGACACGCCTGCCAGAGCCGCAGCTCGCTGACCGGGCGGGGGTGCAGCCGCACCGTCGCCTTCTCACCGGAGTGCCCCTCGAGCTCCAGCGCCTCGCCGCTCCAGAGTCGTTCGAGCTGCCCGATCCGCGTCCGCAGGAGCTCGCGGCGCTCGGCGTGCGGCGCGTCGGACAGGACGAAGTCCCGCTGCATCCAGCCGAACGCCACGCCGATCCCGACCCGTCCACCGGACGCGGCGTCCACCATCGCCCAGTCCTCCGCCACCGACACGGCCGAGTGCAGCGGCAGGACGCTGCTGCCCGCCCGGATCCCGAGCCGCGTCGTCCGCATGGCGACCATGGCGCCGAGCACGGCCGGGTTCGGGGAGAAGCCGCCGAAGTCGTCGAAGTGCCGCTCCGGGAGCCAGACATTCTCCAGGCCTTCCGCCTCGGCGAGTTCGACGAGGTCGAGCAGCCGGCCGTAGACGCCGTCCTGGCCGTCCGTGGTGAAGCCGAAGAGGGAGAGGCTGACCGCGGGTTCGGACACCGGTGTCGCGGTCGCAGGATGGGACGAAACTGGTCGAGAGGCCATATCGCCCATCCTGAACGAGCGCCCGGCGGCCCGGAAGAGCCCTCCGCCGCCGCAAAAAGACGGTGGGGAGAACTCCCCGTTTCGTGGACCGTGCGACGGCGTTCTGCTATGCGCCCCGCCCGGACCCCTGGGTCCAGGTTCGTTCCGGGCGGCGCCATGACCTGCGATAACGGCGCGTCCGGAGACGCGGCGCCCCCGGCCGACGGGCCGGGTAGGGGTGCGGGCAGGCCACGGGGCGCACCCGAGGTGCTACGGCGCGCCCCGGCCGGCCCCGGCTCAGCGAGCCGTCGCCGACACCGGCCCTGCGTCGCGGGCGAGGTCTTCCTCCCGCAGGGTGAGCAGCTGCTGCATGCGACCGGTCACGTACTCCTGCTCGTCGAGGATCGGATCGAGCCGGTCGAGCAGCACCATGCCGGCGGCCGTCACGCGGGCGATGCCCTCGCTGGTGTCGACCACCTCGACCGCACAGGCGTGGGACAGGTCCCTGAGGTGTCGCCGGACCGCGGTCTCCGAATGGTGCTCGTTCCTGGCAACGCTGCCGATACTGCCGTGTCGTGCCAACGCTCGAAGGAATTGCCAGTGTCGCGCGGTGATCTGGGTGTTCGCCACGTCGGTGTACCTCTCGTCTTCGATTGACCTCCCTGACCGTCCGGTTCGGACCAAATTGTCAGGGCCAGGTCCAGAGAGTAGGGCACGAGACCAGCCCGAGAAGTAACATCTCGGCAAATTCTTCGTATTGCATCGCAGGTCAGAGGCGTAGAGAACAGCCGCAGCCGACCCGACTTGCATTAATTCCGATTGATCTCTCGCAAAATTCACCCCTCATCAAGCCCACCGGAAGAGTTCTGCTCGGTGATGCTCCTCGACCAGCACGTGGCCGGTCTATGTTCCGGGGGTCGGTGGTGGATAGTTCGCATTATCAGTCTGGACGCCCGAACACGGGGCCCTGAGACTCGATTCCGACAGGCCCGGCGCGCCATTCCCGCGCCGCCGCGCACCGGAGCGTGGCGGCCGCCCGGGCCGGAGGAAGGTCGCCATGGAACCCGACCGCAAGCTCATCCTGAACCGCAGAACGCTGCTGATCGGCGCCGCCGCCGCCGGCTCGGCCGCCGCGCTGGGATTCGCTCCGCCCGCGAGCGCCGCCGTGCCGGGCTTCCCGACGTTCACGCGGCTGGGTGCGGCGCTGGACAAGTCGTCGCTCTCCTGGGCGCCGGCCCGGAAGGAGATCATCTTCCCCTCGGTCCGGCGTGTCGCGGGCCGGCTCCCGAACCCGCTGGGTGCCTGGTACATGTACTACGCGCCGCACGACGACCCCGGCGGGATCTGCCTCGCGTACGCCGACTCCCTCGAGGGCCCGTGGCACGAGTTCGCGGGGAACCCGATCGTGCGCCGCGACCCGTACTCGGTGCCCCACGTGTCGAGCCCGCACGCCGTCTGGAACGACGCCGACGGCAAGATGTACCTCTACTTCCACGGCGACAACGCGACGACCCGGGTGGCGACCTCGACCGACGGGATCACCTTCACCTACGGCGACATCATCCTGACCACCGCGATGATGCCGTCGAACGTCACCGAGACGTCCTACGCCCGGGTGTTCCCCCACCCGACGCAGTCGGGCGTGTACATCATGCTGTTCATGGGCAACCAGGCGGGCACGCGCAAGATCTTCATCGGCTGGTCCCACTCGCTGGCGTCGGGCTGGCAGTTCAAGCCGGACCCGCTGATCTCGCCGGCCGCCGGGGAGGGCGGCCAGCTGTCCGGGGCGCACTACTGGTCGCGCAACGGCGGCGGGTACGTCGTCTACCACTCCGGGGCGGGGACCATCCACGTGGCCGACGTCGGCACGAGCTTCGACCGGGAGAACCACCTCGGCGTCCTGTACACCGAGCCGGTCGCCACCCGGGCGGCGGCGCCGAGCTTCGCCGAGGAGGACGGCCGCCTCTACATGTTCTACGAGGCCGGCCGGCGGGGGAACACGAACATCGCCATCGCGCGCGCCAACTGACCCACGACGAAGGCTCCCGCCCGGACGCACCGGGCGGGAGCCTTCAGACGGTGCGACACCTCATCCCTTGAGCCCCGTGTGCGCCAGCCCCTGGACGAACTGCCGCTGCGCCACGAGGAACACGGCGAGCACGGGCAGCACGGTGAGCGTCGTGGCGGCGAGCTGGACGTTCCACATGGGCCCGCCGTAGGCGTCGACGTACTGGGTCAGCGCCTGCGGCAGCGTGAAGTTCTCCTTGCTGGACAGGTACACGATGGGTTCCAGGTACAGGTTCCAGGACTTGAGGAACGTGAAGATCGCCACCGCACCGAGCGCGGAGCGCGACAACGGCAGCGCGATGCGCCAGAAGATGCCCCAGCGGCCGAGCCCGTCCATCCGCCCGGCCTCCTCGAGCTCCCCAGGGAGCGCGAGGAAGAACTGCCGCATGATGAACACGGCGAGCACGGCCGGCGCCCCGAGCACGGGGATGACGACGAGCGGCCAGTGGGTGTCGATGAGCCCGAGGCTGTTGACGATGCGGAACAGCGGCACGATCGTCACCTCGGACGGCACGAGCAGCCCGGCGAGCACGAGCACGAACAGCGCGTTGGCCCCGGGGAACCGGATGCGCGCGAACGCGTAGCCCGCCATGGCGGCGACCAGCATGGTGCCGAGGGTGACGGCCGCCGCGATGTACAGCGAGTTCCAGTACTGCTGGGCGAACGGCTGCAGCGCGAACACCTGGCCGTACGCCTCGAACGTCGGATCCTGGGGCCAGATCGTCGGGACGGCCTGCAGGATCTCGCTCATCGGCTTGAGGCTGGAGGTCGCCATCCACCACGTGGGAAACACGAACGGCACGCTGAGCAGCAGGAGCAGGGCGACGAGGGAGCCGCGTGCCCAGCGCCGACGGGCCCGCAGGCCCGCCCGCGACACGTAGGGCCGGTCCGACGGCGGCCGGTCCGGCCACGGGCCGCCCAGCGGCACCGGCGGCTCGGTCTCCGGAAGAGGTTCGACGGCACCGGGCAGCTCGGCGGCGGACCGCCCGGCATCGGGACGGCTTCCCCCTGCTGGGGGCATGACCTCAGACTTCATGGAAGACCCACCTCTTGCGCGACTGCCACTGCACGAGTGTCAGCACCAGGACGATGACGAACAGGAGCACGGCGATCGCGCTGGCGTAGCCGAACTCGTTGAACCGGAAGGCCTGCTGGTACAGGTAGTAGACGAGCACGGTGGTCGAGTTGCCCGGACCGCCGCCCGTGAGGACGTCGATCTGCGCGAAGACCTCCAGCGAGCCCACGATCGTGATGATCGAGACGAGCAGGATCGTCGGGCTGATCATCGGCAGGGTGATCGACCGGAACCGGCGCCAGGCGCCCGCGCCGTCGAGCCGCGCCGCCTCCTGCAGTTCCACGGGCACTCCCTGCAGCGCGGCGAGGAACAGGATCATGTTCAGCCCGACGTTCTTGAACACCTGGACCACGATCACCGACAGCATCGCCGTCGTCTCGTGGCGCAGCCAGTTCGGCCCCTCCAGGCCGAACTGCGTGAGGAACCCGTTGATACCGCCGTCGGCCTGCAGCAGGAAGCTCCACACGATCGTCCACGCGACGAGCGACACGACGACGGGCGAGAAGAAGAACGTGCGGAACGTCGTCGTGCCGGGAAGCTTCTGGTCGAGCAGGACCGCCAGCAGCAGCGCCAGCGAGATGTTCAGGACCACCAGCCCGATCGAGAACCACAGGCTGGCCAGCAGGGAGTCCGCGAGCCCGGGGTCGGCGAGGAGGCGTTCGTAGTTCGCCGCGCCGGCGAACGTGAACGTGCCGGCCAGGACGTTCCACTCGTGCAGGGAGTACCAGACCACCATGCCGAGCGGCAGCACGACGAACGCGAGGGCACCCAGCACCACGGGGGCCACCATCGTGTACCCGACGGCCCAGTCGCGGCGCACCGCCCGCGACACGGGCACCGTCCGCCGCGCCGTGCGGCGCGTCGTCCGCCGCGTGGTTTCGGGCATCGTCTCTGACGCCGCTGCCACGATCACTCCTCCAGGAGCGGCTGGATCACCGCGCAGGTCTCGTCGAGGACGGCGGCGACGTCGGCGTCCTCGGCCCACATCGCGTCGAGCTCGGCCCGCACCGTCTCCGACAGCTTCGCGAAGTTCTGGTGCACCGGCTTGGTGACCGCGCCCTCGATGCCGTCCACGACGACGCTCTGGAGCTGCTCCTCGCTCAGCAGCGGGTTCGCGGCGGACAGCGTCCCGGCGTCCAGCAACGAGGCACGCGGCGGCGGGAAGTAGGTCGCGAGCTTCTCCGCGTTGCCCGGGTTGGTGAAGTACGCCAGGAAGTCCGCGGCCACGTCGGGGTTCTCCCCCTGGGTGAACACGCCGATCCCCGCCTGGCCGATCACGTTCTGCTGACCCGCCGGTCCCGCCGGGAGCGGGAGCAGGTCCCACTCGAACGAGCCGTCGAGCGCCGACGCGCGGCTGATCTGCGTGATCGTCATGGCCGCGTCACCCGCGAAGAAGTCGGCCGTGGTGCCCGGGCCGGGCAGCGCGCCGTCGTCGAACGTGGCGTCGTGGATCCACCGCATCGCCTCGACCATCTCCGGGTCGGTGAACGTGCACTGCGTGCCGTCCTCGCTCCACGGCGCGGCGCCCCAGCCGTCCCACACCGTCGAGAGGTTCTCCCAGAGCTGGTAGTCGAAGTCACGCACCACCAGCCCCTGCTTGCCGGAGTCCTCGGCCGTCGCGGCCGCGATGTCGCGGGCAGCGTCGAACGTCCACTCCCCCGACTCCACCAGCCCGGCCGGGTCGTCCTGGCCCGCGGCGGCGATCTGGTCGGTGTTGACGAACACGGCGAAGGGGCTGTTCGAGAACGGGTAGGCGTAGAGCCCTTCGTCGTCCTGCCACAGCTCCAGCGTGCTGGGCACGAGGTCGTCGACGTCGTACCCGTCGGTGCTCTCCAGGACGGGGCCCAGGTCCGCGAGCGCCCCGCTGGAGACGAACTCGGGTGCGTAGCTCTCCAGCACCCAGGCGAGGTCGGGCGGGTTGCCGCCGGCGAGCTGGGTGGTGAGCGTGGTGGTGTAGTCCTCGAACGGGATGGTCTCGAAGGTCACGCCGGCGACGAGGTCCGGGTTCGCGGCGGCGTAGGCATCGCCGATCTCCTGGAACATCTCCAGGTGCTTCTCGTCGGCGGTCCAGACGGTCATGCGCAGGTCGACGGGCTCGGACGGCGTCTCGGGGTCGCCGAGGGCGGCGGGTTCCGCGCCGGAACAGGCGGTGAGGGTCAGGGCCGTGGCGAGCGCGGCGCCGGCGGCGGCTCGCGATCGGCGGATCGGGGTGTGCATCAGTACTCCTTCGGACTGAGGGTGGGTGAGGGTGGCCGGCCGGTTGTCGTGCGGTCGGTTCGATGTCCGTGCGGTCGGCCCCCTGGGGAGCCGACTTCTTCGACATCGGACCGACCACTCGCCGAGTGGCCGACCGCATGGTTTGGGCCGGTCAGGGCGCCGGCGGTTCAGTAGGGATGGACCTCTCCCTCCGGCCAGCGCAGCTCGACCCCCGAGGCGATGAGTTCGCGCTGGTAGTCGGCCAGCGGGTCGGGCTTCTCCTGGACCTCGTGGGGGACGCGGCCGGTGGCGAGGCAGTGGGCGGCGAGGTGGCCGGCGGCTTCGCCGGCGTTCCACTCGACGGGATGGAGCCGGTAGCACCCGTTGGTGATGTGGGTGGTGCCGATGTTCTTGTTCGCGGCGAGGAGGTTGGTGGTCCGTCGCGGCAGGAGGGCGCCGAGCGGGATCTCGAACGGCGTGGACGGCACGTCGATGTAGGTGTCGCCGCCGGTGGAGGGGTGCAGGTCGATGCGGTACATCCCGACACCGACCGAGTCGTCGTAGCGGGTGGCGCCCCGGTCGCCGCGCACGGCGTGGGAGACATCGTTCTCGGTGACGGTGGTGACGGCGCGGATACGGCGCGACTCGCGGTGGTAGGCGGCCTGCGCGAGGCCGTCGGCGCTGCCCATGACGTCCGGGCGCAGGCGCAGACCGGGGAAGCCGGTGCCGCCGTCGGGCCGGGGAGCCTCGGTCTGCATCCAGTAGAGCATCGAGAGGCTGAGCCGGCGGGCGTCGGCGATCCGCGCCTGCTCGACGTCGCGCGGCACGTCCAGGACGTGACCGAGGAAGTAGTCGATGCTCGGCCAGTTCACGAGGCACAGGTCGCTGTCGCGGAACCCGGGTTCGAGGAGATCGCGGGCGGCGATGCGGCGGAACAGCCAGAGGTTCCCGTCACCGGCGTTCTTCGACTGGTCGGCGTCGACCCGGAGCGGGTCGTCGCCGGGGTTCGGGGTGAAGGTGCGCTCGTCGAGCGCGAGGGTGCGCGGGTTGGGGGCCGTCCAGGACAGCAGGCGCTCGCCGCGCCACGCGGCGGGCGCGTACGAGCTCCAGAAGTCGTAGCGTTCGGGCCGGTCGATGGTGTGGTCCCCGTCGACGTGCTCGACGGCGAAGCAGACGCTCAGGGCCTGCACGTTGTCGGGCTGCGCGGTGGCGGGGGCGCTCGGCTCGCCGGTCTCGGACGCCGCCTCGAACCCGGTGACGTACTCGGTGCCGGTGAGCGGGAGGAGCTCGCCCGTCTCGGTGGCGTCGATGGTGTACGCGGCGCTCACGGTCACGTCCGGTCCGCCGGCCACGGAGGCGAGGGTCACGGACGTCACGCGGTCGCCGTCGGTGGTGGCCGACGTCGGGCGCACGCGTTCCAGGAGCCGGATGCGGCCGGCGGAGCGGTGGGGGGCGAGCATCTCCTCCAGGACGCCGACGGCGACGCGCGGCTCGTGGCAGAGCTTGGAGACCCAGCCGGCGCCGGGGTTCAGCGCTTGCCACGCGCGGGCGGCCTCGGTGAGGGGGTACCGGCGGCGGTAGACGTCGCGGATGCCGTCGCGCAGTGCGCGGTAGCGGGCGGTGACGCCGAAGCGCTCGACCCAGGGGTGCTCGTCGGGCGGGACCCCCTGGGAGGTGAGCTGGCCCCCGATCCAGGGATGCTCCTCCGTGAGGACGACGCGGGCACCACGCCCGGCGGCGGCGAGGGCCGCGGCGATGCCGCCGAGCCCGGCGCCGACGACGAGCACGTCGGTCTGCAGGTCTTGCTGGGTCACGTGGGGTCCGTCCTGTCGTCGGGGGTGCGGTCGGTGGCGGCGGGAGGCGGGGCGGCGGTCGCGCCTTCCACGTCCGGGCAGTTCAGGAGCTGGTGCAGTTCGGCGTCGGGCACGGCGGACGCGCGCCGCGTCTCACGGTCCCGCTTGCCGTCGTCGGCCACGAGGCGGGAGAGGAGGTACAGGGCCCGCACCCCCATCTCCTCGCGCGGCACGGAGAAGCCGGACCAGCGCCGGCCGTCGCGCCGGGGATGGTGCGGCTGGCCGAGCAGCAGCACGGACACGTCTCCGGGCACGCGAGCGCCGCGGCGCTCCAGTTCGTCGGCGAGTTCCTCGGGATGGTTCTCGGGTGCGACGACGACGGCGGTGAGCGAGCGGGCGAGGATCTCGCCGGCGGCCGCGGCGACGTCGTCGGTCTCGACGAACGACGGCGTCAGCCCCTGGGCCTTGAGCGCCGTGCGGTAGCCCTCGACGCGGTCGAGCGTGGGCTGGTCGGTGCCGCGCACGCCGACGTAGCCGATGTGCCGGTGCCCGAGCGCGGTGAGGCGGTCGACCTGGCGCATGGTGGCTTCGACGTAGTCGGCGCCGACGTACGGGAGGCGGCCGCCGTCGCTGCCGCGCTTGCCGATGAAGACGAACGGGTAGTTGGTGTCGAGCAGGTGCTGCAGCTCGCCCCGGTCCTCGTGCTGGCCCAGCAGCAGGCAGCCGTCGGCCACGCCGAGCCGCTGCCAGCCGTCGCGGGTGAGCTGCCGTCGGCCACCCGTGGCGGGCGCGCTCGTGAACAGCAGGAGGTCGACGCCGAGCCGTTCGGCGGCGTGCTCGATCCCCACGAGGAACGGCCCGTAGAAGTCGCGGCCGGCGCGGGGGAACGTGGCCTCGTAGGTGAACACGCCGAGGATCTGGGTGAGCCCGCCCGCCAGGCGCTGCGCGAGCGGGTTCGCCGTGTAGCCGGTGATGCGGATCGCGTCCAGCACGCGCTGGCGGGTCTCCTCGCCGATGCGCACCCCGGCCGGCGTGTTGCCGTTGAGCACGAACGAGACGGTGGCCTGGCTGACGCCCGCCATCGCGGCGACGTCCGTCTGGGTGATGCGGCGACGCGGCATGGTTCCTCCTCGAACGCCACTCGTCAGGTCTTCGATGACGCCCCGAGTCTCACCGCCCGCCGATCACGCGGTCAATCTGATGATGCGCATTATTAGCGGACGCCGCCGGGTCGTGGCAGCCGCCACGACCCGGCCGCCAGGCGGCGGACGGCTCACGGCTCAGGTAGCGGCGATCGTACGGACGATGCCGACCATGGCGACGGCGCCGTCGCCACGTGCGACAGCGTCTCCGTAGAGCGCCCGGCACACGTCGCTGAGCGGGACGTTCACGCCCGCGGCGGCCGCGGCCTCGCCGATGAGCTCGGCGTTCATGTGCACGTCGGAGATCGCCGCCTGCGCCGTGAGGTCGTCCGCGACCAGCTTGGCCGTCTTGACACGGGAGATGGGAGAGGCCATCTGCCCGGCATCGAGGACGCCCCGGAGCAGGTGCGGGTCGAGGCCGTGCTTCTCGCCGAAGTGAAAGGCCTCGGCAAGCCCGGTCACGAGGGCGATGAGGAACACGTTGGCGGCGAGCTTCGTGGTGAGACCGGAAGGGACGGGGCCACAGGCGGTGGTCCGCGCGCACATCGGGGCGAGCAGCGGGACCACGCGCCGGACGACGTCGGTCCGGCCGGCGACCATCGCGACGAGCTTGCCCTCCTCGGCAGGCGCGCGCGACCCGGACACCGGGGCCTCGACGTAGTGCCCGCCGGCCTGCTCGACCTCTGCGGCGAGCGCCGCAGAGTACCCGGGCGACAGGGTGCCCATGTTGACGATCGTGTGCCCGGCGACGAGGGCGGCGAGCGTTCCGGGGGCACCGCGGAGGACCTGGTCGACGGCGGCTTCGTTGCGAAGCATCACGAACACGGTCTCGCACCGCGCGAAGACCTCGGCGACGGAGGAAGCCGTGCGCGCGCCGGCGGCGGCGAGTTCCTCGTCGGCCTTCGGTGTCCGGTTCCACACGGTCAGCGGGATGCCGCCGCGTGCCAGCCGTCGAGCCATGGGCAGGCCCATGATGCCCAGCCCGAGGAAACCGACGTGGCCCGACGGGCCGCCGGGGCCGGCGCTCAGTGGCTTCTCGAACCAGTGGTGCGCGTAGGATTCATCGTTGAACGGGGCAACCTCGCGGTACCCGCGAGCCCGGTACAGGGCGATCGCCTCCGTGAGAGATCCGTTGGTCTCGAGCCGGACCACGCCTGCCCCGAGCGACGCGGCGGCCTCCTCGGCCGTCGCGAGCAGACGGCTTCCGATTCCGAGGCCACGCACCTCGGGTGCCACCCACAGTTGCTTGATCTCCGCGTGGGCGCCGTCGGTGGTGACACCGACGCATCCGACCGCAGCGTCCTTCAGCACCGCGAGGAAGAACCGCCCCGAGGGCGCACGAAGCGCGTCGGCGGCGGCGGTCAGGCTCCGGTCCGGGTTGAACCCGCCGTCGAAGCGCTCGTCGAGGGTCCGGTGGTAGGTGTGCACGGCCCGTCGCGCCGCGGCCGTTGCCGGATCCGCCGGGACGATCGTCACCTCCGACGCCGTGAACAGGCGTCGTACGGTCACGGTGGCGTCCACGAGCTCCGCGCGTTGACGCTCGCTGAGCGGAGTCAGGATCTCCTCGACCAGCTCGTCCGAGAGCCGGTCCAGGACGCCCAGCTCCGCGAGCCCGGATGCGGTCAGCCTCGCGCGGCGGACGCGACTGTCCTGCTCCGACGCCGCCACCGTGATCAGCCCCTCACGCTCCAGCGCGCGAAGCTGCCGGCTGGCATATCCGGAGTCGAGTCCGAGACGGTCCCTCAGCTCGCGGACCTCGATGCCGTCGGCCCCGATTTCCCACAGCATGCGATCCAGGCCCAGCGATCGATCACGCGAGAGATACCGATCCTCGAGGACCCCGAGCCTCTCGGTGACGACGCGGTTGAAAGCGCGAACGGTGTCGATCTGCGTCTCCTCGGTCATGTTGTCTGACACTAGTCAGAGGTTCTGTCGAGGACAAGCATCGCCGGAGGCGAGAGCAGCGCGGCGCGGCGTGAAACACTCGTCCCTGTCGGACGTCTACGTCAGGAGCAGCGAGTGGCCATCAGGTCGTCCCGGACCACGAAGATCGTCCTCGGCTGGGTGGTGATCCTGGCGCTGCTCGTCCCCGTGATCCTGCAGTTCGCCGCGATCACGCGCGCGGATCCCGCACTGCTCTGGGGCATCACCGCGTTCGTGCTTCTCGGGATATGGGTGTGGCGCGCGGTCAACCGGGCCGCCGGAGCGGACGAGCGGCAGGACGACCTCGACCGCGACCGGCCCGCCCGCCGCGACGACGGCTGGTGACCTCGCCCGGCCCGAACGCCCGGCCCGACGCCAGGTCCGATCCGCCCCGGTCACCGCGCCCGGCCCGGACGTCACTCGCCCGCGGTGAGGCGGCCGTGCAGTTCCCGGAGGTCAGCGGCGTGGATGTCGAAGGAGTCGCCGGGCACCGGCGCGTCGCCGCCAGGGCGCGGCACGTAGGCCGTGCGCATCCCCGCGGCGGCCGCCGCCCGGAGGTCCCAGGCGTGGGCGGCGACCATGATCGGTGTTCCGGCGTCGGACGGCGCCGCGGCCACGGCCGTCGCGTACAACGCCGCGGCGGGCTTGTAGGTGCCCGCGTCCTGGGCGGACAGCACCTGGTGCCAGCGGAGCCCTCGGTTGCCGCTGAGCCCGGCCAGGGTGCGCCGGTCGGCGTTCGACAGACCCATCACCGTGACGTCGCGGCTGAGCCGGTCCAGTGCGCCGACGGTGTCCGGCCACGGCCGTAGCCGCTCGGAGGCGGAGGTGAGCCGCTCGACGGCCGCGGACGGCAGCAGCCCTCCGTCGGCCAGCCACCGCAGCGCCTCCAGGTCGAGTACCCGCCCGGGAACGAACGGGCGCTCCCCGTCGACGATCGCCCGTTCCTGCCGCGCGACGTGGCCGAGCCAGGCCTCGACGATCGGCGCCGCGTCGGTGACGGCGACACCCGCCGCTTCGGCCACCTCGTCCCGGAGGCTTCCGGCCTGGTCCACCAGCGTGCCGAGGACGTCGAACACCACGGCCTGCCGCGAGGCCGGGGAGAGTCGGGGTGCCATGGCTCGGACGATACCGAACCCGGAGGCGGACGTGCCCACCGCAACGCGGGGGCGAGGGGCCCGCCGTCACGCGCCGAGTGCCGCGAACCCCTCATACACCATGAACGCCGGCCAGAAGAGCCCCTGGACGATCGCCCACACGTACTCCCAGAAGCCGTCGGCCTGCTGCCAGAAGTAGACCAGCGCCCCGAAGATCCCGATCCCGTAGATCGCTCCCCCTGCGGCGCCCGCGTTGCTGTCAGCCATGTCGCACCTCCGCGGCCAGGTTATGCCTGCGGGACCGAGCCCGCACGGCCGCCGTCGTCCACGGGCTCCCGATGCGGATGCGGACGACGCCCGGCAGTGTGGACTCCGGAACACCGCCGACGGACCGGAGCCCGCCATGAGCAGTCGTCCGCGTGACATCGAGCTGAACCCGATCTTCGCCCGGCCGGGTGAGACGACGTCGGCCCCGCGGGACCGCTTCCCCGGCGGCCCCATGCTGCCCGAGACCGCCTACCAGCTCGTGCACGACGACGCCATGCTCGACGGCAACGCCCGCCTCAACCTCGCCACGTTCGTCTCCACCTGGATGGACGAACACGCCGACAAGCTCTACGCCGCCGCCTACGACAAGAACATGATCGACAAGGACGAGTACCCCGCCACGGCGGCGATCGAGACCTACTGCTGGAAGATGCTGGCCGACCTGTGGCACGCGCCCGACCCGGACCGCGCGGTCGGGTGCTCCACGACGGGCTCGTCGGAGGCGTGCATGCTCGCCGGGCTGGCACTGAAGCGCCGCTGGGCGGAACGGCGCCGCGACGCCGGCCTCCCGGCGGAGCGGCCCAACCTGGTGCTCAGCTCCGCGGTGCAGGTCTGCTGGGAGAAGTTCTGCAACTTCTTCGAGGTGGAGCCGCGGTACGTGCCGATCAGCGACGGCCACCCCACGCTCGACGGCGACACGGTGCGTGACCACGTCGACGAGAACACGATCGGCGTGGTCGCGATCATGGGCGTCACCTACACCGGGATGTACGAGCCGGTGGCGCGGATCGCGGCCGCGCTGGACGTCCTCGCGTCGGAGACCGGCGTCGACGTGCCGATCCACGTCGACGGCGCGTCCGGCGCGATGATCGCGCCGTTCGTGCAGCCCGACCTCGCCTGGGACTTCCGGGTGGAACGTGTCGCCTCGATCAGCACGTCGGGCCACAAGTACGGGCTCGTCTACCCGGGCGTGGGGTGGGTGGCATGGCGCGACGCCGGGCTCCTGCCGGAGTCGCTGGTGTTCCGCGTCAGCTACCTCGGCGGCGACATGCCGACGTTCGCCCTGAACTTCTCCCGGCCCGGCGCGCAGGTCCTGCTGCAGTACTACACGTTCCTGCGGCACGGCGTCAGCGGGTTCACGGACATCCAGAGCGCGACGCTCGACGTCGCCCGCCACCTCGCACGCGAGATCGGCGGGGCGGGACCGTTCGAGCCGTGGAACGAGACCCTGGACCTCCCGGTCCTCGCGTGGCGCCTACGCCCGGCCGACGACGGCGGCGCGCGGCCGTGGACCCTCTACGACCTCTCGGACCGGCTCCGCATGCACGGCTGGCAGGTGCCGGCCTACCCCCTGCCCGCGAATCTGGAGGACGTCACCGTCCAGCGCGTCGTGGTGCGCAACGGCCTGGGCATGGACCTCGCGGACCGGCTGCTCGACGACCTCCGCACCGCCGCCGCGCACCTGGAGTCCACCCCGCCGAGCCGGCCCACCACGGACCGCGACCGCGCCTCGGCGTTCCACCACTGACGGGCAGCCGTCAGCCGATGCCCCAGAGCTGGTTCGGGCCCAGGTGGCACCCGTACACGTTGACGGGGCTCCCGTTCTCCGTGCCCGCTGCCTCGACGTCCAGACAGAGTCCCGTGGCGACGCCGCGTACGGTGCCGTCGCCCGGGGCGCTCCACCGCTGGTTGTCGCCGCCGTGACACTCCTGGACGGTGACAGGGGTGCCGTCCGCCCCGCCGCTGGCGTCGTCCAGGCACTTCGTGCCCCCGATACGCAGCTCGCCCGCGGCCGTGACCGTCCACTGCTGGGCGACGCCGTCGTTGCAGTCGAAGATCTGCAGCGCGACGCCGTCGGCGAAGTTCGCGCCCGGTACGTCGAGGCAACGCCCCGAACCACTGCCCGTGAGCGCGACGACCGGCGGGTCCGCGGGTGGGGCCGGGCTGGGCTCGTCGCTCGGCTCCGCGCTCGGCCCGGCGCCCGGCCGCTCCGTCGCTCCGGCGGACTCGCGCACGACCGGCTCGGCCGAGCTCACGGCCGGGGTGGGACCCGCGCCGTCGGGCGACCTCACGCCGTCCCTGCTCAACAGCCACGTGGTGGCAAGGATCGCGCCGAGCACGAGCGCCCCGGCGACCAGCCATGTGAGCACGGTCGCCGCGCCGGCCCGGGCCGGCGGTCCGGCGTCGTACATCGCCTCGTGCCTCCTCCCGACGGACCGGGGAGACCCTACCGTGCACCGTGCCGTGATGTCCTCGCACCCGCGCCGTGCCGTGCCCCCGGCCGAGGACCACCCAGCGGGACGCCCGATTTTTCTGGCGCTCGCCCATCTCGCGTGCTGCGATGGCCTGGTGTCGACCACCCTCACCCGCGGCCCGGTCCGCGCCGCCGAACGCGCCCCCGCCCCCGACCTCGCCCGCGGCTTCATGCTGCTGCTGATCGCCGTTGCGAACACCCCGTTCTACCTGTGGGGCCGCGAGATCTCGGCGAGCAGCTCCCACCCCGTGGGCGGGTCGTGGCTCGACCAGGCCACCGACTTCTTCGTCATCACCGTCGTCGACATGCGCATCTACCCGATGTTCGCGTTCATGTTCGGCTACGGGATGATGCAGCTGTACTCCCGCCAGATCGCGGCGGGGACCTCCGAGAGGCGTGCCCGGCGCCTGCTCCAGTTCCGCAACCTGTGGCTCCTGGCCTTCGGGTTCGTCCACGCGGCCCTGCTCTGGATGGGGGACGTCCTGGGCGCGTACGGCCTGGCCGGGCTGCTGCTGGTGTGGCTCTTCCTGCGCCGCACCGACACCACGCTCATCACGTGGGCGTCCGTGCTGCTGGGCCTGCTCGCGATCGGCACCGTCCTCGCCGTCGGCGGCGCGTACCTCACCGCGCAGCTCCCACCCGCCGAGGCCGCCGAGCTGGAGACCGCGTTCGCGATCGACGACGCGTCGATCTCCCAGGACTCCTACCTCGCGTCCATCGGCCCCCGGCTCAGCCTGTGGGCCTACGTGACGGTGGGGCAGGGCCTCGCGGGGCTGGTGGTCCCGACGATGATCCTGCTCGCGTTCTGGGCCGGACGCCGCGGCATCCTCGAGAACCCCGGCGACCACCTGCCGCTGCTGCGCCGGGTCGCGGCGATCGGCATCACGATCGGCGTGCTCGGTGGCCTTCCGAGCGCGCTCGACCACGTCGGCGTGCGGGACGTGCCGGACGCCGCGTCCTGGGTCTTCTTCTTCGTCCAGGGCTTCACGGGGTTCTTCGCCGGTCTGGGATACGTCGCACTGTTCGGTCTCGTGGGGCACGGCGTCGCCCGGCGCCGCCGCCGCGCCGGAGCGCCCGCGCCCGGCGACCGGCCCGCGAGCGCACTGCGGATCGACGGTCCGGTGGCGGGTGCGCTGCAGGCGGTGGGCAAGCGGTCCCTGACCTGTTACCTGCTGCAGTCGGTGCTGTGCGCGCCGGTCCTCACCGCCTGGGGCCTCGGCCTGGGGCAGCACCTGTCGTCCTGGTCGATGTTCCTGTACGCCGTGGGGGTCTGGGCGGTCACGGTCGTGTTCGCCGTCTGGCAGGAGAATCGCGGGGCGCGGGGCCCGGCGGAGGTCCTGCTGCGCAGGCTGGCGTACGGCCGCCCACGTTCCTGAGGCGGGGCCGCGCCGGGCCGCGCCGGGCCGCGCCGGGCCGGGGCCGGGCCGGGGCCGGCCGGCCGGCCGAGGGGAGCCGACAGCCGCGTGAGAGCGGGCTGAAAGTGATACCTGGTCAGGTAGGTGGTGCGGGTGCCGGCCGGTGCCCGTCCCATCCATCTGGCGGAGGCACGGCATGCTGCGGATCCATTTCACCGCCGACGACCTCGGGCGCGTCCGGCTGGCGGCGGGGGCCGACCCCCTCTGGGAGACGCGGCTGAGCGCGCGCCTGGTGAACGATCCGGTCGGGTCGCGGGCGGAGCTCGGGCGGTGGCGTGCGGCGGTGGTCCGGGACCTCCCGCGGCAGGCGCTGCCGTACCTGCATCTCACGCCGCCGCGCGGGTACTGCCCGGACTTCCTGGTCCCGGAGGCCGGCAGCGACGACCTCGCGTCCGGGGTCGACGCCGTACTCGGCACGCCGACGGGGCGGATGGCCGCGGAGCTGGCGCGGCTCGACGTCGGCAGGCCCATGTCCGGCTGGGTGCACCACCTCGCCGGCGGCAAACGGCCCGCGCTGAACGGCCTCCGGGCGACGATCACCGCGTACCACCGGCACGCCGTCGCGCCGGTGTGGGAGCGGGTGCGGTCCGCCGTGGAGACGGACCGTGCCGCTCGGGCGCACACGCTGGTGACGGCCGGGGCGCAGGACGCGCTCGCCGCGCTGCACCCGGCGGCCACCTGGTCGGGGCGGACGTTGCGGGTCGACGACGGGAGACCGGACCGGGACATCCACCTGGCGGGCCGCGGCCTCCGGCTCGTTCCGTCCTACTTCTGCGGGCAGGTGCCCGTCACGTTCGCGGACCCGGCGCTGGAACCGACGCTCGTCCTCCCGGTGGCGCACGCCCCGTACGGTGACGACCGGGACGGCCGGGCCACCGGGTCCCTCTCCCTCCTGCTGGGGCGCACACGCGCCGCGGCCCTGCGTGCGCTGGTGACGCCGGTGACGACGGGAGCCCTGGCGCGCCGCACGGCGACCTCGCCCGCGTCGGCGTCGCAGCATGCCGCCGTGCTCCGCCAGGCGGGGCTGGTCGTGTCGCGGCGTGACGGGCGCTACGTGGTCCACACCCTCACGTCCCTGGGCGCCCGGCTGCTGGCGGCGACCGATCGCGGGGAGGTCGTCACGCGGCGGCAGCCGGTCCCGAAGCCGGTCCCGAAGCCGGTCCCGGAGCCGGCGGCCGACGAGAGCGTCGCGGCCTCGTGCGCGGAGGGGGTCCCGGGCTGATCGTGTCCCGGCGGGCATCCGGGGCGGGAGGCGGGTCGCTGACTCGACTCGTGCGGGACGGCCCGTATCGTGGCCCGCATGCGCATCGCGATCGTCGGCGGCCACGGAAAGGTCGCCCTGCACCTCCATCCGCTCCTGGTCCGGGCGGGCCACACCCCCGTCGCCCTCGTCCGGAACGAGTCCTACCACGACGAGCTCCGGCGCCTCGGTGCCGAGGTCCGTCCCCTCGACATCGAGCACGCCGAAGCGACCGACTTCACCGCGGCGTTCGAGGGGTGCGACGCCGTGGTGTTCGCGGCGGGCGGGGGACCCGACGGCAACATCGAACGGAAGCAGACCGTCGACCTCGAAGGCTCGCTGAAGTCCGTCCACGGCGCGCGTGAGGCCGGGATCGCGCGGTTCGTCCAGGTGTCGGCGATCGGTGTCGACCACCTGCCCCCGCTCGACCAGGGCGACGTGTGGCGCGCCTACGTCGAGGCGAAGCGCGACGCCGACGCGGCGCTGCGCGCGTCGGACCTGGACTGGACGATCATCCGCCCGGGCCGGCTCACCGACGACCCGGCCACGGGCCTGGTCGCGCTCGGCACCGACGCCGAACGCGGCGACGTCACCCGGGCGGATGTCGCCGCCGTCCTGGCGGCCGTGCTCGACGACGACGAGACGGTCGGCCACCAGTGGAACCTGGTGGGCGGCGACACACCGGTCGCGGAAGCCGTCGCCCGCGCCGCCCACGGGTAGGTGCCGGCCCTCACGCGTCGTAGTCGACCGTGACCTCGTCGCTGACCGGGAAGCTCTGGCAGGTGAGCACGAAGCCGCGCCGCACCTCGTCGGGTTCGAGAGCGTAGTTGCGCACCATGTCCACCTCCCCGGCACACACCTTGGCCCGGCAGGTGCCGCAGACGCCGCCCTTGCACGCGAACGGGAGGTCGCCGCGGACCCGCTGGGCGGAGTCCAGCACGGTGGTGTCCCGAGCCATCGGCGTGGTCGTGCCGCGCCCGTCGAGGAGCACCGTGACATCGCTGGTCACACCCTCGATCACGGCGTCGGCGTGCCGGAGCTGCGGTGGAGGCTCGTCCACGTGGAAGAGTTCGAAGTGCACCCGCTCGCGGGGCACCCCCAGCTCGTCGAGCACCTGGCGGGCGTCGGACAGCATGCCGAACGGGCCGCACAGCCAGACGTGATCCATGTCCGGCGCCGGTATCAGCGTGGTCAGCAGCAGGCGGAGCCGGTCGGCGTCCAGCCGGCCGGAGAACAGCTCGACGTCACGCGGCTCCCGGGACAGCACGTGCACCAGGTCGAAACGGCGGTGGTGGGCGTCCTTGAGGTCGGCGAGCTCCTCGGCGAACATCACCGACGTCGTCGTCCGGTTGCCGTACAGCATCGTCACCTGCGTGTCCGGGTTCGCCAGCACCGACGCGGCGACCGAGAGCATCGGCGTGATGCCCGAGCCCGCGGCGATGCACAGGTGTCGTCCACCGGCGGCGGGATCGGCGCGGAAGCTGCCCGACGGCGCCGCCACCTCGATCCTCGTCCCGGGCCGCACCTCGCGGACCAGCCAGGTCGAGAACAGGCCGCCCGGGATCTCACGCACGCCGACCCGGGGCGGCGAGCCGGCGGGCGCGCAGATCGAGTAGGTACGGCGATGCTCGACGCCGTCGATCACCCGCCGCAGTGTGAGCGACTGCCCGGGAGCGAAGTCGAAGACGTCGCGGAGCTCGTCGGGCACGTCGAACGTGACCGCGACGGCGTCGTCGGTGAGCCGCCGCACGTCGGCCACGGTCAGCGTGTGGAAGGCGGTCCTGGCCGGCGCCTCGGCACCGATCGTCATCAGATCTCCTTCACGTGGTCGAACGGCTCCAGGCAGGCGCGGCAGCGATACATCGCCTTGCACGCCGTCGAACCGAACTCCGACGTCAGTTCGACATCGGCCGAGCCGCAGCGCACGCAGCGGACCGCGCGGCGGGTCGGCCCGAGGGTGAGCGGGACGGGGGTGGGCCCGGCCGGACTCCGTGTCCCGGGCGGCGAGATCCCGGCCTCCGCGAGCGCCGCGCGCCCCTCCGGCGTGATCCAGTCGGTGGTCCAGGCGGGGTGCAGCGCCACCCGGACGCGGACGTCGTCGTACCCCTCCTCCTGGAGGCGGCGCACGAGGTCGTCACGCATCGTCGCCATCGCGGGGCAGCCGGAGTAGGTGGGCGTGATGGAGACGACGACGGTGCCGTCGCCGGTGGTCTCGACGTCCCGCAGGACGCCGAGGTCGGCGAGGGTGAGCATGGGCAGCTCGGGGTCGACGACGGTCGCCGCGACCTCGCGGGCCCGTTCGAGGCCGTCGGCGCCTCCGGAAGGCCGGGAGCGGATGTCCCGCACGGTGCGTGTCGGAGTCATGTCACCATCGCCCCCTCGGATGGGCACGGGCGACGGACTGCGTCTCCGCGAGCATCCGGCTGAGCGCCTCGGTGTGCATCCCGTCGCGTCCGGTGCGGCCGCGGACGCCGGCCCGCGGCGCGGCTTCCGGGCGGTCGACGCCGCTCACGGCGAGCACCTGGTCGAGCACCGCCTCGGCCTCGTCGGCGACCTCGGCGGGGTCGACGCCGGCCCCGGACCTCGCCGCCTCGGCCTCGACGTCGTGCGTCTCGAACAGCTCGCCCCAGTACGGCATCAGCTCCGCGAGCGCGGCGGTCACGCGGCGGCGGGACTCGTCCGTGCCCCGGGCGAGGGTGAGGAACCAGCGGCCGGCGAAGTCGCGGTGGTAGGTCAGCTCCTTGACGCCCTTGGCGGCCACGGCGGCGAGGACGGCGTCGCGGCTGCCGGTCAGGCGCTCGAACACGGCGAGCCGCCAGGTGGCCAGGAGCAGGATGCGGGTGATCGTCTCGGCGAAGTCGCCGTTCGGCAGCTCGGCGAGCCGCACGTTGCGGAACTGCTGGTCGTCGCGGAAGAACGCGAGCCGGTCCTCGTCGGGCACCGGTGAGTCGTCCGGGAGTCCGGGCACGACGGACGGGTCGGCGGCGGCGGCGCGCGCGAGCAGCAGCCGCGCCTGCCCGAGGAGGTCGAGGGCGATGTTCGCGAGCGCGATGTCCTCCTCGAGGTCCGGTGCGCGGCTGCACCACTCCGAGATCCGTTCGGACGTCACGAGGGCGTCGTCGCCGAGCATCAGGCAGTAGGCGGCCAGCACGGACGGGTCCACCCGGTCGGGGACGGTGGTGTCCACGCCGGCGAGCGGGTCCTCGAAGTCCGTGCCGAAGGCCCAGTGGGCGTCGTTGACGAGCAGGCCGGCATACGCGTTGTCGTGGTCGGCCTCGTGCTCGGGGCGGCGCGCGGGGGCGCGGTCGTCGGGCATGGTGGTTCTCCACTACATGTGGGGGACGTTCTCGGGGATGGAGTAGAACGTCGGGTGCCGGTAGACCTTGTCGCCGCTGGGGGCGAAGAGCGGGTCCTTCTCGTCGGGGCTGGACGCGGCGACGGCGTCCGAGCGCACCACCCAGATCGAGACGCCCTCGTTGCGGCGGGTGTACACGTCACGGGCATGGCGCAGCGCCATGGCGTCGTCGGGCGCGTGCAGCGAGCCGACGTGGACATGGTTCAGACCGCGCTTGCCGCGCACGAACACCTCGTACAGGGGCCATTCGGCCCGCACGTCGTCGCTCATGTCGTCTCCTCCCGCGCCACGGACGCCCGCGTCAGGTCGCTCGGGGCGCTCGCGGCTCCGTCGTCGTCGGTCACGGCGCTCTCCTGCTTCCGGGCGAACGCCGTGGCCGCCTCGCGGACCCACGCGCCGTCGTCCCATGCCTGTTTCCGGTGCGCGACGCGCTGCGTGTTGCACGGCCCGTCGCCGCCCACCACCCGCCAGAACTCGTCCCAGTCGATCTCGCCGAAGTCGTGCGCCTGGCGTTCCTCGTTCCACGCCAGCTCCGGGTCGGGCAGCGTCACGCCGAGCGCCTCCGCCTGCGGGACGGTCATGTCGACGAACCGCTGGCGCAGCTCGTCGTTGGTGTGGGTCTTGATGCCCCACGCCATCGACCGCGCGGTGTTCGGGGAGGCGTCGTCGGGCGGGCCGAACATCATCAGCGACGGCCACCAGAAACGGTCCACGGACTCCTGCACCATGGCGCGCTGCTCGTCGGTGCCGCGCATCATCGTCATCAGCAGCTCGTATCCCTGGCGCTGATGGAACGACTCCTCCTTGCAGATGCGGATCATCGCGCGTCCGTAGGGGCCGAAGGACGTGCGGCACAACGGCACCTGGTTGCAGATGGCGGCGCCGTCGACGAGCCAGCCGATCGTCCCGACGTCGGCGTACGAGAGCGTCGGGTAGTTGAAGATCGACGAGTACTTCTGCGCGCCGGAGATCAGCCGCTCGGTGAGGTCGTCGCGGGTGACGCCGAGGGTCTCCGTCGCCGAGTACAGGTAGAGCCCGTGGCCGGCCTCGTCCTGCACCTTCGCGAGCAGGATCGCCTTGCGGCGCAGCGAGGGGGCGCGGCTGATCCAGTTTCCCTCGGGCTGCATCCCGATGATCTCCGAGTGGGCGTGCTGCGCGATCTGGCGCACCAGCGTCCTGCGGTACTTCTCCGGCATCCAGTCCCGCGGCTCGATGCGGTCCTTGTCCGCGATCGTGGCCTCGAAGTGCGCTTCGAGGTCTGCGGTGTCGATCCCCGGTTCGACGGCCGACGTCATCGTGACCTCCGTGGCGAATTACTGAACGAACGTTCGGTTCCTAATGTGTCACAGGTGCGGCCGCGGACGCAATGCCCGGGAGCAGGCCGGGGACCGGGCCGGGGACCGGGCGAGTCCGGGGTATCAGCCGGGGAACGGGCTCGGGGCGCCGGCCCGCGGGCGGACCCCGGGATCAGTCGAGGAGCGGGCTCAGGTGCGGCGAGCCGAGCGCCCGGACCGCCTGACGCGCTCCGGCCCGCAGGCACTCGCCGGTCGCCGCGCCCATCAGGTGCGCCGCGAGAAACCCGGCGAAGAACGCGTCCCCGGCCCCGTTGGTGTCGACGACGTCGGCCGGCTCGGCCGGGCACTCGGCCCACCCGTGCCGGGTCAGCGCCACGGCGCCCTTCGCCCCGAGGGTGCACACCACCGTGGTGGCGCCACGGTCGAGCAGCGCCCGCATCAGCGCGGGGTAATCGTCCGTGCCGTCGTCGTTGAGGAAGATGTGGGAGCAGGCGTCGGCGAACGGGCGGTGGAACTCGCTCACGCCGTCGTAGTCGTGCAGGTCGGTCCAGAGCTCCGCGCCGGCGGCACGGGCTGCGCCGAGCAGCTCGGCACCACTCGCGCCGAGATCGAGCACCACGTCGCGGGCGCCCGCGAGGCGCGCGGCGACCTGCTCGTCGTCGGGCCGAGCGGGCTCCGTGGTGACCGCGAGATAGATCGATACGCGCTCACCGGCGTCGGTCATGAGGTTGAGATGCTGCTCCGTGGGGCCCGGCGCACGGTGGGCGAGGATCTCCAGGTGCTCGCCGGCGCGGCCCAGCGCCCCGAGCACGAGGTCCGCCTCCGGGTCGTCGCCGACGGCGGTCACCAGCGCGACCGGGGCGCCGAGGTCCGCGAGGTGCAGCGCCTTGCCGGCGCTGGTCCCGCCGAGCGTCCGGACGCTGTCCCGCGCGAAGACGGTGTGCGGCCGGGGTGCGGGCAGCTCGTCGAGCCGCACGAGCGTGTTCCAGGAAGCAGGGCCGACGACGACGGTGCTGGGTGTGCTCATGGGCCCATCCTCGCCCGGCCTGCCCGGCACCCGACCAACAGCCACGCCCCCCTCCCCGCCGACCCCGCCCCTCCCCCCCTGCCACCCTCACCCCCCACCCGACAACCACCCGCCGACCACAGAGTGAACCGCAGGGAGAACCCCGCCCCGCCCCCCTCTGCCCCCTCGGTCCCCCTATGCCCGGCCCACCCGACATCCACCTGCCGAACCACAGGGTGAACCGCAGGGAGAACCGCGCCCCGCCCCGCCGAACCGCAGGGAAGTCACCCCACACCCCCCGAACCGCAGTTGAGTCACGCCATGCCCGCCGAACCGCAGGTCGAGGTCAGCCCACGCCCGCCGAACCGCAGGGTGAATCGTGCCAAGCGGTGATTGAGACGATCCAACTTGCGGCTCGGCAGCCGGTGCCGGGCGGGACGTGCGGTTCGGGGGGGTGGTTCGGGGGGTGGTTGGGGTGAGGGGACAGGGGGTCGTAAACGATTCGGCAGCTGGCAGCGGGTGCTCGGAAGCGCTCAGTCTGAGCAGCACATCGACGTGCCGTCCGACCGGTCGGCCCGAAGCTCGAGGAGGAGCATCCCATGACAGTGCGTGCGCGAACGCGCGGCCTGATCCTGGCCGCCGCCATGGCGCTGGCCGCCCCGATGGGGCTGGTCGCCGTCGTGTCGGCGGACACCGCCATGGCACCGCCGGCGGCGGCCCACGGCAGCGTCACCGACCCACCCACCCGCAACTACGGCTGCCTCGACCGCTGGGGAGACGACCACCTCAACCCCGAGATGGCCGACGTCGACCCGATGTGCTGGGGAGCCTGGAACGCCGAGCCCAGCGCCATGTGGAACTGGAACGGCCTCTACCGCGAGAACGTCGGCGGCAACCACGAGGCAGCCGTGCCCAGCGGCACGCTCTGCTCGGGTGGCAACACCGAGGGCGGCAGGTACGACTACATGGACACCCCGGGCGAGTGGGTCGCGAAGGGCGTGCCGCACAACTTCACGCTGACGCTCACCGACGGCGCCAACCACGGAGCCGACTACCTGCGGATCTACGTGTCGAAGCCCAGCTTCGACCCCACCACCGAGCGCCTCGGCTGGGACGACCTGGACCTGGTCAAGCAGACGGGGTCCTACCCGACCCAGTCCCCGTACGTGACCGACGTGGACCTGTCCGGCTACAACGGCCGCGCGGTGCTGTACACGATCTGGCAGGCGAGCCACCTCGACCAGCCGTACTACCTGTGCTCGGACATCAACATCGGCGGCGGCGACCTGTGGCCCGACGACCCGCAGCCGGACCCGACGGACGACCCGACGGACGACCCGACCGACGACCCGACCGACGACCCGACGGACGACCCGACGGACGACCCGGGCACCGCGGAGTGCACCGCGGCGGTCGCCGTGACCAACACCTGGGACGGCGGCTACCAGGCCGACGTCACCGTCACCGCCGGCAGCTCGGCCATCAGCGGCTGGGAGGTCACGGTGGGCGGCGCCACGATCACCCAGGCGTGGAACGCCACCGCGTCCGGCAGCACCCTCACGAACGTCGACTGGAACGGCAACCTCTCGGCGGGCGGATCGACCACCGTCGGGTTCCTCGGCAGCGGCAGCACGAGCGGGCTCGACGCCACCTGCTCCGCCGGCTGACCGAAGCCCGGCTCACGACCGCCGCGGGACGCCCCTCCCGCGGCACGCCGGGGGCGGCCGCGATCCAGGTACGCGGCCTCCCCCGGCTCCCGGACGCCGGGGTGCCGACCTCACGCGCGGTCGGCACCCCGGCGTTCACCGTTGGCACGGTTCGGTCGTGGCCGTGGCACGTCTCCTCGTGCGGCCGCGCCTTCCGCGCGCATCATCGGCCGTGCCTTCCGCGACGCTCGCCGTGAGCGGTCGGACGGGCGGGCACGGCAGCCCCACCCATCGATGCGACCAATACATGAGACCGATCTTGTCGATCTGTCGTGGCGGAGTTAGGCTCCCCCACATGCGCATCGTCCGAATGTGCCGGCTCTGTCGGTAGAGCGTCCACGCCACGTCTGGCCCGTGTCGACACCGTGCCCTGCACGGACCACCGGTCGCGACGCCCGTGCGACGCTCCCGCACCGCCCTCATCCCCACGGACCCCCACGGACGAACCGGCGGCGTCATGCACGAGGTGCACGGCCAGAGGCATGCACCGGCGCTGGCCGTCGAGCAGAACCACCCGCAACCGCTGGACGACACGAAGGAAAGAGACACCATGGCCCGCATCTATGACGACGCGACCAAGCTGATCGGGAACACGCCGCTGGTGAAGCTGAACCGCCTCACCGAAGGCCTCGAGGCGACCGTGCTCGCCAAGCTCGAGTTCTACAACCCGGCCAGCTCGGTGAAGGACCGCATCGGCGTGTCGATCATCGACGCCGCCGAGGCCTCCGGGGAGCTCAAGGAGGGCGGCACGATCGTCGAGGGCACCTCGGGCAACACGGGCATCGCCCTCGCCTGGGTGGGTGCCGCCCGCGGTTACAAGGTCGTCCTGGCGATGCCGGAGACCATGTCCAAGGAGCGCCGCGCGCTGCTGCGCGGGTACGGCGCCGAACTGGTCCTCACGCCGGGCTCGGAGGGCATGAAGGGCGCCGTGGCCGCGGCCGAGAAGATCGCCGCCGAACGCCCGGGTGCCGTCCTCGCCCGCCAGTTCGCCAACGAGGCGAACCCCAAGATCCACCGCGAGACCACGGCCGAGGAGATCTGGGCCGACACGGACGGCGCGGTCGACGTCGTCGTGGCCGGTATCGGGACCGGCGGGACCATCACCGGCGTCGGCCAGGTGCTCAAGGAGCGCAAGCCCGACGTGAGGATCGTCGCGGTCGAGCCGGAGGAGTCGCCGATCCTGAACGGTGGCGACCCCGGCCCGCACAAGATCCAGGGCATCGGCGCCAACTTCGTCCCGGAGATCCTGGACACCACGGTGTACGACGAGGTCATCGACGTGAACGCGGCCACGTCCGTCGAGTTCGCCCGCCGCGCGGCCCGCGAGGAGGGCCTGCTGGTCGGCATCTCGTCGGGGGCGGCGCTGTCCGCGGCCCTGGAGGTCGCGAAGCGTCCGGAGAACGCCGGCAAGACGATCGTCGTGATCATCCCCAGCTTCGGCGAGCGCTACCTGTCCACGCTGCTGTTCGAGGGCCTGGTCGACTGATGGCCACGTCCTGGGCGCCCACCTTTCTCCAGCTCCTCAAGGAGGACGCCGAGACCGCGCGCGCCCAGGACCCGGCCGCGACCTCGCTGAGCGCGGTCGTCCTGACGTATCCGGGTGTGCACGCCGTCTGGCACTACCGCATCGCGCACGCGATGTGGCAGCGACCGGCGCTGCGGCTGCCGGCACGAGTCCTCTCCCTGGCCTCCCGCCTGCTGACAGGGGTGGAGATCCATCCGGGCGCGAGGATCGGGCGGCGGCTGTTCATCGACCACGGCATGGGTGTGGTCATCGGGGCGACGGCGGAGGTGGGCGACGACTGCCTGCTCTTCCACGGTGTCACGCTGGGCGGGCGCTCGATGAGCCCCGGGAAGCGGCACCCGACGCTCGGCGACCGGGTCATGGTCGGGTCGGGCGCGAAGGTGCTCGGGCCGCTGTGGGTCGGGGACGACGCGAAGATCGGTGCCAACGCCGTGGTGACGCGCGATGTGCCGAACGGAGCGGTCGCGGTCGGGATTCCCGCGCGGAACCGGACGCCGGCGCCGGTACGGCCGTCGACCCCGGTCGAGGACCCCTCGCAGCTCATCGAGTACGTGATCTGACGGCGGGCCTCCGGGGAGCGTGTTCGCCCGTTCCTCGGCGGCGGAACACGGCTTCTTCGGCGTCGATCCCCGGTCCGGGGGTCGACGCCGAAGCCGTCTCTGCCGACCGGTCACCCGGCCGTCACGAAGAACTCGCGCAGATCCCCGACCACGAGGCCCGGGACCTCGAGGGCAGCGAAGTGGCCGCCCTCCGGGTACTCGGCCCTGGAGGTCGTCGCGGTGTGGATCGGGATGCTCGGGTTCGACTTCACGGTGGAGGACCCGCCCGAACTGCTGGAGCACCTGCGGGTCCTGGCTCGCAGGTACGCGGCAGCCACAGAAGGGTCGCCACGGCCTGCGCGATCAGGCGATGACAGCTAGAGTTTCAGCTACATAGACCACGCCGCCACGCGGGCGGCGCCTTTCGTTCACTCAGGGGGTGACCAACCATGCTCACGATGAATCCGTCGCTGCTCGGTAGCATCGACGGTAGGATCGAGTCCATGGCCGAGAAGATGGGCAAGTACTCGATCACGATGCCGAAGGACGTCGCCGAGGCCGCGCGCCAGTATGCGGGCAGCTCCGGACTGTCAGCCTTCATCGCAAGCACGATGGAGGAGAAGATCCAGGGCCTCCGCCTCGACGAGTTCCTCAACGAGTACGAGGCCGAGCACGGCGAGTTCACGGACGAGGAACTGGCCGCCGCGGATCGAGAGATCGACCAGGCTTACGAGGCCATGCTCAGCCGCCGAGCCCAGCGCGCCGCCGAGATCAGGGGTGAGGGATGAGACGCCGCGGGACACGCGAGGCGGACTTCGGCGCGCTCGTCCTCGACAGTGAAGGGCTCAGCGGAATTGTCGCAGGAAACCGCACGGTACTCAGCAAACTGAAGCGAGCACGCATGCTCGGGCTCCCGGTACTGACGAGCAGCATGACGCTGGTCGAAGCGAGCCACCCGAGAGGACGGCGCGAAGCCTTCGCCTGGGCGTACTCACGGGCGACTGTCAGGCCTGTCACCGAAGAAATCGCCAAGCGAGCCATGGATCTGCTCGCCGAGGCGAGGATGCACGGGCATACCCATGCGATCGACGCAGTGCTGTGTGCCACTGCGCTCGACTCCCCGAAGCCGCCGCTCATCCTCACATCGGACCCGGACGACCTCGCGGCGCTGGTCGGCGACAGGGCGGCCGTTCTGAAGGTCTGATCCTGACCGGTTCGGCGGGAGCGGATGGTTGCCCGGGGTACCACCCGATCGGCCGGCAACCATCCGCTCTTGCCCTCGTGACCGATCTGCTCGGCGACCACGGCGCAGTCCTGCGCGGATGGACGCGCCGTCTTACGACCACTCCTGCTGTCCGCGATCCGTGGGCATGCCGGGACGTGCGCCGCCCTGCCGCGTCCGCGGTCCGTGACGACGAGGGCTGACGGTCGCGGCGACGTGAGTCGGCGGGCGGCCCGGGCTCACCGGGCGGCCCGCCGACTCACGTCGACGCGACCTCTCCCGACCGCACGTGCGCCGTACCGTCGGCGCGCGGGGCGCCGTCGGCTCCGCGCACCCCGTCCACGTCGGGCGAGACCCGGCGGCCGAGGACGAACGCCGTCACCGTGATCCCGGCGCAGACCGCGGCCAGCATCCCGATGAACAGCGCGGGATGCCCGCGATCCAGCAGCACGCCGGCGGTGACCGGGCCGGCGATGGTGCCCACCTGGAAAGCCGCCGAGCTGAGGGCGTTGTAGCGGCCGCGCAGGTGGTCGGGCGCCAGATCGTTGGTCAGGGCCGGCAGCGCGGACTGCAGCAGGGCCTCCCCGACCGCGAACACGCCCATGAAGCCCAGCACGACGGCAACGCTTCCCGCCGTGCCCGGCATCAGGCCGGAGACGCCGAGCACCAGCCACGACCCCGACCAGATCAGCCCGAAGAGTGCGAGCACGCGGGTCCGGCGGTGTCCCCGCGCACGCTCCATCACCCAGAACTGCAGCAGCACGATCACCGCGGTGTTCACCACGAACGCGAAACCCACCGCCCGCGTGGAGACCTCCGCGACCTGCCGCGCGTACGCCGGGAACCCGCTCTCCAACTGCCCGTACCCGGCGAACGCCGCGAGTGCGGCCAGTGCCGTCAACCAGGCGACCTCGGGCCGTCGCAGGATCGCGAGGTAGCCGGTCGCGGCTCCGTTCGCACCGGCACGCCCGGCGACGCCGCTCGCCCCGGCGCCCCTCTCCCCCGCGCCGCTCGCCCCGGAGGTCACGGCCCCCTCGTCCCGGGGACGGAGATGCCGCAGCGGCCCGAGAAGCACGGCCACCGGGGCGGCGAACGTCGCCGCGTTCACCAGGAAGGCGACGACGAAGGTCACCGGGCGTTCGACGTCGACCAGCAGGCCCCCGAACACACCGCCCACCCCGATACCGAGGTTGACCAGCGCGAAGTTCACCCCGAAGTACCGTTGCCGCAGGTCGCCGTGGACGACGGTCGAGATCAGCGCGTTGTTCGCCGGCCAGGCGACACCGAACTGGGCACCGAACAGGGCGAGCCCCACACCCGCGGCCCAGGGCACGGTCGCGAAGGCGAGGATCGTCTGCCCGGCGATCGCGCAGGCCATCCCGGCCAGCAGCGTGCTGCGCGCACCGAAACGGTCGATCAGCACGCCGGCGGGCCCGGTCACGATCAGCCCGGCGACCGCGATCAGCCCCATGAGCGTGCCGGCCAGGTCGAGCGAGAACCCGCGGACCTCGTGCAGGTAGATGATCGTGAACGGGAGCGTGAGGCCGCGGCCGAAGGTATTGACCACCACGGTGGACAACAGCCAGCGACCGTCGCGGGGGAGCTCGGACCAGAAGCCGAGGGCACCGCGGGACGGAGAAGATGTCACGCGCCGATCCTGCCCCCGGCAACACCGGCGCGGCGAGCGGATTTCGGACGCGGCCTCCGGCCCTCCCGCCCCGGCGAGACCGGTGCGTCACACCGGGCGGCGGCGCGCCGCCAGGCCGTCGGGGGCCTTGGTGAACCATGCGTCCTCGACGGCTTCGGCCAGGTGTGTGCCGGACACCACATCGAGCTGGACGAGCACGGCGGGGTAACCGTCGAAGTGCGGGATGGTGAAGAAACCCGGCCTCCCCTCGCCCAGCACGGCTTCCTTCTCCCCCAGGTCCTCGACGCTCACCGCGAGGATCGGCCCGGCGGGGACGGGCTCGCCCCCGAACCGCTTGACGTCGGCCTTCGAGAACGGCCGCTCCCACGCGAACGCCTTCCCCGCGACGAACCAGGTCCGGCCGCGGAAGCGGGTCCCCTCGGCGGTCTCGGGAAACCCTGCGACGAGCCGGGCGACGTCGTCGAAGGTAGGCATGGCATCGAGCGTACGCCGCACGGGCGCGACCGGCCCTGCCACGGCGCCGTCGTCCACGGTAGTGTTCGCCCAGTACCTGGGACGCACAGTCGCAGAAACATCGCCAGCTGACCCGCCCGCTCGACGACGAGGACTCACCATGCGTATCGGCATCCAGACCGGCTACTGGTCGCGCAAGCCCCCGAAGGGCATCCAGCAGGCCATCCTGGCCGGAGACAAGCTGGGCCTCGACTCGGTCTGGACCGCGGAGGCCTATGGCTCCGACGCGTTCACACCGCTGGCCTGGTGGGGTTCACGCACCAGGAACGTCCGGCTCGGCACGGGAATCGCCCAGATGGCCGCGCGCACACCCACGGCCACCGCGATGCACGCCATGACCCTGGACCACCTGTCGCACGGGCGTTTCGTACTGGGGCTCGGCGCCTCCGGCCCGCAGGTGGTCGAAGGCTGGTACGGGCAGCCCTACCAGCGGCCGCTCGCCCGCACCCGCGAGTTCGTCGAGATCGTGCGGGAAGTCATCGCCCGCGAGCGCCCGGTCTCGTACGACGGCGCGTTCTACCGTTTGCCGCTGCCGGACGACGTGCCCGGCGCCACCGGTCTGGGCAAGGCGCTCAAGCCCACCGTGCACCCGTTCCGGCCCGAGATCCCGATCGTGCTCGCGGCGCAGGGGCCGAAGAACATCGCGCTCGCGGCGGAGATCGCCGACGGCTGGATGGGTTCGTTCTACGCGCCGCGCCTGGACGGGGAGTTCCGGGAGCTGCTGGACGCCGGGTTCGCCAAGCGCCGTGAGGAGCGCTCGCCCGCCGGCGCGTTCGAGGCGATCGCGACGGTCCCGGTGTTCGTGCGCGACGACGTCGAGGCGGCTGCCGACCTGATCCGCCCGTACGTGGCGCTGTACGCGGGCGGCATGGGTGCCAAGGGCGCGAACTTCCACAAGCAGTCGCTGGACCGGATGGGGTACAAGGAGGCGATGGACGAGGTCCAGGACCTCTACCTCGCGGGCCGCAAGGAGGACGCCGCGCGCGCGGTGCCGACGGAGCTCGTGGACGAGGTGGCGCTGATCGGCCCGGCGAAGCGGATCAAGCAACGGTTCGCGGCCTGGGAGGAGACGCTCCTGACGACGATGCTCATCCAGGGAGACCCGTCGTCGGTGCTCACGGTCCTGTCGATCGCGCAGGAACACGCCGCCCACTCGGCGGGGACGACGGCGGGGGCCCGCCGGGCCGCGCGCACCCGCTCGCTGGCCGGCCGCGCCCTGGCGAGGCTGGCGCCGTCCAAGGTCCCGGGCGGGCGCTGACCGGACTTCCCCGCGACCGTCCCGCCGCACCATTGTCCGCCCGCCGGTGAAATGGCTCGCGCCCCGCCGTCGCGGCAGGCACGATCGGCCCATGCACACTTCCGCTCTCCCGGATGTCCCGCTACCGGACGGTTACCGGTTCCGCTCGCTCACCGAGGCGGATCTGCGCGCCGCCGTCGACCTCGACTTCTGGGCGTTCCCCTCGGGCACCTCGCTCGACGAGGCGGTCCGCCACCCCTTCCCGCTCGGCTGGGACCGCACGGTCGGTATCGAGGCGGCCGGCTTCGACGGGCTCGCCGCACTGCACGGCTCCTATCCGTTCCAGGAGTTCGGCGTTCCGGGCGGCACCCTCCCGACCGGCGGCCTGACCTGGGTCGGAGTGCATCCGCAGCATCGCCGCCGCGGGCTCCTCACCGCCATGATCGACTTCCATCTCGCGCGCTGCCGCCGGCGTGGGGAGCCGCTGTCCGCCCTGTTCGCCGCCGAGGCCCCGATCTACGGACGCTTCGGCTACGGGAAGGCCGCCGACGACATCCGCCTCACCATCGCCCGGGGCGCCGCCCTCCACGACGTGCCGGGCGCGGACGAGCACACCGTGCACATCGCGCACGCGTCCCGTGAGCAGCACGGAGACCTGGTCGAACGCCTTCACCGCGCGGCAGGAGCACGTCCCGCGGGTGTCGCCGGGATCAATCGCCCCGGCTGGTGCGAACGCGAGACCGAACAGTTGCAGGCGCACTTCTGGGACGACCCGCCCGCGCACCGCGACGGCCGCGAGTCCCGCCGCATCGCGGTCGTGGAGCACGCCGGCGAGCCACGCGGCTACGCCCTGTTCCGGCGGAAGCTGGACTGGGAGGTCTTCGGTCCACGTGGCACGGCCGCGGTCTCCGAGGTCGTGGCCCTCGACGCCGCCGCCGCACGCGCCTTGTGGGGTGTTCTGGCCGACTTCGACCTCACCGTCGAGACCTCCACGTTCCTGCTCCCGGTCGACGACGCCGTCACGCGTCTCCTGGTCAACCCCCGCGCGGCACAGCCTCGCGTGGTGGACAACCTGTGGGTACGGCTGGTCGACGTCGGCGCGGCGCTCGCGGGGCGGCAGTACGCCGCGGACGTCGACGTGACCCTCGCGGTTCGCGATGCCCGGCTCCCCGAGAACACCGGGACCTACCGGCTCCGGGCGCGGGCTTTCGGCGAGGCGACGTGTGACCGTGTCACGGGTGGCGCCGACCTGTCCCTCGACGTGCGCGAGCTCGGCGCGGCCTATCTGGGCGGAACGTCGCTGGTCTCGCTCGCCGCCGCCGGTCTGGTCACGGAGCACACCGCGGGCACCTTGGCGCACGCGGCAGCAGCCTTCGGATGGCCGGTCGCGCCGATGAGCAGCTGGGTCTGGTGAGTGCCGCGGCCCCTGCGGCGTCGGTCAGCCCTCCGGCACCAGCCCTCCGGCCTCGGCCCGCGACGCCGGCCCCGGCGTCAACCCGCGGCGTCCGGCTCAGGGAACCAGATCGCGCGTCTCAGGTCGACACGGCGACCGTCACGAGTGAGCGGGCATCCCTCCGCGCGCAGTGCGTCGAGCGCCGCGGTCAGGTGCCGGGCCGGCGGAGAGCCCGCCGCGTTGACGACGCGCCACCAGGGCACGGTGAAGTCGTCCTGGGCCGGCCCGACGACGACGGCGTCCTCGGGTACCAGGTGCCGGTAGCGGTCCCCGGACTCCGCCATGACGTTTCCCACCTGCCGTGGACCGCCGCGCCCGAGGTCCTCGGCGACGATCTCCGCGATCAGGCCGTACGTCATGGCACGGGCGTGGGGTATCCGCCGCACGAGCGCGAGCACCGCGGCCGCGTACTCCTCGGCACCGGTCAGCGGTACGGCGCCCGCCGGCTCCTCCGCCGGCGCCCCGTCGCCCTGCCTCCCCCGCATCACATCAGGAATGGTAGGACACACCGTGACTCCCCGGGAAAGCCCTCACCAGCCCTTCTGCCCCTCCGCCTGCCGATGTGGTCGGACGGACCACACGCATCACCTCTGACAGGTGGCGCACCAGAAAAGGTTGCGCCCGGCAAGCTCCTTGAGCAGCACGGGAGAGCCGCACGCGCGACACGGCAGACCGTCGCGGTGATAGACGTAGAAGGCCTGGTCGGCGGGAACCGCGTCGGGCGTGCCGTCCGTGTTCTGCCGCGTCCGGAGCCTGCCCGGTGGCTGCGGCCCGGTACGGTCCTCCGGGCGGGTGGTGACGATCGCTCCGGTGCGGGCGCCGTCGCGCATGAGGACGACGAGGTCGTCCCAGAGTGCCCGGGCCGACGACGGCGGAACCTCCCGCCCGGGTCGCAACGGATCCACGCCTGCCCGGAACAGGGCTTCCGCCCGGTAGATGTTGCCGACGCCCGCGATCACGGCCTGATCCATCAGGAGCTGTCCGATCGTCACCCGGGAGCGCCCGGCCCTCGCAACGAAGCGCTCCGCGTCGTGGCCGCGTTCCCCCTCCCGGATCGGGTCCGGCCCGAGCCTCGCGGTGACGGCGTGCTTCTCGGCGGGGGTGATGACCTCGCAGGCCGCGGGCCCGGTCAGGTCGGCGACCATGTGCCGCCCGAGCAGGCGTGCCCGAACCTGTCCACGCGGCGCGGGTGGCTCCCACCCCTCACCGGGACGGCGGGCGCCGCTGCCGAGCTCGTCGCTGCCCAGGTCGTCGGCCGTCACGTGGACCTCGGCATCGGACGACCCCGCAGGGGCCCGGACCACGGTCTCGCGCTCGCCGATGCGCTTGCGCGGGGCGCCGATCGCGTGCGCGACGTCCGCGACGCCCGGCGCTCCCGTGAACGTCCACGCACCGTAGAGCCCGAGGTGGGTCCGGAGCCAGAGCATGTCGGCGCCGGCGGGATCCGGCGGACCCGGGGAGTCGTCCCGTCCAGGCACGGCGCCACGGCCGGCCCGGCTCGAGACGTCCGAGGAGCCCGGAGCGCGCGCGGCCCGTCCCCGCGGTGCGTCGTCCGGCGCGAAGGCACAGAAGAGCTGCTTGCCCCAAGCCTCCACGGCCACGAGCCGGCGTCCGTCGAGCAGGGCGGCGCCGTCGGCGAAGCGGCCCTGCGGACTGGTCACCCGCAGCCGCTCACCGCCGAGCAGTTCTCGCAGGGTCCGCGCGAGGCGGTGGACGGTGTGCCCCTCGGGCAATTCAGCGGGACTTCTCGTAGGTGGCGAGCTGGTCGATGCGACGCTGGTGGCGCTCGTCGCCGCTGAACGTCTCCGCGACGAACGCGTCGATGATCGCGACCGCCTCTTCCGTGGTGTGCATCCGCCCGCCGACGGCGACGACGTTGGCGTCGTTGTGCTGGCGGCCGAGCCGTGCGGTCTCGACCGACCAGGCGAGGGCGGCGCGCACGCCGTTGACCTTGTTCGCGGCGATCTGCTCGCCGTTGCCCGAACCGCCGATCACGATGCCGAGCGAGCCCGGCTCCGCGACGACCGCCTCGCCCGCGGCGAGGCAGAACGACGGGTAGTCGTCCTGCGGGTCGAACTCGTGGGCGCCGTGGTCGGTGACCTGGTGGCCGGCGTCGGTCAGATGCTGCACGAGGTGAGCCTTGAGCTCGAACCCGGCGTGGTCAGCGGCGATGTGCAGATGCATGATCCCATCTTCCCTCACGGCGGGGCTCGCCCTCCACCCGGCCCGCACGGTGGACCCCGGTCGTCCCGCGCGTACCCTGGCGCCATGACGACCGAAGCCACCCCTTTGAGGTCGGGAATCGACCTCGACGCCCTCGACCCCCGGGTCCGTCCGCAGGACGACCTGTACCGCCACGTGAACGGCCGCTGGATCGACTCCCACGAGATCCCCGCGGACCGCGCGATGGACGGCGCGTTCCGTGCCCTGCACGACCAGGCGGAGGAGCATGTCCGCGAGATCATCACGGACGCTCCCGCGGGTTCCCCGATCGGTGACCTGTACGCGAGCTTCATGGACACCGAGCGCATCGAGGCGCTCGGCACCACTCCGCTCGCCGGCGATCTCGCACTGATCCGCGACGCCGCGGATCTCGACGATCTCACGCGGGTCCTGGGCTTGTTGCAGCGCACCGGCGGGGCCCGCGCCGTCGGCTTCTGGGTCGACAACGACGCCAAGGACACCGAGCGCTACGTGGTCTACCTGACGCAGTCGGGAATCGGCCTGCCCGACGAGTCGTACTACCACGACGAGCAGTACGCGCCGATCCGCAGGAAGTACGAGCCGCACGTGGCGCGCATGCTCCGGTTCGCGGACGTCTCCGCCACCTGGGGTATCAGCGCCGAGGACGCCGCCGCGCGCGTGGTCGAGCTCGAGTCCCGGCTCGCGGAGCACCACTGGGACGTGGTGAAGCGGCGCGACGCCACGCTCACCTACAACCCCATGACGCTCGCCGAGCTGGCCGAGAGCGCGCCCGGCTTCGGCTGGCAGCGGTGGGTCGAGGCGCTCGGCGCACCGCTGGGTTCGCTCGACCAGCTCGTGGTCCGCGAGCCCGGCTTCGCGACGGGCTTCGCGGCGCTCTGGCACGACGTCTCCCTGCTGGACTGGCAGCTGTGGATGGCCTACCACCTGGTCACGGCCCGCGCGCCGTACCTGAACGACGAGATCGTCGAGGCGAACTTCGACTTCTACGGCCGGGTGCTCACCGGCGCGCAGGAGGTCCGCGAGCGGTGGAAGCGCGGGGTGTCGCTGGTCGAGGGTGCGCTCGGGGAGGCCGTCGGCGCCGAGTACGTGGACCGGCACTTCCCGCCGGAGCACAAGGAGAAGATGGACCGGCTCGTGGAGGCCCTGGTGGCGGCCTACCGGGAATCCATCGGGAACCTCGACTGGATGACCCCCGAGACCCGGGCGAAGGCCCTGGTCAAGTTGGAGAAGTTCACGCCCAAGGTGGGTTACCCCACCAAGTGGCGGGACTACTCGGGCCTCACGGTGGACGCCGCGGACCTGGTGGGGAACGTGTGCCGCTCCAACGCGTTCGACCAGGACCACGAGCTCGGCAAGATCGGCAGGCCGCTGGACCGCGAGGAGTGGTTCATGACGCCGCAGACGGTCAACGCCTACTACAACCCGGGCATGAACGAGATCGTGTTCCCGGCCGCGATCCTGCAGCCGCCGTTCTTCGACCCGTCGGCCGACGATGCCGTGAACTTCGGCGGGATCGGCGGCGTCATCGGGCACGAGATCGGCCACGGTTTCGACGACCAGGGCTCCAAGTACGACGGCGACGGCCGCCTCGAGAACTGGTGGTCGGACGCGGACCGCGACGAGTTCGAGAAGCGCACCAGCGCGCTGATCGCGCAGTACGACGCGTTCCGCCCCGCGCAGCTCGACGGCGAGGAGCACGCGGACGTGCACGTCAACGGCTCGCTCACCATCGGCGAGAACATCGGCGACCTGGGCGGCCTGTCGATCGCGATCACGGCGTACCGGATCGCGCTCGGCACGTCGCTGTCGGAGGCGCCGGTGATCGACGGCCTGACCGCCCTGGAGCGGATCTTCCTCGGCTGGGCGCAGGTGTGGCAGTCCAAGGGACGCGACGAGGAGGTGGTGCGGCGCATCGCCGTCGACCCGCACTCCCCCAACGAGTTCCGCTGCAACGGCGTGCTGCGCAACGTGGACGAGTTCCACGAGGCGTACGGCACGGTCCCGGGCGACGCCCTCTACCTGCCCCCGGAGAACCGCGTCCGGATCTGGTGACGGGAGGCCCCGGACCAGGGGTGGCCTGGTCCGGGGCCGTGCCCTCCGGGTCTCAGCGGGTCAGCATTCGGCCCCGGAGTACGGGACCGGAGCGAGCGTTGTCGCGTTCACTCCGGCCCTCGCCCCGGCCCCGGCGGTCGCGGTGACCGTGCCCGGGCCGAACGACGTGATGCCCGGCTCGAGCGTGACCAGTCGGTCACCGCCCGGCTTCAGCGTCACCGTCCGGTCGCCGAAGTCGGACCCGACGGCAACGGTCGCCGCGGTGCCGCCCGTGTTGCCGAGGACGACGGTCAGTGCCGCCTCGCCGTCGGTGCACTGCGGCACCGCCGAGACCTCGACGTCCTCCGCCAGGTCGGCCGACGCAGCGGCCCGGGAACTCGCCCCGTCCGAACCTCGACCGTGCCCGTCACCGTGACCGCCGCCATGCCCGTGACCGCCGCCATGCCCATGCCCGTGCCCGTCCTCCGGCTCGGCCAGCAGCTCGAACTCCGCGAGGGTGAGCTCCCCCTCCCCCGCGACCTCTTCGATCACCAGACGTACGTGTTCGTAGTCCTCGCGCCGGTCGATCTCGAACGGGCGAAGCTGCCGCGCCCACCGGAACTCCTCGCCCGACCGGCGGTCGAGCGTCCGCCACCACCGGCCGTCGTCGGATCCTTCGAGCCGCCAGGCACTGGGCGCCGCGCTCCCGGACTCGCCGGACGTGAGCGTGTAACCGGTCAGCTCGGCGCGCTCGCCGTCGCCCTCCCAGGTGAGGACGGGCGTCGACGAGGCGAACCCGGCCTGCGTGGCGGAGGTGTCGTCCACCAGGGCGTCCGGCGTCGTGCCGTCGTCGACCGTCACGGATGCGGTCGAGGTCACGTCCGCGACCGGCTGGGGAGCGCCGCCGCCGCGGGTGAGCGACGCCGGGGCGTCATGACGCCCGGTACCCCAGCCGGACGGCTCGGCCCCCATGACGAAGTCGAGCCGAGCGCCCCCGGACAGGTCCTTCTGCGACAACGACGTCGACGAGGTGCGCCGGCCGTCGACCCGGAGCGACTGCACGTACACGTTCTCGTCCGAGTTGCCGCGTGCGGTGATCACCAGGTCGCCGTCGGGCAGGTGCACGGTCGCCCGCTCGAACAGCGGTGAGCCGACGGCGTACTCGGCCGACCCGACCTGGAGCGGGTAGAACCCGAGCGCGGCGAACACGAACCACGACGACATCTCGCCGTTGTCCTCGTCGCCCGGGTAGCCCTGCCCGATCTCGCTGCCCACGAAGAGCCGCCGCATGACCTCACGGACGATCTCCTGCGTCTTGTGCGGCGCGCCCGCGGCGTCGTACAGCCACGGGATGTGGTGCGAGACCTGGTTGCTCATCCCCCACTGGCCGAGGCGCACGTCGCGGGCCTCGCGCATCTCGTGGATGACGCCGCCGTAGCTGCCGGTGTGGGAGGCGTCCTCCGGGGTCGCGAAGAACTCGTCGAGCTTCGCCTCGAGCCCTTCGGCGCCGCCGTACAGGTTCGCGAGGCCCCGCGGGTCCTGCGGCGCGTGGAACGCGAAGTTCCAGCCGTTGGTCTCCGTGTAGCCGTTGCCCCACACGCGCGGGTCGTAGTCCTCGGGCGCGGTGACGAACTCGCCGTCCGCGTGCCGCGGCGCGAAGAACCCGGTCTCCTCGTCGAACGACTCCACGTAGTGCGTGGCCCGCTCCAGGAAGTACCTCGACTCCTCGCGCAGCTGCGCGCGCCGCTCGCGCGGAACCTCGCGGTCTCTGGCGAGCGCCGCCGCCATGTTCCCGATCCCGAAGTCGTTGATCAGGCCCTCCAGGCCCCAGGACACCGACTCGTGCGTGCTCTCGGGGGTGAAGCCCAGGTAAGGGCTGACGTCGAGACCTTTGCGCCCGACCGCCGAGCTGGTGGGCGCGACGGTGGCGTTCTTCAGCGCGGCGTCGTAGGCGTCGAGCGCCTGCCCGGTCGGCAGGGAGCCCTTGAGGTAGGCGTCCGCGAAGGCGACGTCGGAGCTGGTGCCGGTCATCAGGTCGGCGTAGCCCGGCGAGGACCAGCGCGCGACCCAGCCGCCGTCGCGGTACTGCTGCACGAACCCGTCCACGAGCTCGGCCGCCAGGTCGGGGTACAGCAGCGAGTACGCCGGCCAGGCGGTGCGGTAGGTGTCCCAGAAGCCGTTGTTCACGTAGATCTTGCCGTCGACGATCTCGGCGTTCGTCTCCGTGTCCGTCGGCTCGCCGGACGGCTCGCTGACGGGGCTGGCGTACCGGTAGCGCGGCTCGTCGGCGGTTCCGGTGTTCTCGAACTGCGAGTTCGGGTACAGGTTGAGCCGGTAGAGGCTGGAGTACAGCGTGACGAGCTGGTCCTCGGTCGCGCCGTCGACATCGATCACCGAGAGCCGGTCCTCCCACCGGGCCGCGGCGTCGGCGCGCACCTCCTCGAAGGAGCGGCCGGACACCTCGAGGCCGAGGTTCGTGCGGGCCTGGTCGAGCCCGATGAAGGACGTGGCGACGCGCAGCTCGACCGTGTCGTCGTCCGACACGTCGAACGAGGCGTACCGTGCCGCCCCACGATCGCCGTCGGCCTGTCCGACGGCGGCCGGGGCGCGGTCGAACGCGCCCGCGACGAACATGCGGGTGCGGCCCGCCGACAGCCCGCTGCCACCCTCGACCCAGCCGGTGAGCTCGCCGGTGGCGGCGTCGAGGTGCAGGCTGGAGTCGCCGGCGACCTGGTCGACCAGCACATGCCCGGTGCCCGCGCCGGCCGGGAAGCCGAACCGCAGCACGGCGGAGTGGTCGGCCGGAGCCACCTCGACGGACTGGCCGTCGGCGAACTCCACGCCGTAGTAGTCGGGGCGCGCCGTCTCGTCGTCGTGGGAGAACGCGAGACCGCGCGCGTCCAGGCTCGCGTCAGGCGTGCCGGAGCCGACGGCGGGCTGGAACGCGAGCTGGTTCCTGTCCCCCATCCACGGGCTGGGCTCGTGGGAGATCCCGATACCCTCCAGGACCGGGCGGTTCCGGTCGTCGGTGGCGGTCTGGTACTCGTACAGCCAGCTCTGCGACGACGCGTTCGTCATCGGCACGTAGAAGTTGAAGCCGTTGGGCACCGCCGTCGCCGGGATGTTGTTCCCGCGCGAGAAGCCGCCCGAGGAATGGGTGCCGCGACGGGTGTCGACGTAGTTGAGGTCGCTCGACCCGTCGATGGTCTCCGGTTCCGCCTCGACGGCGACGTCGTCGATCCAGCCGGAGAAGCGCGTGCCGGCGGCCCCGGCGTCGTTGTCGTAGCCGACCAGGATCTGGTCGACGGTCCTGCCCCGGGCCACCGCGCCGACGTCGACGCGCACGGAGTTCCACTGGTCCGCGTAGAGGATCTTGCCGTCACCCTGGCCGGCCGCGGTGGCGGCCGAGCCGTGCGCGTCCTCGGCGCCGAGCTGGGACAGGAACGTGCCGTCGGTGAACCGCAGGTCCATGGCCGCGTAGGTGGACGGGTAGGCGAGATCCTCCAGGAGCTCCGGGAAGATCGTGTAGCTCAGGCGCGTGTCGGGCCCGACGGCGAGGTCGACGTCGTCGTACAGCACGTTCGTCGCGTACGCCGGGCCGTCGGCCAGGTGGGAGCCCGAGTACCGCAGCGACCGCATGCCGGTGAACCCGACCCCGGAACGGCTCGTGTAGGAGGCCGACGTCGGCCCGCCGCCGACGGCGGTCGTCATCGGCTCGGCCGTCGGCTCGGCCGGGGTCAGGTCGACCGAGAGATCCCAGTCGGCGATCTGCAGGATCGGGTCGCCGTGGTTCTCGGTGACGTCCAGGCGGAAGTACCGGTACGCCTCGGTCGGGGCGTCGAGCTCGAAGACCTGCTGCTCGAACCGCTCCGAGAAGGTGACCCCGGAGCGCTGGTCGACGTCGGTCCACGTCTCCCCGTCGGCCGAGCCCTGCAGCGTCCAGGACCGCGGGTCACGCCCGGCGAAGTCGTTGGCCGAGGTCAGCGCATAGGCGGCGACGGACGTGGCCTCGGCGAGCTCGTAGGTCACCCAGCCGGTGGGCTCGAACACGAGCCACTTCGTGGACGAGCTGGCGTCGTGGAGCTTGTCGACTCCCTCGTTGGGGAGGTTCTCGCCGCTGGCGGTCGCCTCCGTCACGGAGCCGAGGACGCTGCCCGGAAGCCCGGACACGAACGTTCCGATGTTGTCGTACCAGGGCTCACCGTCGCGCTCGGCCGGCGTCGAGGCGAGAGGCGCGGGGTCGGCCTCCTCGAACGAGCTCGCGAAGTCGCCGGGTGCGGCGACCGCGCTCGCGGGGGCGACGAAACCCGCGGTGCCCTGCACGATCAGTGCGAGGGCCACCCCTGCGGACAGTACTCCCCGGCGCCTGGGGCGCCGGGCGGTGACTCGTGACATTCGATCTCCCTTGATCCTGTGACACCGCTGTCAATAGAATTCAAGAGATGAACGTATGGGCTCCGGAAGGCAGCTGTCAACGAGCCGCCGTTCGCCCCGCATGCTGGTCCGCGACGGTGGTCGGCCCGGCCGTCCGCGGCGGCGTCAGCCGGGTCGTCCGCGACAGCGGTCGGCCGGGCCGGGTCTCAGGGCCGGCGCTCGCCCGTCCCCCTCGGGATCAGCCGCGTCTCCAGGGTGACCGTGCGCGGCGGCGCGGCCGGGTCGTGCCGCGTGGTCGCCAGTTCCGCGGCCCGGCGCCCCATCTCGACGGCGTCGTACGACACCACGGTCACGCCCAGGAGGTCCGCCAGGTCGAAGTCGTCGAAGCCGACCAGCGCGACGTCCTGTCCGCCGGGGGCGTCGCCGAGCGCGCGCAGCGCCCCCGCGGTGACGCGGTTGTTCTCGGCGAGCACCGCCGTCGGCGGCTCAGGGCCGTCCAGCAGCGCGGTGACGAGCGACCGCGCCTCGCGCGCGTCGTGCGCGCCGGACCGCACCCACCGTTCCGCGCCGGGGTTCCCCAGCTCCTCCATCGCCTCGACGAAGGCCGCACGCCGCTCGCGGAACGTCCACACCTCCGGGCTGTCCCCGACGAAGGCGATCTCGCGATGCCCGTGATCACTCAGGTGGCGCACGGCGGCGCGGAGGCCACCCCGGTTGTCGATGACCACGGTGTCCGCCTCCAGTCCCGACGCCGGCCGGTCCACGAACACCACGGGCGTCCCCGCGGCGAGCTCGCCGGCCAGCCGCGCGTGATCCCCCGTCGTCGGCGTGACCACGAGCCCGCCGACCCGGCGTTCGAGCAGTTCCTCCGTGAGCAGGCGCTCACGCTCCGGGTCCTCCTCGCACGACGTCGTGATCAGGTGCATGTCGTTGTCCCGCGCCACGCGTTCGATCCCGCTGGCCAGCGCCGAGTAGAACGGGTTGGCGATGTCCCCGGAGATGAAGCCCAGCAGCCGGGACGCCCCGCCCCGCGCGAGGTCCGCCGCCACGGCGTTGCGCCGGAACCCGAGCGCCGTCGCCGCCTCGCGCACCCGCTCGCGGGTGGCCTCCGCCACGTTCGGCTCGCCGTTCAGCACCCGGGAGGCCGTCTTCAGGCTCACGCCCGCCCGCTCCGCCACGCCGGCGAGCGTGGGCCGCCGCGGTCCCTGCACCGACATCCTCAAGCCTCCTGACGCCGGCGCCGTACCAGCATGTCGACGATGATCGCACCCAGCAGCACCGCACCGGTCACCATGAAACGCGTAGCCTGATCGAGGTCGAGCAGGGTGAGCCCGTTCGCGACGGACTGGATGACGAGCACGCCCAGCAGCGCCGACCAGGCACTGCCCCGCCCGCCGAAGAGGCTCGTCCCCCCGATCACGGCAGCCGCGATCGCCGTGAGGTACGTGTCGGCCCCGCCGGTGCCCTGGTTCGCGGCGCCGAGCCGCCCCGCCGCCAGGATTCCGCCCAGCGCGGCGAGCGTCGAGCACGCCACGAAAGCCGAGACCACGGTCCGGTGCACGGCGACACCCGAGAGCAGCGCCGCCCGGCGATCGCTGCCCACCGCGCGCACCGAGCGTCCCCACCGCGTACGACGCAGCGCCACGTCGGCGATGATGACCAGCACCACGAACAGCACCACCGAGTAGCCCACGCCCCGGGCCGTGGAGAGATAGCCGACCGCCGCCGCCAGCACCAGCGCCAGGGCCCCCGTGCGCAGCGCGACCTGCGGCCACGGTACGCAGGACAGGTCCGCCCGGCGACGGCGCTCGCGCACCCACACCTGCATGCCCAGGTAGGACAGGACCCACAGGGCCACGAGCGCCCAGGCCACGGCGGGTTGGAGGAACCCCTGCTGGATCGAGCGCACGAACCACGACTCGAACGGCAGGTTGATGGATCCGAGCGGCCCGAGCACGCGCAGCTGGACCCCGGCGAAGAAGAGCAGCCCGGCGAGCGTGATCACGAAGCTCGGCAGCCCGAGCCTGGTCGACAGCACACCGTAGACGAGCCCCACGGCCATGCCGCAGGCGAGCGCCACGAGTACGCCGAGACCGAGCGGCCAGCCCGCCGTGACGGTGCCGACCGCCACGATCGCGGCGGCCAGCCCGCTCACGGAGCCGACCGAGAGGTCGATCTGCCCGACCAGGAGCACCAGCACCACGCCGAGCGCGATCACCCCGACGGGCACGCTCTGCAGCGTGAGGTTGACCAGGTTCTCCGCCGAGAGGAAGTCCGGTTCGACGGCCGCGAGCACCACCCACACGAACGCCAGGCCGACGACGATCGGCGCCACGCCGTGCTCGCCGTGGAACCACTGCCCCAGCACGGCCCGCGGCCCGAACCGCGGCGGCTCCGGGGCCGGATCGACCGCGGCGAGCGTCCGCCCGCCGCCGCGCATCCCGTCAGCGTTCATCGCCCCACCCCATCCGGCACGTCCTTGCCTCCGCTCGTCCCGTCCCGCGCGCTCCCGCGCGTCTCGTGGGCCATCACCGGCCCCCCGGCCTCGGGCGCACCGCGCCGGTCATCGCCGCGAGCAGGTCCTCGTACGAGGTCTCGCCGGTGTAGGTGCCGTGCACCCGGCCGAGCCGCAGCACCAGGATCCGGTCGGCCACGGCCTGCAGGTCACCGGCCTGATGGCTGATGAGCACGACGGCGTGCCCCCGTGCCCGCAGCCGCGTGATCAGGTTGAGCACCTCGGCCGTCTGCCGCACCCCGAGCGACGCCGTCGGCTCGTCCAGCACGACGACGCGCGGCGACCCGAGCAGTGCCCGCGCCACGGCGATCACCTGCCGCTGCCCGCCCGACAACGTCCGGACCGGGTCGCGCACCGAGGGGACGCTCGCGGCGAGCTGGCCGAGCACCTGCCACGCGCGACGCTCCATCTCCACCTCGTCGAGGAACACGCCCCGGCCCACCTCGTGCCCGAGGAAGAGGTTCTCGACCACGTCGAGATCGTTCACGAGGGCGAGCTCCTGGAACACGGTCGCGATCCCGAGCGCCCGGGCCGCGGCCGGGGAGTCCAGCACCACGGGTGCGCCGTCGACCAGCACCTGCCCGGAGTCGGGCCGGTAGACCCCGGCGAGCACGCCCGCGAGCGTCGACTTGCCCGCGCCGTTGTCGCCCACGACGGCGAGCACCTCGTGCTCGTGGACGTCCACGTCCACGTCCACGAGCGCCCGGACACCCCCGAACCGCTTGCTGACACCGCGCAGCGACACCACCGGGGCCGCGGGAGCGCGGGGCGACGTGGAGCCCGGCTCGGTGGACGCCGCAGAACCGCGCGGGAGCGCGGGGCCCGGCTCGGGAGACTCTGTCATCCTCGCTCCTCCTGGGCCACGCCGACCAGCCCGCGCGCCTCGCACGCGGTCCGGTACGGCGGGGTGCAGATCTGCTCCGCCGTGTACACCCGGCCGTCGAGGATGACGTGCTCGATGTCGTCCACCCCGACCGCGCGCGGAGCGAGCAGCAGGGTGGGCACGCCCCCGGTGACGGCCGTGGTGCGCGGGTCCTCCCCGCGCAGCACGCGCACCGCGAGCTCGGCGGCCGTGGCCGCCTGCTGGTCGGTGGCCTTGTAGATCGTCATGTACTGGTCCCCCGCGACGATGCGCTGCACCGCCGCCAGTTCGCCGTCCTGGCCGGTGGTCGGCGGGACCGGGTCGAGGCCGGCCGCCTTGGCGGCGGCCACGGCGCCGCCCGCGACGCCGTCGCTCGCCGCCAGGATGCCGTCGACCTGGCCGCGGTACCGGGTGAGCATCGCCTCGACCCATTCGGTGGCCTTGTCGGGGCTCCAGTCCGGCGTGTGGTACTCCGCGAGGATCTCGACATCGGCGGAATCCAGCGCGCGGTGGGCGCCGTCGGCGATCGCGCGGGAGTTCGGGTCGGTGACGGCTCCCTGGACGAGCAGCACGCCTGGTACGGCGTCGGACCCGGCGGCGGTCCGGGCCTCCAACGTGGTGAGGCCGGGGTCGACGCCCCGGTCGAGCTCTCCCGCCAGTGCCGACCCCATGAGGTAGCCGAGGAACTCGTAGTCGTAGGACACGTAGTAGTCCGCGCCCTCGACGAAGCGGTCGTAGGCGATCACCTTCGCGCCGAGCCGGTGGGCCTCCTCGACGATACCGACGGCCGCCACCGTGTCGACGGCGCCGAGCACGAGGACGTCCGCGCCGCGCACGAGCATCGACTCGGCCTGCTCCTGCTGGCTGGCCACGTCCTGGCCGGCGTTGGCGTAGAGCACGTCGCAGCCCGGGCACCGGCTGGAGACCACACGCGCGAACGTGGGACGGTCGGACGCCTCGTAGCGTGCCGTCTGCGCCTCGGGGAGCAGGAGCCCCACGGTGCCCTCGGCCGCCTCCGCGGCGCCCCCGGTGCCCGCGCAGGCGGACACGGTCGCCGCGACCACGACCGAGGCCAGGGAGGCGGCCAGGGCCGCCCGTCGCCGCCGGCCTGGTGACACGTCGTTCCCTCTCGCTGGTCCCACGATCATGATCCCACCACGCCCAGCGCACCCGCGGATCTCGCCGAGTCGAGCGCGACCGCCAGCGCGCCGCGCACGCCGGCCGACCCACCGAGTTCGGAGGGTACGACGTCGACCGGCCCGCGCGAGGTGGCGACCACCCGCTGGCCGAGAGCGGTCCGCAAGGGGCCGAGCAGGAGGTCACCGACCTCCACGAGCTGCCCGCCGACGACGACGATCGCCGGGTCGACGATGTTGCACAGGTTCGCCAGCGCCACGCCCAGGTACCGTCCGGCGTCGTACACCACGCGGCGACAGCCCGGGTCGCCGTTCATCGCGCGCGCGACGAGGTCGGCGAGCGTGAGGTGGCCGGCCCCGGCCGGCAGCATCCCCAGCAGGCTCGACGCCCCGACCAGCATCTCCAGGCAGCCCCGGTTGCCGCACCGGCAGACGGGGCCGTTCTCGTCGACGGACACGTGCCCGATCTCGCCCGCGACACCCGCCCTGCCCCGCACCGCGTGACCGCCGATGACGAGCCCCGCGCCCACGCCGTGGGAGACCCTGACGTAGGCGACCGAGTCGAAGCCCTGGCCGGCGCCGTACCGGTACTCGGCGATCGCGGCGAGCGTGGCCTCGTTGTCGACGGTGACGGGTACGCCGAGCTCGGCCTGGAACAGGGCCGCGACGTCGACGCCGTCCCAGCCGCGCATCATGCCGAGGGTCACCACCTCACCGCTGGAGGGATCCACCGGGACGGGCACCCCGACGCCGACGGCGAGCAGTTCGTCGGGTGACGCGCCCACGGACTCGATCATCTCGGTGACCAGCAGCGCGGTACGGCGCATCCCGACGTCGGCGCGGTGGTCGGCGGCGAGCGGCATGCGCTGCTCGGCGAGCACACGCATCGAGGCGTCCGCCAGTGCCACGCTCATCGACCGCACGCCGAACCGGACTCCCGCGACGAGCCCGAGGTTGCGCGCGAGCGTGACCTGCAGCGCGCGGCGGCCGTTGCGGATGGACTGGGCGGTGGCGAGGACGCCGGCGGCCGACAGCTCCTTGACGATGTTCGAGATCGTGGCCGGGGACAGCCCGGTGACGCCGGCCAGCTCGATCTGCGTGAGCGACCCACGCTGCTGGACGGCGCTCACGATCCGGGCTCGGTTGGCCTCACGAAGTGAGGTCTGCGAACCCGGGGTCACCCGATCCGCGCGCACAGCCACACCATAAACCGCCGGGCCGCCCTCATCTGCGATATCGCGCGCATCACGAGGGCTGAACCCCGTTGAGTACACGCCGTGAACGGAGTCCCACCAGCGATGCCGGCTTGCGTTCACTTCTTGACATCAACGCTCGATCCCCGTTTGATAGGGCGCGGTTCTCGGGCGCCTCAGACGCCCGACCGTCTCCGGATGCGCCACTGTCCTGCCCCGGGACCGTGTCACTGCGGACGACGGGTCGATCCAACGACCAACGAAGGTTTGAGGGACACGAGATGCGAATCAACAAGAAGTCGGCCGGTGTGGCCGCTTCGGTCGCCGTGCTGGGCATGACCCTGGCGGCGTGCGGCGGCGGCAGCGGCTCCGGTGACGCCGACGCGGAGGGTGGCGCGGACCAGGTCGAGGTGTTCACGTGGTGGGCCGCGGGTTCGGAGAAGGCCGGTCTGGACGCGCTGGTGGGCGTGTTCCAGGAGCAGCACCCGGACACGGAGTTCGTGAACGGTGCGGTGGCCGGTGGTGCGGGCTCGGCGGCGAAGGATCTGCTGCAGACGCGTCTGCAGGCGCAGGACCCGCCGGACACGTTCCAGGCTCACGCGGGTGCGGAGCTGCAGGACTACATCGACGCCGCCCAGATCGAGGACGTGTCGGGCCTGTACGACGAGTTCGGGCTCACCGACGCCTTCCCGGCGGACCTGGTGGAGCGGCTCTCGACGGAGGACGGCGCGATCTACTCGATCCCGTCGAACATCCACCGGGCGAACGTCATGTGGGCCAACCCGGCGGTGCTGGAGGACGCCGGGCTGGACACGTCCGCGGAGTACGAGGACCTGGACGCGTTCATCGCGGACCTGGAAGAACTCGACGAGGCCGACGTGACACCGCTCTCGGTGGCGACCACCTGGACGCAGGTGCACCTGCTGGAGACCGTGCTGCTGGCCGACCTCGGGCCCGAGGCGTACTCCGGCCTGTGGGACGGTTCGACCGACTGGGAGTCGGATGAGGTGACCGGGGCGCTGGAGGACTTCGAGACGATCATGTCGTTCACGAACGCCGACCGGGACGGGCTGGACTGGCCGGAGGCCACCCAGCAGGTCATCGACGGTCAGGCCGCGTTCAACATCATGGGCGACTGGGCCGTGGCCGCGTTCGAGGAGCAGGACAAGGAACTGGGCACCGACTTCGTGGCCGTGCCCTCCCCGGGCACCGCGGGCACGTTCGACTTCCTGGCCGACTCGTTCACGCTCCCGGTGGGTGCCCCCCACCCCGAGGGCACCGAGGCGTGGCTGGAGACGATCGGTTCGCTGGAGGGCCAGACGGCGTTCAACGCCGCCAAGGGTTCCATCCCCGCCCGGACGGACGCGGACCCGGCCGAGTTCTCCGAGTACCAGCAGACGGCGATCGAGTCGTTCGCGAACGACACCATCGTGTCCTCCCTGGCCCACGGTGCCGCTACTCCGGTGGCGACCCTGAACGCGATCAGCGACGCGACGAGCAAGTTCACCACGGGCGCCTCCGACCTGGACGCCTACCAGAGCGAACTCGCCGCCGCCGCACAAGGCTGAGCAGCCGCACGAGGCTGACACGACCGACCCAGCACGACCCGCAAGCCCGCCGGGCAGCATCACGGCGGCGTAGGACCTTCAGGCGACCCCCCACGACGCCGCCTGGAGGTCCTACCCGGCCGCGGCATTGCCCGGCGGGCTTCGTGGCGGGTGCATCGACCCTCGAGGAATCCCATGTCCAAGACCATGCGACGGGTAGGGCCTCCCCTTCTTCTGCTCGCTCCCTCTCTGCTGCTTCTGGGGGTGTTCGTCTACGGGTTGATCGCGGCGAACTTCCAGATGTCGTTCACCGACAACCACACCGCCGCCCAGGCCACCGGCCAGGCCCCCGCCGCGGCCGTCTGGTTCGACAACTACACCGCCCTGCTGGCCACCGACGCGTTCCAGCACTCCCTGCTCAACCTGCTGCTGTTCACCGCAGTATTCCTCGCCGGAACGATGGCCATGGGCTTCGGATGGGCCTGGCTCCTGGAAAAGCCCGTCAAAGGCGAAGGCTACTTCCGCTCCATCTACCTGTTCCCCATGGCCGTGTCCTTCGTCGCCTCCGGCGTCGTCTGGCGCTGGCTGCTCAACTCCAACCAGGACGAACAAGCCTCCGGCCTCAACCGCCTCTTCCAGATCATCGGCCTGGACTTCCTGCAGAACAACTGGTGGAACAACGTCACCTTCGGCATCATCGCCATCGCCATCCCCGCCATCTGGCAACTGTCCGGCTACGTCATGGCCCTCTTCCTGGCCGGCTTCCGCGGCATCCCCGACGAACTCCGCGAAGCAGCCCGCATGGACGGCGCCACAGAACTCCAGCTCTACCGCCACGTCCTGTTCCCCCAACTATCCCCCGTAGCCCTGTCCGCCCTGATCATCATCGGACACATGAGCCTCAAATCCTTCGACCTCATCATGTCCATCTCCAAACCCGCCAACTACCAGACCAAGGTCCCAGCGGTGGACATGTACGTCTTCAAATCCAGCTTCGACTACGCCAACGCCGCCGCCGTCGGCGCCATCCTCCTGATCATCGTCGCCGCCGTCATCATCCCCTACCTCATCCACACCCACCGGGAGGAAAAGCGATGACCACCCTCCTGGAGCCGATCGGCAAGAAGACGCCGCCCGAGCGCAGCGCCACGTCGCCGGCGCGCTACGCCGCCGGCCGCACGGCGCGCTACGCCATGCTGCTCCTCGTCGTCATCGTCGTGCTGATCCCGGTGTACGTGCTGTTCGTGACCAGCTTCAAGGGCGCCGGTGACGCCTCGCCCGCCCGCGCGTGGGCACTCCCCACGACGTGGACGCTGGAGAACTGGCAGACCGCCTGGACCACCCTGGCTCCCGCCATCGGACGCAGCCTCCAGATGGTCATCCCCTCCACCATCATCTCCGCGTTCCTCGGCTCACTGAACGGGTTCGTCCTGGCCCGCTGGCGCTTCAAGGGCGCCGACATCGTCTTCACCCTCATCCTCTTCGGGATGTTCATCCCCTACCAGGCCGTCATGATCCCCCTGAACCAGCTCGTCCTGAACCTGGGCATCCCCAACGGCATCCCCTCACTGATCCTCCTGCACGTCGTCTACGGCATCCCCATCACGACGCTCATCTTCCGCAACTACTACATGACGGTGCCGCACTCGCTGATCGAGGCCGCCCGCATGGACGGCGCGGGAATGCTGCGCACCTACTGGAACGTGCTGCTGCCGATCTCGATCCCGAGCTTCGTGGTGGTGCTGATCTGGCAGTTCACCAACGCGTGGAACGACTTCCTGTTCGCCGTGTTCTTCTCCTCCAGCAGCAACGGCCCGGTGACGGTGGCCCTGAACAACCTGGCCAACGGCGCCCTGCTGCAGAACTACGGCGTCTCCATGGCCGGCGCCCTGCTGGCGTCCCTGCCGACCCTGCTGGTCTACATCATCCTCGGCAAGTACTTCGTCGGCGGCCTCATGTCCGGCTCCGTCAAGGGCTGATCGCAGCGAAGCAGCACGGCAAGGCCACCACCGCGCAGCGCGGCGGCGCGGTGGTGGCCTTGCCCAAGGTCAGCCCTCGGCCGATGCCCCCAGAGCAGCCTGGAACCCCGCGACGTCGGTCTCCCCGGAGTTGAACGCCACCACCGCCGCCGTGATCGCGTCGAGCTGCGAGATCGGAACCGCGGCGCCGTGGGTCACGGACGACACGATCGTGTCCTGCCCGAACGACTGGATCGCGGTCTTCTGGTACTCGGTGAACTGGCCGGGGTCGACGTCGGTCCGGGCCGGGATCGAGCCCTTGATCTTGTTGAACGCGACCTGCCCCTCCTTGGAGCTGACCGTCTCCAGCCAGGCCTTCGCGCTGTCCTCGTCGAGGATGCCGGACGACATGGTGAACGAGTCCGCGAGGAAGTCGAACGTCCCCGAGGTGCCCGGGGCCGGGACCACCCGGTAGTCCGTCCCGTAGGCCTTGTCCTCCGTGTCGTAGGCGGCCAGGGCCCAGTCGCCCATGATGTTGAACGCGGACTCCCCCCCGATGACCATCGCGCTGGCCGCGTCCCACTCCAGCTCGTCGCGGTCGGGATTGGTGTAGCTCATCAGTGTCCCGTAGTGCTCGAGCGCGGTGGTGACGCGCGAGTCGCTCCAGGCGGTGCTGCCGTTCCAGAGCCCGCTGTAGGCCTCGGGGCCGAGGTCGGCGAGCAGCGTCGTCTCGAGCAGGTGCACCTGGGGCCAGGTGGTCCCGACCGACAGCGGGGCCTTGATCCCGGCGTTCTTGAGCTTCTCGAGGTCCGCGATGAAGGCGTCGAGGCTGTCGTACTCGGCGGACGGTTCGATGCCGTTCTGCTCGAGCACCCGCGGGTTGGCCCAGAGGAGGTTGGCGCGGTGAATGTTCGAGGGGATGGAGTAGATCTTGCCGTCCTTGGTGGACAGCCGGTCGAGCAGGTCCTTCGGGAACGCCTCGGTCAGCCCGAACTCCTGGTAGAGACCCGACACGTCTTGGATGTGCTTGTCCTTGATGTAGTCCTGCAACTCGGCGCCCGCGTGCGCGACGAACACGTCCGGCGGGTCCTGCGTCTCGAGCCGGGACTGCAGGTGCTCCTTCGACGTCGAACTGCCGCCGCCGCCCATGAGTCCGTCGTTGACGAACTGGATTTCGGGATGTTGTTTCTCGAACACCCCCACCAGCGCGTCGAGCCCTCGTTTCTCGACGCCCGCCGCCCACCACGTGTAGACGGCGACCCTCTCGTGCGACCGGAGGGAGGGCTCGGCGCCTCCCGCCGTCCCGGTTCCGCACGCGGCCAGCACCAGGCTGATCAAGGCAGCCGACGCTGCCACCGCCGTTGTCTTACGCATCGATCGCATTCGCGTCCTGTCTTCCCCTTCAACATTGGAGGGCGACGCCACCGATCCCTGCGGATCGGATGGCTCGCGGGCACCCGCGGCAGCGGGTGATGGTGCGCGAGCGAGCATAGCGTGAGATCGCTAACATCCACCAAATCGTGACAAACGATGACTTCCACCGGGCCATCACCATAGCCCCCGCAGACCAGCCGCCGAAACCCGGCGACCCGGAGCGCGGAGAGCGACGCGGCAGGATGCCCGCGCCGCTCTCCGTCCACGAGCTCAGCACCTACCCCCGCAGCACCATCACCCGGTCCAGCGCCATGGTCCCGGTGTCGAGCCGCAGGCTGACCGTCGGGCTCCACCCCGTCACGTCCTCTCGTGACATCGTCAGCGACAGCAGGCCGGAGCGGATCTCGCGCCACTCGCCGTCGTGCTCGATCCAGGAGGTCAGCTCGCCGTGGTCGACGACGGTCGCCAGCCGGTCGCCGGGCTCCCACGTCACGCCGAGCGCCCCGGTACCGGCCGACAGGCCCTGGCTCTCGCCGTCCACGACCACGTCGATCCCGCTGCTCCCCCGCGTGTGGTTGTACCAGCTGTGCGCACGGCTCCCCGGCCCGTCGGTGATCCCGAGGAAGAGGGAGTCCTCGGCCGAGCCCGTCCCGGCGAACGACTCCGGCTCGACGACCAGCGCGAACCTGTCACCCGCCGCTCCCGGAACCGCCAGGTGGCTCCAGCGGCGGCCGTCGGCGGCCGCCTCGAGCACGCCGGCCGTGGTGTCGACGGCCAGATCGGCCGCGGGCTCACCGTCGTCCCCGTACGCCGTGTACTCGGCGAGCCGATCGGTGGTGAAGTCGTCGTCGAAGACGACCTCGCCGAACGTCTCCGGGTCGAACGGCTCGTCGCCCGGCTGGCCCCAGGCCGCGGACGGCACGGACTCGTCCGGGATCTCGATGCCGGGTTCGGTGACCCACTTCGCGCCGGAGTCGTACTTGGTGATCGTGAACGCGTCGAGCGTCTCGCCGACCTCGACCGGCGACTCGCCGCCGGGCACCACGTAGGTGGCCACCGACTCGTAGCGCAGCGTGTCGCCGTCGACGGTGATCGCCTGGTAGGCGGACACGTCCTGCGCCTGCTTCACGGCCACGGCGCCGTTCGCCTCCCACACCGACTCGCCGCGGTTGAGCACGTACTGCTTGCGCCCGCCGTTCGAGATCGCGTACACGGGGCCGGTCGTGACGCCCTCGGTCTCCGTGATGTCCATGGTGTGGTAACCGCGGCCGTAGGTGTGGTCGTGGCCCTGGAGCACCAGGTCGACGTCGCTGGTCTCCAGCACGGGAAGGATGTACTGGCGCCAGTCGTCCTCGTCCCGCGGGTTGCCGTTGCCGTCGATCGAGTTGGAGAAGACCGGCTGGTGCGTGGTGACCACGGCCCAGTCGAGCGGATTCTCCGCGAGCACCCGCTCCAGCCAGGTCGCCTGCATCGTCATCCACGCGCGGCGGCCCTCGCCGCAGTCGAAGTCCGCCAGGCCGGGCGGGCGCACGAGGCCGCAGATGTCGTCACGGTTCGCGTTCACGGTCACGAACCGGACGCCCTGGTAGTCCGTGTAGTAGACGGTGTCCGTCATGGCGCCGGCGACGTGCTCGCCGTAGTCCGCCTCGTACTCGCGCGCGTCCGCGGGCACCGGCCCGTTGCGCTCGTACTCGAAGTGGTCGCGGAAGTTCTCGGCGAGCGGCTGCCCGCCGATCTCGTGGTTGCCCAGCGCCGCCAGCACGTTGGTGCGGGTGCGCAGCTCCGCGTTGGCATCGAACCAGTCCGACCACTCGAGCTGGTTCGTCGCCGTGTTCACCAGGTCACCCGCGTACAGGCTGACCTCCGCGGACGGGTGCTCGTCGAGCGCCATGTCCACCGTGGTCGCCCACTCGTCGGCGATGCCCTCCTGGGCGTCCCCGAAGTACAGGAACGTGAACGGGTCGGCCCCGTCGCTCGCCGTCGTGAACTCGTACCAGTCCGACCAGCGGCCCGCGTCGCCGACGCGGTACCCGTACGTCGTGTCCGGGGTCAGGTCCGTGAACGACGCCGAGTGGCTGCGCGCCGGGTAGCCGTCGACGTACCGTTCCGGCTGCTCGACGGCGTCCACGGTGCGGACCTCGCCCGGGCCGTCGTCGGACACCTCGCGGAGTTCGGCGACGCCGTCGACCGGCAGCGGGCTGGCCGTGCGCCACGTGACGTTCTGTGCCGTCGACGGGTCGGCGGGGGCGGTGAGCACGACGCGGCTCGGCTCGCCGGTGGGGGCGTCCGGGTCGACGTACGGGGTGGTCGTGGTCGCGACGTCGAACACGTGCATGACGCCGCGGTCGGTGTGGGCCGGGAGGACGACGGCGTCGACGGTCTTCGTCTCGTCCAGGACGGCGGGCTGCGTCGCGAACACGCGGAATGTGCCGCCTCCGGACGTGCCGTTGCGGTGGTTGCGTCCCTGGGTCTCGACGAGCGTCGTGTTCCCGCCGCCGGCGCCCTGCCCCCAGTCGGTGAGGTGCACGCGCACCGCCTGGCGCGACCCGTCCGTGTACTCGACGTGGGCGGTGCCCGACGACGGGCCGTTGGTCGCCAGGCCCAGGAACGAGACCGCGGCGGCCGGGGTGTCGTCGAGGTCGATCCGCTGCCCCGCGACGACCCAGTTGTCCGGCTCGCCCTCCTCCGTGTCGGGCCAGGTGAACGTGATGTCGGCGGAGTCGAAGGCGACCTCGCCGCCCGGGGTGACGCCCTCGGCCGCGAGGCTCTCGCGCGAGTAGGACCAGTCGGACAGGTCCATGGAGCCCATGTTCCCGCGGCCGTCGAACGTGGTGCCGACGTTGTTGCGGGCGTCGCGGCCGTCGTCGTGCGACGGCGGGACGTCGCCGGACCCTGTGCCCCACTCGCCCGGGGTGTCGTTCATGGTGAACCGGAGCGTGCCGCCGCGCCGCGAGAACGACGAGTCCACCCAGGAGGCCGACTGCCGCACGCCGTTCACCCGCAGGCCGGTCGTGTACCGCTTCCCGGACGACACGCCGGGAGCCACGATCGTGTAGTCGCGGCGGCTGTGGGCGGCGTCGATGGTGATGCGGTCGAACATCGGGGCGCTGACCACCAGGTCCGCGGTGCCGTAGATCGCGGGGTAGATGCCGAGGTTGGCCCAGACGTACCAGGCGGACAGGGCGCCCTGGTCGTCGTTGCCGGGCAGGCCGGCGGGCGTCGTGTCGTACAGCTCGCCGACCGCCCGGTACAGGACGTCCGTGGTCTTGTGCGGCTTGCCGAGCCAGTTGTAGACCCACGGGCTGTTGAACGAGGGCTCGTTGCTCAGGTAGTTGCCGGTCTGCGTGTAGGCGCCGGCGTCGAGGTCCTCCATGAGCACGTCGAGCGCGGACTCGGACGCCTCGGCGCCGCCCCGCGCCTCGACGACGGCGCCGATGTTGTGCGGCACCATCCAGCCGTACTGGTAGCCGGTGGACTGGTTGAACTGGCCCCGGCCCGACGAGTCGTCCCGGACGCGCAGGTCGAAGCCGCGGTCGAAGCCGGTGCGCTCGCGCGGGCGGATGTGCTGCGTGACCGGGTCGAAGACGTTCTGCCAGTTCTGGGCGCGGGCCATGAACGTGTCGTACGAGTCCTCGTCGCCGAGGCGGCGGGCGAGCTGCGCGATGGCGAAGTCCTCCACCGAGTACTCGAGAGTGCGCGCGGTGGCGAAGTTGGACTTGCGGTTCTCCACGAAGCCCGCCGCCAGGTACTGGTAGGCGTCGGGGCGGGTGCTCGCGTCGCCGGGGAGGGTCTGCGTCTCCAGCAGGGAGGCGAGGGCGGCCTCGCGGTCGTAGTCCGTGGCGCCGAAGTCGTCGGCGGCCGCCAGGGCGATCGGCAGCGAGTCCGCCGCCATGCGGGCCTGCACCAGGTTGTAGGTGGGGCCGTCGTACCAGGTGCCGGTCTGCTCGGCCATCGTCACGAGCGAGGCGTTGATGTCGCTCGCGACCTCGGGGAAGAGCATCGCCATGAGCTGCGTGTGCCCCCGGTAGTGGTCCCAGCCGGCGAAGTTCACGTACAGGTGCTCGCCGCGGTCCATGCGGTGCAGCTCGCCGTCGTACCCGATGTACTCGCCGTTGACGTCCTCGAACACGTTCGGGTTGTGCAGCGCGTGGTAGAGCGCCGTGTACAGCTTGACGCGCGCCTCGCGGGTGCCGCCCTCGACGTCGACGGTCCCGAGCGCCCGCTGCCACGCGTGCTTCGCGGCGATCCGCACCGCCCGGAAGCTCTTGTGGCGGTCGACCTCCTTGGCGCGGTTGAGCGCGGCGTTGTCGACACTCGTGTAGCTGATGCCGATCTTGGCGGTGACCGTGGTGCCGGGCGCGAAGGTGAGGAAGGCGCCGGCCCCGTGCTTCCGGTCCGACGACGCCGTGCTGCCGCCGGGTGCGACCTCGCCGTCGTCCCAGGTGCCGTGGGCGACGAAGCGGGTGTCGAAGACGGCCGAGAAGTGCAGGTCGTAGAAGGTGCCCTGGTTGCACATCGAGCCCGCGCGGACCGTACCGCTGACGGTGCGCGAGGAGGCGTCGACGGTGAGGTCGGCGGCCTGGATCGTGTTGTTCGACCCGGCGGCGTCGAGGAGCAGGGTGGCTCCGCCGTCGTCGGGGAACGCGAAGCGGCTCACGGCGGTGCGCGTCGTGGCGGTGAGCTCCGTGGTGACGCCGTTGTCCGTGGTGACGGAGTAGTAGCCGGGCTCGGCGCGCTCGGTGTCGTGGCTGAAAGGCAGGTAGTAGTCCCGGATCGACGTGCTCGGGTCGGCCGGGAGGGCGCCGTCGGCCAGGTCGCCCGTGAACGGGAGGATCGGGACGTCGAAGCCGCCGTACGCGCCGGTGCAGCCGGTGCCGGAGATGCGGGTGAGCCCGAAGCCGCGCAGGCGGTCGCCGGTGTACTCGTAGCCGCCCTTCTCGCCGTTGTGGCCCTCGCGGTAGGTGGTGGGGCTGTTCTGGACCAGGCCGAACGGGACGGTGCCGCCCGGGAAGGTGTTGCCGTAGGCGTCGTTCGACTTGTTCTCGCCGGTGTCGAGCTCGGTGCCGATGAACGGGTCGACGGCGTCGAACGGGGCCAGGCGGGAGCCGTGGTCCTCGCCGGGCCGGTCCCAGGGCCAGCCGTCGAGCCAGCCGTCAGGCCAGTCCCAGGACCAGCCGCCGGCGAGGGGAGCAGCCGCTGCCGGTGCCGCCACCATGGTCAGGGGCAGAGTGGCGGCCAGCCCGGCCGCGATCAGCGCTCTGCGCAGGGGTGTGGACATGTTCTTCCTCTTCCTGTGCGGGGCGATGGCCCCACGGTCGGATCCGGTCAAGTCTCGGAGGCGCAGGGAGCCACACGGTGTCACCCCGTTGAACGCGGCCCGAACAGCGGAAGACAACGCTGTCATCACGCACGCGACGGCGGGAAGAGGAGCGCCGGGGAAGGTCGTCGCGTGGGACGTCCCTCCCCGGCGGGGTGCCGGTGGCCCGGCCGGTCAGGACTGGGAGATGCCTGCCCGGGCGACCGTGAAGCTGTAACCGGTCGCATCATGCGTGCACGACATGCCGGTGTCCCGGCTGACGCACGTGAAGCCGTGGGCCTTCTCCTTCTTCTCGTAGTCGAGGACCTTCAGACCCGAGGCCGGAACCGGCATGTCCTTCTTCGCGACGCACGGGATGGTGAGCTGCCCGGCCTGGTCGAGCGCCACGATGTGGCCCTGGACGCCGTCGCAGCCGTCGGGGGCCGGCGGGCTGTTCAGCTCGACGATCCCGCAGGTAGCGGCGGTCTTGGAAAGGGTGCAGGTGATGTTTCCCGAGGGCGCCGCGAAGACCTTCGCCCCCGGCGCGCCCATCTGGAGACCGGTCGCGAACTTCGGCTCCTCGGGTTCGGAGTCCTCGCCACCGCCGGCGGATGCCGAAGCGCCCGCCTCCTGGCTCGATCCGACCGCGGGCGTGGTTCCGTCGTCGGACGACATCAGGTTGACCGCGAACACGACCGCCGCGATCACGAGGACGACGTCCAGCGCGATGAAGGCGATCCAGCCGGGGCTGAGCTTGCGGCGTGCGGGGGCCTGCTCGTACCCCTGGTAACCCTGCGCGGCGTAGGCCTGCTGCTGCGCGGGATACCCCTGCTGCTGCGGATAGCCCTGCTGGGCGTAACCCTGCGGGTATCCCTGGGGGTATCCCTGCTGGGGGTAACCCTGTGGGTAGCCCTGCTGCTCGTAGCCCCCCTGCGGGTACGCCTGCTGGGGCGCGTACCCCGGCTGCTGCACCGGGGGCGCCGGAGCGGGCGTCACCGCGTCGGAGAACTGCGACGTCGGCGAGATGGCCGGGGGCATCCGCGTGGTCGCCGAGACACGCTGCGGGCCCGGCGCCTGCGCCGTCGGCGAGGTGTCAGCCGGGACCTGGCCGGTCCCGCCGGTTCCTTCGTCGTCCCACCCGTCAGGCGGCGGCGGTGGGGGCACCGTTCCGGACATGCGGCTCCTTCTCTCGGTCACGATCGACCTTGGATCATACGACCTAGCGAGGATATCGCCCGCAGACCGTCCATCTTGCGACAGCCCCTCCCCCGCGAAACCCCGCGGGAGGGGTCGACCACCGCCCGCCCCGCCGTCCTACTCCGCGTCAGCCGACTGGGCGCGCAGTGCGCGTTCCGTCCCCGCCAGGCCTTCCACCACGAGCCGGCGCAGCGCGGGTGCCGCGCCGGCGTGGTCCGCCAGCCAGGCCGCGACGGCGTCGCGCAGTTCCACCGAGGCGAGCGGGGCCGGGTAGAAGCCCTCGATGATCTCCTCGGCGATGTGGTAGGACCGCTCTTCCCACACACGCAGCACCGCGTCGAGGTACGGCCCCACCACCGGCGCCAGCATGGACGCGTCGTTGACGTGCACGAACCCGAGGCCCGTGTTCCGGATGATCGCGTTCGGCGCCTCCGAGTCGGCCACGACGGACTCCAGCGCGGCCAGCTTGGACTCGGTGGTCGGGATCGTCGCGCGCGCCCGGGCCGCGGACTGGCGCCCGGTGGCGGTGTCGTCGTCGGCCAGGGTCGCCGCGATCTCCGCCTCGCCCGCCGCGCCGTTCAGCACGAGCCCTTCGATGAGCTCCCAGCGCAGATCCGTGTCGATCTCCAGCCCGTCCAGCGCCTGCGAACCGTCCAGCAGGCCCTTGAGGAGCGCCACGTGCTCCCGCGTCGAGGCCAGGTGCGCGAAGAACTTGACGAGCTGGAACTGCAGGTCGGAACCCGCCTCGGCGGCGCGCGCGAGCTCGGCCAGCCGGTCCCCCGCCCGCACCAGCGTGGCCGGACGGGCGCCCGGCGCCACGTACTGCCGGATCGCCAGGACGAGCTGGTTCAGCGTGGTGCGCACCGTGGTCGACTCCGTCTCGGCCGCGATGTTGCCGAGCACCAGGTCCACGTACGACGACGCCGGCGTCTCCCCGTCGCGCACCGCGTCCCAGGCCGACCCCCACACCAGGGACCGCGCCAGCGGGTCGGTGATGTGCGACAGGTGCTTCACGGCGACGGCCAGCGACTCGTCGTCGAGGCGGATCTTCGCGTACGCCAGGTCGTCGTCGTTCAGCAGCACCAGCGCCGGCCGGTCCAGCTCGCACAGCTCCATGACGTCGGTGCGCTCGCCGTCGACGTCGACCTCCACACGGTGCACCCGCTCCAGCTTCCCCGCGTCGGTGAGCGAGTAGAAGCCGATCCCGAGCCGGTGCGGCCGCAGCGTCGGCCACTCGGCCGGCGCCGTCTGCTCCACCGTGAAGGACGTGATGCGCCGGTGCGAGTCCGTCTCCACGTGCGGCCGCAGCGTGTTCACGCCCGCAGTCTCCAGCCACTTGGCCGACCACTCGGTCAGGTCCCGCCCGGACGTGGCCTCCAGCTCGGTGAGCAGGTCCGGCAGCTCCGTGTTGCCCCACGCGTGCTTGCCGAAGTAGGCGGACACGCCCGCGACGAACGCCTCGCGGCCCACCCAGGCCACGAGCTGCTTCAGCACCGACGCGCCCTTGGCGTAGGTGATGCCGTCGAAGTTGACCTGCACGTCCTCCAGGTCACGGATCTCCGCCACGATCGGGTGCGTGGAGGGCAGCTGGTCCTGCCGGTACGCCCACGACTTCTCCATCGCCGTGAACGTGGTCCACGCCGCGTCGTACTCCGTCGCCTCCGCCGTCGCCAGCGTCGAGATGTACTCCGCGAACGACTCGTTCAGCCACAGGTCGTTCCACCACTTCATGGTGACCAGGTCGCCGAACCACATGTGCGCCAGCTCGTGCAGGATCGTCACGACGCGACGCTCCCGGACGGCGTCGGTCACCTTCGACCGGAACACGTACGACTCGGTGAACGTGACGCAGCCCGCGTTCTCCATCGCGCCCATGTTGTACTCGGGCACGAAGAGCTGGTCGTACTTCGTGAACGGGTAGGGGACGCCGAAGAGGTTCTCGTAGAACTCGAAGCCCTTGCGGGTGGTCTCGAAGATGTAGTCCGCGTCGAAGTGCTCGCGCAGCGACTTGCGGCAGAACGCGCCGAGCGCGATCTCCCGGCCCGTCGACGACGTGAGCGAGCTGCGCTCCACGGCGTACGGGCCGGCGACGAGCGCCGTGATGTAGGAGGAGATGCGCGGGGTGGGCGCGAACGTCCACGTCGCGGCCTTCACCGAGGCGTCCGTCGCGTGCGTGGCCGCCGCCGGCTCCGGCGTCGGCTCGTTCGAGACGACCTCCCAGTACGCGGGCGCCGTCACGGTGAACTGGTAGGTCGCCTTGAGGTCCGGCTGCTCGAAGACCGCGAACACGCGGCGCGAGTCCGGCACCTCGAACTGCGTGTACAGGTAGACCTCGCCGTCCACCGGGTCCACGAAGCGGTGCAGGCCCTCGCCGGTGTTGGTGTAGGCGCAGTCGGCGACGACGGTCAGCTCGTTCTCGCCCTGGACCAGCCCGTCCAGGGCGATCCGGGAGTCGGCGAACACGCCGGCCGGGTCCAGCTCGCGCCCGTTCAGGACGACGGACCGCACCCTGGGCGCGACGAGGTCGATGAACGTGGCGCTACCAGCGTCCTTGGCGGTGAATCGCACCGTCGTGGTGGACGCGAACGTCGTCGGACCGGTCGTCAGGTCGAGGTCGATCGCGTACGAGTCGACGGTGACGACATCGGCGCGCTCGACGGCCTCGGCTCGCGTGAGGTTCTCTCCGGGCACGGGCCCTCCAGATCTTGTCAGGGCGCTCCGCGCCCGGGTGTGCAGCGATTTCCGGGTCGATCATGCCACCAGTCAGGCCGTCCGCGATCCCGGAATTCCCTGGGAGGGGATCGTCGGCAAGCCGTCGGGTGCCACGCGAGGGGCGTGACCGCCGTCACGGCGACGTGACCTGTTCACGTCCACGGTGTGAAGGTCGCGGAGCGGTGTCCGGCCGACGTGCTGCGGGCTTGGCCTCCCGCCCGGCGTTGCCGCTAGCGTGGGAGCCCGTGAACGACCAACCTGCCACAGTCCTCGACGATGCCGAGGGCGTGAACGACCAACTCGCCGCGGCCTTCGTCGACGGTGCCGAGGGTTTCTGGACGTGGTTCGCGGACAAGCCGCTGAACATCCTCGTCATCCTGCTCGTCACCGTCGTCGCGCTGATCATGACGCGGCGGGTGATCACGCATCTCACCGAACGCATCGCCACGGGCGTGACCCGCGAGCAGGAGCGCGCGGCGAAGGCCGCCGCGGCCGAGGTCGTCGGGAACGCCCGCCGGCGGCGCCGCCGGATGCGGATCAGCCCGCAGGCCCTGAGCGACGTCCTCGCGCAGGGCGGCAACGGGCGGGCGGTGGACCGCCGGGCCCAGCGCGCCCGCACCGTGGGCTCGGTCCTCAACTCCACGTCCAACATCGTCATCGGGACGTTCGCCGTGCTGTCGGTCGCCAGCGTGCTGGAGATCGACCTCACCGGGCTGATCGCCGGCGCCGGCATCGTCGGCGTCGCCATCGGCTTCGGCGCCCAGAGCCTCGTCAAGGACTTCCTCAGCGGGATCTTCCTGCTCATCGAGGACCAGTTCGGCGTGGGCGACTTCGTCGACCTGGGCGGCGGCGTGACCGGCACCGTCGAGGCGCTGGGCCTGCGCCTGACCCAGGTGCGCAACTTCGACGGCACGCTCTGGTACGTGCGCAACGGCGAGATCCTGCGGGCGGGCAACAGCACGCAGGAGTGGAGTCGCGCCGTGGCGCCCATCCTGGTGCCCGTCGGGAGCGACACCCAGGTGGTGCGGGCCGCGCTGGGCCGGGCGGTCGACCGGGTCCAGGAGGACCCGGAGACGTCACCGGCCCTGCTGGAGGCGCCGTCCGTGCGCGGCGTCGACAACGTGGACGCCTTCTCGCTCACCTTCACCCTGCACGCGCAGGTCCGGCCCGGCGAGCAGTGGCTGATCGCCCGTGCGCTGCGCGTCGCCGCCCAGGAGGAACTGCTGCGCGAAGGGATCGTCGTGCACAACCTGGCGGGCACCCGGGCGGAGGACGCCTCGAAGGCCGCACCGCCGGTCGAGGACTGACGGCGAACCGGCCCCCACGGGCCGGCGCACCGGCACCCGGAGAGCACGGACGTGCCCCCGAATCGGACCACGCGCCGCGGATTGCCCCCGAGCGACACCGTTCGGTGGCAGGATCTTTCCTGTGAGCCACGACGAGACGACACGCGCCGCGACCGGTGTCGACGGCGCCGCCGAGCCGGCCGGCCGGTCGGCACTGCCCGAGCTGCCCGAGGACCTCGCCGAGCTGGCGCGACTGTGCGGTGTACGGACGGTGTTCACCGACGCCGCCGGGACCGCGCGGCGGGTGAGCCCGTCGACGCTGGTGGCGGTGCTCGGCGCGCTCGGCGTGCCCGCCGGGTCGCCGTCGGCGATCACCGAGTCGATCGCCCACGTGCGGGACGACGAGTGGCGCGAGATGCTGCCGCCCGCCGTCGTCGTCCGCCAGGGCACGGCATCGCGGATCCCGGTGCACGTGACCGAAGGGTCGAGCGTCTCGTGCTGGGTCGAGCTCGAACCCACCACCCCCGTCGTGCCGCCGGGCGCCATGCCCTGGCGCGTCGCTCCGACCACGGGCACGGTCCGGCGCGTCGCGCCGTCGTCGGCGACGGAGGCCGACGACGCGGCGTCCGCGCCGGGCACGCGCCACCTCGACCAGGCCGGCGGCGCGGCCGAGCCCCGCACCCTGGGCTCGCGGAAGGTGGGCCGGGCGACCTTCGTCGTGCCCGGCGACCTGCCACTGGGGTGGCACACCCTGCACGCCGAGTCGGACGGCGCCACGGCCACCACGACCCTCGTCGTCACTCCCGACCGGCTGGAGCCCGCGCAGCCCCTCGCGGACACCCAGGCGTGGGGCTTCCTGACGCAGCTCTACTCGATGCGCTCCCGCGACTCCTGGGGCATCGGCGACCTGGCCGACCTGGCCGACCTGGCCTGGCTCACCGCGAACAACGCGGGCGCGGACTTCGTCGCCCCCGGCCCGCTGCAGGCCACCGAGCCCGTGCCGCCGATCACCGACAGCCCTTACCTGCCCACCTCGCGCCGGTTCCTGTCGCCGCTGTACATCCGCGTGGAGGACATCCGGGAGACCGCCTACCTGTCGTCGGCGGACCGGTCCCTCGTCGAGTGGGCCGGCGAGCCGGTGCGCGACCTGTCGGGAGACGCGGCGCCGATCGACCGCGAGGCGGTCTGGGAGGCCAAGAAGTCCGCACTCGAGGTGGTGTTCACCGCCGCGCGGTCGGCGGCGCGGCAGACCGCGTTCGACGAGTTCGTGCTGGAGCAGGGCCGCGGCCTGGTCGACTTCGCCACCTGGTGCGCCGTCGCGGAGCACCTCGGTGAGCAGGAATGGCCCCCGGACCTGCTGGACCCGTCGTCGGCCGCGGTGGCGACGCTGCGCGGCTCGCTCAAGGACCGCGTCGAGTTCTACTGCTGGCTGCAGTGGGTGGCCGACGAACAGCTGCGGCGTGCCCAGCGCGTCGGGCTCGAGGCCGGGATGCGCGTCGGGATCGTCAAGGAGCTGGCATCGGGCGTGCACCCCGAGGGGGCCGACGTCTGGGTGCAGCCGGGAGTGCTCGCGCGCGGGGTGTCGGTGGGCGTGCCGCCGTCGTCGGCCGTCGGTGCCGAGGGACGCAACCGCGGCCTGCCGCCGTGGCATCCGCGGGAACTGGCGAAGGCGGGGTACGCGCCGTTCCGCGACATGCTCCGCACCACGCTGCGGCACTGCGGCGCGCTGCGCGTCGGCCACGTCGGCGACCTGTTCCGGTCGTGGTGGATCCCCGGCGCCACACGGGCCACCGCCGGCGCGTACGTGACCTACGACCACGAGGCGCTCATCGGGATCCTCTGCCTGGAGGCGCATCGCGCGGGCGTCCCGCTGATCGCCGACGACGCGCTCCTCGACGACGAGGAGCGCGACTACCTCGCCGGGCGCGGCATCCTGGCCGCCTCCGTCCTGCTCGCGGACCAGCCGGGCACCGGCGAGCTCGTCCCGCCGGAGGAGTTCCCACCCGGCGGGTTCGTGACCCCGACGCCGCCCGATCTGCCGCCGACGGCGAGCTGCCTCGCCGGCGAGCACATCGACCTCGCCGAACGGCTGGGACTCCTCACCGAGGACGCGCAGGTGCTGCGCTCGCGGGCGCGGGCGCGCCGTGAGGCCGTGATGACGTCGCTGTCCCGGTGCGGCATGACGACGTTCGACCCGTCGGAGCGCGAACTCGTCGAAGGGCTCTACCGCTACCTGCGGGACACCCCGGCGGCACTCGTGGCCGTGGACCTCGCGGACGCGGTCGGGGAACGCCGGACGCAGGCGCAGCTCGGGGCCGGCGACGGTTACCCGAACTGGCGGGTCCCGCTGGCCGACGGGTCAGGTGCCCTGGTCATGCTGGAGGACCTGTTCGACTCGGCGCGGCTGCGTTCCCTGGTGACGGTGCTCCACGAGGAGGGCTGAGCACCTCTCGGCGGGCGCGCTCCGTGGGTGGGCGCGCCCGGCCCTCTCAGGCGCGCAGGACGTCCAGCTCCGCGGCGAGGTTGTCGGCCTCCGGGCCGACGATGACCTGGACCACCCGGCCGGACCGGACGACGCCGAACGCACCGGAGGACTTCAGGCCGGGCTCGTCCACCAGCGCGGGGTCGCTCACCTCGACGCGCAAGCGCGTGATGCAGGGCTGGAGCTCGACGACGTTCGTGTTGCCGCCGAGTGCCACCAGGATGTCGTTCGCCTTGGACATGAATCACGCTCCCAATACCCGTGCGTCGTTGCCGGTCTGCGACCACCCTATCGGGAGCCGCGAGGGATCGGTACGAGAATCGGCGGTTCCGCCCATCGCGGACCCCGGGCGCACTGTCGTCAGGCTCACACCGGACGTCGCCGCCGGGTGACCGACACGAGACCCGCGGATGCGAGGATGACGGGGTGAAGTCGTTCTACGAACAGGTCGGCGGGCACGAGACGTTCGCGAAGCTGGTCGACACCTTCTACGAGGGCGTCGCCGAGGACCCGGTGCTGCGACCGATGTACCCCGAGGAGGATCTCGGCCCGGCGGCCGAGCGCCTCACGCTCTTCCTGGAGCAGTACTGGGGCGGGCCGGGCACCTACTCCGAGCAGCGCGGGCACCCCCGCCTGCGGATGCGGCACATGCCGTTCAAGGTCAACCCGGACGCCCGGGACCGCTGGCTGAAGCACATGCGTACCGCCGTGGACGCGCTGGAGCTCGCCCCGGTCCACGAGGCCGAGCTGTGGGACTACCTCGAACGCGCCGCCTTCTCCATGATCAACACCTTCGAGGACTGACGGACGACAGCGGACCGACGGACAACAGGAGCGCCGAGCACGTGGACCGAACCGCCGACCACCCGACGACCGCGCCCGACGGCGACGGCACGACGCCGCCGGACACGGCGTCCGACCCCCTGGGCCACCTCCTGGAGGTACTGGACCTGCGCCCGGTGGACGGCCCCGGCCCCCGCGGCGAGGACGACGTGTTCGAGGGCGACAGCGTGGTCGGCCCCGCGCCGCGCGCCTACGGCGGCCAGGTGCTGGCGCAGGCGATCATCTCGGCCGCGCGGACCGTGCCGCCCGGGCGCCTCATCCATTCCCTGCACGGCTACTTCCTCCGCGAGGGGTCGCTGGAGGCACCGATCGGGTTCGCCGTCGAGCGGCTGCGGGACGGGCGCTCGTTCAGCGCGCGGCGTTCGCACGCGATGCAGTTCGGCCGGCCGATCCTGTCAATGATCGCGTCGTTCCAGGAGGACCAGCCCGGGTTCGAGCTCACCACGCCCATGCCCGACGACGTTCCGGCACCCGAGGACCTCCCCTCCGCCATCGAGGAGCTCACCGGCGCCGACGACAGCGCCCGCGCGTTCTGGGCCGAGCAGTCCGCGTTCGACCTGCGGCACGTGGGCGGGTCGCTGTACCTGCCGCGCGACCCGTCCGCGGGCGAGGCGCCGCGCACGCAGATGGTGTGGATGAAGGCGCGCCGCCCGATCGAGAACGACGACCAGATGCTGCACCGGGCCATGCTCGCGTTCGCGTGCGACCAGATCATGCTCGAGCCCGCGCTCCGGGCGGCCGGGAGGTCGTGGCAGGAGGTCGGTGGCGGCAGGGTGCCGCTGGCCAGTCTCGACCACGCGATGTGGTGGCACCGTGACGTGCGCGCGGACGAGTGGCTCCTGTACGCGCAGGGCGCGGCGTCCGCCCAGGGCGGTCGCGCACTGGGGCACGCCCGCGTGTACAAGCAGGACGGGACGCTCGTGGCGTCGATGGGCCAGGAAGGCATGATGCGGCTGCCGGCCGAGTAGCGGCAGGTCGCGGCGGTTCGCGGCACGGGTTCGGCGCCCGCGCGGCGTGCGGCGGCCGCCGCGGGTCACCGGATTCGCCCCGGGCGGATTGTCCGTGACCGTGTCAGGGGTCACAGGTACGTTGTCCGCATGTCTCGCCCCTACCTGCGTTATCCGCACCTCCACGACGACCTCGTCACGTTCGTCGCCGACGACGACGTGTGGCTCGCTCCCGTCACCGGCGGTCGCGCCTGGCGGCTGACCAGCGATCACGTCGCCTGCACGACGCCCCGGACGGCACCCGGCGGCTCGCTGGTCGCCTACGTGTCGCACCGGGACGGGCACCCCGAGGTGTACGTCGTGGATCTGGAGGGTGGCGCACCGCGCCGCCTCACGTGGTTCGGCGGCACGCGGACACTGCTGCTCGGCTGGGACGGCGACGGCCGCGTCCTCGTGGCGACGAACGCCGCCGAGCACCACCGGTGGCTCACGGTCGTCCACGCGGTCGCGCTCGACGGGTCGGTGGAGCGGCTGCGGTTCGGCCCGGCCTGGGGCGTGGCCACCCACGACGGCGGCGTCACGGCCCTGGTGTCGGCGGGCTACCGCCCCGCCGTGCACTGGAAGCGGTACCGCGGCGGGACCGCGTCCCGCCTGTGGCTCGACCGCGCCGGCGACGACACCTGGGAGCAGGCGCTGCCCGGGGAGCAGGCGGCCGTGCTGGATCCCCTCTGGGTCGGTGACACGCTCCTGTTCACGTCCGACCGGGCGGCGACGTTCCCCGATCACGCCGACGAGCAGGCGAACCTCTGGGCCTGGGACGGCCTCGCCACGGCCCCTCCCGGCCAGGCCGCGACGCCGCCGGCACCGCGCCGGCTCACGTTCCAGACGGCCGAGCAGGGCTATGTCCGGGACGCGACGACGGACGGCACCCGGGTCGCCTGGCACAGCCGGGGCGACCTCTGGGTCCTCGACTCCCTGGACGGGACGCCGCGCCGCCTCGACATCACGCTCACCGGCGCGGCGCCGCGCCCGTACGCGGCTACCCCGGGGCGCATCGACGGCCTCGCGACGGACAAGGGCGGCGACGGAAGCCTCGTCGGCTGGCTCGGGACCGCCTTCTGGGTGACGCACCGGGCAGGGCCGGCACGTGCGCTGGTCGCCGACCCGTCCGCGCGCGTCCGGGAGCCGGCCCTGCTGGGCGACACCGGCCGCGCCGTCGTCGTGACGGACGCCGACGGCGAGGACGCGCTGGAGGCGCACGCGCTGGACGGCTCGACGCCGTCCGTCCGGTTCGCGGGCGGCGCCCTCGGCAGGGTGCTGCACCTCGCCGCGAGCCCGGACGGCGCGACCGTCGCCACCGTCTCGCACGACGGCCGGATCAGCCTGGTCACCGTGCCCGCGCCGGGTGAGCCGGCGGCGTCCACGGTCACCGAGGTGGGCCGGTCGGCCACCGGGGAGGCCGAGGGCGTCGTCTTCTCCCCCGACGGCCGGTACCTGGCGTGGAGCAGCCCCACCGGGAACGAGGGCGACCACCACCGGGTGATGGTCGCCGACCTGCGCGAGGAATCCCCGGTGGAGCGGGCGGTGACATCCGGGAAGTTCCACGACCGGTCCCCGGTCTTCACCGACGACGGCAAGTACCTCGTCCTGCTCTCGGACCGCACCTTCGATCCCGCCTACGACGCGCACGAGTTCGCACTGTCGTTCACCGCGGCGACCCGCCCCTGGCTCATCCCGCTGAGCGCCACCGAGCCGGCGCCCTTCGGTCCGAGCGTCGACGGCTGGCGCCTGAGCAAGGACGAGGACGCGAAGGACGCGGAGAGAGAGGACCGCGGGAACCACGGCGTCGGGTCCGCCGACACCGCCGTGACCTGCCCCGACATCGACTTCGACGGGGCCGGGGAACGAGTGGTGCCGTTCCCGGTCGCCTCCGGGCACTACCGCGGCCTGCGGGCCGCCAAGGGTGGCGTCCTGTGGATCCGCGAGTCGGACGACGCGAGTGTGCTGGGCGCCAGGAACGCCGGCGTGGAGGGGGACGAGCCGGCGAACTCGGTGCAGTTCTGGTCCTTCGACGAGCGCAAGGCCACCGAGGTCGCCGAGAAGGTCGACGACTGCGCCGTCTCCGGCGACGGCCGCCGCATCGTGGTGCGGTCGGGCGACGAGCTGACGACGCAGCCGGCCACGGCCAAGCCGGGCGACGACCCCGGCCCCGACGGTTCCACGACGATCGACCTGTCCCGCATGCGGTACGAGGTGGATCCGCGGGCGCAGTGGCGCCAGATGTTCGAGGAGAACGCGCGGATCATGCGCGACCACTACTGGCGCGCGGACATGAACGGCGTCGACTGGGACGCGGCGGTGGCACGCTGGCGTCCGGTGGTCGACCGGGTCGCCACGTACGACGACCTCACCGACCTGCTCTGGGAGACCGTCGGGGAGCTGAACACCTCGCACGCCTACATCAGCCCGCCGGGGCAGCCGGGCGACACCTCGCGCCGCCTGGGCTTCCTGGGCGCCGACCTCTCCCCGGGCGCCACCGGCTGGCGGATCGACCGGATCCTGCCCGGAGAGTCGTCGGATCCCGGCGCGCGCTCCCCCCTGCGGGCGGCGGGCGTCGACGCGCGGCCCGGGGACGCGATCGTCGCGGTCGACGGGCGGCCGGTCGATCCGGCCGTGGGCCCGGCGGCGAACCTCACCGGGGCGGCGGAGCGCCCCGTCGAGCTGACCCTCCGGCGAGACGGGGCGGACGCCGACCGCCGCGTCGTCGTGGTGCCGTCGGCCGACGAGTCCGTGCTGCGCTACCAGGACTGGGTCGCCTCCCGCCGGGACTACGTGGCGGAGAGGTCCGGCGGCAGGCTCGGCTACGTGCACGTCCCGGACATGACGAGCAACGGCTGGGCCCAGATGTTCCGGGACCTGCGCCAGGCCGTCCGGTGCGAGGGCCTGGTGGTCGACGTGCGGTTCAACGGTGGCGGCCACACGTCGCAGCTCGTCATGTCCCGCCTCGCGCGCCGGATCATCGGCTGGACGAGGGCCCGGCACTACGACCGGCCGATGCCGTACCCGGACAACGCGCCGCGCGGCTCCGTGGTGCTCGTGACGAACGAGCACGCGGGCTCGGACGGCGACATCGTCAACGTCGCGGCCCAGGCGCTGGGCGTCGGCCCGGTGGTCGGCGTGCGCACCTGGGGCGGGGTCATCGGCATCGACGGGCGCTTCGATCTCGTCGACGGGACGGGCATCACGCAGCCGCGCTACGCCAGCTGGTTCGAGGGGCCGGGCTGGGACGTGGAGAACCACGGCGTCGACCCCGACGTGGAGGTGTGGCACACCCCGGCGGACTACTTCAGCGACGTCGACAAGCAGCTCGACGCCGCGATCGCCGAGTCGTTCCGGCTGCTCGCCGAGCGCCCCGCCGCCGAGCCCCCGTCATTCCCGGAGCCGCGCGTCCGCCGGGCGTGAGCGGCGCCCGGAGACGGGACGAGGACTGGGGGACGGGGCGGCGACCGGGCGGGCCGGGGACCGTGCCGGGGCGCGTCGTCAGCGGCGGCGGAACTTCACCGGCTCGTCCAGGTAGGGCTCCCAGACCGCTCGTTCGGTGTCCGTGATGCGGCGCGGCGAGCCCGTGGCGGCGTCGACCAGGACGAGCGTGGTCGAGGCGCGGACGTACGGGGCGGAGTCGAGCGGGTCACCCGAGGTGGCGACGCCGCCGGGGCGGCCGTCGTGCACCGCGTAGCAGACCTCGATGGACGCGCCCCCGAGCTTGCCGAACCACATCTCCACCAGGATCGGCCGGCGCGTGTACTCCAGCGGGCGCAGGTACTCGATCTCCTGGTGGGCCACGAAGGTGTGCGTCGACGCCGTCGGGCCCGAGTCGACGACCGCCGTCGGCAACGGGTCCACGACGTCCTCGTGCCGCCAGAACGCCTCGATACGGGCCTCCTGGAGCAGGTCGAGCATCTCGACGTTGTTGACGTGCTGATACGCGTCGAGGTCGGACCAGCGCAGGGAAACGGGGATGTGCAGACGCATGGGGACCATCCTCACGCATCCGGCGGCGAGCCGGCGGTCACCTTCCTAATCGTTTCGCTGCCCGGCGGCCACTCCCCGGGGCGGCGCGCACGCGGCTACAGTTCGTGACCGCTCGTCCCGAGAAGACCCCTGGAGGAACCATGCGCCGCACAGCCGTCGCCGTCGCTCTCGTCGCCGTGCTGTCCCTGACCGGCTGCTCGCTACCGTCGACAGGACCCGAAGGCGCCGGCGAAGCCGGGACGGTCGACGCCCCGGTGGAGCCGCTCGACAAGGAGGCGGCAGGCGAGCAGTTCCTCCAGATCGTGGGCCCGTACGACGGCGTGCGGGCGCAGTTCGAGGAGGCGATCGACTCCGGGGCACCGCTCGCGCAGCAGACCGGCCTCGCCTCCGCGGTGGCCGCCGCGCTGCGCGCCGAGGCCGAGGGCCTGCACAAGGCGGCGTGGCCCGACGACGTCTCCGACGACGCCCACGCCCTGGCGGGCACGGTCCAGGAGGCCGCGGGGCACTGGGAGGCGGCGGCCGCCGCGGGCTCGAAGAAGGAGATCAGGAAGCACATCGACCAGGCGATGGAGGTCGAGGACGACGAGGCCGAGGCCGCCATCCGCGAGACGCTGGGCCTGCCGGCCGGTGCGGGCGGGAAGGGCTGAGGTCCCCCGCCCGCGTGGCGCCGCTGACCGGGTGACGGCGAGGTCAGCTCGCCGCGATCGCGGCCGCCGCCCGGCAGCGGCCGAGAGCCCCGAGCTCCTCCCCCATCGGGAGCCGCACCAAACGGTCGGCGACCTCCGCCACCGACGCCCGCAGCCGGCGCCGGGCGGCCGCCGCACGGCGCCGGGCACCGATCGCCGCCAGCACCCGGGAGACCAGCGCGACGAGCACGCCGAGCACCAGCCCGCCGAGCACCAGCAGGGTCGGCCAGGGGATCTGGAACGGGTCCACGCCGAGCCCGTCGGAGGGTCCCGGCGGCGCTCCGGGGAAGACCACGTCCGTCCCGTCCGCGGACGACCTCGGCACGGTCCACACCGGCGTCGGCGGCGCGGGCAGCCGCAGGTAGGAGAACAGGAACAGCACGGCCAGCCACGCGAACCCCGCGCCGACGGCGGCGATGAGCGTCCACTGCAGCACGTTCACCGCCCGCCACCACAAGGGTCGCCGTCCCGCCTCGAGCCGGGTGCTCGCGACGGCCCGGTCGAGGGCGTCGGGCAGCTCGTCGATGCCGTGCTGCGCCCGGGCACGGGCGGCCAGTACCCACGAGTCGGAGACCCCGTCCGTCACCTTCTCGACGTACTGTCGCACCCCCGACGCCGCCGCCGCGCGCACGGCCGGGGCCGGCGTCGGTAGCGAGGTGCGGACGAGGTCCTCCCGCCCCTGAGGGGCGCGCCGCTCCGTGTCGCGCAGCCCGAGCCTGCGCAGCGGGTCACGTCGTAGCCGCCCGAGCCAGCGCGTCAGCGGCCACCCCGTCGCCGCCCGCGCGTCCCGGCGCGCCGCCGCGCGCACGGCCTCGACCACGGTCGGCACGCCCGCCGCGTCCTCCAGGGACTGCAGCAGCGCGCCCCGCGCGCGCTCCCCTGCCCGCGCGGGCGGCTGGGACCCGCACGCCGCCACGATGTCCGACGCCGCGGCACGCTCGTCGGCCACCAGCCGCGCCGTGGCGGCCTCGCGCTTCCGCGCCGCCTTCGCGAGCAGCCCGCGCAGTTCGTCCATGCCCTGGCCGGTCGTCGCCGACAGGCCGAGCACGCGCGCGCCGTCGAGCCCGTCGGCGGCCACGAGCCGCTTCAGGTCCGCGAGCATCGCCTTGGTCTCGTCGGCCTTCAGCCGGTCGATCTGGTTCAGCACCACCACGACGACGTCGGCCCGGCCGGCCAGCGGCCTGAGGAACCCTTCGTGCAGCGCCGCGTCGGCGTACTTCTGCGGGTCGACCACCCACACCAGCAGGTCCGCCCGGGCTACGAGCGCCTCCGCGCGCAGCCGGTGGTCCACCACGACCGAGTCGTGGTCGGGCAGGTCCAGCAGTACCAGGCCGGTCGCGTCGCCCGACGGTACCGGCCCGGACATCTCGTGGCGCCGCGGCACGTCCAGCCAGTCCAGCAGCGGCCCGGCACCCTCGCCCCAGTACGCGGCGAGCGCGTGCGACGTCGTCGGGCGCCGTACCCCCGGCGCGGCGACGTCCTCGCCGGCCACGGCGTTGAAGACGGAGGACTTGCCCGAGCCCGTCGCGCCGGCGAGCGCGACCACCGTGTGGTCGGCCGAGAGCCCGCCCCGCTCGCGCGCCCGTTCCGCCACCGCGCGAGCGGTGTCCAGGATCTCCGGGTCGAGGCGCCCGCCACCCTCCTGGGCGGCGTTCTCCAGGGCCGCGGTCCGGGCGGCCAGGTCAAGCCGGCTCATCGGTCCGCCTCCTCACGGCCGAACAGGCGGTGCCAGAAGCCGCGTCGGCGGCCCGTCGCGTCCTCGGCGTCGCCCGCCCGGTCGCCGGATCCCTCGGGTGGCCCGGCGGCGGTCGTGGTGCCGTCCGGCCGCCGCGCGCCCGGCGCGGCTCCGGTGCCGGTCGGGCCGCCCACCCCGATGGTGTCGCCGCCTCCGGTCCCGGCCCCGCGCAGCCCGCGCCCGGAGACGCCCGTGGCGGAGATCGGCGCGTCGCCGCTCCCGGTGCCCGCGGCGCGGGATCCGCGTTCCGCGGCGGCGGCGTCCGCGACGGCCTGCGCCGCGCCCCGCAGCGCCACTCCTCCGGCGTCGGCCGACCCCACCGCGTCGAGCTGCGCCGTGTACCGCGCTGCCTGGCCGTCCATCACGGTCCGGACCCGCGTGCCGAGCCGTTCCCGCGCCTCGACGGCGAGCCGTCGCACGGCGTCCTCGCCGAACACCGCCTCCAGCAGGCGCTGCGCCAGGACCGCCGTCCCGCCGGCGATGCCGACCTCGATCCCCGACAGGCCGCCCGTGGACGCGAACACCAGGATCATCAGCGCCACGCCCAGCCCGTTCACGCCGAGCGACAGCGCCCGCGCGGCGCCACGCTTGGCCGCGCCCTGCTCGCGGACGAGGTCCAGCACGTCGGACTGCCAGCCGCGGATCTGCTCGCCGACGTCGGCCCGCAGCGTGCTCGAGGCTCGCGACAGCTCGAGTCCTTCCAGCAGGACCCGGCCCGCCGTGTCGCCCCGCCAGCCCGCGTACGCCCGTTCGGCGGCGTCCTCGGCGGCGTCGAGCACCACGGACTCCAGCCCGTGCGCGATCGCGTGCTCGACCTGCGGCGCCTGCCGCGGCTTGCCCCGGAAGAACGCGCCGACGGCGTCCCGCACGCGCCCGACCCCGTGCTCCACGGCGCGGAAGAACTCCCCCGTGCCCACGAAGTCCTGCCAGCGGGCGAGTACCTCGCCCCGCAGCAGCGCGCCGTCGGACGTGGCCGCGTTCACGTGGGCGACCGCGTCGGCGTAGGCACCGGCGACGACCGCACGCAGGCGGGCATCGGCCTCCTGCTGGGCGTCGGCCGCGTCGGCGAGCGTCCCGCACCGCCGCACCAGGTCGTCGACGACGCCGTCCCGGGTCGCCGCGATGACGTGCGCCCTCGCGCCCGCGTCGCCGCCCAGGTCCGTCAGCCAGTCGGCGACGGGCGCCACCGCACGCTCCGGGAGGTAGCCCTCGGACGTCAGCTCGGCCTCCGGGACCACGAAGAGGGGTGAGTCGCCCAGTCCCTGTTCGGCCATGAGGTCGCGCAGGTCGTCGACGGTGGCCCCGGCACCGGGGTCGACCCGGTCGAGCACCATCGCCACCTGCGCGCGCCGTTCGGCGGCCGAGGTGAGCAGGTCCCACGGCACGGCGTCCGCGTAGCGGGCCGCGGTGGTGACGAAGAGCCACAGGTCGGCGGCTCCGAGGAGCTGCGCCGCGAGGTCGCGGTTGGCCTGCTCGACGGAGTCGATGTCCGGCGCGTCGAGCAGCGCGAGCCCGCGGGGAAGGGCCTCGCTCGCGACCATGCGCAGGGTGCGCGGCTCCGCGGCGGGGCCGGGACGGGTGGCCGAGGTGGGGCCGCCCGGCGGTCCGCCGGCACTGGTCACCCGCGAGAGGCCGGGCAGGACGCGGTCGCCGGTGAACCAGCGCGCGTCGAGCGGATGGTGCACCAGAACGGGCGCGCGCGTGGTGGGGCGCAGCACGCCGGGCAGCGTGACGTCCTCGCCCAGCACCGAGTTCACGAGGGTCGACTTGCCGGCACCGGTGGAACCGCCGACCACCACGAGCAGCGGGGCCCGCTGCGACCGCAGGCGCGGCAGCAGGTAGTCGTCCAGCTGGTCGACCGAGCGGCGGCGCGCGTCGCGCGCCTCGCGCGCGTCGGGGGTCTCGAGCGGGAGACGGAGGGTCCCGAGCCGCGTGCGCAGGCTCTCCAGCGAGCGTGTGAGGTCGCCGATCCCGTCGTCGGCGGCGGGCGTCGGGGTTCCGGCTGTCCGTCCCGTGGGCTCGGCGGTACCTTCACGCTCCGTGGGCACGTCGTCGGGCTTCTCGGTCATGGCGCACAGTCTGCCCCAACCACGGCAGGCCAGTCCCGTGGAGGCGTGCCGGGGACCAGCAGGTCCCGCCACGTGGGGAGGGTGATCGCCTCGGTGATCAGGGTCAGAATCCGAGCCTGCGGCGGAGCCACTCGACGCAGACGCTCGCGTGCGCCTGCAGGACGGAGCGCCGCTGCCCCGGAGCCCCTCGCCCCGGCTGGAGCGCCTGCTCGATGAGCTTTCCCGTCAGTGCGGTGACGAGGCAGGTCACGGCGTCGGGGTCCGTGCCGGCCGGCAGGGGGTGCCTGGCCAGGACGACCTCGGGCGCGGGGCCTCCCTCCGCCCGGATGTGGGCGAGGAGCAGGACGGTGTCGACGAACGGTGCGCCGCGCGCCGCGTGGGACCAGGCGACCGCCACCGGGCGCCCCTCCGGGGACAGCGGCGGGTACAGCGACTGGCGTGCGGGTGCACCGTGGACGAGTGTGGTCCCGGCAACGGCCTCCGCGCTGTGGACGGCGATCTCGGCGAGTGCCTCCAGGCGCGGTTCGAGCCACGGGGAGAAGTTCCGCAGCCCGTCGGGACGCTGATCGGCGAGGCGCCGCCACGGCTCGGCACCGAACACCTCGGCGCTGTCCAGGAAAGGCCCGTCCTCGGGTGCGTCGAACTCGCGGATCTCCCGCAGCACGTCGAGGCCGGCCGCGACCTCACCGGTGGTCCACTCGTCGCCGATCGGCCGGATGTCGCGCATCGCCCAGCTCGCCACGATCCAGCGCCCGAACGCGCCGAGATCCTCGTCGAACCACCACAGGAGCGTGGGAACGGGCGCCGCGGCCGGCAGCACGGCCACGACGTCGATCGCGCGCCGAGCCAGCTCCTGTGCCTGCGGGTCGGCCGTGCTCACGACGGTGCACACCTGGGTCCCCGCGGCGGTCTGGAGGAACATCGTCGCCCCGTCACCGACACCGCTCATCGGCAGTGTCGTCCATCCGAGGACGCGGCTTCCGAGTTCGTCCGAGATGCGCTGGCGAACGGGAGGCGGCAGATCCTGCCATCCAGGGCGTGGCACGGAAAAGACCATGGGGCGATCCTTGCCGACTCCACCCATTTCCGGCAAACCCATCATGGCCGGGAAGTCACCTGATGCGGCTCACCGGCCGCACGAGGTGACTTCCCGGGCGGAAGGAATCCAGGTCAGTCGCGCGTCAGGCGGCGGTAGGTGACGCGGTGCGGACGCGCCGCGTCGGCACCGAGCCGCTCCACCTTGTTCTCCTCGTAGGACTCGAAGTTGCCCTCGAACCAGTACCAGTTCGCCGGGTCCTCCTCCGTGCCCTCGTACGCCAGGATGTGCGTGGCGACGCGGTCCAGGAACCACCGGTCGTGGGAGACCACCACGGCGCAGCCCGGGAAGTCGAGCAGAGCGTTCTCCAGGGAGCCCAGGGTCTCGACGTCGAGGTCGTTGGTGGGCTCGTCGAGGAGGAGCAGGTTGCCGCCCTGCTTGAGGGTGAGCGCGAGGTTCAGGCGGTTGCGCTCACCGCCCGACAGGACGCCCGCCGGCTTCTGCTGGTCCGGGCCCTTGAACCCGAACGACGCCACGTAGGCACGGGACGGGATCTCCACGTTGCCGACCTTGATGAAGTCCAGCCCGTCCGAGACCACCTCCCACAGCGTCTTGTTCGGGTCGATGCCGCCGCGGGACTGGTCCACATAGGACACCGACACCGTGTCGCCGACCTTCAGGGTGCCGCCGTCCAGCGGCTCCATCCCGACGATCGTCTTGAACAGCGTCGTCTTGCCCACGCCGTTCGGGCCGATGACACCCACGATGCCGTTGCGCGGCAGCGTGAAGCTCAGCCCGTCGATCAGGACGCGGTCGCCGAAGCCCTTCTGGAGGTTCTCCGCCTCCAGCACCAGGGAGCCGAGGCGCGGCCCGGCCGGGATCTGGATCTCCTCGAAGTCGAGCTTCCGGGTCCGCTCCGCCTCGGCGGCCATCTCCTCGTAGCGCTGCAGGCGCGCCTTGGACTTGGTCTGACGGCCCTTGGCGTTGGACCGCACCCACTCGAGCTCGTCCTTGAGGCGCTTGGCGAGCTTGGCGTCCTTCTTGCCCTGGACCTCGAGACGCTCCCCCTTCTTCTCGAGGTAGGTCGAGTAGTTGCCCTCGTAGGGGTACAGACGCCCGCGGTCGACCTCGCAGATCCACTGCGCGACGTGGTCGAGGAAGTAGCGGTCGTGCGTGACGGCCAGGACGGCGCCCGGGTAGCTCGCCAGGTGCTGCTCCAGCCACAGCACGGACTCGGCGTCCAGGTGGTTGGTGGGCTCGTCGAGCAGGAGCAGGTCCGGCTTCTCCAGCAGCAGCTTGCACAGCGCCACGCGACGGCGCTCGCCACCGGAGAGCACCTTCACGTCCGCGTCCGGCGGCGGGCAGCGCAGCGCGTCCATCGCCTGCTCGAGCTGGTTGTCCAGGTCCCACGCGTCGGCCGCGTCGATCTTCTCCTGGAGCGTGCCCATCTCGGCGAGGAGCGCGTCGAAGTCCGCGTCGGGCTCGGCCATGAGCGCGGAGATCTCGTCGAACCGCGCCTTCTTCGCCAGGATGTCCGCGACGGCCTCCTGGACGTTGCCGAGGACCGTCTTCTCCTCGTTCAGCGGCGGCTCCTGCTGCAGGATCCCCACCGTGTAGCCGGGCGACAGCCGGGCCTCACCGTTCGACGGCTGGTCCAGCCCGGCCATGATCTTGAGGATCGTGGACTTTCCGGCGCCGTTCGGCCCGACGACGCCGATCTTCGCACCGGGGTAGAAGTTCAGCGACACGTCGTCGAGGATGACCTTGTCGCCGTGCGCCTTGCGCGCCTTGTACATGGAGTAGATGAACTCAGCCACTTGCCTTCGTTCCACCGTTTCAACAGGTAGGGAGGGGGTTGCGCCCGCCGCGCGGCGATCTGCTCGCACACATCGCGCACGGCCGCGGCGGGCGGCGTCGGTCCCCAGCCTACGCGGTCGGTCCGTCCTGGTGCCCGGCACCGGCGGCGCCGTCGTACCCGGCATCCGCGACCGGGGCTCCCCAGCTGCCGTCCGCCGCCTCCGCGGCCCCGTCCGGGACCTCACCGAACTCGTCCGGACCCGCGGGAGCGTCCGGACCGGCCGTCGCCCAGGCATCCGCGTCCACGTCAGGCACGCCGCGCCCGGGCCCGTCCTGCCGGGCCCCGGCGGACGGGCGCTCCTGCTGCCCCGGTTCGTCGGCCGGGATCACGCGCTGGAACTTCGCCCGCCCTCTCATGAGGTTGGGCCCCACCGAGTCGGCGTTGATCACCAGGGTGGTACGCCGCCGGGCGTCGTCTCCCCACTCCTCGACCTCGAGCCGCCCGGCGACGACCACGGGCTGCCCCTTCGTGACGCTCTCGCTGATGTTCACCGCGGCGTGGCCCCACGCCTTCACCTGGAACCAGATCGTCGGCCCGTCGTAGAACTCGCCGTCCGTGGCCCGGATGCGCCGCGTGCTCGCCACCGAGAACCGGGTCCACTCGGTGCCCCTGCTCGACCGCCGGATCACGGGATCGCTTCCCGCGTTCCCCGTCACGGTCACCCTCACGTCGTTGCTCACGTCGCGCTCCTCCGTTCCCGCGCACCGGCCCCCTGCCGGCGCGCCGGAACCAGCATCACGCGCGCGCCGCCTCCACGGAGGACGCCGGGGCCGAGGCTGTGTACGAAGGGCTGTTTCCACGACCCGCGGTCGGCGTCCCACCGGCCTGGGCCGGTGCCGCGGGTCCGTCCTCACGCGCGGACTGGGCGAGTTCCCGCACCTGACGGTGCTCGTCGAGGAGCCGCTGCGTCGGTTCCCCGAGCGTGCGCTCCAGCACCCGCTCGACCGTCGCCCTCCCCGCCGCGAGCACCGCCTGCTCCCGCCGCCGGGCCAGCGCCCGCCGGATCCGCGTCGCCGCGAGGAACACGCCGAGCGCCGCGAGCGCCGCCACCACCCCGGTCACGCCGAGCACGGTCGAGGTGGTGTCGTCGACGGGAATCACCTGCATCGACGCGAGCACGGTGGCGAAGCCCAGCACCACGGCCAGGCCGACGAGAACGAGCGCCACACGCCGCAGCGGGCGCGCCGAGACCGGCCCGCGCACGTCCAGGGTGACACCGCGCAGCGCCGTCGCCAGGGACGCGCCCACGTGCTCCGAGGAGGCCACCGACTCCGCGAGGGACCGCTGCCAGCCGGGCCGGAGATTCTCTCCCGCGCCGGTGAGCCAGCGGGCGCGGGACAACGCGACGGCGTCGGGATCGGGTGCGGGGAACTCGGGCCGCCCGTACCCGTTCTGCACGGAGGCAGCCACCTGCGCCGCGACCGGCGCGAGCCCCACGGCCTCTCCCAGCGCCTCGGTCTCCGCGGCGAGCACGGCGGACGTGTGCCACGGCACCTCGGCAGGCGTCTCCTCCAGCAGGGCCGCCGCCGCGGCGTCCAGTTCGGCGGCGGCGCGGCCGGCGGCCACCGACCGCCGCCGGACCGCCTGCTCGAGCAGATCCCGCAGCTCCGGCACGCCGTACCCGGTCCTCGCCGACACCGGGACCACCGGCACCTCGCCGACCCCGTCGTCGCGCAGCAGGCGGGAGACGTCCCGCGCGAGGTTGTCCTGCTGGCCCGCGGGGACGGTGTCCATCTGGTTGAGCGCGACGACCATCGACCCGGGCCGTTCGCCCGCGCCACGCAGGTAGCCGGAGTGCAGCGCGTCGTCGGCGTACTTCTGCGGGTCCACCACCCAGACGAGCAGGTCGACCAGGGGCAGCACCCGGTCCACGATCTCGCGGTGGCCCGGGGCGACGGAGTCGTGGTCGGGCAGGTCCAGCAGGACCAGGCCGCCGAAACCGTCCTCGTCGGCCCCGTCGAGCTCCCCGGCGCGGGTGATGCGCCGCTCGCGCTCGACACCGAGCCAGTCCAGCAGCGCCGCGGCGTCGTCGGACCAGGAGCAGGCGGAGACCTTGGCCGTGGTGGGGCGCTTGACGCCCACCTCGGCGAACGAGAGCCGCGAGATCCTGTTGAACAGGCTCGACTTGCCCGATCCGGTGCCCCCGGCCAGCGCGACGACGGTGTGGTCGACGCCGAGGGCGATGCGCTCCCGGACGCCGGCCACAGCGCTCGCGACGCGGCCGAAGACGGCGTCGTCAAGGCGGGAACCCGCCACCTGCAGGGCGCGGCCGAGGTCTTCGGTCCGTACGCGCAGCGCGGCATCGTCTCCGGCACGGCCGGGTGGCCGCGTCGAGGCGCTCGTCATGTCAGCCTCCTGAGCTCGGCGAGCCGAACACGCAGCGTGGCTGCCGCGTCGTCGGCGAGGGCGGGGATCTCAAGGGCACTCTGGACAGATCGGGCCTCCGCCGCAACCGCTAGCGCGGTCCGGTCCACGAGGTCGGAGCGCAGCGGGCGCACGAGATCCTCGACCGTGTCGCCCAGCACCTTGCCCAGGAGGCGTGCCGCGTCCTCGCTCCCGAGCGCCGCGGCCAGCAGCAGGGTCGCCAGCCCGGCGTCGCCGAAGGCGCGCCGGGCACCCGGCACCGCCTCGTCCGGGGGAACAGGAGCGTCCGGGTCCTGGCCATTCTCACCGTCGCCGAGTCCCGCCACGAGGCGGTCCCCCTCCGCGACCCAGGCGGCGGCCTGCTCGGCCGCCCACACCTCGCGGGCCTGCCCGCGTTCCCTGCCCGACGGCGCCACCGCCGCGCCGGCCGCCGGGGCTCCCGGCCCCGCGAGCTCGGCGCGCAGCCGCTCCTCGGTGCGGGCGCCGGCGGCCGCGAGGGAGCGCTCCGCCGCCTTCCTCGCCTCCTCGCGGAGCGGGGCGAGCGCCTCGGACCGGGCGCGGCCGGCGCGCTTCGGGGCGCGCACGACGCCGTCCCGTACGGTCACGCGGTCGATGCGCCTGCTGGCGACCAGTTCCGCGAACCGCGCGGTGACCTGCGACCCGCCGGCCGTCCCGGCGCTGATCGCGGCCTGGGCCACGGACTCGGCGTCGGGAACGACGATGTCGATCACGCGGCGCAGCTCCCGCGCCGCGGCGCCCTGCGCCTCGACGGCCTCCACCAGGCCGTCGACCCAGTCCGGCAGCGCCTTCAGCGCGCCCTTGAGGGTGCGTACCACGACGGTGCGGGAACGCTCCGGCCCGGCCATCATCGCCAGCCAGCGCCCGATCCCCGCCACCAGCCGGGAGTCGAGCAGCCCTTCGTGGGGGCCGACGTCCGGGATCACGAACAGCGGCGCGTCCGTCATGCCGCGCTCCCGCATCCGCGCGTTCAGGTCCCCGCGGATGGTGACGAGATCGTCCTCACCGACCCGGTTGAGCACGATGGCGACGCTCGCGCCGCGCTCCCGTGCGCGGTCGAGGGCCTCCCAGGGCAGGGCGTCCCCGTACCGGGCCGCCGTGGTGACGAACAGCCACAGGTCGGCCCCTTCGAGAAGCTTGCCCGCCGTGCTGCGGTTCTGTGAGACGAACGAGTCCAGGTCGGGCGCGTCCAGCAGGGCGGTACCGCGCGGCACGCCCTCGTGCTCGACCACCCGCGCGAGCTCGCTGACCGGACCTGCCTTGAGGGTCGCCCGGTCCCGCGGGTGCACGCCCACGACGGGTTCCCGGGTGGTGGGCCGCAGCACGCCCGCGTCGGAGATGTCGCCGCGCAGCAGGCTGTTGAAGATGGTCGACTTGCCGGCACCGGTCGAGCCCGCGAGGACCACCAGCGCCGGGCTGGACAGTTCCGCGAGCCGTGGCAGGAGATGCTCGTCGAGCTGCGCGAGCAACCGCGCGCGGGAGGCTTCCGCGTCGTCGGCCCCCTCGATCGGGAGCGGGAGACGCACGGCGGAGACGTCGCCGCGGAGGTCCTGGACGACGTCGTGCACCGTGAAGCCGAGTTGCTCGGCGACGTCGGGGTCGACGCCGCCCCGGCGGCCGAGCGCGGCGGAGCGCGTTCCGAGAGTCACGGGTTCATCCTGATATCTCCACCTGCCCCTTGCCAACCGGGGACGCCGGGCAGGCGTCCAAGGACTACGTCCACGATACTGGTCCACATTCCTGGTCCAACTCCGCGGCCAGGATCGATACGATGGGCCCGCGCCCGGCGCGGGCGCACGCCTCCGTAGCTCAGCTGGATAGAGCATGTCACTTCTAATGACGAGGTCGCGGGTTCGAATCCTGCCGGGGGCACCTATAGCACATTTGCGTTCGAGGGGAGCATGACGGCCAATGGACGCCATCCACTAGTGTTGACCTCCATGGCGCTGCACCACACGAAGGACAAAGGCGATCTCGGCGTGGCCAAGGCCCATGCAGACTTGGTCGGGAAGGGGTTCGTCGTGCTGTTCCCCGCAACAGAGCACGCCCCCTTCGATCTGGTCGCATACGCGGAAGGGAAATTCCATCGGCTCCAGGTCAAGTATCGCTCTACTCGTACGGGTGCCGTCACCGTCCACTTCCGGTCGGTGTGGAACGACCGTTCTGGCACCCATACGAAGCCGACGGACAAGAGCACCATCGATGTTCTCTGCATCTACTGCCCGGAGACCGACGAGTGTTACTACGTCCGCCCCGACGCGCACCGCGCGTCGGTCACGCTCAGAGTCACGCCGAGCAAGAACGGACAGCGCGTCGGCACACTGGATGCCGCCAGCTTCCGCGATCTGTCCCAAGCGGTTCGACGAACTCAGCCGGGGTCCATCTGAGTGCACGCCATCATTCCTGGATACGAACTCGGCCTGACCCGACCGCGCTGACCCCGTCGCCTCCCGCACCCATTCCGTGCCGCCCCCAGCCGGGACTCATGCAGCCAGGGTCTGCCCGGCCCACCCCGGCATCACTCCGTCTCGCGTCACGTCGCCCGCTCTCGTACAGCCATACTGTTCCTCACATATGAGTCGCAAGGATCGGACTTCGCCTTTACCGTGACTCAGCACAGCGAGAAGCGCCGGTGGCGGCGCGGGAATTCCCCTCAGTGTCTCCGGAGGTACCGCCGATGACCGTGGCCGCACCGCACCGGCCCGGCTCGAGCACCCTCCCGCACGGTCTCGCGCGGCGGGCCGCGAACGCGGTGTCCGGCACTCCCGGCCGCCTCGGCCTCGCCCAGATCGCCTGCGTGCTCGCCTGCGTCGCACTCGGGATCGCCGGGTTCCTCGCGGGCACCGGCCAGTCGGCGGACCTCGACATCGCCCACGCCGACGCCGTCGACCTCGTGGCCACGCAGGAACTGCGCAACCACCTCGTCTCCGCCGACGCGGCGGCCACGAACGCCTTCCTGGTCGGGGGTCTCGAACCCACCGCCATGCGGGAGCGCTACTCGGAGAACCTCGCCACCGCCGCGCGCGCCGTGCCCCCGCTCGCGGCTCGCGCCCCGGAACGCTCCGACGAGCTGGCCGTCGTGTCCGACGCCCTCCAGCGCTACGCCGGCCTCGTCGAGTCGGCCCGCGCCAACAACCGGCAGGGGCTCCCGGTCGGCACCGGCTACCTCGATCTCGCGTCGGCGACCCTGCGCGACGAGGCCCTGCCCGTGCTCGACGACGTCGCGCACCGCATCACCGCCCGCATGGACGGGCACCTGGCCGCGGTCTCGATGCGGCAGTCCCCGCTCCTGGTGGTGGTGGGTTCGCTCGTGGTGCTCGGAGTCGTGCAGTGGTGGCTCGCCCGGCGCACCCATCGCATGATCAGCCCGTGGATGGTGGTCGCCACGGCCATCGCCCTGGTCGGCGCCGTGGCCGTGGCCATCGGCGTGGTGGGCGGCAACGTCGTCGCGCACAAGGTCGCCGACGGCCCCTACGCCGCCACCGTCGCCAGCTCCGCCGCGCTCGCCGAGGCCACGGACGCGAAGTCGCAGGAATCGCTCACCCTCATCAAACGGGGGTCCGGAGGCGAGCACGAGGCCCGTTTCCAGGACTCCACGACGCGCGCCGCCGCGCTGCTGGCCGCGTCCGACGACGCCGCCGGCACCGAGCGGCCCACCGGTGATCTCCTGCGCACCTGGCTGGAGGGCCACGCGGAGATCCGCGCGCTGGACGACTCCGGCCGCTGGGGCGAGGCGGTGTCCGCGGCGATCGCCACCGGCGACGGCTCGCCCCTGGCGGCGTTCGAGGAGTTCGCGGCCCGGGCGGCCACGGACGTCACCGTCACCGGGGAGCGCGCCGCGACGCAGCTCACCAGGGCCTCCGCGGTGTCCTTCGCCACCGGCTGGATCGCCCTGGTGGCGGGCCTGCTCGCCGCGGGCATGACCGCCACCGGGATCTGGGCGCGGCAGAAGGAGTACCTGTGAACGCCCCGCGCGGGCGTCCGGGCCACCGGCGCCTCCGGCGGCGCCACCTCGTCGCCGTGGTGTTGTCCGGGCTCGTCGTCGTGGCCCTCGCCGCCTGCGCGATGCCACGCGCCGCGACCACCAGGTTCGACGACATCACGACCAGGGACGGCGGCGCGAACAGCCGTCCCGACGGCCGGACGGGCCACGAACCGCCGTCGGACAGGAGCGGATCGCCGCGCGAGCGGCAGGAGTGCGCCGACGGCACCCCGGCGACCGCCTCGTACGCGCCGCACGACGCCGAGCCCGGCGTGGTGCCGGAGGGGTCCACGATGGAGCGGATCCGCGAGCGCGGCGCCCTGCGGGTCGGGATCTCGGCGGACACGCTGCGCATGAGCGCGCGCGACCCGTTCACCGGCCGCATCGAGGGCTTCGACATCGACGTGGCGCGCGCCGTCGCGGAAGCGATCTTCGGCGACCCGGGCCGCGTGAGGTTCCGGGTCATCACGTCCGCGCAGCGGGAGCAGGTGCTCATCGACCACGAGGTCGACATCGTCGTGCGCACCTTCACGATCACGTGCGAGCGCTGGGAACAGGTCGCGTTCTCGGCCGAGTACTACCATGCCGGGCAGAAACTGCTGGTGCCGTCCTCGTCCGACGTGAGAAGCATCGCGGGCCTCGACGGGCAGCGCGTGTGCGCCTCGGAGGAGACGACGTCGCTGGCCCTGCTGCGGACCTGGGAGGACGTCGAACCGGTGGCCGCCGCGACGCACACCCAGTGCCTGGCCCTGTTCCAGCAGGGCCGGGTGGACGCCCTCACCGGCGACGACACCGTCCTGGCCGGCTTCGCCGCGCAGGACCCGTACGCCAAGGTGGTGGGCGAGGCGGTCAGCGACGAGCCCTACGGGATCGGCGTTCCCGCGGACCAGGTGGACCTCGTGCGGTTCGTGAACGCCGTGCTGGAGCGGCGGGCCGCCACCGGGGGCTGGCGGCAGAGCTACGACCGCTGGCTGTCGGACGTCCTGGGTGGCGCGCCCGCACCACCCACGCCGCTCTACGGACGGGCCGCATGATCCGGGTGGGCGACGGCGCGGCCACGAGCAGCTCGGCCCGGCTGAGCGCGACCGCCCTCGGCTCGGCCATCGCCACCACGTCGCGCGACGCCCACCTGCACAGCACGTCGTCGCAGTGGTTGCGCGAGAAACGCCTCGGCGCCGGGCTGACGATCGTGCCCACGCCCGAGATCCAGGACCCGCTCGCGTCGGTGATGAAGAACCCGCAGCTCGCCGAGGAGAGGCGGTTCTGCTCCGCGTGCGGCGAACCGGTCGGCCGGGCCCGGGACGGCGCCCCGGGACGGACCAAGGGATTCTGCTCCGCGTGCGGCACCCCGTTCGACTTCGCGCCGTCGCTGACGCCCGGCGAACTCGTCGGCGGGCAGTACGAGGTGGTGGGCTGCATCGCGCACGGCGGCCTCGGCTGGATCTACCTGGCCCGGGACCGCAACGTCGCCGACCGCTGGGTGGTGCTCAAGGGGCTGCTGAACGCCGACAGCACGGAGGCGTACGACGTCGCCGTCGCCGAGCGCGAGTTCCTCGCCGAGGTCGAGCACCCGCTCATCGTCGAGATCTACAACTTCGCGCGGCACGCCGGCGCCGGCTACACGGTGATGGAGTACGTGGGCGGGCGCTCGCTCAAGGACCTCCGGGCGGAACGGCGCACGCCCTTTCCGCCGGACCACGCCATCGCCTACCTCCTGGAGATCATGCCGGCGTTCACCTACGTCCACGATCGCGGCCTGCTCTACTGCGACTTCAAGCCGGACAACGTGGTGGTCCAGGGCGACACCGTCAAGCTCATCGACCTCGGCGGGGTGCGCCGCATGTCGGACATGACGACGCCGGTCTACGGCACACGCGGCTACCAGGCGGCCGAGGTGCAGCAGGCGGGCCCGTCCGTCGCGTCCGACATCTACACGATCGGGCGCACGCTCGCGACGCTCGTCCTCGACTTCGCCGGCAGCACCGGGGTCCACGAGCACACCCTCCCTCCCGTGGACGAGACCCCTCTGTTCGCCCGGCACGACTCGCTGCACCGGTGGCTCGTCAAGGCGTGCCACCCCTCGCCGGACGACCGCTTCCTCACCGTCGAGGAGGCCCGCGTGCAGCTCCTCGGGGTGCTGCGGGAGGTGGTCGCGCTGGAGCGGACCGGGAGCGGAGGGGCGACGACGTCCGCCGCGTCCCCCCTGTTCGGCGTCCCGCCCGCCGACGGCTCGGGCGGCCCCCTGAGCTGGGACGAGCTGCCCGCACTCGCCGCCGACCCCACCGACCCGATGACTTCCTGGGTCGCGGGCGTGAACCTCACCGACCCCGCCGCGCGCATGGACCAGCTCGCACTGGCCCCGCGGCGGACCGTCGAGGTGCTGCTCGCCGAGGCGCGCGCCGCCCTGCAGATCGGCGACCTGGCGCGGGTGCACGATACCGTGAGCCAGATCCTGGCCCTCGACCCCTGGGACTGGCGCGCCGCCTGGATGGAGGGCCTCGCCGGACTCGCCGGGGGCGACGCCGCGGCCGCCGCCGCGTCGTTCAACGCCGTGTACGGGCAGGTCCCGGGCGAACTCGCGCCGAAGCTGGCGCTCGCGTGCGCCTGCGAGCAGTCGGGCGAGCTGGGGGTGGCTCACGAGATGTACGCCGTCTGCGCCCGCACCGACGCCAACTACACGGGCGCGGCCGCGTTCGGGCTGGCCCGGGTGCGCCTCGCGCGGAACGATCTCGACGGCGCACTCGACGGGCTCGACTTCGTGGTGCCCACCCGGGGCTCGTACGGCGACGCCCGCCTCGCCCGAGCCCGCCTGCTCATCGGGTCCGGCCGCGGCCTGCCCGCCCTCGCGCAGGCCGCCGAGGTGATCGACGACGCTCCGGTGCCCGCCCGGATGCGCACCCAGGTGGTGGTCGAGGCCCTGCAGCGCGCGCTCGACCACGTACTGGTGCACGGGCCGGAGCCGGACCTCCGCGTGGCGGGCGCCGAGGCCACCGAGCCCAGCATGCGCGACGCGCTCGAAGCGGGCCTGCGCCGGCTCGCGCAGCTCACCGAGAGCCGCCGTGCACGTGTCACACTCGTCGACAGGGCCAACTCCGTGCGACGCTGGACGCTGCGATGAGCACTCCTGACGAGAACACCAAGTCACGCTGCCCGCGCTGCGGAGAGCTCTCCGCGCCGGGCGCCCGGTACTGCGAGCAGTGCGGCGTCGAACTGCGCGGACAACCGGTGGAGGGTGCCGTGACCGGCACGCCGCCCACGGAGCCGATCCCGGCCGTCTCCGTCGTCGACCCGGACCCGGACTCGTCGGTCACGCCTCCCCCGGCGCCCGCCTCCGAGCGCGACCACTTCACCGAGAAGCCGGCGGACTGGGTCGCCGGAGTCTGCGACCGCGGTGTCCGGCACGCACGCAACGAGGACGCGATGGCACTGGCCGCGGAGGGACCGGACTCGGTGAACGGTACGGCGGCGCTCGTGGTGTGCGACGGCGTGTCGAGCGCGCCGCACTCCGACGTCGCCTCGCTGGAGGCGGCACGCGTCGCGCGGGACGCCCTGGTCACCTTCGAACCCGTGGGCTCCCTGCCCATGCGGGGGAAGACCGAGCGGCGCGTCGCGGAGTGGACCCAGGCGATGGTGAACGCCTCCCGGGAGGCCGGGGCCGCCGTCGTCCGCGTCGGCGACGAGATCGCCCGCGAGGCGGCAGGCTCGGGCCGGCACAGCGGCCCCGCCATCGACCCGCCGGCCTGCACCTTCGCCGCCGCCGTGGTCGACTCGGGACTGGTCGTGGCGGGCTGGCTCGGCGACTCGCGCGTGTACTGGCTGCCCGACGGCGGCGCCGCGGAACAACTGTCCGTCGACGACTCGTGGGCCCAGGAGATGATGGCCGCGGGATTCTCGCGCGAGGAGGCCGAGCACTCACCGCAGTCGCACGCCATCACGCGCTGGCTGGGGCGGAATGCCCCGGACCACGACGCGCACTGCGCCGCCATGCTTCCCGAGGTCCCCGGCTGGGTGCTGGTCTGCTCGGACGGCCTGTGGAACTACTGCTCCGAGGCGGAGCACGTCGCCGACCTCGTGCACCGGCTGTCCGGTGGTACCACCGACCCGTCGGAGACCGCGGCCGCGCTCGTGCTCTGGGCGAACGCGGCGGGCGGGCGCGACAACATCACCGTGGCGCTGGCTCGGGTGGAGCCGGGGCCGTCCGGGGCGGAGCCGGAGCCGTCCTCCTGATCCGCAGCCCCGCGAGGCCTGCCAGCAGCAGGGCGCCCACGTTGACCGCGACGATCACCCGCCAGTCCCACACGGCCAGGAGCGCGGAGCCCGCCACGGTGAACAGCACCTGCGGAAAGTTCAGCAGGAGCTGGCTGGCGGCCGCGGTGCGGCCCTGCAGGCCCGCCGGCGTCGCCACCTGCCGTTCGGTGACGTACGCGACGACGGCCGACGTCGTCCCGAACCCGAGCGCGAGCTGAGCCACCACCACGAGGGGGACCATCGCGAGCAGCAGGGGGGCGAGCCCCGCACCCGCCAGCAGGAGGCCCACCGCGACCACGCGCCCGCGGCCCCACCGCGCCATGAGGCGGGGCGTGAGCGCCCCCGCGGCGAGGCCACCGACTCCCTGCAGCACCAGCAACGGCGGCAGCCACGCGTTCGGGATGCCGACGTCCTCGAGGATCGCGAACACGACGCCGTTGACCAGCCCGATGAAGGCGAACGCGACGAGCATGACGTTCGTCAGCGGGCGCAGCGGAGCACCGGCGTACAGCTGCCGGAACCCGCCGGCCACCTCACGGACCGTGATCCGCCGCTCGGGCGGGACCACCGACTCGGCGAACCGCAGACAGGCGAACACCACGGCGGCGCCCACGAAGGCCGCGATCGTCGCCGCCACGAGGACGTACGGCCCGGCCAGCGCGTACGCTCCCGCCCCGGCGAACGGCATGGCGACCCGGAAGACCTGGTCGATCATCGCGAGCCGGGCGTTCGCGTGCCCGAGGGCCTCGTCCGGCAGCAGGTCCTTCAGGAGACCGGACTGCCCGGCGGCCGTCACGTACGCCACCAGCGCGTACAGCACCGTGACCGGGTAGACCACCCAGGCGGTCCCGGCGTCGTGCACCCAGAACAGCGGGATCAGGCAGGCCGCCCCGCACGCGTACGCGACCACGAGCAGCTTCCGCCGCGACACCCGGTCCGCGAGGACACCGAGGAACGGCGACGCGAGCGCCGGCAGCCCCAGCATCGCGAACGTCAGCCCGCCGGCGGCGGCGTTCCCCGTGAGGTCGGCCACCCAGATCGCCAGGATGAGCGTTAGCGCCGAGTCCGCGAAGTTCGTGAGCGCCCAGCCCGCCGTGAGCCAGCGGAACGTCGGGGTCCTCAGGTGGTACGCGGGCCCGGGGGCGGCGGGCACCCGGGCCGGGTCGGCGGCACGCTGCCCGGGGGCGGGTCTGGACATGGCTGGACGCTAACAGCAGAGCGAATCTGCCGGCAGGAAAAAGCCGTGCGTCACCTGCCCGAAACCTGAGAGTGTGCAGGAACACCGCGGTGGCGTCCGCCCGGTCCCGACGATCGGGCGGTGGAGGGGTCCGGCCAGACCTCGCGCCGGGTTCGTCCCGGCAGTCCGGCGTCACGAAGGGCACTCACGTGCACACCATCGACTACTCCCTCATCCGGGCGCTCCACCAGGAGCAGCTCGATCACGCCGAGAGCCTCCGGCGCGACCGCCGTCAGCGCCAGGAGCGTTCACAGCGGAAGCCGCGGAGCATCTTCCGGCCCCGCCGTCAGACCTCGGCCCGTTGACCCGGCCGATCCGTGAGCCCCACATGCTCGCGGTCACCTCGTCACAGCGACACGCCGACAGATCTCGATCCTGTCGGCGTGTCGCTGTTCTTCGTGTTCCCGGGACCGGGACGAGCGCGGCGGACGGCGTCGCGACCCCCGCGGCGCGGCACGTGCACACCCCTGCCTGACGACACGTCGTAGGCTGGGCGCCGTGAGCACCAGCCCCGCCGACCGGATCGTCTGGATCGACTGCGAGATGACCGGGCTCGACGTCCGCACCGACGCGCTCGTGGAGGTCGCCGCCGTCGTCACCGACTCCGAGCTGAAACCCCTGGGCGACGGGATCGACGTCCTCGTGAAGCCCCCCGCCGAAGCGCTCGCCCAGATGGGCGACTTCGTGCGTGCCATGCACACCAGGTCCGGTCTGCTCGACGCCCTGTCCGGCGGCCTCTCCCTCGCCGAGGCCGAGTCCCGGGTCCTGGAGTACATCCGCGACTGGGTGCCGGCCAAGGGCAAGGCCCCGCTCGCCGGCAACTCCGTGGGCACCGACAAGATGTTCCTCGACGCCCACATGCCGCAACTCGCGAACCATCTGCACTACCGGATCATCGACGTCTCCTCCGTCAAGGAGCTGGCGCGGCGCTGGTACCCGCGCGTCTACTTCGCCAGCCCCGACAAGGACGGCGGCCACCGCGCGCTCGCGGACATCCTGGAGTCCATCGACGAGCTCCGCTACTACCGCGAGACCCTGTTCCCGGCGCAGCCCGGCCCCGACTCGGAGACGTCCCGCGCGGCGGCGACCCGGGTGAAGGAGACGTCGGTCACGAAGCAGGTGCCGAGCACGAATTGAGTTCGGGTTCGGAGCCCGACCTCATGTATGCTTTTCGACGGCCGCCGGTACTGACCGGCGGGCATGGTGGGTATAGCTCAGCTGGTAGAGCATCGCGTTGTGGTCGCGAGGGTCGCGGGTTCAAGTCCCGTTACTCACCCCAGTAAAGCGGCAGGTCATCCCGGATTTTCCGAGAATGGCCTGCCGCTTTGCCGTACCCGGCGCCTCGCCGGCGCGATCACCCGCTACGAGCCGCCGCTCCCTACGAGCCGCCGTCCGCACGTTCGGCACCCGCGACCTCGCCGTCCGCGACCTCACCGTGCGTGAGTTCCGCGTCCGCGAGTCCCGCGCCGGCGAGTTCCGTGTTCGCGAGGTCCTCCAGGAAGCGCGCGACGATCACCCGCTCCCGGGGTTCCAGCCGGGCCGCGACGTCGAATCTCCGGGCGTGCGCCCGGCCCACCGACTCCCGGGCGGTACGCCGGGTCTCCTCGGTCACCTCGATCGCGACGCTGCGCCGGTCGGTGGGATGGGCGAGCCGGCGGACGTGGCCGCCCGCGGCCAGCCGGTCGAGCATCTTCGTGGTCGAGGCCGAGGAGATTCCCAGGTGCGCGGCCACCGCACCCGGTGTCGCGATGCGCCCGTGGTTCTGAGTGGCGATGATGAAGCGCAGGGCACGCATGTCGGTCTCGCCGAGCTTCATGTAGCTACTCGAGGCCTCACTCATCCGCCGTTCGGTCTCCCGCCAGCGATGGAGCCCCTCCAGGACGCGGACCACCGCGTCGACCTCGCTGTCGTCGAGGCCGGCCCGCCGGACGATCTCCTGGTCGGGATCCATCACGCGGGGGTCGAGCATCGACGGCCCGTCGGTGTCTCCTACCCGGGGTGTGCGGATCACACAAGAATTCTACTAGCCATCGCACTTGCTTCCTGTGCTTAAATATAGCCAGGCTAGCTATCTGGGACGGAGAACCATGGTGACGGAGAAGGTGGTCCTGGTGGACGAGGACGGGACTCCGACAGGAACGGAACTCAAGGAGACCGTGCACTCCGCCCGGACGCCCCTGCATCTGGCGTTCTCGTGTCACGTGCTCGATCCCGCGGGCCAGGTACTGGTCACCCGCCGTTCCCTGGGCAAACTCACGTGGCCCGGCGTGTGGACCAACTCGTTCTGCGGGCACCCGCAGCCGGACGAGCCGGTGGCGGACGCGGTGGTACGTCGTGCCGAGGACGAGCTCGGCCTGCGGATCCGCGAGGTCCGCCTGGTGCTCCCCCGGTTCCGGTACCGCGCGGTCGACGCCGCGGGCGTCGTGGAGAACGAGCTGTGCCCTGTCTACGAGGCGATCACCGACGACGAGCCGCGTCCGAACCCGGACGAGGTGGCGGAGGCCAGGTGGTCGGCACCGGAGGCGCTCGGCGTGGCGCTGCGTGCGACACCCTGGGCGTTCTCCCCCTGGTTCGTGGAGCAGGCGCGGGAGATGCGCCTCTACGCCGGCACCGGCGCCGGCGCCCTGCAGGACGAGGCGGCACCCCGATGACCGAGATCCTCACCCGGGACGCCGTCGACGTCGTGCTGGCCGATTTCTTCGAGAGCCGGATCAGGCGGGCGGACCCGCTCGCCGCGCACTACGCGCTGCTGTGGCGGCGCCTGGCGCGGTCGAGCGTCGGAGGCAAGCGCCTGCGACCGCGACTCCTGCTCGACACGCACCGGGCGTTCGGCGCGCCCCACCCCGAGGACGCCGCCGTGGCCGGGGCGGCCTTCGAACTGCTTCACACCGCGCTCCTGCTGCACGACGACGTGATCGACAGGGACGTGAGCCGCCGCGGTCAGCGCAACCTCCCGGCAGAGTTCGCGGCCGACGCCGCGGACGCGGGGCTGACCCCGGAGGCCGCGAGCTCCTGGGGCGACGCGTCCGGCATCCTCGGTGGCGATCTGCTGCTCAGCGCCACCTACGCGCTCGTCGCCAGGGTGCGGCCGGTGATCCGCGGCGAGCTGACCGAGCTCATCGACGAGCACCTCTTCCGCGCCGCCGCGGGGGAGCACGACGACGTGGCGTTCGGCCTCGGCACCGCGCCGGCGACGTCCGAGAGCGTCCTGCGGATGATGGCGAACAAGACGGCCGGGTACTCGTTCGCGGCCCCGCTGTGCGCGGGCGCCGTCCTGGCCGAGGCCGGCGAGCGAGCGGCGGCCGAGCTGGAGCAGGTGGGTCTCGCCCTGGGGGTGCTCTACCAGCTGCGCGACGACCTGCTCGGAGTGTTCGGCGACTCCAGGACCGGCAAGAGCACCATCAGCGACCTGCGCCAGGGCAAGCGGACCCTGCTCGTCGCGTTCGCCGAGGGGCACCCGGAGTGGACGGCGGTCCGCCACCTGTGGGGAGACCCGGAACTCGACGAGGCGGGCGCAGGACGGCTTCGGGCGGCGCTGACAGCCGCCGGCGCGTACGCTGCGATGACGGAGCTCATCGAGACCCAACGGCAGGAAGCGGTCGCGACGATCGACCGGACCACACTGCCCAACGGCCTCCGGCACGAGCTGGTCGGCCTCGCCACCAGGCTCGCGGAGCGTGCCGCATGAACCCGTCGTCCTCCCTCGCGCTCTACTCGGCCACCGCCCACACGGCGGCGGCCCAGGTCATCACCGCGTACTCGACGTCGTTCAGCCTGGCGACGCGCCTGCTGCCACCGACCGTGCGCGGCATGATCCAGGACATCTACGCCCTGGTGCGGGTGGCCGACGAGATCGTCGACGGCCCGGCGCACGAGGCCGGGCTCGCGCACGCGGAGTGCCGCCACACGCTCGACACGCTGGAGGCCGAGACGCTGGCGGCCCTGCACGGCGGGTTCAGCGCCAACGTCGTGGTGCACGCCTTCGCCACCACGGCTCGGACCATCGGTATCGACGAGACCCTCGTCGGCCCGTTCTTCGCGTCCATGCGCCGGGACCTCGACCCGGTGGTCTCGCTCAGCGACGACGAGTACCGCACCTACGTGCACGGGTCCGCCGAGGTCGTCGGCCTGATGTGCCTGCGCGCGTTCCTGCACGGCCATCCGGTCCCCGACGGTGTCCGCAGGCGACTGGAGGAAGGCGCGCGCCGGCTGGGCGCGGCGTTCCAGAAGATCAACTTCCTGCGCGACCTGGGCGACGACGAGGACCGCCTGGGCCGGGCCTACTTCCCCGGAACCGGCCCGGAGCCCTTCGACGAGGCGCGCAAGACGCAGATCGTCGCGGACATCGACGCCGACCTCGCGGCGGCTCGCGCCGTCGTCCCCCTGCTGCCCCCGGGCCCGCGCCGGGCGACCGCTCTGGCCGCCGCCCTGTTCGCCGAACTCAACGAACGGCTGCGACGCACTCCGGCGGCGACGCTGCGCACGCGACGCGTCTCCGTGCCGGCAGCGGTCAAGGCCCGCATCGTGGCGACGGTGCTCGCGGGTACCCAGACGGGCAGGCGATGGGCGGCATGAACCACGGCGCGAACCACGGCACGGTGCGCGGACGGCGGGTTGCGGTGATCGGCGGGGGCATGTCCGGCCTGGCGACGGCGGCCCTGCTCGCCCAGGAAGGCGCCGAGGTCACGCTCTACGAGGCACGCGACGAGCTCGGTGGCCGCGCGGGCACCTGGCAGCGGGAGGGCTTCCGGTTCGACACCGGCCCGTCCTGGTACCTCATGCCCGAGGTGTTCGAGCACTTCTTCCGCATGCTCGGCACCACGGCCGACGACGAGCTGGACCTCGTGCGGCTCGATCCCTCCTACCGGGTCTACTTCGAGGGCACCGGCGAACCCTTCGACCTGCCCGCCACCGGCGCGCGTGACGCGCTCCTCGGGCTCGACCGGGCGTCGGCCGAGCGGCTGGCCGCCTACCTCGACTCCGCGGCCACCACCTATGGCCTGGCCACCCGCCATTTCCTGTACTCGACCTTCGCCTCGCTCCGGCCGATGCTGAACCGGGAGGTGGTCCGCGGCCTCCCCCGCCTCCTGCGGCTGCTCACCGAGCCGCTGGACCGGTTCGCCGCCCGGCACACGACCGACGACCGGGTCCGGCGGATCCTCGGCTACCCCGCGGTCTTCCTCGGCACGTCGCCGGGTTCGGCACCCAGCATGTACCACCTGATGAGCCACCTGGACGTGACGCAGGGTGTGCTGTACCCGCGCGGCGGGTTCGGCGCCGTCGTCGAGACGATGGCGCGGCTCGCCCGCCGTGCCGGCGCGGACCTGCTCACGGACCACCGCGTGGAGCGGATCGTGGTGACCGACGGCGCCGCCACGGGTGTCGAGGTGACCCACGCGGGACGCACCCGGCACGTGGCGGCCGACGTCGTGGTCTCGACGGCCGACCTGCACGTGACCGAGCGGCGCCTGCTCGACGCCGAGCACCGCAGCCGGTCCGCCCGCTGGTGGCGGCGCCGGGATCCCGGCCCCGGCGCGGTCCTGGCCCTGCTCGGCGTGCGCGGCGAACTGCCCGCCCTGGCACACCACTCGCTGCTGTTCGCCGACGACTGGGACGGCGGGTTCGACGCGATCTTCGGCGCGCGACGCACCGTCCCGAACCCCGCGTCCCTCTACGTCTGCCGACCGAGCGCCACCGACGACGTGGCGCCACCCGGCCACGAGAACCTGTTCGTGCTGATCCCGGTGCCCGCCGACACCACCATCGGAGCCGGCGGGACGGACGGTGCGGGCGACACACAGGTGGAGCGCACCGTCGACGACGCGATCGCCCAGATCGCCGAGTGGACGGGCACACCGGACCTCGCGGAACGAGTGGTCGTGCGCCGTACCATCGGCCCCGCCGACTTCGAGCGCGACTTCGGCGCCTTCCGCGGCGGCGCCCTCGGCCCCGCGCACACGCTGCGGCAGAGCGCGCTCCTGCGCGGCTCGAACGCCTCGGCGCGCGTGTCCGGCCTGGTGTACGCGGGCGCGACGACCATCCCGGGAATCGGGCTACCCATGTGTCTCATCAGCGCGGAGCTGGCGCTCAAGCGCCTGCGCGGCGACGTGAGCGCGGGGCCCCTGCCCGAGCCGGAGCGAAAGCCCCGGCCGGCCCCGGAAGAACGCACCGCGGAGGCGGAGGTGCCATGAGCGTCGCCTACCTGGCCGTCCTGCTGGTCAGCGCGGGCTTCGTGCTGCTCGTCGACGCGAGGTTCCGTCTGTTCTGCTGGCGCGCCCCGGCGCGAGCGGTCGCCGTGCTCCTGCTGGGCACCGCGTTCTTCCTCGCCTGGGACCTGGCGGGCATCGCGTTCGGCGTGTTCCTCCACGGCGACGCCCCGTACATGACCGGCGCCATGCTGGCCCCGGAGCTACCGCTGGAGGAACTCGTGTTCCTCCTGTTCCTGTGCGAGCTCACGATGGTCCTCGTCCTGGGGGCGGGCCGGCTGCTCCAGCAGGTGGAGGCACGGACCGAGGCACGGCGGGAGGACCTCGCGGGATGACCTACCTCGTGCTCTCCGTCCTCTTCCTGGGCGTGGCGACGGGAGTGTCGGCCGTGGTGAGCTGGGCCACGGGCCGCCGGACACCCTGGCGGCCCGCCGCCCTCGCCGCCGTCGCGCTCCTGGTCCTGACCGCCGTGTTCGACAACCTGATGATCGCCGCGGGCCTGTTCGCCTACTCCGACGCGCAGATCTCGGGGCTGCGGGTCGGGCTCGCACCCGTGGAGGACTTCGCGTACCCGGTGGCCGCCGTCATCCTCCTGCCGGCGCTCTGGTCGCTGCTGGGAGGCGACGATGATCGCTGACCTCGTCCGCGCGTCCCGCCCTCTGAGCTGGATCAACACCGCCTACCCGTTCGCCGCCGCCTACCTGCTCGCGACGCGCGAGGTCGACGTGGCGCTGGTGGTCGGGACGCTGTTCTTCCTCATCCCTTACAACCTGGCGCTGTACGGCGTCAACGACGTGTTCGACTACGCCTCCGACCTCAGCAACCCGCGCAAGGGCGGCGTCGAGGGAGCGCTGCTGGCACCACGCCGGCATCGCGCCGTCCTCGTCGCCTCGGTCCTCACCTGCGCCCCGTTCCTGGTGATGCTGGTGGCGCTCGGGCCCCCGGCGTCGTGGGTGGCGCTCGCCGTGAGCCTCTTCGCGCTGGTCGCCTATTCCGCACCGCCCTTCCGGTTCAAGGAGATCCCGTTCCTCGACTCCCTGACGTCGAGCATTCACTTCGTGAGCCCCGCGGTCTACGGCCTGACGCTGGCCCGCGCGGAATTCGACCCGGGCACCCTCGCGGCGCTGGGAGCTTTCCTCCTGTGGGGTATGGCCAGCCACGCGTTCGGCGCCGTCCAGGACATCGTGCCCGACCGCGCGGGCGGCATCTCCTCGATCGCCACGGTGCTCGGCGCCGCCCGCACGGTGCGGTTCGCCCTGGCCGCCTGGACCGCGGCCGGGCTCCTGGCGCTGACCACCACCTGGCCCGGTCCGCTCACCGCCCTGCTGGCGCTGCCCTACCTCGCCGCCGCCCTGCCGCACGCCCGCCTGAGAGACGCGGACTCGGCGCGGGCGAACCGGGGCTGGCGCCACTTCCTGTGGATCAACTATGCCTGCGGCACCGCGCTGACGATGGTCCTCATCTGGTACGTCATGCGGAACGGAGGGATGTCATGACCGCCATCAAGACCCTGACGTGGTCGGGAGTCGTCGAGCAGCCACGGTCCGAGGTGTTCGCCTGGCACGAGCGCCCCGGCGCGGTCGTCCGTCTCACGCCGCCGTGGGCGCCCGTGCGCGTCCTGCGGGAGGCGCGGTCGCTGGCCGACGGCGAGGCCGTGCTGGGGCTGCCGCTGGGCCTGCGGTGGGTGGCCCGGCACTCCGGGTACCACCCGCCGCGCCAGTTCGTGGACGATCTGGTCTCGGCACCACTGCGCTGGGTGGTGCCCTGGCGGCACACCCACGCCTTCGACGACGAGGACGGCCGCACCCGGATCACCGACACCGTCGAGACCACGGCGCCTCGCGCCCTGCTCCGGAGCATGTTCGCCTATCGGCACCGGCAGCTGCGCCTGGACCTGGCGGCGCAGGCCACGGCCCGGGAGCACGGGGACCGGCCGCTGGTCATCGCCATGACGGGCAGCAGCGGTCTGATCGGCAGTGCGCTCACGCCGTTCCTGACCACCGCGGGACACGAGGTCGTCCGGCTGGTGCGGGGAACACCCCGCGGCCCGGGCGAGCGCCGCTGGAACCCCGATGCCCCCGCGGAAGACCTGCTGCGGGGCGTGGACGCGGTGATCCACCTCGCCGGCGCCTCCATCGGGGGCCGGTTCACCCCGGAACACCGCGCCGCCGTCCGGGACTCGCGGATCGGGCCCACCCGGGCGCTCGCGCGGCTCGCCGGCCGCACCCCGGACGGCCCCAGGGTCTTCGTGTGCGCGTCCGCCATCGGCTACTACGGCGCGGACCGCGGCGACGAGGTGCTCGACGAGTCGAGCACAGGCGGCGACGGCTTCCTCGCCGACGTGGTGGCCGACTGGGAACAGGCCACCGTCCCGGCCGCCGCGGCGGGGGTGCGGGTGGTCAACGTGCGCACCGGACTGGTGCAGTCCCCGCGGGGTGGCACGCTCCGCCTGCTCCGTCCGCTGTTCACGGCGGGCCTGGGCGGCCGGATCGGCGACGGTCGGATGTGGCAGTCGTGGATCGGCATCGACGACCTCGTGGACGTCTATCACCGTGCCCTCTACGACTCCGCGCTGGCCGGCCCGGTGAACGCCGTCGCGCCGGAACCGGTGCGGAACGGCGCCTACGCCGCGACGCTCGCCCGGGTCCTGCGCCGGCCGGCCGTGCTGCCGGTGCCCGGCCTGGGACCGCGCCTGCTGCTCGGCCCCGAGGGCGCGCGCGAACTCGCGGAGGCGAGCCAGCGGGTCTCCCCCGCCGTCCTCGAGTCCCGGGGCCACCGGTTCCGGCACGCGGAGCTGGAACCGGCGCTCCGCCATCTACTGGGCCGCGTCCGGCCGGCCGCGGACTGACCCGGCACCTCGCGAGCAGCCTCTCGCGGCAGCGGCAGCGCTCGGTGCACCGGCACCACGGGCCTCTTACGACAACTGCGAACGGACGACCTCCGTGAGCGTCGCGGGCTCCCGTCCGAGCAGGCGCCGGAGATCGTCGCTCTCGGTGGTGAGCTCACCCGCGGCGATCGAACCGTCGAGGGCGACGAGGAATCCTGTCGTCGCCTCGTCGACCCCGGCCTCGGCGAGGGCCGCGCGGTACGCCTCGGGGGTGAGGTCCTCGTACACGACCTCGGTGCCCGTGGCGTCCGTGATCGCGGCGGCGAGGTCGGCGAGGGAGAAGCCCGGCCCGCCGAGCTCGTGGACCCGGTCCCCGTCGGCGTTCTCGAGGAGCGCCGACGCCGCGGCGGCCGCGTAGTCCGCGCGCGAGGCGCCGGAGACGAGGGCTCCACCCGTGGCGCCCAGGATCCGGCCCGTCCGGAGGTACTGCTCCGCCTGGCCCGTGTAGACCTCGACGTACCAGCTGTTCCGCAGGACGGTGTGGGGAACGCCGGCGGCGCGCAAGGCCTTCTCGGTCTCCACGTGCTCGGGGGCCACGGGGTTGCCCACGCTGTCGGCCCGGAGGACGCTCGTGTAGAGAATTCGCTCCACCCCGGCCACCTTCGCCGCCTCGATCACGGCGGTGTGCTGCGGGACGCGGCGGCCGATCTCCGACCCCGACACCAGGAGGAGCCGGTCGACTCCCGCCAGGGCGGCGCGCAGGGTCTCGGGACGGTCGTAGTCCCCCTCACGCACCTGTACCCCGCGCTCGGCGAGGTCGTCGACCTTGCCCGGCGCGCGTGCGATCGCGACGACCTGGTCCGCGCCCACCCCTCGGTCGAGCAGCTCCGAGACGACCAGCCGCCCGAGGTGACCCGAGACCCCCGTGACCGCGTAGACCTGTGACATGTTCGACTCCCTGTCGGTTGTACTTTCGAATCGAAAGTACCATACAACATGTTGGCACTGTAGGATGGGCGGCAGCTCGGCAGGGAACCGACAGAAGGGGAGGCCGATGGCGCAGCGAGACCAGGCCACCGAACCCAGCACCGCGCTCGTGGCCGACGTGTTCGCACGAGACTGCGCCTCACGCGCGGTCTTCGACGACGTCACCTCGAAATGGGCCTCGCTCGCCCTCCTCGCCCTCCTCGACGGCCGCACGCGCTTCAACGCCCTGCGGCGACGCGTCGACGGCGTCAGCGAGAAGATGCTGTCGCAGAACCTGCGCACGCTGGAGAGCGACGGCCTCATCATCCGCGACGTGATCGACGTCATCCCCGCCCGCGTCGAGTACGAGCTCACCCCGCTCGGGCGCGAGGTCGCCGGGCACCTGCGCGCTCTCGCCGACGTCCTGGAGACCGCCGTCACCGACTAGGCACGGCTCCGCCCGCATCTCTCGTCGATGTCGGCCACTCGCGATACCGTCCTCGTCATGGCCGCCAACCCCTGGTTCTCCTGGACCTACGTGGTCCAGAACGCGGAGACGCTCTGGGAGCACACCGTCCAGCACGCCGCGCTCACGGTGCAGGCGGTAGCGGTCGCCGCGGCCATCGCCGTCCCGCTCGGCATCCTCGTCTCCCGGGTCCGCCGGCTGTCCGGAGTCGTGATCGGCACCGCCGCGGTGCTCTACACCGTGCCGAGCCTCGCGCTGTTCGCCATCCTGGCGCCACTGCTCGGCATCGGGCGCACGCCGGTGTTCATCGGCCTGGTGATCTACGCGCTGCTCGTCATCCTGCGCAACACCGTGGCAGGCATCGACGGCGTCGACCCGGCCGTGCTGGACGCCGCCCGGGGGCTCGGCTACGGGCCCGTACGCGTGCTCGTCCACGTGGCCCTGCCCAACGCCCTGCCCTCCGTCGTCGCCGGCCTGCGCCTGGCCACCGTGTCCACGGTCGCCCTCGTCACCGTCGGCGTCGTCGTCGGCTACGGCGGGCTCGGGCAGCTCATGTTCCAGGGCTTCCGCAACAACTTCTACCGCGCGGAGATCATGACGGCCACGCTCGCCTGCGTGCTCCTCGCCCTCGTGCTCGACATCGCCCTCTGGGCGGGCGGGCGCGCCCTCACCCCCTGGCGCGAAAGAAGTCACGCGTGAGCGTCGTCGAGGAAGCCGTCCTGTGGCTCAACGACCCCCTGACCTGGACCCGGAGCGGCGGAATCATCGACCTGGGCATCGAGCACCTGGTCATGACCGCGATCGCCGTCGCGCTCGCGGCCGCGTTCGCGATCCCGCTCGGGGCCTGGCTGGGACACACGGGCCGCGGCGCGGGCGCCATGGTGGCGCTCGGCAACGCCACCCGGGCCATGCCGACCCTCGGCATCATCCTGCTGCTCGCCGCGGGCGGCCTGTTCGGGAACACGGCCACCGTGATCGCGGCGGCGATCTTCGCCGTGCCGGTGCTCCTCACCAACTCGTACGAGGGCGTGCGCGGGGCGGACCCGGCCGCACGTGACGCCGGCCGGGGAATGGGCATGTCCGGCACCCGTGTCCTGGTCCAGGTCGAGCTACCGCTCGCCACCGGACTCATCGCGGCGGGGCTGCGGACCACCATCGTGCAGGTGGTCGCCACCATCCCGCTCGCGGCGCTGGCGGGCGGCGGCGGTCTCGGCCAGATCATCGCCTTCGGCATGGGCACGCAGCGCTACGGCCAGGTGCTGGCCGGCGGCATCGTCGTGGCGGCCCTGGCCCTGGTGCTCGACGCCCTCCTCGCGGTCGCGCAGCGCCTCGTGACCCCGGCGCCGCTGCGTGTGAACCCGCGGCAGCGCCGGCGCCGGGTTCCCGCGGCTCCGTGAGGACCACCCCGCCGCGCCCGCCGGGGACGGCTGCCGTGTCTGGAACGTGAGCCCTGTAAGACGCTCGTCATGTGACGCCGCTACGCTCACGGTGTGACTGAGAACCGCCGCGTAGCACTGGCCACCTGCTCCGTCCTGCCCGAGCTCGACAAGGGGGACCAGCCCCTGGTCGCCGCCCTGGCCGAGCGAGGTGTCACCGCCGAGCCCGCGGTCTGGGACGACGCCGGCGTCGACTGGTCGTCGTACGATCTGGTCGTGGTCCGCTCCACGTGGGACTACTCGGCACGCCGGGACGAGTTCGTCGCCTGGGCGAAGGCGGTTCCCAAGCTGCTCAACTGCGCGGACGTGCTGGAGTGGAACACGGACAAGCGCTACCTGCGCACCCTCGAGGAGTCCGGCGTCCCGGTGATCCCGACCATCTGGCTCGATCCGGCCCGGCACCTGTCCAAGCGCGCCGTCCACACGCGGATGCCGGCCTTCGGCGACTTCGTGGTCAAGCCGGTGGTCAGCGTCGGCGCCAACGACACGGGGCGCTACCAGCCGGTGTCCGCCGAGTCGCGTGGCCTGGCGATCGAGCACGCGAAGCGCCTGCTCGACGGCGGCCGCTGGGTCATGATCCAGCCCTACGTCACGTCGGTGGACACGGCGGGCGAGGCCTGCCTGGTGTTCCTCGACGGTCAGCTGACGCACTCCGTGCGGCGCAACGCCCTGCTGGACGGCCCGTTCCGGCCGACGCAAGGGCTGTACGCGCCGGAGGAGATGCGCCCGTTCACCGCGTCGGCCGAGCAGATCGAGGTGGCGCGCAAGGCCCTCGAGGTGGCGCAGGCGGAGCTGGGCGGCCGCGAGCCGCTGCTGTACGCGCGCATCGACCTGGTCACCGGCGACGACGGCACGCCGGTGCTCATGGAACTGGAGCTCACCGAGCCCTCGCTGTGGATGCAGCTGGCCGGTGACGTGGACGCGTTCGGCGCGATGGCGGACGCGATCGTGCGACGGCTCTGAGCCGCACGCGGTGCGCACCGGAGAGCCTCTCCTTCGCCGGCCACGCGGGCGGCCCGGGCACCCGCGCGGGGGCTGAAATGTCCGACACCCTGGGCGATTCCCCTTGCCAGCATGCTCGGGCCACGATCGAATAGGACAGTTCGACCCGTAGAACGTGTGTACAAGCAGAACCGGAGTCACGATGCGCCTCGCACGCACACCCTTGTCCACCCCGCTGCGCCTGCTCGGCGCGGCGACCGCCGTCGTCAGTCTCACCTTCCTCACCGCGTGCGGCGAGCCCGGCTCCGCCGGCGGTGAGACGTCCGACGACGGAACCGCGGTCGCCGCCACGTGTGAACCGGTCGCCGGCGACGAGATCGTCGTGCTCGACGACGACCAGAGCCTCCAGACCGTCGACAACATCATCCCGGCGGTGAACGCCGACACGGCCGAGCAGTACCCGGACCTGGTCGCCGTCCTCGACGAGGTGTCGGCCGCACTCGACACGGACACCCTCATCGGCCTGAACCGGTCGGTGGACATCGACCGGGAGACGTCTCAGGACGTCGCCTCGGAGTTCGTCGCCGCCGCGGGCATCGAGGTGGACGAGGCCGAGGACGCCGGGCCGGTCACGATCGGCGCCGCCGACTTCGCCGAGAGCGCGACGCTCGGCAACATCTACGCCGAGGTCTTGCGGGACGCCGGGTACGACGCCGAGGTCACGACCATCGGGAACCGCGAGGCCTACCTGCCCGCGCTGCTCAAGGGCGAGCAGATCCAGGTCGTTCCCGAGTACGTGGGGACGCTGACGGAGTTCGTCAACCTCGACGTCAACGGCCCCGACGCCGAGCCGGTCGCGAGCAGCGACCTCGACACGACCGTGGAGGGGCTGCGCGAGCTGGGCGACGAGGTCGGCCTCGTGGTCGGCGAGCCGTCGGACGCGCAGGACCAGAACGCGTTCGCGGTGACGACAGCGTTCGCCGAGGAGCACGGCGTCACGACCCTGTCCGAGCTGGCGGAGGCCTGTGACGGCCTGATCCTCGGCGCCGGGCCGGAGTGCACCGAGCGCCCGTTCTGCCAGCCGGGACTGGAGGAGACGTACGGGCTGACGTTCAGCGAGTTCCGCTCGCTCGACGCCGGCGGCCCGCTCACCAAGGAGGCGCTGAAGCAGGGTGAGATCACCCTCGGCCTGGTGTTCAGCTCGGACGGGTCCCTGAGCACCGAGTGACGCGCCACGGCCGGTCGCCCGCCACCGTCCCCTCGAGGAACGAGCCGGCGGGCGACCGCTGTCGTCCGTGCGGAAGGGCTCAGGCGAGGCCTGCGCGGCGCAGGGCGTCCGCCATGGCCGTGTCCGCCGCGGGCTGGCCCTTGCCGCCCCGGCCGCCGCGGCCCTGACCGCCACGGCCACCGCGATCGCCGCGCCCGCCGTTGCCCCGGCCGCGCCCGCCGCCGGACCGTCCGCCGTCGCCCCGACCGCCGTCGGACCCGTCTTCACCGCGCGCACCGCGACCGCCCGTACCGTCCGCGACGCCGACCTCGTCGTCGAGGCGCAGCGTGAGGGCGATCCGCTTGCGCGCCACGTCCACGTCGAGCACCTTCACCTTGACGATCTCACCGGACTTCACGACGTCGCGCGGGTCCTCGACGAACCGCTTGGACATCGCCGACACGTGCACCAGCCCGTCCTGGTGCACGCCCACGTCCACGAACGCGCCGAACGCGGCGACGTTCGTCACCTGGCCCTCCAGGATCATGCCCGGCACCAGGTCGGCCAGCGTCTCCACCCCGTCCGTGAACGACGCCGTGGTGAACTCCGGGCGCGGATCCCGCCCGGGCTTCACGAGCTCGGCGAAGATGTCGGTCACGGTGGGCAGGCCGAACTGGTCGTCCACGAAGTCCGTGGGCTTCACGCCCTTGAGCGCGCCCTGGTTCCCGACGATCCCGGTGACCTCCGACCCGGCCGCCGTGACGATCTTCCGCGCCAGCGGGTAGGCCTCCGGGTGCACCGAGGACGCGTCGAGCGGCTCGTCGCCGCCACGGATGCGCAGGAAGCCCGCGCACTGCTCGAAGGCCTTCGGCCCGAGCCGCGCCACGTCCTTCAGCTTCGCGCGGGACGTGAACCGCCCGTTCGCGTCCCGGTGGGACACGATGCCCTCCGCGAGCGTCCGGGTGATCCCGGAGACCCGCGACAGCAGGGGCGCCGAGGCCGTGTTCAGGTCCACGCCGACCCCGTTGACGCAGTCCTCGACGACGGCGTCGAGCGAGCGCGACAGCTTGGTCTCGGTGATGTCGTGCTGGTACTGGCCCACGCCGATCGACTTCGGGTCGATCTTCACCAGCTCCGCGAGCGGGTCCTGGAGGCGGCGCGCGATCGACACGGCGCCGCGCAGCGACACGTCCAGGTCGGGAAGCTCCGCGGACGCGAACGCCGACGCCGAGTACACCGACGCCCCCGCCTCGCTGACCATGACCTTCGTCAGGCCGGGCAGATTCTTCGCGAGCTCCGCGGCGAGCTTGTCCGTCTCCCGCGAGGCGGTGCCGTTGCCGATCGCGACCAGCTCGACCTCGTGCTTCGCCACGAGCGCCGCGAGCGTCGCGAGCGACTCGTCCCAGCGGTTCCGCGGCGCGTGCGGGTAGATGGTCGCGGTGTCGACCACCTTGCCGGTCGCGTCGACGACGGCGACCTTGGTGCCCGTGCGCAGGCCGGGGTCCAGCCCCATCGTGGCGCGTGACCCGGCGGGCGCCGCGAGCAGCAGGTCGCGCAGGTTCGCGGCGAAGACCCGCACGGCCTCGTCCTCGGCCTCGGTGCGCAGGCGCAGCCGCGCGTCGATCCCGAGATGGACGAGGATCTTGGTGCGCCACGCCCAGCGCACGGTGTCGCCCAGCCACTTGTCGCCGGCCCGCCCCTGCTGCCGGATCCCGAACCTGTCGGCGATCTCCGCCTCGTACGACGTCGGCACCCCGGGCTCGGCGTCGGGCTCCGGCTCGATCACCAGGTCCAGCACCTCCTCCTTCTCGCCGCGGTACATCGCCAGGATGCGGTGCGACGGAATGCTCGCGAGGTCCTCGGAGTAGTCGAAGTAGTCGGCGAACTTGGCCCCCTTGTCGGCGGCCCCCTCGCGCACCCGGGAGACCATGCGGCCGCGTGCCCAGAGCCGCTCCCGCAGCGTGCCCAGGAGATCGGCGTCCTCGCCCATCCGCTCCACCAGGATGGCGCGGGCACCGTCGAGGGCGGCCTTCACGTCGGCCACGCCCTTGTCGGCGTCGACGTACGGGGCCGCCGTCTCCTGCGGGTCGAGGGTCGCGTCGCCGAAGAGCGCGTCGGCCAGCGGTTCCAGCCCGGCCTCGCGGGCGATCTGCGCCTTGGTGCGCCGCTTCGGCTTGTAGGGGAGGTAGATGTCCTCCAGCCGCGACTTCGTGTCCGCCGTGAGGATCTGCGCGCGCAGCTCGTCGGTGAGCTTGCCCTGCTCGTCGATCGACTGGAGGATCGCGGCCCGGCGCTCCTCCAGCTCACGCAGGTAGCGCAGCCGCTCCTCCAGCGTGCGCAGCTGCGCGTCGTCGAGGGTGCCCGTCACCTCCTTGCGGTACCGGGCGATGAACGGGACCGTCGCCCCGTCGTCGAGCAGGCCGACGGCCGCGGTGACCTGGTTCTCCCGGACGCCCAGCTCCTCGGCGATGCGCGCGTTGATGCTCTGCACTGTCCCCTACCTCGTCGAATCCAACCGGATCTGCCAACCGGCACTGCCTGCGCAGGCCGCATCAGATCATGCCAGGAGACACCGACACACGTCGCCCCGGCCCGGCGCCCGGCCCACGGGGAACGAGAAAAGCAGGAAGAGGAACCCTCTCCCTGCCACTCTCAACTTATAGCGCACCGGGGGTCTTGCGGCAAGGCCCCCGTCGTCCCGCAGAATCACCGGACCTGGCGGATACTGCCGACGACGGAGGAACACACGATGCGTGTACTACTGACGACCTACGGGTCACGCGGGGACGTCGAGCCGATGGTGGCGCTCGCCCTCGCGTTGCGAGAACTGGGCGCCGACGTGCGGGTCTGCGCGCCACCGGACTTCGCGGGACTGCTCGGCGAGGCCCGCGTCCCCCTGACGCCCGTCGGCCGGCCGGTCCGCGCGCTGGCGACGGGCAAGCTCGCCGGCGAGAGGCCGAAGACGCTTCCGGAGATCACGGCCGAGCTCGCCGCCATGGCCGACGAGGCGGTCATGGCGGCCGGGAGGTGCGACGCCGTGGTCTCCGCCGGCGTGATCGGGATGCAGGCCGGTGTGCGGGCGGCCGCCGAGAGACGGGGCATCCCGTACACCGGCGCGACGTTCTCCACGAACTTCGTGCCCTCGCCCCATCATCCGCCCGTGCCCTGGCCGGGCCAGGCGTTCCCCGAGGGGGAGACCGACAACCGGGCCTTGTGGGACCTCAACGCCGAGCACCTCCAGCGCCTGTTCGGCCCCGCGGTGAACTCCCTCCGGGAGGCATCCGGACTCGCGCCCTCCGACAACGTGCGTGACCTCGTGCTGGGCGACCACACGCTGCTGGCCTCGGACCCGGTTCTCGGGCCGTGGGAGGACACGCCGGACCTCCACGTGACGCAGACCGGCGCGTGGCGGCGCCCCGACGAGCGACCGCTGCCCGGCGCGCTGGAGGACTTCCTGGCGGCCGGCGCGCCGCCCGTGTACGTGGGTTTCGGCAGCATGCCGCTGCACGACGCCGGGAAGACCGCCCGGGCGGCCTTCGAGGCGGTCCGGGCGCACGGCCGACGTATCGTGCTGTCCAGCGGCTGGGCCTCCCTCGCACCGGCCGGGGGAAGCGACGACTGCTCCGTCGTGGACGAGATCAACCAGCAGGCACTGTTCCGCCGGGTCGCCGCCGTCGTGCACCACGGGGGTGCGGGCACCACCACGACGGCCGCCCGGGCCGGCGCGCCGCAGGTGATCGTTCCGCAGGTGGCGGACCAGCCGTACTGGGGCGGCCGCGTGGCCGCCCTCGGCATCGGCGCGGCGCACGACGGCCCCACCCCGACCACCGACTCCCTGTCGGCCGCGCTCGACACCGCCCTGGCCCCGGAGACCCGCGCCCGGTCGGCGGAGGTGGCGGGCACGATCCGCACCGACGGCGCCCCGGCGGCCGCGACGCTCCTGCTGGACGCGATCGCCTAGACCGTGCGCTGCATCTCCGCGCCGCCGCCCGCCGGGCGGAAACCCATCGCCACGTTGATCGCGAGCATGTGGGGGTTCTCCTCGTTGTTCCAGGTCCAGACACGCTTGACGTTCGGCCTGACGGCGAGCAGCGCCCGGGCGTTCACGGCCTTGACCAGCATGCCGAGCCGGTGCCCGCGGTGGGCACGCAGCACCACCGTCGCCTCCTGCTCGGCGTACTCCCGCGTCTCGTCCTTCGGGTACAGCAGCATGGTCATGGCGGCGAGCTCACCGGTCCCGACGTGCTCGGCGGCGGTGATGACGTAGCCGTTGCCGCGGGCGGCGTGCTCCGCGTCGGCGCTCCGCACCCGCTCGGCGTCCCACGGGTCGGTCTCGACGTCCTGGTCGCCGCGCGGCTCGTCCGCGGCGAGCGCCGTCTCCAGGTCGGCGTAGGCGTCGATCCACTCCTCCGGGATGGTGTCGCGCCAGGTGTGCAGGCGGTACCCGGGGCCCGCGGCGGCCCGGGCCTCCGCCTCGAGCTCCTTGAGGGCGCCGGGCGCCAGGGGCAGTTCGAGCAGCGACTTGCGCTCCACGATGGCGCAGTCGAACCCGAGCGAGCGCGCCAGCCGGATTCCCGGCAGTCCGGCGGCGACGCGGCCCTTCCCGGACGACGCGGTCACCCATTCGGTCACGTCCGGATCCTCCTCGCCGAAGCCGACGCTTGCCAGCATCGTGGTCCGGCCGGCCGCACGCGCGCGGTCGAGACTCGCCTCGGCGAGGGCACGTCCCACGCCCCGTCCGCGGGAGGCGGGGGCCACCTCCAGCTCGGGGACGATGACCAGGTGCGGGTTGGATCGCGTCGGCATGTAGAGGATCGCGTGCCCGACTACGGCCGGCGCCGCCGGGCCGTCGTCCTCGACGGCGACCAGGCGGACCTTGTCCGCGTACCGCTGGTTCGCCATGGTGACCAGCACGTCGTTGGCGCTCACCGCGGTGTCGTCGACGCCCCACGTCTCCAGGGACACGGCCTCGGCGATCGCCGCGATACCGTGATACGCCCAGGCGTCGGGGTGGTCCAGCGACGGTGGGTGCGGAGCCTCGATGATGCGCATCCGGCCAGTCTCATCGGGTGTGCGCGATCGAGCCACGCTTTTTCTCCCCGCCGGTGGGGATCCTTCGGCCGAGACCGAAGTCTTCACCCGCGCCCGAACGTTGTCGCGGGCCCGGGTCGCGGCTCCTACGTTCGCAGGTGTTCGCGCTCCACCCGGCAGGGTGCCGGGGGCCGGGCGCGGGCAGGACGGATGAACCGATGACACTCCAGAAGCGGGCGGTTGCCGCGCTGGCGGGTGTGCTGATGGCGCTGGTCGGCGTCCTCGGTACCACGCAGGCGGCACAGGCCTCCGACCACGAATGGGGCACCGCCCCGGACGCCACCGGCGTCACCGGCGTGCAGGCACTGGGCGGCGGCGTCGCCCGGAGCGCCGCGTCGGTGGCCGCCTCCACCCACGGCTGCCCCAGCGGGGCGTTCTGCATCTATCCGAACGCCAGCTGGAACGGCGGGAACCCGGAGTACGTCTTCTGGTCCCGCGGTGGCCACAACATCTACAACGAGTACGGTCAGCGCCGCGCCTTCAACAACCAGACCGACAACTGGGGCGGCGCGCTGTGCAAGGGGAGCGGCGGCTCCGGGGGCTTCACGTGGTCGTTCCGGCCCGGGGTCTACGTGGACACCGACATCACTCCGGTGAACTCCGTGGATCTCCAGCCGGGGAGCGTCCCCCTGTCGGACCTGTGCTGAGACGGTCCTGAGCGGCCGCTTCCGGCCACAGGTCGACGGCGTGGTCACCTCACTCCCGAGGTGGCCACGCCGTCGTCGTGCGTCGCCCCGCCTCAGCGCAGCCGGTCCGCCCGCGTGTAGACGTTCATCGACTCGCCCCGCACGAACCCGAGCAGCGTCAGGCCGCACTCCTCGGCCAGGTCCACGGCGAGCGTGGACGGCGCCGAGATCGCCGACAGCACGGGGATCCCGGCCCGCACCGCCTTCTGCACCAGCTCGAACGACGCCCGCCCGCTGACCTGGAGCACCGTCCCGGCAGCGGGCAGGCGGCCGTCACGCAGGGCCGCGCCGACCACCTTGTCCACCGCGTTGTGCCTGCCCACGTCCTCGCGGACGGACAGCGGCACGCCGTCCGCCGTGAACAGGCCCGCGGCGTGCAGCCCGCCCGTCCGGTCGAACGCCCGCTGGTGCTCGCGCAGCAGGCCAGGCAGGGCGGCGACGGTGTCGGCACCGACCGTGACGGGGTCCCCTGCCACGGGCCACCGCAGCGCTCCCGCCACGTCGACCACGGTGTCCGACCCGCACACCCCGCACGCGCTCGTCGTCGCGAACGCCCGGGGCCGCGGCGGCCGGACGCCGCGCCGGAGCGCGACGTCGATGGTGTTCTCCTCGTCCGTGCAGGCCTTCATGCCGACGATGTCCGACGCCGCGGCGACGGCCCCCTCCCCCACGAGCCATCCGGCCACCAGGTCGAAGTCGTGCCCGGGCGTGCGCATCGTCAGCGTGAGCGGCTCTCCCGCCGGCCCGGCCGACGACGGCGACCGCACCGGCCCACCACCCCGGACCAGCCGCACCATCAGCGGTTCCTCCACGGCCAGCGTGTCGGAGCGCGCCGACCGCACCTGCCCCGCGGGCCCGCCGGCCCGCACCCGGACGACCTTCCGCCGCTCGCTGCTCACTCCCATACACCCAGTGTCCCGCGCGGCGTAGAGTCGCAGACGTGAGTGACGACGCCCGCACCGGATCCCCCGAACCGACGCTGGACGTCGGGCCGCCGCAGCGCACGGCGGCGGGGGTGGCCGGCGTCGTGCACGCGATGGCCGACGTCGTCGAGGAGCCCGGACTCGCCCGCGGCCTGAAGGCCCTGCGCCTCGTCAACCAGCACCGTGGCTTCGACTGCCCGGGATGCGCCTGGCCCGAGCCCGGCAAGCCCCACCTGGCCGAGTTCTGCGAGAACGGCGCCAAGGCGGTCGCCGAGGAGTCCACGCGCGCCCGGGCCGACGCCGCGTTCTTCGCCGAGCACCCCCTCGGCGAGCTCGCGACCTGGACGGACCACCGGCTCGGCAAGTCGGGGCGGCTGACCGAACCGATGCTGCGCGACACGGACGCCGACCACTACCGTCCGGTCTCCTGGGACGACGCCCTCGACCTGGTCGCCGGCGAGCTCCGCGCGCTGCGCGAGGCCGGCACGCCGGACCGGGCCGCCTTCTACACGTCGGGCCGCACCAGCAACGAGGCGGCGTTCCTCTACCAGCTCCTCGCACGCCGGCTGGGCACGAACAACCTGCCCGACTGCTCGAACATGTGCCACGAGTCGTCGGGCACGGCGCTGGTCGAGACGCTCGGCGTCGGCAAGGGCAGCGTGTCCCTGGCGGACATCACCGACCACGCGGACCTGATCGTCGTCGTCGGGCAGAACCCCGGGACCAACCACCCGCGCATGCTCACCGCCCTGGAGGCGGCGAAGGACCGGGGCGCGCGGATCGTCGCGATCAACCCCCTGCCCGAGGCCGGGCTGCGGACGTTCAAGAACCCGCAGCGCGTGCGCGGCACGCTCGGCCGCGGGACGCGGCTCGCCGACCGGTTCCTCCAGGTCCGGCTCGCCGGCGACCTCGCGCTGTTCCAGGCGGTGAACCGCCTGCTGGTCGAGCGGGACGACGGCGCGAGCGCCGGCCGGGACGCGGCGGGGCCCACCGGGCCGGGCACGGCGACGGACTCCGCCGGAGCCGGTTCCCGGCCGCCGGTCCTCGACCACGACTTCATCGCCGCGCACACCGACGGCTTCGAGGCGGCCGCCGCGGCGTGGCGCGCGCTGTCCTGGTCGGACGTGGGCACCGCCACCGGGCTCGACCGGTCCGAGATCGAGGGCTTCGTGGACGACGTCGTCGGCGCCCGGAAGATCGTCGTCTGCTGGGCGATGGGACTGACCCAGCACAAGAAGGCCGTCGCGACCATCCGCGAGGTGGTGAACTTCCTGCTGCTGCGCGGCAACGTGGGCCGGCCGGGCGCGGGCGCCTGCCCGGTACGCGGGCACAGCAACGTGCAGGGCGACCGCACCATGGGCATCTGGGAACGCCCGCCCGCGGCGTTCCTCGACGCGCTCGGCGCCGAGTTCCGCTTCGACCCGCCGCGCGAGCCCGGCCTCGACACGGTGGACACGGTCCGCGCGATGCGCGACGGCCGCATCCGCGTCTTCATGGCCATGGGCGGCAACTTCGCCGCGGCCACACCGGACACGGAGCTCACCGAGGCGGCCCTGCGCCGCGTGCCGCTCACGGTGCACGTCTCCACCAAGCTCAACCGCTCGCATGTGGTGCCGGGCCGGCGGTCGCTGATCCTGCCGTGCCTCGGCCGCACGGAGCGGGACGACGGCGCGGGCCGATCCGGAAACGCTCACGCCGGTACCGCCGGCTCTCTGTCGGCCACCGGTCCCGGCGGCGACGCGCTGTCGTCCGGCACCGCCACGGGCCCGCGGTTCGTGACCGTCGAGGACTCCATGAGCGTGGTGCACTCCTCGCGCGGCACGCTGCGGCCGGCGTCGGACATGTTGTGGAGCGAGCCGGCGATCGTCGCCGGCCTGGCCCGGCGGGTGCTCGGCGACGACGACCCGACGCCGTGGGAGTCGTTCGCCGCCGACTACTCCCGGATCCGGGACTCCATCTCGCGCGTGGTCCCGGGGTTCGAGGACTTCGAGCGCCGCGTGGCCGAGCCCGGCGGGTTCGTGCTGCCCCACCCGCCCCGGGACGCCCGCGTGTTCCCGACGGCGACCGGGAAGGCGCGGTTCACCGTGAACCCGCTGGAGGTGGTGCGGGTACCGGAGGGTCGCCTGCTGCTGCAGAGCGTCCGCAGCCACGACCAGTTCAACACCACGATCTACGGCCAGGACGACCGGTACCGGGGTGTGACGGGCGGGCGCCGCGTCGTGTTCGTGAACCCGCGGGACCTGGAGGAACTCGGCGTCGCGGACGGCGAGACGGTGAACCTGGTCTCCGAATGGCCCGACGGCGAGGGCGGGACGGCCGACCGCCGCGCGCCCGGCTTCCGCGTGATCGCGTTCCCGACGGCGAAGGGCTGCGCCGCCGCCTACTACCCCGAGACGAACGTGCTGGTGCCCCTCGACCACACGGCCGAGGGCAGCAACACCCCGGCGTCGAAGTCCGTGGTGATCCGCCTGGAGCGGTGACGCGCTCGGCGGCCCGGCGAGCGGCACGGTTTCGACGTCATCGGCCGTCGGGACCGGTAGATTGAGGCTGCTTTGCCCGGCACCGAACGTTCAGGAGCACCCATGACCGGAGTCCTCGGCGGACTCGACCTCGCCCCGATCGCCATCGCGATCAGCCTGGTGGCGGCCGCGATCGCCATCGTGCACCATGCGAGCCTCCGCTCCGACGCGGAGCGCGCCGAGGCGGGCTGGATACTCGACGTCGTCCTGGCCCTGCACGCCGCCGTCTACGTCTGGGTCACCCTGGGGGTCCACGCGAGTCCCGGGACGCTGACGCCCAACCTCATCCCGTTCACGGAACTCGGGGCGACGTTCGAGTACTGGTTCACGAGCTGGATCCCGGAGCACGGCCTCACCCAGGTGCCGCCGCAGGTCGCCGTCGTCGCCGGCAACTTCCTGCTGCTCGCGCCGTTCGCCACGGTGGCCCCGCTGCGCTGGAAGGCGCTCACGTCGGGCTGGCGTGTCATCGTGGCCACGGCCGTGATCGCGGGTGTCGACGAGCTCCTCCAGGGCGTCCTGGGCCGCGGCCGCAACCTGTCGTTCGACGACGTGCTCGTCCAGGTCCTGGGCGCCATCGCGATCTACGGCATGATGACGGGCGCGCTCAACGCCCGCGAGCGCCGGCTGGCCGACGCCCACGAGGACGCGAAGACGGCGGCCCAGTCCTCCCCGAACGCCCCCTGACCCTGATGAACCCCGGTCAGTAGTGGCGGGGCCGTCTACTGCCGGATGTAGGTGAGGTCGGTGATGGCGCGGCCTGCTTTGTGTGCCTTGCGCTCGAAGCCCGTGATGACGCGGCCCTCGAAGCGGGGCGCCGTCCCGCGGGGGCCGTGGGCGTTGCGGAGGCCGGGGGCGACCTCCAGGACGTCGAGCATCTGCTCGGCGTACTCCGCCCAGTCGGTCGCGAGCCGCCAGACCCCTCCGGGGCGCAGCGCCCGGGCCACCTTCTCGGCGAACGCGGGGGCCACGAGCCGCCGCTTGCGGTGCCGGGACTTGTGCCACGGGTCGGGGAAGAAGGTCCACACCTCGTCGAGCGACCCGGCCGGGATCGCGGTGTCCAGCAGCTCCGCGGCGTTGACCTGCATCACCCGGAGATTCGGGAGCCCGGGCCCGTCCGGTTCCGCCGTCTCCCCGGCACGCTCCCCTGCCGCCCGGTCGGCACGCACCATCACCTGCGCGACACCCGGCCGGTACACCTCGACGGCCAGGTAGTCGCGATCCGGGTCGGCGGCGGCGGCCGTGACGATCGCGTCGCCCTGGCCCGACCCGACCTCCAGCACCAGCGGCGCCGCCCGCCCGTACACCGCGGCCGCATCGAACCGCCACTCCGGGTCCACCGACATCCGCCCGAGGTGCCGGGGCACGTCCACCAGGTAGACGCCTCGCCGGGTGTCCCAGGCTCGCTGCTGCCCGGTGGTCAACCGCCCGGACCGGGACGCGAAGCTCACGGGAGACGTGCGGAACCGGGACAGGTCGGGGGCGGACTGGTGCTGACTCACCGGAGAATCGTACGTCCCGGACCACCGGTCCGCGCTCGACGACGTCGGACCGACCGCGCGCCTCAGCGAAAGGCCTGGATGCCTGTCAGGTGGCGGCCCAGGATCAGGGTGTGGACCTCGTCGGTGCCCTCGTAGGTGCGCACGGACTCCAGGTTGTTCGCGTGGCGCAGCGGCGAGTGGTCGAGCGTGACCCCGTTGCCGCCGAGCACCGTGCGGGCGGTGCGGCACACCTCGATCGCCATGCGGGCGTTGTTCAGCTTGCCCGCCGAGATCATGTGGGCCTCCAGCCGCCCGGCGTCCTTGAGCCGCCCGATCCGCAGCGCCATGAGCTGGCCCTTGCTGATCTCCAGCGCCATGTTGACCAGCTTTTCCTGCGTGAGCTGGTGCGACGCGACCGGCACCCCGAACTGGACGCGCTCGCCGGCGTACGTCAGCGCCGCCTCGAATGCGTCCCGCGCGGCCCCCACCGAGCCCCAGACGATGCCGTAGCGCGCCTCGTCCAGGCAGGCGAACGGCCCGCGCAGGCCGGGGTTCTCGGGGAGGATCGCGTCCTCGGGCACGCGGACGCTCCTCAGCACGACGTCGCACTGGATCGAGGCGCGCATCGACAGCTTGGGCTCGATGGGCGTAGCGGTGAAGCCGGCCGACGACGTCGGCACCAGGAAGCCGCGGACACGCTCGCGGCGGGACCCGTCGGGGACGACGGCGGAGGTCCGCGCCGATGCCGCCGGGGAGGCCGCCGCGTCGTCGTCGGACACCTTCGCCCAGATCACCGCGACGTCCGCGATGGACGCGAGGCCGATCCACCGCTTGGCCCCGTCGATCACCCACTCGCCGCCGACGAGGCGGGCGCGCGTGGTCATGCTCGCGGGGTCGGAGCCGGCGCCGGGTTCGGTGAGCCCGAAGCAGCCGATCGCCTCGCCGCGCGCGAGCCGCGGCAGCCACTCCTCCTGCTGTGCGGGCGAGCCGTGCTTGTGGATCGCGGACATCACGAGCGAGCCCTGGACCGACACGAAGGTGCGGATGCCGGAGTCCCCGGCCTCGAGCTCCTGGCAGGCCAGGCCGTACTCGACGGCGGAGCGGCCGGCACAGCCGTACCCGTCCAGATGCATCCCGAGCAGCCCCAGCTCCCCGAGCTCCGGCACGATCTCGCGCGGGAACACGCCGTCGCCGAACCACCGCGCGATGTTCGGCCGGATCCGCCGGTCCGCGAACTCCCGCACACGATCGCGCACGGCGAGCTCGGCGGCGCTGAACTCGGACTCGATGTCCAGCAGGTCCGCGGGCGAGGAAGGATGAACGACGTCGGTCATGGCACGGACTGTATGCCAGGTCAACAACGCCGTCGAGTCCGTCGTCCGCCCGGGGCATCAGCTCCGCAGTGGCCGGAATCGGGTGGCCCACGAGTGCGCGAGGCGGGACTCGAACCCGCACGTCCGAAGACACCAGGACCTAAACCTGGCGCGGCTGCCAATTACGCCACTCGCGCGCGGACCTCAGTGTATGCGGCCTTCCGCTACGACAGCGCCTCCGCCTCCGCTGCCAGGTCCTTGCCGCCGCCCGCGATGATCCGGTGCCGCACCCACGCCGAGATCTGGTCCACCAGCACGGTGACGGCGATGATGATGAACAGCGTGATCCCGATCCGGTCCCAGAGCCGGGCCGCGAAGAGCTGGGTGAGGATCGAGCCGATGCCGCCGGCGCCCACCGCGCCGAGGATCGCCCCGGCACGGATGTTGATCTCGAACCGGTAGAGCCAGAGGGCCACGATCTCGGGCAGCGCCTGCGGCAGCACACCCCAGGCGAGCACGTGGAGCGGCCGCGCACCGGTCGCCGAGACCGCCTCGATCGGCCGGGGGTCCACCGCCTCGATCGCCTCGCTGCCGAGCTTCCCGAGCGTCCCCACGGAGCCGACGCCGAGCGCCAGCGCGCCCGCCAGCGGTCCGAGCCCGAAGATCGGCAGCATGATCGCGATCGCCAGGATGAGTTCCGGGATCGCGCGGATCACGTTGAGGATCTGCCGCGTGACGAACACGACCGGCCGGGGCGAGATGTTCCGGGCGGCGAGGAATGCCATCGGGAACGACAGCGCCGCCCCGACGAGCGTGCCGATCCACGCCATCTGCAGCGACTCGACCATGTACTCGAAGGCCTTGGTCCAGTACTCGGAGTTCGGGTCGGCCATCGGGTTCTGCAGCACGCCGCGCGTCATCAGCCGCAGGTAGTCGCCGAGGATGCCGGGCGCCTCGGACAGGCGGGACCACTGGGCGTCCACGGTGACGACGCACAGCACCACGATCACGGCGGTCACCAGGGAACCGGTGACCTGCTTCCACGGGTTGGGCCGCTTGGGCCGGTCCGCGCGGGCCGCGCCGGAGGCGGTCGGGCGGGTCTCGACGGTGCTCATATCAGCCTCCTGCGCAGCCACGCGGAGACCTGGTCCAGCACGAACACGACGACGATGAAGACCGCCACGATCGCGGAGATGTGCGAGTACTGGAAGCGGGACAGCTCGGTCTTGATGACCTGGCCGATGCCTCCGGCGCCGACCAGACCGATCACGAGCGAGGCGCGGATGTTCAGCTCGAAGACGTAGAACGAGTACGACAGGAAGTTCGGCATGACCTGGGGCAGCACCGCCGCGACGGCGCGCTGCAACGCGCCCGCGCCCACGGCGGTGGCGGCCTCGACGGGCCCGCGGTCGACGGCGTCGACGCTCTCCGCCGTGAGCTTCGCCGCGACGCCCACGTTGAACGCGAACAGGGCCAGGATGCCCGCCAGCGCCCCGTTGCCGACGACGGCGACCGCCAGCAGCGCCCACGCGACGTCGGGCAGCGAGCGCTCGACGGCGAGCAGCGCCTTGAGCGTGCGGGCCATCCAGGGCGGGGCGGTGACGTCGCTGGCCATGTGGGCCAGGACGAGCGCGAGGAGGCAGCCGAGAAAACTGGCGACGACGGCGAGCTGGAGCGTCTCGATCCACTGCTCCCGGACCCGCCAGGCGAACTCCCAGTCCGGGCGGAAGAACTCGGCGACGACCTCCTGGCCCCGGGTGAGGTCGGAGAACAGCGGCCCGAGCGTGAAGTCGATGCCGATCGCGGCCCACACGGTGATGACCGCGCAGACGAAGAGTCCCGCGTACAGGCCCCACGGCCGGCGGGGCTTCGGCGGCATCGCGCGGCCCCGGGCGGGCGCCGCGCTGGTCGTGGCGGTCATGTCAGGCGGTCCACCTCGAAGGTCGAGACGTCCTCGATGCTCAGGGAGCGGCCGTAGATGTCCTCGAACACCTTGTCGTCGGCCTCTTCGGCGGGCCCGTCGAACACGACCTTCCCGGCACGCATCCCGATGATGCGGTCGGCGAAGTTCTTGGCGAGGTCCAGGAAGTGCAGGTTGACGACGGTCGTGATGCCCAGTTCCCGCTGCACCCGCCGCAGGTCGGCCATGACGGCGTTCGCGGTGGGCGGGTCGAGGGAGGCCACGGGCTCGTCGGCGAGGACCACCTGAGCCTGCTGGGCCAGGACACGCGCGATCGCGACGCGCTGCTGCTGGCCGCCCGACAGCTGGGACGCCCGCACGTACGCCTTGTCGATGATGCCGACGCGGTCGAGCGCGTCGAACGCGATCTCCTTGTCCACCGCGCGGTACAGGCCGAACAGCGAACCCACCGGGGAGTGCGCGAGTCGGCCCATGAGGACGTTCTTCAGCACGCTGACGCGGGTGACCAGGTTGAAGCCCTGGAAGATCATCCCGACGTCGGCCCGCAGACGGCGCAGCGCGCCCCCGCGGGCCCCGTCGACCCGCTGACCGTTCACCTCCAGCTCGCCGGACGTGACGGGCACGAGTCCGTTGATGGCGCGGATGAGAGTGGACTTGCCCGCCCCGGAGAGTCCCACGACCACGACGAACTGGCCGTCGGGGATCTCCAGGGACACGCCGTCGAGCCCTTTGGTCCCGGTCGGATAGGTGACGTGCACGTCACGAAAGCTGATCATCGGTTTCCTCGTTCGCTGCGGCGGGCGCCGTACCGGACGTGGCACGGCGCCCGCCTCCGGCTCTACTCCGCGTCGCCGAAGTTCGCCGCCACCTGGCGCGCGGCGTCCAGCGCGTCGAGGTCGGCGGGCTCCAGACCCTCGATGCCGTAGACCGCGTCGAGGGCCGCGAGACCCTCCTCGCTCTCGGCCAGTGCCAGGAAGGCGTCGGTGATCTGCGTGGTCGTCGCGTCCTCGAACGTCCCCGAGACGGCCACGCCGTCGTTCGGGATCTCGGGCGACGACGCGAACACGACGGCCTCGGTGCCGGCGTCAGGCTCCTCCTCGAGAACCTCGGCCCGGGCGTCGTTGAAGGAGACGCCGATCGGGGCGTCGCCGCGCACGACGTTCAGCACCGAGTTCGGGTGGCCGCCCGCGTAGATCGACGTGATGTCGGTCAGCGGGTCGATGCCCTGCACCTCGGCGAGCTGGGTGGCCGGGTAGTAGTAGCCGGAGGCCGAGCCCTCCTCCACGAAGGAGATCGTCGTGCCCTGCTCGACGAGCGCGAGCGCGTCCTCGCCCGTGGGGCCCTCGACGGCCTCGGCGCCGTTGCAGAAGGCGAACTCGTTGCCGTCGTCGTCCGTCTCGGTGACGACCTCGTCGAGGCAGTACGTGTCCGGGTCGTTCGTCATCCACTGCGTGTGGTAGGTCGAGGAGCCGTAGCGCACCGACTGCAGCACCGCCTCGGCGTCGGCCTGGTCCACGGCCTGGACGAGGGCGACCGGGCCGAACATGCCGATGTCGGCCTGTTCCGTCTGCATCGCCACGACGAGCGCGGCGTAGTCGGTCGACACGGAGGTCTCCACCTCGACGCCGAGTTCCTCGCCGAGCAGGTCGCCGAGCACCTCGGCGTCCTCGACGAGCTGGTCCTGGTCCTGGGAGGGAACGAGGCCGAGGGTCAGGGTCTCCGGCAGGTCGCGTTCCTCCGTGCCCGACCCGTCGTCGGTGCCCCCGCCGCAGGCGGTCAGGGCGAGTGCCGCGGCCGCCGCGGCGGCGGCGATGCTCACAGATCGCTTCATCAGATGTCTCCTCGTGCAGATGGTGGCGCGGCCGAGATCGGGCCCGCGAACTCACGTCACGCTAGCGAGCGGTGGGGCTCCCCTTCCTTCCACGCGGTAACACCCCGGCAAATTCGAGGTCACAGTACGGACTCGATGGACATTTTCTCGCCGGACGACCACGCCACGAGAGGTTCGAAGAGCCCGTCGAAGGCCGGCGCCGACCAGGTGGCCCGGCCCGGCCGGGACGCCCACCGGTCGATGTGGGCGCCGCACGCTCCGATCGCGAGGGCAGGGGCGATGTCGTTCGCGTGGACGTCGCCCACCGACACCAGCGTGTCCGGCACCGCGCCGGTGCCGGACAACAGGGCGCGGAGAATCGCGGACATCGCGGCGGGCTTGCCCGCATCCGGCACGACGTCGTCCACGAGCGACCCGGTCCCGTGGCGCTCCAGCCAGTCGGCGACCCCGGTCAGCGGCGAGTTCGTGACCAGCACGACGCGCGTCCGGGACGCCCGCATCCGGTCGAGGAAGGCGTGCAGCCCTTCGGGTGGGGAGGTCCCGGCGCCGTCGTCGGCGAACCGGGCACGCGAGGCGAGATAGGCGGCGTGGAGCAGGGTGCCGTCGAGCAGCGGCGAGCCGCCACGCCTCGCGGCGGCGTACGCCAGGGCGACAACGGCCTGATAGCCGTCCTCGGGCGCGTGCGTGGTCGCCGGGGTGGGGGTGTCGTCGCGCGGAAGCCGCCCGGTCCGCAGGAAGTGTGCGACGCCGTCACGGATGTCCAGGCCCGTACGGCGGGCGACCTCCTCGGCGTAGAGGAGAACCGGCCCGTCCCCGACGCACACCGTGCCGTCGAAGTCGAGGACGAGGGTACGGGCGCTCACCCGGCTCACTCGCCGACGCCGAGCGCCTTGCGCAGGCGGGCCACGTGACCGGTGGCACGGACGTTGTACTGCGCCAGGGAGACCGAACCGTCCGGTGCCACGACCACCGTGGAGCGAATGACTCCCACGAAGGTCTTGCCGTAGTTCTTCTTCTCGCCCCAGGCGCCGTAGGCCTCGAGCGTCGCATGGTCCTCGTCGGAGGCGAGGGGGAAGGTCAGCGACTCGGCATCGGCGAACTTCTCCAGCTTGGCGACCTTGTCCGGCGAGATGCCCACCACGGCGTAGCCCGCCCCCTGCAGCGAGGCCAGCGAGTCGCGGAAGTCGCATGCCTCCTTGGTGCATCCCGGCGTGGAGGCGGCCGGGTAGAAGTAGACGATGACGCCCTGGGAGGCGCTCGCACGGAGGTCGCCGAGTGAGACGGAACCGCCGCCGGCGGTCGGGAGTTCGAAGTCGGGTGCCTTGTCGCCGGGCTCGAGCCGTGTCGTCATGGACCCCACGGTAACCGTGTCCGACGGCGGCCGGGATCCCGCAGCGGCCACGGTCCGACGGCGGTCGCCGCCTCGGCGGTCGCGTAGCGTTGGGGTGTGAGTTCCGTCGTCAAGAATCCTGCCGGTGAGCAGGCCCCGTCAGGCAGCCTTCCGATCCGCATGCTGCACGATCGTCTTCTCGTCGAGCCGGAGACGGACAAGGCCGAGCGGCAGTCCACGGGCGGGCTCGTGATCCCGGCGACCGCGGCCGGCCCGAAGCGACTCGCCTGGGCGACGGTGGTCGCTGCGGGGGAGCACGTGCGGCAGGTCGGCGTGGGAGACCGTGTGCTGTTCGACCCGGAGGACCGTGCCGAGGTGGATCTCGGCGGGACCGACTACGTGCTGCTGCGGGAGCGTGACGTGCACGGCGTGCACACGGTCGACGAGGGCGAGAGCGCGGCCGGCCTGTATCTGTGACCGGGCTGTCGCGCAGGTCACGTCCTATTCGGTTGTGAGCGGGGCTCCCCGTCCTGGTAGTGTTGCTCACCGTTACGCGCCATTAGCTCAATTGGCAGAGCAGCTGACTCTTAATCAGCGGGTTTGGGGTTCGAGTCCCTGATGGCGCACTCAGCGATCGGTGCGGTGTGCTCACTGTGTGAGCCTCTTCGCTTCGTTGATGTCTTGTGGGGGCGCGGCCCCCACACCCCAGCCTGGGGCTTACGCCCCAGACCCACTCGTGGTTCACGGTCGCGGTAGTGTGCGGCGGGACCGTGGGTGGCGGGGTCTCGGTAGGCGCCATTAGCTCAATTGGCAGAGCAGCTGACTCTTAATCAGCGGGTTTGGGGTTCGAGTCCCTGATGGCGCACTTCACGGGAAGCGGCGTGGCCCTGAGGGCCACGCCGCTTCGTTCATGTCCTACGAGGTCTACCCCGGCCGGAGGCCCTCGGCACGCAGCGCCGGTGTCCGGCGAGCAGAGGCACCGTCACAGGGTCTGCCAGGCGCGGACGCGATGCAGGAGCGCCGACTTCGGGTACCGTCCGCGCGGCGGGCCGCTCTCGAAGAGGTCGATCATAAGGAAGAGCGGGTAGTCGGGCGCCTGCGGCATCCGTCGCAGCACGGCTCCTTCGCATCCGATGACGGTCTCCCCCTCGCCCCAGAGCACCGTCCAGGTGTGCTGGGTGCTCGCGTCGAATGGCAGGGTGACCTCGGCCATATCCGTCGTCATCCGCGGGTCGTGGTGCGCCTTGAGCCCGGACCGGGCGGTGGTGGTGTCCCCGATGGCGTCCGCGTCGATCTCGAAGACGCAGATCTCGCCCGAGTCGGCCTCGCTGACGTGCTCGGTGCCGACGAGCCAGGCCGCGAGCATGCACCCCTCGTCCAGACTGGCGGACACGGTGATGTCGATGCGCCCGGCCGACGGCGCCCAGAGCAGCTGCTGCGGCGTCTCCGTCCGCACCACGAGCCCGTCCTCCCGGTGCCGGTGCGTCCCGCGTCGTGAACCGACCGCGCCGGAGTAGGTGCCGGTCTGCAGGTTCGAGACACGCAGCGGCGCGTCCTCGGGGCGCCAGTCGAGCTGGTCCTCCTCGATGCGCAGCTCGATGCCCCCACTCTCGGCGAGGCGATACCGGGCGACGGATCGTTCGGGCGTGGTCCACTGCGGCAGGTAGTGCGGCACCCATCGACGGGGGCTCAGCTCCGCGAAGTCGTCATCAAGGTCTGGCTCCCGGCCGGGCGGCGGCGGAAGCTTCTCGGCAGGTGCGTTCACGCGTCACATCATCCCGCCTCGAGGGACTTCGACGAACGGCTGTTCCGTCGCTACGGCCACGTGGGCCCGGGATCTCCGAGGGGCCGATCACTCCACGAAGATGCAGAACGGGTGCCCCATCGGGTCGGCGAAGACGTAGAGAGGCTCGTCCGGGTCCTCCGATCGGTCATCGAGCTGCGCCGCACCGAGCGCGAGGGCATGGTCGCGTGCCTCGTGGAGCGTGGCGACGTCGGGCACCGTGGTGTCGAGGTGGAGCTGCTGCGGCACCTCGGGGTCAGGCCAGGTCGGCCTGGGCAGACGGTCGACCTGCTGGAACGCGAGGGACATCCCGTTGTCGTTCCGCAGCACGAGCCAGTCGCGCCCGTTCGGGTCAGGCTCACCCGGCGGGGGCGCCTTGTCACCGCGCCGGTACGTGAGACCGAACAGCTTCCGGTAGAACTCGGCGAGAGCGCGGGCGTCGGTGGTGTCGAGCACCACCTGGCGGATTCGCGGAATCATCGTTCCAGCACAGCACATCCGGTCCCGGACGCAAGCCTCAGGCCGGCACATCGCCTTCGTGGTGACCGGCATGGTCGCCATGCCCGGGCCGGATGTCCGCGAGTCGCTCGGGCAGCGGGGCTCGGATCGCCTGACCACTCGCCGGTTCCCGCGACACGCCGTCGTGCCTGTCCGTGAGGCCCCCATTTCCAGCCTGATGCACCCGATCCTGGTAGAAAAGGTCCGTGACCGACACCGCGGACTACCCCGCCGACGACTTCTACCGCGACAACTCCCAGACCTCCGCCTGGCTCACGGAGGAGGACCTGGCGGTGGTCCGCGCGCAGCTCCCGCTGGTGTACGTGGATGCCGTGCCGGTGCGGGTGGACGATTCGGGGGACGTCGTCGCCGTCGGCCTGCTGCTGCGTGTGGACACGCAGGGCGCGATCACACGCGCGCTCGTGTCGGGCCGCGTGATGTACCACGAGCGGGTGCGGGACGCGCTGCTCCGCCACATCGAGAAGGACCTCGGGCCGGTGGCACTGCCGCAGGTACCGCCGTCGCCGCAGCCGTTCACGATCGCGGAGTACTTCCCCACCCCGGGGATCACCTCCTTCCACGACCCGCGCCAGCACGCGATCTCCCTCGCCTACGTCGTGCCGGTGACCGGTGACTGCCGTCCGCAGCAGAACGCGCTCGACCTCGCCTGGATGACGCCGGAGGAGGCCTGCGCCGACACCGTCCAGGCCGAGATGATGAACGGCCAGGGCACACTCGTGCGTCAGGCGATGGCGCACGTCGGCCGCCTGGGCTGACGGAACCGCCCGCCGGACGCGCCCGGGAACGCCGCTCCCGGCCCGTTGCCGCGACGCCCCCGGTGCCTCCACGGCAGCGCGTCGAGGGCGCGCCAGCACCGCCCGAGATGACCTGGATGAGGTATAACTTCCCAGGTGCCACCCTGGGCACCCGCGGAGGGGGGCTCATGCACCGGCAGACGAAGCTCGCGGGCAAGGTCGCCACGGGCCTGGGCGGTTCCCTCCTGCTCCCGTTCCTCGTCGAGCTGGGGATGGCGTCGCTGCTGGACGAGAACTTCAGCCTGCGGCGGGGCGTCATCTTCGTCGGGGTGCTGGGCGGCATCAGCGCGCTGCTCTTCGGCGTCGACCGGCTCGGCCACCTCCGGGCCCGGCGGGCCGAGGCGCGTGCCGCACGCGAGATGCGGACGCGCACGGAACACGTCTCGCACCATGCTCTGCGGCCCTACGGCCCGGAGACCGACGGCGTCGTGGCGCTCTGCACGTCACGGCTCGGCCCCGACAGCCTGCACTACCTGCAGTACCACCTTCGCGGCAAGGGCATCTTCCGGGTCGACGTCCTGGAGGATCCCGCCCTCGCGCCGCTCCTCGGCTTCGCCGACGCGAACGAGCACCGCCGCGTCTACGAACGCTACGGCGAGGGCCTCCGGGCACTGGTGGAGCTGCTCGACGACGACTTCGCCCAGCTCGACTCCGGCCGTGTGCTCCGGCTCGTGCTCGACGTCGAGAAGGGGGCGGTCTTCGTCGTCGAGGTGCACCACGGCTCGGGCCGCTATCTGCTGGGCGTCACCCTCGACGAGACCGCGGTGGACCGCGCCGACCAGGACCTGCGCGACCTGGCCACCACGATCCGCACCCACCTGGGCCGCGAACGCGGCGCCCTCAACCGCTAGCGCCCCGGGGTGAGGTCAGGGGGACGCGGCCCCTCTCACCGCAGCGTCAGTTCCGGCCAGTCCGACAACTCCTCGCGCATGCGGCGGTCGTGGGTGGCGACCACCACGGCGGCCGGTGTGGTGGTCAGGGCGCGCGTCAGCTCGTCCACGAGATCGATCGACAGGTGGTTGGTGGGCTCGTCGAGCAGCAGCAGGTGCGGGACGTGCAGCAGCGCCCGCGCCAGCTCGAACCGGCGACGCTGACCGACGGACAGTTCGCCGAGCGGCCGGTCCAGGTCCTCCTCCGACAGGAGGCCGAGGGACGCCACCGCCACGACGTGGTCGGGATCGAGCGCCCCGGCCGCGAGGAGCGACAGCGCCTCGTCGGCGGCGGTCTCGAACCCGGTCCGCCGCGCGGCCTCGGGCGTCAGCGCCGGGCTCTCCTGGCCGACGACGCCGATGCGCACCCCCTCCCGGGACACCCGGCTCCCCCGGTCGAGACCCGCCTCCCCCGCGAGCACCCGGAGCAGCGTCGACTTCCCGGTCCCGTTCGGCCCGGTCACCAGCAGCCGCCCGGACGGCGGTACCGCGACCCGTGTCCCCGGAAGATCCAGCAGGACGCTTGGCACACTTTTCCTGGCCTCGGTGAGCGCGATCCGCGGATTGCGCACCTCGACGAGCGGTTCGCCCGCGTCCCAGCCCGGCGACATCGCGGGCAGGTCGGGGAACGCGAGCGCCGGCGGCGGGACGGGCACCTCGATCGCCTCGGCCTCGAGCTTCTCCACGAGGCGGTCGGCGGCCTTGACGTGGATGCGGGCGCGGGTGGCACGGCGGTGCTTCTGGGAGCCCTTGGGCGGGCGCCACTCGTCGGACAGCCCTTCGTAGGAGGCGTCGAGCACGTCGGCGAGGCGGGCGGCGCGCTTGCGCTCGGCCCGGTAGCGCTGCCGCCAGCGGTGCAGGGCCTGGTTCTTCGCGAAGCGGTAGGACAGGTAGCCGGGCTGTCCGTAGAGCACGGGCCTGCCGTCCCACGAGGGGTCGAGGTCGAGGATGGCGGTGGCGAGGTCGTCGAGCAGCTCGCGGTCGTGCGTGACGACGGCCACTCCCCCGCGCCAGGCCACGAGCTCGCCGGTGAGGAACTCGATGGCACCGGTGTCGAGGTGGTTGGTGGGTTCGTCCAGGAGCAGCAGGTCGGCGCGTTCGGCGAGGCGGCAGGCCAGGCGGACGCGGTACCGCTCGCCGACGCTGAGTTCGGCGAGGGGGCGGGCGGGGTCGCGGGGTGCGCCGAGGCGGGTCAGGGCGACGTCGACACGGCGGTCCGCGTCCCAGACGGCGAGGTGCTCCGCGCGGGCGAGGGTGCGCTGCAGTTCGGCGAGGTCGCCGGTGTCGTGGTCGAAGGCGGCGGCCGCGGCGTCGAGCTCGGCGGCGGCCCGGCGCAGGCCGTCGAGGGTGGCGGCGACGAGGTCGCCGACGGTCTGGCCGGGCGTGGTCCGCAGTTCCTGCTCGACGAGCGCGACGGTGCCGGCACGGCGGACCTCTCCCCCGGTCGGGGCGAGCCGGCCCGCCAGGAGGTGCAGGAACGTGGACTTCCCGGAGCCGTTCTCCCCGACGACGCCGAGTCGTGTGCCCGGGTTGACGGCGACACTGACCCCTCGCAGGACGTCCCGCCCGGGATACGAGAAGGCGAGCGAGTCGGCGACAAGGTGCATGGGGACAACCCTATGAGTTCCCGCGGAACAGCCGGCCCGGTGCCGGGAAGCGGTACGCCAGGGGAGGCAGCTTCCCGACACCGGGCCGGGTCCGGTGCCGGGGCGGGCGGGGTCTCTGGGCCCGCCACGCCCCGGCAGTTCTGGGTGGGCCGCTAGGCGTGCGTCTCCTCCCGTTCGGAGGGGTAGCGGATCTGCTCCACCATCTCCTGGACCTCGTGCGACGGCGGACGGGTGGCCATCGAGACCACGATCGTCACGACCAGGTTGACCACGGCGCCGAGCGTGCCGATACCCTCCGGGCTGATGCCGAAGATGTGCTCGTGCTTCTCGGTCCCGAACACCTCGAGCGTGTAGATCATGTAGCTCGAGGTGAACACGAGGCCGGCGAGCATGCCGGACACCGCTCCGGCGGCGTTCGCCCGTTTCCAGAAGATGCCGAGCACCAGGATCGGGAAGAACGTCGACGCCGCCAACCCGAACGCGAAGGCGACCACCTGAGCCACGAACGCCGGCGGGTTGATGCCGAAGTAGATCGCGACGAGCACGGCGAGCCCCATCGCGATCCGGCTCACACCCAGGCGACGCGCCTCCGAGGCGTGGTGGTCCACGTACCGGAAGTACAGGTCGTGCGACACCGAGGAGGAGATGACCAGCAGCAGCCCTGCCGCGGTCGACATGGCCGCGGCGAGGCCACCGGCCGCCACGAGCCCGACGATCGGCGCGGGCAGGCCCGCGATCTCCGGGCTGGCGAGCACCAGGATGTCGTTGTTGACGAGCAGGTCGGCGTTCCCGGCCGCGAACTCGTCGGCGTTGTTCGTGACCGAGTTGACCGTCTCCGCGTTCTCGGAGACCGCCACCAGTCCCGTGGCCTGCCAGTTCTGCACCCATTGCGGGAGCGCGTCGACCGCCTTGCCCTGCACGCCGTCGAGCAGGTTGAGCTTCGTGAACGCGCCGACGGCCGGGGCCGTCGTGTACAGCAGCGCGATGAACACCAGGGCCCACAGCGCCGACCAGCGCGACCCGCGCACCGACTTCGTGGTGTAGAAGCGGATGATCACGTGCGGCAGACCCGCGGTGCCGATCATCAGCGCCATCGTCACGAGGAACACGTCGAGCTGCGGCCGCGCGGTGAACGCCTGCGTGTACTGGTCGAGCCCGAACTCCGCCTGGAGGGCGTTGAGCTCCTCCAGGATCCGCCCGAACGACACCTGCGGGATCGGGATGCCGGTCATGGCGTGCGCCACGGCCCACGCCGGGATCAGGTAGGCGACGATCATCACCGTGTACTGGGCCACCTGGGTCCAGGTGATGCCCTTCATGCCGCCGAACACGGCGTAGGTGAAGATGACGGCCGCCGCGATGGCGACACCGCCGGCCTGCGGGATCTCCAGGAACCGCGAGAACACGATGCCGCCGCCGGCCATCTGCCCCACCACGTAGGTGAAGGACACGATGATCGCGACCACCGCGGACACGGACCGCACCGTCTCGCTGAACCGGTCACCGACGAACTCCGGGACCGTGAACTTTCCCCACTTGCGCAGGTACGGCGCGAGCAGGAGGGCCAGCAGCACGTAGCCGCCGGTCCAGCCCATCAGGTAGATGGAGCCGTCCGAGCCGAGGAACGCGATGAGCCCGGCCATCGAGATGAACGACGCCGCGGACATCCAGTCCGCCGCGACCGCGGCACCGTTGGCGACCGCCGGCACGTTCTGCTCGGCGACGAAGAAGCCCTTCGTCTCCTTCACCCGGCTGCGCCACGCGATGTAGATGTAGAGGGCGAACGTCAGGGCGACGAAGACGAGCGCCCAGACCTGTGTCTCGGTCATGTCAGCCCCCCGTCGTGGTCGCGCTCGTGCACGCCGTACTCACGGTCGAGCCGGTCCATGCGGATGGCGTAGACGAGGATCAGCACGATGAACGTGTAGATCGAGCCCTGCTGGGCGAACCAGAACCCGAGGGGGAAGCCGGCGATCACGACCTGGTTGAGCTGCTCCACGAAAAGGATTCCGCAGCCGAACGAGACGGCGAACCAGACGATCAGCAGCGCCACCATGAGCCGCAGGTTCTTGCGCCAGTACTCCTTCCGCCACCCGTTGCCCGCGTCGGCGGGCGGTGGGCCGCCCTCCGGCGTCATGACGTCGTCGGACATGTTGCGCTCCTTTGCGTCTCGGTCCGGCAGTACCGGAAGAGCAGTGCCGGAGGAACCGGGCCGGGACCTGTGGCCCGGGTCACATCTCTTCCCACGATGAGCCAAGTGGCTGCCCCGCCGGACCGGCAAGTGCCTGGATGCCCGACGGCGGTCGCGGCCTGGCGAGCGGTCGCCTGCGGCCGGTCAGCGGCACCGCCGGGGGGCCGGCGCCGCCGGCAGGGCGAGACCGACCGTTCGAGGCGCCGGCGCACCCGCTCGCGGGCCGGACCCCGCGCACCGTCGGGTCCGGCGGCGGCGCGGGGGCGCCGGTGCCCTACGATCAGGGGCATGTCCTCGACGTCGAGCGCATCCCGGCCCACCGTGCGCCGCCGGATCTTCCATCCCGGCAGCACGATGATGATCGTGGGCGCCCTCTGCGTCCTGATCGGCTCCATGCTCCCGTGGGTCCGCACCGCCGCCGGCAACCTTCCCGGCTACGGCGGGGCGGGAGTCCTGACGGCAGCCCTCGGGATGCTGCTCTTCTCCGGCGCCGTGATCCCGCATCGCGTCTCCGCCATCGCGCACTGCGTCGTCGTCGGCGTCCCCGTCGCGGCGATCGTGGCCTGGCAGTCCGTGAAACTGGGCCAGACCGTCGCGTCCACCGACGCCTGGTGGCAGGTGTGGGCCGGCGAAGGGCTCGTCCTCGCCGGCGCGGGCGCCGTCGTCGTTCTCGTCACCGCCTGGCGCCTGTACCGCGAACCGTTCTGATGCCCGGCTCCGTTCGAGGCCCGGTTCCGACGCACCGCCCCGCCGATCCCTCGTCCAGGCCAGACTGAACCTCATGGACGACGCCGGTATCCGCCTCGACGTGGACGAGCACGACACCCCCGCGGAGGTCGACGCCGCCTTCCGCACGCTGAGACGGGTCGCCGTGTGGCACTTCGTCCTGTTCCTCGCCGCCGTGCTCGGCGTGCCCGCCCTCTCCCTCGGTCTCGGCTGGTGGTCCGGCGCGCGGATCGACGGCGGGATGAGCCCGGGCTTCGCCATGGCGGCGTTCGGCCTGTACGTGTTCTTCCTCGCCGTCGGGCTGGCCGCGGCCACGCTGTCGTCCGCCGTCGAGGCCCGCATGCTGGGCGGCGCGCACGACGACGCGGCCCCCGAGGCCGGGCCCGAGGACGCGCCGTGACCGCGGCCGGCGCCACCGCCCTGGTGATCCTGGTCACGGGCCTCGTGCTCGTCGCCTGGCTGGTTCGCCCGCGCGGTGCCTCCACGGTGGACTTCTACCTGGCCGGCCAGCGCGTCGGGGTGGCGACCAACGCCCTGGCCATCTGCGGCGACTACTTCTCCGCGGCGTCGTTCCTCGGCGTGGCCGCGGCCGTGTACGTGTCCGGCCTGGACGGCGTCTGGTACGCGGTGGGCTTCGCGGCGGGGTTCGTGCCCGTGCTGCTGTTCGTCGCCGCGCCGCTGCGCCGCTTCGGCGAGTTCTCGATCCCCGACTTCCTGGGCCGCCGCCTCGGGTCGGAACGGGTCCGGCTGGTGTCGGTCGGCGTGGTGCAGGTGGTCATCCTGAGCTACCTCATGCCCCAGGCCGTCGGCAGCGGGATCACGTGGCAGCTCCTCGTGGGCCGCGGCCTGCCCGGCCTCGACCCGTACGGGACGGGCGTGCTCCTGTCCACGATGTTCGTCGCCGCGCTGGTCGCGTTCGGCGGGATGCGCGGCACCACGTGGACGCAGGCCGTGCAGTTCCTCGTGCTGCTCGGGGCGCTGGTCTGGCTCACCCTGGCCGCCGTCGGCTCCGGGTTCCGCTACCCCGAGGCCGTCTCCGACCTCTCGACGACCCCCCTGTCCAATCCCGTACCCGGCCCGGACGGCTGGGTGCTGCGGGCCGAGACCGATCAGCTCGACCCGGGCACGGCGGCCACCTTCGGTGAGCCGGGCGCGGCCTACGGCCCGCTCGCGCAGTTCGCGCTCATCCTCACCCTCGTGATGGGAACGGCCGGGCTGCCGCACGTGATGAACCGGTACTTCACCAGCCCCACGGGCACGGCCGCGCGCATGACCACGGTGTGGGTGCTGGGCCTGGCCGGCCTGTTCTACGCGCTGGCCGTGATGCTCGGCACCGCCGCCCGCCAGAAGATCGCCGAGGCGGCGGACGAGCACCCCTGGCTCGCCGAGCTCACCACCGACGGCGTGCTCCGCGTCCCGGAGCACGCGCTCCCGGTCCTCGGCCGTCTGTACGGCGGCGACATCGGTCTGGCGGTCATCGCCGCGGGAGCGCTGGTCGCGGTGATGTCCACGATCGCGGGCCTGCTGCTGGCCGCCGCCGCGTCCTGGGGTCACGACGTCTACGAGCGGCACATCAACCCGCGCGCGACGCAGCGCCAGGCCGTGTGGGCCGGCCGGGCGAGCACCGCGGTCGTCGCGCTCGCCGCGGCCGGGATGGCCATGGTCCTGCAGCCGGACAACCTCGCGCCGTCCGTCCCGTCCATCGTGGCCGCGATGGTGACCTGGGCGTTCGCGATCGCGGGGTCCGCGCTCACACCGGTGTTCGTGCTCGCCATCTGGTGGCGCGGCACGACGGCGGCGGGCGCGGTGGCGGGCATGCTCACCGGCGGCGTGACCTCGATCGGCATGTTCGTGCTGGGCATGCTGCCGGTCGGGCCCGGCGTCGGCGAGATGCTCATGACGCCCACGCTCGTGGCGGCGCCGCTGGCCGCCGCCGTCTGCGTGCTGGTGTCGCGGGTGACGCGGCCGCCGTCGGACGTCGACCGGCAGTGGCTGGTCATGCACGGCACGGCGGCCGACCGGCAGGCCGAGCGCCTCGCGCAGCTCACGATCAGCAGCCTCGGCAGGGGGCGGCGGGACCGGAAGAAGGGGGACTGAGAATGCGTTCGGGGAGCGTGCTGCTCGCGGGGGGCGTCGCCGTGACGTGGGCGGTGGTGTATCTGGTCACGCAGGTGGTCGTGGACCCGCCGCTCGGGGTGGGGACCACGGTCGTGGCCGGAGTGGTGGCCACGATCGCCGTCGTCCTCGGGTACCCGTCGGCGCTGCGGGGGCCGCGCTCGGCCACCGTGCTGCGGCGCGGGCCGGAGCCGCGCCGCGGCGGGACCCGCGGCATCGTGGCGGGCGGCCGCGCCATGCCGTTGCGGTCGGGCCTGACCGCCGACGCGGCGCGCCGCACCGCCGACCTGCTCCGCCCGCTGCTCGGCGGCGACGCCGTGGCGATCACGGACACCGAACGCCTCCTGGCGTTCGTCGGGCCGGGCGACGACCACCACCGCGCCGGCGGGCCGGTCCGCGCGTCCGTGACGCTCAAGGCGCTCTCCTCGGGGCGCAGCGCGACGTCGCGCAGCACGGCGGACCTCGGCTGCGGCGAGCCCGACTGCCCGCTGGCGGGCGCCGTCGCCGCCCCGCTCATGGTGGCCGACCGCGTGGTGGGGGCGCTCGTCGTCCTCCGCACGGGCTCGGAGCCCGCCGGGCGGGGGCAGGTGGAGGACATGGCGGGCATCCTGTCGCTGCACCTCGAGCTCGCCGAGGCCGACCGGGAGCGCGAGCTCGCCGCCGACGCGCGCCTGCACGCGCTCCGCGCGCAGATCAACCCGCACTTCCTGTTCAACGTGCTGAACACGATCGCCTCGAAGTCCCGCACCGACCCGGAGGAGGCGCGGGCACTGCTGCTGCGGCTGAGCGACTTCTTCCGGTACGCGGTGCGGCAGGACGGCCAGATGGCGGAGTTCGCGCAGGAGTACTTCTTCGTGCGGACCTACCTGACGCTGGAGCAGGCGCGGTTCGGCGACCGGCTGCGGGTGCGGTACGACATCGATCCACAGGTGCTCACCGCCCACGTACCCGTACTGACGATCCAGCCGCTGGTGGAGAACGCGGTGAAGCACGGCCTGGCGGACAAGGTGGACGGCGGGACGGTGACGCTCCGGGCCCGCGTGGACCCGCTGACCCGCACGACGTCCATCCGGGTCTCCGACGACGGCGTCGGGATGCCTCCCGAGGTGCTGGAACGGCTGGAGCCCGGCGAGCGCGACGACGTCCCGGCGGACGACGGCGCCCCGGGTGACGGCACGGCGCGGCCGACCCACACGGGGGTGGGCCTGCGAAACATCTCCCAGCGCCTCACCACCCTGTTCGGGGGGCGTTTCTCCCTGGACATCCGGTCCACGCCGCACGAGGGCACCGTCGTCGACCTGCGTGTCCCATTACGCTGATGTCCGTGCGCGACGACGACACCCGCCCGCGCGCGCTGATCGTCGACGACGAGGCGCCCGCCCGGGCCGAACTGCGGTACCTGCTGGAGGAGCTCGGCGACGTGCAGGTGGTGGGCGAGGCCGCGAACGGCGCCGAGGCCCTGCAACTGCTGGAGTCGATCCCCTACGATCTCGTGCTCCTCGACATCCGGATGCCGGGTACGAGCGGCCTCGAGGTCGCCGCGGCCGCGCGGAGCCTGCCGCGGCCGCCCCGGATCGTGTTCACCACCGCGCACCCGGACCACGCGGTCGAGGCGTTCGACCTGGAGGCCGCGGACTACCTGGTCAAACCGTTCGACGCCGACCGGCTGGCCCGGGCGGTCGAACGGGCGCTGACCCAGCCCGGCGCCGACGACGGCGCGGCGAGCGGTGCGCCCGTCCCGCGGGCCGACGGCGCCGGCCGGACGGCGGCATCCGCCAGGCCGGGCGACGGCGAGCGGGACGAGCAGGAGCTGCCACGGCCGCTGGCCAAGGTGCCGGTGCAGAAGGACGGGCGGACCGTCCTGGTGGACCAGCGCGCGATCGTCTACGCGAGCGCCGCGCGCGGCTACTCGTACCTCAAGCTGGCCGACGAGCGCTTCCTCGTCACCTTCTCGCTGAACGAGCTCGAGCGCCGGCTGCGCGGGCACTTCTTCCGTACGCACCGCTCCTACCTCGTCAACCTCGACCACGTGCGGGAGCTGGTGCCGGACTTCAAAGGGGCGCTGGCGTGCGTGATGAACGACCGCCAGCGCAGCCGGGTCGAGGTGTCGCGGCGCCAGGCGGCGGAGCTGCGCCGGCGGCTCGGCGCGTGAGCACCGGGCTCCTCGGCCCGGGAACGATCCCCCTTGTATTGACCTGTGCAAATGGGCAGTATGACCTTCATGTCCCAAGCCACTCCCCCCATGCTCAGGATGCTCAACGTGCTTCTCCTGCCGGGGGCGCGTACCCGGCAGGATCCCGATGCCGCCTTCGAGAAGCTGCTGGCGGAGGCGCAGCGTGGTCACCGGCCGCTCGGTGCGAAGGATCTCGCCGCCGTCGAACCGCTGCGCCTGCTGCTGCGGGCCCACGCGGCGAACCCGCATCTGAGCGCCTTCGGCTGGACCACCGTGCAGGGCGGGATCCGGGACCGGCTGCGCAACCGCACGATCGTCCGGGACATCCAGGCGAAGCATCCGGAGGTGAAGGAGCAGCCGATCACCGCGCCGGTGTTCGTGATCGGGCTGCCGCGCACCGGGACCACCTTCACGTACAACCTGATCGCCCGCTCGCCGGGGAGCCGCGGCCCGCTCCTGTGGGAGATGCTCAACCTCGGGCTCCCGGTCCAGGACCCGGCGGAGCGCCGGCGGATCGCCGAGCGGACCACCAAACGGCTCTCGTTCATGGACCGGCTCAGCCCCGACTGGTCACAGGTGCACCCCCTGATCGCGACCAGCGAGGAGGAGGACTTCTTCCTGCGCGACCACTCCGAGATGCACACGACGTCGTCGACGGTGCCGGAGTACCGGCGCTACCTGGAGGGGGCCGACCTCACCGACGACTTCGTCCTCCTGCGCGAGGCGCTGCAGGTGATGTCGTTCGGGCAGGAGCCACGCCGGTGGATCCTGAAGCACCCCGCGAACCTGTGGCGGATACCGGAGATCCTGCGGGCGTTCCCGGACGCGAGGTTCGTCTGGACCCACCGCGCCCCCGGGAAGGCACTGGCCTCCGGCTGCTCCATGTCCGAGGTGTTGCGGAACATGCACTACAAGCCCGGAACCGTCGATCTCGAGGCGATCGGCGCCGAGTGGCTCGCGATGCTGTCCGAGGGCGTGGACCGTGCGCTCACCCAGCGCGACCAGCTCGACGACGGCGTCCTGGTGGACGTCTCGTACAGCGACCTCGTCGAGGAGCCGGCGAAGGTGATGCGCGGCGTGTTCGACAGCCTCGGGATGGCGTGGACCGAGACGGACGACGCCAACCTCGCCGCGGCGCAGGACCGGCCGCACCACAAGGGCCACAAGTACACGCTGGAGCGCTACGGCCTCGACGAGTTCCAGGTGGCGGCGGCGTTCGCGGGGTACCGGCTCCCCTCGGTCCTCTCCTGAGGCGGGCTACTCCGCGCCCAGGGCCCGCACGACGAGCGGGGCCAGCGCGCGGAACGCCGTCCCGCGGTGGCTGATGGCGTTCTTCTCCTCCGGGTCGAGCTCGGCCGCGGTGCGTGTCCCCGGCGTGCCGTCCGGGGACGGGGCCTGCCGGTCGGGCACCAGGATGGGGTCGTAGCCGAAGCCGTTCGTGCCGCGCGGGGCCCGCGTGAGAACACCGCGCATCTCGCCCGTGCGGACCTCCTCGGTGCCGTCCGGCGTGACGAGCGCCGCGGCGCACACGAACCCGGCGGCGCGGTGCTCCGGGTTCACGTCGGCGAGCTGGGCGAGGAGCAGGTCGAGGTTCGCCTGGTCGTCCCCGTGCCGGCCGGCCCAGCGGGCGGAGAAGATGCCGGGCGAGCCGCCCAGCACGTCCACGGCCAGCCCGGAGTCGTCCGCGACCGCCGCCAGGCCCGTCGCCGCGCACACCGCGCGTGCCTTGACGAGGGCGTTGGCCGCGAACGTCACGCCGTCCTCGACCGGTTCCGGGGCACCGATCTCGCCCGAGGTGACCAGGCCGCCGTCCGGCAGCTCGACGCCGGAGCCGGCCAGGATCGTGCGCAGCTCCACCAGCTTCTTGCGGTTGTGGGTCGCGATGACGAGCCGGGCGCCCGGAGGTACCGGGACCGCCGCCTCGCGCGTGTCCCGCCTCGTCACGTCGCCTCCCGCTGATCGCTGCCGGCGCTTCCCGCGGCCGCGGAACGTGACGTACCGCGGCGGATCATGGTCACCATCGCACGCCAGCCCAGCATCGTGACGCCCAGGAACCCGGCGGTCACCAGGAAGAACGAGAGCGCGAAACCGCCTCCGGCGGCGACGCGCAGGATCATGCCGAGCGCGACCGTGGTGAACCAGACCGCGACGCCCGCGGGCCACAGGCGGGACGGGTCCCGCCAGGCGCGCGTCCAGGCCCAGCCCACGGCCGCCGCGAGCGCGAACGGCCAGGCGACCCGGCCGAGCTCGAGCATCAGCGTGCCGTGGGCGTTCATCCCGGCGATGGAGAACACCAGGATCGCGACGAGGTCGGCGACCACGGCCGGCGCCACCGGGACCTTGCCGACGCCCCCGGCCGCACCGCCGGAGCGGGCCGCACCGCTCCCGACGCCGTCACCGGCCGTCGTCATCCGCCGAGCTCCCCGGCCAGGGCGTCCTGCTGCAGCCGGGTGAGGTCCGCCGCGCCCGCCACCGCCAGATCCAGCAGCGTGTCGAGCTCGGAACGGTCGAACGGCGCGTGCTCGGCGGTGCCCTGCACCTCGATGAACTTGCCGCTGCCGGTGACCACGACGTTCATGTCGGTCTCGGCGCGCACGTCCTCCTCGTAGGGAAGATCGAGCATCGGCGTGCCGTCGATGATCCCCACGGACACGGCGGCCACGGAGTCGGTCAGCACGGGCTTGCCGCGCGAGGTGATGTGGCCGTGCCGCTGCCCCCAGGCGACGGCGTCGGCCAGGGCCACGTAGGCGCCGGTGATCGCGGCGGTGCGGGTGCCGCCGTCGGCCTGGAGCACGTCGCAGTCGAGCACGATCGAGTTCTCGCCGAGCGCGGACATGTCGACCACGGCCCGCAGGGACCTGCCCACCAGGCGGGAGATCTCGTGCGTGCGGCCGCCGATCTTGCCCTTGACGGACTCGCGGCTCCCGCGGGTGTTCGTGGACCGCGGCAGCATCGCGTACTCGGCGGTCACCCAGCCCTCACCGGAGCCCCGGCGCCAGCGCGGCACGCCCTCCTCGAACGACGCCGCGCAGAGCACGCGGGTGCGCCCGAACTCCACGAGCACGGAGCCCTCGGCGTGGTCGAGCCAGCCGCGGGTGATCCTCACGGGACGGAGCTGGTCGGTGGCGCGCCCGTCGGCACGCGTGATGTCGGAGGTGCTGATAGTCACGCGAGAAGCCTACGCGCGGTCACCGACACCACGACTCCGTGCGCTCAGACCGTGTACGTCGCTCCCGGCTGGGCCAGGCGGACGTCGCCGTCGTACTCGTCGCGGGCCTCCGCGAGCGTGACGCCCGGCTCGTTCCACACCGGCAGGTGGGTCAGCAGGAGCCGCTTCGCGCCCGACTCGTGCGCGACCCGCCCCGCCCGCCTGCCGGTGAGGTGGATGCCCGGCTCGACGTGGTCGTCCCGCCCCTCGACGAAGGCCGCCTCGCTGAGCAGCAGGTCGACGTCGCGGGACAGCGCCACCACGCCCGCGCAGTAGTCCGTGTCGCCGGTGTACGCGATCACCGCGCGCTCGTCCGGGCGCAGCGTGCTCGGACCCGTCACCCGGATGCCCCACGACTCCTCCGGGTGGAACACCCGGTACGGCTCCAGCGTCAGCGGCCCCACCGTGACGGGCGCCCCCTCCCGCCAGGACCGGAAGTCGTAGTCCGCGTCCATGGTCTCGCCGTCGCTCAGCCCGTAGGACCGCGCCGCCTGCGCCGCCGTCGTCGACGGCGACCACACCGGCAGGTGCTTCCCCTTGCCCGTGCGGGCCGACCCGTGCTCCGGGTGGTACCGCAGGTAGACGTACATGCCCGACAGATCGGCGCAGTGGTCCGGATGCAGGTGGGAGATGGCCACCGCGTCGACGTCGAACGGGTCGACGGCGCGCTGCAGCGCCCCGAACGCGCCGTTGCCGAGGTCCATGACGACGGTCCAGTCGCGCGCCTCGTACCCGGCCGCGGCGGCCTCCGTCGCGGAGACCTGCACGACGTACGACGACGCCGGCGAGCCCGGACCCGGTCCCGAACCCGAGACTCCCAGAGCGATCAGGCGCATCAGACGGCCTCCATGCGGGAGACCTCGGGGCCCAGGAACCGGTGGGCGAGCGGTCGCACGGCCTCGGGCGCGCCGGTGGTCAGGAACGCGTGGACGGGCGGCCCCGCCTCGGGGCTCCGCTCCAGGTCGTGCTCGACGAGCTTGCGGTACACGTCCTTCGCCGTCTCGTCGGCACTGGAGACGAGCGTGACGCCCTCGCCCATCACGTAGCTGATCGGCCCGGTCAGCAGGGGGTAGTGGGTACAGCCGAGCACGAGGGTGTCGACGCCCGCGTCCTTGACGGGGTCCAGGTACTCGTGGGCGTACTTCAGCACGTCCTCGCCCGAGGTCTGCCCCTCCTCGACCAGGCGCACGAACTCGGGGCACGCCTGGGTGGTGATCTCCAGGCCGGGCGTGACGTGGAACGCGTCGTCGTAGGCGAGCGACTCGATGGTCGCCCGGGTACCGATCACGCCGATGCGGCCGGTGCGGCTGGTACGCACCGCCGCGCGCGCCGCGGGGAGGATGACCTCGACCACCGGGATGCCGTGGCGCAGCGTGTACCGCTCGCGGGCGTCGCGCAGCGCCACCGACGACGCCGTGTTGCAGGCGATGACCAGCATCTTCACGCCGTCGGACACGAGCCGGTCCATGACGTCGAGCGCCATGGCGCGGATCGCGCCGAGCGGCTTGGGGCCGTACGGGGTGTTCGCGTTGTCGCCGAGGTACCGGATCTGCTCGTTCGGGAGCTGGTCCAGGATGGCGCGCGCGACCGTGAGGCCGCCGAGGCCGGAGTCGAAGATGCCGATGGGCGCGTCGTTCACGGATGCGATGCTAGTAGCGCGCATGTGTCCGTTCCGTTACCCGGGCCACGCGTCGCGGGTGATACCTGCCACGTTCGCCGGAAACTCCGGAAGTCCCGCGGCGCGCCGTGCGCCGAAGCCGGCGGCTCAGTTGTCCTCGGGGCTTCCCGCGGCCGAGCGGGGACGTCCGCGCAGATCCGCGATCATGACCTCCATCAAGGTCTCCAACGCGAAACCCGCCGCGACGAACACGCCCGACCAGAAGCGCCGCGCCGCGCGCCCGTCGGCGGCGACCGGGATCTCCCGGCCCATCTGCTGGTCCCACATCACCTGGTCGGTCAGCGCGTTGACGTCGTCGTCGGACTCCAGCCCGAGACGCTGGGCGATGACCAGGCGCATGTCCGTGAGGGCTCCCGCGACGGCCTCGGCGGAGTCACGCGCCACGCGCACGGGCGGTGGCGCGCCGTGGCGGCCGAGGGTCTGCCACGGCGCCTTCTCGGGCTCGGGGTCGTCCTCGGCCGGCGGCGGCTCGAGCAGATCGGCGAACGCCTCCAGACGCTCGGCCTTCTCGCGGGCCAGGTCGTTCTGCGTCAGGCGGCGGAACTCCCCCGCGACGCTCGCGTCGTCCCGGCTCGCCTCGGGCAGGAGCCGCCGGACCGCGGGATCCTGCGGCATCGGCCCCACCGACGAGATCCCGGTCAGCTTCGCGAGGTCGCCGTCGGTGATCTCGTCGGGGGCGAGCAGCCCCTTGTTCCACACGCGCGTGGTGCTCCCCGTATGGGGTGTGGGCACGTCGTTCGGATCGGGTTCGGGAGCGGCCGCGGGCAGACCCGTCTCGTCGCGGACCATCATGGCGACATCGCGCGCCACCCGGGCGAGGACGGCGCGCTCCACCGGATCCATCCGCGACTCGTAGCCACGTCGCATGGCGCGGAACGGGGTCATGGCGCTCCCTGGGCGTCGCCGGTCTCGTGCAGCGTCGCCCACAACCCGAACCCGTGCATGGCCTGCACGTCCACCTCCATGCGCTCCCGGCCCCCGCTGGACACGACCGCCTTGCCCTCCTTGTGCACGCGCATCATCAGCGTGTGCGCCTTCGCCTGCGGATAGCCGAAATAGCTCTCGAAGACGTACGTCACGTACGACATGAGGTTGACAGGATCGTTCCACACGATCGTCACCCACGGATCGGCGGGCCGTTGAGCCGCGTCCTGCTCGGTCTCCTGCTGGGTGGCCGTCCCGGCTGAGACTGTTGCCGCGGGCGCGGACAGGGGCATCTGCGCAGCGGAGAAAGTCACTCCCCTACCTTAGCGATCTCAGGGCGCCGGAATCACATTCCGGGCCACTCGTTTTCCCCGCATTCATCCTGGCCGGGCGGCCGGGTGAATATCAGAGATAGTTCCCCACGACCGCGGCCGGCTTCCAGCGGCCCGACGTCGCGATGTCCAGCACGCGGTCCGTCGTGAGGCCGTCGATGCCGTGCTCCAGGAGAGCCCGGCGGGCGACCTCTCGCAGGTCCGCGCCCGTCGCGCCGTCCAGGAACGAGGCGATCAGGCCGGCGTCGATCCCGGTCCCCGGGGGCAGGTACAGGCGCAGGATCGCCTCACGCCCGGCGGCGTCGGGCGGCGGCACCTCCAGAACCGTGTCGAACCGGCCGGGGCGCTTGACCGCCGGGTCGAGCGCGCCCGGGTCGTTCGTCGTCGCCACCGTGAGGACGTCGTCCGTGGCGCGCGCGCCGTCGAGGGCGTCGAGGAACTCGCCGAAGCTGGTGCTGCCCCGGCTCTCCTTGCCGCCGACGGAGTCGATCTCCTCGAGCACCACGAGGCACGGCCCGAGCGTACGGACCTCCTCGTAGAGCTCCGTCATCCACGTGCGCAGCACGTCCGCGGTGACCAGCACCACGGTCACGGTCCCGGCCAGCTCCGTGGCCAGCACCCGGGCCAGCTTCGTCTTGCCGACGCCGGGCGGCCCGGCCAGCAGCAGGCCGCGCGACGTCGAGTGGCCGAGCGCCCGCAGCGTGTCGCGGCGCGTGGTCACCCCGGCGCAGAACAGGCCGATCTCGTGCCAGACGTCGTCCGGGAGGACGAGGTCGGCCCGCTCCTGCGGGGTCGGCGTCACGGGCGTGATCGTGAGGCGGCCCGAGCCGTTCGCCTGGAGCGTACGGCCCCGGTACGGGTGGTCGGCGGCGAGGTCGTCGCTCAGGGCGTCGAGCGCGCGCTCCGCGACCTCGCGGTGACCCGGCAGCGCGTGGGCCGTGAGGTACGGGTCGCCGAAGTGGTATCCGGTCTCGATGGCGACCGGCTGCTCGTCGCGGGTGCCCGCGGGGAAGAGCACGGTCGCGGCGGTCGGGACCGTGACACCGATACCGGCCCCGAGGTCCAGCCGGGACATCTGCGGGGCCCGGCGGTCCGGGCCGCGCTGGGTGACGTCGTCGGCGTGCTCGGCGATCCACCGCCCGAGCACGAAGCCGTACAGCAGATGCAGGACGGGCGAGACGGGGCGGGAGACGGTCTCGAGCGAGGCCTCGTGGACGTCCCAGGTCCGGGCGAGCCATTCGGAGGCGGTGCGGGGCTCCGTCGTCTTCTCGGGGATGGGCCGTCCGAGGAGCGCGGCGATCCCGGCGACGGCGGCGCGGGCCGCGTCGTCGTGCTGGCCGAGATCCGGCCAGGCAGGTCGGTCGGTCCCGGCATGCTGGGGGTCGGGGGCGTTCTCGTGCAGGGGGTTCCTCTCGTCGCTCGCGGTCACCGGCCCTGTCTACCAGGTGAGCTAGACGAGGTAAAGGGAATTGGGGCGGGCGTCGCGTCACGCCGCGCCTTCCTCGCCGCCGGCCTCCGCGCTGCGCGTCACCCCGCGTCGATGTCAGTCCCGGGCAGTAGAATTCCGGACCATGAGCGACCCCCTCGACAGCCCGCCCGACGATCCCCGCACCAGCGGTTCCACGAGCGTCCTCGAGCGCGAGGAGACCCGTGAGGAGGCGCAGCCGGGGGACCACGAGCGCTTCGCCCACTACGTGCGCAAGGACAAGATCATGAAGTCGGCCCTGTCCGGCCGGCCCGTGATCGCGCTGTGCGGCAAGGTGTGGGTACCGGGCCGCGATCCCAGCAAGTTCCCGGTGTGCCCGGTGTGCAAGGAGATCTACGAAGGGCTGCGCGAACCGCAGGACGGCGAGGGCGGCCCCGGCAAGGGCGGCAGCGACGGTCCGGCCGGGGGCGGTTCCGGCACGTGACGAACACGCCGCAGCTTCCGCGTACCCCGTCGTCTGCGGCCGCCTCGCACCTGAGCCCCGCCTTTCCGCGCCGTGCCCCGTGGGGCACGGCGTCGAACCTGCGCGCCTGGCAGGCCGAGGCGCTGGAGCTCTACCGCGAGCGGTCGCCCCGTGACTTCCTGGCGGTCGCCACGCCCGGCGCCGGCAAGACGACCTTCGCCCTGCGCATCGCCACCGAGCTCCTCGAGGCCGGGGTGGTGCGCCGGGTCACCGTCGTCGCGCCGACCGAGCACCTCAAGCACCAGTGGGCCGACGCCGCCGCGCGGGTCGGCATCAGCATCGACCCCAGCTTCACGAACGCCCAGGGCCGGCACGGTGCGCACTACGACGGCGTCGCGCTCACGTACGCCCAGGTCGCGGCCAACCCGGCACTGCACCGCGCGCGCACCGACGCTGCCCGCACCCTGGTGGTCCTCGACGAGGTGCACCACGGCGGGGACGCGCTGAGCTGGGGCGACGCCGTCCGGGAGGCGTTCGAGGACGCCACCCGCAGGCTCGCGCTGACCGGCACGCCGTTCCGCAGCGACACGTCGCCCATCCCGTTCGTCGTGTACGAGGAGGACCGCGACGGCATCCGCCGGTCCAGGGCGGACTACACGTACGGGTACGGCGATGCCCTGCGCGACCACGTCGTGCGGCCCGTGCTGTTCCTCACCTACTCCGGTGACATGCGGTGGCGCACCCGGGCCGGCGACGAGGTGTCGGCCCGGCTCGGCGAGGCCATGACCAAGGACATGACCGCCCAGGCCTGGCGCACCGCGCTCGACCCGGAGGGCGAGTGGGTCCCGTCGGTGCTGCGCGCCGCGGACAAGCGCCTCACGGAGGTGCGCCGCACCGTCCCGGACGCCGGCGGCCTCGTCATCGCCACCGACCAGAACTCCGCCCGCGCGTACGCGAAGCACCTGACCGAGATCACGGGGCAGCGGCCCACGGTGGTGCTGTCCGACGACGCCGGGGCCTCCGGACGGATCGAGGAGTTCACCTCGTCGGACGACCGCTGGATGGTCGCCGTTCGCATGGTGTCCGAGGGCGTGGACGTGCCCCGGCTCGCCGTCGGCGTCTACGCGACGTCGACCTCGACCCCGCTGTTCTTCGCCCAGGCCGTCGGCCGCTTCGTGCGGGCCCGGACCCGCGGCGAGACGGCGTCGGTCTTCCTGCCGTCCGTCGCACCGCTCCTGGAGCTCGCCGGCGGGCTCGAGCTGGAGCGCGACCACGCGCTGGACCGGCCCAGCACCGCCGAGGAGCAGGGGATCGAGTACGACCCCGAGGCCGCGCTGCTCGCCGAGGCGAACCGTGAGGAGAAGGCGTCGGGCGACCTGACGCAGGGCACCTTCGAGGCCCTGGACGCCCAGGCGTCGTTCGACCGCGTCCTGTTCGACGGCGGCGAGTTCGGCACGGGTGCGGACGTCGGCTCCGCCGAGGAGCTCGACTTCCTGGGGCTGCCCGGTCTGCTGGAGCCCGACCAGGTCACCACGCTGCTGCGGCAGCGGCAGGCGGACCAGGTCAAGGCTCGGGGCGCCCGGGCGGCGCAGGCAGCGCAAGGACTCACCGAGCGGGAGCAGGCGGCCGAGCGGGCCGAGCACGAGCACCGCCGCGCGGGCGAGCTGCGCAAGGAACTGTCGAAACTCGTGGGGGCGTGGGCCAAGCGGTCCGGCGAGCCGCACGGCGTCGTCCACACCCGGCTGCGGCGCGAATGCGGTGGTCCCGAGGTGCCCCTCGCCACGGCGGCACAGCTCGAGGAGCGGGTGGCGAAGGTGCGGCGCTGGTTCGTCGGCGCCCGGTGACGGCGATGGTAGAGGTCAGGCTTGTGATGAGGGCCTCCACGTGATGTTTCCGACACGGTCAGATCGTGAGACGAGTGCGTAAAGTCGGCGCTTTCAGCCTGCCCGGGCCGCCCGGCTGCCATACCGTGGACCGCATGACCAGCGAGCCCCGGGGCACTGGCGCCCCGCTCACAGACTGGCCTGCCCTGCACCTTGTCGAGCCGGCACCGCCGTCGGCGCCCGAACCGGGCCAGGGCCTGCCGAGAGACCTTCCCGCGGACCTGCCCGCCGCACCCCGCCCCGCGGCGCGGCCGTCGGTCGCGCTGCTCACCGACCGCTACGAGCTGACGATGCTCCAGGCGGCACTCGCCGACGGCAGTGCGCACCGGCACTGCGTGTTCGAGGTGTTCACGCGCCGGCTTCCCGCCGGCCGCCGGTACGGCGTGCTCGCCGGCACGGGCCGGGTCCTGGAAGCGCTACCGCACTTCCGGTTCGGCGACGACGAGCTGGCCTACCTCGAACGCGAGGGCGTCGTGGACGCACGGACCCTGGACTACCTCGCCGGGTACCGCTTCAACGGCACCATCCAGGGATACGCCGAGGGCGAGATGTTCTTCCCCGGCTCGCCCGTGCTCCAGGTCGAGGGCACGTTCGCGGAGGCGATCCTGCTCGAGACGCTGGTCCTGTCGATCCTCAACTACGACTCGGCGATCGCCTCGGCCGCGTCCCGCATGACCAGCGCCGCCGTGGACCGGCCCGTGCTGGAGATGGGCTCCCGGCGCGCCCACGAGCAGGCCGCCATCGCGGCCTCCCGTGCCGCCGTCATCGCCGGGTTCGCGGGTACGTCGAACCTCGAGGCCGGGATGCGCTACGGCCTGGACACCATCGGGACGGCGGCCCACGCGTTCACGCTCCTGCACGACGACGAGATCTCCGCGTTCCGCTCGCAGGTCCAGGCCTTCGGTCCGGGAACCACCCTGCTCGTCGACACCTACGACGTGATGCGCGGCGTGGACCGTGCCGTCGAGGTGGCGGGCACCGGGCTCGGTGCCGTGCGGCTCGACTCGGGCGACCTCGGCGGACTCGCGATCGAGGTGCGCGCGCGGCTCGACGAGCTGGGCGCGCACGACACGAAGATCGTGGTGACGTCCGACCTGGACGAGTACTCGATCGCGGGCCTCGCGGCCGTGCCGGTGGACGTCTACGGCGTCGGGACCCGCCTGGTGACCGGCTCGGGTGCGCCGACCTGCGGGATGGTCTACAAGCTGGTCGCGCGGGAGAACTCGGCGGGACGGCTGGAACCGGTGGAGAAGACGTCGCCGGGCAAGACGTCACGCGGAGGGCGCAAGGCAGCCGGCCGGCGGTACGGGCCGGACGGCCGGGCGACCGAGGAACTCCTGGTCACCGGACCGGACGAGCTGGTCACCGCCTGGACTCCGGACAACCGGGACGTCCGCCTGCTGCACGCTCCGCTCGTGGTGGAGGGCGCGGTGGACTCCCGCTGGGTGGGCGCGTACGGCGTGGAGAACGCGGTTCGCACCCACGCGAACGCGCGGGCCGAACTCCCCCGTGGCGCCCGCCGCCTCTCGGCCGGCGACCCCGCACTGCCGACCACACCGCTGGCCCTGTCGGACTGACCTGCCGCTCCCCTGCGGCTAGAGGGACTGCCAGGCAGGCTTCTCCGCGTAGGTCTGGCGGTAGTAGTCGGCGAGCTGGAGGCGGCTCGCCGCGGCGTCGTCGACCAGGACGCTGGCATGCGGATGCATCTGCATGATCGTCGCCGGCCACATGGCCGAGATCGGGCCTTCCACGAGCTGATGCACCGCCTCCGCCTTCGCCCGGCCGGTCGCGAGGAGCACCAGGTGCTTCGCCGACATGATCGTCGCCAGCCCCTGGGTGAGGCAGTGGCGCGGCACGTCGTCGACGGCGCCGCCGAAGAACCGCGCGTTGTCCTCACGGGTCTGGCGCGTCAGCGTCTTGATGCGCGTGCGCGACGCCAGGGAGGAACCCGGCTCGTTGAAGGCGATGTGCCCGTCGGTGCCGATGCCGAGGATCTGCAGGTCCACCCCGCCGGTCGCCGCGATGGCGGCCTCGTAGTCCGCGCACGCGCGGTCCAGGTCCTCGGCGTTGCCGTCCGGGCCTTGCACGGCGCCGGGCGCGAGGTCGACCCGGGACGCGATCTCCCGCTCGATGACGTTCCGGTACCGCTCCGGATGCTCGGCGGGCAGGCCGACGTACTCGTCCAGCATGAAGGCGCGGGCATGCGCGAAGGACAGCCCGTCCTTGTGCCGTCGGGCCAGTTCGTCGTACACCTTCAGCGGGCTCGACCCGGTGGCCAGCCCCAGCACGGTCCGGGGCCGCCGGGTCAGCAGCGCCTCGATCGAGTCGGCGGCCAGCCGCGCGAGCTCGTCCGCCGGTGCGATCACGACCTCCATGTCAGGGTCCCTTCCGTCTCCGCGCCCGCGAGCGCCGTGTCCGTTCCCGCGCGCTCCTCCGACGTCGTCGGCGCCGCCGGTACCCCGCGCGGCACCTGGCGTTCCGGCGAGCCCTCTCCGGCCTGCTCGTCCCGTCGGCCCAGCACGGCCGCGCCGACGGCGGCGACAGGGACGTCCGACGGTGCCAGCGTGACACGTGCGGGCAGGCCGAGCGACGCGAGGAACGGCGACACCTCTGCCTGTTCCCGCAAGGAGTCGCGCACGACGTCGAGCAGCGGCCGCCCGAGTTGCGCCACGCCGCCGCCGAGCACCACGTAGCGCACGTCGACCGTCAGCACGAGCAGGCGCACGGCCGACGCGACGGCGTCCGCGAAGCGCTTCCGCACGACGATCGCCGCGGCGTCCCCCGCCTCCGCCGCCTCGAAGAGTTCCGCGGGTGACGGCTTGCCGTGGCGTGACGGCCAGGCCGTGGCCAGCGCGGTGCCGGAGACGAAGGTCTCGATGCAGCCGCGCTGCCCGCACGAGCACTCAGGTCCCGCCGGGTCGACGGGCACGTGCCCGATCTCCCCGGCGGCGCCGGTCACGCCGCGACGCAGCCGGCCGTCCATGACGAGACCGGACGCGACGCCCGTCCCGAGGGCGAGAAAGGCGAGGTCCTCGTGGTGCGCGGGGGCGGGCACGCCGGGCGCCGGGGCGGCACCCGGCCCGTCGTCGGGCACCGGCGCGCCCTCGCGCTCCAGCACGTGCGCGGCGCCGACGGCGGCGACGTTGAGGTCGTTCTCGACGACGACGGGGATGCCGCCGAGCGCGCCCGACAGCCGTTCGGCGAGCGGCAGCTCGTCGCTCACACCGAGGTTGACCGCGTGCTTCACGGTGCCGGCCCGCGCGTCGACGATGCCGGGAATCCCCAGCCCGACGCCGTCCACGGCGGCCAGGCGGAGACCGGCGGCGTCCACGACGTCGCGCACGGCCCGGGCGGCGGACCGCACGACGCCGTCGGGTCCGAGCTCAGTGGTCAGGCGGGTGGTGGCGACGAGGGCGCCGTCGGCGTCCAGCAGCGCGCCGAGGATCTTGGTGCCGCCGATGTCCAGGCCGACGGTGTGCGCCGCCGACCCGGACCGGTTGGTACTCGTGTTCGTCATCAGCCTTTCACCGCGCCGGCGACCAGGCCACCGGACATCCGGCCCTGGACGATGAGGAAGAAGATCACGGCCGGGATCGCCACGAGAACCGCGGCCGCCATGACCGCGCCCCAGTTGGTGGCCTGCGTGACCATGAGGAAGGTCCGCAGCCAGAGGGTCAGGGTCATCGTGTCGGGGCGCTGCATGATGACCAGCGCCAGCACGAAGTCGTTCCACGCGTTGATGAACGCGAAGATTCCCGTGGCGACGAGTCCGGGCGCGAGCAGCGGGAACGTGACACGCCAGAAGGCTCCGGCGGGTGAGCAGCCGTCGACCATCGCCGCTTCCTCCAGTTCCTTCGGCACACCGGCGACGAAGCCCCGCAGTGTCCAGATGGTGAAGGGCAGCACGCCCGCCACGTACACCAGCGAGAGGCCGATGATCGTGTTGATCAGCGCCCAGCCGTCGATGATCCGGTAGAGGGAGATGATCATCGCCTCACCGGGGATCATCTGGATCACGAGGATCAGGATGATGAAGGTGCGCCGTCCCTTGAACGTGAAGCGGGTCAGGGCGATCGAGGCGACGAAGCCGATGACCAGGCACACGACAAGGGTGATGAACGTGGCGCTGATCGAGTTCAGGACGGCCGGCCCGAACGGCGCGCGCTCCTCGCTGAACATCGCCGAGCGGTAGTTGTCCAGCGTGAAGACGTCCGGCGTGGGGAAGAAGGAGATCTCCTCGCCGCGGATCCTGTTGTTCGGCAGGAAGGACGTGTTCAGCATCCAGTAGACGGGGAACACGAACACCGCGAAGACGAGGATCGCGACGAGCCCCCACCCGGCCTCCTTCACCCGCCTGGCGGGTGACCTCCGGATCTTCGTGCCGGCCGTGGGGACCGCTTCAGGCCTTCGCGGTGGAGCCGCCGGCTCCAGGTCGGCCGTTCTCGCCCGGTTCACAGCTCCTCCTCCTTGATGGTGCGGCGCACGTAGTAGACCGACAGCAGGAGCATGATCGCGACGAAGACGAACGCGATGGCGCTGGCCGTCCCGAAGTGCCCCTGTCCCATGCCCATCTGGTAGATGTACACGCCGATGGTGTTGGTCTTCTCGCGGTCACCGCCGATGTCCTGCAGGGCGTAGACCTGGGGGAAGACCTTGAGGTCCCAGATCATCGACAGCACGATCAGCACCGTGACGATGGTGCGCACGTACGGCAGCATGACGAGCCGGAAGCGTGCGAAGGCGCCGGCGCCGTCGAGCTGGGCGGCCTCGAGGACCTCGCCCGGGATCTGGGACAGTCCCGCGTACATCGTGAACGCGACGAACGGGATGGCGCCCCAGACGATGATGAAGGTCAGGATCGTGAAGAAGCCGAGCGGGTCGAGCAGCCAGGAGTGACCGAACCAGCGGTCTCCCGTGACGCGCGTGAGCAGGTTGTTCACGAGCCCGTACTCCGTGTCGAAGATCCAGCCCCAGATCGTCGTCGAGCTCAGGGGCGGCATCGACCAGGCGAGCAGCAGGCCGACGGCGACCAGGAGCCGCATCTTCTTCCCGAGCCGCATCATGAGCAGGGCGATGAGCGTGCCGAGCACCATGGTCAGCGTCACGGCGACGACCATGAAGACGATGCTGCGTCCCAGGACGGCCCAGAAGCCGCTGTCGGTCAGGACGGCGACGTAGTTGTCGAGTCCCACCCAGTCGGCCGGCATGCCCATGACCTGGGCGCGCTCGTACTCCTGGAAGGACATGATCAGCATCCGCACGACCGGGTAGCCGGTCAGGACGCCGAGGATCAGGATCGACGCGGACAGCAGGAGCCAGGGGACGGTGGGGAAGCGCCGGCGACGGGGACGCGGCGGCGTGGGCGCCGGCGCGGGTGGCGCCGCGGCTTCGGTGGCGAGGGAGCTCATGGCCTTCCGATCACGAACGGGATGGCAAGCAAGTGGGGGCAGTGTGACGGTCCCCCGCCCGGGATCCGGGGGTGCCGGACGGGGGACCGCGAGAGGTCGGGCTGCTGGGTCAGCCGTTGAGGATGGACTCGATCTCGGCGTCGATGTCCGCGGCGACCTGCTCCACGTCCTCACCGTTGGCCAGGCGCGTGAACTGGGTCTGCAGCACGGTCTGCGCCTCGACGTCGGCCCACTTCGGCGTGGCCGGCGTGAGCTTCGCGGTGGCGGCCGCCTCGACGCCCGCCGCGCCGATCGAGGTGTCCTGCGGCACCTCGCCGGCCAGGGAGACCTTGGCGGGGATCAGGCCGATCCCGGCGATGATCGACTGGTACTCGTCGCTCAGCATGATCGAGAGCGCGTCGAACGCGAGGTCGCGCTGCTCGGACTTCTGCGCGATGGCGATGTTCGAGCCGCCGGCGAACACCTGGGCGGCGCCGCCGTCCTTGCCCGGCAGGGCGAACGCCTCGAGGTCGCCACCGTACGTGGAGGCACATCCCGGCACGCCGTCCTCGGTCTCGGGCTCCTCGGGGGCGTTGATGGACCACTGGATCCACGTCGGTGCCGACAGGTAGCCGATCTTGCCCTCGCAGAACGGCACCTGAAGATCCGTCTCCTGCCCGTCCGCCGGAGCGTTGGACGCGTTGAGCATCAGGTCCTGGATCTGGGTGAGGCCGGCGATGCCGCCCTCGCTGGAGAAGCCGGCCTCCCAGGTACCGTCGTCGGCCTGCTCGGCGATGTAGCCGCCGTTCTCCCAGATGAAGGGCAGGGCGTTGTACCAGTCCTGGCCCGGCCACCAGACGCCGGAGAACTTGCCCTCCTCGTAGAGGTCCTTCGCCGTGTCCACGTACTCGTCGAGCGTGGCCGGCGGCTCGGCGTCGACCAGCTGCGGGCTGTAGAACACCGCGCGCGAGCCGGCGTAGTACGGGAGCGCGTAGTGCGCGCCCTCCCAGTCACCGGCCTCGACGAACCCGGGCAGCAGGTCGCTGCCGCCCAGCTCCTCGAACTCCTCGGCGGTGATCTCGCTGAAGTAGCCCGACGACGTGAACGCGGACGCCTGCGTGTTACCGACCTCGACGACGTCTGGGGCGTCCGAGCCCGCGAGCGCGGTCGTGTACTTGTCGGTCAGTCCGTCCCAGGACTGTTCCTCGATGACGAGTGTGGAGCCCTCGTTCTGCTCCTCGAAGGTCTCCTTGAGATGGTCGCGGGCCTCGTCGGGCGTGTCGCTGCCGACCAGCCAGACGCGGACCTCACCGGTGCTCGGGCCGCCGTCGCCGTCGCCGGCTTCGGCGCCCGACGCGCACGCGCCCAGTGCCATGGTCATGGATGCCGCCGCCGTGATGGCGACGAGACGGTTCTTTCTCACGAAGTCATTCCTCTCGGTCTTGCCTGTGATGTCGGTGCGGTGCGTTGCCGCGCCCTCCCGTGACCACTCCCGTGTGCTCACGACACCCCCAGCTGAGCGGACAGGACCAGGACGGCGGCGCCGAGGAGCACCACGTCCTGGCCGAGAGACGACATCCGGAGCTGGAGGCCGGCGCTGACCGCCGGCATCGTCCGCTGCTGGAGCGTCTCGTGCGCTGCTTCCCGCAGAGGTCCGTCGAGCAGGTCCGCGGGACCGCTCAGGAGCACCTCGGCGAGGTTCAGCGCGCTGACGACGGGTGCCAGGGTCGTTCCGAGCACCCTTCCGACGTCCGCGAGGTCGGCGTCAGCAGTTGTGGGGTCCTTGCCCTCGACGGCGCTGCGGAGCGCGCGGGTGGACAGGACGGTTTCGAGGCAGCCGCGGCGGCCGCAGGCGCACAGCTCGCCGTCGTCGACGGCGGTCGTGTGCCCGAGCTCGCCGGCGGCGAAGCGCAGGCCGTGCACCCGGATGCCGTCGACGACGATCCCGGCGCCGACGCCGAGCCCGACGAGCAGCAGCAGCATGCCCGAGGCCGCGCCGCCGTAGGTGAACTCGCCGAGCGCCGCCGTGTTGGCGTCGTTCGCGACCTGGACGGGCAGGCCGATGCGGTCGGTGAGGATCTCGGCGAGCGGCACGTCGTACCAGCCGCGGTTCGGGGCCTCGATGACGCGGCCCTGGTCGTCGATCACACCGGGTGACCCGACGCCGATGCCGAGCACCGGGCAGGTGGCCTCCGCGACGAGCAGCCGCGCGAAGCGGGCCACCAGGTCGGTGAGCTCCTCGCCGGTGCGGCCGTCGACGTCGAGGGTGCGGCGCTCCACCACCTGGCCGGTCAGGCTGATCACGGCGCCGCGCATCTGGGCGGCGTCCGTCAGGTCGAGCGAGACGATCTGGAACGCGTCGCCCCGCAGGCCCACCAGGATCGCGGGCTTCCCGACGCGCTGGCCCGGGCGGGTGCCGAGCTCCTCGACGAGTCCCTCGGCGATGAGGACCGACACGAGGTCGGAGATGGTGACCCGGGTGAGGGAGGTGGCGCGCGCGAGGTCGGCACGCGACGTCGGGCCCTCGTGGAACAGGTGCTGCAGCACGAGCGAGCGGTTGTGAGCCCGGGCGTGCTCGGGGAGCACCTTGGAGGTGGCGCGGAGGCGTGCCCCCACTCTGCCGCTGCTGCGTGTCGTCGTCGCCATGTTTGTTAGTACACCTGATTAACAGCGCGGTGTCCACGACCAGATGGTGCCGTTACCTGACCGTTACCTGATCTCACCCGACGCGCCAGTTGAGCATCGACTCGATCTGGGCATCGAGATCCTGCGCGACCCGCACGGGGTCGGCGCCCGCGGCGAGCCGGGCGAAGGCGGCCGGGATGATCCCGTGATCCTCGATGTCGCCCCACTTCGGCGTGGCGGGAGTGAGGCGTGCCCGCTGCGCGGCGGCGACGCCCGCCGCGGCGATCGGGTCGGACTGGTCCACCGCGCCCGACAGCGACCGGCGCCCCGGGATCAGGCCGTTCTCGGCGAGGATCGTCTGGTACTCGTCCCCGAGCATGATCCGCATGACCTCGTACGCGAGCTCGGGGTTCGCGGAGCCCTCGGCCATCGCGATGTTCGACCCGCCCGCGAACACGGGGGCGACCTCACCCGGTTCACTTCCCGGGAGCGGGATCGCCCTCAGGTCCTGGCCGTAGGTCGAGGCACAGCCCGGCGCCCCGCCGCCCTCGGGCTCCTCCGGCGCCTGGATCTCCCATCGCAGCCAGGTCGGCGCCGAGACGAATCCCGCGGCTCCCGCGCAGAACGGCTGGACCAGGTGCGTGCCGTCGTCCCCGGCCGGGGCGTTGGAGGCCGACATCATGAGCCGCTGCACCTGCTTCATGCCCTCGATCCCGCCGGGCGAGGAGAAGCCCGCGTCCCACGTGCCGTCGTCGCGCCGTTCCGCCACGTACCCGCCGTTCTCCCAGATGAACGGCAGCGCGCTGTACCAGTCGCGGCCGGGCATCCACATGCCCGAGAACGTCTCGGTCCGCATGCTGACGGCCGTGTCCACCAGCTCGTCGAGGGTGCGCGGTGCGGGGCGCCCCCCGAGGAGCCGCTCGGAGTAGAAGATCACCCGCGAACCGGCGTAGTACGGCAGCGCGTAGCGCACTCCGTCGTAGGTGCCGGCCTCCACGAAGCCGGGCAGCAGGTCGTCGCCGCCCAGCTCCTCGTACTGCTCCGGCGTGATGGGCGCGAGGAGGCCGCCGGCGTCGAGCGCGGCCGACTGGGTGTTGCCCATCTCGACGACGTCCGGCACCACCCGGTGCGAACCGCCGCTCAGGCGTTCGGTCAGCACCTCGACGAGCCCGCTCCACGACTGGCGCTCCACGAGCAGCTCCACGTCCGGATGCTCGCGGGCGAAGGTCTCGGTCAGGTGGTCGATCGCCGCCTGCGGCGTGTCCTGGCCGGCCAGCCACACGCGCACCGTGGTGGGCTCCCGGCCCGGCGTGCTCGCCCCGCCCCCGGGGCTCCCGGGTGAACAGCCCGCCAGGGCCGACACCGCCACGGCCGCGGCGGCAACGATGGCACAGAGGCTCTTCTTCATGCGGGGACCTTTCCGACGAGCCGGTGCTGCTCACCGGCGTGACGTCGGCTCCCCCGTGCGCCGACGATAAGTTAGGTCCCCTACTGAACCTCCTCGGGCAGGCGAAGTCCAGCCCTTCCCGGTCACCGCAACCGAAACTTGATGCGCGGGGTCCGCCTGCGGGGACGGCGGCCGGGCGGGCGGGCCGGCGGCCGGGCCGGCGGCCGGGACGGCGGGCGGGCCGGCGGCCGGGCCGGCGGGCCCCCGCCGGGTCAGTCCGTGATCGCCAGGGCGTCGATCTCCACCAGCATCTCCGCACGCGGCAGGCCCACCATCACGGTGGTGCGGCTCGGCAGCACACCGGACGGGCAGTGGCGCGTCACGAACGCGCCGTACGCCTCGTTCATCGCGGCGAAGTCGTCCCGCGAGGTCAGGTACACGCGGAGCATGACGACGTCCTCGAACGTCGCGCCCGACGCCTCGACGATCGCGGCCACGTTCTCCAGCGTGCGCGTGGTCTGCGCGGCGACGTCGCCCGCGTGCACGTACTCGCCCGTCGCCGGGTCCACCGGCCCCTGCCCGCTCACCTGCACGAACGGACCCTTCCGCACACCCTGGTGGAACACGTGCGCCGGGGCGGGCGCGGCGTCGGTACGGATCGCCTGCTTGGTCATGGGGGTTCCTCTCAGTGGAAGGCGAGTTGCAGCGGCTCGACGATCTCGTCGCCGTCGACCAGGTACGCGGTGCGGTAGAGCTGGAACGTCGTGCACGGGTGCGAGATCCCGAAGCCGACGACGTCGCCCGGGCAGATCTCCCGGGCGGCGACCGCCCCGACCCGCACGAAGGCGTGCTGGTCGTTGAGCGCGGTGACCTCGCCCCAGCCGTCGGGCAGGTCGCGCGCCGCGCCCAGCCGGCCGCCGTCGTCCACGGTACGGACCGTGAGCGGCGTCGGCAGGTCGATGTCCGACGACGCGTCGCGGCGTCCCACACCACAGATGACCAGGCCGGGCTCCGGCACCGACAGCACCTGGCCCCACACCGTCAGCGCCGGGCGCAGCGGGCCGGCACCCAGCCGGCGCCACGGGTCCGTGCGCCGGTAGTGGCCGTGGTCGTGGGCGACGTACGCGCCGGACCGCAGCACCACGCGCGTCGCCACGGCCGCCCCGGCCGGGTCGGTCAGCGGCGTGGTCAGCTCGCGCAGCACGACGTCGGCGAACGCGCTCCCGCCCGCGCTGAGCACCACCTCGCCGTCCACGAGTCCCGCGACCCGGGCGCCTGCCGCGCGCAGGTCGGCACACCAGCCGGCCACCGCCTCGAGCTCGGCGTCGCTGGTGCCGCTCGCCACCGGACCCTCGTACCCGGCGACGCCGACGAGCCGCAGCCCCGCCTGGGTCACCTGCCGGGCCAGGGCCGCGACCTGGGCGACCGACCGCACCCCGGTGCGCCCGCCGGGCACGCCGACCTCCACGAGCACGCCCAGCCGCTCGGGGAACACGGCCTCGGCGAACGCCGTGTCCAGGAGCGCCACGCCCTCGGACGAGTCGACGTAGACCCACGCCTCCTGGACCTCACCGGCGTCCAGCGCGTCGCGCAGCCACCGGATCTCACGCGGGTCGGTGAGCTCGTTCGCCAGCAGCACCCGGGTGCGCAGGCCCACCTTGCCCCACCAGACGACCTCCCGGAGCTGGCCGGGGGTCGCCACCGTCGCGCCCCACGTACCAGCCGCCGCCTGGCGCCGGTAGATCCCGGTGGACATGTGCGTCTTCACGTGCGGCGCGAACTCCACGCCGGCGTCCGTGAACACCTCGGCGACGCGGGCGATGTTGTGCTCCAGCGCCGCCAGGTCGACGGTCAGCAGCGGCCAGGACAGCGAGAAGTCGTCGATGCGCACGGGGAGATTGTGCCCGATCAGCCGGGCCGGGCCGGGCGGCCCGGGGTGGCACCCGTCAGGTGGCCGTCCGAGAGCACCCGGACGCCGCGGACCAGGACGTCGTCGATCCCCGACGCGACCACGCGCGGGAGGTCGTAGGTGGCGCGGTCGCGGAGGGCGTCCGGGTCGACCAGGACGACGTCGGCCACGGAACCGGCCGTGAGCGTGCCGCGCCCGGCGAGGCCGAAACGACGCGCCGCCCGGGCCGACAGGTGCTCCGCGGCGTCGTGCCACGACCAGTCGCCGGAGCCGACGTGCTCGGCGAGCATCCGCGCGAACGCGCCCCAGCCGCGCGGGTGCGGGCGACCGCCCAGGTAGATCGCGTCGGAACCGCCCAGGTGCGCCGCGTGGTTCGCGAGCGCCCGCACCGACTCGGCCGAGTTCGTGGGCGGCTGGGCGAACACGCAGGTGGCACGCAGACCGGTGGCCACGAGGATCTCGATGACGGCGCCGGCGGGATCGAGGCCGAGCAGGCCGGCGACGTCGGGCAGCGTGCGGCCCTCCGCCCAGGTGAGGTTGCGGTGCCCGCGGTCCGGGACGGACGCGAACGTGACGCGCGGCCACACCTCCGCGAGCGCCGGGAAGTGCTCGCGCCGCAGCCGGGCGACCACGGCGGGATCCCGCAACGCGGCCGCCGTGGCCTCCGGGTCGGCGAGCGGCAGCCAGGACGGCAGCGAGACCATCGCGAGGATGGAGCATCCCCGCAGGTAGGGATAGGAGTCGAAGGTGACGTCGAGGCCCTCGGCCCGCGCCTCGTCGACGTACCCGGCCAGTTCGGCGGCGGGCCCGTGGTAGTGCGACACATGGGTGGCGGCTCCTGACGCCCGCGCGACGCGCACGAGTTCCGCGAACGCGTCCCCGGCCTTGTCCTCGTACCCGCGCATGTGGCTGACGTGCGGCAGCCCGCGCTTCGCGACCACTTCCGCGAGGGTCACCAGTTCCCGCTCGTCGGCGTATCCGCCGGGCACGTACTCGAGGCCGGTGGAGAGCCCGCAGGCGCCGTCGGCCAGGGCCTGGCGCAGGAGGGCGCGCAGGCGCGCGAGGTCCTTCTTCGTGGCGCGCTTCGGGCTGCCGCCGAGCACCGCGTGCCGGATCGTGCCGTGCGGGGCGAGGTAGGCGACGTTCACCGGGACGGTGCCGTCGTAGCCGGCCAGGAGGTCGCGGACGCGGGGCCCGCGGTATCGGGGGTGGTCACCGAGGATCGCCGCGAAGTACGCCGCGGGCCAGGAACCGTCGCCGGGCGCGTACGAGACGCCGTCCTGCCCGGTCACGACCGTCGTGACGCCCTGCCGCAGGAGCGCGAGCTGGACGTCCGGGTCGAACACCGTTCCCTCGGCGTGCGAGTGCGCGTCGATCAGGCCGGGCAGGGCGATGCGGCCGTCGGCGTCGAGCACGGGGCCGGCGGGCGCATGGCCGTCGGGCGCTGGGCAGTCGGTCACGGGGCCGTCAGGCACGGGGCCGGCGCCGGCCGGTGCGACGCGCGCGACCCGGCCGTCCGCGAGGTGGAGGTCGACGGGCTCGGACAGCGACCCGTCCGGTAGCGGGAGGCGCGCGCCGCGGACGACGGTGACCTCGGCGGCGGGTGGCCGGCCTCCGCGCACACCCGCACCGGTGGTGGTCGGCGTGCGGACGTGGTGGTCGGCGAACGCTCCCGCGTCCGCGCCGTGCGGCCGGGTCTCGGTGGCGCGGGCCTCGGCCGTCTCCCGCGCGAGGTCCCGGGGCGCGCCCGGCACGCCCGGCCGCCGCTGCCAGGGGCGCGGGCCGTCGAGGGGCCGGTACTCGACGCCGAGGGCGTCGAGCCGTGGCAGGTGGTGTGCGGCCAGCCGGTCCAGGAACGCGGCCGACGACGGCGTCCCGGGCGCGCGATCGGCCGCGGGTGACCAGAGCACCTCGGCCACGGCCGCGAGCCGGGGGAAGGTGGCGTAGTCGACGCGGCGCGCGGAGTCCAGGTGCTCGGTCCACACCTGCGCCTGCCCGCCGAGCAGCCGCTCGTGCGGCACCGCGGCGGCGCCCGGGTCGTAGGACAGGACGTCCTCGACGGTACGGAGGAAGCCGACGGGGATCGGTTCGTCCGGGTGTTCGCCGGCGCGGTGGTCGAGGTACCAGGCCGTCTCGGGTGCGACGACGACGTCGTGCCCCGCGGCGGCTGCCCGCGGCCCGACGCCCGGGCTGCCGGACCGCCAGGCCATGACCGCGACGTCGCGGGGCAGGTCGGGGCCGAACGCCTCGTCCCAGACGATCGCCCGCCGCCCGAGGTCGCGCACGTGGTCGGCCAGCCTCGCGACGAACCAGCCGTGCAGGCGGGCGACGTCGGGGTCGCCGTCCGGCCGGGTGAAGCCGAGCGAGGCGGCCCGGGCGCGGATGTCCGGCGACCGTTCCCAGCGGTCCGGCGGGACCTCGTCGCCGCCGAGGTGGATCCACGGGGCGTCGAAGACGTCCGCGACCTCGTCGAGGACGTGCCGGAAGAACGACAGCGACTCGTCCGACGGGTCGAGCACGTCCTCGCTGATACCCCAGGTGGTGCGGGCGCCGCGGCGGTCCTTGCGGGTCCCGAGGAACGGGTAGGCGGCGGCCGCGGCCTCGACGTGTCCGGGCACGTCGATCTCGGGGACCACGGTGACCCCCCGCTCACGCGCGTAGGCGACGATCTCGCGCAGGTCGTCCTGCGTGTAGAAGCCGCCGTGGGGTGTGCCGTCTCCGGTCCCGGTGCGCCACGTGCCGATCGTGGACTCCGCGCGCCACGCCCCGGCTTGCGTCAGTTCGGGATAACGGTGCACCTCGAACCGCCAGCCCTGGTCGTCGGTCAGGTGGAGCTGGAGCACGTTGAGCTTGTGCGCCGCGGCGAGGTCGACGAACCGCAGCACGTCGTGCCGGGGCAGGAAGTGCCGGGCGACGTCGAGCAGGACGCCGCGGTGGGCGAAGCGGGGGTGGTCGTCGATCGTGACCGCGGGCAGGCCGACGCCGGCCGAGGACGCCCCGGCGCTCCCGTCACCGGCGACGCGGCGGACGGGCGCGCGACGGAACGCCCCCGGCCCGGCGAGCTGCCGCAACGTCTGCGCGGCCGCGTGTGCGCCGTCGAGGTCAGCGGCCTCGACGCGCACCCGTGCCGGCGGGCCGGGGGTGATCGTGAGGCGATAGCCGCCCGGTGGCAGGCGGCCGACGAGTACGAAGCTCACGTCCGCTGCGGCCACGGCGCCGTCGTCGGGCACGAGGTCGACGCCGAACGCCGCCTCCGTGACCCGGCGCCACCAGCGCGCGGCGGGCCGGAGGCCCGTGTCCGAGGCGACCCGCGCCCCGTCACCGAGCGTGGCCGTCCCGCTCCCGGTCTCCAGCGACACGGGTGCGGGAACGAGACCGAGATCGTCGGGGGCCACGGAGTGCCACCTTAGTCGCGGGGCGGAAGGATGGTGACACGGCGAAACGTCCTCGGGTGATCGCGTTCGACGTGATCGAGACGCTGTTTCCGCTCGAGCCGGTGCGCCGGCGGCTGATCGACGCCGGACAGCCGGGCCACGTGCTGGAGCCGTTCTTCGCACGCCTGCTGCGGGACGGGTTCGCCCTCGCGGACAGTCAGTACACGTGGACCGGGGTGCCGATGGCGGCGCCCCAGGACCAGATCCAGTCCATCGCGGTGTTGGACACGCGGATGCAACCGTGCGAGGCCGGGTAGGCGGGGATCGACGGCGAGCCGTGCACGGCGATGCCGCCGGTGAAGTACTTGGGCCGGTACAGGCTCCCCAGGTCGAGGGACGACTCCCGCATCCCGTCGACCTGCCGGTACACGGTGTAGCTGCCGCTGGGGGTGTTCGCCACGTACTGGGCACCCAGGGCCTCGTAGCTCTCGCCGTTGCCCGACGACGCGTTGAACGTGCGGGTCACCGTGCCGTTCTCGACGACGAGCAGCACCTGCCGGCCGAGGTCCACCTCGATGCCGGTGCCGCCGTACCGCGAGACCGGGACCACGCCGTTGTCCAGGGCCTTCTGGGTGGCCGGCCCCACCACCCCGTCCCGGCCCAGGCCGGCGACCTTCTGGAAGGCGACCACCGCCTGCCAGGTCTCGCCGCCGTACACGCCGTCCGCGGAGGTGACCTGGTAGCCGAGCTGCCGCAGGCGCTCCTGCATCCGCGCCACGTGCTCGCCCTGCTCACCGAGGGTGATCTCCGCGAGGCGGGCCTCCCGCTCGGCCTCGGCCTTGGCCTTTGCCTCGGCTTTCGCCGCGGCCTCCGCCTCGGCCCTGGCCCGCGCCTCCGCGGCCTCCGCCTCCTCGGCCGCCCTCGCGGCGGCGGCCCTGGCCTCCGCGTCGGCGCGGCGGTCGGCCGCCTGCTCCTGTTCGGCGGTGCGCCGCGCGTCCAGCGCGGACTCCAGGTCGGCGGCCGACATGACAGCGCCCGACCCCTCGGTGCCGCTGGTGGACGACGGCGTGGCGAGTTCGTCCGTCCTTGTCTCCCGGGCCTCGCTGCTGCCGGCCGTGACCAGGGCGGCCGCCAGGGCCACCACACCCAGGGTGCCGATCGTGATCTTGCGCGTCGCGCCGTCGTCCATTGCTGTTCCTCCCGTATGGCGGCACCGCGGTCCGGCCCGCGACTGCCGTCCGGCCGTCGTCGCCCGCTGCCAGGTACGTCTCCTCTGTTCAGGGGAGATCGCACGTGCCGTTCTTCATGGGAGGAGACGGGCGGGACGCACGGTTCGTTGCGCGGACGGGTCGGATCGTCACCCGACCGTGACCGAAGGGGGTGCGCGTGGTTCCCGGCCGGTGCGGGTGACGTGGTCCGTGCGGGTGACGTGGTCGGCGCCGGATGCCGCCCGATCAGAAGGGCACGGCGTCGTCGAACTGCGGCGGACCGGGGTCGTCGTGATCGCGGGCACGGCCGGGTGCCTCCTTGCCGGTGGTGAGGTGTCCTTGCGGGTGGGTCGTCCAGCGGCGGCCGGTGGGACTGGTCCAGGTGATCGTGCCGTCGGCCGCGAGATGTGAGGTCCAGCGGGTCTGGTGCTTGGTGATGTGGTGGGCCCGGCACAGGTGCACCAGGTTGTCGTGGTCGGTACGGCCGCCGTCCGCCCAGTCCGTGACGTGGTCGACGTCGCAGCGTTCGGCACGGGCGCCGCACCCGGGCCAGCGACACGTCACATCCCGGATCTTGAGGTATTCGCGCAGATCCGCGGGCACGACGTAGGAGTCCCTGCCGACCGACACCACCGCGCCGGTCTCGGGATGCGTGAGCAGGCGCCGCAGGCTGGGTGCCTGTGCGATCAGCCGCGAGGCGATCTCGTCGTCGACGGGAACCTGCCCGTCCAGCATCGCCGGACCAGCACCCGGGTCGAGGTCCTCGTGACCCGGGAGACCCGCGATGCGCAGCAGCGGCACGGTCACGTGCACCACCGGGCGGATCGACCGAGCCAGCGGCACCAGCCACATCGGGTCGTCGTGCTCCTGGGGGTGAAGGGCGTGACCGGGTGAGGTCTGGCCGCGGTCACCTGCCTCCCGGTCCTCGCGGCCGCCCGGACCCCCGCTGCCGTCACCGGCCACGCCGCCGTGATCGGCTCCGCCGCCGTGCTCGTGGACCCGGCAGGTCAGCGCCTCGTCCTTCCCGGGCGTGCCCGTGGGTACGCCGGCGCCGGTCACCCGCACGGGCGCCTCGCCCGGCTCGGGACGGTGCGGCGTAGAACCTGACGGCACGGGGTCGAACCCCGCCGCGACGGGGGCCGCGGCATCGGGCGCTGCCGGAGCGGGCATTGCCGGACCAGACTTCGTAGGACCAGGCGTGCCGGCGAGGAGCAGTTCGGCCAGGGTGTCGGCCCGGAGCTGGGCGCGCGTGCGCGGGTCGCCTTGCTCGCGCGCCTGACTCGCGGTGGCGCGCAGCCGGTCGTCGATCCCGTGGGCGGTCACGGCGGGCAAGAACGCTTCGAGGTATGCCATGCCGTCGCCGGCCTCCTCCAGGCGCACGAACCTGTGGTCGGCCGCCTTCTCGCACCGCACGTCCAACGGTTCGCGGTGGTGCTTCTCCCGAGCGGTGCGGGCACGACGACGTACCTGCCCGGGCGAGAGCACGCCTCCGGTGAACACCTGCTCGGGCGGCGGCAACGGAGCGTCCGCCTGCTCAGGATCCTCGCCCACGACCGGGTTCATCACCTCATCGGTCACCTTGTCCGCAACCTCGGGATCGAGGCCCGCGAGCTGGGAAGCCATCGCCCGGGCGTGGGCCAGGGAGATGCGTCCGTCCAACAGCTCGTCCAGGACCCGCGCCCCGGTCGATGCGAGGATCTCGGCGTCGGTCAGCAGCCCTGCCGCGGAAGGGGCTGCCACCTGCATCACCGCGCCCAGTTCTGCCGCCAGGCCACGGCGGGCCAGGTTCTCCACCCACTCGGCGAGCGTGCCACGCCGGCCCTGCGCGCGGGTCGCCATGGCCGCCGCCTCGGTGTCGACCAGTGCGTCACGGGAGACCCGCTCGGCGATGCGGCGCGCGCGCTCGATGGCGGCGATCATGCGCCCCGACATCGCGGCCACCCGTGCCTCGGCTTCTGCCACGTCGTCCACCGCGCGAGCCAGGTCATCCAGCGTCGGGTCCTCGGGCGTGGCGACCGTGGCCGCGACACGCTCCGCAGGATCGACCGGGCGGCCGCTCATCGCTGCCAGCGCCACCGGCTCGGCCCCGCCGACAGCAGTCGGCACGGTCAGGTCGTAGGCACCACGACGGCCGTCCGGCTCGACCGCCGCGGATTCGATGCGCACGGGCGCGCCAGCAGCACCGACGGCGTTCACACCACCCCACAGCAGACTCGCTCGACGAAGCATCATGTGACCTATTCTGACATCACCGGCTCGTACACGCATCCGCACATGAGAGGATTGCAGGAATCTGTGGACAACGTCATTCACAGAGGATCACCCCCACCGAACGGGCGCACCGAACCGCGGACAGCGGCCACGGAACCGGACGAAATAACGTCGCGGACGTCGTCGGCCCCGTTCTAGGCTCACGCCCGGACAACTGAACAACGGACGAGGTGCAGGGCGGGCCGGAGACGGTCGGTTCACTCCCACTCAGGGTTGCGGGTTCGAGTCCCGTCGTCGCTGCGGTGGCGTAGCTCAACTGGCAGAGCATGAGAAACACCGGCGGTCGATCACACGCCCGCCCGGACCTCGTCGGAGCGGGCCGGAGCCGATCGGTTACCTGGTCATGGCAGTGCGGGTTCGAGCCTCGCGCCCGGTTCGCCGGGTGTTCTGCCGCCGGCGGCGTCACACGCCCGCTCACCGCCGAGGCGGTGGCGGGTGTCCATCACGGGACACCCGCCACCGCCTCGGCGCGTCCGGACCGAACAGGCCGACCCGGCCACCGCCGACGTCGTCCCCATGTACGAGGAGGGAAGCACCCATGGACATCCTGCGCGCCATCAGCCGACGCCGGACCCCGCAGCACGAACAGGCCGACGCCGGCCAGAAGCGGAACGCGGCCGGCGGGTACTCCTTCGTGCTCGACGACATCGCGCGGCTGCGTCGCTTCCTCACCCTCGGCGTCGACGGCGGCACCTACTACGCCGCGCCCGGCGACCTCGCCCGGGACAACGCCGCGCTCGTGCTCCGCATGGCGGAGCAGGACCCGGAGACGCTGGTCCGCACCATCGTCGACGTCTCGACGCGCGGTTCCGCGCCCCGGCAGCAGCCGGCGCTGTTCGCACTGGCCGCGGCGACCTCGGTGCCGGGCTGCGGCCCGGCGGCTCTCGCGGCGCTACCCCGCGTGGCGCGTACCGGAACCCACCTGTTCCAGTTCGCGGGCTACGTCGAGCAGTTCCGCGGCTGGGGTCGCGGCCTGCGCCGCGCCGTCGGCCGGTGGTACACGGACAAGGACGTGGACGCCGTCGCCTACCAGGCGGTCAAGTACCGGCAGCGCGACGGGTGGTCGCACCGCGACCTGCTGCGACTGGCGCACCCGGTTACGGCCGACCCGGCCCTGCGGGCCACGTTCGACTGGATCACCCACGGCGCGACCGGTGACACGACCCCGCGTCTGATCGAGGCGTTCGTCCGCGCCCAGGCGACCTCGGACGTCGCGACGTGGGCCGCACTGGTGCGCGACGCAGGCCTCACCTGGGAGATGCTTCCTGATGCCGCGCTCGGTGAGACGGCGGTGTGGGACGCGCTGCTCGACGTCGGCGTACCGGCCACGGCACTGATGCGACAGCTCCCGCGGTTGACGCGGCTGGGCATGCTGCCCGCCACCGGTGGGCGCACCGCCGAGGTCGCCACGCTGCTGGCCGACCCGGAGCGGCTGCGCCGCGCCCGCGTGCACCCGGTGAACGTGCTGGTGGCGCAGCGGACGTATGCCTCGGGCCGGTCCGCGCGCGGCACAGGCACGTGGGAGCCGACGCCGGCGGTCACGGACGCGCTCGACGCCGCGTTCTACGCGGCGTTCGGGGCCGTCGAGCCGTCCGGCACGCGGACGATGCTCGCCGTGGACGTGTCGGGGTCGATGGGCTTCACGAGGATCTCGGGCCTGCCGATCACGCCCCGGGAGGCCGCGGCCGCCCTCGCGCTGGTCCAGCTCGCCACGGAACCGGCGGCGTCCGCCGTCGCCTTCACCGCGGACGGCGGCGCCGGCCCGAACGGGTGGGGCCGGCCGCCCGCACTGGCACCGCTACGCGTCTCCCCGCGTCAGCGGCTCGACGACGCCCTGCGCGTGGTCGACTCCCTGCCGATGGGAGCGACGGACTGCGCGCAGCCGATGCTGCACGCGACCCGCGAGCGCCTGGAGGTAGACACGTTCGTCGTCTACACGGACAACGAGACGTGGCACGGCCAGGTGCACCCGTACCAGGCGCTGCGCGAGTACCGGGAGCGTTCGGGCATCGCGGCACGGCTCGTCGTCGTCGGCATGACGGCGACCGAGTTCTCGATCGCCGACCCGGCCGACCCGGGGATGCTCGACGTCGCGGGGTTCGACGCCGCGGTGCCATCGCTGATCAGCGAGTTCGCCCGAGGGCTGTGAGCGTCGGCGTCGGCACCGGCCGTCGCCTCGCCGGGCACCGGCCGGTCGCCCGGTGCCCGGCGCTAAACGTTTCGGCCCCGCGCCGCTTCTTGCCGCCCTCGGGGCGCCTGGCGAAAGTATCGGATCGGACCTGCGTCGACGTGGACGCGGGCGGATCCGAGAGGTAGCCATGCATCCACGAACCACCGCACGACGGCGCGCGGCGGCGCGGGCCACCGCGCTCACGGCGACGTGCGCCCTGCTCGCCGCCGGGACTGCCGGTGTCGCTCCGGCGGCCTCCGCGGCCGGCGACCACAACTACGCCGAGGTCCTGCAGAAGTCCCTGTTCTTCTACGATGCCCAGCGTTCGGGTGACCTCCCCGACGACTTCCGCGTCAGCTGGCGCGGGGACTCCGGCATGGACGACGGCGCCGACGTCGGACTCGACCTGACGGGCGGCTGGTACGACGCGGGCGACCACGTCAAGTTCGGGCTGCCGATGGCGTTCACGACGACGATGCTCGCGTGGGGCGCCATCGAGAGCCCCGGCGGCTACACGGCGTCGGGCCAGGAGGACGAGCTCCTGGACTCGCTGCGGTGGGTGAACGACTACTTCATCAAGGCGCACCCCGAACCGAACGTGCTCTACGCCCAGGTGGGTGACGGCGACGACGACCACAAGTGGTGGGGCCCGGCCGAGGCGATGCAGATGGAACGCCCGGCGTTCAAGGTCGACGCGTCCTGCCCGGGCAGTGACGTCGCGGGTGAGACGGCGGCCGCGATGGCGGCGTCGTCCATCGTGTTCGCGGACTCCGACCCCGCCTACGCGGCCGAGCTGGTCACCCACGCCGAGCAGCTCTACGACTTCGCGGACACCTACCGGGGCGAGTACTCGGACTGTGTCCCCGCCGGGAACTTCTACAACTCGTGGTCGGGGTACCAGGACGAGCTCGTGTGGGGCGCCTACTGGCTCTACGAGGCCACCGGGGACGCGAACTACCTCGCCAAGGCGGAGGCGGAGTACGACGGGCTGTCGACCGAACCGCAGACGGACACCCGTTCCTACCGCTGGACGGTCGCGTGGGACGACAAGTCCTACGGCGCCTACGCGCTGCTGGCGCAGGCGACCGGCGATCAGCGGTACGTCGACGACGCGAACCGGTGGCTGGACTTCTGGACCACCGGCTACGAGGGCCAGCGGATCGACTACTCGCCCGGCGGTCAGGCGCACCTCGACACGTGGGGGTCGCTGCGCTACGCCGCGAACACGGCGTTCGTCGCCCTGACCTACGGTGACTGGCTCGCGCAGCAGGGCGACACGACGCGCGCGCAGACCTATCACGACTTCGGCGTGAGCCAGATCGACTACGCGCTCGGCGACAACCCGCGGGGCTCGTCGTACGTCGTCGGCTACGGCGAGAACCCGCCGCAGGACCCGCATCACCGCACCGCCCATGGTTCGTGGCTCGACTCGCTGACCGATCCGGCAGAGACGCGGCACACGCTCTACGGTGCCCTGGTCGGCGGCCCCGGCTCACCGGACGACTCGTACACGGACGACCGGGGGGACTACGTGTCGAACGAGGTCGCCACCGACTACAACGCGGGCTTCACCTCGGCCCTCGCCTACCTGGTCGACGAGTACGGCGGCACGCCGTCGGCGAGCTTCCCCCAGCCGGAGACGCCCGATCAGGACGAGTTCTTCGTCGAGTCGAGCCTCAACCAGCCGGGCACGCAGTTCACCGAGATCAAGGCGATGGTGCGCAACCGGTCCGCGTTCCCCGCGCGGGTGCTCGACGACGTGCGGGTGCGCTACTGGTTCACCCTCGACGCCGGCGCCGACCCGTCCACGATCCAGGCCTCGACGAACTACTCCGAGTGCCCGGACGGCACGGCGAGCGTCGGCCACGCCGGCGGGGACCAGTACTACGTCGAGATCGACTGCTCCGGCTCCCCCGTGTATCCGGGCGGGCAGTCGCAGCACCGCCGCGAGATCCAGTTCCGGGTGACCGCCGACGTGTGGGACCCCAGCAACGACTGGTCGTACACCGGGGTCGGCGACGACCCGGCCAAGAACGACCGGATCACGCTGTCGGAGGGCTCCGAGCTGCTGTGGGGTTCCGCGCCGGGTCCGGTCGAGCCCGACACGACGGCGCCCACGGCGCCGGGCACGCCGGTGGCCGACGACGTGACCGCGTACGGCGCGACCCTGACCTGGGCCGCCTCGACGGACACCGAGTCGGGGGTCGCCTCGTACGACGTGCTGCTCGACGGCGCGGTGGTGGCGACCACGCAGGACGCCACGCATGTCCTCACCGGACTCGACGCCGACACCACCTACGAGGTCGCCGTCGTCGCCACCGACAACGCGGGCAACACGTCGCAGCCCAGCGACGTGGCGACCTTCACGACAGCCGAGGAGCCGGCGCCCGACACGACGGCGCCCACGGCGCCGGGTACGCCGGCCGCGAGCAGTGTCACCGCGAACGGCGCGAGCCTGACATGGACCGCGTCCACCGACGACGGTTCCGGGGTCGCCTCGTACGACGTGCTGCTCGACGGGACGGTCGTGGCCACCAGCGTCACCGCGGAGTACACCCTCACCGGACTCGACGCCGACACCACCTACGAGGTCGCCGTCGTCGCCACCGACAACGCGGGCAACACGTCGCAGCCCAGCGGCGTGGCGACCTTCACCACCGCGCAGGCCCCGGACCCGGGCGCCATCTCCTGCACGGCGTCGTACGGCGTCGTCAACCAGTGGGACAGCGGCTTCCAGAGCGAGGTGTCCGTGACGAACACCGGGACCGAGACCGTGGAGGACGCGGTCGTCACCTGGGAGTTCACGAACGGCGAGACGATCACGCAGTCGTGGACGGGGACAGCGACGCAGTCCGGCGCCACGGTGACCGTGGTCGCACCCGGCTGGGCCCCGGACCTCGCCCCGGGCATGACGTGGAGTTTCGGCTTCATCGGCACGGGGACTCCGGTCGCGCCGACCGCCATCCTGCTCAACGGCACGCCCTGCACCATGGAGTGACCCGACACCGACCGGCCGCGCCGTCCCGTTCCGCCGTCTCACGGCAACGGGGCGGCGCGGCCGTGCTCCGGCGCGGGGCGCTGGGGGCACGGGGGGGGCGCGGGGGGGCGGGGGCGAAAAACAGCGCTGACCAGGGAACGTCCAAGATCTTCGAGATCGGATTCCCACGTCAAGAAATGTACGAACAGAAATGCTGGACAGGTGTCCAACAGCAACATCCCTATTTACCTTGACGGCATTCTTTTCTCGCTGGCAGGCTCTCCTTCACCATCGAGCCAGGCCCGTGAACCCACGACGCAGGTCGTGCGGATCAGCCCGGCCGGAGCAGCAACAGAGAGAAGAACGCCATGGGCGACGCGATCGCCGCAGGTGCCGAGGTCCGGGTCACCGGAGCGTCGAGCACGGAGCACGGGGCCGAGGGTGTGGTGAAGACCATCCGGCGCGGATGGGCCGGGATGGAAGCGGTCGTGGAATCCCCCGGCCTGCTGCGGAAGCGGGAGTTCACCGTTCCGCTGATGGACCTGTCGAGGAAGTGATCCGGGCCCTCGCGGAGGGCAACCATGGCGGGGGTCCGGGAGGATGCTCCTGGGGTAGGCGTGGGGGCGCTGCCCCGGGGCTCGAAATGCAACCGTTTAGGATGGTCGGCCGGCCTATAGCAATGGTGTGCTGTCCGCTACGGTCCGATCATGTCCCGGACCCCGTCGCCGCGTGAACTGGCGGTCATGGTGACGGCGCCGCAGGACGAACTGGCCGAGGCTCGGGAGCTGATCGCGCGGCAGGCGGCGTTGCTCGCCGAGCGTGATGCGGTGCCGTGATCAACGAGCACGCAGCGCAACCCTGCCTACTTCCTGAACGGCTACGAGCTCACGGCATCACCACTCCGTCAACCGGCAGAGAGAGCAACCATGACACTCACCCTGCAAGGCAGAACCAGGCTGCGACTCGCAACGATCTTCACCGCCCTCCTCGCGCTGCTCGCCACGGGAGCGATCGGTGCCGTCAGTGCCGATGCCAGCCCTCAGGGCTGCCACGTCGACTACAAGGTCACGGCCGAGTGGAACGGCGGCTTCATCGCCGATGTGAAGGTGACCAACCTGGGTGACGACCTCGACGGCTGGGAGCTCGAGTGGGCCTTCCCCTCCGGACAGCAGGTCACCCAGGCATGGTCCGCCGACATCGCCTCCTCCGACGCCGACGCCACCGCGAGGAACCTCAGCTACAACTCCCGGATCACGACCGACGAGACGGTCTCCTTCGGATTCGCCGGCACCTGGAGCGGCGCAAATGCGACCCCGACCTCCTTCACGCTGAACGGCGTCCTCTGCGACGGCACGATCAGCGACCCCTCCGTCACCCCGTCTCCCGGCGGCGAGCTGAACGCGATGGAGACGGTCGCGGCGATGGAACCCGGCTGGAACGTCGGCAACACACTCGACGCGATCCCCGAGGAGACCTCCTGGGGCAACCCGCCGATCACCGAAGAGCTGCTCGACTTCGTCAAGGCCTCCGGCTACAAGTCGATCCGCCTGCCCGTCACCTGGACCGACTACATCGGCGAGGCCCCCGACCACACGATCGACCAGGCACGGCTCGACCGCGTTACCGAGGTCGTGGACTGGGCGATCGAGCGCGACCTCTACGTCCTGCTGAATCTGCATCACGACTCGTGGATGTGGATCAACGCCACGCCTACCGACCACGACGCGGTGGTGGCGAAGTACGACGCGGTCTGGACACAGCTGGCCGACCGCTTCAAGGACCACTCCGAACTGCTGGTGCTCGAGAGCATCAATGAACCGCAGTACGCCGACGCCACCGACGAGGAAGGCGACGCCTACAACGACGAGCTCAACCGCCTGTTCCACGAGATCGTGCGCGGCTCCGGCGGCAAGAACGCCGACCGGCTCCTGGTCCTGCCCACCCTCCACACCAGCGGCGAGCAGGCCCGCCTCGACGCGCTCACCGCCACCATCGACGAGCTCGATGACGACATGATCGCCGCGACCGTCCACTTCTACGGCTGGTGGCCCTTCAGTGTCAACATCGCCGGGGGAACCCGGTACGACGAGAACGTCGAGGACGACATCGTCGGTACCTTCGGCCGCGTCCACGACACCTTCGTGGCCAACGGCATCCCGGTGATCATCGGCGAGTGGGGCACCCTCGCGTACGACTACACGCGGCCGGGCATCATCCAGCACGGCGAGCTGCTGAAGTTCTACGAGGCGGTCCAGTTCCAGGCCCGCGACAAGGACGTCACCTTGATGCTGTGGGACGCCGGCTCGTTCGTGAACCGCAACACGCTCCAGATGCGCGACCAGCACCTCCACGAATGGTTCGTGTCGAGCTGGACCTCCCGTTCGGGCACCGCCTCGTTCGACTCGATCTACCTCGACAACAGCGCCGCGATCGAGTCCCGGTCACTGACGCTGAACCGCAACGGGCTCGAGTTCGAAGGGCTGTGGCACGGTGACACGGAGCTCGCCGAGGGCAGCGACTACACGGTCACCGGCGACACCCTCACCGTCACCTCCTCGGCGCTCACGCGCCTGTCAGGGGACCGGGCCCACGGGGTGAACACCTCCATCGAAGCGCGGTTCTCGGACGGGATGCCGTGGCAGATCTACATCATCGGCTACGACACGCCCGTACTGGCCGACGCGACGGGCACCACCGAGTCGTTCGCGATCCCGGCCCAGTTCACCGGTGACCGGCTCGCCACCATGGAGTCGGTCTACGCCGCCGACGAGACCCCGACCGAGCCCGCCACCTGGACTCCGTTCAAGGAGTTCTGGTCGACCTTCCAGCCCGACTACGAGGCGGGAACCATCCTCCTCAAGCCCGCTCTGCTGAACGAGCTCGACGACGGCCAGACCGTCAGGTTGACGTTCCACTTCTGGGGCGCCGGCGAAGTCGCTTACGAGATCACCAAGAACGGCACGAGCGTCACCGGCTCGGCCCTGTAGAACGACACCGCGCAAGGCCGCCGACGCGTCTCGCGTCGGCGGCCTTGCCGCTCCTGGCCACGAGAACTCGAGGCCTGACTCGAGCGCCGGCATGCGCTGAGATCTCTGTGCGTTCACGCATGTCACAGCGCCAGAATGGCTGGTTTCGGGCACAATATCCGAAACCAGCCCTGTAGCTGGGCTCGCTTCGCAGCGCCTCCCAGAAAGCCCCTTGCCCAACGAAAAGCGCAGCAATCCGATCCGTCATCGGACCAGACGCCCATCCCAGGCACTCAGCGACGCGTGCCGTTCAGTTCTCGCCGGGCCCGCTCGGCGAAGCGGGTCGTCCGGACGGCTTGGCTCAGCGGCACCCCGGCCTTCTTCTCGGCATCGATGGCTCGTTGCACAGCGGGCAGCAGCTCGTTGACGAGCTTCTCGGCCCTGGCCTCGTCCCACATCACCTCCAGGATCGGGACGCACAGCTTCTCCGCCGCGCGGTCGTTGCCGGGCAGCTTGCGGATCGGACCAATCAGGCGCTCCCTGATGAGCGCCATCAGGTGATGCTGCGCGGGCCGGTAGCCGCGGGCGATGTGCTGGTTGCGGATCAGCCACTCCAGCCGATACCACGTCACCGCGGCCGTGTAGTAAAGGACCTGCGGCTGCCCCGCCACGAACAGTTCCTTGCCACGCGCCTTGATCAGTTCCTGGTAGCGGCCGACGCGCGCTGGTTCGTCCAGGAACATGGCCAGATACGCGCGGCTGAGCTGTCCGCGGCTGATCACGCGGGTCTGCTCCACGTCCTTGTTGCCGCTGTACTGTTTCGCGCGGCGCTCGTAGAAGAGCCGGTGTTCCCTCGTCGTCCTGCCGAGCGCGAAATGGTCCTCCAGCCCCTTGTGGAAGTCCTCGCGCGCGGCCAGGTCCTCGTCGCTGACCGGGGTCTGCTGGTTGGTCGCGGCCACGATGCCCTGGATGACGTCCTCATCGGTCGAGTGCACGATGTGGACGCTGACGAAGACCTCGTCGGTGAGCTGATCGCGTTCGTGGAACAGGACGTGACAGGTCTGGCACCCGTTGACGATCTGGAAGTCGTCCAGAACGAATTTCTCTCCGACCAGCCTCATCTCGCGGGCCACGATCGTGATGCCGTTGTTCATCACCGCGAACCGCTGCCGCTGGACCGGGTCCCGCAGCGTTTCCCGGATGCCGGTGTTGACGGCGTTGTAGCCCTGGAAGGCTCGGACGTTGCTCTCGAAGAGCTGCTGGCGCAGATTTCCCGCGTCGTCGACTAGCATCTCGCTCACCAGTGTCGGAGCAGAAATCAACCCGACGAAGGACTGCTTGACCCCGGGCGCCTCCGGCAGCGGGAACTGCCTCGGCATCGGCACGGTCACTTGGACGGTGCTGAGCGCCCGCCCGTACAGCGTGCGCAGCTCGCGCCAGTTCACGCAGCGCACGTCGACCGTCTCGAACCGGTTGAGCCGCCCCAAGGCATTCTCGGCCGAGCGCGCCTTCTGCGTGATCATCTTCGCGATCTGATCGCCGGTGGTCACGTAGCGGACGTGCAGCTCCGGGAGCCGACCGGCCAGGCGCACGGGATCGTCGAACACGACCTCGACGCATTCGCGCAGGCCCCTCACCTCGTCGGACACCTCGTACGGCAGTTCCTGGTCGGGTCCGCAGAGGTGGCTGAGATTCTCCGCGAGGTCCGAGATCACCTTGCTCTCGAACCTGCTACTGGTCTTGGCCTGGATGATCACGAACTGCACCCGCGGCTGCTTGCTGGCCTGCATCGCCGCCCGGACGTCGTCCCGCTCCCGGTACATCTGCCCCTCGATCACCACCGCGTAGGCGTCGATGCCGAGGTCGTTGCCCCCACCGGTGCGGTAGGTGTCCGGATCGAAGGAGTCGTTGCAGAACGTGTTGAGCACGCAGAAGGTCGCGAAGACCTCGAAAGCCTCGTCCTGCGGCAGCCCGCTCCGGCCCTGGTCCTTCTGGAACGCTTCAAGGAGGCTCTGGATCACTGTCTCCATGGCAGGTCCTTCCCCACTTCTGCGTCGGTGCGCGGCGGTCCTACCGGGCGCGATCGACGACCTCTTCGACGGTGAGCGGGCTCGACGGGTGATGGCTCAGGCAAATGGGTGTACGAATCCTCTGGAACGTCAGCCCTTCGGCCACCGAATAGAACTGCCCGGCGCGGAGCCGGGAGATGTCCGGCACGACGCTGCCCTTCGCAGCCGCCATCTCCTTCACCGCGGCGATCTGAGCCGGGCTGTTGAGGAACCCGAAGAACTGCGTGGCCGCGTTCCCGGCGATCCGGTTGTGAATGCCGCGCGGTGCCTGCGTCGCGAAGACCAGGCCCAGCCCGTACTTACGCGCCTGCGACGCCAGCGCGAGCGTGCTCGACGTGCTGGCCGTCAGCGCCCCGGACGGAGCGATGGTCTGCGCCTCGTCCATGACGAGAAGACCACCCAGCGGCCGGTCCCCGGCCGGGTTGCGTTTGATCCATGCGAACAGCGCCATCTGGAGCTGGTTCACGAAGCTCTGCCGCTGCTCCTCCGTGGGCAGGCCGACCAGGCTGATCACGGAGATCCGGGCGCGCTTGCCCTCCGGCGGGGTGAGCAGCACGCCTGGGTCCACCGGCTCGCCTGATTCGCCGAACATCGGGTCGTTGATCATCGCCGCACGCAGGGTCTGCGCCATGTCCGCGGCCATCTGGTGGGCGTTGGCGAGTTTCGTGACGCCGGCGGGCAGATCGCCGAGCAATTCCAGAAAGGCGCCGAGCCCTCCCCGGGGTCTCCGAGCGAAGTGCCGGAGCGCCTCCTTGAGGACGGCCCGGTGCAGATCGGCCTTCGCGGTGGCCCCGTTGACGCGAGCACGTGGCGCGAGGGCGTCAACGGCGGTGTCGATGGCCTGGAGGAACTCGTCCGGGTCGTCGACGACGGCCGCGAAATCGGGCAGTGGGTGGAACGTCAGCGGACGCCCCGCCTCCCTGCGAGGCGTCCACACGACGACGTCAGTGTTGCTCAGGTAGTCCTCTGCTCGTTCCGCGTCATGAGGTCCCCAGCCGTTCGGCAGCCGTGGCCACGCGTCCCCGAGCCGGGCCAGGTCGTTGTTGGGATCCAGCACGATGGCCGACACGCCCCGCAGCGCGCACTCCTCGACCAGCCTCCGGATGAGCACGGTCTTGCCGGATCCGGACCCTGCGAAGATCGCCGCGTGCTTTCGCAGGGACTCCAGAGTGATGGACACGGGCGCGCCCGTGTCCATCACAGTCCCGATGTCGAGCATCAAGGGGTCCGACGACGCGTGGTGCTCCCCGTTCATGTCCGACGGCGGACGATTCTCCACGTCTTCGCCCGACGACGACTCGCGCGTCGCCGCGTCGTCCGACGTCGCCTGCGTGGGAATGGTCTCGCCGACCACGACCTGCGCGGACGCGACGTGACCCGCCACAGGAGTCGACCCGTCCCCTGACTGCGCGGGCGCCGGTGGTCCGGGCTCCGAAGCACGCACGTCGCCGTCGTCCCGCGGATCCCCGAAGACCCGCCGGAGGATTCCCGTGCGACCAGTGGGTCTCCGGTTCAGGAGCCACGTGCGGAACTCGTCGGACGGCTCGGTGGTCGACAGCCGCTCCAGCGCCGCGAACGTTCGCAGGTCCGTCTCCATGTCGACGCGTGGAAGGTCGATCACGATCCCGCCGGCGTCCGTGAACTCCTGGACCATCTGTCTGGTCTTTGGGCCGCCGGACCAGTCGCCGGTGCGTAGGATATAGGCCTTGCGCTTCGACACCTCCGGGTCGACACCCGTGTAGTTCAGGACCCGCTTGACCCTCGTGATCACCGCATTCCCGTTCGACGAGGCGATCGCGCGGAACGAACGGTCGATCCGGTCCTCGGTGTCCTCGTCCACGATGTGGTGGAGTTCGCCGTGCAGGGCGGGGTTGCCGGCGGCCATCGTCTCGTGCGGGACCCGGTACCGGGTGCGCGCTTCACCCTGTTCCTCGACCCACCAGGTCAGAGCCGAACGCATGAGCTGCGGCATACGTTCGTCCTCGCGCTTCGCATCGAATGCTTCGGCCACGTTCGCGACGAGTGCCGCATCGTTCTGCATCAGATCGGCCAGTTTGCGATCCATCGCAGCGAACGCGGTCTCATCGCCCGACGGGGGCTGCTCCGGCATGCGCTCCGGAATCTGCTCCGCGGCCGACGCGGCCAGGCTCATCAGCTCGGTGACCTGGTCCGAATTCAGGCACTCCTGAAGGTGATCGTCGACCCGGCGGATGAGGCCACGAGCGGTGAAATGCACGGCGTCCCTGAACGCGTCCGGGTGAATCGGCCAGCTCGCATAGGGAGGGGTGACGTTGAGCTGACCGAACGCGAGCGCGAACCGGCGCTCGATCAGGGTCAGCGCGATCTCGGGCGACGGGAGGAACTTCAGCTGCTGGGCGCGGCGGAAGCGTTGCGCGACGGATCCAAGGGCGTGAAGCTCGATTCCCTCCCAGACCGAGTCCATGCAGGCGACGAGAACCAGCGACCGGCGAGTGACCTCGCGCAGTTCCATGAGCCCGCTGCCGACCTCCTCGAACTTCTTCATCCGCAGCGATTCCAGGGAGTCGGAGTCCGCGGAGCCCACGGCCGTCTCGTGCTGCACCTCGGGTGCGGCGCTCCCCGTGGGCCGATTCGACTGCTGCACCAGCGTGTCGATCTGGTCCAGAGCGATCACGCTCGGTCCGGTGAGCGCGATGAGCTTGAAGAGTTCGCCGACCGTCTCGTGCCCCGACCGCGACCTGGCTCGAATACCCCATTCCGCCCGCTCGCCGGTCACCTGTTCTTCTTCGGACGTCAGATAGGCACGGGCCAGCTCCCTGGCCGCGACGGAGCGGGTAGCGAGCAGCAGTACCAAGGCTCGCAGGGTGTGTCCGCACTCGAACGCCAGCTGCGGGTCCTTCTCACCCAGGGCATCGACGATCCCGTCGAGCCCTGATCGGGTGATCCGGTCCGGCCCGACAAGCTGGCGGTGCAGGGGTTCGGGCAGATCGAGCGCCCGGGACAGCCGCGACCGCAGCGTCTCGGCCTGGGTGGGCCCGTTCTTGAGCGGCCGTAGCAGGCAGCTGAGCACGTCTTCGGTGAGCTTGGGCCAGAACTGCCGCTCGTGGCGCAGGTCGAGGGCGAAGAAGTAGCCACCCGCAGCGATGGACTTCGACCTCACGGCGGAGACGAGGTGGCTCTTGCCGGAACCCGGCCGCCCGGTGACGACCACGCCGGTCGGGCTCTCCCCGGAACTGGCCTTGGCCACGTCGAAACCGGCCATGACCGTGCCGAGCGCCGGGCCGTTGATCCCGGCGATGTGCGTCCGGGGATCCTCCCAGATGCCGTCCTTGCTGACCGCCCAGTTCGCGCTGGCCAGCCCCTTCAGTGCCTCGCGTTCCCGCTCCCTCATGACCGCCCGATGGAGATCAGGTGCATGTCCTCGCCGCCCATGCGCAGCGCGGCCGCTCGGTCGGCCGCGGTCAGCGTCTTCTGATTGAACTCAGGGTCCAACAGCACCTCGGGTTCGAGCACCAGGTCGAACAGCGTGGCGTCCAGGTCGGCACGCGGAACGTCGTCGAGAGCGTCCCGGAGACGAGCCAGGCCGACCCAACCCCCCGGCTCGCGGGCCAACGTTGCATACGCGGAACGGATTCGCCCGGCGACGTAGTCGGGCGCAACGGCCGCGGGCCCGTCCTCCAGGCCGAAGATGTCCGCGACCTGCAGGTCGTTCCGAGCCATGTAGGCGGCGAGCCGGCCGGTCAGTCCGTACTGCAAGCGCGCCTGCTTCGACGCACGTGCCGGCGGTGGGCTGCTCAGTTCCTCGCCGCAGCGCCGCCACCCCACGTCCGTGAGTTCGTGCATCCACGCCCGGTAACGCCCGGCCTGCCACGCCCTGATGTATCCCAGTTCGACCAGGCGCTCCCGCACTCTTTTCTCGATCGTGACGCCCAACTCGTCGGTGAGATCCGCATTCGACACCTCCCGAGTCAGCGTCATGAGCGCTAGCAGCGCCGACCGTTCCGGCAGGTTCAGCTGGGAGTCCGCCATGTGGCAAATGTACCCAGATTCCGACATGAGAGGCAGCATTGCCGCAGCCAGTGACGCAAGTTCACCCGCAAGAGGTCCGGGGACGCCGGGGCGGGGTGCAGGGCAGAGCTCAGATGCCCACCCGCTCCGGGGTCCGGGGGCGTGCCCCCGGGGCGGGGTGTGAGGGCTCCGCCCCCGCAAGACACGACGAAGGGCGAGGCGGTCCGGCGTCAGCCGGACACACCTCGCCCATCGCACTCGTGGACCTTGCGGGACGGCACTCGAACATGGGTCCGCTGGCCAGGAAGCTGGAGGAGCTGATGAGGCGGCTCCCGAGTCTGGATGGGGTGGCTCCGGCGGCGGTCGAGCGTCCCGCTGCTCCTCGGCGGGTGAAGCCGCTCAGCGATGAGCAAGTCGGGGCGATCGCCGGGAGGTACGAAGCCGGAGCGACGGTCGGACGAGCGGGCATCGGACGCATCCCAGAGAATGGAAGGAGCGACGGCGTCCGAACTGCGCACGCGGCAGACAACCTCGTGGCGACTACCGAGACGAGGAGAGACATGGATCGCTGGAACCGAAGCGCCTCAGCCGCGGCGATGGTCTTGGCGGCCACCTTGCTTGCCGGAGGCTGTACGACGAACGGCGTCGCCGAGTCCACTGGCTCCCCATCCGCGAGTCCGCCGCCCGTTACCGACCCGAGCCCACCCGTCGGTACCGCCACAGGGCCGGAGACGTGGGAACCCGGCGCGTTCATAGCACGCCCGGAAAGCGGGGCGATCATCCGAATCTCGATGCCCGCCTCGGAGGAACTCGTCACTGAGATCGAGTCCTACCGCGAGCGCACGGGTGGGAAACCTGTGGTCTACTTCGCCACCGACGTCGACAACCGAGGTGGCATTGAAGAGGTCAACCTCGAGGAGATCAACCTCTACGACCCTGATGGACTGGAACACTCCTTTATCCCTGTCTGGCGGTGGATCAGCGACTGGGAAGAGCTGACTGACGACATAGATCTCGCCAACGAGGGCGTCGATCTGCACAACGACCTCCTAGGCGGTGTCGCAGTCTCGGAACGCAAGACGCTCCTGTTCGCTGGCGAGCACCTGCCCAACGAAGTCACGGACGTCCAAGTATCCGATGGCTTCACGGTGACCCATGCAGGCCCCGACGAGCCTGGCGAGGTCACCGATGCTCAAGCGAACGAAGCATTCATCGCGACAGCTCGAACCAGCCACCCGCTGCTTGAGCTTCTGTCGGACACGCAGCTGGCCGACTTCGGGGCGACAGCGTGCTCGGCCATGTCGCAGGTCAGCGTCAGTGGCCTGCCAGCAAACGAACAGGCCGCCGCAGTAGCGAACGAAGCGGAGATCATGGACGAGCGCATCGCCGAGATGGAAACAGCCCTGAACGAGAAGCTGGGCGCGGAAGATGCTGGCAACGCGGATGGAGTCGGCCAGTCCGTGTACACCGCAGCATCGATCCTGCTGTGCCCCGAGCACGGCGAACTCGCGACCGAAGCCTTCTGGAGCGAGCAGTAGGTCGCACCAACAGCCGAGATCCCGCCCCTACGCGACGACTTTGGCGCCCTTGGTGCGGTTGCACTTCCAGCACAGCGTTTGAAGGTTCTCGGGCACGCTGAGCCCACCCTTGGACACGGGCATGATGTGGTCGACCTCGAGCAGCAGGTGCGGCTCGTCGGCCAGTGAGACCGCGCAGCTCAAGCAAGTGTGGTTGTCGCGCTCCTTGATCTGGCTCCGCAGCTTGGTAGTCATCAGCGCGCGCTGCCCGGCAGCGGACTTGGCCCAGCGGATCTTCTCAACCAGCGTCGCGGACAGCGCCTCAAGCGTCGGGGTGTTCAGTTCGATGCGCGTCGTCTGACTACTGTTTCCACCGGCGGAGGTGTACTGGAACTTGTACTGCGGGTACGGCACCTCGATCGGGGACAGGTGAACGCCGACCCGGTCCCAGTACTCCCTGCGGAAGTGCTTGAGGATGAACGCAGGCGGGTCGATCTTCGCGGTAATGTCCGCCTCGCGCTGCTTCACGTTGGCGACAGCCTCTTCCAGCCGGGCGATGTCGTCCGCGACGCGCTGGACGTCTGCGAGCGTGTTCTTGTCGGCCTTGATGGAGAAGTACTTCATCACGTACTTGAGCGGGTCCGTGCTGGCATTACGTACGACCTGCAGCGAGGCGTTGTGCACGTGCGGGGCACGCTCGGCGACGTTGCGGTCGCGCCGGTTGTTCCAGGCCGAGGTGTTCTCGAACGAGGCGAGGTGCGCATACTGGCCGCTGGACGACGATCCGAGTTCGAACGAGCCCCGGGCGCGGATCTCCTCGACGTGGTCGACGACGTCGTTGTGCTCGGCAACCACGGAGGCGATCTCTGTTTTGAGCGTCTGGAAGTGCTCGGACGCAAAGTAGAGGTTCATACGGATGACACGGACGATGGGGTTGGCGATCAGGATCGCGACAAGCGCAAGCACTGTCAGCCAGAAGCTCTCCGTGGTCACCGGGACGACGATGACCGCGGCGAGCAGCAGGAGAAGGAGGATCGGCGTAGGCATGAGCGGCGGGGTCCTTGGGGTCGACGGTCGCGGCGGAGGATGAGCAGCGGCGATGCGACGAGATGTCCGAGGCGTCGCGCTTGCCCCAGTAAAAGGCCCCACCCAGAGATGCGCCACCACTACAGGTCAGGTTCACCCACTGTCCGGACGAGAGCGCTCAGATGCCCACCGCCACGGGGGTCCGGGGGCGTGCCCCCGGGGCGGGGTGTGGGGGCTCCGCCCCCACAGGACATGACGAGAGCGAAGCGGTCTGGCCCAGCCAGACGCACTTCGCCCTCGCACTCGTGGAGCTGCCGGGAATCGAACCCGGGTCCGGTGTCACTTTTCGAGGACTTCTCCGGGCGCAGTCTGCTATGGATTTTCTCGGCCCCCGTGCTTGCGCAGACACATTCACGGACGGGCTCAGTCACCTAGAAGTCCCTGTGGTCCCGATGACGTGGACCACAAGCAGTGGCTCTCAAGATGACGCCGGTGACCGAGGTGAGAGCACCCTCGGACCGACGGACTTCAGGCTCGCCTCAGGCGGCGAGGGCGAAGTCGTTGCGCGTGTTATCGGCAACTATTGGTTTACAGACATCGTTAACGAGATAAGTCTGCATCCTCGGCCCGCTTCCCCTCGAAGCACGACCACCGTCGAAACCGATCAGCCCCATGTTGAGTTGTCAACGCCCCGCCGAGGCCCGTGGACTCCGGCGAGGTACTCAGTCTAGTGGGTCAACACGGTGGTCCGTCACCTTATTTCCCGGCGCCGCCACGATCGCCGTCGTCCACGAACGACCAGGTGGAGGGCGCGGGCCTCACGTCAGGCTTCGGCCGCGCGGTCCGCGTGCCCGAGGGACATCTCCGGGGCCACGAGGTCACGCACCCGGCGCTTGAGCTCCGCGATGTCCGGGAAGCCGCCGTCGCGCTTGCGGTTCCAGACGGTGACGGGCGCGTCGTCGTCGGACGCCTGCACCTGGACCCGGAAGACGCCGGCCTCCAGGTCCTTCGCCGCGGGCCGCAGCGCGACCTCGCCGACCTCCGACTCGAACGTCTGCAGCAACTCCCCGGCGTACCACTGCGCCCGCAGCAGCCACCTGCAGCGGACGCAGTACGTGATGACGACACGCGAGTCAGGCATGTCTAGCTCAGCTTCTCCCGGTGGCGCATGGCGCGCAGCGCCTCGCGGTTGTCCTGCTTCTCCCGCAGCGCCTGGCGCTTGTCGTACTCCTTCTTGCCGCGGGCGAGCGCGATCTCGACCTTGGCCCGGCCGTCGAGGAAGTACAGCGACAACGGGACCACGGTGTGGCCCTTCTCGTGGGCCTTGGCCTGCAGGCGCAGGATCTCGTCCTTGTGCAGCAGCAGCTTGCGCTTGCGGCGGGGCGAGTGGTTGTTCCACGTGCCCTGGAAGTACTCCGGGATGTGCACGCCCTCCAGCCACGCCTCGCCGCGGTCCACGTGCACGTAGCCGTCCACGAGGGACGCACGCCCCATGCGCAGCGCCTTGACCTCGGTGCCCCACAGCACCAGACCCGCCTCGAAGACGTCCTCGATCACGTAGTCGTGGCGCGCCTTCTTGTTGTTCGCCACGATCTTGCGCGGGTCCTCGGGCTTCTGCTTCTTCTTGGCGCCCTTCGCCATGGTCTCCCTCCACGTCCATCGCGTCGGTGCCCGTCCGGGTCCGTGCGCGACGATCCAGGATACGCGCCCGGACGCCCACCGTCCGGTGATTAAGGGCCGCCCGACATCGGACCGACCACGCCGGCCGCGCGCCGGACTCAGAGGTAGGACATCGGATCCACCGTGGACCCGTTGACGTACACCTCGAAGTGCAGGTGGCAGGCCGTCGACGTGCCCGTGGTGCCCGAGTACCCGACCACCTGGCCGCGCGTCACCCGCTGCCCCGGGGAGACCGCCCAGCTCGTGAGGTGGTTGTAGCTCGACATGAGGCTGTTGCCGCTGCTCGTGTAGCCGTGGTCGACGAGCACCTGGTTCCCCAGACCCTGGATCGTGCGCGCGTACACCACCGTCCCGGAGTTCGCCGCGAGGATCGGCGTGCCGCAGTAGGCGCGGAAGTCCGTGCCGGCATGCAGGCGCCAGTAGTTCAGCACCGGGTGGTACCGCATCCCGTAGGGCGAGGTGACCACGGGGTTCGCCGTCGGCCACGACAGGTACGACGCCGTACCGGTCGACCCTCCGGACGATCCGCCGCCACCGGTCCCGCCGCTGTCACGTCCGCTGCGGCTGGCGGCGCGCTGCCGGTCGCGCTCCTGCTGCTCGGCGATGAGCTCCTTGAGGTCGGCCTCGATCGAGCTGATCGCCTGCTCCGTCTGCTCCAGCGACCGGGTCGCGGCCGCCTTGCGCCGCTCGATGCGGTTCGTGAGGCTCCGCTGCTCAGCGACGAGGTTCTCGATCTCGGCCTTCTTGGCCGCGGCCTCCTCCTGGACCCTCTTCTTGTGCTCGACGTTCTCGTCGGCGAGCTTCTTGAGCAGCGCGACCGTCTCACGGATCGCGGTGAGACGGGCCTTCATGTTGCGCGCCTGTGCCGCGGAGTCCTGCAGCTCGGCCAGCGCCCGCGCCTGGCTCCGGGCCGCGGATGAGGAGACCGCGTACCCGTCGAGGAACTCCTCGGTGGTCTGCGCGCCGGTGACCAGGCCGAGCGCCGTCGTCGTGCCCGAAGAACGGAAGTCCTCCCGCGCCATCTGCACGATGTCCTCGCGAGCGGTGTCCGCCTTGCCGGCGTCGTCGGCGATCTGCCGCACGATCCGGGCCTCCTCCGACTGCGCGTCCGTGAGGCGCTGCGCGAGGATCGCCGCCTCCCGTTCGGCCTGCTCGAGGCCGGCCTCGGCCTGCGCCAGGTCGGCCTCGGCGATCGGCAGACGCGCCTCGACCTGGTTGAGCTCGAGGGCGGCCGCGGCGAGCTTCTCGTCGGTGTGCTCGAGGCTGCTCTCGAGCTCCTCGCGTTCGCGCTGCTTGGCGTCGGCCTGGGCCTCGGCGGCGGCGCGCTGGTCGTCGAGGTCGTCCGCCGCGGCGGGGACGACGGCGGTCGCGCCGCCCAGGGCGAGAAGGAGCGCGAAAGCCACCGGGACGACTCGTGCAGTGGTTCGGTGCGGCATCATCAGATCCTCGTGTACCGGTTGAGAGTGACGACAGAGCTGACCGCCGCGAGCGCCACCGCCACGAGGACGAGGAACGGCGCGACGGCGAGCACGTCGCCGGAATCGACGTAGGCCACCCAGTCGACGGAGCGTTCGAGCCAGTCGGAGACCAGGAAACGCACGGCGAGCCAGAGGCCGAGACAGGCGAGCAGCGCGCCGGTGACGGCGGCGATCGCCCCCTCCAGGAGGAACGGGAGCTGGACGAACAGGTTGGACGCCCCGACGAGCCGCATGATCTCGGTCTCCTTGCGGCGCGAGACGGCGGACAGCCGGATGGTGGTGGTGATGAGGAGCACGGCGGCCAGGAGCATCACGCCCGCGAGGCCCGCGGCGAGGAGTGTCGCCACGTTGAGGGTGCGGAAGAGGGGTTCGAAGACGGCGCGCTGGTCCTCGACGAGTTCGACGCCGTCCCGTCCGGTGAGCACGTCGCTGACCACCGCGAACTGCCCGGGGTCGGCGAGCTCGAGGCGCAGGGAGGCCTGCATGTCGTCCTCGGTGAGCTGGGTGCCCTGGTAGCCGTTCGGGTAGCGCTCGGTGAAAGCCTCGAAGGCGTCGGCCTTGGTCTCGACGTGGACGGCCTCGACCTCGTCGGCGAGCTCGGTGTCGATGACGGCGCGGACGGCGTCGACCTGCTCGTCGGTGGCCTCACCGGTGGCGCAGGTGGGCATCAGCGACGTGGTGGGGCAGAGGAAGACGGAGACCTGGACGAGGTCGTACCAGTCGTCCTTCAGCTTGCCGATCTGGGTCTGCAGGAGCGCGGCGGCTCCGACGAAGGTGAGGGACACGAACGTCACGAGGATGACGGCGACCACCATGGTGGTGTTGCGGCGCAGCCCCGCGGCCACCTCGCCGGCGACGAACTGGAATCGCACGTCTCAGGCCTCCCCGCGGGTGAATGCCCGTGCCCGCTGCTGGCCGGGCCGGGGTATCGCGGTCAGCCGGCGGACGTTGCCCGGGGGTGTGTCAAGCACCGCGGAACGCCCCAGGTCCGGGAGGATCGACTCGCGCTCGCCGTAGACGCCGGACGCCTCGTCGCGCACCACGACGCCGTCGGACAGCTCGACGACGCGGCGGCGCATCTCGTTGACGATCTCGTCGTCGTGCGTAGCCATGACCACGGTGGTGCCGGTGCTGTTGATGCGGTCCAGCAGGCGCATGATGCCGAGGCTCGTGGTGGGGTCGAGGTTGCCGGTGGGTTCGTCGGCCAGGAGGATCTGCGGCCGGTTGACGATGGCGCGCGCGATGGCGGCGCGCTGCTGCTCGCCGCCCGACAGCTCGGTCGGCAGGCGCTTCTCCTTGCCGGTCAGCCCGACCATGTCGAGGATCTCGGGCACGGTGTCGCGGACCGCGGTGCGGGGCTTGCCGATCACCTTGAGCGCGAAGGCGACGTTCTCGTAGACCGTCTTGTTCTGCAGCAGCCGGAAGTCCTGGAAGACGACGCCGAGCTCGCGGCGGAGCTTGGGCACGCGCCAGGCGGAGAGCCGGGCGACGTCGCGGCCCGCCACGTAGATGCCGCCGCGGGTGGGACGGTGCTCGCGCAGGACGAGGGACAGGAAGGTCGATTTCCCGGAGCCCGAGGCGCCGACCAGGAAGACGAACTCGCCGCGCTGCACATCGACCGAGACGTCCTCGAGGGCGGGCCGCGCACCGCGCGTGTAGACCTTCGACACGTTCTCGAACCTAATCACGTGCACTCCCCACGGATGGCGTCGGCTCCGGACCTGCCCGGAAGTCCCTGAGCATCACCAAGGGTGATAGCTCACCTGTGAGGCTAAGGGTGATTTTGCCGACGCACACGGCGAGACACGCCGGTGGCCCGTTTCGTGCCGCGGCTCCCGCGGACGGTTTCAGGGGAAGATCTGGAATGTCACGACAAGGCGCCGAAGGGGCGCGACGGCGTCAGGAGCTGGGGGCCTGCTGGTTGCGGCGCCAGCGGATGCCGGCCTCGATGAAGTCGTCGATGGCCCCGTCGAAGATCGCCTGCGTGTTGCCCTGCTCGTGCTCGGTGCGCAGGTCCTTGACCATCTGGTACGGCTGCAGCACGTACGAGCGCATCTGGTCGCCCCAGCTCGCCTTGATGTCGCCGGCGAGTTCCTTCTTCTTCGCGGCTTCCTCCTGTCGCCGCAGCAGGAGCAGCCGGGACTGAAGCACGCGGTACGCGGCGGCGCGGTTCTGGATCTGCGACTTCTCGTTCTGCATCGCGACCACGACACCCGTCGGGATGTGCGTCATGCGCACCGCGGAGTCCGTGGTGTTCACCGACTGGCCGCCAGGCCCGGAGGACCGGTACACGTCGATCTTGAGCTCGGACTCCGGGATCTCGATGTGGTCGGTCTGCTCGATGAGCGGGACCACCTCGACCGCGGCGAACGACGTCTGCCGGCGCCCCTGGTTGTCGAACGGGGAGATCCGCACGAGCCGGTGCGTGCCGGCCTCGACGGACAGCGTCCCGAACGCGTACGGCACGTTGACCTCGAACGTCGCCGACTTCAGGCCCGCCTCTTCCGCGTACGACGTGTCGCCCACCTTGGTGGGATAGCCGTGCCGCTCGGCCCAGCGCAGGTACATGCGCAGCAGCATCTCGGCGAAGTCCGCGGCGTCCACGCCCCCGGCCCCCGCCCGGATCGTGACGACGGCTTCCCGCGCGTCGTACTCGCCGTTGAGCAAGGTGCGCACCTCGAGCGAGTCCAGGTCCTTGCGGATCGCGGCGATCTCGGTCTCCGCCTCCCGGAAGGAGTCCTCGTCGTCCATCTCCTCCCCGAGCTCGACCAGGGCCTCGACGTCGTCGATCCGCGCCCCGAGCTTCTTCACCCGGTCCAGCTCGGCCTGCACCGCCGACAGCGCGGACGTCACCTTCTGCCCGGTCTCCGGGTCGTCCCAGAGGTCAGGCGCCGACGCCTGCTCGGACAGCTCGGCGATCTTGCCGCGCAGCACGCTCGGGTCACTGACCGCCTCGATGGACTCGAGGGTGCCGCGCAGGCCCTTGATCTCGGACGGGAAGTCGATGGTTGCCACGAGTATCCAGCCTACCCGCCCGGCCCGTCGGCTCGGCGCGGGACCGGAGCTCCTGTGGACGGGGCGCCGCTCACCACGCCCTCGCCGTCGACGTCGCGGTCACCACGATCGGCGTCGTCGCGTCGGTGAACCAGCCCAGCAGGGGTGGCCGGCTCGGCGACGCGAGGGCGACACGGGCCGACCGGCCGTCGGGCGACGTCGCCGAGACGACGGTGAGTCCGTCGGGCGCCGCACCCGGATGCTCGGCGAGATACCGGTCGACGGCGGCCGCCACGCCCCGGTCGTCGAGCACCAGCGTTCCCGCGCCGGGCGCTCCGGCAGGCGCCGGCTCGCCCGTGTAGAGGCGGTGCTCGTCGACGGCCTGCGCGGCGTCCGTGGCGAGCATGTCGGCCAGGTCGGCGAGGTGCTTGCGGTCGAGGTGGACCGCCGTCGCCGAGGCGACGACGCCGACCAGGGCCGCCGCGAACATCACGAACGCCGCGGTCAGCAGCCAGATGCGGCCGCTCTCCGGGGCGTCGGGCGGGTGCGTGCGGTCCGGCGGGCTCACGGCCGCACCGCCGCGTAGCGGTCCACGGTGCCCACGTGCGCCGCGTCCACGCGCACCACGGTGGGGACGCGCGAACCGAAGGTCCTGGGCACGAGCGGCAACGGCACGGCGACGTGGACGACGGCGGCCACGTCCCCGCCCGGGGTCAGGCAGACCGCGTGCCCGCACTCGAGGTCGAGGGACGCCGCGTCCTCCGGCAGGTCCTGATCTCGCAGCGCGATGCGCACGGCGGCCTCGGCCCGCGCCGCACCCTGACCCGCGGACTCGGCGGTCACCACCGCCCGCACGGCCTCCCGCGCGGCGGTCTCGGCGGCGAACGTCCCGGCCTGGACGCGCCCCACCACGGCGACGAGGTAGACCAGCGGCACCAGAAGCGCCACGGCGAGCAAGACCTCCACGACCGCCGAACCGGCCTCACGCCCCGTCGTCCGTGGCTGGTGAGCCGCCGTCACGGTTCCTCCAGCGCATGTCCCTGAACGGTGACGGCCGCCGCCGGTCCCAGCAGGCCGATCACCGGGAGCGGCGTGGTGACCTCCACCTCGATCACGCTCAACCCGTCCAGCCTGGTCGCGCGGGCCGTCACGTCGCGGGCGTACGAGCCGTTCAACGACTCGGCGAGCAGCTCCCGTGTGCGGGCGGCCCCGTCTGCCGGCCCGCGGTCCGCCCGCGCCGCGACGCGGGCACCCTCGGCGGCCGCGTCGATCGCCAGGGCACGCACGTGCACGGCGAGCGTCACCTGCACGACGGCGAGCAGCAGCGCGAGGACGAACCCGGTCACGACCACGGCCTCGGCGACGGCGGACCCGCGCTCGCCACGCGAGGTCACCCGTTTCCCGTCACGGAGGTGATCGCCTGGCGGAACGCGTTCTCCAGCAGCGGCCCCGCCACGGCCCACAGGGCGACCACCAGACCGGCGGACATCAGCGTGATCAGAACCCACCCGGGAACGTCACCCCGCTCGGGGTCGCGGGCACGGCCCCCGAACCACGGCACGCGGTCGGCTTTCGGCAGCATCGAGCATCCCTTCATCGGTTGTCTCTTCGGGCGTCAGAACCCCACCCGCAGGGCGGCGAGGCTGGGAAACACGGCGAACATGACGGTCACCGGCAGGATCAGGAAGACGACGGGGACGAGCATCGCGATCTCGCGGCGCCCGCCCGACTCCATGAGGGCACGCCGACCCGCCTCGCGGACGTCCTGGGCCTGCGCCTGGAGCACTCCGGCCAGTGGTGTCCCGCGTTCCAGCGCGACGGCCACCGCGTCGGCGAACCGGCTCAGCGGCACGCAGCCGGTGCGCGCGGACATCGCGGTGAGAGCGTCCGGCACGGTGGCCCCGGCGCGGACGGCCCAGGCGACGCGCGTCAGCTCGCGGGACAGCTCCCCGGTGGTACCGCGGGCGACGCGGTCCAGGGCGGCGGCGGGCCCCTCTCCGGCGGCGACGGCCAGTGCGAGCAGGTCGGCGACGGCCGGGAACTCGGCGAGCATCCGTTCCTCGCGGCGTCGCACCGTCCAGGTCAGCGCCTGGTCGCAGGCCACGTAGCCCACTGCCCCGCCGAGCACGACGAGCGCACCGAGCACGGCGCCCGGGGCCGGCCTCGTCCACGCGAGCACGATCGCGGCACCGAGACCGCCCGCGAGCCCGAGCACGGTCCAGGCGAGCTGGCGCGCCCGGAAGTGCTCCACCGTCTCGCCCACCCCCGCCCGGTCGAGGCGGCGGAGCAGCGCGTCGGCCGGTGAGCCGAGACGCTCCAGCCGCGCGGCGATCTCGGGCAGGGCCACCAGGGCGACAAGGAGGCCGAACGGCCCGGTGCGGCCACGGCCGCCGTCGTGCAGCAGCGCCGAGGTCGACGGGCGGGGGCGGAGGTACGGTGCGAGCCGCTCGGCCAGACTCGGTCGGCGTGCCCGCACCGCCGCCCACAGGAGCCACAGCCCGGCCCCGAGACCGAGCCCGGCCACGCCGCCCCACGCCGCCCACGCGTTCATCGGAGCACCCGAGCCTCGGCCGGGAGCCGCCCCACCCGCAGCATCACACGGTACGCGGCGAGCGAGCATCCGGCGCCCGCGATCAGCACCGCGGCCCCCGCCGGCGTGTCGTACGCCCCGACGGCGCCGGGGCGGGTCGCGAGCAGTGCGAGCACCAGCCACGGCCCGGCGACGGCGACGCGCGCGCCGTTGACGGTCCAGCTCTGCCGCGCCTCGAGCTCGCCGCGGGTGCGCAGGTCCTCTCGCAGGAACCCGGACAGCGTGCGCAGCAGCCGGCCGAGGTCCCGCCCGCCGACGTCGTGCGTGATCCGCAGCGCCTCGACGATCCGGTCGGCCACCGGGTCGGCGAGCCGGTCCTTGAGCGCGGTGAGGCTGTCGCCGAACCGGCCGGACGCCCGGAAGTCGCGGGCGAACTGGGCGAACGGCTCGCGCAGCGCGACGGGCCCGCGTTCCGCGAGCTGGGCCACGGCCTCCGGAAGCGACAGTCCTGCCCGCACACCGGACGCCAGGTGGTCGACCACGTCCGGCCACACGGCGCGCAGCGAGCGAGACCGGGAGCGCGCCCGTGCCCGCAGTGCGGCGCGGGGCCCCAGCGCCGCGAGCGCCGCGAAGCAGAGGGCGACCGCCGGTGACCTGGTGGCCGCGAGCACGACGATGCCCGCGGCCAGCGCGGCCGTTCCCGTCGCGCCGTGGAGCGCCGCGGGCGAGGCGTCCGGGAGGCCCGCCTGGCTGAGCAGCTCGCGGGCACGGGCGGTGCGGACTCCGGGTGGCCGGTCGGACGGCCGTTCCCACCAGGACCACCACAGGCACCAGACGCCCGCGCCGAGGAGCAGGCCGGCGACGACGCCCATCAGGCGCGCGCCGCGACGGTCCAGGGCGACTCGGCGCGCGGCCGGGTACCCGGCTGGGCAGGAGTGGCGCGCGTGCCGGCCTCCGGCCACGTCGCGCGCCCGGACCCCGCCGGCTCCGCCCTCCCGGTGCCGTGGCCGGCGAGCACGGCGTGCACGTCGATGCCGGCGTCGGCGAACCGTCGCAGGTGGGGCGGCATCCCGTCGGCGCGGCGCAGGCCCTGGTCGTCGCGCCGGAAGAGTGTCGCGGTCTCGACGACGCCGTCCTCGACCCGGCCGGTGACGGCGAGGATCTCGCGCACCACCCGGTGGCCCCGCTCGATGGCCAGGTGCACCACGAGGTCGATGGCGGCCGCGACGGTGGGCACGACGAACCGGTCGGTGACGTTCTCTCCCGCGAGCAGGGGCAGGGTCGTCATCTTCACGACGGCCTCGCGTGCCGAGCTCGCGTGCACGGTGCACATTCCCGGGATGCCGGAGTTCAGGGCGACGAGCAGGTCGAACGCCTCCGCCTCGCGGACCTCCCCGATGACGATGCGGTCGGGCCGCATCCGCAGCGCCTCCTTGACGAGCCGCCGCAGCGGGATCTCGCCGGTGCCCTCCAGGGATGCCTGGCGGCACTGCATCGCCACCTGGTCGCGGACCGGGAGCCGCAGCTCCCAGACCTCTTCGCACGAGACGACGCGCTCGTGCGCCGGGATGGATCCGGCGAGCGCGTTGAGCATGGTGGTCTTCCCGGCCTGCGTGGCTCCGGCGACGAGCACGTTCAGCCCGGCCCGTACCGCGGCGCCGAGGAACGTGGCCGCCTGCGGGGTGAGGGAGCCGAGCCGGACCAGCTCGTCGAGTCCGGAGGCCCGCACCACGTGCTTGCGGATGTTGACGCTGAGGTGCTTGCGGGTGACGCCTGGAAGCACGGCGTGCAGTCGCTCTCCCCCGGGAAGGCACGCGTCCACGAAGGGGCTGCTCAGGTCGAGCCGCCGCCCGGTGGACTTGAGCATCCGCTCCACCAGGTCCCCCACCTGCTCGGCGCTGAGCATCGTGGTGGTCAGCTCGCTCTTCCCGCCCCGGGCGACGAACACCTGACTCGGTGAATTAACCCAAATCTCCTCGACGTTCGGATCGTCTATATACGATTGCAGGGGACCCAGGCCGCCGATGGCGGCATGGACCTCTTGTGCGGCACGTCCGGCATCCGCAAGCGGTGCAACGACGCCCCGTGCAGCTCGGTTCTCGTAATCCGCTACGGCCTCACTCACCAGGTCGCCAAAAGCATCGGGCTCCGCGACCGGGTCGACGCCGCGCCGGCGCACGAGTTCCCGCACCTCGCGCTCAAGCAAGACCACCCCGCCCGCTCGCGACGCATCCCGGTCCTGGACAGCGACGCCTACGTCGCCGGCATCGGCCCAAGCCTCCGGGCGCATTCCCGTTCCTTCCACCGCAGCGGGCATGGCCCTCCCCGAACTCGTGACGGTGATTCCCCTGCTGGCAATCCCCCTGCGGATCGCCACCGACCACGACTGTAGGAGGAACGATCCGGATCCGCGCGCCACAGCAGGGAAGCCTGTGGACAACTCCTTGAGCCGGTTCTTCGGTGAGGACTTCGACGTGTCGCGAGGTGGCCGTGACCAAGGTCGTCGCCGACGACGCCACGTTCACCGCCAGCCAGCCACGATGGATCGCCGAGGTCTTGGAGGCTCACGTCTCGCACACGTTCGCGTTCGATACCAAGGTCCCGGAAACCACGACGATCACCCCGCCAGATTCACCGCGTCGTCGAGGTCCAGCCGGAGACCGTCACCCTCGACGCCGACATGACGAGCGCCCGGGTGACGGCAGGCGCTTGATTCAGCTGGCGAGCTGAGAGACACGCTGGTGGGAGACGCCCAAGAGGGAAGCCACGTCGCGGGCGGTGAGGTGCTCGGCGTCCCTCAGTCGGGTGACGGCCAGGCGCATCGCCGCCGAGGCATCTTCCTGTGCCTGGCGGGCCGCTTGCGCGGCTTTGAGGGCTCGGGCTACGACGGCGGCGGCTTCCTCGTTCAGGACCGGGTTGACGGTGACGTCGATGTCGGCCGGGTCGGTCTCCAGCATCAGCGCGACAGCATCGGCGGCCATGGCCGCAGCCTGGTCCAGCCGCTTCACCCGGGTGTGCACTCCACGCACCTCGGGCACCTCGATGGCCCACCAGTCACCCGACCGGTGAGCGGTTGCCGTCACCTTCATGAGTCTGCCGCCCTGTCCTTCTGGATCGCCTTGGCCGTGAACTCGTTGACCTCGTTGTGACGGGGAACGATCGTGGACAGATTGCCGATCCGCACCTTGGTGTGGTTCCCGCCCTCGATCACGACCAGTTCCTCGCCGCGCTCCTTGGCTGCGGTCTTCAGCTCTTCAGGATGTCTCTACGCTTCACCAGGCTAAGGCTAGAGCCCTTGCGGAATCAAGGCAAGAGGGGTTGCGAATATGCTGCCTCCTATCGACGGTACTCGCCGCTACGGTGGGCACGTGCTCGTCCTGTCCTGTCAGTCCGACGCGCCATGGCTTCCCCCTGGCGGCCGCGCCGACGTCGTCGTCCACGAACCCCATGACCCGGCGCCCGGCCCGGTCGGGTTGGTGCGGCTGCTGGTCACCGACCCGGGCGACCGTGTCTTCTGCACGCCCCGTACCGGTGACAGACCGGGCTGGGACCTACCCACCGCCCCCGTGCCCGACGGCGACCCGCAGACTGCCGTCGACCACGACAGCGCCACGGTGCTCACCACCGAGCTGAACGTCGCATGGGGTTTGTGGCTGGATGACGTCGACCGTGACCAGGACCGGATCACGAGGTCGGCGACGGACGCCCTGGTGCTCGGCATGGACAGCCCTGCTCTGCGCGAGCTGGCCGGGCTCACGCCGGATGTGGTGTGGCCGGATGTCGACCTGCTCGTCCGGCAGGCCGCGACCTGACCCGGTTCATGCCCAACCGCAGTCGCGAGAAGACAACATGAGCTCCGCAGGCAACCCGGACCAGGACGCGATCGACGGCATCTCCCAACCCTGCACGTCCAAGAGTGGCGCGCGGGAGAAAGCCGAGGCCTACCTCGACGGCTGGCGGCAACGCGGGCACAGCGACATCCTCGTCGACCGGGTCGAGGAGCACTCCCGCGCATGGATCGCGTACTACACCACCCGGCGCTACCTGCAGACCGGGGACTTCACGGACCTACCGATCGGTGCGTCCCCGATCGTTGTGGACAAGGGGACCGGCGAGGTCCATGTGTACGGTTCGGCTCCGGACGAGTACGCGAAGTTCCTCACCTGGTGCGACAACGCCCTGGACCACCTGCACCGGACGAACGCACCCCTGCGCGATCTGCTCCACGGGATCACGCCGCACCAGCTCATGGGCGCCGAACTCCCCGACGATGCGGAGCGCATGCTGCGCCGCGGCTGGATGATCGGGGACCGAAGCCAGCTCTTCCTTGCGCCGGGACCACGGACCACCGCTACCCCCACGGCAACCTCGATCAGAGAACAGGAATACGAGCACAACGACGTCTACCTGCCGCTGGACGACCTGGACCAGACCTACCCACGGGCCTACACCCTTGACGCACTGCGCCGAGGCTTCACGTTCGCAGCGCGAGCCGTTCGCAGTGCGCCGGTCCCCATCAGGACACGGCTGTCAGCGATGATCTCGATGTTCGTCAACGACGAGGGCGATGACTTCCACCTCCAAGGCTCACGCGTCCGGTTCTTCACCGACCGTGGCACCGGGCTCGAGTGGCTCGACGATCTCGAAGGGTTCCAGCACGAGGCCATCGCAGTGGTCGACCGTGAAGGTCTGGAAGCACTCGACCGCGCCGGGCGCGACTGACTACGCGCCGCCACCGCATCACTCCGCGGCACTCGACCAGCGGGAGTCCTACGTGGCGGCCCCGCTGTCGAGCAGCCGGTGGTAGCGCATCCGCAGGGCACGTTCGGTCGCCGCGGCCACGGCACCGAAACCGAGGGCGACGTTGAGCCAGACAGGCAGATGGAGCGGCGATCGGAAGGTGCCGACGGTCTCCGCGATCGGCGGGATCTCCGAGATCGGCTCTGCGACCTGGAGAAGGTTGAGACCGATGCCGATGATCAGCATGACGACGGCGACGAGCCCGACGAGTGCGCTCGCGGTCGGATGCTCCCGAGCGAACCGCATGCGACGCCCCTCGGCCGATCTCGGGTCGGGCACGAGCCGGCGTTCGGTCCCGTCGTCGGCGATGTAGTGGCAACGACGCATGCCGGCCTGGCTGACGCGAACCTCGATGTGCCCTCCCTCGACGGGAAACCTCGCGGGGAGCTTGGACTCCAGCCGCAGATGCCCGTCGAGGTACAGCCGTGCCCGGACGACGCCGTCGCGAGAGTCGCCGGCGTGCTTGACCTCCACCGTGTGAACCACGGGGCGACCCTGCACGGGCACGGTGATCGACATCAGGGAACGACTGATCATCTGCCACCATCGGAATGGCTTGAGAGGGCGTCCGTCGGCAGGCTTCGCGCGCTTCGCCCACCGTCGTTCGTTCCACGTCGAGTTCATGCTCGCACCCAGCTCGTTGCCGTTTCCTGCGCCGCGGACCGCTCGGCTCGGGCCGTGCGTGCCGGACCGCTCCCCCGTGTCATCCACCAGATGACCGCGGTGGCGACGACGAGCGCCGCGCTGGGGATCAAGTTCACGAACGATCCGACAGCGGCCGCGCGGGATGCGAGCTGTCCGAGCACATCGATGTGCAGCATCGTGGCGAGAAGCAGAGTCAGGTTGTAGAGGCCGTGCAGCACGACCGCGGCTTCGAGCCCGCCCGTTCGCCACGTGATGATCGCCATCGTTCCGAACAGGACGAAGTACGACGTCAGCAGGTAGGGATCGAGAGTTCCGTGGGCGAGAGAGAAGACGACGGTCGTCACGACGATGCCGAGCACGAGACCGACTCGGGCGCTGCGGGTCCATCCACCCACGACGCGGAACATCAATCCGCGGAAGCCGTACTCCTCTCCCGCCGCGGCGAGCGGGGTGACGAGGAGGCCCGCGAGAAACATGGCGACGAGGTCCGGGGCCGTCCACGAGACCATCGTGCCGTCCTGGAGGAGGAATGGGATGCTCATCGCGATCAGGACGAGCGGCCCGAAGACGACCAGGGACTTGCCGAAGACGCTGAAACGGAAGCGCCCGATGACGGAGTGCAACGAGCCGGGTGACACCCCATACAGCAGCCGCTGCAGCAGCATCGAGTACGGGATGAGGACCACGAGTGAGAGAGAGCCGGCGATGTGGCGAAGCGGGGTGAACTCCTCGGTCCGCCCGAGCACCTCGACGTCGATGACCTTGGACAGCTCCGTGAAGCTGACTCCGAAGCCGATCATGCCCGCAAGAAGAAGCGCGATCGCGAGGAGGCCGCGCATGATGCGCCGTTTCTCGCCCGCGAGGACGCGGTGATACTCGACCCCCGCCGGGACCCCTTCGAGCTGCGCGGACTGGTCCCCGCGCAGGAACCAACGTCGCTCGGTCTCCATCATGCTGACACTCCTCGGTGTGATTCACGCTCGCCGGCGTTCCCGGCGGGCCAACGCACTGTTACGCTGTACTAGAACGAGGGCGACAGTATCACAGCGTGATAGTCGATGAAGGGAATGCGATTCGAGTGGGTGGATCCAGGGCGGGCGACACGAGGTCCAAGATCCTCATCGCTGCGGCGACGATGCTCGGCGAGGACCCGCATGCGCGACTCAGCGTTCGCGCGGTCGCGGCGCGCGCGGGAGTGAGTACGGGATCCCTCCGGCACTTCTTCCCGACGCAGCGGGAGTTGATCGACACGGTCGTCGAAGGCCTGCAGACGCTCGACCTCCCGGAGGATCCCATGCGGGACACCTCGCTCAGCCCGGCCGAGCGGCTCGAAGCATGCCTGCAACTTCTGCTGTCGGCGGTGGGAACGGGCGAGAAGGCACGCCAGAACTGGACCTCTCTTCACGATGCCTACGTCGCGTCGCCGGTCCCCGAGGATTCGGCACATGTCTTCTCCGCGCTGGAACGGCTCTCCGTCGACCGGATCGAACGATGGCTCGCCGCACTGCGCGATGAGGGGGTGCTCCCGCCCGGCGAACTCGAGCAGCGGGCACGGTTCCTGCTGACGGTGGTGAACGGCCTGTCGTTCGAGCGTGCGTTTCCTGGCGCGCACTCGCGCGTCGGCTTCGAAAGACACACGCTCAGGACCGCCGTGGCCGGCGTACTCGCCTCATGAGATCCAGGACGGCAGCCGGCGCGGCGCGGACCGCGTAGTCCGCGTCCCGTTCCATGCCTGTGGATAACTCTTCGCAGGGTTGACCACCCCGATGGCCGCCATTTCCCCGCCCTGTGGACGACACGCCAGGCGCGGCACCGGAGTTATCCACAGATCCACAAGGTTTTCCACATATACCCAGGTAAAGCGGGTTGTCGGTGGCCGTCCCCGCTGAACCACCGGTGGACGAGCGGTGGACGGACGCCGGCCGGACACACCGCGGACCGGTTCCCGGCACCGCCCCTCGCGGTTAAGGTCGGCCCATGACCAACGTCGGCCCTCCCGGTCCCTGGCAGTCCGTCGCCCGCTCCATCGGCCTCATGTCCGCCGACGGGACGGTCGCCGCCACGATCTTCGCCGAGATGTCCGCCCTCGCGGCGCGCACGGGCGCCGTCAACCTCGGCCAGGGCTTCCCCGACGTCGACGGACCGCAGGCCGCCAAGGACGCCGCGATCGCCGCCATCCGCGACGGGCGCAACCAGTACGCCCCCGGCGACGGCGTCCCCGAGCTGCGCCGCGCCATCGCCGACCACCAGCGCCGCCACTACGGGCTCGACCTCGACCCGGACTCGGAGGTGCTGGTCTCCACGGGCGCCACCGAGGGGATCGCCGCCTCCGTCCTCGCACTCGCGGGCCCCGGTGACGAGGTGCTCACGCTCGAGCCGTTCTACGACGTCCACGCCGCGTGCATCGCGCTGTCCGGCGCCACGCACGTGACGGCGCCGCTCGTCCCCCGCGACGGCACGTTCCGGCTCGACGTCGCGGCCCTGCGCGCGGCGGCCTCCCCGCGCACCCGCATGATCGTGATCAACACGCCGCACAACCCCACCGGCGCGGTCCTGACACCCGCCGAGCTGGAGGCGGTCGCCGCCGTCGCGCGCGAGCACGACGCCGTCGTCGTCACCGACGAGGTCTACGAGCACCTCGTGTACGACGGCGCACGCCATGTCCCCGTCGCCACCCTGCCGGGCATGCGGGACCGCACCCTGACGGTCTCCTCGTCCGGCAAGACCTTCTCCCTGACCGGCTGGAAGATCGGCTGGGTGTCCGGACCGGCCGACCTGATCACGGCCGTCCGCACCGTCAAGCAGTTCCTCACGTTCAGCTCGGGCGCGCCGTTCCAGCCCGCGATCGCCGAGGTGCTGGCCGACGACGCCACACCGCGCGCCCTCGCCGCGTCCCTGTCCGAGCGCCGCGACCTGGTCTGCGAGGGCCTCACGGCCGCCGGGTTCGACGTCTCGGTCCCCGCCGGCACCTACTTCGTCTCCGCCGACGCGTCCGGCCTCGGGTTCGACGACGGGATCGAGCTCTGCCGCCGCCTCCCCGAGCTCGCGGGCGTGGTCGCCGTCCCGGTCGCGGCGTTCTGCACGCCCGGCTCGCCGACGTCCCGGGCCCTGGGGAGCTGGGTCCGGTTCACCTACGTCAAGCAGCGCGAGGTGCTGGAGGAGGGCGTCCGCCGGCTCGTCACGGCGTTCGGCTGAGAACCGGGAGGTCGCCGGCACTCACCGGTGCCCTCTCGGGGGCGGCGGGCCATGTCGTGAGCGGACGGCCGCGTCAGGCGCAGGTGCCCGTCGGCTGGCTCGGTTCCGGGTCCGGGGTCTGCTCGCCCTCGGTTCCGGTGGCTCCACCACCTGCCGTGCCGTCGTCGGTGCCGCCTCCACCCGGCGTGCCGTCGCTCGTCGAGCCTCCCCCGTCGGAGGTTCCGCCGTCCGACGAGCCGGCACCGCCGCCGCCCGTGCCGGTCTGCCCGCCGCCGTCACCGCCGGAACCGTTCTCACCGCCGGAGCCGTTCCCGCCCGTGCCGTCGGCCGGTGCCGTGCCATCGCCCCCACCCGACGTCTCCTCGCTCGCGAGCGCCGGCAGATTCTCCGGCGCGACGTCGTTCGCCAGGTCGGCCCAGACCTGGTCCGCCTCGTAGGTCCACTCGACACGGTTGGGATCCTGCGTCCAGGGCTGGTTCGGGATGGTGGTGAACATGATCCGGTTCTTCTGGATGTCCTTGAGGCTGAAGGCCAGCCCCACCAGGTTGCTCGCGTCGCCGAGCTCCGGGTCCGGGTTCACCGACCCGAGCACCGCCTTGGACAGGTTCAGCATCTTCCCCGGGTTGGCCATCGTGTCGGCCGACAGGATCTGGCGCAGGAGCGCGTTGATGAAGCCTTGCTGCCGGTCGATGCGGTCCAGGTCGCTCTGGGTGGTGCCCTCCACGTGGCGCGCGCGGAGGTAGTCGAGGGAGTCCATGCCGTTCAGCGTCTGCTCGCCGGCGGGAAGGTTCACGCCGCCGTACTGCTGCGGGGTCACGATCGGGTAGGGCAGACAGACGCGCACGCCGCCGATGGCGTCGACCACGTCGAGCACGCTGTGCATCTTGACCACGATGTGGTTGGGCATCGGCATGCCGGTGTTGTCCATGATGGTGGTGATGGTGCAGGCGGCACCGTAGGTGAGGTCGTTCTCGCCCTCCCCCGTGAGATAGCCGCCGGCGTTGAACGCGCCGTTGAACTGCCCCAGCCCCAGCGCCGGCGCCATGCTGCCGTCCGGCAGCTCGCACTCGGGGCGGTTCACCATCGAGTCGCGGGGGATCGACACGACGTGGATCCACGACCGGTCCCGGGAGATGTGCACCAGCATGGTGGTGTCGGACCGCATGCCCGTCTCGTTACCGCCGCCGGCGACCGCCACGTTCTCCGCGTCGCGGAAGTCCGTACCCATCACCAGGATGTTCACGGGGACGTCCTTGAAGGGGTCGGACGGGTCCTTCACCTCCTTGCTGGCACCACCCTGCACGATGCCGGACACGTCCGAGACCTCGACCTCCCCCGCGAGCTGGTCCATGACTGTCGCCGCCGCCGCACCGCCCAGCGCGAGGACACCGACGAACGACATCGCCACGATGCGCGGCTTGCGCGACCAGCCCTTGCCCGAGGAATGCCGGTTGGCCGGCCGGTCCGTACGCTTGGGGATCCGATGTGGCGGTATCGACGCGTGCTGCGCGGACGGCCGGTCGGGCTGAGGCATAGGCCGGAGGATAGCGTCACCGCGTTTCATACCTGTTCAGACGCCTGTCAGGAACAAAACGTTGCCCGGCGTGCCGGATCCGTGCCGCCGCGGAACCGCGCGGTTCTCAACGCCGGCGCCGGAACGCCGGCGTCGCGAGTGCCATGACCAGCAGCGCGCCCACCACGGACGCGAACATCACCGACACCATCGCCACGGACCCGCCACCGAGGAACCCGGCGAGCGAGCTGACGATCCCCGCCACCGACGACTGCGCCGCGCCGATCATCGCGGCGGACGTCCCGGCGATCTCACCGTGCCGCGACATCGCGAGCGCCGCGGCGTTCGGCTGGATGAGCGGCGTGGCCGCGAGCGCGAGCCACATGACGACGAGGAGCCCCGCGAGGCCGCCCACACCGAGCAGCACGACGCCGAGCAGCGCCGCCGAGGTCACGGTCTGCGCCACGACGGCGAACCGCATCAGGCGCATCGGGTCGACCCGGCGCACCAGTGCCGCGTTGACCTGTGCGGCGAGCACCAGCCCGACGCCGTTGGCGGCGAACAGCGCGGAGAACTGCCCGTGCGAGAGCCCGAACTCCTGCTGGAACACCACCGGGGAGCTGACGACGTAGCTCATCAGGACGCCGAACGACAGGCCGGGCAGGACCGCCAGGGCGAGGAACTGCCGGTCCCGCAGCAGCGTGGCGTACCCGGCGAACATCCGGCCCGGCCGGGCGGCGGCCCGCTGCTCGGAGCCGTGGGTCTCCGGCATGAACCGCAGCACGATGAGCGCGAGCACCACGCCCATCGCGGCGAGCAGGACGAACACCCAGCGCCACGACGCCTCGGTGAGGATGGCCGCGCCGATGGTCGGGGCGAACATCGGCGCGATGCCGATGACCAGCATGAGGCGGGACAGGACGCGCGCCGCCTCCGCGCCGACGAACCGGTCGCGCACGACGGCCATCGCGGTGGTACCGGCGGCGGCGTTGAAGAATCCCTGCAGCACCCGCAGGGCGATCAGCCAGCTCATGCTGGGGACGACGGCGCACAGCAGCGACGTGACGACGTGCATCGCCAGGCCCACCAGCAGCGGAGCCCGGCGGCCGAACCGGTCCGAGAGCGGCCCGATGACGAGCTGGCCCAGCCCGCCGCCGATGAGCATGGCCGACACCGTGAGCTGCGCCATCGCCTCCGTGGAGCCGAGGTCCGCGGCGACCTGCGGGATGCCCGGCAGGTACATGTCGGTGGTGAACGCGGGCAGCGCGCAGAGCGAGCCGAGCATGACCACCCACAGGGCGACGGTCTTGCCACGGGGACGGCTGGGCGCGATGGGCGCGGTGGGAACGACGACGGGACGAGAAGCGAGTTGCGCGGTGGACACAAGTCTCCTGAAGGCACGACGGGCAGGGGTGGCGACGATGCGGGGACGGTTTCCCCAGTCTATCGAATCGATACGAACGTGTCACGGGTAATCCCCGTCACTCCCCGGCTCCCGCGATGTCAGACAGCCGGAGCACACTGAGGGCATGTGCGGAAGGTTTGCGTCGTTCAGGGACGCCGAGGATCTGGCCGACGAGCTCGCGATCGCCGAGCTCGCCGAGGACGCGCGGCTGCTGGCGCCGTCGTGGAACGTCGCCCCGACCGATCCGGTCCGCATCGTGGTGGAACGCCCCGCGCGGGACACCGGTGAGATCACCCGGTCGATGCGCGTCGCCCGCTGGGGCCTCGTCCCCTCCTGGGCCAAGGACCCGGGGATCGGCGCGCGCATGATCAACGCCCGCAGCGAGTCGCTGCTCGACAAGCCGGCGTTCGCCAAGCCGTTCGCGGCCCGGCGCTGCCTCGTGGTCGCCGACGGGTACTACGAGTGGCGAAAGCTGCCCGACGCCGGCCCGAAGGCGAAGCAGGCCTACTGGATCCGTCCGGCCACCGGCCGCACGGCGGCCTTCGCGGGCCTGTACGAGTTCTGGCGCGACCGGTCCAGGTCCGACGACGACCCTGCCCGCTGGCTGGTCACGACCACCGTCATCACCGGGGCCGCCGCCGGGAAGCTGGAGCTGATCCACGACCGCACCCCGGTGGTCCTGCCACCGGACGCGTGGGACCGCTGGCTCGACCCGGACGTCGGCGCCCAGGAGGCGGAGACCCTCCTGCGAGCGCCCGGAGCGCCGCTGACGACCAGCCCGGTCGGCGCGGCCGTCGGCTCGGTCCGCAACGACGGGCCGGGGCTGATCGATCCGGACCCGGATCCCCGGGACCCGGAGCCCGTGCTCCTCTGACAGTGACGACTCTGACAGTGACGACGGTGCTGGTGGATCCCGCCGGCGGGGCTGACCGCGCGGCCTGGTGGCCCACCCGAACGGGAAAACCTCGGGCGCCCGCCTCCGGGGCGGCAGTACCCTCGCGATGTGACCACACCCTCCCTCACACGAACGCCCACCGCCGTCGACGCCGTCGCCGACGAGCACGTGCGGCGCCTGACCGCGCACAGCCCGGCGACCGCCACGGAGATCGGCGTCCCCGGGCACGACCACCTCATGGACGCGCTGGACCCGGCGTACCACGACGAGGCGGCCGCCTTGAACCGCGCCACCCTCGACGCGCTCGACGCGGTGGACCCCGTGGACGACGTCGACCACGTGACGCTCGCGGCCATGCGCGAGCGGCTGGGCCTGGAACTGGAACTGCACGACGCCGGTGAGGACGTCGCCGATCTGAACAACATCGCCTCGCCGGTGCAGTACCTGCGCGACATCTTCGACATGATGCCGACCGGCTCCGTCGAGGCCTGGGAGAACGTCGCCGGCCGCCTCGGTGCGCTGCCGACGGCGCTCGACGGCTACACCGAGTCGCTCCGCCTCGCGGCCTCCCGCGGCAACGTCGCCGCGATCCGGCAGGTCCGCGAGTGCGTCACGCAGGCTCGTGAGCTGGCGGGCGAGGAGTCGTTCTTCACGTCGTTCGTGCGCGGCAAGGAGGCGGAGTCGGTGCTGGACGACTCGTCGTCGTGCAGCCTGCTGCGGCGCGAGCTGGAGCTGAACGCCACCGGCGCCCGCGAGGCGTACGCGAAGCTCGCCGACTTCCTCGAGTCCGAGCTCGCACCGCAGGCCCCGGAGGCCGACGCCGTGGGCCGTGACCGCTACGCGCTGTTCAGCCGGACGTTCCTGGGTGCCACGGTCGACCTGGAGGAGACGTACGCGTGGGGCGTCGAGGAGCTCGCCCGCGTCGTGGCCGAGCAGGAGGCGGTGGCACGCGAGATCGCGGGCCCCGGCGCGACCGTCGAGGACGCGGTCCGGATGCTCGACGAGGACCCGGCCCGCAAGCTCCTCGGCACCGACGCGCTCAAGGCGTGGATGCAGGAGACCTCGGACGCCGCGATCCGCGACCTGAACGGCACGCACTTCGACATCCCCGAGCCGGTGCTGAACCTGGAGTGCCTGATCGCGCCCACGCAGACCGGCGGCATCTACTACACGCCGCCGAGCGACGACTTCTCGCGGCCCGGACGCATGTGGTGGTCCGTGCCGCAGGGCGTCACCGAGTTCAACACGTGGCGGGAGAAGACGACCGTCTACCACGAGGGCGTCCCGGGTCACCACCTGCAGTGCTCCCAGGCGGTCCACGCCCGCGACACCCTCAACTCGTGGCGACGGCTGGCGTGCTGGGTCTCGGGCCACGGCGAGGGCTGGGCGCTGTACGCGGAACGGCTCATGGCCGACCTCGGCTACCTGGACGACCCGGGTGACCGGCTGGGCATGCTCGACGGCCAGCGCCTGCGCGCCGCCCGCGTCGTCTTCGACATCGGCATGCACCTGGGCCTCAAGGCCCCGGCGGCGTGGGGCGGGAACACCTGGGACGCCGGCACCGCGTGGGAGTTCCTCACGGCGAACGTCAACATGCCCGAGGAGTTCGTCCGCTTCGAGTACCACCGGTACCTGGGCTGGCCGGGTCAGGCGCCGTCGTACAAGGTGGGCCAGCGCCTGTGGGAGCAGACGCGGGACGAGGCGAAGGCCGCCGCGGCCGCACGGGGCGAGGAGTTCGACGCGAAGGCGTTCCACGCCCGCGCGCTGAACCTGGGCTCGGTGGGCCTTGACGTGCTCCGCGAGGCGCTCGGCTGACGCCCCGCGGCGGGCCGTCGGGAGCCGCGGCCTGCCGTCCGGCGCGGGGGCGTGCGCGGAACGTGCGCACGTACCCCCTACCTGAACTGGTGGTTCGTGCCGTACGGTCGGGGAGAGGGTTCGCGACGACGCGGACTCCGGCGCGCGGCGACGGAGGTGCTTCCCATGCGGGTGACAGAGGCATTACGGCGTAAGGGCGGCTCGGTGGTCACCATCTCCGGTGACCAGAGCGTTCGTGACCTGCTCGCGCTGCTCGCGGAGCACCGCATCGGAGCCGTCGTGGTGTCCGGCGACGGCGTCCGCGTGGACGGCATCGTCAGCGAGCGCGACGTCGTCCGGCGGCTGCACGCGGACGGGGACGGCATCCTGGACGCCGCCGTCGCACGGATCATGACGTCCGAGGTGCACACCTGCGAGCCCGAGGCCACGCTCGACGAGCTGATGGCGCTCATGACGGAGCATCGCGTCCGGCACGTGCCCGTGCTCGCGGACGGCCGGCTGGCCGGGATCGTGAGCATCGGCGACGTCGTCAAGCACCGGATCGCCGAGGTGCAGGCCGAACGGGACCAGCTCACGGACTACATCACCGGCGGGCGCACGCCGGTCTGAGCGTCCCGGGCGGCGGCGGAGAGGTCCACCAGGAACGCCGCGTCCTTGCGCACCTGCTCGGGGACGCTCGGCGCCCACCAGCTGTCCGGTACGGCCTTGACCTCGACGTTCACCCCGCGTTGCCCGAGGATCGAGGTGAGCAGGACCGTCGACGTCGTCGGCAGGCTGAGCACCCGCTGTCCCTCGTGCATGCCGGACAGCCGGAGCTCCAGCATCGCGCCCGGGTCGGCGATGGTCACTCCGGGCGTGGTCCGCAGGATGCGCCGCACCAGCGGATCGTCGCGACGGTACGGCACGTACAGCACGGGCCCCTCCGCGGCCAGGGACAGCACCCAGGACAGGTAGCTGTCGGCGTCCACGAAGCCGGCTCCCACCAGGCCGGACCCCACCACGACGGTCGGCTCGGCGGGCGCGTCCTCCAGCGGCTGGGAGGTGAACCAGGCGAACTCGTCGCGCACCACGCGCACGCCGGCCTCCGACAGCCGGCCGAGGGCGTCTCCGGGCAGCGGCAGGGCGGTGAAGAGCGTGAGCCCGCCGCGGCGTGCCAGGGCCCGCAGTCGGTCGCCCGTCGCCCGGCCCAGCGCGCGGCGGGCCGCGCCGGAGCGCACACCGGACCGCACGAAGCCGCCCGTGGGCGAGCTGAGGATGCGGTCGAGGTCGAGGGCGGCCAGCCCGTCGTCGACCAGGGTGAGAGAGGTGACCGGGCGGGTCAGGAGAGCGGTCTGCACCACGCCGGAGAACGCCTCCCCGACGATCCGGTTCCGGTTCAGGGACCACATGGCGTTCCGGACCGGCCGCACGTCCATCGTCAGGCCGGCGGGCAGGGTCGCCCGGGCGAGCGCGTCACGCGCCTGGGCGAGCGTGGGGACGTCGTCGCGCACGTGCACGCGGGTGGTGTCTCCGCCGAGGCCCGCGGCGTGCGCTTCGATCGTGCACAACAGTTGCAGCGGAGACTCGACGAGTGCGCCGACGACGCGCGCCCGCGCGCTCACGAGCGCAGGCTCCAGCGCCAGGAGTCGGCGTTGTGGCGGCCGGACCGGCCGCCGAAGTTCTGCGCGGTGGCGGCGCCGTTGCCGCGCAGCACGCGCGACCGGTTGGTCCACTCGTCGATGGGGGCGGCGTCGTCCGGCTCCACGGCGGCGGTCACGGCCGCGAGACCGGCCACGAGCGCGGCGACCTCGACGTCGTCGGGCCGGCCGCGTACGACCCGTACCTGCGGGTGCGAGCTCATCGTTCGTCCTCCCTGAAGTCGTCCCGGCCGGAGCCGGTGTCGTCGTCGAACCCGGTGTCACTCGTCCCGTCGAACGGATCCTCGCCCAGGGGGTCGTCGTCGAGCGGGCCGTCGTCGAACCCGGCCGGGGCACCGCGCGACGAGATCCACTCGAGGACCTCGTAGCCGCCGTCGGCCAGGCGTTCCGCGATCTCCTCCCCCGTGGCGTCGACCAGGCTCAGCACCCCGTCGAGCGAGGCGTCGTTCCCGCGCGCGGCCACGAGGAAGCTCAGGTAGAAGGCCTCGGCCCGCTGCGCGACGCCGGGCTGCTCGGGGCTGTCCTCGGCGTCCGTGCCCGGCTCCCAGATGGAGGTGGTGAGGTCCGGGTGCATGCCCAGGGCCTCGTGCAGGGTGTCGAAGAGGTCGGCGTTCCGCTGCCCGACCTTCTCCTCCAGCACGTGCACGCGCGGGTCCTCGTCGGCCTCGGCGGCGCCGAACTCCCCGCGCACGCCGACGGCCGTGCGGACGTAGTCGTGCAGGGTCGCGGCGAGCGCGTCCACCGCACGGTGCAGCGGCTCAGGATCCACAGGACCCAGCGGTGCCGGGCCGTGCGTGGCGTCCTCATGGCTCATGGGTTCCTCCGGTGGGGCCGGCCGGGGACGGGGGCCGTGAGAGGCCAAGCGTAGTGCTCCCGACTGAGTGCCCCTACCACAGAACTCGTCACAGGGGGATGTTGCCGTGCTTCTTCGGCGGGAGGCTCGCGCGCTTGGTGCGCAGCGCCCGCAAGGCCCGGACCACCTGGACGCGCGTCTCCGACGGCCGGATGACCGCGTCCACGTACCCGCGCTCCGCCGCGTCCCACGGGTTGACGATCGCGTCCTCGTACTCCGCGGTCAGCCGCGCGCGCTCGGCCTCGACGTCGCCGCCGTCGTCGGCGACCTTCTTGAGCGCCCCACGCTGCAGGATGTTCACGGCGCCGCCCGCGCCCATCACCGCCACCTGCGCCGTGGGCCAGGCCAGGTTGACGTCCGCGCCGAGCTGCTTGGAGCCCATCACGATGTACGCGCCGCCGTAGGCCTTGCGGGTGATGACCGTGATCAGCGGGACCGTCGCCTCGGCGTAGGCGTAGATCAGCTTCGCGCCGCGGCGGATGATCCCCTGGTGCTCCTGGTCCACGCCTGGCAGGAAGCCCGGCACGTCGACGAACGTCAGCACGGGGATGTTGAACGCGTCGCACGTGCGCACGAAGCGCGCGGCCTTCTCCGCGGCGGCGATGTCCAGCGTGCCCGCCATCGACAGCGGCTGGTTCGCGATGATGCCGACCGACTGGCCCTCCACGTGCCCGAACCCCGTGAGCACGTTGGCCGCGTACATCGGCTGGACCTCCAGGAACGACTCCGGGTCCAGCACCGCCTCGACCGCGTCGCGCATGTCGTACGGCTGGTTGTCCGAGTCGGGGATCAGGGCGTCCAGCGTCTCGTCGTCGGCCGTGACCTCCAGCGGGGTGTCCTCGGCCGGGAACGCCGGCGCGTCGCCCAGGTTGTTCTGCGGCAGGTAGCCGAGCAGGTGGCGGACGTAGTCGAGCGCGTCGTCCTCGTCGTGGGCCATGTAGTGCGCCACGCCCGACGTCGCGTTGTGCGTCCGCGCCCCGCCGAGCGTCTCGAAGTCGACGTCCTCGCCCGTCACCGAGCGGATCACGTCCGGCCCCGTGATGAACATGTTCGACGTGCCGTCCGCCATCACGATGAAGTCCGTCAGCGCCGGGGAGTAGACGGCACCGCCGGCGCTCGGCCCGAGGATCAGGGAGATCTGCGGGACCACGCCCGACGCCGCCACGTTGCGCCGGAACATCTCCGCGAACTGCGTCAGGGCCGCCACGCCCTCCTGGATGCGCGCGCCCCCGCCGTCGCTGATCCCGATGATCGGCACGCCCGTGCGCAGCGCCAGGTCCTGCACCTTGGTGATCTTCTCGCCGTGCACCTCGCCGAGGCTGCCGCCGAACACGGTGAAGTCCTGCGCGTAGATGCAGACCTGCCGGCCGTCGATCGTGCCGTAGCCGGTCACCACACCGTCACCGGGGATCCGCTTCTTGTCCAGCCCGAAGTTGCGGCTGCGGTGCGTCGCCAGCGCGTCGAGCTCGACGAAGCTGCCCTCGTCGAGCAGTTCGGCGATACGCTCGCGGGCCGTCTTCTTGTCGCGCTTGTGCTGCTTGGCCTGCGCGGTCACCTCCGGATCGGTGACGGCGGCCGCGCGGCGGGCCTCGAGGTCGTCGAGCTTGGCCTGGGTGCCCGCGGGAGCGGTGGTCGTGGCGTCGTTCACGAGGGCAGCCTAGTTGGAACATTCGGCCAACTCGATGGCAACGTCGTCAGCGTCGCGGGGGCGGTCGTTGTGCGGTTCCTACAGCCGATGTCCTGCGGCGGCGCGGTTCTCGCGCGGCGGGGCGGTGTGGGCGGTGGGCACCACGCCGGGGCAGGATGAAGGCATGCGCGCACCGCTTCGTCCCCACGAGCTCGACATCCCCGGCTTCCACCGGATCGACGTGGTCGAGGAGTCCACCTCCACCAACAGCGAGCTCGTCGCCGCCGTCCGGGCCGACCCCCGCGCCTGGCCCGCGCCGTCGGCCCTCGTCGCCGAGCGCCAGACCGCCGGCCGCGGCCGCGCCGGCCGCTCCTGGGAGACCCCGCCGCGCGCGTCGCTCACCGTCTCGATCCTGCTGCGCCCGGCCGTCCCGGCCGAGCGCCTCGGCTGGCTGCCGCTCCTGGCCGGGACCGCGGTCGTCCGAACGGTCTCCGGGGACGACGGCGGCAGCGCGCCCGGCAGCGACCGGGACGACGGTGCCGCGGACCTCGCGGTGAAATGGCCCAACGACGTGCTGGTGCGCGCGGACACTCCCGTGACCGGTCTGGGCGGCTACCGCAAGGTGGCGGGCATCCTGGCCGAGGTGGTGCCCGGGGGCACCGCCGGCGAGCCCGTGGCGGTAGTGCTCGGCATCGGCCTCAACGTGTCGCAGACCGCCGGCGAGCTCCCCGTGGAGACCGCGTCGTCGCTGGCGCTGGCCGGGTACGGGGACCTCGACCGGACCAGCCTCCTGTCCGCGCTCCTGGGAGAGGTGGCGGCCGCCGTCGGCCGGTGGGAACGGGCGGGCGGCGACCCGGTGGCGTCGGGGCTGGCCGCCGAGTGCGTGCGCGTCTCCGCGACCCTCGGCACGCGGGTGCGCGCGGAGCTGGCGGGCGGTGCCGGGACCGTCCGGGGCGAGGCCGTGCGGCTGGACGCGACGGGCGCCCTGGTGATCCGCACCGGCGAGGGTGAGGAGCGCACGGTCTCGGCGGGGGACGTCCACCACCTCAGGTAGCCGTGGCCGAATTGCCGGGTCCTCGCGCGATCGCCTACGAATAGGCTGAGCCCGTGCTCGAGAACGAAACCGACTCCGCCGGGGGCGCCCCGCGGGAGCCCCAGCCCGGGCGTGACACGCCGGACGACCGATCCGGCCGGGACACCTCGGCCGGCCCGGCCGCACCGGAACACGGCCATTCCCACGCGCTCGGCTCGGACACCGCGACCCGGCTCGACGAGGAGATCCTGGGCGGGCCGCGACAGTACACCTTCCCGGAGATCGTCGAGCGCACGGGCCTGGACGGGAACCGGATCGAGGACTTCTGGCGCTGGATGGGGCTTCCCGTGACGCACCCGACCGACACGTGGTTCACGGCGTCGGACGTGACGGCGCTGCGTGAGATCGACGAGGTCTTCGAGACCCAGGAGATGGACGCCCGGGCGCGGATGGCGTTCGTCCGCGCGATGGGCCACACCACCGAGCGTCTCGCGCTGTGGCAGGTCGAGGCCCTCGTGGAGCACCTGGCCCGGCGGTACGAGCTGGACGAGACCTCGGCCCGGCTGCTCGCCCTGGACCGCCTCCCCGACCTCGCCGAGGTCCTCGGGCGCCAGCTCGAGCACGCCTGGCGGCGCCAGCTGGCGGCACTGACGGGCCGGATGGCGATCGAGTTCGCCGGCGCCCGCGACGAGACCGACCACGACGCCCATCAGCTCCCGCTCCCGCGCGCCGTGGGATTCGCCGACGTCGTCTCCTTCACGAAGCGGACCGCCGGCCTGGAGTCGGCGGAACTGGCCGACTTCGTGCAGCGCTTCGAGGCCGGTGCCCGCGACATCATCACGAACTGCGGCGGCCGCGTCGTCAAGACGATCGGCGACGCCATCCTGTTCGTGGCCGACGACGCCGACACCGGCGCCCAGGTGGCGCTCAGCCTCGCGGAGGCGACCGGCGAGTCCCTCGGCACGGCCGCACCGAACGAGCCCGAGATCCCGGTGCGCGTCGGGTTCGTCTGGGGACGCGTGCTGTCGCGTTTCGGCGACGTGTTCGGCCCGTCGGTGAACCTCGCGTCCCGGCTCACCGACCAGGCGGAGCCGTCCACCGTGCTGGTGGACAAGGCCACGGCGGACACTCTCGCGTCGACGTCGTCGGAGTACGCGCTGACGAGGCAGCCGGTCCGGGAGGTTCCCGGGATCGGCCCCCTGGCCCCGGTCCGCCTCCAGCGCGCGTACACCGGCTGACGCCGGGCCGCGGGGGCGCGGGCGCGCACGGGCCCCGCGCCGGCGCGCGTGCGCGGACCGTGGGGATCAGCGACCGCGCATCGCGCCCGGGAGCAGGCGGAGCTGTGCCGTGCGCTCGGCGGCGAAGGTCCGCAGCGGGCCCCGCTGCCAGGTCCGGTTCAGCAGGCGCTTCGCGGCGCGGACCGCCTCGGGCCGGTGTCCCGCGACCGTCCCCGCGAGGGCCCGCGCCTCGGTCAGCGGGTCGTCCGACGTCGAGCCCGCCAGGCCGTAGGCGACCGCGTCCGTCCCGGAGAACTCCTCGGCGGTCAGGGTGAGGCGCTTGGCCGTCTCGATCCCGGTCAGCTCCGAGAGCGTCTGGATGCCAGACATGTCCGGCACCAGGCCGCGGGCCACCTCCATGACGCACCAACGGGCGTCGGGCGTGGTGATCCGCAGGTCGGCGGCCAGCGCGATCTGCAGGGCGCCGCCGAAGACATGCCCGTGCACGGCGGCGATCACCGGGACCGGCAGCCGGCGCCAGGCCCAGCACGCCTCCTGGAAGCGGTTGGTGCCGCGCCACGTCGGCGCGAACGCCCGGGCCACCCCGGCGGGGTTCCGGGTCGCGGCCTCGATGTCGAGCCCCGCGCCGAACGATCGTCCCTCCCCTGCCAGGACCACGGCTCGCAGCCCGGGGCGGCCGCGCAGGCGCCGTGCCGTCGCCGCGAGGTCGCCGAGCATGTCGAGCGTGAGCGCGTTCAGCTTGTCGGGGCGATCGAGACGGACGTGCGCGACGGCGTCGTCGTCCACGGTGCAGGCGATGTGCGACATGGCCGAAGCGTACGTCTCGGATAACCTGGCGCCCGTGCTCCGACTCGTGCTCGCCTCCCGCTCCCCCGCCCGGCTCGCGACCCTGCGCTCGGCCGGTGTGGAGCCGATAGTGCAGGTCTCCGGCGTGGACGAGGACGCGGTCCTCGCCGATGCCCGGAGCCGCGCCGAGCATCTCGGGCCCGACGACGCCGTGCTGCTGCTCGCCCAGGCGAAGGCGGAGGACGTGGCCCACCGGATCGGCGGGAGCGACGAAGCCGTGGCCGGGGGCGCGGCGGGCACCGTCGTCGTCGGCTGCGACTCCATGCTGGAGATCGACGGCGAGGTGGTCGGCAAGCCCGCGGGCCCGGACGCGGCCCGCGAGCGCTGGCGCGCGATGCGCGGCGGCAAGGGGGTGCTGCACTCCGGTCACTGGCTCGTCGACCTGCGCGACGGGGACGCGGGCGGGACCGGCGCGACGATCGGCGCCACCAGCTCGACCACGGTCTGGTTCGGCCACATGGACGACGACGAGATCGACGCTTACGTCGCCACCGGAGAGCCGCTGGAGGTCGCGGGCGCGTTCACGATCGACGGGCTCGGCGGGCCGTACATCGACCGGGTGGAGGGCGACCACCACGGCGTCGTCGGGATCAGCCTGCCCCTGCTGCGCGCCCTCCTGCACGACATCGGTGTCCCCTGGCACACGCTGCGCACCGCCTGAGCCGCCGGGCACCGCACGCACCGCCGGGCACCGCCTGAGCCGCACGCGCCCGAGCCGCACGCGCCTGGAGCGGGTTGCGGAATCCGACAGCGGAGCTCCGCACCGGAACCACCCGAACCCGCGAACATCGCGGCTCATGGTGGATTCCTCCAAACGCACTCGGGGCTCGTTGGCGGACCTTCCACACGTGGGAGGGCGCTCGCTCGCGTTACGGTGAGCCGTGCCCAGTTCTCGTGTGTCCAGCGCCAGCATCTCCAAGGTGCTCATCGCCAACCGCGGTGAGATCGCCGTCCGCGTCGCCCGCGCGTGCGCCGACGCCGGCATCGCTTCCGTGGCGGTCTACGCGGACCCGGACCGGAACGCGATGCACGTGGACCTCGCCGACGAGGCGTTCTCGCTGGGTGGTACCACGGCCGCCGAGACGTACCTCGACATCGCGAAGCTGCTCGACGTCGCGCGGCGCTCCGAGGCCGACGCCGTGCATCCCGGCTACGGGTTCCTGTCGGAGAACGCCGAGTTCGCCCAGGCCGTGATGGACGCCGGGCTCGTCTGGATCGGCCCGCCGCCGTCGGCCATCGAGTCCCTCGGGGACAAGGTGAGCGCACGGCACATCGCGCAGCGCGCGGGCGCTCCCCTGGTTCCCGGGACGCCCGATCCCGTGGCCGACGCCGCCGAGGTCCGCTCCTTCGCGGAGCAGCACGGCCTGCCGATCGCCATCAAGGCGGCGTTCGGCGGCGGCGGCCGCGGCCTGAAGGTGGCGCGCACCCACGACGAGATCGACGAGCTGTTCGACTCGGCCGTCCGCGAGGCCACCGCGGCGTTCGGGCGGGGCGAGTGCTTCGTGGAGCGCTACCTGGACAAGCCCCGCCACGTGGAGACGCAGTGCCTCGCGGACGCGCACGGCAACGTCGTCGTGGTGTCGACGCGTGACTGCTCGCTGCAGCGCCGGCACCAGAAGCTGGTCGAGGAGGCCCCGGCGCCGTTCCTCAGCGCGGAGCAGACCGCCGCGCTCTACGAGGCGTCGGAGGCGATCCTCCGCGAGGCCGGGTACGTCGGCGCGGGAACGTGCGAGTTCCTCGTGGGTACCGACGGCACGATCTCGTTCCTCGAGGTCAACACGCGCCTGCAGGTGGAGCACCCGGTGACCGAGGAGGTCACCGGCATCGACCTGGTTCGCGAGCAGTTCCGGATCGCCGCGGGCGAGAAGCTCGGCTACGGCGCGCCGGAGATCCGCGGGCACTCCTTCGAGTTCCGGATCAACGGCGAGGACCCGGCCGCGGGGTTCATGCCGGCGCCCGGGAAGCTGGACAGGATCGTCTGGCCGTCGGGGCCGGGCGTGCGCGTCGACACGGGCGTCGTCGAAGGTGACGCCGTGTCGGGCAACTTCGACTCCATGATCGCCAAACTGATCGTCACCGGCGCCACGCGCGCGCAGGCGGTGCAGCGGGCGCGTCGCGCCCTGCGCGAGCTGCGTATCGAGGGCATCCCCACGGTCGTCCCGTTCCATCGCGCGGTGCTGGAGGCGCCGGCGTTCGTGCCGGAACCGGTGTCCGGCACGAACGCCGCTTCCGGTGCGTTCGCCGTGCACACCCGCTGGATCGAGACCGAGTTCGCCGAGACGGTCAAGGGGCTGGGCCCCGCCCTCGTCTCCGCCCCGTCGCCGGAGAGCGATCCGGAGGAGCTCGCCGAGCGCGTGGTCGTGGAGGTCGGCGGGCGCCGCCTGGAGGTGGTCCTCCCGGTCGGCCTGGGCGTGGCGGCCGGCAAGGCGCGCTCGGCGAACGCCGCGCGGCGGCCCGGCCGGCGGTCCGGCGGCTCGAAGTCCGCGGCGACGGGCAACACGCTCGCCTCCCCGATGCAGGGCACGATCGTCAAGGTGGCCGTGACGGAGGGCGACCAGGTGGCGGAGGGCGACCTGGTGGTCGTGCTGGAGGCCATGAAGATGGAGCAGCCGCTCGTCGCCCACCGTTCCGGCACCGTGACCGCCCTGGTCGCGCAGGCGGGCGCCGGGGTCACGGCGGGCGCCGCGATCTGCGAGATCACCGACTGATCGAGCCGTCGGAAAACACGGATCGAATACCGGGTTGATCTGGTCATTTGCACCCTGTTCGGTCCGCTAGGGTTTGCCTCGTGACTGAAGCACTGACACTCACGCCCGAAGAGGCCATCGCCCTTGTCCGCCCCGGTTCCGGCCTGCCGTCGTTCATCAGCGACGTGAAGGTCGACGACGGCACCGCGTCGGCGCACGCCGACCTCCGCCGTCTCGTCGACGCTCCCGTCGCGGTCAAGGCCGCCGCCAAGGTGGTTCCGACGCTGAACGCTTCGGCCGCGGTCAAGGACGTGACCGACGGCGTCGCGACCTTCGACCTGAAGGCTGACGCCGCCGGCCTCCCGGTCAGCAAGCTGCTCGGCCTGGCGCAGCCGATCGTCAAGGGCCTGCTCAAGGAGAAGGGCCTGCCGACCGACGTCGTCTCGCTGGGCGCCGGCACCTTCTCGGTGAACCTCGCCACCGTCCTCGCGGACCGCGTCAAGGACGTGACGGGCGTCCGCCTGGACGGCGGCAAGGTCATCGTCGAGGGCACGCCCGCCTGACGGTCTCTTCGGCCTCTCCCCTGCCGGGGCGGCACGTCACCGAGGTGGCGTGCCGCCCCGGCATCGTCGTGAGGGCTCGTGCGGGCCGCCGCGTCGGTGCTGCCGCGCCGCGGCCTCAGCGCTCCTGGACGCGGGCGTCCAGGACGCGCGCCGCCTCCGCCGTCGTGCCGCTCAGGGACGGGTAGATGGTGAACGACGCCGCGACGTCCTCCACCGTGAGCCGGTGCCGCACGGCCAGCGTGATCGGGAAGATGTGCTCGCCCGCGCGCGGCGCGACCACCACACCGCCCAGCACGACGCCGGCCTCCGGGTGGGCGAACAGCTTCACGAAGCCGTCGCGGACGCCGAGCATCTTGGCGCGCGGGTTACGGGCCAGCGGGAGCGTCGTGGTGATGTATCGCGAGCCCTGCTTCTTGAGGGCGTCCTCGCTGTACCCCACGGTGGCGATCTCCGGCGCGGTGAAGATGTTCGAGGCGACCGTGCCGAGCCGGAGCGGCGCGACGCCGTCGCCGAGCGCGTGCTGCATGGCGATCCGTCCCTGCATCGCGGCCACCGAGGCGAGCGGGAGCACCCCCGTGCAGTCGCCGGCGGCGTACACGCCGCGGACGGACGTGCGGGACACCCGGTCCACCTCGACGTGCCCGCTCGCGGTGAGCGCGATCCCGGCCTCCTCGAGACCCAGGCCCTGCGTGTTCGGCACGCCGCCGACGGCCACGAGCACGTGCGACCCGTGCACCACGCGCCCGTCCGAGAGTGTCACCGCGACGCCGTCGTCGGTCCGCACCGCGGCCTCCGCGCGTGTGCGGCTCAGGACGGTCATGCCGCGCGAACGGAACACGCCCTCCAGCAGTTCGGCCGCGTCCTCGTCCTCGCCCGGGAGCACCCGGTCCCGGGAGGAGACCAGCACGACGTCCGAGCCCAGCGCGTTGTACGCCCCCGCGAACTCCGCGCCCGTCACGCCGGAGCCCACCACGATGAGCTTCTCCGGCAACTCGTCCAGGTTGTACATCTGCGTCCACGTGAGAATGCGCTCGCCGTCGGGCACGGCGGTGGGCAGGATGCGCGGCGTCGCGCCGAGCGCGAGGAGGACCGTGTCGGCATGGAGCACGCGGGTCTCGCCGCCCCCGTCCGGCTCGACGACGACGCGCGACTTCCCGTCCAGCCGCCCCGTACCGCTCACGATCTCGATGCCCTCGCGCACGAGCCTGCCGCGGATGTCGGCGCTCTGCGCCTGCGCGAGTTCCAGCACACGCTTGTTGACGGCCTGCAGGTCGACCGTCAGGTCGCGCTTCGCCGCCTCGTCCGTCAGCCGGATGCCGAGTTCGGGAGCCCGCTCGGCGATCGTCATCCACTCGGCGGTGGCGATGAGCGTCTTGGAGGGGACGACGTCGGTCAGCACCGCCGCGCCGCCCAGCCCCTGACGTTCGACGACGGTGACGCGCGCGCCCAGGCTGCCGGCGACGAGCGCCGCCTCGTAGCCGCCCGGACCACCCCCCACGACGACGATGTGGGCAGGTTCGCGTTCGGCTGAGGCAGGGGAGGTCACGAGATCAGCCTACCGAGCCGTCCAGCAGGATCTCCCCTTCCGCGAGGCGCAGATTCGTCACGGTGAGCCCGGGGAGCTTGGCCTCCAGGAGGCGCTCGACGTCGACGGCGATCCGCGCGTCGTGCTGGACGTCGACGACTCCGGGCGGCAGGTCCTGCTTGGCGAGCGCCTGCTCGATGGGCGCCGCGGCCAGGGACAGGAGCTTGTGGGCGGGGAGCCCGGCCGCGTTCGCCTCGACCTCCAGGGTGGCGACGCCGGCGGCGAAGGCGACCACGCGCACGTCGGCCCGCACGATGGGGGCGATCCGGACGGCGAGCTTGAGCGGGCCGGGGAGTGCGTCGAGGCGGCGAAGGTCGGCGACGACGCGGACGACGTCGCCTTCGCCGCTCACGGAACTGACGACGGGCGGTACCGGCTGACCTGCGACCTTGGCGAGGCCCAGGACCTCGGCGGGAGTGATGCGGATGTGCACGCAGCGACCCTATCCCGCCCGGACCCCCGGGGGCAGGAGATCCAGCAGGGCGGGAAGCGCGGCCTCGAACGGGGGCAGCAGGCTCAGGCCCCCGAGCTCGCTCAGGGCGACCCAGCGGACGGCGAGGCTCTCCGCGTCGGCGGCCCGCGGATCGACGCGGGCTCCCGGCCGCAGCTCGGCGACCACGGTCGTATATCTCCAGACGGGATGCTCGAGGACGTGCGTCCCCACGACCTCGACGGCGGCGGGGTCGACGGCGGCCTCCTCGGCCGCCTCGCGCAGCGCGCCGTCGCCAGGGCTCTCCCCCGGCGCGAGAGCGCCGCCGGGAATGCCCCAGGTGCCGCCCATGTGTGACCAGAGCGCCCGGTGCTGGAGCACCAGGTGCCCGGGAGCGCCGTCGGCCCCGCGCCTCACGAGCAGCAGCCCGGCGGCTCCGTAGCGGCCCCAGTGCTGGTGGTCACCGCACTCCACCCACTCGTCGCCGTCATGACGATGCAACCCGGCCGGGGCTTTCAGCGATTCGGACACGCCAGCCAGTCTGGCAGACGCGCGCGGCGGCGGACACTCGTGCCGGGCGCCTCCGGGTGGCGGTGGCCTCCCGTGTCACCGCCGGTTAATCTCGGATCATGAGCACCGCCCCGGACCTCGACGACCCCACCACCGACCCGTTCGACGTGGCGGCAGCCGCCGCCGAGCACATCGCCGCCAAGTCCGGCGTGGCCGGTCACGACATCGCACTGGTGCTGGGGTCCGGGTGGGGTGGCGCCGCGGAGCTGATCGGCGACGTGGTCGCGGAGATGCCCACCGCCGAGATCCCCGGCTTCCTCAAGCCCGCCGTGGACGGCCACCGGTCCACCACGCGCTCGATCCGCGTGGAACGTCCCGACGGTTCGGTGCGGCACGCGCTGGTCCTCGGGTCGCGTACCCACCTCTACGAGGGCATGGGCGTGCGCCGCGTGGTGCACGGCGTGCGCACCGCCGCCGCGACCGGCGCCGAGACGCTGATCCTCACGAACGGCTGCGGCAGCACGCACATCGGCTGGCGGCCGGGTCAGCCCGTGCTCCTCAAGGACCACCTGAACCTCACCGCGAGGACCCCGCTCGAGGGCGCGGAGTTCTCCGACATGACCGACGTCTACACGCCGCGCCTGCGCGAGGTCGCCCGCGACGTCGACCCGGAGCTCCCCGAGGGCGTGTACGCGCAGTTCCACGGCCCGCAGTACGAGACCCCGGCCGAGGTGAAGATGGCGCACCTGCTCGGCGCGGACCTCGTGGGCATGTCCACGGCGCTGGAGGCCGTCGCCGCCCGGCACTGCCGCATGGACGTGCTGGGGATCTCGCTGGTCACCAATCTGGCGGCCGGGATCAGTCCGCAGCCGTTGTCCCACGAAGAGGTGCTGGAGGCCGGCCGGCAGGCCGGGCCCCGGATCAGTGACCTCCTCGCCCGCATCGTCGCGAAGATCTGACGCGGAAGGACAGTCATGACGCTCCTCGATGACGAGCCCGTGATCGCCCGCGCCGAGGCGTGGATCGCCGACGACGTGGACGACGCCGACCGCGCCGACCTGCGCAACCTGCTCACCCTTGCCGCCGACCCCCAGATGCGCGAGATCGCCCTCACGGAGCTCCGCGACCGCTTCTCCGGGATCCTGGAGTTCGGCACCGCCGGGCTGCGCGGCGCGATGGCCGCCGGCCCGCGCCGCATGAACCGTGCCGTGGTGATCACGGCGGCCGCGGGGCTTGCCGCGTATCTCGCGTCCGCCGTCCCCGGTCCGGCCCGCGTCGTCGTCGGCTACGACGCGCGGTACCGGTCGGCGGACTTCGCCCGGGACACCGCCTCGGTGCTGACCGCGGCGGGTGCCGACGTGTCGCTCCTGCCCGGTCCCCTGCCCACGCCGGTGCTCGCCTTCGCGGTGCGGCACCTTGACGCCGACGCCGGCGTGATGATCACCGCCAGCCACAACCCCGCGGCCGACAACGGCTACAAGGTCTACCTCGGCGGGCGCGTGATCACGGACGCCGGCCAGGGCGCGCAGATCGTGCCGCCGTACGACGCGCGGATCGCCGCCGAGATCGCCCGCGTCTCCGCAGCACCGGGCGGGGCGTCCGGAGTGCCGCGCGCCGTGGGCGGCTGGACGGTGCTCGGGGACGACCTGCACGAGGACTACCTGCGGCGTGTCGCCTCACTGCACGACCCTGACCTGCACCTGCGCGATGTGCACACCCCGCGGGCGACGCCGACGTCGGGCGCCCGGACGGCGGTCACCCTCAGGTCCGAGGGCTCCGGGCCCACACCCCTGCGGATCGTGACCACCTCGCTGCACGGCGTCGGGGGCCGCACGCTGCGGCGGGTGCTCGCGGACGCCGGGTTCACGGACGTCATCCCGGTCGAGGAGCAGCTCGACCCGGATCCGGCCTTCCCCACGGTGCGGTTCCCGAACCCGGAGGAGAAGGGCGTCCTCGATCTCGCCCTGTCGATCGCGTCCGACGCGAGAGCCGACCTCGTCATCGCGAACGACCCCGACGCCGACCGCTGCGCGGTCGCGGTGTACGACCCGGACTGGGGCACCTACCAGGGCGCCGAGACGGCCGCGTCGCACGGCTGGCGGATGCTCACCGGGGACCAGGTCGGGGCGCTGCTCGGCTGGGACGCCGCGCAACGCACGGCGTCGGGCACGCTGGCCTGCTCGATCGTGTCGTCGCGCGTGCTGGCGCGGATCGCAGAACGCCACGGCCTGCGCCACGCGACCACGCTGACCGGGTTCAAGTGGATCGCCCGCACGCCGGACCTGGTGTTCGGCTACGAGGAGGCGCTCGGCTACTGCGTCGACCCCGAGGGCGTCCGGGACAAGGACGGGCTGTCGGCCGCGCTGCGCGTCGCGCTGCTCGCGGAGCGGCTCAAGGAGTCCGGGAAGACTCTCCGGGACGCGCTGGACGACATCGCCCGCGCCTGCGGCCTGTACAGCACCGGCCAGCTCGCCGCGCGGTTCGACGACCTCGGCCGCATCCCGGAAGCGATGGGCAGGCTGCGTGCCGCACCCCCGGCGACGCTCGACGGCGCGCCCGTGACCGGCGTCGTCGACCTCGCGGAGGGTGTGGACGGGCTGCCGCCCACGGACGGCGTCGTGCTGACGGCCGACGACGACACCCGGGTGATCGTCCGGCCCAGCGGGACCGAACCCAAGGTGAAGTGCTATCTGGAGGTGGTGACGCCGGTCGCCGCCGACGCGACCGCCGAGAGCCTCGGCCGTGCCCGGGTCACCGCCCAGCGGCGCCTGGAGCGCCTGCGGAAGGAGATGGCGGCGGCGCTCGGCCTCTGACGCACGACGCGCGCGCCCCGCCGCGAGCCAAGCCGGGCTCGTCGTGGAAGGATCAGGGACCATGCGCGGAATCATCCTGGCCGGCGGGTCCGGAACCCGGTTGCACCCGATCACTCTCGGTGTCAGCAAGCAGCTCGTCCCGGTCTACGACAAGCCGATGGTCTACTACCCCCTGTCCACGTTGATCCTCGCGGGGATCAGGGACATCCTCGTCATCACCACGCCTCATGAAGCGCCCCAGTTCCAGCGGCTGCTGGGCGACGGCTCGCAGTTCGGCATCAACCTGGAGTACACGGTCCAGGCGTCGCCGGACGGCCTGGCCCAGGCCTTCGTGCTGGGCGAGGAGTTCCTCGGCACGGACGACGCGGCGCTCGTCCTCGGTGACAACATCTTCTACGGGCCGGGCCTCGGGTCCCAGCTGACCCGGTTCTCCGGCCTCGACGGAGGTGCCGTGTTCGCGTACCGGGTCGCGAACCCCACGGCGTACGGCGTCGTCGAGTTCGACGACGACGGCCGAGCACTCTCCCTCGAGGAGAAGCCGGCGCGGCCCCGGTCCAACTACGCCGTCCCCGGCCTGTACTTCTACGACAACGACGTGGTGGAGATCGCCAAGGCATTGCGGCCGTCCGCCCGTGGCGAGTACGAGATCACCGACGTCAACCGCCACTACCTCGCCCGGGGAAAGCTCCAGGTCGAGGTCCTCCCGCGCGGCACGGCATGGCTCGACACCGGGACCTTCGACTCGCTGCTGGAGGCCTCGGACTACGTCCGCACGATCGAGCACCGGCAAGGGCTGAAGATCGGCTCGCCGGAGGAGGTCGCCTGGCGGCGTGGCTTCCTGTCCGACGACGAGCTCCGCATCCGCGCGGAGAAGCTCACGAAGTCGGGCTACGGCTCCTACCTGCTGGGTCTCCTGGGGGAGTAGCGACGCCTAGGCTTCGCCGAGCACCGCCGACGCCGCCGCGTCCCAGCGCTCCGCCCAGTCACCGATCGGGGCGACGCCCGCCGCCTCCAGCGCCGTGTGGCCGAGCGCCGAGTAGGCCGGGCGGGGCGCGGGGCGCGGGAAGGCGTCGCTCGTCGTCGGCTCCAGCTTCACCTCGGCGCCCGTCGCCGCCACGATCCGCTCCGTGAAGCCGAACCATGACACCTGGCCCGACGACGTGCCGTGGTACGTCCCGGCCGGTGCGCCCGCGGCGAGGAGCCGCACGATCAGGTCGGCGAGGTCCCGGGTCCAGGTGGGCTGCCCCACCTGGTCGTCCACGACGGTCAGGCGGTCCTTCTGGACGGCGAGACGCGCCATCGTCCGCGGGAAACAGGGCCCGCCGGCGCCGTACAGCCATGCCGTGCGCACGATCAGCGAGCCGGGCGCCTCGGCCCGCACGGCCCACTCCCCCGCCGCCTTGGTCCGTCCGTAGGCCGACCGGGGCGCGACCGGCGCGTCCTCGGCGTAGGGCGCGGTCGCGGCGCCGTCGAACACGTAGTCCGTGGACACGTGAACGAGCCGCACGCCGGCGGCCGCGCACGCCCGCGCCAGGTGGGCCGCGCCGACCGCGTTCACGGCGAACGCCTCCGGCTCGTGCGTCTCGGCGTCGTCCACGGCGGTCCAGGCCGCGCAGTTCACCACGACGTCGTACCCGCGGACCGCGCGGGCGGCAGCGGCCGGGTCGAGGATGTCGAGCCCGCTGCTCCCGCCCGCCCCGTCCACGTCGTGCCCCGCGGACCGGACCACCTCGACCATGTCCTGACCGAGCATCCCGGACGCTCCGACCACCAACCACCGTTCCCGCACGCCCGCCCTTGGTTCCATACGTATGATCCTAGGGTCCGTCGCCCTCCCCCACCTGGGCCACGTGGGATCTTCCCCGCTCCGAGGAGTCTTCATGCAGTACCGAGAGCTGTCCGTGCCCGGCGCCTTCGAGATCACCCCGAAGCAGTTCGGCGACGCCCGAGGGCTCTTCCTGGAGGCGTTCAAGGCAGGCGAGTTCGCCGCGGCCGTCGGGCATCCCTTCGACCTCCAGCAGGCCAACTGCTCCGTGTCCGCGTCCGGGGTGCTGCGGGGCATCCACTTCGCCGACGTCCCGCCCAGCCAGGCCAAGTACGTGCAGTGCCTGCGCGGCGCGGTGCTCGACGTCGTCGTCGACATCCGCGTCGGCTCACCGACGTTCGGCCGGTGGGACAGCGTCCTGCTGGACGACGTCGACCGCCGCGCCATCTACCTGTCCGAAGGGCTCGGCCACGCGTTCCTGTCCCTGGAGGACGACTCCACGGTGATGTACCTCTGCTCCGCCGGCTACGCGCCGGACCGCGAGCACGGCATCCACCCGCTCGACCCGGCCGTCGGCATCGACTGGCCGACGACGGCCCGCGACGGCAGCCCACTCACCCCCCAGCTCTCACCGAAGGACGAGCTGGCCCCTACCCTCAAGGATGCGGAGGCCCAGAACCTCCTCCCCACCATGGAAGCAGTCAGCCGCTTCCTCGCGACCAGGCGGTGACGAAGGTGAGGTGACAGGGTCTCACTGGCCGGTGCGCGCGTACTTCGCCTCCGTCGCCGCCTTCGCCGGCCTCCACCAGGCCTCGTTGCCCCGGTACCACTCGATCGTCGCCGCCAGCCCGTCACGGAACCGTGTGTAGCGGGGCGTCCAGCCGAGTTCGTCGCGCAGCCGGGTCGCGTCGATCGCGTAGCGCAGGTCGTGGCCGGGCCGGTCGGCGACGTGGTCGAAGTCGTCGGGCTCGCGGCCGAAGAGCTCCAGCAGGGTCCGCACGACGTCCAGGTTGTTCTGCTCGCCGTCGGCCCCGATCAGGTAGGTCTCGCCGATGCGCCCCTGGTCGATGATGGTCCAGACGGCGGAGTTGTGGTCCTCCACGTGGATCCAGTCCCGCACGTTGCGGCCGGCGCCGTAGAGGCGCGGGCGGACGCCGTCGATCAGGTTGGTGACCTGGCGCGGGATGAACTTCTCGATGTGCTGGTAGGGGCCGTAGTTGTTGGAGCAGTTCGAGATCGTGGCCGGGACCCCGAAGGACCGCACCCAGGCGCGCACGAGCAGGTCGGAGCCCGCCTTCGTGGACGAGTACGGCGACGACGGGTTGTACGGCGTCTCGTGCGTGAACTTCGCCGGGTCGTCCAGCTCCAGGTCCCCGTAGACCTCGTCGGTCGAGATGTGGTGGAACCGCGTGCCGTGCTTGCGCACGGCCTCCAGCAGCGTGAACGTACCGATCAGGTTGGTCTGCACGAACGGCGACGGGTCGTTGAGCGAGTTGTCGTTGTGCGACTCGGCCGCGAAGTGGACGACGACGTCGGACTCGCCCACGAGCCGGTCCACCAGGGCGGCGTCGGTGACCGATCCCTCGACGAACGTCACCTGCTCCGCGACGGGCGCCAGCGAGCCCCGGTCACCCGCGTAGGTGAGCGCGTCGAGCACGGTGACCTCCGCGCCCGGCCGCTCGCGGACCGTCTGCTGGACGAAGTTCGCTCCGATGAATCCGGCGCCGCCGGTGACCAGGACCTTCACGCTGCGAGTATCCCCTTGCCGCTCGTGGTGCGCACGTGCGCGAGTATGTCAGTCGCGCCCGTAGATGTCGCGGGTGTAGACCTTCTCCGCCACGTCGTCGAGGATGTCGGTGCGGCGGTTGGCGATGATGACGTCCGCGCGGGCCTTGAACTCGTCGAGATCGTTGATGACCTCGGAGTGGTAGAACTCGTCGCCCTCCAGCGCCGGCTCGTGGACGATCACCTCGACGCCCTTGGCCTTGATCCGCTTCATGATGCCCTGGATGGCCGACGCCCGGAAGTTGTCGCTGCCGGACTTCATGACGAGCCGGTACACCCCCACGACCTTCGGGTCGCGCCTCAGGATGTCGGCGGCGACGAAGTCCTTACGGGTGGTGTTCGCCTCGACCACGGCCTGGATGAGGTTCTGCGGCACGTCCGAGTAGTTCGCCAGCAGCTGCTTGGTGTCCTTGGGCAGGCAGTAGCCGCCGTAGCCGAACGACGGGTTGTTGTAGTGGGCCCCGATCCGCGGGTCCAGGCCGACGCCCTCGATGACCTGGGCCGGATCGAGACCGTGCGTCGCCGCGTAGGTGTCGAGCTCGTTGAAGTACGCGACGCGGAGCGCCAGGTAGGTGTTGGCGAACAGCTTGATGGCCTCGGCCTCGGTGGCGTCGGTCAGCAGCACCGGGACGTCCTTCGTGACCGCGCCCTCCAGCAGCAGGTCCGCGAAGCGCTTGCCGCGCTCGGAGCGGTCACCCACCACGATGCGGGACGGGTGCAGGTTGTCGTACAGCGCGCGACCCTCGCGGAGGAACTCCGGGGAGAAGACGATCGCCGCGTCCGGGTGGTCGGAGCGCATCCGCTCGGTGAAGCCCACCGGGATGGTCGACTTGATGACGATCGTCGCGTGCGGCGCGACTCCCAGCACGTCCTTGATCACGGACTCCACGGACGAGGTGTCGAAGAAGTTCGAGACCTCGTCGTAGTTCGTCGGGGTGGCGACGACGACGACCTCCGCCCCCGCGTAGGCGGCGTGCGCGTCCAGGGTCGCGGTCAGGTTCAGGTCGCGGTCGCGGAGGTACTCCTCGAGCTCCGCGTCCACGATCGGCGAACGCCGCTCGTTCACCAGCGCGACCTTGATCTCGTCGAGGTCGACGGCCCAGACCTCGTGATTCTGGGCCATCAGCACTGCGTTCGACAGGCCGACGTACCCGGTACCGACAACGGCGATCTTCATGCGGACCATAGTAGAGGCTGCATACGTCAGGTCTTCTCCACGACGACGTCCGTGCCGTCGAGCAGGAGCGCGAGATCGCCGTCCGAGGTGAGGAGAGCCACGATCCCCCGGCTCAGCGCGTGAGCACCGCGTCGTCCTGCTCGATCGCGGCGCGCCAGGCGGGCTTCTCGGCGCGCCAGCCCTCGTCGTCGCGGCCCTGCTTCCAGTAGCCCGACGCCGACAGCAGCTCGCGGGGGACACCGAGCTCCGCGCGCGCCCAGCGGCGCAGGTCCCGCACGCAGCTCGCCTCGCCGTGCAGGAAGGCGTGGGGGACGCCGCCGGGCAGGGCGCCGGACTCGTGGGCGGCGCGGACGGTCTCGAACAGTCCGGGGCCGGCATCGCGGTGGACCCAGGTGACGTGCAGGTCGCCGTCGGACACGAGCTCCTGCTGCTCCTCCGGACCGGCGACCTCGAGGAACACGTGCGCCCGGGCGGTGCGCGGCAGCGTCTCGCAGGCCGCCGCGATCGCGGGCAGCGCGGACTCGTCGCCCACCAGCAGGTGCCATGCGGCGTCCGCGGAGGGCGCGTAGTCGCCGCCCGGGCCGAGGAACGACACCTCGTCGCCGGGCCGCACCCGGCCCGCCCACGGGCCGCCGTACCCCTCGCCGTGCTCGACGACGTCGAGGTCCCAGCCCTCGGCGTGCACCCGGCGGATCGTGTAGGTCCGCACGAGGGGACGCGCCCCGGGCGCGGCGGGCGGTCCGAGCACCACCTTGATGTACCGGTCCGTGAACGGCCCGGGATCGACGGCGGCGAGCGCGTCGCCGCCGAGGGTCACCCGGACCATGTGCGGCGTGAGACGCCGCACGGCGGTGACCGTGGCGGTGACGGGAACGCCGCGGGGCTTCCGGGCGGTGGGGCTCTGGATCTGCGGCATGGTGAGGCAAGCCTAACCTCTTTGACCGAGGCTCCCGGGACGCGGCGGCCCGCCCGACGAGCGAGCCACGAGATCGGTAGGTTGGTCGTCATGACACACCTCGGCGTCGACATCATCCGGGCGCTGCCCAAGGTCTTGCTCCACGACCACCTCGACGGCGGGCTCCGGCCCGAGACCGTCTGCGAGCTCGCCGACGCCGTCGGGCACAAACTGCCCGCCGCGGGACCCGCCGCGCTCGCCGACTGGTTCGCGGCGGCGGCCGACTCCCACTCGCTCGTCCGCTACCTGGAGACCTTCACCCACACGGTCGCGGTCATGCAGACGGCGGGCGCCCTGGAACGCGTCGCCCGCGAGGCGGTGCTCGACCTCGCCGCCGACGGCGTCGTGCACGCCGAACTGCGCTGGGCCCCCGAACAGCACCTCGTGCGCGGGCTGACGATGGCACAGGCCGTCGAAGCCGTGCAGACCGGGATCGACGACGGCGTGGCGCGGGCCGCCGCGGAGGGCCGCAGCATCCGCGCCGGGCAGCTCCTCACCGCGATGCGGCAGGCCGACCACTGGACGGAGGTCGCCGACCTGGCGATCGCGCTGGCCGGCGACGGCGTCCTCGGCTTCGACCTCGCCGGACCCGAGGAAGGCTTTCCCCCGGGCCGCCACGACCAGGTATGGCGGCATCTCGCCGCGCACCAGGTGCCGGTGACCATCCACGCGGGCGAGGCGTCCGGCGTCGGCTCCGTCGCCGAGGCGCTGTCCATCGGCCAGGCGCTGCGGATCGGGCACGGCGTGCGGATCGCCGACGACATCACGTACTCCGCCCACGGCGGAACGGACGGCCCGGCCACGCTCGGACCCGTGGCCCACTGGGTCCGCGACCAGCAGATCCCGCTCGAGGTGTGCCCCGTGTCCAACACGCAGACCGGGGCCGCCGAGTCCGTCGCGACCCACCCGATCACCCGCCTCAAGGAACTCGACTTCGCCGTGACGCTGAACACGGACAACCGTCTGATGTCCCGCACGTCCCTGACGCACGAGATGATGCTCCTGAACACCGAAGCCGGGTGGACCCTCGACGACCTGCTCGACGTCACCGTGGCCGCGGCGTGGAGCGCGTTCGTGCACCACGACGAACGGCGCACGATGGTCGAGCAGGTGATCGTGCCGGGCTTCCAGAAGATCGAAAGGGCACAGCTCTGACACAGGGCCCGCCGGGTGCACCCCATCCGCGCGATCCCGCGGAGCCGTGCGGAACGGAGCAACGATGACCTTGGACCGTGCGGCGCTCGCCGCCACCGTCGACCACACCCTGCTCAAGCCGGAGGCGGGAGCCGAGGACGTGACCGCCCTCGTCGACGAGGGCGCCCGGCTCGGCGTGTTCTCCGTGTGCGTGTCGCCGACGTTCGTGGCGCACGCGCGCGAGGTCGCGGCGGGGCGGCTGAAGATCGCCACGGTGTGCGGGTTCCCGTCCGGGAAGCACGTCAGCGAGATCAAGGCGGCCGAGGCCGCCCGCGCGGTGTCCGACGGCGCGGACGAGGTCGACATGGTGATCGACGTCGGCGCCGCCCGGGCCGGGCTGTTCGACGACGTGCGGGCCGACATCGCGGCCGTCCGGGCCGCGGTACCCGAGGAGCACGTGCTCAAGGTGATCATCGAGTCCGCCGCGCTGACGGACGACCAGATCGTCGCCGCGTGCCAGGCCGCCGAGGCGGCCGGGGCGGACTTCGTCAAGACGTCCACCGGCTTCCACCCGACGGGTGGCGCCTCCGTGGAGGCGGTGTCGCTCATGGCGAGGACCGTCGGCGGACGGCTCGGCGTCAAGGCGTCCGGTGGCATCCGGGACCTCGGCACGGCCCTCCGGATGGTCGACGCCGGGGCGACGCGGCTCGGCCTGTCGAGCACGGCCGCGGTGCTGGACGGGTACGACGGCGTCACCGCCGCGGCCGCGGACACGAGCACCTACTGACGACGCGGCGGCCCCCGCCGACCGGCGGGGGCCGCCGCGAGCGAGGGCTCGGACATCCGAGCCTGAGGTCAGGCGATCCGGTCGAGGATCAGCTTCCCCGGGCCGGCCGCGGCGCCCGCCCCGGCGGCGCCCTCCGGAGCCACCTCCCACGCGCCCTCGAGGGCCTGCCGGGCGCGTGCGAAACGCTCGGGGGTGTCGGTGTGGAGCGTCAGCAGCGGCTGCCCGGCGGTGACCCGGTCGCCCGGCTTCGCGTGGAGCCGGACGCCCGCGGCGGCCTGCACCGGGTCCTCCTTGCGGGCACGGCCCGCGCCGAGCCGCCAGGCGGCGACCCCGACGGCGTAGGCGTCGAGGCGCGTGAGCACGCCGTCCTCCCCCGCCAGGACCGTCTCCGACTCCTTCGCGGCGGCGAGCTTCGCGTCCGGGTCACCGCCCTGCGCCGCGATCATGCGCCGCCAGGTGTCCATGGCGCGGCCGTCGGCGAGCGCCGCCCGCACCTCGTCCTCGCCGAGCGGTCTCCCGGCTCCCGCCAGCATCTCGACGGCGAGAGCCACGGTCAGCTCGACCACATCGGCCGGCCCGCCGCCGGCGAGCACCTCCACCGACTCGGTCACCTCCAGCGCGTTGCCGGCGGTCAGCCCGAGCGGCACGGACATGTCCGTCAGCAGGGCCACGGTGCGCACGCCGGCGTCGGTGCCCAGGTCCACCATGGTCCGGGCGAGCTCGCGCGCCTGCGGGAGGGACTTCATGAACGCGCCCGAACCCACCTTGACGTCCAGCACGAGCGCGCCGGTGCCCTCCGCGATCTTCTTCGACATGATGGAGCTCGCGATGAGCGGGATGGACTCCACGGTCGCGGTGACGTCGCGCAGCGCGTAGAGCTTGCGGTCAGCGGGCGCCAACCCCGACCCGGCCGCGCAGATCACCGCGCCGACGTCCTCCAGCTGGGCGACGGTCTCGTCGTTCGAGAGCGCGGCCCGCCAGCCGGGGATCGACTCGAGCTTGTCCAGCGTGCCGCCCGTGTGCCCCAGCCCGCGGCCCGACAGCTGCGGCACCGCCACGCCGAACGTCGCGACCAGCGGCGCGAGCGGCAGGGTGATCTTGTCCCCCACGCCCCCCGTGGAGTGCTTGTCGGCGGTGGGCCGCGACAGGCCGGAGAAGTCGAGCCGCTCGCCGGAGGCGATCATCGCGCCGGTCCAGTGCGCGACCTCCACGCGCGACATCCCGTTCAGGAAGATCGCCATGGCCAGCGCGGACATCTGGTAGTCGGTGACGACGCCGCGGGTGTAGGCGTCGACGACCCAGTCGATCTGCGGCCCGGACAGCGTGAGCCCGTCCCGCTTGGCGCGGATCACGTCCACGGCGTCGAAGTGCTCGGTCGTCATGACGGTTCCTCTCCGTGGGCCTCCGCGCGGGTCTCCCGCGTGCCCTGCGTTCCCGCGGCCGGGCCGTCGTCGACCGGCCGTCCGTCCCTCACCCGTGCCAGGTTCTCGGGTCCGAATGCCTGCGGCAGCACCTGATCCATGGTCAGCACCCCGTGCGGGGTGTCGACCAGGAGCTCCGCACCGCCGTGCTCCCACAGGAGCTGACGGCAGCGCCCGCACGCCATGATGACCCTGCCGTCGGCATCGGTACAGGTGAAGGCCGCGAGCCGGCCCCCGCCGGACATGATCAGGGCACTCACGAGCGAGCACTCGGCGCACAGCGTGACGCCGTACGCGGCGTTCTCCACATTGGCTCCGGTCAGCACCCGCCCGTCGTCGGCCACGGCGGCCGCCCCGACCGGGAACCCGGAGTACGGCGCGTACGCGAACCGCAGTGCGCCGCGCGCCGCGGCCCGCAAGGCCTCCCAGTCGGGAGGCGCGGCGGAGGCCGGGGTGCCCGCGGCACCGGAGACGTTCCTCCCGGCCGCGCCGTCGTCGGTGGTGCTCATCCGGTCAACCCTTCAGGTACGGCTGGCCGTTCGCGGCCGGCGGCCGGGAACGGCCCACGAGCCCGGCGACCGCGAACAGCGTCACCACGTACGGCACCATGAGCATGAACTGGCTCGGCACCGGCGACCCCACCACGCTCAGCACGTTCTGCAGGTTCGAGGCGAACCCGAACAGCAGGCCCGCCATCGCCGCCCGCACCGGGTCCCACTTCCCGAAGATCATCGCCGCCAGGGCGATGAAGCCCGCGCCGGCCGTCATGTTCAGGCCGAACTGGTCGACCGCGACGGTCGTGTAGAACGCGCCGCCGAGTCCCGCGCACGCGCCCCCGATGAGCAGCGCCAGGTAGCGGGTGCGCTCGACGTTGACGCCCACGGTGTCGGCGGCCTTCGGGTGCTCGCCCACGGCGCGCAGCCGCAGTCCCCAGCGGGTGCGGTACATCGCGAACCACACCCCGGCGACCACGAAGTACATCAGGTAGATCAGCGGGGCCTGGTCGAACAGCACCGGACCGATCACGGGGATGTCGTTGAGCAGCGGGATGGTCCACGAGCCGAACCGCGGAGCGCTGTTCAGCGTCGCCGCGTTCGGGACCAGCACCTGCGAGTAGAAGAACGACGTCAGCCCGAGCACCAGCACGTTCAGCACCACGCCGACGATGATCTGGTTCACCCGGTGCGTGACGGTGAACAGCGCGAGCACCAGCGCCACGAGCATGCCGGCCAGCACGGCGGCGAACACGCCGGCGGCCGGCGAGCCCGTGACCGAGCCGGCGACCGCCCCGGTGAAGGCCGCGGCGAGCATCTGCCCCTCGATCGCGATGTTGATGACACCGGACCGCTCGCCGATCACGCCGCTCAGCGAGCCGTAGACGAGCGGCACCGCCCCCAGCAGCGACCCGGACAGCAGGCTCACGATCGACAGGGTGCCGGAGCTGCCCGCACCGGCCCAGGCGAGGAACCCGGTGAGGGAGAGGGCGCCGAACGCGGCGATCGCCCAGATCGACGTCCTGCGGTTCGCCAGCGTGCGGACCACGGAGTACGCGGCGATCAGCGCCATGGCCACCAGGCAACCCCAGGCCAGCGGCATCGCCGGGATCTCCAGCAGCGGGATCTGCACGGCGTCGGCCCCGCGCGACAGGGCGAACTTCGTCACGCCGTCCCGGGGGACGGCGACGAGCAGCAGGGCGAAGAGGGCACCGACGATGATCAGGCCGCTCGCGGCCTTCCACCCCACCTGCACCTTGTGGCGCTTCTCGGTGCCGTCCGACGACGGCGTCCCCGGCGTGCCCGGGGCCTCGACTGCGGCGCTCACGCTGCCGCCTCCTTCCTGGCCTTCCGGGCCTGACGCGGGGTACGGCGACGTTCCGGATCCGGCAACCGGAAGATCGCGCGGACCAGCGGCGGCGCCGCGATGAACAGCACGATCAGGGACTGCACGACGAGCACGATGTCGTTCGGCACGCCCTCGGACGCCTGCATCGCCGTACCGCCCGCCTTGAACGCCCCGAACAGGATCCCGGCGGCCAGGACGCCCCACGGGTTGGAGCCGCCCAGCAACGCGACCGTGATCGCGTCGAAGCCGATGCCCGCGTCGATGTCCCCGCCGAACCCGGTGGTGACCTGGCCCAGCACCTGCGACGCGCCGGCGATGCCGACCAGGCCGCCGGCCACGAGCATGACCTTCACCGTGGTCCAGGGGACGTCGATGCCGGCGACACGCGCGGCGCGCGGGTTCTCGCCCACCGCGCGGAACGCGAAGCCCTGCGAGGACCGGTTCAGCAGCCACCAGACGAAGACCACGGCGCCGAGCGCCAGGAGGAAGCCCCAGTGCAGGTTGTACCGTTCCCCGAGCAGCCCGGGAAGCTGTGCCGACTCCGGTGTGGGCGGTGTCTTCGGGTTGTTCGACCCGGGGGCCTGCAGCAGGCCGGGGGTCGCCAGGAAGTAGGCCACGAGGTAGAAGGCGATCCAGTTGAGCATGATCGTGACGATCACCTCGTGCGCACCGGTGCGGGCCTTGAGCAGGCCCGCGATCCCGGCCCACACGGCGCCTCCGGCGATCCCCGCGGCGACCGCGAGCAGCGCGTGCACACCGAACGGGAGGCCCGTCACGCCGAAGGCCACCCAGCCCGCGGCGGCGGCGGCGATGAGCATCTGCCCCTGGCCACCGATGTTGAGCAGGCCCGCGCGGAACGCCAGCGCCACGCCGAGCCCCGCCGCGATGAGTGGCGTCGCGTAGTTGAACGTCTCGGTGAGCGGCCGGATCTGCGCCGCGAAACCGTCGGCGCGCGGGTTGAACACCGCACCGCGGAACAGGGCGGAGTAGGCGCCGCCGATGGCGTCACCGAGCGCGACGAACATGTCGGCGGGACGCGCGAAGAAGTAGCCCGCGGCCGCGGTCACGCGCTCGTCGGTGAACGCGATCATCACCGACCCGACGAGCACGGCCAGCAGGATGGCTCCGGCGGCGACCGTCCACGGGTGGCTCATCGTCTGCTGCAGCGCGTGCGCCAGGCGGTCCGCGGTGTCCTCGCCCGCGTCCGGTCCGGCGGGAGCGCCGGACTCGCGGGCCACCTCCTGCTCCAGCTCCTCGGCGAGTCCGGGCTCCTCCTCGGGCCCTGGCTCCGGGTTGAGGTCGTTCTGGTGGCTCACGCGGCCTCTCCTCCGTGCTCGACCGGCGGGATCCCCGCCATCATCAGTCCGAGGGTGTCGCGCGGCGTCGTCGCCGGTACGATCCCCACCACTCGTCCGCGGTACATGACCATGATCCGGTCGGCCAGCGCGGTCGCCTCGTCGAGCTCGGTCGAGACGACGACCACCGGCACACCGGCGTCGCGCGTGGCCACGATCTGCTTGTGGATGAACTCGATCGAGCCGACGTCGACGCCGCGCGTCGGCTGGGCCGCCACGAACAGGCGCAGGTCACGCTTCAGCTCGCGAGCGAGCACCACCTTCTGCTGGTTGCCGCCGGACAGCCGCCCCACCGGGGTGTCGATCCCCAGTGTGCGCACGTCGTACTCGGCCACGGCGGCGCGCGCGAAGTCGTCGCGGTAGGCCAGCTGCAGCGAGCCCGACCGCACGAACGGGGGGCCGTCGGAGCGGTCGAGCATGAGGTTCTCGGCGATGGTGAACTCGCCCACCAGGCCGTCGTAGGTGCGGTCCTCCGGCACGAAGCCGACGCCACGGTCCAGCACCTGGCGCACACTCAGGCCCGTGAGCTCCTGACCGTCGAGCGTGACGCTCCCGGACACGTCCCCCTGCAGGCCGAGCAGCGCCTCGGTGAGCTCGGTCTGGCCGTTGCCCTGCACGCCCGCGACGACGAGCACCTCGCCACCACGCACGTCGAACGACACGTCGTCGACCACGACGGTCCCGACCTCGTCCACGACCTGCAGGTTGCTGACCCGCAACATGCCCTCGGAGTAGCGCGGCTCGTCCTTGTGCACGGTCAGCTCGACGGCACGGCCCACCATGAGCGAGGCGAGCTCGGCGTCCGACGCCGTGGGGCGCGCCTCGCCGACCACCTTGCCGTGCCGCACCACGGTGATGCGGTCCGCCACCTCGCGGACCTCGCGCAGCTTGTGGGTGATGAACACGATCGCGGACCCGGCGTCGCGCAGCTGGCGCATGATCGCCATCAGCTCGTCGGTCTCCTGGGGCGTGAGCACCGCCGTGGGCTCGTCGAAGACCAGGACGTCGGCGTTGCGCGAGAGCGCCTTGATGATCTCGACGCGCTGCTGCACGCCCACGGGCAGGTCCTCGATCAGGGCATCCGGGTCGACGTGGAAGCCGAAGCGCTCGGAGATCTCCCGCACCTGTGCCCGCGCGGACTCCACGTCGAGCACTCCGCCCCGGCCCGGCTCGTGGCCGAGCATCACGTTCTCGGCCACGCTGAACACCGGCACCAGCATGAAGTGCTGGTGCACCATGCCGATGCCCGCCGCCATCGCGTCGCCCGGACCGGAGAAGTGCTGGACCTCGCCGTCCAGCAGGATGTCGCCCTCGTCGGCCTCGTACAGCCCGTACAGCACGTTCATCAGGGTCGACTTGCCGGCGCCGTTCTCGCCGAGCAGGCAGTGGATCTCGCCCGGTTCGACCGTCAGATCGATGTGGTCGTTCGCGACCAGCGCCCCGAAGCGCTTCGTGATACCCCGCAGCTCCAGCCGCATGTTCTTCCTCTCCGCAGCACTACGCCGCTGCCGATGCCGTCCCATTGACGCACTCCGGGGCCGCGAGCGGCAAACGCGCGCGGCCCCGGAGCGACGAAGGTCAGTCGGCCAGGTAGGAGTCCACCTCGACCTCGCCGCCGATGATCGACTCCCGCAGCGAGTCGACCTCGGCCATCAGCGTCGGGTCGACCGTGTCCTCGAAGTTGTGCAGCGGGGCGAGGCCCACTCCCTCGTTCTCGAGCGTGCCGATGTACGGCGTCGGGTCGAACGAGCCGTCCGCCGACTGCTGCACGGCCTGCGACGTCGAGACGTCCATGCCCTTGAGGATGGAGGTCAGCACGAGGTCCTGGGTGGACGGGTCGGTCTCGTACAGGTCGGCGTCCACGCCGATCAGCGCGATGTCCTTGCCCGAGTCCTGGATCGCGTTGATCGCGGACTGGTAGATGGGGCCGCCGACCGGCAGGAGCACGTCGACGCCCTGGTCGATGACGTTCGTCGCCGTGTTCTTGGCGGTGGCGTCGGCGGTGAAGCCGCCCGTGAACGACCCGGTCTCGCCGTCCCAGCCGACGACCTCGACCTCGGCGTCCTTGACCTCGTTGTAGTGGTCGACGCCCTGCTTGAAGCCGTCCATGAAGATCGTCACGGTCGGGAACTCCATGCCGCCGAACGTGCCCACCTTGCCGGCCTCGGAGTAGCCCGCCGACAGGTAGCCCGCGAGGAATGCCGCCTCGGCGGTGTTGTACAGCAGCGGCTTGATGTTCTCCGCGTCCGTCTCCCCGTCGCCGTCGGCGTCCGCCGGGTCGTCGATGAGGATGTAGTCGACGTCCGGGTTCGCGGTGGCGGACTCGATCGTGGCGGCCGACAGCGCGAAGCCGACGGTCACGATGGCGTCGCAGCCCTCGTCGACGAGCGACTGCACGTTGCCCTGGTACTCGCTCTCGGAGTTGGACTCGACCTGCCGGGTGTCCGCACCGATCGCGGTGGCGGCGGCCTGCATGCCCTCGAAGCTGAGCTGGTTGAAGCTCTTGTCGTCGAAGCCGCCCTCGTCGGAGACGATGCACGGCAGGAAGTCGCTGGCGGCCTCGTTGCCGCCGGACTCCTCGGGGGCGGCCCCGCAAGCCGAGAGTGCGAGTGCCGCAGCACCGGTCAGCGCGGTGAGCGCTACAGCCTTCTTCACCTGTTGCTCCTCGATGGGTTCATTCAGGGCCTCGGTCAGGCCCAGCAATGCCTCGAGATTATCCAGCAGTTGAGACGATCCGCGTATCGAGTCGGTTACGACGACAAGTCGTTACCGAAGCGTCACCGAGTCCAGGTGTTTCGTGTGCAACCCGTCACCTCGCGGCGTCACCGGGCCGCGTACTGCGCGAGCATCCGGACGCCGACGCCGATCGCGCGCTCGTCCACGATCAGGTCGCCCTGGTGGATGTCGTACGACCGCCCGCCGGGGGTTCGCGTGCCGAGCCGCGCCATCGTGCCGCGCACCTTCGTGAGGTACCAGCCGAAGTCCTCGCCGCCCATCGACTGCTCGGTCAGGACGACGGCGTCCGGGCCGGCCGTCTCCCGGATCGCCGCCTCCAGGGCGGTGGTCTCCGTCGCGTCGTTGTCGACGGGCGGAACACCGCGCGTGTGGTGCACGGTGACCTCGACGTCGTACGGCTTGACGACCTGCTCGACGACGTCCCGCACCAGGTCGCCGGCGTTCTGCCAGGCGGCCACGTCGAGGCAGCGCAGCGTGCCCTTGACCGTGCCGGTGGACGGGATGACGTTGGGCATGCTCCCGGCCTGCACGGTGCCCCACGTGAGGTTGACGCCCGACCGGGGGTCGAGCCGCCGCCCCAGCGCCGCCGACACCTGCGTGATGACCTGCCCGAGCGCGAACACGACATCGCCGGTCAGGTGCGGGCGCGAGGTGTGCCCGCCCGGCGACGACACGGTCACCGAGACGGCGTCGGCCGCGGACGTGATGGAGCCGATCCGGGTGCCGACGGTGCCGACGTCGATCTTGGGGTCGCAGTGCACGGCGGCGATGCGCTCCACCCCGTCGAGCTCCGGCGTGCCGAGGATGTCCAGCGCCCCGCCGGGCATGACCTCCTCGGCGGGCTGGAAGAAGAGCCGCACGCCGCGGGTCAGCAGCCCCTCGGAGGCGAGCCGGGCGAGCACGAGGCCCGCGCCCAGGACGGCGGTGGTGTGCACGTCGTGACCGCACGCGTGCGCGACGCCCGGAGCCGTGGAGGCGAACTCGACGCCGCTGGTGTCCTGCAGCGGCAGCGCGTCGAGGTCGGCTCGCAGGCCCGTGCGGGCACCCTCGCCGGGACCGATGTCGCACACCAGCCCGGTGCCGTCCAGCAGGCGCGGGCTGAGGCCCGCGGCGCGCAGGCGCTCCGCCACGACCGCCGTCGTGCGGGACTCCCGGCGCGAGAGCTCCGGGTGGGCGTGCACGTCCCGCCGGAACGCGACGAGCTCGTCGTCCAGCTCGTCCGCGAGCTCCATCACGCGCTGCGCCAGGACGGGGCCCGACGCTCGGGGCGGGGCGGTCGAAACGATCTGATCCAGCTCTGCGACGCTCACGGCGGGTTGGGTCGATGTCACCCGACCCACTGTAACGGCGGTCACACCCTCCCGCGCTCGCGTGTCCCACGATCTGGGACCGACATATGGACCAAGCGGGTCACCTGCTACAGGAGGCCGTCCAGATCGCGCGCACGGACGCCGTCGACCACCTGCTTGACCTGCTGGGCGCGAGCGCGGGTCGTGACCAGCAGGGCGTCGGGGGTGTCGACCACGACGACGTCGTCCAGGCCCAGCACGCTCACCAGGCGGCCGCTCGCCGGGACGACCACCGACCCGGCGCTGTCGATCCGGAGCACGTCCCCCGTGTCGCCGAGCACCTTGGAGCCCTCGTCGTCGTCCGACGGCAGGAGCGCGGCGAGCGAGTTGAAGTCGCCGACGTCGTCCCAGCCGAACGTCCCGGGGACGACGGCGACGCCGCCGGCGTCCGCCACCGGCTCCGCCACGGCGTGGTCGATGGCGATCTTCTCCAGGCCGGGCCAGACGTCCTCGAGCACGCGGTCACGGTCGCCGGAGTCCCAGGCCTTCGCGATGGCGCGCAGGCCGTCGTGCAGTTCGGGGCGCTGCTCGGCGAGGTGGCCCAGCAGCACCGACGTGCGGACGATGAACATCCCCGCGTTCCACCGGTACTCGCCCGACGTGATGTACTCGCGGGCGGTCGCGGCGTCCGGCTTCTCGGTGAAGCCGCGCACGTGCTGCGCGCTGGGAGCGCCGTCGACGCCGAGGGTGCCGTCGGAGCGGATGTAGCCGAACGCGACCGACGGCCGCGAGGCGGCGATACCGATGGTGGTGACGTAGCCGGCCCTCGCGGCGGCGACGGCCTCGCGCACCGCGCCCTCGAAGGCGGGCTGCCCCGAGATGACGTGGTCCGCGGCGAAGGACCCGATCACGACGTCGCCGTGACGCTCCGTCAGGACGGCGGCGGCGAGGCCGATAGCCGCCATCGAGTCGCGCGGCGAGGGCTCGGCCAGCACGTTCTCCGCGCCCAGGCCGGGCAGCTGCGCCCGGCAGGCGGCCACGTGGTGCGTGCCGGTGACGAGCACGATCCCGTCCGCGCCGGTCAGCGGGCTCAGTCGGTCGACGGTGGCCTGCAGGAGCGTGCGCCCCGAGCCCGTCAGATCGTGCAGGAACTTCGGGGCCTTCCTGCGGGACAGGGGCCAGAGCCGGGTTCCCGCCCCACCCGCGGGAATCACGGCGTGGAATCCTTCGATAGGTCCGGCGGCGGTCTCGGATGCGGCACTGCTGGCGCCCGCGGGATTGCTCATGGGAAGCAGCATAGTGACGTGGGTTCGGCAGGCGACATCTCCTCTGTGCAATGAATCACAAAACGACCATCTCACGTGGCGGAATCGCATCCCCCGGACGGTTGACACGACCGGGTGTCACTACAGTGGGACGCGCCTGCCTCATACGTTCACCGGAAAGCCATAGGAGGCTCCCGAAGTGCCCACCGCACAAGGCGGCACGCTCTATCGCGGCCGCGAAGGCATGTGGTCCTGGGTCGCGCACCGCGTGACCGGGTTCGCGATCTTCTTCTTCCTGCTCGTCCACGTCACGGACACAGCGCTGGTACGCGTGTCGCCCGAGGCCTACAACGCGGTGATCGGCACCTACCAGACGCCGATCATGGGAATCGGCGAGGTGGGCCTCGTGGCCGCGATCGTCTTCCACGCGTTCAACGGCATCCGGATCATCCTCGTGGACTTCCTCGCCAACGGGCCCCGTTACCAGAAGGTCATGCTCTGGGTCGTGCTCGGTCTCTCCGTCGTGACGATGGCGGGCTTCCTGCCGCGGCACCTGATGAACGTCTTCGGAGGCCACTGATGACCGGCGCGACACACGGAACCCCGGCGGTGGCCGAGCACGTGGGCACGCTCGACGCGCCCCGCTCCCCCTACGTGCGCAAGAAGACGACGCGCGGCAACTACGAGCTGTACTCCTGGGTGTTCATGCGGGCGTCCGGCGTGGTGCTCGTGGTGCTGGTGTTCGGGCACCTCTTCGTGAACCTCATGGTCGGCGAGGGCGTGAAGGCGATCGACTTCGCGTTCGTCGGCGGCAAGTGGTCGAGCCCGTTCTGGCAGATCTGGGACCTGCTGATGCTCTGGCTCGCGATGATCCACGGCACGAACGGCCTGCGCACGATCATCAACGACTACGCGGAGCGCGACGTGACGCGCGGTGTCCTCAAGGGGCTGCTGTACCTGGCCTTCACGATCGTGGTGGTGCTCGGCACGCTCGTCATCTTCACGTTCGAACCGTGCCCGGTCGGCGCGGACCCCGAGCTGCTCGCTTCGTTCTGCACCGCCTAGGAGAGAGTCTTGATCACCCACCAGTACGACGTCGTGATCGTCGGTGCGGGCGGCGCGGGCATGCGCGCCGCACTCGAGTCCTCCAAGGAGACTCGTACCGCGGTCATCTCCAAGCTGTACCCCACCCGCTCCCACACCGGCGCCGCCCAGGGCGGCATGTGCGCCTCGCTCGCCAACGTCGAGGAGGACAACTGGGAGTGGCACACGTTCGACACCATCAAGGGTGGCGACTACCTCGTCGACCAGGACGCCGCCGAGATCATGGCCAAGGAGGCCATCGACGCGGTCTTCGACCTGGAGCGCATGGGCCTGCCGTTCAACCGCACGCCCGAGGGCAAGATCGACCAGCGCCGGTTCGGCGGGCACACCCGCAACCACGGTGAGGCCGCGGTGCGCCGGGCCTGCTACGCCGCGGACCGCACGGGCCACATGATCCTGCAGACGCTGTACCAGAACTGCGTCAAGCAGGACGTCGAGTTCTTCAACGAGTTCTACGTGCTCGACCTCATCACCGACCGCGACCTCGCCACCGAGGACGTCGAGGAGGGCGCCGAGGTCAACGCGACCGGCGTCGTCGCCTACGACCTCGCGACGGGCGAGATCCACGTCTTCCAGGCCAAGGCCATCGTGTTCGCCACGGGCGGCGCCGGGAAGATCTTCAAGACGACGTCGAACGCGCACACCCTGACCGGCGACGGCATGGCGCTCGCCTACCGCCGCGGCCTGCCGCTGGAGGACATGGAGTTCTTCCAGTTCCACCCGACAGGGCTGGCCGGGCTCGGCATCCTCCTGTCGGAGGCGGCCCGCGGCGAGGGCGGCATCCTGCGCAACGCCGACGGCGAGCGGTTCATGGAGCGATACGCCCCGACGATCAAGGACCTGGCGCCGCGCGACATCGTCGCCCGGTCGATGGCCAACGAGGTCCGCGAGGGCCGCGGGGCGGGCCCGAACAAGGACTACGTCCTGCTCGACCTCACGCACCTGGAGCCCGCGCACATCGACGCGAAGCTGCCGGACATCACGGAGTTCGCGCGCACCTACCTCGGCATCGAGCCGTACACCGAGCCGGTACCGGTCTACCCGACGGCGCACTACGCGATGGGCGGCGTGCCGACCAACGTGGCCGGCGAGGTGCTGCGCAACGGGCACGACGTCGTCAAGGGCCTGTACGCGGCCGGCGAGGTCGCCTGCGTCTCGGTGCACGGCTCGAACCGTCTCGGCACCAACTCGCTGCTCGACATCAACGTGTTCGGCAAGCGGTCCGGGCGCTCCGCGGCGGCGTACGCGAAGACGGCGTCGTTCATCGACCTGCCGGAGAACCCGGCCGTCGCGGTCGAGGCGCAGCTCACCGAGCTGCGCGAACGGCCCGAGGGTGAGCGCATCGCGGACATCCGCCGCGCGCTGCAGGAGACGATGGACGCGAACGCCCAGGTGTTCCGCACCGGGGAGTCGCTCAACCAGGCGCTGTCCGACATCCGCGAACTGCGCAAGCGTTACCAGAACGCTTCCGTGCAGGACAAGGGCAAGATGTTCAACACGGACCTCCTGGAGGCCGTCGAGCTGGGCTTCCTGCTCGACATCGCGGAGGTCACCGTGGTCGGCGCGCTGAACCGGAAGGAGTCGCGCGGCGGGCACTACCGCGAGGACTTCCCGGACCGCGACGACGCGAACTACATGCAGCACACGATGGCGTACCGGCGGCCCACCGCCGCGGCCGACGAGGCCGAGGGGCACATCGCGGGCTACTTCGATCACGTCGAGGAGTTCGACGGCTACAAGGTGGTGCTGGGCTCCAAGACGGTGACCCAGACCCGGTACGAGCCGATGGAACGGAAGTACTGATGACTGCTGTGATGGAGAAGGCCGACGCGAGCGCGAAGGCGGGCGAGATCCCGAGCTTCGACGTGACGATCAGGGTCCGCCGGTTCAACCCGGAGGGCGACGCCGCCGGTGAGTCGCACTGGGACGAGTTCCAGATCACCGCGTACGGCACGGACCGCGTGCTGGACGCGCTGCACAAGATCAAGTGGGAGCACGACGGCTCGCTGACGTTCCGCCGGTCGTGCGCGCACGGCGTGTGCGGGTCGGACGCGATGCGGATCAACGGCCGCAACCGCCTCGCGTGCAAGACGCTGCTCAAGGACGTCAACCCGTCCAAGCCCATCACCGTGGAGCCCATCAAGGGCCTGCCCGTGGTGAAGGACCTGGTCGTGGACATGGAGCCGTTCTTCGCGTCGTACCGGGAGATCATGCCGTTCCTCATCACGAACGGGAACGAGCCCACCAGGGAGCGCATCCAGTCCGCCGAGCAGCGCGAGCGGTTCGACGACACGACGAAGTGCATCCTGTGCGCCGCCTGCACGTCGAGCTGCCCGGTGTTCTGGACCGACGGCCAGTACTTCGGCCCGGCGGCGATCGTGAACGCGCACCGGTTCATCTTCGACAGCCGTGACGAGGGTGGGCAGCAGCGCCTGGAGATCCTCAACGACAAGGAGGGCGTGTGGCGCTGCCGCACCACCTTCAACTGCACGGAGGCGTGCCCGCGAGGCATCGAGGTCACGAAGGCGATCCAGGAGGTCAAGCGGGCGATGATCACCCGCGCCTTCTGAGCGGGTGAGATCGGCCGCCTCCCCGACGCCGGGGAGGCGGCCGATCTCATGTCCGGGGCGTCGCCACCGGCTCCGGCTCGGTCTCCCCGGCGCGGGCGCCGTCCGCCTCCGCCCCGCCGTCCGCCCGGTCCCCGTTCCTCTCGGCCGCCCAGGCGCACGACAGGAGCAGGACCCGTGCCACGAGGTTGACCAGGATCAGGACGCTGACCAGGACCGCGAAGCCGGCCAGGAGCGCGTTACGGGTGGCCAGCTCCACGACGAGCGAGCTGCCCGCCCAGCGCAGCAGACCCGTCGCGACGCCCACCGCGACGGCCGTCGTGAGCAGTTCCCGCCTCGGGATGCGGACGCCCGCGACGTACCGGATCACGCCCGCCACGACCGCGGCGTCGACGACCACCCCGGCGACGAGCCCCAGGCCCCGGACGACGCCACGGCTCGCGCCCCCGAGCCCGAGCTGGTCCATGAGCCAGGGCGCCGCCGTGCTCACCGCGACGCCGACGACCGCCCCCACGAGCACCCCGACGAGCAGCAGCAGGAAGCCCGCGAGCTGCAGCAGCCGCGCCACCAGGAGGTTCGGGCCGTCGTCGGTCAGGTCGAACATGGTGCGCACGGCGACCCGCAGCGCGCCCATGAACGTGGTCGCGGACCACAGCAGCACGATCACCGCGGCGACGGACGTCAGGCTGATCCCGCTCGTCAGCATGAGCTCTTCCGGCTGGACCACCCCGCCCGACCCGGTGTCGATCAGGCCCGGGACCCACCGGTCGACCTGGACGAGCACCTCGTACCGCAGCTCCATGTCCCCGCCGAGCACGGCGGAGAACGCGGTGTAGCCGATCGTGAGGGCGGCGAACAGGGAGAACAGCGCGGTGTAGGCCATGCCGCCGCACAGCACGTTCCCGCCACGCTCGGTGTACCGCGTGAGGGTGCGTCCCGGCCGCGAGTCCTGCCACCGCTGCCAGAGCTCCTTGACCTCGCGCACCGTTCCCCTCAGCGCCTCAGGCCGAACTCGCGCTGGGGGCGCCACACGCCGTCGTCCCCGTGCTCGTACTGCCAGAAGCTGGCGACCTCGAACCGGGCCTCGAAGTCGCGCAGCGCCTCGTACGCCTTGTCGAGGCGGTCGTTCGGCACCTCGTGCGCGATCGTCACATGCGGGTGGTAGTTGAACCGCAGGTCCTGGGCGAGCATGCCGGTGCGCACCCGCGACTCGATCATCTCGCACTCGGCGATGCCCTGCGCCAGCGCGACGAACACCACCGGCGACACCGGCCGGAACGTGGCCGTGCCCCGCAGGTGCACCTCGAACGGCCCGACCGAGGCCGCCACCTGGTCCAGGTGGGCGCGCACCTTGTCCAGGTCCGGCTGATCGATGACGGTGGGGCCCAGCAGCGTGATGTGCGGCGGGATGAGGTCCGCGAGCGGGTCACCGACCGCCGACCGCGCGGCGGCGAGCTGCGCCGCGTACGGCTCCGGGACGGCCACCGCGATCCCGATGCGAACCTGCCCGGGGGCGCGATCCGGGATGTTCACCGCGGATCCCCGGCGCGCGCCGGGAGCAGCCCGAAGCGGTCCTTGATCCGGTCCAGGACCGGTCGCGCGATCGCGCGCGCCCGTTCGGCCCCGTCGGCCAACACGGCGTCGAGCTCGGCCGGGTCCTCCAGGTAGTCGTTCGCCCGCTGCTGGAACGGCTCCAGGAACGCCACGACGGCATCGGCCAGGTCCACCTTGAGGTGGCCGTAGCCGCGACCGTCGTACTCGGCGGCGATCTCGTCGACGCCGCGGCCGGTGACCGCCGAGAAGATCGTCAGCAGGTTGGAGATGCCCGGCTTCTCCGCCGGGTCGAACCGCACGCCGTAGGTCTCGTCCGCGTCGGTCACGGCGGACTTGATCTTCTTGGCGGCGCGCTTCACGTCCTCGAGCAGCAGGAGCGAGCCCTTGCCCGCCTCCGACTTGCTCATCTTCGCGGTGGGCTCCTGCAAGTCGTAGATCTTGGCGACGTCCCTGACGATGTGCGCGTCCGGCACGACGGCGGTCCCCTCGCCGAACCGCGTGTTCAGCCGCTCGGCCAGGTCGCGCGAGAGCTCGAGGTGCTGCCTCTGGTCCTCACCGACGGGCACGAGCGCGGCGTCGTACAGCAGGATGTCGGCCGCCATGAGCACCGGATACGTGAACAGCCCGACGGTGGTGCCCTCGGTCCCCTGCCGCGCCGCCTTGTCCTTGAACTGCGTCATGCGGCTGGCCTCGCCGAAACCCGTCTGGCAGGAGAGCAGCCACGCCAGCTCCGTGTGCTCGGGCACGTGGGACTGGACCAACAGGATCGAGCGTTCCGGGTCCACCCCGCCGGCCAGGTACTGCGCGGCGGTACGGCGCGTGCGCTCGCGCAGCACGGCGGGATCCGGATGAACCGTGAGAGCGTGCAGGTCCACCACGCAGTAGAGCGCCTCGTACGAATCCTGCAGCGCTACCCACTGCTGCAACGCACCGATGTAGTTCCCGATGGTCAGCGAGTCGTGCGTGGGCTGCATCCCGGAGAAGATGCGCTGCTTCACGGGACGGTCGGCCACGGCCGTAGGTCCCGCTGCAACCTGAGTATCGGACGGCATGGGGATCATTCTGGCAGGCCGCGCCCCGAGGGGACGAATCTCGTGCGCGGACGTCAGGTGGCCTCGTCGTCGTAGGGAGGCCGCCCGGTGGGCGTCGTCGTGCCGGCCGCGCCGTCCCCGGCCGTCCCCGGCCGCGCGGGACCGGAGCCGCCGTGGTCGAGGGGGGCGTCGTCCAGGAGGGCGTCACGCACGATCTTGCGCGGGTCGTACTGCCGCGGGTCGAACTTCGACCAGTCGACGTCCCGGAACTCCGGCCCGAGCTCCTCGTCGACCCGGCTCCTCGCGTCGGTGAGGTAGCCGCGCGCCCTCCGCACGGCGCCGCCGAGCTGCTCGGCGTAGCCCGGCAGCCGCTCAGGGCCGATGAGCACGACCGCCAGCACCACGATGAGACCTAGCTCCCAGCCGTTGATCCCGAACACGCGCCACAGCCTACCCGTGCGCCCCGTCGCCTCTAGCCGCTGGTCTTCTCGTCGAGGACGACCCGCACGTCACGGCCCTCGTCCGCCCCGGCGGACCGGACCCGGAGGGTCACGGCGTCTCCCGGCGCCAGGGCACGGATCGCGACGATCAGCTCGTCGGACCGGGACACCGGGCGCCCTTCGATCGCCAGGATCACGTCGCCGGGGGCGATCCCTGCCCGGTCGGCGGGGCCGTCCGGGGTGATCGGGGGCTGGCCGCCCTGTGCCGCGCTCGCGACCTTGACGCCCTCCCCCTGGTAGGTCTGGTCGAGCAGCACGCCGATCACGGGGAACGTCGCCTCGCCGCTCTCGATGAGCTGCTCGGCGGTCCGGCGCGCCTGGTTGGACGGGATCGCGAAGCCGAGCCCGATGTTGCCCGTCGCGGTGAGCGAGCCGGGGGCCTGGGCGATCGCCGAGTTGATCCCGATCACCTCGCCCGCCGCGTTCAGGAGCGGGCCGCCCGAGTTGCCGGGATTGATGGCGGCGTCGGTCTGGATCGCGTCGATGAACGCCGTCGCGGACTGCTCGCCGGCCTGGACGGGACGGTGCAGCGCGGAGACGATGCCGGTGGTCACGGTCGCGTCCAGCCCGAGCGGTGAGCCGGCCGCCAGGACGTCGTCGCCCACGACGACGGCGTCCGAGTCGCCCAGCACCAGCGGCGTGAGCCCGGTCTCGCTGACCTTGAGCACCGCGAGGTCGTAGTCGGGGGTGGCGCCCACGATCTTCGCCCGCTCCTCGTGCCCGTCGGAGAAGGTGACGAAGACCGGCGCGCCGGACGACGTCGCGCCCGCGACGACGTGGTTGTTGGTGAGGATGTAGCCGTTCTCCTTGAGGACCATGCCCGACCCGGTGGCCTCGCCGTCCGCGCTCCGCACCGCGATCGAGACGACGCTGGGCAGCGCCTCGGCCGCGATCGCCGCGACGGAGCCGTCGGGCCGTTCCACGATCTCACCGCCGGCCGCCTCGGGGAGGGCCGCGTCGGCCGGGCGGGCGCCGTCCTCCCGCGCGTCCATCAGGGCGGACCCGCCGATCCCGCCCACGAGGCCGGCGAGCAGCGCGAGCGACGCCACGAGGACGACGGACCCGCGGCCGAGGCCACGCGGGCGCCGCCGGTCCGGCGAGGACGGCGGCGGGGGCACCGGGCCGGCGGCGGGGCCCCCGACGGCCTGGGGCGTGGTGAACGGGTACGGCGAGGCCGCCGGTGGCAGATCCGGGCCGGGCCCGGAAGCGGCGCCGTCCGGCATCGCCGCCGGGGCCCGCGGCGGCTCCTGCCGGGACGCGGGGGTCGGTGGTGCGAAGGGGTTCTCGTCGCTCATGGACTGCTGATCGCTCCCGTAGCCGTGCTCCACCCGCGTGCGATGCGGGACAGGACCCCGGCATCGTAGTCACGGGCCGGGAAGGATGCCACGAGCTCGCCGAGCATGTCCTCGGGAAGATCGGCCACGACGTCGACCACCACCTCGTCCGACTGCCATGCCAGGTGAGCCGGGGTGCGGGCCAGCACCTGGACCGAGTCGTCCCCGGCCAGGCGGCCCACCCGCTCGCGCACGACGGCGTGTCCCGCGTCGCCCGCCAGGTCGATCTCGAGCACCTGGCCCTCCTCGCCGAGCAGCCGCACCGCCGTCACCTCCAGCCCGTCGGGCAGGTCGGAGGGCGCCGCCCAGCCCTCCGCGGTGACCCAGTCGAGGGCGGCCGCGCTGCGCTGCTCGGGAATCGTGCCGGCCGGGGCGAGCCCGGCCAGGACGTCCGTGCCCGCGGCCCGCTCGTCCGGTCCCGTGCGGGCGAGCATCGTCATCGCGTCGGCCGCGGAGATGCCCGGCGTCACCTGCGGGCTCTGGCCCAGCCCGAACAGGACCAGGCCGAGCGCGCCCACGCTGCCCGCACCGAACGCGAGAACCCGGGCCGCGCGGCGTCGGCCCGTGGGGACGTGCCCGCTCAGGCGGACGCCGTCGACCAGGCCGGGCAGCGGGACGCCGCCCCACCCCGGACGGCCCGCTCCTTGCGGGCGCGCACCGTACTCCGGCGCGTCGAACGCCGGCCGGCGAGGGCTGCGCAGCGGGTCGTCGTCGGTGCCCGGGATCGACGCCTGGAGCGCGATGAGGCGTGCGGTCAGTGCGGGGTCGGGCCGCACGTCGTCCATGGCGGACGACAGCAGACGGCGCGAACGCCGCGCGTCGTCCAGCTCACGCGCGCACGCCCGGCACGTCGCCACGTGCGCCAGGGCCTCTTCGGTCCGGCTCGCGTCGAGCTGCCCGTCGGCCAGTGCCGAGATCCAGGATCCGAGGTGCGGAGTCATGCCTCGCTCCCGAGGTCGCCGGCCCGCACCGCCTCGGGCGACCGGTGCTCCAGGGCCTCCCGGAGCTGGGCGCGCGCCCGGTGGATCCGCGAGCGCACCGTGCCCAGCTTCACGTTCAGCGTCTTGGCGATCTCCTCGTAGCTGAGCCCCTCGATGTCGCACAGCACGACGGCGGCCCGGTACTCCGGCCGCAGCTCGTCCAGCGCGTGCTGGACGTCGTGCCCGAGGTTGGCGTGCTCGAACTCCCGCTCGGGCCGCCCCTGTTCGCCCGTGGCCGCCACGGCACCGTCGTCGTCCCCCATGGCCTCCATGCGGATCCGCTTGCGACGGCGGGCCATGTCGAGGAACAAGTTGGTCGTGATGCGGTGCAGCCAGCCCTCGAACGTGCCGGGCGTGTAGCTCGACAGGGACCGGAAGACGCGGATGAAGGTCTCCTGCGTCAGGTCCTCGGCGTCCTGCTGGTTGCCGGTCAGGCGGTAGGCGAGCCGGTAGACCCGTGCGGAGTGCTCGCGAACGATCTCCTCCCAGGTGGGAGGTTGCCAGGGCTCGACCGCGGCCTGACCGCCATGTTCCGGCTTCGACATGCTCACAAGACTCATCGTCCCTCACAACGTCCCGAGGTCTCCAGTCGTTCCCGGGTCACCGGTAACCTGGCCCCCGACCCACGCCGGCGAAGGGCGCGGCGGAGCACGCGGGCCGAGGGACGAGGCACGCACGCGGAGCGGAGTCCGAGGAAGCACGGCGTCGGCACAGACCTGGAGGGTGTCATCAGCGCAGCCACGGAGCATACGGGCGGCCGCAGCGCGAAGGCCGCGGCCTGGATGTACAGCGAGTCGTTCGTGCCCGAGGACGACGTGCTGCTGCGTGCCCGCGAGCGCGCCGCCGACCTCGGCTGCCCGTCCGTGCTCCCCGGGTCCGGTGCCCTGCTGCGGGTGCTGGCCGCGTCGATGCGTGCGCGGGCGGTGGTGGAGGTCGGTACGGGGGCCGGCGTCGCGGCGCTGTGGCTGCTGCGCGGCATGCCCGACGACGGCCAGCTCACCACCATCGACCGCGAGGTGGAGCACCAGCGGGCGGCCCGGGAGTCCTTCGCCGAGGACGGTGTGGACCCGCGGCGCACGCGCATCATCCCGGGGCGCGCCGACGAGGTGTTGCCTCGTCTCACCGACGGCCACTACGACCTCGTGCTGGTGGGGGCCGAACCGTACGCCTACCCCGAGTACGTGGAGCAGGCTCTGCGGCTCCTGCGCCCGGGTGGGCTGCTGGCCGTGGACGACGCCCTGCACCGGGACCGCGTCGCGGATCCGACCCGACGGGACGAGATCACGACGATCGTGCGGGAGGTGGGCCGCGCGCTGCGCAACGACGATCGGGTCATGCCCGCCATGGTTCCCAGCGGCGACGGCCTGCTGCTGGCGGTCCGGCGCTGAGATCCGGGGGCGCGGAGCTCCGGACCCGGGAGATCTTGGGCCCCGACGGGCTCAGCGGGCACCGCTCCGGTGGCCGAGCTCCGTCGAGACCGGTGGGCCGGTCAGCCGACAACGCCCTTGAGTGCCTCGCCCAATTCCGTCGCCTCGGTCGCGTTGAGCTCGACGACCAGCCGACCGCCGCCCTCGAGCGGAACACGCATGACGATGCCGCGCCCCTCCTTGGTGACCTCCATCGGCCCGTCACCCGTACGCGGCTTCATCGCAGCCATGTGTGGCTCTCCCATTCCGTTGTCCGTTACCGTGTGCTTCGTCTGCCATCAGCTGTCGCCGAGTGACAGAGGGCACCGGCCCATTCTAGTCGAATTCGAGCCACCTTCTTCACACTTCCGTTTCCTCCCGGAACCGCCCCAACGTGCGGCTCGATCCTGATCCGCCCGGTCAGCCGAGCCCGCGAAGGGCGGCCGCGGGCGGCGCCTCGTCGCGGAGCACGGCCACCATGTCGAGAACCCGTCGGGTCGCCCGCACGTCGTGCGCGCGGAACACCCTCGCGCCGAGCCACGCCGCCACCGCCGTGGCCGCCAGCGTGCCCTCCAGGCGCTCGGCCGGCGGCAGGTCGAGCGTCTCACCCACGAAGTCCTTCCGGCTCAGGGCCATCAGGAGCGGGAACCGGAGTTCCGCGAGCGCGGCGGTACGGCGCAGCAGGTGCAGGGAGTGCCAGGTGTTCTTCCCGAAGTCGTGCGTCGGGTCCACGATGACGGACGCCGGCGGCACCCCGGCGGCCACGGCGCGCTCCGCGGCCGCCCGCAGCGTCGCCAGCACGTCGTCGACGACGCCGTCCCGCGGGTCGCGGAGGCCGGGCACGCTCTCCTCCCCCGCCCCACCGGGCACCGGGGGCGGCGGGTAGTCCACGCGGTAAGGATCGGTTCTCGGGGTCGCGCCGCCCGTGTGCGAGCACACGACGCCCACGCCCGCCGCTCCGGCCACCTCCACGAGTGCCGGGTCGTGGCCGGCCCAGGTGTCGTTGATCAGGTCGGCGCCGGCCTCGACGGCGGCGCGCGCCACACCGGCCCGCCAGGTGTCCACGGAGACCAGCAGCTCCGGCAGCTCCGTGCGGACCCTGGCGACGAACGGCACGACGCGCCGGATCTCCTCGGTCTCGTCCACCGCGGGGCCGACGCCGGCCCGCACCCCGCCGACGTCGAGGATCTCCGCCCCGTGCGCCAGGGCCTGTTCGGCGGCCCGGAGCGCGGCATCGTCGTCGGGCAGCCGCGCGGGGGCGAAGAACGAGTCGGTGGTGCGGTTGACCACCGCCATCACCACGGGGCGCACGGCGGTCCCGTCGCGCCCGACCTCGCGTCCGCGCAGCACGAGCGGGGACGAGCCGGGTGGCGCCGGGTCCCCGGCCGGCGTTCCGCCCGGGGCGCCGGACGCCGCGGGACCGTGCTCGGATCCGCTCACGCGGAGTCCGCGGAGGCCTTTTCGTCTGCCGCGAGCGCCGCCTGGGCACGCCTCTCGTCGGCGAGGACGGCACCCTTCTCGACGACGTGCTCGACGGCTTCGTCGGGGTCGTCGGTGATGTGCAGGAGGTCGAGGTCGTGCGCGGAGATCATCCCGCGGTCCAGGACCGCGGTGCGGACCCAGTCGAGGAGCCCGCCCCAGTAGTCGGCCCCGAACAGGACGAGCGGAAAGCTCGTGACCTTGCGGGTCTGGACCAGGGTGACTGCCTCGAAGAGCTCGTCGAAGGTGCCGAACCCTCCCGGAAGCACGATGAAGCCCTGGGCGTACTTGACGAACATCGTCTTGCGCGCGAAGAAGTAGCGGAAGTTGATGCCGAGGTTGACGTGCTCGTTCACGCCCTGCTCGAACGGCAGCTCGATGCCGAGGCCCACGGACACGCCGCCGGCCGTGCGGGCGCCCTTGTTCGCGGCCTCCATGATGCCCGGGCCGCCTCCGGTGATGACGGCGTAGCCGGCCTCGACGAGCAGGCGGCCGATCTCCTCCGCCCGGGTGTAGTCGGGATGCGCGGGGTCCGTGCGGGCGCTGCCGAACACGGACACGGCCGGCCCGATCTCCGCCAGGGCGCCGAAGCCCTCCACGAACTCGGACTGGATCCGCATCACGCGCCACGGGTCGGAGTGCACCCAGTCGGCGCGTTCCCCCTTGGCCAGCAGGCGCTGGTCGGTCGTCTCCAGCGGGATCTGGCTCCCGCGCAGCAGCACGGGCCCCTTCCGGTATCCGCGTCCCCGCTGCGGAACTCCGTCATCACTCATGCGGCAAACCTATCCCGCCTGGCTGACGCCGTCCCACCTGGCTGACGCCGTCCGAACCGGCAACCGGCGGGGGTCGTCAGCCGAGGAGCCAGGTGCGCAGGGCGTCCCGGCAGGCCGCCAGTTCCGCGACGGCGAGGCGTTCGTCGTCCTTGTGGGCCAGGAGGGCGTCGCCCGGTCCGAAGTTGACCGCCGGGATGCCCAGGCCGGCGAAGCGGGCGACATCGGTCCAGCCGTACTTCGGCCGCGGCTCGCCGCCGGTGACGGAGAGCACGGCCGTCGCGAAGTCCTTGGCCATGGGGGCGTCGAGTCCGGGGCGGGCGCCGGGCGAGGAATCCGTGACGGTCACCTCGAAGCCCTCGAAGACCTCGCGCAGGTGCTGCTCGGCCTCGGCCTCGCCGCGGGACGGCGCGAAGCGGTAGTTCACCTCGACGACGCACTCGTCGGGGATGACGTTCCCCGCGATCCCGCCGCGGATTCCCACGGCGTTGAGCCCTTCACGGTAGTCGAGCCCTTCGACCGCGACGGTGCGCGGCTCGTACCGGGCGAGCCGGCCGAGCACCTCCGCGGCCCCGTGGATGGCGTTCACGCCGGTCCAGGACCGCGCGGAGTGCGCGGCGACGCCGCGGGTGCGGACCTCGACGCGCATCGTGCCGTTGCAGCCGCCCTCGATCCCGGCGCCGCTCGGCTCGCCCAGGATGGCGAAGTCGGCCTCCAGCAGGCCGGGGGCGTTGCGGGCGAGCCGGCCGAGGCCGTTGTGCACCGCCTCGACCTCCTCGTGGTCGTAGAACACCCAGGTGACGTCGACGGCGGGTTCCCGGCCCGGCGTCCCGACCTCGCACGCGAGTGCGAGGGCGACCGCGACGCCGCCCTTCATGTCGACCGTGCCGCGGCCCCGGAGGACGCGGCCGTCGGCCTCGCCGTCACCGGAGGCGCCCGCCCCCACCAGCCGCGTCGGAAGGTTGTCCGCGACGGGCACCGTGTCGATGTGCCCGGCGACGACGACGCGCCGGTCCCGCCCGAACCCCGTCCGCGCGACGACCGCGTCCCCGTCCCGGTGGACCTCGAGGTGCGGGCGGGCGCGCAGCGTCGCCTCGATCGCGTCGGCGAGGGCTGCCTCGTCGCCCGAGACGGAGGGGATGTCGCAGATCGCGGCGGTGAGGTCCACGAGGTCGGAGCCGGGTGTGAGGAGGGATTCGTCGAATGCGGTCACAGGGCAGAGGTTATGCCGGACGTCGCGGAGGCGCCGCCTCCGCCCGGCGCCGGCGTTCGGGTGGTGGACGACGGCGGACCGGCGCCGGCGCCCTCACCTAAGCTGGGCGCCATGACGTCGACCGCTCCCACCACCGCCTGGGGTCATGGCCTCGCCACGATCGCCGCAGACGGCAGCGTCCTGGACACCTGGTTCCCCGCTCCGGCTCTCGGGGAACCTCCGGCCGAGGGGTCGGCCGCCGCGGAGGCACCGGCGGACCTGGTCGCGCTGCAGGGGAACGACGACGCCCGCGGCGTCACCGCCCGGGTCGTGACCGTCGTGGCGGACCTGACGACCGGCCCGAAGGACGCCTCCGACGGCTACCTGCGCCTCCACCTGCTCTCGCACCGGCTCGTCCGGCCGCATGCCGTGAACCTCGACGGGCTGTTCGGCGTGCTGGCCAACGTGGTGTGGACCAGCGCCGGGCCGTGCGCGGTCGAGGACTTCGAGACCACCCGGCTGCGGCTGCGGGCGCGCGGCCCCGTCGCGGTGTACGGCGTGGACAAGTTCCCGCGCATGACCGACTACGTCCTCCCGGCGGGCGTCCGCATCGCCGACGCCGACCGGGTCCGGCTCGGCGCGCACCTGGCCGAGGGCACCACCGTGATGCACGAGGGCTTCGTGAACTTCAACGCCGGCACGCTCGGCTCCTCGATGGTGGAGGGCCGCATCTCGGCGGGCGTGACGGTGGGCAACGGCTCCGACGTCGGCGGCGGCGCCTCGATCATGGGCACGCTGTCCGGCGGCGGCAAGGAGGTCATCTCGCTCGGCGAGCGCTGCCTGCTCGGCGCGAACTCCGGCCTCGGCATCCCGCTCGGCGACGACTGCGTGATCGAGGCCGGCCTGTACGTCACGGCGGGCACGAAGGTGACGCTGCGCGGCGGCATGACCGTCAAGGCGGTGGAGCTGGCCGGGCAGTCCAACCTGCTGTTCCGCCGCAACTCGACCACGGGAGCGGTCGAGGTGATCGACCGCGTGGGCACGGGTGTCGAGCTGAACGAAGCCCTCCACAAGAACTGACCAACTCCGGGCGGGAAACTCAGGGAACCTGGGAGAACACGCAGGTTCGGCGTTCTAGACTGGGCCGTCTCGTTCGAGGCCACCCGGAAGGTTCGCATGGTCCTGCTCACCCGCTCGTCCGGCGACACCGCCGGCGACGGCGCCGGTGGCACCGCGGTGCGGCGCCGTCGTCCGGTGCGTCGCGCCCTCAAGTACCTGGTCGCGACGGTGGTCGTGGGCACCGCCGCGACGGCCGGGGTGGTCCTGGTGCTGAACCACCTGTCGGGCACGGCGCCGCTCACCGAGCGCTGCGCCGCGGAGCTGGACGGCACGGACTGGTACCTCTCCCCAGCCCAGGCCGACAACGCCGCTCTCGTCGCGGAGACGGCGGTCCGGCGCGGCCTGCCCGCGCGGGCGGCGACGATCGGTCTCGCGACGGCGCTCCAGGAGTCCAAGCTCATCAACATCACCTACGGCGACCGCGATTCGC